>NZ_JAGIZB010000026.1 GCF_017813395.1 Pararoseomonas baculiformis | reverse complement strand
CGCCAGCTCCACCACCTCCGCCGCATGGAGGCGCGCGCTGGCCTCGAGCCCGCCGAGGATGCGGTAATGGGAGGCGGAAAAATAGGTCACGGGCAGCGCGGCCGCCATCAGCAGCGCCGCCAGCGCCGCCAGGGCCGTGACAACGAGGGTGATCCCCCTGGGTGCCCTGGGATGCGGCTCCGTGGCGCCCGGCCGAAGCGCCACGTCGTCCAGCGAGGGAAGCGCAAAGCTCCAGGGCAAGGTCACATCCTCATGCGGGCGCGGTGAGGCTGCGCTCCAACAACGAACAAAGGCTCAACAGTGGATCGGCTGCAACATTCACATCTCGTCATTGTGATCTTGTTAAGAAAACCGTTGCAGAATCGCCGCAGAACGGGCTCGTTCCCGGCAGTGTAACGGCGCCGCCCCAACGGAACAGGAGGGTAGGCTCGCGGGAGGCGGTCAGCGTGTCCTATCGGAACCGGCCCGGCCTCTTTGGGGCAGGCTTCCGAACCGGTTGCCGCGGCTCGCGGCGGGCCGTCCTGCTCCTTGGGATCGGTCTGGGGGTCGGCGGCATCTTCGGCCCGGGGCGGGCCGAGCCGGGTCTGCGGGACCTGCAGGTGGCCGTCCGCGCCCTGGCCTTCCTGGAGGAGCCGCCCGTCGGCCCGGCCGAGATCGGCATCGTCTACGGCGAGAACTCGGTCGAGGGCCTCGCCCAGGCGCTCCGCGTCGCGGCGAGCTTTGGGGACGGGCTGCGTGCCGGGAACCTGACGCTGCGCCCGAGGCTGATGGCGGTCCGGGAGGTGCGGCAAGGCGGGGTGGTGGCGCTGCTGCTGACCGATTCGGCGCTGCCCCATGCCGGCCGCATCGCGCAGGCCGTGGCCCGCACGGGAATCGTGACCATCACCGCCGGCGCGGAAGCGGCGGAACCCGGGACGACGGTGCTGCGGGTGCGCGCCAGCCCGCGCGTGGAGATCGTGGTGGACCGCATCGCCGCCGAGGCGGCGGGGGTGAGCTTCGCCGCCGCCTTCCGCATGATGATCCAGGAGCGCTGACGTGACCCGGCGCCAACGCTCCGTCCCGCGCGGCCCCGCCCTCCTGCTCGCCGCCATGGCCCTGCTGGCCGCCTCGCCCGCCCTCGCGCTCGACATCGACCATACGGCGCTGGAGGAGCTGTTCGGGGAGCCGGTGACGACCAGCGCCACCGGCAAGCCGCAGCGCGCCTCCGATGCGCCGGTTGGGATGGACATCATCACCGCCGAGCAGATCCGCCGCTCCGGCGCCCGGGACATCCCCGCCGTGCTGGCGCGCTACACCTCGCTCGACGTGCACCAGTACAACGCCTCGGACTACAGCGTCGGCATCCGCGGCTATGCCACGCCGATGACGCCGCGGCTGCTGGTGCTGGTGGATGGCCGGCAGGTCTATCTGGACCATTACGGCTATGCCGCCTGGGACGCGATCCCGGTGCAGCTCTCCGAAATCCGGCAGATCGAGGTGGTGAAGGGGCCGAACAGCGCGCTGTTCGGCTTCAACGCGGTGGCGGGCGTCGTCAACATCATCACCCGCAACCCCGTGCATGAGCGGCATTCCAGCGCCGTGCTCCGCCTGGGCACGGGCAGGTACCGGGAGGCCTCGGGCGTTGCGAGCGCGCCGATGGGGGAGGGGGGCGGCATCCGCCTCTCCGCCGGGCTGCGCGGCGAGCGCAACTGGGGCCGCGGCTACACGGATTTCGAGTATGGCGCGCTGGATGCCGGGCGCGACCCCACGCGCGCGCAGGTGGCGGGGGAGGTGCGCTTCCCGCTGGGCAGCCAGGCCCGGGGCAGCATCGATGCCAGCTATGGCCGCACCATCAGCGCGCCTTTCGCCGATTACGGCCAGTTCTGGCGCGAGGACAAGCGGATCTGGAGCTTGCGCGGGCGCGTGGAGGCTGACACCACGATCGGCCTGGTGGAGGGGCAGCTGTACCGGAACAGCTTCCGTGGCCTCTATGCCGCCACGCCCTTCGTGACGGACCATTCGGTGACGGTGGCGGAGCTGAGCGACACGGTGAAGCTTGGCGCCGCGCACACGCTGCGCCCGTCGCTGCAGTACCGGCACGCCGTCATGGATATCGGGGCCTCCGAGGTCGGCTACGGCGTCGCCTCCGTCGGGGTGATGTGGAACTGGGCCTTCGACCCGCAGGCCGAGACAACGGTCGCGCTGCGCTACGACCATCTCTGGCTGCGCGGGAAGGGCTATGACAACCCCGACTTCCCCTATCGCAGCGCGGATTACGACCGCGAGTTCGGCACGCTGGCCTGGAATCTCGGCCTGGTCTGGCGGGTGAGCGACCAGGACACGATCCGGCTGAGCGCGGCGCGCGGCGTGGGGGTGCCCACGCTCTATGACCTGGGATGGCGGGATTCCTATCCCGATTTCGGCTACCAGGACACCGGCAATCCCTTCCTCAAGCCGACCGTGGTGGATGACTACCAGCTGGAATATGGCCGGCGGATCGAGGTAATCGACGGGCGCTTCGTGGCCACCGTCTTCCACCAGCGCAACAGCGGCTTCAGCAGTGGCCTTTCGGCAGCCACGCATTTCCCCCCGGATGTCGCCTACGAGACCTACAGCCCGTACAATCTGGGCCGCTCCAGCGCGACCGGCTTCGACCTCTCCGTGAAGGGAAGGTTGGCGGAGGCGGTGAACTGGGGGGTCGAGTACCGCCTGGCCTCCGTCTCCTCGGAGTTCCGGCCCTCCTTGCTGGATCCCAAGCGGGCCTCGCCGCGCCATCTCGTCTCGGCCCGGCTCGGCTGGTCCGGAGGCCCGGTGGAACTGGACCTCTTCGGCCGCTATGCGAGCCAGGCCCAGGGATTCCGCACGGTGGACGAGGTGGGGACCGTGCTGGTCCGGAGCAAGGACCATGTTTCGGTCGCGGCCCGCTTGGCCTACCACGTCACGGACCGCATGACCCTTGCCCTGGAAGGCGAGAACCTGCTCCACCAGCGCCAGGAGCAGAGCTTCGCGCTGAAGGCGGAGCGGCGCTTCTATCTCTCCCTGAGATCGGAGTTCTGAGGGCTCAGCCCTGTCCGCCGGCCACCAGGCCGATGACGTCGCTGCTGGAGCAGACCCAGAAGACCTCCGCATCCTCCACACCATGCAGCAGGCAGACATGGCCCATGGTGCTGTCGAAATAGGCGCAGTCGCCCGCGCGGAGGATCACCGGCTCGTAGAACTCGGTCCGTAGCTCGACCACGCCGGAGAGGATGAGCAGCACCTCCTCCCCCTCATGCGTCATCAGGGGGCTGAGATCCGTCCCGGAGCCGGCGAGGATCCGCGCTTTCATCGGGATCATCTTCTTCCCGACAAGGTCCGTGCACAGCATCTCATAGGCGTAGCTGGGCGTCCGGTAGACCTTGCCATCACCCGCGCGGGTAAGGGAGCGGCGGCCCCTCGGGCTTTCCTTGCGGGTGTCAGAGAACAGCTCGGCGATGTCCACGCCCAGGCCGCGGGCGAGGCGCAGGATATTCTCATAGGTCGGCGAGAGTTGGTTGTTCTCGATCTTGGAGATGGAGGAGATCGCGATGCCGCTCCGCTCCGCCACCTCCCGGATCGTCAACCGGGCCGCGGCACGCAGGGTGCGCACACGCATGCCCAGCCCGCCCTCGGCCGGTAGCGGCGGGATGCGTGCTGCGCTCGACATGGATCGCCACCTCCTGGCTAGCGCCGGCTGGCCCAGGGGCGGGCGGCACGGTGCAGCGACTTTATGTCGTTTCCGGTTGGCGGCGCAAATTTCTTATGCGAAAATCCGTGCGCGGATCGGAGATGGCCTGCGCCCTGATGGGCGGCCTCACAGCAACCGGTCCGGAGGCACGCAATGTCCCACGCCACGATCGATCTGGCCCCAGAAACCGCACCCTTCTCGGCCTTTGCTGAGGAACTGGTTCCCCAGTCCGGCCTTCGCGATGCCATCACGGCCGCCTATCGCCGCCCGGAGGAGGAATGCGTGGCCGCGCTGCTTCCGGCCGCCGCCCTCCCGCCGTCCGAGGCCGCCAGCGCCAGGGCCCTGGCCCGCCGGTTGGTGGAGGCGCTGCGGGCCAAGGGCGGCCGGAGCGGCGTGGAGAGCCTGGTCCAGGAATTCTCCCTTTCCAGCCAGGAGGGCATCGCGCTGATGTGCCTGGCCGAGGCGCTGCTGCGCATCCCCGACACCGCCACGCGCGACGCGCTGATCCGGGACAAGATCGGTGGGGGCGACTGGCGCTCCCATCTCGGCCACAGCCCCTCCCTCTTCGTGAATGCGGCCACCTGGGGCCTGGTGGTGACGGGCAAGCTGACCACGACGAACAGCGAGACCGGGCTGACCGGCGCCCTGACGCGGCTGATCGCCCGCGGTGGCGAGCCGGTGATCCGCCGTGGCGTGGACCTGGCCATGCGGATGATGGGCGAGCAGTTCGTCACCGGCCAGACGATCGAGGAGGCCCTGGCGCGCAGCCGAAGGATGGAGGCCAAGGGCTTCCGCTACTCCTACGACATGCTGGGCGAGGCGGCGACCACGGCGGAGGATGCCGCCCGCTACCTGCGGGACTACGAGACGGCGATCCACGCCATCGGTAAGGCCTCGGCCGGGCGCGGGATCCATGAGGGGCCGGGTATCTCCATCAAGCTCTCGGCGCTGCATCCGCGCTATTCCCGTGCCCAGCGCGCCCGGGTGATGGGCGAGCTGCTGCCGCGCGTGCTCAACCTCGCTATCCTCGCGCGCCGCTACGACATCGGCCTGAACATCGATGCCGAGGAGGCGGACCGGCTGGAGCTCTCGCTCGACCTGCTGGAGGCGCTGTGCGAGGCACCGGAGCTGGCGGGCTGGAACGGCATCGGCTTCGTCGTCCAGGCCTACCAGAAGCGCGCGCCCTTCGTGCTGGACTGGATGATCGATCTGGCCCGCCGCACCGGCCACCGGCTGATGATCCGCCTGGTGAAGGGCGCCTATTGGGACAGCGAGATCAAGCGCGCCCAGCTGGACGGGCTGGATGGCTTTCCCGTCTTCACCCGCAAGATCCACACGGACATCTCCTACCTCGCCTGCGCGAGGAAGCTGCTGGGCGCGCCCGACGCGGTCTTCCCGCAATTCGCCACCCACAACGCGCAGACCCTGGCCAGCATCCACAGCATGGCCGGCGCCGAGTTCCATGTGGGCCAGTACGAGTTCCAGTGCCTGCACGGCATGGGCGAACCGCTCTATGAGGAGGTGGTGGGCCCGGACAAGCTGAACCGCCCCTGCCGCATCTACGCCCCCGTGGGCACGCATGAGACTCTGCTGGCCTATCTCGTGCGCCGCCTGCTGGAGAACGGCGCCAATTCCTCCTTCGTGAACCGCATCAACGATCCCGCCGTGCCGGTGGAGGAGCTGATCGGGGACCCCACCGAGATCGTGCGCGCCGCGGGCCCCCTGGGCGCGCCGCATCCGCGCATCGCCCATCCGCGCGCGCTCTTCGCGGGGGATCGGCCGAACAGCGCGGGCTTCGACCTCTCGAACGAGATGAGCCTCGCCCTGCTTTCGGCCAGGCTGCGCGACGGGGCCCAGGCCCCGCTCCGCGCCGCGCCCCTGCTGGGTGATGGCGAGGCCGGTGGAGAGCCGCGCGATGTCCGCAACCCCGCCGATCACCGGGATCTGGTGGGCCAGGTGGTGGAGGCGACGCCGGCGGTGGTGGATTCCGCCATCGCCCAGGCCGTCGCGGCCGCGCCGGGCTGGGCTTCCACCCCGCCCACCCAGCGCGCCGCCTGCCTGCTGGCCGCCGCCGACCTGATGGAGGCGCGCCTGCCGGCGCTGCTCGGCCCGATCGTGCGGGAGGCAGGAAAGTCCTTCGCGAATGCCATCGCCGAGCTGCGGGAGGCCGTGGACTTCCTGCGCTACTACGGCGCGCAGGTGCGGGATGGCTTCGACAACGCCACGCATCGCCCGCTGGGCCCGGTGGCCTGCATCAGCCCTTGGAACTTCCCGCTTGCCATCTTCACCGGGCAGGTCGCGGCGGCGCTGGCGGCGGGCAATGTCGTGCTTGCCAAGCCCGCGGAGGAGACGCCGCTCATCGCCGCCCTGGCCGTGGGCATCCTGCGCGAGGCCGGGGTGCCGCCCGCCGCGCTGCAGCTCCTGCCCGGGGATGGGAAGGTGGGCGCCGCGCTGGTCGCGGATGCGCGCGTGCAGGGCGTGATGTTCACCGGTTCCACCGATGTGGCGCGGCTGATCCAGCGCGAGCTGGCGAAGCGCCTGGGCGCCGATGGCCGGCCGGTGCCGCTGATCGCCGAGACGGGCGGGCAGAACGCCCTCATCGTGGACAGTTCCGCCCTGCCGGAGCAGGTGGTGGGTGATGTCCTCGCCTCCGCCTTCGACAGCGCGGGGCAGCGCTGCTCGGCCCTGCGCGTGCTCTGCCTGCAGGAGGATGTGGCCGACCGGGTGCTGGCCATGCTGCGCGGCGCCCTGGCGGAGCTTTCCGTCGGCAACCCCGATCGCCTCGCCACCGATATAGGCCCGGTCATCACCGAGGAGGCGCGGCGCGGCATCCAGGGGCATGTCGAGGCCATGCGGGGCCGCGGCTGCGCCGTGCAGGCGGTGGAGCTGCCCGAGGCCGCGCGCAACGGCACCTTCGTGGCCCCGACCATCATCGAGATCCGCAAGCTGGCGGATTTGGAGCGCGAGGTCTTCGGCCCCGTGCTCCATGTTCTCCGCTTCCGGCGCGATGAGCTGGACGCGCTGATCGATTCCGTCAACGCCACCGGCTACGGCCTGACCTTCGGCGTGCATTCGCGCATCGATGAGAGCATCGCGCGCGTCATCCGCCGGGCGGGCGCGGGCAACATCTATGTCAACCGCAACCTGATCGGCGCCGTGGTGGGCGTGCAGCCCTTCGGCGGGCATGGGCTTTCCGGCACCGGGCCGAAGGCGGGCGGGCCGCTCTATCTGCGCCGCCTGCTCGCCGCCCGTCCTGCCCAGCCGCCCTTGCCCCGGCTCTCCAGCCCCGCGCCGGTGCTCGGTGCCTGGCAGGACTGGCTGCTGGCCCAGGGCCATGCCGAGGCCGCGGCGCGCTGCGACATGATGGCGCTCGAATCCCGCCTCGGCCTTCGCATGGAACTGCCCGGGCCGGTCGGGGAGAGCAATCTTTACACGCTGCATGGGCGTGGCGCGCTGCTCTGCCTCCCCGCCACCCTGCCCGGCCTGTTCCTGCAAATCGGCGCGGCCCTGGCCACGGGCAACACGGCCCGCGTCTTCGCGCCCGGCGCGGTGGGCGAGGCCATTGCCAGCCTGCCGCCCCTGCTGCGCCAGCACATCACGCGCATCGACACGGCGGATGCCGCCGGCTGCGCGGCCGTGCTGTTCGAGGGAGAGGCGGAGGCCCTGCTTCGCCTGGGCCAGCAGGTGGCGGCGCTGGATGGCCCCATCCGGCCCATCTTCGCCCTGACGCCCGAGGCGCTTCTGGAAGGAGAGGGCTACCCGCTGGACCTGCTAGTGGCGGAGCAGTCCGTCAGCACCAACACCGCTGCCGCAGGCGGGAATGCGGGGCTGATGACCCTGAACTGAGGGAAGGCGGCCCGGGGTGGCGCCGGCCACCCCGGGCCGCGCGAAGCGCTGTCACCCCAGCAGCCGCCTCAGGCTTGTCCCGTAGCGTGCCGCCACGGCCTCGCGCGCGACATGCCGGCCCTCGCGCACCAGGGCCCGCCCGCCGCACCACACGGCCTCCACGCCCCGGTCCGCCTCGGCGAAGATCCAGCGGTCCAATGCTTCGTCCTTCCCTGCATCGGGGGCGCCGCGCAGCGCGACGAGATCGGCCGGCGCGCCGGGGCGCAGCTCGGGGGTGGGCTCGCCCAGGGCACGTGCCCCGCCGGCCCGGGCGGCGTCGAACAGGGCACGGCCGGTCGAGGCGCCGGGGGAGGCGGCCATCAGGTTGCGGCCCTGGCGGCCCAGGCGCTGGGAGTATTCCAGCATCCGCATCTCGCCATTGGCGGCGATGGAGACGTTGGAATCCGTGCCAAGGCCCCAGGCGCCGCCTGTGGCCATCCAGCCGCCCGCATCGAAGATGCCGTCGCCGAGATTGGCCTCCGTCACCGGGCAGAGCCCCGCCACGGCGCCGCTACGGGCCAGGCGGGATGTCTCCTCGGGCTGCATATGGGTGGCATGCACCAGGCACCAGTGGGCATCGGGGCCGGCATGGTCCAGCAGCCATTGCACCGGGCGCGCGCCGCTCCAGGCCAGGCAATCCTCCACCTCGCGCAGCTGCTCGGCGGCGTGGATATGCACGGGGCGGCCGGGCAGCAGGGCCGCCACATGCGCCAGCTCCTCCGGCGTCACGGCGCGCAGGCTGTGGGGTGCCACGCCCAGCCCGGCCCCTTCCAGCGGGGCGATGGCGCGGGCGCTGCCTTCCAGCAGCCGGGCGAAGCCGTCCAGGCCGTTGACGAAACGCCGTTGCCCCTCCGTGGGCGGCAGCCCGCCGAAGCCGGCATGGGCGTAGAAGACGGGCAGCAGGGTCAGGCGCAGCCCGGTCCGCGCGGCAGCGGCGGCGATCCGCTGGGCCATCTCCGCCGGCTCGTCATAGGGGCGGCCATCGGGCGTGTGGTGCAGGTAGTGGAACTCGCCCACGCGGGTGAAGCCGGATTCCAGCATCTCCACATAGGCCATGGCGGCGATGGCCTCGACATCCTCCGGCGTTATCAGCCCGAGGGAGCGGTACATCACGTCCCGCCAGGACCAGAAGCTGTCCTCCCCCGGCCCGCGGCGTTCCGTGCGGCCGGCGATGGCGCGCTGGAAGGCATGGGAATGCAGGTTCGGCAGGCCGGGCACGAGGATGGCGTGGCGCTCCGCCCCGGCCGGCGCGGCGCTTCCGGGCGTGACGGCGGCGATCCGCCCGGCCTCGATGGCCAGAAGGACATCGCGCGCCCAGCCATCGGGCAGCAGGGCGGCGCTTGCGTGCAGCATCACGCGGGCATCGTTGCGGAACATGGCCGGATGGTCCTTCCGCGGCCCGCCGCTGGCAAGGCGCCCCGCCTTGCCGCTGGCGCCTTCCTGTGCGGAACTCCCGCGCGGACCGGCCGGCCAGGATGCAGGTCGTCGGCGCGCAGCGGATGCGGGGTGAGCTTCAGCCATGGATGACACGCAGCACCTCTCGCTGGCGGAACTGGGTGATTTCATCACGCGCGTGCTGACGGGGCTCGGCCTGGGCGATGCGCATGTGCCGGCCGTGCGGGACACGATCCTCGCCGGGGAACGCGACGGAGGCGGATCGCATGGCCTGTACCGCCTCATCATGGTCGCGCGCACCATGCGGCTGGGAAAGGTGAACCCCCATGCGGTGCCCGTGGTGCGGGACATCGCCCCGGCCCTGGTGCGGGTGGAGGCGGGCGGCGGCTTCGCGCCGCTGGCCTTCCGCACGGGGCTGCCGGCGCTGGTGGAGAAGGCGCGCGCGAACGGCATCGCGGCGCTGGCGCTGAACGATTGCGCGCATTTCGCCGCCCTCTGGCCCGAGGTGGAGGCGGTGGCGCGCGAGGGGCTGGTGGGGCTGGCCTGCACGCCCAGCCATGCCTGGGTGGCGCCTGCGGGCGGCAGGAAGCCGCTTTTCGGCACGAACCCGCTCGCCTTCGGCTGGCCGCGCCCGGGCAAGGATCCCTTCGTGTTCGACTTCGCCACCTCCGCCAGCTCGCGCGGCGATATCGAGCTGCACCGGCGCGCCGGAAAGCCGCTGCCGGAGAACTGGGGCATCGACGCCGAGGGCAACCCGGCCACCTCGCCCGAGGCGGTGCTGGCCGGCGCCATGCTGCCCTTCGGCGGGCACAAGGGCTCGGCCATCTCAGCCATGATCGAGCTGATCGCGGGCCCGATGATCGGGGACATGACCAGCGCCGAATCCCTGGCGAAGGACGAGGGCAAGGGCGCCGCGCCGCTCGGCGGCGAGCTCATCCTCGCGATCGACCCCGCGCGCTTCCAGGGCGACCGCGCGGCGGGACGGATGCAGGCGGCGGAGGCCATGTTCCAGGCCATTACCGACCAGGGCGCGCGGCTGCCATCGCTTCGCCGCTACGCCGCGCGGCGGCGCTCCGAAGCCGGAGGCGTGCGCGTCTCCCGCGCCCTGCTGGCCGATATCGAAGCCCTGCTGGCCTGAGGGAAGCACGATGCGGAGCACAAAGGTGATCCATGTCGTCTCCTGCCACGCCGAGGGCGAGGTGGGCGACGTGATCGTGGGCGGGGTGCTGCCGCCCCCGGGCGAGACGATCTGGGAGCAGTCCCGCTTCATCGCGCGGGACGAGGTGCTGCGAAACTTCATGCTGAACGAGCCGCGCGGCGGCGTGTTCCGGCATGTGAACCTGCTGGTGCCGCCCAAGGACCCCCGCGCCTGCACGGGCTGGATCATCATGGAGCCCGCGGACACGCCGCCCATGTCCGGTTCGAACTCCATCTGTGTGGCAACCGTGCTGCTGGAAACCGGGCTCGTGCCGATGCAGGAGCCCGAGACGCGGCTGGTGCTGGAAGCGCCCGGCGGCATCGTGGAGGTGACCGCCACCTGCCGCGACGGCAAGGCGGAGCGCGTCAGCGTGCGCAACGTGCCGTCCTTCGCGGGGAAGCTGGATGCGGTGATCGAGGTGGCGGGGATCGGCACCCTCACCGTGGACACGGCCTATGGAGGGGACAGCTTCGTCATCACCGATGCGCGCGCGCTGGGCTTCGCCATCACGCCGGACGAGGCGCGCGACATTGCCGAAACCGGCGTGAGGATCACCGCCGCCGCCAATGAGCAGCTCGGTTTCACCCATCCGACCAATCCGGGCTGGAACCACATCTCCTTCTGCCAGATGGCGGGGCCGCTGGAGGAGAAGGACGGGGTGCTCACCGGCGCCAATGCGGTGGCGATCCGACCGGGGAAGGTGGACCGCTCGCCGACCGGCACCGGATGCTCCGCCCGCATGGCGGTGCTTCACGCCAAGGGGCGCATGCGGACCGGGGAGCGCTACACCGCCCATTCGATCATCGGTTCGACCTTCCACTGCCGGATCGCGGAGGAGACGAAGCTGGGCGGCCGCCCCGCCATCATCCCCGTGATCGCCGGCCAGGCCTGGATCACGGGGACGCACCAGCAGATGCTGGACCCCTCCGATCCCTATCCGGGCGGCTACAGGCTTTCCGACACCTGGCCGATGCCGCGGGCGGGCTGAGGCCCTTCAGCCGGCCGCACGGATGGCGATGGCCACATCCGGGCCGGCAAGGGTGAGGGTCAGGCGCAGGCCCGTATCATCCGCCACGCCCGCCTGCTGGCCGATCTCCTGCCCCGCGCGCGTATGCCAGAGCGTCGCGGCATAGCGGCCTGGCGCCAGGCCGGGGACGCGGATCGTGGCGCGCAGTTCGCCCGCACCGTCCACGCGGCGCAGCCCACCTTGCGCCGGCCCGAGACGGGAGCGCACGACCCAGAGCAGCGCCTGCGCCTCGTCACCGCAGCCCACCGCATGCACGGCGCCTTCCTCGACGGCGATCTCCGCGTTCAGGTTGCGGCGGCGGAAGCGAAGCCAGTCGATCCGCGGCAGGAAGGCGGCCAGTGCCTTCTGCGCCTCCCGCATCCCCGGGGTCAGCACATGCGGGCGGCGGTTCGGCCAGCGCATGCCGCCGCCCGCGCCACCGGAGGCCAGATGCGCCCATTGGATGTGCCGGAAATACTCGTCGTCGAACGCCTCGGGAAGGTTCCGGTGCCGGTCCTTGAAGGCGTGGATCGGCCCGTGCTCGGAATCGAAGAAGGGACGGAGGTCACGGATTTCGGCGAGCGCTTCGCGCGTCAGGCGCGCGGCGCTGAGGGCGGGCGCCAACGTGTCCCGCGGGTCGTCGATCGTGCCTTCCTCGTAGAAATGGCTGTTCGCGAAGTCGAGCAGCGGGTGCCGCATGATCGGCTCCACGATCCAGGGCTTCCAGATCAGCTCGGGGCCGAAGACGGAGACGCATTGCAGATGCGCGCGGCCATGCAGCCGCAGCTCCAGGTCGCGCAGGAAGGGGCTGACATCGTCGATGAACTCGGCGAAGGCGTTGGGCTGGTTGCCCGCCTGGGCCGGATGCATCTCGTTCCACAGGTCCCAGGCGAAGATCACGCCGCTCCCGCCCCAGCGCTCGGTCGCGAAGGCCAGGCGGGCCTTCAGGAGCTCGCGCGTGGCGGGGCAGATCATCAGTTGCGTGCGGTCCGCGCAGGGGCCGCCATTCGCCTGGTTGTAGGGGTGCTTGCTCCAGCGGATCCAGGTGAAGAAGGTGTCCAGCGGCGTCAGCAGGATGCGCATGCCCGTGCGCTCGCAGATGGCGAAGAGATCATCCCAGAGCTGCACCATGGCGGGCACGAAGCGCCCGGCCGGCCGCTCGAGATAGCGGTGCTCGGTATGCGCGTATTCCAGCATCAGCCGCAGGCAGGTCACGCCCTTCTCGCGCAACTGCCGGATATGCTGCTCGACACTCTCAAGGTCCCGCCGCCGGAACAGCCCGGCCAGTTCGGGCCAGGTGATGGCGTCGTTCTGCCCGATCGGTGTCCAGGCTTCGCCGTCCCCGGTCGTGAAGTAGGGCACGCCCGGCGCGCGCAGGATCCAGGGAAGCGATGCCGCCCCACCGTCCTGTTGTTGGCCTGTCCTGAAGGAGGTTGACTCAGCGTCCTGCGAAACCTGCACAAAGCCGTCGGCCACGCGCGATACGCCTCCAGCGCAGAGAAAGAAGGGGCGCCCCGCTGGCCTTTCACCGGAAAGGACCAGCGCGGGACGCCCCGCAGCAGCTACTCTGGAATAGGCCGTTCAGATGCCGGCCGTCGAGCCCTGGCCGGCGCGCATCACGAACTTGCGCACGGTCGGCTCAAGATTGTCGGCGCACCACTGCGCCATCCGCTCCTCCTCCTGCAGCGACTGGCGCAGCGCGGTGGGGGCACGGGCATCGCCGGCCATGTCCGCGAGCACGAGCAGGCCCTTGTAGGAGGCGATCTCGAAATGCTCGAAGGCGTAGTTGGCGAAGGTGTTCTTCAGGATCTCATCCTGCATGGGCGCGTGGGCCAGTGCGGCCATGTTGCCCATCAGGCCCGTGATGAAGTCCTTCACGCTGGAGTTGGACGTGCCCAGGCTCTCCAGGATCTCATCCAGCCGGGTACGCTGCTGCTCGCTCTCGGTGATGTGGCGGCGCAGGGCCTGCTCGACCTCGGGGTAGTTCTCCAGGCGCTCCACCTGCCGCGAAAGCAGTTCGATCGCCTGGGTTTCCAGCGCACGGGCATTCACCAGCCCGGTGATGTAGATGTCGCGGGCACTTTCCTGCATCAGTCTTCTCCGGTCCTCAGTGTTCGGGTGAGTTGGGGAGGCTCCGCCTTCCGGCTAGCCCTCCTCCGCCTCCATCTTGAGCGCGGCCGGGAGGATGCTGGCACGCGTCACCTTGGTCAGGGCCTCGTCCTGCGCCTTCTCCTCGGCGAGGGTCTGGGCGAGGAGGCTGGCCACCTCCTTTTCCCCCATGGCCTTGGCCAGCTCCGCCATGGTGCCATAGGCAGCGATCTCGTAATGTTCCATCCGCTGCTGGCTGGCCACGATCACCAGGTCCATCACCGGACCCTTCTCCTGGTCCTCCATCTCATGCGTGGCCTCCTCGACCAGGCCGCGCATCGCCTCGCACACCTTGCGGCCGGGGCGGGCACCCATCTTGTCCAGCGCCTGCTCAACGCGGTCGCGCTGCTCCTCGGTCTGGGCGATATGGGCCTCGATGCCCTGCTTCAGCTTCTCGTCCGTGGCCTTGCGAAGCGTCCGCTTCATCGCCTGGATCGCCTGCTTCTCGGCGCTGTAGGCGTCCTTCAGCTGGTCGACCAGCATCGCGCGCAATACGCTCATTCGTCTCGTGCTCCGGGGATCTGGTGGATCTTCCACCGAGACCTTTCGAACGCGCCATCAACGGGGCGGTTGGATGAGTGGCAGAGATTCCGAAAAGGGCATGAAACTAAACATGGGTTAAATGCGCTGTCGGTGCGGCATTGTCATATTGTTGAAGGCGGAGACCATGTTCTCCGCAAAGCGTGAGCGGGCCGGGGCTTGTCGTCGCCGCGTGGGATGTTCCACGGTGCGGGACAGGTCAAGGCGGCGTGTGCCCTCGTTGGCGTGCTCGTGGAAACCTCGGGAAGGAGAGTCGAGTTAGGAGGCAGGCAAACCCTGCCAGGGCATAAGGAAGCGCTTTAGATGTTTTTCTCGACGCCTCGCCTCCAGTATCCTGTTCGCGTTGACAAGCCCAATCCCGTCTTCGCCCGCGCCTTGCAGCAGGCGATCGGCGGTGTCGAGGGTGAGATTCGCGTCATGCTCCAGTACCTCTTCCAGTCCTGGGGTGCCCGGGGTCCGATGAAGTACCGCGACATGCTCCTCAACACCGGCACCGAGGAGATCGGCCATGTCGAGATGCTGGCGACCGCCGTCGCCCTGAACCTTGAGGGGGCGCCGCTCTCCTTCCAGGAGCAGGTGTCCAGCGATCCGATCGCCGGCGCCGTGCTGAACGGCATGAACCTGCGCCATATCCTCTCAACCGGCCTGGCCGCCACGCCGGAGAACTGCAACGGCGTGCCGTTCAACGCCAGCCATGTCTATGCCAGCGGCAACCTGGCCGCCGACATGTATGCGAACGTGGCCGCGGAATCGACGGGGCGCGCCCTGGCGGTGCGCCTGCACGGCATGACCGATGATCCCGGCATGAAGGACATGCTCTCCTTCCTCATCGCGCGGGACACGATGCACCAGCAGCAATGGCTCGCCGTGATCGAGGAGCTGGGCGGCAGCGACGCGCTTCCCATCCCGAACAGCTTCCCGCAGGAGCAGGAGAAGGGCGAGTTCGCCTACGCCTTCTTTGTCCACAGCGCGGACGGCATCTCGCCCGAAGGCCGCTGGACCACCGGGCCCTCCCTCGACGGCAAGGGCCAGTTCGAGGCGATGGTCTCGAAGCCGCTCGGCGAGGTTCCGCAGCTCGCCCCGGCCCGCCCCGATGGGGGCGCGCAGACGGAGCAGACCACCACAACCCCGCCGTCCGGCGCCATGGGGACCACGGCCCGTTGAACGGGGCCTAGCCAGCATCGGGGCGGCCGCCTGCAGGGCGGCTGCCCCTTTGGACCAACCAGAACCAGGAGTGCTCCCATTCTTCCGTTTCCGTCCGACGGCGTGGCGTCGAAGCCGCTGCTCGTCTGCTTCTCCCACCTGCGCTGGAACTTCGTCTTCCAGCGTCCCCAGCACCTTCTGTCGCGTGCGGCAGCCAGTCACCGCGTGCTGTTCGTGGAAGAACCGCTGCACCGGCCGGACGAGGCAGGCCTTCCCCGCATGGACCTGCGCCTGACGGATGAGGGCGTGCTCGTCGCCACCCCGATCCTGCCGCAAGGTCTGGACGAGGTCCGCGCCGATGCCGCCCAGCGCGCCCTGCTGGACGATCTTCTGGAAGGGCCCTCGGGCACGGAAGATGTCGCGGTGGCCTGGTACTACACCCCCATGGCCCTCTCCTTCTCCGGCCATCTGCAGCCGGTTGTCACCGTGTATGACTGCATGGACGAGCTCTCCGCCTTCCGCGGCGCATCCCCGGGCCTGCGCCTGCTGGAGCGCCGCCTGATGCAGCGCGCGGATCTGGTCTTCACCGGTGGCCGCAGCCTGTACGAGGCCAAGCGCGGCCTGCACCCGCACACCCATCTCTTCGCCAGCGGGGTGGATGTGATGCATTTCGCCCCCGCGCGGAACACGCGCCCGGGCCATGGCGAGCCGGCGGACCAGGTGGGGCTGCCGCGCCCGCGCCTGGGCTGGTTCGGCGTGGTGGATGAGCGGATGGACCTGGATCTGGTCCGCCGCGTGGCGGAGCTTCGCCCGGACTGGTGCATCGTCATGCTCGGGCCGGTGGTGAAGATCGATCCTGCCAGCCTTCCGCGGCTTCCGAACATCCACTGGCTCGGCATGAAGGGTCATGATGAGCTGCCGGGCTACCTGGCCAGCTGGGATGTGGGCCTCATGCCCTTCGCGCTGAACGAATCCACCCGCTACATCAGCCCGACCAAGACGCCGGAATACCTGGCGGCTGGCGTGCCGGTGGTGTGCACCCCCATCGCCGACGTGGTGCGCGACTGGGGCGAGCACGGGCTGGCCACCATCGCCTCCACCGCGGAGGAAATGGTTGCCGGCGCGGAGGCGGCGATGCGGCAGCCGCGCGCCGAATGGCTGCCCAGGGCCGATGAGCGCCTGGCGCTGATCTCCTGGGATTCCGTCTGGGCGCGAATGCGATCGCTGATCGGGCAGGCCGCGGCCCGGCGCCCGGCGGACGGGCTGCAAAGCCGCGTGATGACCGGCTCCACGGCGGCGCCGCCCCATGTTTGATTGGCTCGTTGTCGGCGCCGGCTTTGCCGGCGCCACCCTGGCGGAGCGCCTGGCTTCCGTGCGGGGCGAGAAGGTGCTGGTGATCGACCGGCGCGATCACATCGCGGGCAATGCCTATGATGAGCTGGACGCGGCGGGAATCCTGATCCACCGCTACGGCCCGCACATCTTCCACACCAACAGCGCGGCGGTGTTCGAGCACCTGTCGCAGTTCACGCGCTGGCGGGCCTATGAGCACCGCGTGCTGGCCCGCGTGGCGGATGGCATGCTGGTGCCGATGCCGATCAACCGCACCACGGTGAACCGGCTGCACGGGCTGAGCCTGACGACCGAGGATGAGGTGGAGGCCTTCTTCTCCGCCCAGGCGGAGCCGGTTCCGGAGATCCGCACCTCCGAGGACGTGGTGGTCTCCCGCGTCGGCCGGAAGCTCTACGAAACCTTCTTCCGGGGCTACACCCGCAAGCAGTGGGGCCTGGATCCCTCGGAGCTCGACCGGTCCGTCACCTCCCGCGTGCCCACGCGCGCGGATAACGACGACCGCTACTTCACCGACACGCACCAGTTCATGCCGGCCGATGGCTATACCGCCATGTTCCGGAAGATGCTGGACCATCCGAACATCACGGTGATGACGGGAACGGACTTCGCCGCGGTGAAGGACAAGATCCCCTATCGCCGCATGGTGTGGACCGGGCCGGTGGACGAGTATTTCGGCTTCCGCTTCGGCAAGCTGCCCTACCGTTCCCTGGTTTTCCAGCACGAGACGCTGGATCAGGAGTGGTTCCAGCCCGTCGGCACGGTGAACTACCCCGGGGAGGACGTGCCCTTCACGCGGGTGAGCGAGTACAAGCACCTGACCGGGCAGGTGCACCCCAAGACCAGCGTCACCTATGAGTTCCCCTCGGCCGAGGGCGACCCCTACTATCCCGTGCCCCGGCCCGAGAACGCCGCCCTCTACAAGCAGTACGAGGCGCTGGCGGATGCCACGGAGGATGTGTGGTTCGTCGGCCGCCTGGCCACCTACCGCTACTACAACATGGACCAGGTGGTGGCGCAGGCACTGGCGACCTTCCGCCGGATCGAGGCGGCGCTTCCCTCGGGCGACGGGCAGGAGCGGCCTCCCGCCGCGGCGGCGGACTGACATGCGGGCCTCGAACGACCGGGGAGGAGCGGCAACGCTCTTCCCCAGCTTCTTCATGGGCGGCTTCGAGTGCTCGACCCATCGGCGCCATGACGGCAAGCGGCTCGACCTTGTCGCCTCCACCCGGCATGACGCATTGGCGACGGAGGATTTCACCGCCCTGGCCGCGCATGGGATGCTCGGTGCCCGCGACGGCGTGCGCTGGCATCTCGTGGAGACCTCGCGGGGCGTCTATGACTGGTCCAGCGTGCTGCCGCAGATGCGCGCGGCACGGGCGGCCGGGGTTCGCGTGGCCTGGGACATGGCCCATTACGGCTATCCCGACTTCATCGACCCCTGGTCGGAGGATTTCGTGGAATCCCTGGCCCGCTACACCGCGGCCTTCGTGCGCCTGGCGCTGGAGGAGGAGGGGCGGCCACCCATCATCTGCCCGGTGAACGAGATCTCCTTCTGGTCCTGGGCCGGGGCGGAAGTGGGGCATTTCAACCCGCTGGCGCGCGGGCGAGGCGGGGAGCTGAAGCAGCAGCTCATCCGCGCCGCCCTGCGGGCCGCGCGGGCGGCGCGCGAAGCAGTGCCGGGCACCACCATCCTGGCCGTGGACCCGCTGATCCGCGTGGTGCCGCTGCGCCCGGAGGATGCGGGCCATGCCGAAGGCTACACCGCTTCCCAATGGCAGGGCTGGGATGGCCTGCTCGGCCGGTTCTGGCCGGAGCTGGGTGGCGCCGAGGACGGCTTCGACGTGATGGGCCTGAACTACTACTGGAACAACCAGTGGGAGTATCAGGGCGAGAAGATCCAGGCCGGCGATCCCCGCTACCGCCCCTTCCGGGAACTGCTCGTCGATGCGTGGAACCGCTACCGCAAGCCCCTCTTCCTGGCGGAGACGAGCATCGAGGGGCCGCCCCGGGCGCCCTGGCTGCGCTATGTCTGTGCCGAGGTGCGGGCGGCGATGCAGGCTGGCGTTCCGGTGGGCGGGATCTGCCTCTACCCCGTGCTGAGCCATCTCGGCTGGGACAATGACCGCTACTGCCCCAACGGCCTGTTCGAGTTGGAGGCAACGGGTGGCCACCGCCCCTGCCATGGCCCCCTGGCCCTGGAGTTGCGGCGCCAGCGCACCCTGTTCGAGGCGCAGCTTCGGGGCGTGGCCGTGCCCGAGGACCCTGATGCCCTTCCTCTCCTGGCCGTTTCCCTGAACGAGCTGGAGGAGGAGCGGAAGGCGCGGGACGCGGGGCAGCGGGCGAGCCAGGCCCGCAGCGCCTAGAACCGATCCCGTTTCGGTGAAGGACCGGAATGGGCGCTTCGTCTCGGCCTAAACACTGCTTAGGTTAAGAATGCGGCCAGGGCGGCGGGAAGCCGCCCTGGCCGCGCCTGCTTCGGGCTCCGGGCCCTGGCAGGGGTATCCGCAACGGAAGGCGGATTTCCCGGGGCTGTGTATCATCTTTACTGCAACGATCCTGTCCCCAGGGATGGTGCAGATCAGGAGCGTCCCGTGGAGCAGATCGAGAAGTTGCCGGAACGGCATAGGCTTCTGCGCAAGCTGGAGAGCATCACGGACCTGACCGAGGCCGAGCGGCAGGCGCTGATGGAACTGCCGGTCCATCTGCGGGAGTTCGAGGCAGGGCATGACATCGTTCGCGCGGGGGACCGGCCACAGGCCAGTTGCCTGATCCTGAGCGGCTTCGTGTGCCGCTACATGCTGCTGTCGGATGGGCGGCGGCAGATCGTGGCCTTCCACCCGCCAGGCGATATCCCGGACCTGCAGACCCTGCACCTGAAGACCATGGACCACAATGTGGGCACGATGGCCCCCACGACGGCCGCCTTCATCCCCCATGAGCACCTGCACCGCCTGACCCAGCAGCATCCCGGCCTGCTCCATGCCTTCTGGCGGGAAACATTGATCGACGCCGCGGTGTTCCGCGCCTGGCTCGTCTCGCTGGGGCGCAAGACGGCGCATGAGCGGATCGCCCATCTTCTCTGTGAGATGGCGATGCGCTTCGCCTCGGTGGGGCTGGCCGAGGACCATTCATACCAGATGCCCGTGACCCAGGGCGATATCGCGGACGCGCTGGGCCTTTCGAACGTGCATGTGAACCGCGTTCTGCAGGACCTGCGCCGCGACGAGCTGATTCACTGGCGCCGGAACACCATCACCGTCCTGAACTGGAAGGCGCTCGAGGATCTTGCAGGCTTTGACCCGGGCTACCTGCACATCAGGCCGCCAGCGCTGAAGCAATAGGCCATGCGCCCCGGGCGCCCGGGAAACGGACGCGCATCGGTTGCGTTTCTGGGCATCCGAAGAACATCCCCCTTAGAAAGCTCATCCGATGCGCCTGTTCCGCTGCCAGAATTGCGAGCAGTTGCTGTATTTCGAGAACACGCATTGCGAGCGCTGCAAGCTCCGGCTCGGCTACCTGCCCGATCTGGCCACGCTCTCCGCCATGCAGCCCGAAGGCGATGCCTGGCGGCCCCTTGCCTCGCCCGACCGGCCCCGGCGCTTCTGTTCCAACGCAGAGTTCGATCTGTGCAACTGGGCCATCCCGGCGGATGAGCCGGAAAGCTTCTGCGCCGCGTGCCGCCACAACCATCTGGTGCCGGACGTATCGGTGGGGGAGAACCTGCTGAACTGGCGGAAGCTGGAAGTCGCCAAGCACCGGCTGTTCTACACGCTGGTCCGCTTCTGCCTGCCGCTCGCCAACCGCAACGACGATCCGGAAGGCCTGGCCTTCGACTTCCTGGCGGATTCCCCGGACCCGTCCGGCCCGAAGGTGATGACCGGCCATGACAACGGCCTCATCACCATTGCCCTGAAGGAAGCGGATGACGCCGAGCGCGAGCTGATGCGCAAGAACATGGGCGAGCCCTACCGCACCCTGCTGGGCCATTTCCGGCATGAGGTCGGGCATTACTTCTGGGACAAGCTGGTGCGCGATGGCGGGCAGCTGGAGGCCTGCCGCGCCATCTTCGGCGATGACAGCCAGAGCTACGAGGCGGCACTGCAGCGCCACTACGCCGAAGGGCCGCCCGCCGACTGGCAGGAGCATTTCGTCAGCGCCTATGCCACCACCCATCCCTGGGAGGATTTCGCCGAGACCTGGGCGCATTACCTGCACATCGTGGACACGCTGGAGACCGCCAGCTCCTTCGGCCTGCGCGTGCAGCCGAAGCTGGACAAAACCGGCGAGCTGCATGCCAGGATCGACTACGACCCCTACAAGGAACCGGACATCAACCGGATCATCGACGACTGGCTGCCCCTGGCCTTCGCGGTGAACAGCCTGAACCGCAGCATGGGGCAGCCCGACCTCTACCCCTTCGTGCTCTCGCCGGCGGCGATCGGGAAGCTGGGCTTCATCCATAACCTCATCCGCTCGGGTGGGGCGCCTTCGGCCTGAACTTCGGGCGCTTTTGGCCCCGGGGAGAGGAAGAAGGAATTCTTCCTCTCCCCGGACCCCTCACCATCATCTTCTTTTGGCAGTTTGGAGCGGTTCGGTTGGCGGTGCGCCTCCGGTCCATGACCGGAGGCGACTGCAAGGGCCGGAGCAGGGGCAGAGACCCCGTGTTGCACCGTATCCGCGGCAGCCAGAAGGGGGATCCAAGGGCCTCAGGCCCTTGGCGGGTGAGGTCCGGAGAGGGCAGCGCCCTCTCCGGCAAACGGCAGGTCAGAAGCGGACGACAGCCGGCATCACATTCTTCCCCGTCGCAGATCCAGGCTCCGCGGCGCCTCACGCGAGACTTCCGGCGTCGGCTCCTTCATGGGGCCGGGCGTGTGCCCGAAGGGCTGGAAGCGGATGCGGCGGCGCGCCTCCGCTTCGTTGGCGTTCACCGGCAGGGTTTCGTAATTGCGTCCGCCGGGGTGGGAGACGTGGTGTGTCAGCCCGCCAAGGCTGCGTCCGGTCCAGCGGTCATGCATGTCGAACACCAGGGGTGACTGCGCCGGCACGGTGGGGTGCAGGGCGGAGGGCGGGTTCCAGGCTTTGAAGCGCACTCCGGCAACGTATTCGCCCTGGCGTTCGGTGGCGGCCAGCGGCACGGTGCGGCCGTTGCAGGAGAGGACGAAGCGCTCCTCCACCCACCCGCTCACCTTGACCTGCACGCGCTCGGTCGAGCTGTCCACGTAGCGCACCGTGCCGCCGCCCCCGGGCTCCTCGCCCAGCACATGCCAGGGTTCCAGCGCATGGCGCAGCTCGATGCCGGCGCCGCGGATGGAGACTTCCCCGATCAGCGGAAAGCGGAACTCCAGGTGCGGGGCGAACCAGTCCTTCTTCAGCGGGCAGCCGAACCCTGCCAGCTCCTCCAGCGCGTCGTGGAAATCCTGCGCGACATAGTGGGGCAGCATGAACTCGTCATGCAGCCGCGTGCCCCAGCGCACCAGGCGCCGATCATAGGGATGGCGCCAGAAGGCGGCGATGGCGGAGCGCAGCAGCAGCACCTGGGCCGCGGACATGCGCGCATGGGGCGGCATTTCCGCCGCGCGCCATTCCACGAGGCCCAGGCGGCCGGAGGATGTTTCGGGCGCGTAGAGCTTATCAATGCTGAACTCGGTCCGGTGCGTGTTGCCGGTCATGTCCGCCAGCAGGTTGCGGAACAGCCGGTCCACCAGCCAGGGCGGCGTCTCCTTGCCAGCCTTGATCTGGGAGAAGGCGACCTCCAGCTCCGCCACGCTGTCCATCCGCGCCTCGTCCACGCGGGGATGCTGGCTGGTCGGGCCGATGAACAGGCCCGAGAAGAGGTAGGAGAGGCTGGGATGGTTGTGCCAGAAGCCCAGCAGGGACTTGAGAAGATCCGGCCGGCGCAGGAAAGGGCTGTCCGCCGGCGTCGCGCCGCCCATCACCACATGGTTGCCGCCGCCCGTGCCGACATGCCGCCCATCCAGCATGAACTTCTCCGAGGCGAGCCCGACCTGGCGCGCCTCATCATACAATTCCTCCGTGCGGGCCACATGCTCAGCCCATGTGGCGGCGGGATGCAGGTTCACCTCGATCACGCCAGGATCGGGGGTGACGGAAAAGCTGAGCAGGCCGGGGTCGCGCGGCGGCAGGTAGCCTTCCAGCACCACCTTGCGCCCGGTTTCCTCCGCCGTCGCCTCGACCGCAGCCGCCAGGTCCAGCCAGTCCGCCGCCTGGTAGAGAGGCGGGAAGAAGACATGGAGGATGCCGCCGCGCGCCTCCACCGCCATGGCGGTGCGCACCACGCCCGGCTCGCTCTGGCCCACCACCGGCAGTTCCTGGTGCACGGGCCGGAATCCCTCGGCGCCATTGGCGAGGCTGTTGTTCAGCCCGGCGCCGGCGCCATTCCTGCCCGGGACGGCGCAGATGGGCTGTGCCTGCGGGCCGGCGGCCCGGCCCAGCGCCTCGCGGGAGGGGAGGGGGGCACTGGGGGCGAAGGGATCGGGCTCCGTCTCGAACGCCCGCGCCCGGTCCTCCTCGGAGATCCAGGGCAGGCTTTCCAGCGGCAGGCGGAAGCCGATCGGGCTGTCCCCGGGGACAAGGAACAAGTGCTCGCCCCGCAGGAACCAGCGGCCGGACTGCCAGCGCCGCACGCCATCCTGCATCACGCGCCGGATCGGCAGCACGCTGCCCACGGAGGAGGCAAGCCCCTGGCCGAAGACACGGGCGAGGCGCGCGCGCTCCAGCGGGTCGCGCAGCTTCGCGTCCTCCACCAGCACATTCGCGGGCAGGCGGTGCTCCCGCCAGAGGAAGTAGTGGATGTCCTCATAGGCCGGGGTGACCAGGCCGGGATCCAGTTGCAGCCGCTCCGCCAGGATGCGGGCGAAGCGGGCCGCGTCCTCGGCCGTGGCATCGCCGCTGTCGTCGTCGGAGGCGAGACGGGCGGGATTGCGCCAGACCGGCTCCCCATCCTTCCGCCAATGGGAGAAGAGCGCCCAGCGCGGCAGCTGCTCGCCGGGGTAGTGCTTGCCCATCGCGTATTGCAGGGCGCCGCCGGGGGACCAGCGTGCGGCCAGGCGGCGGATCAGCCGGCCGGCATAGGCGCGCTTCGTCGGGCCCAGGGCGGCGGTGTTCCACTCCGGCGCGTCCATGTCGTCGGCCGCGATGAAGGTGGGTTCGCCACCCATGGTCAGGCGCACATCGCCCGACTGGAGCAGGCGGTCCACCTCGCGCCCGCGGGCGAGGATCGCCTGCCACTGCTCCTCGGTATAAGGCTTCGTCACGCGCGGGGTCTCCCGCAGCCGCGTGACATGCATCTCGAAGCCGAACTCGGCCTCGGCTGGCTCAACCATGCCGCTGATCGGGGCGGCGGAGGCGGGCTCCGGCGTGGCGGCGAGGGGGATATGGCCCTCGCCGGTCAGCAGGCCGGAGGTGGGGTCGAGGCCGATCCAGCCGGCACCGGGGAGATAGACCTCGCACCAGGCGTGAAGATCGGTGAAGTCCTCGGTCGGCCCTTCCGGCCCTTCCAGCGGCTTCACATCGGCCACGAGCTGGATGAGGTAGCCCGAGACGAAGCGCGCGGCGAAGCCGAAATGGCGCAGCAACTGCACCAGGACCCAGGCGCTGTCGCGGCAGGAGCCCTTGCAGGCCGTCAGCGTCTCCTCCGGCGTCCAGACGCCGGGCTCCATCCGGACCACATAGGAGACGCGCTGCTGCAGCTTCTGGTTCAGGGCCACCAGCATGTTGACCGTTCCCTGGCCTTCATGGCGCGGGACCTCGGCCAGGAAGGCGGAGAGCAGCGGGCCCGGCGCCTCCGTCCGGCGGAAGGGTGCCAGTTCCTGCTCCAGCACGGGGTCATAGGCGAAGGGCCAGGTCTCGGCCTCCGGCTCCAGGAAGAAGTCGAAGGGGTTGATGGTGGCCATGTCGGCCAGCAGGTCCACCGTGACCTCGAAATGCGTCACGCGCTCGGGGAAGACCACGCGGGCCAGGAAGTTCCCCTGCGGGTCCTGCTGCCAGTTGACGAAGTGCCCCTTCGGCTCGATGCGCAGCGCGTAGGAGAGGACGGGCGTGCGCGCATGCGGCGCGGGGCGCAGCCGTATCGTCTGCGGGCCGAGCGAGACCGGCCGGTCGTAGCGGTAGGCTGTGCGGTGCGTCAGGGCAACGTGCAGGGGCATGGGTCGAGCTTCACCGTCAAAGGCGGGAAGGGAAAGGGGGCAGCCGCCCTGCAAGTTCCACGCCTGTGGTGAATTCCCGGTGCGCAGGGGGCCGCATGGCCCGCCTGCCTGCCCCGGCGGGTATCAGGCCTCCCCGGCCTGCTCCTCCGCGGCATCCAGCCCGCGCTTGAGCATCCAGAAGCCGAAGGCATAGCCGAAGACGATCAGCCCGTAGCCGAAGAGGCTGAAGCCGACATCCGTGGCACGCGAGGCGGCGAAGAGGCCAAGCAGCGCCAGGAGGCCGGAGAGGATGATGGTGAGCACGCGGCTCAGCGGGAAGGCTTGGGCTTGCATGGCGGGTTCTCCCGGGTTTCGTCGAAGAGGATGCGGCTGGCGGCCCCGTCGGGGTCGTCATACTGGCCGTTCCGCAGCGTCCAGCCGAAGAACAGCAAGGCGAGGATGCCGAGCCCGAAGGCGAGCGGCACGAGAAGGGCGAGCGCGGTCACTGGGAAGCCTCCCGCCCCACGCGGAGCGCATTGAGGATGACGGCGAGCGAGGATGAGGCCATCACCAGCGCCGCGATCAGCGGCGTGACGATGCCGGTGATCGCGGTCGGCACGGCGATGACGTTGTAGACCAGGCTGAAGGCGATGTTCTGCCGTGCCGCGCGCTGCGCCTTGCGGGCGGTGGCGATGGCGGCGGGCAGGGCGGACAGGCCTTCAGCCCGCAGCACGAGGTCGGCGGCGGACTGCGCGAGATCCGTGCTGCCCGCCGGGCTGGCGGAGGCATGGGCCAGGGCGAGGGCTGCTGCATCGTTGATGCCGTCCCCCAGCATCAGCGGGCGGTGGCCGGCGGCGCGCAGGGCCTCGATCCGCGCGGCCTTGCCGGTGGGTGTCACGCCCGCGCGCCATTCGGTGATGCCCAGGGATTGCGCGGCATGGGCCACGGTGGAAGGGGCATCGCCCGAGAGAAGTTCCACCTGCAGGCCCAGGCGGCGCAGCGCGGCCACGGCCCCGGCGGCATCGGGGCGGAGCGGATCGGCGAAGCGGAAGGCAACGGGCTCGGCCGCTGCGCAGGCGCGATACCACAGCACCGGCCCCTGTTCCTCCGCATCCGCCGCGCCGCAGAAAGCGGCGCTGCCCAGGCGCTCATCGCCACGCCGCAGCCCGGCGCCGGGGATTTCTTCCACCCCCGTGGCGGCCTGCATGCCGGGGCAGGCTGCCGCCAGCGCGCGGGAGAGCGGGTGGCGGCTATTGGCGGCCAGCGCGGCGGCGGCCCGCAGCGCGCCTTCCGGGCGCGCGGCATCGGCCAGCAACTCCGGGCGGCCGGTGGTCAGGGTGCCCGTCTTGTCCAGCACCGCCACGTCGCAGGCGGCCAGGCGCTCCAGCGCGGTGGGGGCGCCCACCAGCACGCCCCGCCGGAACAGCGCGCCCACCGCCACCACCTGCACGGCCGGAACCGCGATGGCGAGGCCGCAGGGGCAGGTGACGATCAGGGCGGCGACCGCGGGTACCAGCGCCGCCTGCCAGGAAACGCCCATGCCGAACCACCAGCCCAGGAAGGTGGCCAGGGCCACCAGATGGGCGATGGGCACATAGACCCGGGCGGCACGGTCAGCGATGGAGACATAGCGGCCGCGCGCCTGCTCCGCCCGCTCCAGCAGCCGCGCCACGGAAGCCAGCGATCCCTCGGAGGCAGCGGCGGTCACGCGCTGCACCAAGGCGGCGCCGAGGTTCACCGCGCCCGCGGGCAGGGGCGCGCCGGCGGCGAAGCGGCGGGGCAGGCTCTCCCCCGTGGTCGCGGCGGTATCGAGCAGGGCCTCGCCCTCCTCCAGCACGCCATCCAGGGAAAGGCGCTCGCCCGGCGCCACCAGGATCCGGTCGCCGGGGCGCAGATGCTCGGCGCCGATGCGGTGCGGCGTGCCATCGGCATCCAGCCGGGTGACCTCGGCGGATTGCAGGGCCAGCAGCTCGGCGCAGGCCTGGCGGGCACGGCGGCGGGCGGCGCGGTCCAGCACGCGGCCGCCGAGCAGCAGGGCCAGCAGGGCGGTGGCGCCGTCGAACCAGGTGAAGGGGCCGTTGCGGAGCGCTTCCGACAGGCTCATCGCCGTGGTGGCAAGGACGCCGAGCGAGACGGCCATGTCCATGTTGACGCGCCCCGCGCGCAGGGCGGCGATGGCGGAGCGGTAGAAGGGCATGCCCGCGACGAGCACCACGGGCATGGCCACCAGCGCCGCCAGCCAGTGCATCAGGCTGCGCGTCGCCTCCCCCATGTCGCTGCCCACCCAGACGGCGACGGAGAGCATCATCACGTTGGAGGCGCCGAAGGCGGCGAGGCCGAGGGCGCGGATCAGCGCCTTCTCCTCGGCATCCTCGGTGGCGCGCAGGCAGGCGGCGGACCAGGGGGCGACCTGGAAGCCCAGCCGCGCGACCAGCCCGGCCAGGGACTCCGCCTTCCCGGCCCCGCCGCGCCAGGTGACGGTCAGGCGGCGCGTGGCGAGGCTGGCGCGTGCCGCGAGCACATCCGGATCGGCCGCCAGGGCCTGTTCCACCAGCCAGACGCAGGCGCCGCAGGTCAGCCCCGCCACCATCAGGTCCAGCCGGTGCTCCGCGCCGCCGCGCAGGGGCTCGGCGCGCGCGGCGAAGTCCACCGGCGGCAGGGCGGTGGGGCGGATGGAGCCGAAGCCCTCCTCCCGGCGCCGATAGAAGGCATCCAGCCCGAGCCCGGCGATGAGGGCGGCCGCGCCCTCGCAGCCCGTGCAGCAGAAGCGGCCCCCGCCCGGCTGTACCGGCGCGCCGCAATGCGCGCAGGCCGCGGCCGAGACGAGCGGGACCTCAGGCATAAGGGTGGCGGGGAGCGCGGTCATGGGAAGACCAGCCTTTCGCGCAGTTCCAGCCGGTCCGTGCCGCGGGTGACGGTGAGCACGGCTTCCCAGGCGCCGGGGGCGGGGATACCGGCGGCGGCACGCCAGCTGCCGGGCGCGGCGGGGGTGAAGTCCAGCGGCACCGAGGCGCGCTCCAGCGGGCGCTGGAGCGTGCCGTTCACCACCGCGTCGGCAGGAAGCGGGATGCCATCGGCTTGGTGCAGGGAGAGGCGCACCGCACCGCCCTCGCGCGTGATCCTGCCCTGCCAGCCCAGGGCCTGCTGCCGCGCCGCCTCGGCCAGCACCGCGCCATAGCTCCGGCCGCGGTCATAGGAGCCGGCGGTGGTGGTGCCGCTATAGGTGCTGATGGCGGCGGTGATGAGCACGCCGTTCACGCCGATCACCACGGCGAAGGCGCCGACGAAGGCCCAGGGAATCCAGCGTCCGCGCCGGGGGGAGGGAGCCATCAGGGTCGCGGGGGCGGTCATGGGCGGGGCCTCAGGAAGGTGGTGCCCACGGAGGCGCGCTCGGCGCCATCCCCGGGCGAGAGGAGGCGGATGATCACGGCCGTGCTCTCCTCCTCCGGCCGGCCATGCGGCGCGGTGGTAACGAAGAGGCGGTACTCGGCCAGGCCATCCGGGCGGGTGGTGATCACCGGGCGGCCTGACGGATCGGCCTGCGTGGTGTCGAGCACCTGCCAGCTGGAACCGGGTGGCAGGCCTTCGACGGAAACCGCCAGCTCGTCCGGGTTGTGGCGGCGTTCGGAGATCTTCAGCGTGTAGCTGTTGCGGATGCTGCCATCGGCGAGGCGCACGAAGAGCGGCGAGCGGTCGCGCAGCGCATCCAGCCCCACCGGATGGCGGCTGGCGAGGCCGATAAGCATGGTGCCGCCGATCAGCGCCATGGCGGCGGCGTAGAAATAGGTGCGTGGGCGCAGCAGCTGCGCCGGCTTGCGCGCGGCCATGCCGGGCGCGCAGCGGGCGGGGCCGGGCGGAATGGCGGCCGTGGCGGCCCCGGCCGCGGCGAGGTTGCCCACGGTCTCGAAGGCGATCAGCCCGCGCTCGCGGCCGAGCTTCGCCATGATGCCATCGCAGGCGTCGATGCAGAGGCCGCAATTGATGCAGGCCATCTGCAGCCCTTCGCGGATATCCACGCCGGTGGGGCAGACATTCACGCAGGCGCGGCAATCCACGCAATCGCCCGTGCCGGCGCCGCGTGCCTTGCCGCGCGGCTCGCCGCGCCAGGCGCGGTAGGACACGGCCAGGCTGTCCTGGTCCAGCATCGCGGCCTGGAAGCGCGGCCAGGGGCACATATAGGTGCAGACCTGTTCCCGTGCCCAACCGGCAAGGAGATAGGTGGTGAAGGTGAAAAGGCCGATAAATCCGAGAGTGGTCATCGGCACCTGCAGGGCGAGGATGTCCCGCAGCAGCCCCGGCGCATCGGTGAAGTACATCACCCAGGCCCCGCCCGTGAGGGCCGCGATCAAAACCCAGGCGGCGTGCTTGCCGATCTTCAGGCCCCAGTCGGCCGCGTTCCAGCGCGGCTTGCGGTCGCGCTTCATGCGGGCGTTGCGGTCGCCCTCGATCCAGCGCTCCACCAGCATGTAGAGATCGGTCCAGACGGTCTGCGGGCAGGCGAAGCCGCACCAGACGCGGCCGAAGAGCGAGGTGGCGGCGAAGATGCCGATCGCGCCCAGCAGCAGGAGGCCCGTGAGGTAATAGACCTCCTGCGGCCAGATCTCGAGCCACAGGAAGAACAGGCGGCCATGCTCCATGTCCACCAGCACCGCCTGGTCCGGCTGGCCGGGAGCACGCTCCCAGCGCAGCCAGGGCACGAGGTAGTAGAGCCCGAGGCAGAGGATCAGGATGATCCACTTCGCGCGGCGCACCGGCCCCTGCACCGCCTGCGGATAGACCCGCACGCGATCGGCGTAGAGCGGCTGCTCCCGGTCATCCGGCGCGAAGGCCTCGGGCTTCTGGATCCGGCTCACTGTGCCGCGGCCTCCGTGCCGCCGAGGCTGTGGATATAAACGGTGAGCATGCGGATGGTGGCCGCATCCAGCCGCTTCTCCCAGGCCGGCATCACGCCGCCCCGGCCGAAGGCGATGCTGCGGATGAGCTGCGCCTTCTCCCCGCCATAGAGCCAGACCTGGTCGCCCAGGTTGGGCGCGCCCATCTCGCGGTTCCCCGCGCCGCGCTCGCCATGGCAGCTCGCGCAGTTCTCGGCGAAGACGCCGGCGCCGCGGCTGGCCGCCGCCGCATCGGTGGCGCGGCCGGAGAGGGAGAGCACATGCTCGGCCACGTCGTTCACCTGCGCCGCGGTCAGCATGCCATCCGCCTGGAAGCGGGGCATGAGGGAGGTGCGGGAGGCATCGTCATCCGGCGCGCGGATGCCGTGGCGGATGCTCTGCTCCACCTCGGCCAGCTTGCCGCCCCAGAGCCAGTCGTCATCGGCCAGGCTCGGGAAGCCGGGCGCGCCCTGGCCGCCCGCGCCGTGGCAGCCGGCGCAGGTGTTGGCGAAGGCCACGCGCCCGCCGGCAATGGCATGGGCGCGCAGTTCGGCATTGGCCACGATCTGCGCCGGTTCCGCCGCGCGCAGCCGGGCCAGCATCGGCTCGGCCGCGGCGGCCTGGGCCGCGCGGTCCTGGTCCGCCGCGCCACGCGCGGTGTAGCCGAGCAGGCCGGTCGCGCCCGTGACGGGGATGGCGGGGTAGAGCACCACCCAGAGCGCCGCGAAGGCGATGGTGGCGTAGAAGGTCCAGAGCCACCACTTCGGCAGCGGCGTGTTCAGCTCGCGGATGCCGTCCCACTCATGGCCGGTGGTGGCGGTGCCAGTGACGGCGTCCGTGACGGCGTCGCGTTCGGGTGTGTTCGCCATGATGGCGCGCTCCTATTCGGCCTCGCGCAGCGGGATCTGCCGCGCGCGCTCGAACTTCTCCCGGCGTGCGGGCAGCAGGGCCCAGGTCACGATTCCGCCGAAGAGCAAGAAGAACCAGACGATCCAGGTGGTCAGCAGAAGGCTGTGAAGCTGCTCGATGCTCATGATGCGCTCCCGCTCACTGCTGCCGCAGCCGCTCGGGCGTCACCTCGGAGAAGTCCACGAGGGTGCCGAGCATCTGCAGATAGGCCACCAGCGCGTCCATCTCCGTGATCGACCTGGCGTTGCCGTCCGGGTCCATCTGGCGGGCGCGGCCATAGCGGGCGGAGAAGGCGCTGCCGTCCTCAGCCGGGCGGGCCTGCGCCTCCAGGTCGGCGCGGGCATTGGCCACCATGGCGTCCGTGTAGGGCACGCCGGCGCTGCGCAGCGCGGCAAGGCGCTGGCCGATATCCGCGTAGTTCAGCGGGCGGTCCAGGAAGCCGTAGGAGGGCATAATGCTCTCCGGCACCAGGTGCCGCGGGTCGCGCAGGTGCAGCACATGCCATTCGTCCGAGTAGCGGCCGCCAACGCGGGCGAGGTCGGGCCCCGTGCGCTTGCTGCCCCACTGGAACGGCTTGTCGAACATGCTCTCCGCGGCCAGGGAGTAGTGGCCGTAGCGCTCGCGCTCATCGCGGAAGGGGCGGACCATCTGGCTGTGGCAGGTGTAGCAGCCCTCGCGCACATAGATGTCGCGCCCGGCCTGCTCCAGCGGCGTGTAGGGGCGGATGCCGCCCACGCGCTCGATCGTGCTTTCCACCGTGAAGAGCGGGATGACCTGCACCAGCCCGCCGATGGAGATGGTGATCAGGGTCAGCACGCCGAGCAGAAGCAGGTTCCGCTCGATCGTGCCGTGGTTGAAGCGGATTCCGAACATGGTCGGTGTTTCCTCAGGCCGCGGCCGAAAGGGGAGTAGGCGCGGCGGGGAGGAGGGCGGGCGCCTCCGCCACCGGGCTGCGCACCGTCCGCCACAGGTTGTAGGCCATGAGCAAGGCGCCGGTGAGATAGAGGACGCCGCCCAGGGCGCGGATGACGTAGTAGGGATGCAGCGCGGCCACCGTCTCCACGAAGGAATACTGGAGGAAGCCGAGATGGTCGTAGGCGCGCCACATCAGGCCCTGCATGATGCCCGACACCCACATCGAGGTGATGTAGAGAAGGATCCCGAGGGTCGCGATCCAGAAGTGCCAGGCGGCCAGCCGCTCGGACCACAGCCTGGTGCGGCCCCAGAGGCGCGGCACGAGCCAGTAGAGCACGCCGAAGGTGATGAAGCCGTTCCAGCCCAGCGCACCGGAATGCACGTGGCCGATGGTCCAGTCCGTGTAGTGCGAGAGCGAGTTCACGGCGCGGATGGACATGACTGGGCCTTCGAAGGTGGCCATGCCGTAGAAGCCGACGGCGGCGACCGAGAAACGCAGCCCGACATCCGTGCGCAGCTTGTCCCAGGCGCCGGACAGGGTCATCAGCCCGTTGATCATGCCGCCCCAGCTGGGCATCCACAGCATGATGCTGAACACCATGCCGAGCGTCTGTGCCCAGTCCGGCAGCGCGGTGTAGTGCAGGTGGTGCGGGCCGGCCCAGATATAGAGGAAGGTGATGGCCCAGAAATGCACGATGGACAGGCGGTAGGAGTAGACCGGCCGCTCGGCCTGCTTCGGGATGAAGTAGTACATCATCCCCAGGAAGCCCGCGGTCAGGAAGAAGCCCACCGCGTTGTGACCGTACCACCACTGGATCATCGCATCCTGCACGCCGGAGGCGGCGCCATAGGACTTCGTGCTACCGAAGCTGGTGGGGATGGCGACGTTGTTGCCGAGATGCAGCACGGCAACCGTGATGATGAAGGCCAGGAAGAACCAGTTGGCGACGTAGATATGCGGCTCCTGCCGGCGCAGGATCGTGCCGCCATAGACGATGAGGTAGGCCACCCAGACCACGGTCAGCCAAAGGTCGGCATACCACTCGGGCTCGGCGTATTCCTTGCCCTGTGTCACGCCCAGCAGGTAGCCGGTGGCCGCGATGACGATGAAGAACTGGTAGCCCCAGAACAGGCACCAGGCCATGTCCTCCCCGCCCAGCAGCCGCGCGCGGCAGGTGCGCTGAACGACGTAGAGGCTGGTGAGCAGCAGGGCGTTGCCGCCGAAGGCGAAGATCACCGCCGAGGTGTGCAGCGGGCGCAGCCGCCCGAAGCTGGTGTATTCGAGGCCAAGATTCAGCGCGGGATAGGCGAGCTGGAGGGCGATGTAGACACCGGCCAGGAAGCCGGCGATGCCCCAGAACACGGTCGCGATCGCGAAGGCGCGCAGCGGCGCGTCCACGTAGTCGGGCTGCGGGCGCGTTCGGATGCCGATCCCCTCTATCGGCACGGGCTGTGTGATCAAACCCTCTGGCATGGGGAACTCCTGTTGACCCGCCTGTGGTCCCACGGCGGGCGGAAGGCTTCCTTGATCGAGATCAACCCCCCCCGGCCGTGCGGAGGGCGAGGGCGGCCAGGGCGGCGCCGTTCACGGCCAGCGCGATGCCCGAGGCCAGGCGAAGCCCGCCCCCGAAGCGCCGCCCGAAGAAGCGGCCCAGCAGCGCCACGCCGGCCAGGGCGGGAAGGGTGCCGATGACGAAGGCGCCCATGGCGAGCGCGCCGGCCAGGGCGCTTCCCGCGGCCATGGCGCCGGCCAGCGCCCCGTAGAGCAGCCCGCAGGGCATGGCGGAGAGCAGGAGGCCCAGCAGGAAGCCGCGACCCGGGCCGGGTGGCGCGCGGAGCAGGCGCCCGAGCATGGCGAAGCCGGGCATGGGCGCCGCCGGTAGGTGCAGGCGGGCCCAGCCCGGCAGGGGCAGGCGGGCGCAGGCCTGGGCAAGCATGGCCAGCGCGGCCAGGGCCAGGGGAAGGGCCAGCAGGGCAGGGGAGACGAAGGCGGAAACCAGGCCCGCCGTGCCGCCCGCCAGGGCACCGAGCGCGCCATAGCCCAACAGCCGGCCCGCGTGATAGGGCAGCAGGACGGCACCCGCCATCCGCGCCAGGCGCCCACCGGGCGGGGCGTCGGCAATCTGGGCGATGACGAGGGGGCCGCACATGCCCGCGCAATGGGTAACGCCGCCGGCCAGCCCGGCCAGCAGCATCGCCCCCATCAGCGCGGCCATTCCCGCGGTACCCAGCGCGGTGAGCCCATGCAGGCAGTCGGACAGCATGCCCGACCCTTCGCATGGGCGACCGCAAGGCCGCCTTGATCCAACGCAAGGCGCGGGCAACCCTGGCCGCGATGCGGTGCCGGCCGCGGCGGGGTGGCTGTGACAGAGCCGGTTCTGCGGGTATTCCAGCCGCCGGCACGTCTCCGCCCCTGCGGTGCCGGGCCGGAACCCGCGTTGGATCAGGCCTGATGTCCCTCCTGTCCCGTCTCCTGTCGATGGTGGGCCTTGCGCTGCTTCCCGCACTGGCGGCGCTGGTCTGGGGAGCCGTGGAAACCTCGCAGAGCCGCGAGGCCGCGGTGCGGGAGGACGCCCTGCGCCTGGCCCGGCTGGTGGCGGCCGATCACCAGCGCCTGGCCGATGGCGCGCGGCAACTCCTGACCTCGCTGGGCAACCTGCGCGCCGTGCGGGCGCTGGACCAGGAGGAGTGCCAGTCCTTCTTCCAGCGGATCCTGGCCGATTTCCCGCGCTACGCCGTGCTGGCGACCGCCACCCTGGACGGGCAGGTGGTCTGCTCCGCCCAGCCCACGGCCTATGGAAACAATGTTGGCGACCGCGCCTATTTCCAACGGGCGATCGCGGAGAACGGCTTCGTCGTCGGCGGCTTCGTCATGGGTCGGGCCTCGGGCCAGGGCAGCTTCCATTTCGCGCAGCCCTTCCGGGACAACCAGGGCGAGGTGGCGGGGGTGGTGCATGCCGCGATCGGGCTGAACTGGCTGGCGCAGGAGATCGGGCGCGTTCCCCTGCCGGCCCATGCGGTGCTGTCCATCATCGACGCCGAGGGCACCATCCTCGCCATCCGGCCCGGGCAGGGCCAGCAGGTGGGAGGGGCGGCCGGGAAGGTGGAGCGCGCCTTCCTCGGCCGGGAAACGGAAGGGGTGGAGGAGGCCGTGGATGCCGAGGGGCGCCGGCGCTTCTATGCCTATCTGCCCGCCAGCGCCGGCGGCACGCATCATGTCGTGGTCAGCTTCGATCGGAACGCGATGCTGGCCGAGGTTTCGGGCGCGGAGCGGAGGGGGGCGCTGGTGCTGCTGGGCACCACCCTCCTCGCCCTGGCCCTGACGGTGCTGGGCGCCCGCAGCCTGGTGAGGAGGCCGGTGGACCAGATGCTGCGTGCCGCCGGCCGCTGGCGGGCGGGCGACACCTCCGCGCGCCTGCCGGCCGCAGGGGATGCGCGTTCGGAATTCGCGCGGCTGGCCGCGGCCTTCAATGCCATGGCCGAGGCCACGGAGGTGCGCGAGCGATCCCTGCGCGACAGCGAGGCCGAGTTCCGCGCCATCTTCGAGACGGCGGCAGTGGGGGTCGCGCAGATCGACCCGCGGGATGCCCGGATCGAGCGGGTGAACCGGCGGTTCTGCGACATCCTGGGGCGGGATGAGGGTGAGCTGCTCGGCCATGCGCTCCTGGACCATGTCCACCCGCTGGATGAGCGCACCGGGGCGGAAGGCATGGCCAGGCTGCGGCGCTCGGGCCAGATCACCATGGAGTACCGCGTGCTGCGCGGGGATGGCACGGTGCGCTGGCTGCGCGTCTTCGCCTCCGTGTCCGAGCGGGCGGGCGGGGAAGCCAGCCGCGCCGTCGCGGTGATGCAGGATGTCACCGAGCAGCGCCAGGCCGAGGAGACGAATGCGCGGCTGGCGGCCATCGTCACCTCGGCGCCCGAGGCGATCATCAGCCTGTCCGGCGAGGATGGCCGGATCCTGACCTGGAACAAGGGGGCGGAAACCCTGTTCGGCTACACGGGGGCCGAGGCGGTCGGGGCCAGGGCCGGGCTTCTGATGCCGCCCGAGGACGAGGAGGGCTCCTTCTATCCCCTCGCCCTGGCTGGCGAGACGATCCGCGACCGCGAGGCAATCCGCATCGCCAGGGATGGCGAGCGCATCCCGGTCGCCATCACCATGACGCGGATGCTGGCGGCCGATGGACGGGTCTTCGGCGTCTCGGTCATCCTGCGTGACCTGCGGGAGCGCCGCGCGGCGGACCAGCACCAGCAGCTGCTGATGCGCGAGATCGACCACCGCGCGAAGAACGTGATGGCCGTGGTCCGGTCCCTCGTGCAGCTCTCCCCCAAGAACGATCCCGTGGCCTTCGGCAGGGCGATCGAGGGCCGCATCTCCGCCATGGCCCGTGCCCACAGCCTGCTGGCGCGGGACCGGTGGGAGGGCGCCTCGCTGCGCGAGCTCGCGGAGGAGGAGGTCGCCGGGCGCGATGGCGGCGGAGACGCGCGGCGCGTGGAGCTGCGCGGGCCGCCCGTGATGCTGAGGCCCGATGCCGTGCAGCCGCTCTCCATGGTGCTGCATGAGCTCGTCACGAATTCCCTGAAATATGGCGCCCTTTCCCGCGGGGAGGGGAAGGTGATGCTGGACTGGCGGATCCTTCCGCAGGAGGACGGGGTGGCTTCCGGGCTTTCCCTCGTCTGGACCGAGCGTGGCGGCCCGCCCGTGGAAGCGGCCCCGACACGCAAGGGATTCGGCTCCCGGCTGATCGAGATCACGGTCCGGCACCAGCTTCAGGGAGCGGTGACGGTGGAATGGGAGCCGGCCGGGCTGGTGGTCCGGATCCGTGTCGGCGCCGGTTCCATCACGGCCCTGGCCCCATCCCCCGTGACGCCCGCTCTGGCTCCGCCCCCGGCCGATGGGGACGATACCGGCGGGATACAGGACGCGCGGGTCCTTCTGGTGGAGGATGAGGTGCTCGTCGCGATAGAGGCTGCCGAGACGCTGGCATCGGCCGGGTGCCAGGTGATCGGCCCCGCCGCGACCCTCGCCGAGGGGATCGCCCTGGCCACCCGCGCCGGCCGTATCGATGCGGCGGTGCTGGATGTCAGCCTGCAGGGACAGGGGGTTGTTCCGCTCGCCGACATGCTTGTGGCGCGCGGGGTGCCCATTCTTTTCGCGACGGGCTATGGAGAACCTCCGGCGGGGCATCACGGCGCCCCCGTGCTGACGAAGCCGATCCGGCCGGAGGATCTCGTCGCCGCCGTCCGGCGGCTGGTCGGCGCGCCGAAACTGGTGGCCTGACGTCGTGCCCCTTCACAGCGGCGGCAGGATCGCCGTAAGAGCGCCGTGTTTCCATGGGGGATTCGGGTCCGCTTGGCGCTTCCGCCCGGCCCGGATTGAGAAGAGGTGAGAAAGTGTCGAAGAAGTTCCTGACCGACGTTATCCAGCAGTCGGCCGACATGACCGGCGTGGCCGCCGGCCGGCTGGCCGCCGACATCATCGCGGCGATCAAGTCGGAGATCGTCGAAAACGGACGCTTCTCCCTTCCCGATTTCGGTTCCTTCACGGTGCGTGAAACGCCGAAGCGCACCGCGCTGAACCCCCGCACCGGTGAGAAGGTGGCCGTGAAGGCCGGCGCCACGGTGAAGTTCAAGGCGAGCCCCTCGCTGAAGCTCGCGGCCCTGGCCGGCGCCAAGAAGGCGAAGCGCAAGGCCGCCAAGACCGCCAAGGCCGAGTAATTCCGGCCGCTTCCACCCGGCGCGCGGGCGCCAGGCCGCAGCGGCGGCCCCGCGCGCCGGAAACCTCGCTCTACGAGGCGGTGAAGGCGCATCTCGAGGCGCTGGGCTACGAGGCCAAGGGCGAGGTCTGCGGCTGCGACATCGTCGCGCTGCGGCCGGGCGAGCCGCCCTTCCTGGTCATCACCGAACTGAAGATGAGCTTCACGCTCGAACTGCTGTTGCAGGGCGTGGACCGCCTTGCGGCCGCGGACGAGGTCTGGCTCGCCATCCGTGCCTCCCGCCGCGGGAGGGACCGGGACAGGCGGGTGCACAAGCTCTGCCGCCTTCTCGGCTTCGGCCTGCTCGCAGTGGATGCGGGCGGCAGGAATGTCGAGGTTCTCGCTGAACCCACCGCCTATCGTCCCCGCCCCAATCCAAGGCGGCGCGCCCTGCTGCTGCGCGAGCACCGGAACCGCAAGGGCGACCCGAACCCGGGTGGCACGGCGCGCGGGCCGATCATGACGGCCTACCGGCAGCAGGCCCTGACCTGCGCGGAGGCGCTGCGCGAGGGGCCGGCGCCCGTGAAGCAGCTGCGGGCGGCGGCGCCGGATGCGGCGCGAATCCTGCAGCGCAATGTCTATGGTTGGTTCGAGCGGGCGGAGCGCGGCGTGTACCGGCTGACTGCCATCGGCATGGAGGCGTTGCGGAGCGCCTGAGGGGTAACGGAGAGCGGCACCCCCGCTGCCATCATGCCCCGCCCGGCGGCAGCAGGATCGGCCCGCACACCGCCACGGCCCGCAAAGGTTGCGGCGCGGCCCGGCAGGGGGGGCGCCATGGCCGGCTCCCCCAGCCGCCCTATTCCTCCAATCCCAGGGAGCGGCGGGCGAAGGCGCGCACGGGCGAATTCAGGTCGTGCGGGGCGAATTTGGCGGAGAAAATCTCCGGCGGCTCGGCCTGCAGCAGGGCGATGCTGTCGGCCCGCAGCATTTCCCGGTCCTTCAGCCCATAGGCGCGGCTGGATGAGGTGGTGAGGACGGCGTGGCGGGTGCGGCGAATGGCCCGGTTCCGCACGACGGCGGCGGTGACGGTGGGCAGGCCGAATTCCTCATATGGGTAGTCGCCGCGCCAGTGATGCTCATCCATCGGCCAGGCAGCCATCATCTGCGCCAGGATCTCGGTCATCAGCGCACGGGCGGCGAACATGCCCTCGTAGCGGGAGGTGTAGATGTTGCCGTCCCCGGCTGTTTCCACGAAGCGCCGCAACCGCCAGTCGGCCGCGACAGGTTCCGCCCAGGTGCTGCGGGCCTTATCCGGCCGAAAGACTGCCGGCTCCGCCAGGCCGAGGTCATGGGCGCGGATCTGAGCCCCGAGGCCGTGGCGATAGGGGATGTCGGATTCCGTGTGCAGGTAGACATGCGTGTGCGCCATCCCCGCCCGCATGGCGTGCAGCAGGTTCGAAACATGGCAGGCCAGGAAGGTGGGCCGGCGGGTGTGGAGATGGGTGGGGTTGATGGTGACGTTGTGCGGCAGGTCCAGCTTCTGCAACAGCCCTTCCCGCACGCCATCCGCGCTGACATGCAAGATGTGGTGGCAGGCGGCCTCGCCGCCCATGGCGGCATTGTAGAGGAGGATCTGTTCCCGGATGAGCTCGGGTTTACGATGGACGATGCCGCTGATGAGGATCATCGAACATCATTCCGAGTGAAAAGGGCACCCGCGTCTTCCGGTCGAGCCGCCCTGCTGCGCTTGCACGCCTTATAGCTGCATCAGCGCCCTTCTTCGCCCCCGATTTCATAAAGCGGGAGGATCGCCTCGGCGGCCGTTCTGCCTGTTTGCCGGGCAGGCGGCCGCCGAGGCGCTTCCGTGTGGAAGCCTCCCGGCCGGGGAGGCTTCCGGACTGGGATGCACGTGCCTGAGTTTCAAACGTGCCAGACGTAGTTCATCTTGGAGGTATCCACATGATCCCGGACATAAGCTGACCAAGCGTCGTAGGCAGGATACTCGTAGCCAGCCGGAGCGGCGTCCTGCCTGAAATCGTCATCAAACAGCGTCCACGGCTTGCCCCAGCCGTCATACCAGGCAGTGCCTGTGATTGTGCTGGGATCCTGAGAAGGCAAGGCGGAGATGATGTAGTCCGATGCGCTTCCACCGAAGATGAGAGCTGCGGCTTGTTTGGCCGAGTAAACTGGCGGATTGGTGCTCCAGGTGGGGCCATCCGATACGCGGTAGGAACCAATATAATAAGGCGTGTTTGCGATAGAAAGGTCGAAAATGTCGGATGCAACCGCGGCCGCCTGATCGCGAGCCGTCACCCTGACCGACAGCGATCCGGCGGAACTGTAAGTTGGCGTGCCGCTGAACGTCGTTCCATCGAAGCTGAGCCAGGACGGGAGAGCGGATCCGTCCAGCAGGGTCGCCGACAGCACAAGATGATCGCCATTGTCCACGTCGGTGAAAGTGTCGTGCGGGACAGTGAAGGAAAGGGGCATTCCTTCTTTGGCCGCCTGATCCGAAATCGGCTTGCTTAAAACCGGGGCATCGTTCACGCCCCGGATGGTCACGACCAGATCCTGGGCCGTTCCATCCGCCGAGTGGATGGTCAAAGTATCGGTCACGCTCTGCCCCGCGGCCAGGCCCTGCACATCGGCGCGGCCGCTGTTCAGCTGGTACAGCCACGCGCCGGTGGTGCCGTTGAAGGTGAAGGTGCCATAGGTGCCCTGCGTCACCTGCCCTGCCGTCGCGGGCTGGAAAGCTCCTTCTCCCGTATCGGCATCGAAGACCCTGGCGGTGGCATAGGTGCTGTTCTGGTCTTCGGTCAGGCTTGTCGCCAACGTGCCGCTGAACACGGCCGCGTCATTGGCGCCGGCCACCGCCACGGTGACAATCTGCGTGGTGCCGTCCAGCGACTTCACGGCCAGGGTCTCGTACTCGACCTGTCCGGCCTTGAGCGCCTGAACCGCGCTGCTGGCGTTGTTCAGGCTGTAGCTCCAGGCGCCTGTCGGCGCGTCGAAGGTAAAGCTGCCATAGACCCCCGCCAGCGCCGTGGCATCGACCTCGGCGAAGCGGGCCTGGCCCGCATCCACATCCGCTACGGCCAGCTTGCCGGAGGCGACGGTCACCGCGTCCTCCGTTACCGCCCCGTTGAAGTCCCCGGTGATGATCGCGGCATCGTTGGTGCCGTGGATGGTCACGGTGAGATCCTGGGTGGTGCGGTCCAGCGCCCGGATCAGCACCTTGTCGGTCAGGGTCTGGCCTGCGCCCAGCGCCTGCACGGCGGCGAGGCCGCTGTTCAGGGTGTAGGTCCAGGCGCCTGTATCCTTGTCGAAGGTGGCGCGCCCGTATTGCCCGGTGAGGTTGCCGTTGCTCGAGGCCAGGAAACCGTCCGGGCCGTTGTCCAGGTCGGACACCGTCACCACGCCGGAGAAGGGGGTGGCATCATCCTCGGTGACATGGCCGCTGAGGTCGCCGCCGAACACCGCCAGATCATTGCGGCCGATGATGGTGACCACCACCTCCGTCTCGGTGCCATCCAGCGACCGGACGGTCATGCTGTCCGTCAGGGTCTCTTCCTCGGCGAGGGCCTGGATCACGCCCAGGCTGCTGTCGAGGCTGTAGGTCCAGCGGCCATTCGCGCTGTTGAAGGTGAAGCTGCCGTAATCCCCGGCGAGATCCCCCGCCAGGGCCGCGCGGAAGCCGGTCTGGCCGGCATCGGCATCCGTTACCGTGAGCTGGCCGGAAGCCACCCCGGTCGCATCCTCGCGGATGTGCTTGGCGAAGTCGCCGCCGAACACCGCGGCATCGTCCTGGCCCTGGATGGTGACCGTGAGGTTCTGGGTGGTGCCGTCCTTGGAGCGGATGGCGAGGGTATCGGTCAGGCTCTGTCCGGCCACCAGGCCCTGCACGCTCGCCCGGGTGCTGTCGAGGACATAGAGCCAGTTTCCGTTGGTGCCGTTGAAGGTGAAGCTGCCGTACTGGCCAGCCGTCACTTGATGCGGGGTGGCCGGGTCAAAGACGCCCTGGCCGGTATCCACGTCGCTCACCGTCACGGTGGAGTGGATGCCGCCCGCCATGTCCTCGGTGATGGTCCGGGCCGTGGTGCCCCCGAAGATGGCGGCATCGTTCACGCCCACATGCCGCACCAGCACGGTCTGCTGGGCGGTGGCATCGCCGTCGCTGACCGTCACGCGGTACTTCTCCTCAACCACCTCGCCCTCGGCCAGGCTGTCGAGCTTCGCGGCATCCACGGCATAGGCCCAGTGGACCGTGCCGACACTGTTCTTCGTGGAGGGGGTGATGGAGGTGACGGAGGCCGAACCCAGCCCGGGGCCGCTGACGAGCTCCACGGTGGCGGTGTGGACATCGTCCGCATCCATGTCGCGGAAGTTCATCCGCCGGTCGGCAATGATGATCTCGCCGCTGTTCTCGTCCCCGGCGCCATCCGGCCGCTCCGTCACGGTGAAGCCGGGGGTGCTGTTGGTGCCGGTGTAGATGGGCCCGTCATTGGTGCCCTGGATGGTCACGGTCAGAAGCTGGGCCGTGCCGTCCTTGGCGCGCACGGTCAGGCTGTCGGTCAGCGTTTCGCCATCTTTCAGGAACTGGACGGGCCGGTTGGTGTTGTCGAGCGCATAGGTCCAGGCACCGGTCGTGGCATCGAAGGTGAAGTTGCCATAGGCGCCGACCAGCGCTGCCGGGTTGACCGCGGCGAAGCCGGTCTCGTCGCGATCGACATCCGCCGTGGTCAGGATGCCGCCGGTGGTCAGGGTGCCGTCCTCGCGCACCGTGCCGGAGGTATCGCCCCCGAAGGTCGCTGCATCGTTCACGCCCACATGGCGCACCAGCACGATCTGCTGGGCCGAGGCATCGCCGTCGCTCACCGCCACGCGGTAGCGCTCCTCGATCACCTCTCCGCCGCGCAGGCTGTCCAGCTTCGCGCTGTCCACCGCATAGGACCAGTAGACCGTGCCGAGGCTGTTTTCCGAGGAGGGGGTGACCGAGGTGAGAGTGGCCTGGCCCAGGCCAGGGCCGCTGACGAGATCCACTGTGGCGGTGTGCGTGTCGCCCGAATCCAGGTCGCGGAAGTTCATCCTCTGGTTCGCGAAGACGAACTGGCCACTGTTCTCGTCCGCGGCGCCATCCGCCCGTTCCACTACGGTGATCGTTCCGGTGCTGCCGTTGGAGATCCGGACCGGGCCGTCATTCGTGCCGGCGATGTTGACGGTGATCACCTGGGTTGCCGTGCCGTCGAGGGAGGTGACGGTCAGGGTCTCGGTCGCGCCCTGGTGGGTGTCGAGGTTCTGGGTGACAGCCCGGCTGTTGTCGAGCGTATAGGTCCAGGCGCCGGTCGCTGAATTGAAGGTGAAGTTGCCGTACCGTCCGGCCAGGGCGGCAGGATCCACCGCGCGGAACACCGCCTCGCCCGTATCCACGTCCTGCAGCGCCAGCGTGCCGCCCGTGGTCCTGGTGGCCGCATCCTCGGTCACGCCGCCCGCGGCCGTGCCGCCGATGCTGGCCGTGTCGTTGGTGCCCGCCACCGTCACGGTGACGGCCTGCGTGGCCGTGCCGTCCAGCGACGCCAGGTTCAGCACATCCGTCACCACCTCGCCCTGGCGCAGGGCCTGGGTGGCGGCGCGGCCATTGTCGAGCGTGTAGGTCCAGGTGCCGGTGCCGGCATTGAAGGTGAAGCTGCCATAGGTGCCGGCCAAGCTCGCCGGCGTGGCGAAGGTCGCCTCACCCGCGTCCAGGTCGGCGACGGAGAGCTTGCCGGTGGCCAGCTGCGTGCCATCCTCCCCCACATTCCCGGCCGCGTCGCCGGAGATGGTGGCGGCATCGTTCGTGCCGGTCACGCGCAGCGTGACCTTCGCGTCCCCCGTGTCCAGATCCGCATCGGTAACGCGGTAGGTGAAAACGATGTCCCGCACCTCGCCTTCGCGCAGGGATTGCAGCCCGGAATCCGCGGTGAAGGTGAAGCTGCCATCCTGCCCAAGCACGCCCATCGTGCCCCGGTTCGGGGCAGTCAGCAGCGTGACGAGGCGCACGAGGTCAGGAACCGTGTCGTTGGCAAGGACATTGGCCGAAATCGTCGCGTCTTCGCGTATGTCGAAGATGTCGTTGCGCGCCCTCACCGCATCGTCGGCCAGGGTGACCTTGATGCCATCCACCGTGATCGCCGTGACCTCGATCGAGCTGGAGCTGAGCCCCATGCTGGACCAGGCGTAAACAGCGCCGACGGCGGCGTAGGGGCCGGCGAGGAAGTCGCGAAAGCCGGCAAGGTCGTTCTGCACGGCCAGGTCGAACCAGTCCGCGGCCGTGAACTCCAGCTGGAGCGTGTCGCGCCCCGTTCCCGCATCCACGTAGTCGGAATGGCCGGCATTCTCGGCGCGCCGGTAGATGATCACGTCATCGCCAGCGCCTGCCCAGATCCGGTCATGGCCCGGGCCGGCATCGATCACGTCGTCCCCGTCATCGGCCAGGATGATGTCGTCGCCCGCGCCGGCTGTGATGCGGTCCGCACCCAGGCCGGCATGGACATAGTCGTCGCCGTCTCCGGCATCCACCACGTCGTTCCCATCACCGGCGAGGATGTTGTCGTTGCCCTGGCCGCCAGTGATCGTGTCGTGGCCTGCGCCGCCCTCGAGCCGGTCGTTCCCGTTGCCGCCATCGAGCTGGTCGTTATCGTCCTCGCCGTACAGGAAGTCGTCGCCATCGCTTCCGGCCAGCGTGTCCTTCCCGTCGCCGCCCCAGAGCGTGTCGTCATTCGCTCCGCCGTCGAGGGAGTCATTGCCCAGCTCGCCGCTCAGCAGGTCACGGCCGGCATCGCCGCGCAGCGTGTCGTCGCCTTTGCCACCCAGCAGCTGGTCATCACCATCGCCGCCATCGAGAAGGTCGTTCCCGGCCTCGCCCTTGAGCAGGTCAGCGCCCGCGCCGCCCTCAAGCGTGTCGTTCCCGCCGGCGCCATTCAGCTGGTCGTTGCCAGAGCCGCCAACCAGCCAGTCATTGCCCCCGTCGCCAAGAATGATGTCGTCACCGTCCAGGCCCTCGACATGGCCGGAAACGCCGATGCCGAGCAGCTTCCGCGTCTGCAGGAGATCAGAACCGCTGGTTCCGGTCACCTTCGGCAGCGCGGGGGGCGGGATGACATTGGGCATGGCGCGGGTTCCGTTTTGGTAACGCCGCGAAACAAACCAGAGGGGGAATGAATTAATAAGCTATAAAAATGATGTAAAAATCTCTTAAATGAGACTGAGCAGCCGACGCACGTGGTTCTGTGGATGTTTTGGCCTCCAACCCGGAGAGCGGGAGTTTCCGAACGGCGGCATCAGGCCGCAAATCGCAGTACTTCCACTTTTTGAGCCAGGCCCGATCGTCAGCCAAGGCCCTGCACCGCCACGTCGGGGCCTGCGGCTTCGGCCAGCTCGGCCAACAACCCTGCTTCCATCCCGGCGTAGCGCGGCGAGAAGTGGAATGGTTCGACCTTTCGCGCGCGCGCCTGCCGGGCGATCTCCCCGGCGGCCCGGGTGGTCAGGTGACGGCGATCCAAGGCCAGGGCAGCATCCGCAGCCATGAAGGGGGATTCGATGAACAGGATGTCGGCCCCCTCAGCCAGGGTCATGGCGGCGGCGCGGTTGCCCGGCAGGTCGGCGAAATCCGTCAGGTAGGCCAGGCGCTGCCCAGGCGTGATTCCGATCAGGTCCCGCAGCATGCCGAGGGGGAGGCAGGGTGCCCCCTCCGCCTCGGACGGCCTTGCATAGACAGGAATCAGTACATCATCTGCATGCCCTGCCAGGATCGCGGCCTTCAGTCCGGCAAGCCATGGCCCGGTGGGCAGCCCCCGCTCCACGAGCCGGGTCCGCCAGACATTCAGGTGCAGGGCTTCCTCCAGGGCAAATCCAAGGCTCGGGGTGCCGTGGTCGAGCTGGGTGGCGCGAAGGCGAAGCGGGCCCAGATGCAGCACGGTGCCATCGGGCGCGGCGGCCATGGCGGGAAGAGGCTCCGCGGCGAAGCCGGACCGGAGGCGGAAGCGGCTGCGGGGCCAGGTTGCACCCCGGGTCACCTCCGTCACCTCGAAGACGAGCTCGGCCGGGATCCGGTCCACCAGGTTCCAGGTATAGGCCTGCAGCTTGTGGAACAGCCGCTGGGCAAAGCCTTCCGGCCCCACCACGGGCAGGCGCTTCTCCCGCCCGATCAGCAGCCGCAGCAGCCGGTCGAACCCGGCCCAGTGATCCATATGGGCGTGGGAGACGGCCACCAGCCCCACGCGCAGTAGGTGGCGCGCAGAGAGGCTGGAAAGGTCCCCGCAATCCAGCAGCACCGCCTGGGGCAGGTGCAGCGCTTCCACATAGACGGCAGGGTCGCCGCTGCGCCCGTTCAGCAGGCGCGGATGAAGGCTCGGCCGCATGGCATCCAGGTGCCACGCGGCCCGGCCGCGGTCGAGCCCCGCCGGGAAAGGCTTAGGCGAAGCTCGGCGGCCGGCGGCGGGCTGCCAGGGCTTCCAGCACCTGCACCTGCCGGGGCAGGCAGATGCGGTGCAGGTCGTATCGCTCCGCGATGGTGCGGCGCGCGGCGGCGCGCAGTGGCGCCATGCGCTGGGGATCCACCAGCGCCTCGGTCATGCGGCGCGCCAGAGCCGCATGGTCGAACAGGTCGGTGAGCAACCCGTTCTTGCCATCCTGGATCACCTCCTGCACCGGCGGCGTGGCCGAGCCGAGGATCAGCGCCCCGCAGGCCATGGCCTCCAGCACGCTCCAGGAAAGGACGAAGGGCACGGTGAGGTAGATATGGACGGAGGAGACACGGAAAAGCGCGTGCAGCGCCGGATGTGGGATACGCCCGAGGAAATGCACCCGCGCCGGGTCCAGCGGCCCGACCTCGGCCAGCATCGCTTCCCGCCATGTGGCATGCCCGCCCTCCGGCCCGCGGCCGTAGCGCACCTCGTCCCCGCCCACGATCACCACCCGGGCATTCGGCCGCGCCGCCAGCAGGGCGGGCAGGGCGCGCATGAAGGTGGGAAAGCCGCGATAGGGCTCCAGGCCCCGGGCGACATAGGTCACCACCTCGTCCCCCGGGCGCAGGACGCTGCCATCGGGCAGGGGGAAGCGCGCCTCTGGATCCGGGCGGCAGACCGCGGTGTCGATGCCCTCATGCACGAGGCTGATGCGGCCACGATACCATTCGGGGAAGCGGGCGCGCTGCCAGGCGGTGGGCGCGATGCCCCAATCCGAGGCATTCATGGCCGAGACCAGCGGCATGTTCATCGCCCGCACGCGCACGGCATCCTGGATGGTGGCGGGCTTGCCGGGCTCGTAGCCCACATCGGCGCCGGTCGCGCTGTAGAAGAATTCCGCATAGAGCAGCAGGGCTGATTCGGGGAACACGTCCTTCAGGAAGATCGTGTCGCCCCAGCCGATATGGCTGAAGGTCACGTCGGGGACGAAGCCCTCCCGCCGCAGGTCCAGCGCCAGCCGCGCCACGCGGTCCGCCCGGGCGATGGCGGCATCGGCCGGGCGGGCGCGGCGGGTCACGCCTTCGGCCGGCGGCGGTGGCGCCTCATAGGTGCGGAGGGAGACGCCTTCCGGCACCTCGAAGGGGCGGGCGCCGATCCCCACCACCTGCGTGCCGGGGCGGGCGGCCAGCGCCGGCATGAGATGCGCGTACTGCCCCGGGAAGTTGGGGTGAACCAACAGAACCTTCATCGGCGCGCATCGCCCTCCCGGATCGCCTGCCCCTGGACTCAGCCGCCTGCCGTTTCGCCGAGCAGGTGGCTGTTCTGCTCGCGCAGCTTCGCGGCGGCGTCGTCATAGAGGAAGGGCAGCGTCGCGTAACGTATGCCGCGCGTCACCCGCGTTGCCTCATGCAGAAGGGAGCAGGAGAAGACCACCGCCCCGCCCGGCGGGGCGCGGTAGCGGCGGTTGCCGAATTCGGGGAACCACAGCTCCCCGCCCTCGAAATCATCATTCAGGTTGATCGTCACGGCGAAGCGGCGATGGGCGGTGCCCGCCGTGGTGTTGTCGCGATGCGCGCGGAAATGCCCACCATCGGCCGCGTCGTAGCAGGCCACGATGTAGCGCTCGATCCGCGTGGCACGGAACTGGAAGGCGCGCTCGATCGCCGGCACGACGCGGCGGGCGAGCATGCCGCGCAGCGCCGCGCGGGTGGGCTCGTCCGCGATCTCATGGTCGCGGCGCCGCTTGTGCAGGGGATTGTGCACCCCCACGGTGCGGCCGTTCACCTCCTGCATGAAGCCGCTCTCCGTCCCGCCCCCGGCCTCGTAGAGGCCGATCAGGTGTCGGCAGAAGTCGGCGTCCAGCACGCGCGGCAGCACCAGCACGGGCGCGACCATCGAAGGGCCCGCATGTTCCCCGGGCGGTGGAAGGGTCGGCAGCCGGGCGAGGAGGCGGCCAATGGAGGGAAGATCGGAAATGCCGAGCACCCGCAGGGAGGGATCGAGCAGCAGGGCGAAGCCGCGATAGGCCGCCTTGCCGCCTTCGCCGGCCGAAGGCCCATAGGCGCCATAGAGGCGGCTGAGGGAGAGGCCGGGGTCGCGGAACACGCGCAGGCCGGGAAGCTGGTCGGACAGCCCGGCCTGGTCCGCGGGATCGGCCGTCACCGCGAAGGCACAGGCCCGCTCGTCATCCAGCAGCCCCGCCTCACGCGCCTGCCGCAGGGCTTGCCAGGCCCCCGCCGCGGCGGGATGCGCCGCCGCGGAGCCGAGGAAGGCCAGCACGACATATCGGCCCGCCACGCTGTCGAAGGCGTAGCGGGGATTGACGTCGGTCACCCCGTGGAACCAGGGGGCGGGGTCGCCGATGCCGAAGCGGAAGGGCTGGTCGGGCCGGGTTTGGGCGTTCTCGCTCATGTCTCTCGCGATCCGGCTGGTGGGAGGAATCTGGCGCGAGCGCGCCGGTCAGCGCTCGCTGGAGCCGATGGTCAGCGGGCTGGCCAGGAAAAGCCGGACCAGGTCGGCCTGGCGATCCGTCTCGGTCTTCCGGAACAGGTTCCGCAGCGTATAGGCGAGGGTGCTGCGGGACAGGCCGAAGGCCTCGGCGATCTCCTCCAGCCTCTGGCCCTGGGTCAGAGCCACGGCCAGCCGCGTCTCGGCCGGGGTCAGGCCATAGAGCCCGGCGATCACATCGGGGGCGAGCTGCGGCTGCCGCTCGGGGTCCGAGATGAAGATGGAAATGGCCGCCCCGTCCTCGGCGCGCAGCGGGCAGATCAGGGCGGTGAGCGGCCGGCGGCCCGAAGGGCGCGTCAGGGCCAGCCCGGTTTCCCCGGTGCGGAGGGCGGGCCCGCCGGCCAGAACGGCCTCCACCGCCTCCCGCAGCGCCGTGGTCTGGGCAGCGCCGGCGCCGCGCAGCATTCCCTCGGGCGAGAGATGAAGGCCATCCGCCTCGGCCAGCATGGCCCGGCCGGCGCGGTTGACGAAGCTCACCCGCCGGTCCGCGCCCAGCAGGAACACGCCCAGCGCCACGCGGTCCAGCGCGGCGGCGGCGGCGCCGGCGCCCCCGGCATCGGGCGCATGGGGCAGCGCCGCCTCGGGCTGTGTGGCCAGGGCGCCGAAGGCGGCGCGGGCGGCCTCCATCTCGGCCTCCGCCTTGCTGCGCATCCGGTCCACCTGGCGCAGCCGGGCGGCGATGGTGGCCAGCATCACGTCATAGTCGATCGGCTTGACCAGGTAGTCATCCGCCCCTGCTTCCTTGCCGGCGACCATGTCGCGCCGGTCCGCGAGGGCGGTGAGGAAGAGGAAGGGCGTGTCGGCCAGATCCGGCCGTTCCTCCCGCAGCCGGCGCAGCAGGGCGAAGCCGTCCATCCGGGGCATGTTGATGTCGCAGAGCACGAGATCGGGTGGCGTTTCGCCGATCAGCGCCAGGGCCGCTTCCCCATGCGCCGCCTCGGCCACGGCATAGCCGGCGGCCCGCAGCTCCTCCGCGATATCGGCGCGGAGATCGGTCTCATCCTCCACGCAAAGGATCAGGCGCTGCCTCATGCCAGGGCGGCCTCCTTCGCGCCGGCCTGGGCCCCTCCGGCCGGGGGCGGGGCCGGGGGAAGGCGCAGGACGAAGGTGGAACCCTTGCCCTCCTCGCTGGTCACGGTCACCTCCCCGCCATGCAGCCGCGCCACATGGCGCACGAAAGCCAAGCCGATCCCGGTGCCCGTCACGCCCTCGGCGGTGCGGGCGCGGAAGAAGCGGTCGAAGATCCGGGGCAGCTCATCGGCCGGGATGCCGACGCCCTGGTCCACGACCTCCAGCACCGCCGAGCCGCCGGGGCCGGTGAGCCCGCGCAGCACCACGGGACTGCCCGGGGGAGAGTATTTCACGGCATTGGAGACAAGATTGGCCACGGCCTGCTCCACCAGCGTCGGGTCACAGCGGAGCCGGGCGGGCAGCCCGTCCAGCCGCTGTTCCAGCAGGGCGGCGGGCGCGATCTCCTGCTGATGGCCGCAGACCTCGCGCACCAGCGCGGCCAGATCGGTTTCGCGGGGAGCCATGTTGATCTCCCCCGCCTCCAGCCGCGCCGCGTTCAGGGTGCTTTCCATCAGCCGGGTGAGGCGGCGGGTCGCCTCCCGGATCTTGCCGGCGCGGGAGAAGACCTCCTCCGGCGGCATGGCCGTGCCGCGGCGGATCATCCGCTGGGCGCTCGAATCAATGATGGCCAGCGGGGTGCGGAACTGGTGGGAGACCATGGAGACGAAGGCGCGGTGCAGGCGGCTGACCTCCCGCTCCCGCTCCAGGCTCGCCTCCGCCCGGATCTGGGCCTTGCGCTGGCGCACCAGCACCAGCATCAGCAGCATCCCGCTGGCCAGCACGCCGACCACATAGAACAGGATCTCCGCCACGGCCTGCCCGCGGGCCTGGCGCAGCGTGTTCGCGTTCTGCTGGTCTTCCAGCAGCACGCGGTTCGCCAATTCCCGCAGGAAGCCCGCCGCGGCGTGCAGGGCGGCGCGGATCATGGCCTCGGCCGCGCGCTCTTCGGGCTGGAGGCTCAGCATGGCCGGCTCCAGCCCCGCCACGGCTGCAAGCTGCTGCTCCATGGTTTCCTCCAGGCCGGTCTGCTGCACGCGCAGCAGGGGCCGCCCCTCCCGCAGCACCGCCATGCGGCTCAGCAGCACGTCGTATCGGAGCTGGACCGCGGCCTCGTCCGCCTCCGGATCGCCCGCCACGCGACGCACCACCATGTCCAGGGTCCGCATGGCCTCGTACTGCGCCTGGCTGGCCAGCCACACCACGCTCTCGCCGGGATGGGGCGTCAGCTGCCGCTCCAGCCGCAGGAGATGGATGCAGGTGAGGACGAGCGAGACGAAGAAGGCCGCGATCACCGCCCCGGCCCCCAGCGTGGCCAGGAGGCGCCGTTTCCTCGGCAGATCGGCGGCGGCCACCGCCATCATAGGACCTGCATGGTCCTGAGCTGCCAGATCCAGCGGCTGTCATAGAGGCTGACGCGCAGCTCGGAATGATGGTCCCGCGGGTACACCACCCAGACCGGCCCCTTGTTCCGCACCGTCAGCACCTGCCCATCCATTCGCATGGCAAGGATCACATCATATTCGGTGAAATCCCGCATCGGGATCTCGATCGTATAGTCGTTGAGGGCCACGGCCCTCACCCGCTCGCCCTCTGCCCCGGCAGCGGCCAGCACGTCCCGCGCCAGCGGTCCCTCGAAGCTGCGGATGCCGCTGGTCCAGTTGGTCCCGGTCTGCAGGCGGTGGCGGGGCAGGGCCTCCAGCATGGCCCGGTCGAAATCGGCCTGGGCGCCACGATTCGGCCGGGTGATCCGCCCGGTGACGCTCAGCAGGACCGGGCCCGTCGGCGCCGCCGGCCGCGACTGGGCATGGGCCGGCGCCGCCAGGAGCAGCGACAGCGCGGCGCGGCGCGGGAAGGATGGCGGGCGGAGGAGGTCTCGCATCAGGGGGCTCGGGGCTCCGGTGGCCGGGCTCGGCCGGCAGGCGTCCCGTTTCGGGCGCAGGTGGGCGGTGCTGGGCCTGTCAGGGCTGGGTCTATATCTGTATCCGGGGGGAAGACATCGTGAATGTTCCTCACCCGATCCTAGCACGGGTGTCCAGCCCTGCCACGTCCTATGCCGGCCTGGCCCCCATCCGGCCGCAAGAAAGTTAACACGCGTTTAGTATTCCCATTCAAACGGAGGGGGCGGCCATATCCCCCTTCGCCGTATGGCGCGAGCAATCCTTCCCACCGATGGAACATCGCGCCATGGCCACGCTGAACTTCGCCGCCCTCAACGGTCAGACCGTCAGCTTCGACCCGGCAGTGGACATCCTCTCCTTCGGCTATCCGGCCACGGCCGCAGGGGTGTCCTTCTCCGCCTCCGGCGCCGGGCTGGTGGTTTCCCATGGCGGCGCGAGCGTGACCCTGGCGGGCGTGACCCTGGCCGCGCTGCGCGGGGCGAATTTCAGCTTCTGGAGCGGCGCGGTCCGCATCGGCGACGAGACGAACGGCACCGCCGCGGATGGGGCGGGCAACAGCATCGCCGGCACCAGCGCCGCCGACCACATGCAGGGGCTGGGCGGGGATGACACCATCGATGCCAGCCAGGGCGGTGCCGACCTGGTGCTGGGTGGCGAGGGCGACGACACCATCATCCTGGGCCGCAGCATCGCCGCCGGCCTGCGCATCGATGGCGAGGGCGGCACGGACACGCTCCGCTTCGCGATCAACGGGGTGGCGGCCGACCTCACCCTCGGCGCCAATCTGTTCTCCGGGATCGAGCGCCTGGCCTTCGAGGGCACGGCCCAGGTCAATGCCACGCTGAACAATGCCAACACGCCGGCCGGCGCCGTGCTGCGTGTGGATGCCTCCGCCGCCGCCGGCTTTAACCTGGACGGCACGGCCGAGACGGATGGCCGTCTGGACGTGACCGGTTCCGGCGCGGCGGACGGCATCAAGGGCGGCGCGGGCGCCGATACCCTGTCCGGCGGCGGCGGCAACGACACGCTGACCGGCGGCGCGGGCGCGGACAGCCTGACCGGCGGCGCCGGGGAGGACGTTTTCCTCATCCGCCGCGGCAATGAGAGCAACCTGGCCGCCTTCGACCGGGTGACGGACTTCACCGGGGCCGGCAGCGTGGTTGGGGACCGTCTGGACCTGCCTGCCGGCAACGGGGGCCTGCCCGGCGCCTTCCTGGGCCAGCGCGCCTTCAGCGCGGCCCTGGGCGCCTCCCTCGCCAATGGCGGGGACGGCTTCGCCGACACCTTCTTCCACCACGCCAATGGCCAAACCCATGTGGTGGTGGATGTGAACGACAACGGTGTGCTGGATGCCGGGGACACCTATGTGGTGCTGGATGGCATCCATGCCCTCCAGGCTGCCGACTTCAACGGCAACTTCGCCGTGGTGCGCGGAACGGACGGGGCGGACAACCTGCTTGGCGGCAGCAATGCCGAGACGATGCTGGGCGGCGTGGGCGATGACACGATCGCCGGCCAGGACGGCAATGACAGCCTCTATGGCGGCGCGAACAACGACAGCCTGGAGGGCGGGCTGGGCTCCGACCAGCTCTATGGCGAGGCTGGGAACGACACGCTGGCCGGCGGGGAGGGCGGGGACGACCTCTATGGCGCCGATGGCGCGGACAGCCTGCTGGGCGATGCCGGCAATGACGAGCTCTATGGCGGCATCGGCGGGGATACGCTGCGCGGCGGCGCCGACAGCGACACGCTCGAGGGCGGCGACGGCGAGGACAACCTGTTCGGCGATGCTGGCGCCGACAATCTGCGGGGCGATGGCGGCAACGACACGCTGGAGGGCGGCGGCGATGCCGATACGCTGAATGGCGGCGATGGCGACGACCTGCTGATGGGCGGCGAGGGCAACGACTCCCTCATCGGCGGCTCGGGCGCCGACATCCTCCTGGGCGGCGAGGGCGATGACACGCTGCAGGCCGGCATCGGGCAGGATAGCCTTACCGGCGGCGCGGGCGCGGACCGCTTCGTGGTGACCAATGGCACCTCCCCCGCGGCTTCCCCCAACCTGATCACGGATTTCGAGGGCGGCGGCGTCGCGGGCGGGGACGTGCTGCAGCTGTCCATCACCGGCAACCTCCCGCTGGCCTGGTATGGCTACAAGCCCTTCTATTTCGACGGCACCTTCGGCAACAGCGGCACGCAGTTCCCGCTGGCGGGCGACGGGCTGGCCGATGTGATCTGGGACATCGAGGCCGGCACGGGCCGCACCCGCATCGCGGTGGACGTGGACGACAACGGCGTCTTCGGCACGAATGACCTGCTGGTCTACCTGGCCAATGCGCCCACGCTGAACTTCTCCGACTTCGCGGACAGCTTCTCCGTCATCCGCGGCGGCGCGGGGGCGGACACCATCCTGGGCGGCGCCAGCCCCGACACCATCTATGGCATGGGCGGGGACGACTCCATCAGCGGCGCGGGCGGGCGCGACACGCTGCATGGCGGCGAGGGCGCAGACACGCTGGAGGGCGGCGACGACAACGACAACCTGAACGGCAATGCGGGCGACGACAGCCTGCTGGGCGGCGAGGGCGCCGACACGCTGTACGGGGGCACCGAGAATGACCGCCTGGATGGCGGCAATGCCAGTGACGACCTCTATGGCAATGAGGGCAACGACACGCTGCTGGGCCAGCAGGGCAATGACTATCTGGTCGGCGGTGCCGGGCGGGACAGCCTGGAGGGCAGCATCGGCAACGATACACTCTATGGCGGCAGCGAGGACGACACGCTGATCGGTGGCGCCGACAACGACAGCCTGCATGGCGACGAGGGCGCCGACCTGCTGGATGGCGGCGATGGCGCCGATGCCATCACCGGCGGCGAGGGCGCGGATACCATCACCGGCGGCATCGGCAACGACACCATCACCGGTGGCGCAGGGGCGGACCTGATCAATGCCGGCGCCGATGCCGACGAGATCATCCTGGAAGGCGCGGACACCGTGACCGGCGGCAGCGGGGCCGACCTGTTCCGCATCACCATCAGCACCGCCACGGCGGCCGTGAACCTGGCGGGCCCGGCCCGGATCACCGATTTCCAGCAGGGGCTGGACCAGATCCGCATCACGGCGGGCAGCCGCGCGCTGGTCTTCAACGGCGGCGCCACCCCGGCCGGCACCGTGCCCTTCGGCGGCGATGGGCTGGCGGATGTCTGGGTGACCCGCGACGGCAGCACGACCCGGATCTATGCCGACACCAATGACAACGGCGTGCTGGACGCGACCGACCTGGCGCTGGAGCTGCAGGGCGACTTCGACATCACCCTGGCCGACTTCACCTCCACCTTCGCCGTGGTGCGCGGCAGCGAGGTGGCGGATACGCTGGCGGGCGGCGATGGCGCGGACACCATCTTCGGCCAGGGCGGCGCGGACCTTATCAATGGCGGCGGCGGCGCCGACAGCCTGATGGGGGGCGCGGGCGATGACACCATCGATGGCGGCGCCGCGAATGACACGCTGTATGGCGGCGCGGGCCTGGACTCCCTGCTCGGCGGGCTGGGCAACGACACGATCTATGGCGGCGACGAGGGGGACCGGGCCGAGGGCGGCGACGGCAGCGACGATCTGTATGGCGAGGCCGGCAACGACACGCTCAAGGGCGGCGCGAACAATGACTGGCTGTCCGGTGGCGAGAATGACGACAGCCTGGAGGGCGGCACGGGCAACGATACCCTCTATGGCGGCAACGGCCAGGACCGCCTGCTCGGCCAGGACGATGCGGACAACCTCTATGGCGATGCAGGCCAGGACACGCTGGAGGGCGGCGCCGGGAATGACATGCTCGGTGGCGGCGAGGGCGGCGACAGCCTGCTGGGCGGCGAGGGCGACGACACGTTGAACGGCGATGCCGGCGCCGACACGCTGGACGGCGGCGTGGGTGCCGACCTGCTGCATCTCGGCGCGGGCGATGTTGCCACGGGCGGTGCGGATGCCGATGTGTTCTCGGTGGGGATTTCCAGCACCCAGGCGACGGCCAACCATGCCTCCCCCGCCCGGATCACGGATTTCCAGCAGGGGGTGGACAAGATCAAGCTGGGCGAGGGCAACCTCTATCTCGCCTTCACCCCGGGCAACCACGCGCCGGGCACGGTGCCCAATGCCGGGGATGGCTTTGCCGATATCTGGTACAGCCAGTCCGGTGGAAAAACCTGGATCCATGGCGACCTGAACGACAATGGCGTGCTGGACGCCAATGATCTCTCGATCGAGCTGGACGGCACGCTGAACCTGACGGTGGCCGACTTCACCGGCAGCTTCCGCGCGCTGCGCGGAACCAGCGCCGGTGAGACCATCCTGGGCAGCGAGGCGGGTGACCTTGCCTATGGCATGGGGGGCGACGATTCGATCGCCGGGCTGGGTGGCGCCGACAATCTGACGGGTGGCGAGGGCAAGGACACCCTCGATGGCGGCGCGGCGCGCGACACCCTCTATGGCGGCGCGGGCGATGACTCCCTGCTGGGCGGGGAGGACAATGACACGCTCTATGGCGGTGCCGACAACGACATCGGCGAAGGCGGCGCTGGCAGTGACGACATCTATGGCGAGGCCGGCAACGATACGCTGCTGGGCGGCGCCAACAATGACTGGCTTTCCGGCGGCGCCGGGGAGGACAGCCTGGATGGCGGCAGCGAGAACGACACGCTCTATGGTGGCGACCAGGACGACCGCCTGCTGGGCCAGGCAGGTGCCGACCAGCTCTATGGCGATGCCGGGGCGGATCACCTGCTGGGCAGCCTTGGCGATGACGGGCTGAACGGCGGCGATGGCGACGACACGCTGGAAGGCGGCGCCGACAACGACACGCTGAACGGCGCGGCCGGAGCCGACATCCTGCTGGGCGGCGAGGGCAACGACACGCTCTGGGCCACGACCGGCGACACGCTGACGGGCGGCGAGGGGGCGGATCGCTTCGAGGTATCCACCAGCACCAGCACCTCCGGCAGCACCACGGCGGCCCCGGCGCGGATCATCGATTTCACCCAGGGCGTCGACAGCTTCCGCATCGGCGCGGGCAGCTATGCCCTGGCCTGGAATCCGGGCGCGCAGGCCGTGGGCGCGGTGCCGCATGGCGGCGATGGCTTCGCGGATGTCTGGTACGCCCAGTCCGGCGGGAAGACCTGGCTCTATGCCGATCTGAACGATGACGGCGTGCTGGGCCCGAACGACATGGCCCTGGTGCTGGACGGGCTGATCGACCTCACCAGCCTCGACTTCGCCGGCACCTTCGTGGTCCAGCGCGGCACGGATGGCGCGGATACGCTGACGGGCAGCACCGGCACCGACACCATGGTCGGCCAGGGCGGGGATGACCTGCTGCTGGGCCTGGGCGGCGCCGACAACCTCTCCGGCGCGGCAGGCAACGACACGCTGAGCGGCGCCGAGGGCCGGGACAGCCTCTATGGCGGTGCGGACAACGACTCGCTCATGGGTGGTGACGACAACGACACCCTCTATGGCGGCACCGGCAATGATGTGCTGGAGGGGGACGGCCAGAGCGACGACCTCTATGGCGAGGCCGGGAGCGACACGCTGCGTGGCGGCTTCGGCAATGACTACCTGGTCGGCGGCACGGATGGCGACCTGCTGGAGGGCGGGGCGGACAACGACACCCTCTATGGCGGCGATGGGAACGACACGCTGGCCGGGCAGGACGGCAACGACACGCTCTATGGCGACGCTGGCCATGACCTGCTGGAGGGCGGCGCCAGCAACGACACCCTCTATGGCGGCAGCGGCAACGATACGATCGATGGCGGCACGGAGACGGATACGGTCGTCTTCAATCATGCCCAGAGCCAGTACGAGATCAGCTACGAGGATGGCGCGCTGGTGGTGCGCCACCAGGGTGGCCTCGGCGCCGATGGTGTGGACGTGCTGCGCAATGTGGAGCTGCTGCAGTTCGCCGGCGGCGGTGCGACGCGCTTCGTCTCGGTGGGCGATGCCTCCATCGTCGAGGGACCGGACGGCACGCGCCAGATGCTCTTCACCGTCGCGCTCAGCGGTCCCTCATCCGGCCCGGTGACGGTGGCCTGGGCTACGGGTGGCGGCACCGCCACGGCCGGCAGCGACTACCTGGCCGGCAGTGGCACGCTCACCTTCCAGGCCGGCGAGGTGAGCAAGACCATCGCCATCACCATCAATGGCGACGGGCTGAACGAGGCGAACGAGACCTTCAACCTCACCCTCAGCAATGCGGTGGGCGCCGCGATCGGCGACGCCAGCGCGGTGGGCACCATCCTGAACGACGATGTCACCGTCTCCATCGCGGGTGGCAGCGTGACGGAGGGCGCTTCCGGAACCCGCACCCTCACCTTCACCGTCAGCCTCAGCGCCCCGGCCGAGGGGCCCGTGCTGGTGGGCTGGCGCACGGTGGACGGCACGGCGGTGGCGGGCAGCGACTATGTCGGCGCCACCGGCACGGTGCAGTTCGGCGCGGGCGAGGTGACCCAGACCATCACCATCACCGTGAATGGCGACCTGATGGTGGAGGGGAACGAGACCTTCGCCATTGAGCTGCTCTCGCCCTCCGGCGCCGTGCTGGGCACCGGGACCGCGACGGGCACCATCCTGAACGACGATATTGCCAATTCCGCCCCGGTGGCCCAGGCCAGCAAGGCCCTGAGCGTGACGGAGGATGGCGCGGCCAAGCCCCTGGGCATCACCGCGCCGACCGACGCCAACAACGACCCGCTGACCATCACCGTGACCGGCATTCCGGATGCGGCAAAGGGCGTGGTGCTGCTGGCCGATGGCGTCACCGCCGTGGCGAACGGGCAGGTGCTGACCGTGGCGCAGCTCACCGGCCTGATCTTCCGCCCGGCGCAGGATGCGAATGGCGCGGCCGGGGGCTTCACCTATGTGGTGAGCGACGGGCAGGGCGGCACCGCGACACAGACCGTCACCCTCTCCATCACCCCGGTGAACGACGCGCCGGTGGCGGAGGCTGTCTCGGCCAGCGGATCGGCCGACAATGCCATCGCCATCACCCTGAAGGGCACGGATATCGACGGGACCGTGCAGGGCTTCCGCGTCACCACCCTGCCTTCCGGCGGCACGCTCTACCTGGATGCCGCCATGACGCAGGCGGTCACGGCGAACACCCTTCTCGCCGCCGGGGCGGGGGGCACGCTGGCCCTGTACTTCAAGGCCAATGCCGGCTTCAGCGGACCGGTCAGCTTCGCCTACACGGCGAATGACGGGGGGCTGAACAGCGCCGCCGCCACTGCCTCGATCACCGTGGAGCCGGGCACCCAGCCTCCCCAGGGCACGCCGGGCCCGGACAGCCTGGTCGGCGGTGCGGGCGACGACACGATCATCGGGATCGGCGGCAACGACACCATTCTCGGGATGGGCGGCGCCGACCGGCTGGAGGGCGGATCGGGCAACGACACCCTGCTCGGCGGTGGCGGCTCGGACACGCTGGTCGGCGGGTTGGGCGTGGACAGCCTGGATGGTGGAGAGGGCGTGGACACGCTCGACCTCTCCGGCGCGACGGGCGGGGTGACCGTGAACCTCTCGAAGACGGTCCTGCAGACCATCGGCGCCGACCAGGACCGTGACCTCATCCTGAACATCGAGAATGTGCTGGGTGGTGCGTTCAGCGACACCCTCACCGGCGATGCGGTCGCGAACCTCCTGGCAGGTAACGGGGGCGATGACCGGCTCTTTGGGCTGGATGGCACGGACACGCTGCTGGGCGGGGATGGCAACGACCTGCTCGATGGCGGGGTGGGAGCGGACAGCCTGTTCGGCGGCGCGGGCGACGACACCTATGTGGTGGACGATCTTGGCGATGTGGTGACCGAGACGGTCTCGCTCGGCCTGGATGCGGGCGGGCTGGACACGGTCAAGGCCTCGGTCAGCTTCACCCTTGGCGCCTTTGTCGAGAACCTCACCCTGACGGGCACGGCCGCGCTGACCGGCGTGGGCAACGGGCTCAACAACAGCATCACCGGCAATGACGGGGCCAACCTCATCCAGGGCCTGGACGGCAACGACACCCTCTCGGGCGGGCGCGGCGCGGACACGCTGGAGGGCGGCGCAGGTGACGACATTTTCGTCAACCTTGACCTTGGCGACCGGCTGGATGGTGGGTCGGGCACCGACACGCTCGACATGTCAAGGATGGTTTCGCGGTCCTGGATTTATCTGGACGGCACGGACGAGAAGGGTGTTGCGCAGAGCAACGCCTTCGCGGCCACGGGCACGGTGCTGGTCTCGGTCGAGAACATCGTCGGCTCGAAGGGCTTCGAT
>NZ_JAGIZB010000025.1 GCF_017813395.1 Pararoseomonas baculiformis | reverse complement strand
TCCCGCCAAGGCCAGCCCGGCCCGCAGCACCCGGGCCACAGCCCCGGCCGCCGAGGCCCGCACCACCCGCGCGGCCCCGGCGCGCGCAGCCAGGACGCCGGCCGCCACGCGCGGCGCCACGAAGGCCCCGGCTGCCGAGCCGAAGACGGCCACCCGCAGCCGGGCCACGGCAGCGCCCCCTGCGAAGGCAAGCCCGGCCCGCAGCACCCGGGCCGCAGCCCCGGCGGCCGAGGCCCGCACCACCCGCGCGGCCCCTGCGCGCGCAGCCAGGGCGCCGGCCGCGAAGCCGGCCGCCGCGCCCAGGGCCAGCGCCCGCAGCCGCGCGGCCGAGCCCGAGCCGCGCCCCAGCCGTGCCCGCCGCGCGCCGGAGGCAGCGCCCGATCCGAACGCGGCCCGGATCGCGGAGCTGGAGGCGGATTCCGCCCCCACCCCGCGCAAGCGGGCCGCCGCGGCCGGACCGAAGAAGCGCGGCCAGCCTGCCCCGCGCCCCGCATCCACGCCCGACCGGCTGGACGCGCTGGTGAAGGCCGCCGTGACGAGCCTGGAGGATGACAAGGCCGAGGATGTGGTGGTGCTGGACGTCGCCACCCGCTCCGCCTTCGCGGACCGCATGATCATCGCGACAGGCCTGGCGGAGCGCCAGATCGAGGCGATGGCCCGCCATGTCGAGGAAGCCCTGGCCGAGCACGGCATCCGCCGCCTGCGCACCGAGGCCTCGCCCGACTGGGTGCTGCTCGATGCCGGGGACCTGGTGATCCACCTCTTCAAGCCCGAGGCGCGGTTCAACTACGCGCTGGAGCGCATGTGGGGCCCGGAAAGCCCGGCGCCGGAGGACTCCACCATGCCCCAGCCGCGCGGCGTGGACGAGGTGGAGGAAGCCGGGGACCTGGACATGGCGGATGACGCGGCCGACCTGGACGACGAGGACGAGGATGGGGCCGCGATGGATGGCGACCTCGTCGACGAGTCGGAGGACGAGGATAACGAGGAGGATGCCCTCCCGGCCGACGAGATCTTGGACGGCCCGGCCGGAACCACGCTCGGCTCCGAAGCCGAGGAAGACCAGGACTAGCCGCCATGGCGCCGCCTCTGCTGCTCGCCGTGGGCCGCGCCCGCGGCGGGCCCGAGGCGGCGCTGTTCGAGCACCACAATGCCCGGCTGCGCCCCTCCCTGGTGCTCCGGGAACTGCCCGAGGGGCGCGGTTCCCCCGCCGAGATGCGGCGGCGGGAAGGCGCCGCGATCCTCGCCGCCCTGCCGGAATCCGCCCTGGCCATCGCTCTCGACCTCGGGGGCGAGATGCCGGACAGCGAAAGGCTGGCAGCCCTGACCGCGAAATGGGCGGACACCGCCCGCCCCCTCGCCTTCGTCATCGGCGGGGCGGAGGGGCTGGACGAGGCGGTCCTCGCCCGGGCGGACCACCGGATTTCCCTCGGTCGCCTGACCTGGCCGCATATGCTGGTGCGCGGCCTGCTGGCCGAAGCCCTGTTCCGGGCCCAGTGCATCCGCACCAACCATCCCTATCACCGCGCCTGGCGCCCGGGCTGAACCGCCCCCCTGTTCGACCACAGGGCATCAGGGGCGCGAATCATTGCGATCGGGCGTCGATCGGGGCAGAGTCGGCGCATGACCCCCCTGGTCCTTGCCGCGCTGATCTGGATCGTCCTGCATGTCGGCATCGCCGGCACGCGGCTGCGGGGCAGGCTCGTCTCGAGGCTCGGCGAGGGTGGCTTCCGCGCCACCTTCTCGCTTGCCTCCGTGATCGCCATCACCCTGCTCGTCCTGGCCTGGCGCAGCGCGCCGACCGAAGCGCTCTGGACGGTGCCCCCGGTGCTGGGCTGGGTGCTCGCCCTCGCGATGCTTCCCGCTTTCATCCTCTTCGCCGGCAGCCTGATGAGCACGAACCCCACCGCGGTCGGGCAGAATGGCGCGCTCTCGGAAGAAGCGCGCGGCGTGCTGCGGATCACGCGCCACCCGATGCTCTGGTCCTTCGCGCTCTGGGCCGGTGTCCACATGCTGGGGAATGGGGACAGCGCGGCGCTCGTCTTCTTCGGGGCCTTTTTCCTCACGGCCCTGCTGGGCATGCCCTCCCTCGACGCGAAGGTGGCGGCGCGGCACCCTCGGGGCTGGGCGCGCTTCTCCGCCAATACCTCCGTCCTGCCCTTCGGCGCCGTGCTGGCCGGGTTGAACCAGCTCTCCTGGCGGGAACTGGCCGGGCCGGTGCTGGTGGGAATCCTGGCCTGGGCGGCGCTGCTGCACTTCCACCCGCAGCTCTTCGGCGTATCGCCCCTGCCATCCTGACCCTTGCGCCCGCGGGCGCGGCTTGCGATCCCTCGCCTCTCCCAGCGGCCAGAGGTCCGGCATGACGCAACGCGCGAGCGACGCCCCGAGCACGGGCACCGCCCCCCATCCGGTGCTCGCGCATCGCTATGCCCATGCCGGGGAGCGGGAGGGCTTCGTCCGCGCCCTCTTCGACGCCACCGCCCCCCATTACGACCGGATCGACCGGATCTTCTCCCTCGGCACCGGCCCGGGCTATCGCCGCCGCGCCCTGCGCGAGGCTGGGCTGCGCCCGGGCATGCGGGTGCTGGACGTGGCGGTGGGCACGGGGCTGGTCGCGCGCCAGGCCGTTGCCATCACAGGCGATCCCGCGCTCGTCACCGGGCTGGACCCCAGCGAAGGCATGCTGGCCGAGGCGCGGAAGACCCTGCCCGGCGTCACCCTCATCCAGGGCCGCGCGGAGAAGATCCCACTGCCGGATGCCAGCGTCGATTTCCTCTCCATGGGCTATGCGCTGCGGCATGTGGCCGATCTCGGCGCCGCCTTCGCCGAATACCGCCGCGTGCTGAAGCCGGGCGGCACGGTGCTGCTGCTGGAGATCGGCCGCCCCGAGAGCCGGCTGGCCCATGTGGTGGAGCGCTTCTACATGGGCGCCGTGATCCCGGCCCTGTGCTGGATCGCAGCCCCCCGCCACCGCTCCGGCGAGCTGATGAAATACTACTGGGAGACGATCGAGGCCTGCGTGCCCGCCGAGGCCATCCTCGGCGCCCTCCGCAAGGCCGGCTTCACCGATCCGGCCTGCACCACCGAACTGGAGGTCTTCCGGGCCTATACGGCCCGGGCCTGAACCGGGCGGTGCCCTGCCCCGTCTGGCCAACCCCCGGCCCCGGCGCTATGGCAGGCACCATCCTGGAACCGGAGCGCACGGATGTCCCGTCCCAAGCCTGTCATGCTCGTCATCCTGGATGGCTGGGGCTGGCGCGAGGACCAGGCGGACAATGCGGTGGCCCAGGCGGACACCCCTGTTTTCGATGAGCTCTGGGCGTCCTGCCCCCATGCCTTCCTGCGCACCTGCGGCCCCGATGTGGGGCTGCCCGAGGGGCAGATGGGTAATTCCGAGGTCGGCCACCTGAATATCGGCGCGGGCCGGATCGTGATGCAGGACCTTCCCCGCATCGGCGCGGCCATCACGGATGGCTCCCTTGCCGGCCTGCCCGCGGTGGTGAGCCTCGGCGAGAGGTTGCGCGGAACCGGCGGCACGCTCCATCTCTGCGGCCTCACCTCCCCGGGCGGCGTGCATGCGCACCAGGACCACGCCATCGCCCTGGCCCGTATCTTTGCCATCAAGGGCATTCCGGTAGCCGTCCATTGCTGGACCGACGGGCGCGACACCGGCCCGAAGGATGCCGCCACCACCCTTCCCGCCTTCGAGGCCGCCCTGCCCGAGGGCGTGCGCATCGCCACCGTCACGGGCCGCTACTTCGCCATGGACCGCGACAACCGCTGGGAACGCGTCTCCCAGGCGTGGCGCGCCATGGTGATGGTGGAAGACGCGCCGGGCTGGCACGGCGCCGGCAGCGCGGCGGAGGCGGTGCAGGCCGCCCATGAAGCCGGGAAGACCGACGAGTTCATCCCCGCGACCGTCCTGCCCGGCTATACGGGCATGAAGGATGGCGACGCCGTGCTCTGCTTCAACTTCCGCGCCGACCGGGTGCGGGAGATCATGGCGGCGCTGGTGGACCCGGAGTTCAAGGGCTTCGAGCGCCCGCGCGACCCCGCCCTCTGTGGCGCCGTCGGCATGACCGAGTATTCGGCCGAGTTGAACGCCTTCCTGGAGGCGATCTTCCCGCCGCAGTCCATGGCGGACCTGCTGGGCCCCACCGTCTCGGCCGCCGGCCTGCACCAGCTCCGCATGGCGGAGACCGAGAAATACCCCCATGTCACCTACTTTCTGAACGGGGGCGACGAGACGCCCTCGCCCGGCGAGGACCGGATCATGGTCCCCTCCCCGAAGGTGGCGACCTATGACCTGCAGCCCGAGATGTCCGCGCCCGAGCTGGCGGGAAAGGCCGAAGCCGCCATTCGCTCCGGCGCCCATGACATGATCGTGCTGAACTTCGCCAATGCCGACATGGTGGGCCATACCGGCAGCCTGCAGGCCGCCATCCAGGCCTGCGAGGCGGTGGATGCCGGGCTCGGCCGCATCCTCGCCGCCATCCGCGAGACAGGCGGCGCCCTGCTGGTCACGGCCGATCACGGCAATGCCGAGACGATGCGCGACCCTGTCTCGGGCGGGCCCCACACGGCGCATACGCTGAACCGCGTGCCCGTTCTGCTCTTCGGCGGCCCGGCCGGCGCGGCGCTGCGCGATGGCCGCCTGGCCGATCTGGCCCCCACCATGCTCGCGCTCCTCGGCCTGCCCCAGCCTGCCGCCATGACGGGCCTGAGCCTGCTGGAAGCGGGCCAGGGGTGACGCCGCGCGGCCTCCGCGCCGCCCGAGACGCCCCGCCGGCGCGGGGCCGGACGCCCGGGTTGCCCGGGCTGTGGCTGGCCCTGGCCGCGCTGGCCCTGCAGCCCGGCAGCGCCGCGGCCCAGCCGGATCGCCGCGCCCTGGACGCGGCGGAGCGCGAGGCCCGCAGCGCGCGCGGGGAAGCCGCCGCCACCGCCCGCGAATTGCGCTCCGCCGAAACGGCCGAGCGTGCCCTGTCCCGCCAATGGGCCGAGGCCGGGCGCCGCGCCGTGGCCGCCGAGGAAGCGGCCGCCGAGGCGGAAGCCCGGCTTCAGGCCGCCGAGGCCGCCCGGGACGCCGCCGAGGCCGACCTGACCCACCGCGCCGAAGCGCTCGCGCCGCTGGTCCCCGCCATGCGACGCCTGGGCCTCTGGCCCGCCGAGACGCTCCTCGTCGTCCCCGCCCCGCCGGAGGAGGCGTTGCGCGGGGCCCTCATCCTGCGCGGCGTGGCCCGGCGCCTGGCCCGGGAGGCCGCCGGCTACCGCGAGGCGCGCGAGGCGGCCCTGCGCGCGGCGGCGGCCCTGGAGGAGGAGCGCACCCGGCTGGTGGCCGCGCGCGTGGCGGCGCGTGAGGCGGCGGAGGCGGTGGAAGCCGCCCTGGCCGAGGCGCGGGTGCGGCGCGAGGCGGCGCGGGATGCCGAGGCCGCGGCCACCCGCCGCGCCGCCACCGCCGCCTCCCAGGCCAGGGACCTGCGCGGTGCCATCGAGAGGCTGGAACGCGAGGCCCGGGCGCGCGAGGCGCGCGAGCGCGCGGAGGCCGTGGAAAGGGAGCGCCAGGCCGAGGCCAGGGAAAGGGCCGCCGAGGCAAGACGGCGCGAGGCGGAAGCCCGCGCCCGGGATGCGGAGGCCCGCGAGACGCGGGAAGCCGCCAGCCGCGCGGCGCGCGAGGCGGAGCGCGACGCCGAAGCCGCCCGCGAGAGCGCCGAGGCCGCGCGCGAGCGGGTGCGGGAGGCAGCCGCCAGCACCCCGCGCCCGGGCCGCGGCGCGCCCGTTGCGGGCCGGGTGCAGAAGGGCTTCGGCCAGGGCGGCGCGAATGGCCAGACCTGGTCCGCGCCGGCCGGGGCGCGCGTGGTCAGCCCCTGTGGCGGGCGGGTCGTTTTCTCGGGCCCGTTCCGGTCCTACGGGCAAATGTTGATTGTGGATTGTGGCGGCGGGTACCATTTTGTCCTGGCTGGCCTCGACCGGCTGGACGCTGAGCCCGGGCAACGCGTCCAGGCGGGCGAGGCGGTCGGAACACTTGGTAACGCCGAGGGATCTGGCGGGGGCCGTGCGTCGCTCTACCTTGAATTGCGGCGCGGCGGCCGCGCCGTGGACCCGGCAGGGTGGACCGGCCGGGGCTGACCGGTGGACACCGGTGTGGAAGATTCTTAACCGTAGGGCAGGATGCCCTGCGATATGTTGGAAAAGCGCCGTGTCCGGTCGCGGCGAGAGGGGTGTTACGGATGCGTGATCCTGCTGGGGTGTCGTCCAAGCCGCGCTTCCGCTTGCGGGCGCTGGCCTCCGTTGCCGCGGCCTTCACCGCGGGCGCGATTGCAGGCCCCGTGGTGACGGCCTGGGCGCAGGACGGATCGAGGGCCGAGACCTACCGGTTGCTGAACCTGTTCGGCGATGTGTTCGAGCGCGTGCGCGCCGAATACGTGGAGCCCGTGAACGACCGCGACGTGATCGAAAGCGCGATCAACGGGATGCTGCAGGGGCTGGACCCGCATTCCTCCTACATGAATCTCCGCAACTTCCGCGACATGCAGGTGCAGACTCGCGGCGAGTTCGGCGGCCTCGGTATCGAGGTGAGCCAGGAGAACGGCTATGTGAAGGTGATCTCGCCGATCGACGAGACGCCGGCCTTCCGCGCCGGGGTGAAGCCCGGCGACCTCATCACCCATATCAACGAGAAGACCACCCAGGGCCTCACCCTCCAGGAGGCCGTGGACCAGATGCGCGGCGAGCGCGGAACCTCCATCCGCCTGACCATCCGGCGCGAGGGCACCGCCGCCCCCATCGAGATCTCCCTCACCCGCGAGACGATCCGCCCGCAGGTCGTCCGTGCGCGGCTCGAGGGCAACGACATCGCCTATATCCGCCTCACCTCCTTCAACGAGCAGACGGAGACCGGCCTGCGCCGGGCCCTTTCCAGCCTGCGCTCCCAGGCCGGTGGCAGCGGCCTGAAGGGGATCGTGCTGGATCTGCGGAACAACCCGGGCGGGCTGCTGGACCAAGCGATCCAGGTGTCCGACGACTTCCTGGACCAGGGCGAGATCGTCTCCACCCGCGCCCGCCGGGCCGAGGACGCGCAGCGCTGGAACGCCCGCAACGGCGATATCTCCGGCGGCCTGCCGATCGTGGTGCTGGTGAATGCCGGCTCCGCCTCGGCCAGCGAGATCGTGGCCGGCGCCCTGCAGGACCATCGCCGCGCGATCGTCATGGGCGTGAAGAGCTTCGGCAAGGGCTCGGTGCAGACCGTGATGCCGCTGCCCGGCAACGGCGCCATCCGCCTGACCACGGCGCGCTACTACACGCCCTCCGGCCGTTCCATCCAGGCCACGGGCATCGAGCCGGACATCGAGGTGCTGGCCCAGCGCGAGGACGCCCAGCAGAACCGCGAGCGTGACCGCGAGGCCGATCTGCGCCGTGCGCTCCGCAACGACAGCAGCGGGAAGGCCCAGGGTGCCAGTGCCGCGCCGCCCGTCCCGCTGCCGCCGCTGAACCTGCCGGCCAACGTGGTGCAGGCCGTGCAGCGCCTGCCGGCCGAGGGCGCCCCCGCCTTCGACCCGACCAAGCCCGAGACGGACCATCAGCTGCAGCAGGCGCTCGGCCTCCTGCGGAGCATGGCGGCCGGCGCCCCGCCCCAGCGCCGCGCCAGCCGCTGAGCAACGGGAGACGCCGAAGCCCGCAATGAAGGCCCTCGGCGTCTTCTGGCTGCTTCTTGCCGCCTCGCTCGGCACGGGTGCCTATCTGCTGCACCGTGCCGGGCCGCCCGAAGGCGGGATTCCCGCCTCCCTTACCCGTTCGCCCGGCGCATCGCGGGGCCCGGTGGCGATTGAGGATGCCGGCATGCCCCCCGGGGCGGCCCCGCCGGCGACCGCGCCCGAACCGGCGGCGCCCCCGCAGGCCGCGGCGGATGAGAAGACGCCGCCCGTCATGCAGCTCGCCTCTCCGGCGCCGCCCGAGGCACCGTCCACGCCACCGGGTGCCGCCAGCCAGGAAGCGCCCGCTACCCCGACCATTCCGCCATCGGCCGCCCTCCCGCCTCCTCCGGCCCCCGTGGTGGCGGCGCTGCCCAGTGCCCCCGAGCCTCCGCCCCTGCCCGTGCCGGCCCGCCGCCCGGAGCCTTCGGCCGACCGCCCGATCCCCCCGCCGGATCCTGCCCTGCAGGAGCTCTCCCGCCATGGCCCCCTGCCCCGGCTCGGGGCCGAGGGGCGGACCTCCATCCGGTATTACGGCCGGCCTTTCGACCGCGCGGATACCCGCCCGCGGATCGCGCTGGTCATCGGTAATCTGGGCCTCTCCGGCGCGCTCTCGGAGGAGGCGATCCGCCGCCTCCCGCCGGAGACCAGCCTTGCCTTCTCCCCCTATGGCAGCCGCCCCGCCCCCTTGCTGGAACGCGCCCGGGCACGGGGCATGGAGGTGCTGAGCGCCCTTCCCCTGGAGCCCGCCAGCTACCCGGTGAACGACCCGGGGGACCGCGCGCTGCTGACCAGCCTTCCGCCCGCGGAGAACGCGGACCGGCTGGCCTGGGTGCTCTCCCGCATCGCCGGGCAGGTCGGGGCGATCGGGGCGCTGGGCCCTATGCGGGGCGAGCGCTTCGCCGCCCTGCCCGAGGCGATCGGCGGGGTGCAGGACGTGCTGCGGGATCGCGGGCTGCTCTACATCGATCCCCGGCCGGGCGCGCCGAACCCCGCCCGAGCCTGGGGCCGCGCCGTCGATCTGGTAGTGGACGAGCCCGCCACCCGGACGGAGATCGACCGGCGCCTGACGGAGCTGGAGCGGATTGCGCGGGAGCGCGGGTCGGCGCTTGGCCTTGCCGCCGATGTTTCGCCCGTGCTGGTGGATCGCGTCGCTGCCTGGGCGGCGGGGCTGGAGGAGCGCGGGCTGGTCATGGCCCCGGTCACAGCCCTGATCCGCCGCCCCGACGACCTGCCCCGGAACTGAGATGACCCAGCTGCCCCTGCGCCCGAATGTCGGCGCCTGCCTCTTCAACCGCGACGGGCTGGTGCTGATCGCCCGCCGTGCCGATCAACCGGCCGGCGAGGCGCGCTCGGGCGCCTGGCAACTCCCCCAGGGCGGGCTGGACAAGGGCGAGGATCCCGAGGAGGCCGTGCTCCGCGAGTTGGAGGAGGAGATCGGAACCCGGAACGCGGTCGTGCTGGGCCGCATGGCCGAATGGCTGGACTACGACCTGCCCGCTCATCTCCTGGGCAAGGCGCTGGGCGGGCGGTATCGCGGCCAGACCCAGATGTGGTTCGCCCTGCGTTTCCTGGGCCAGGATTCCGACATCCGGCTGGATGCCGACGCCCATCAGGAGTTCGACGCCTGGCGCTGGGCACCGCTTTCCGAGTTGCCCGCCATTGCCGTGCCCTTCCGGCGCCCGATCTACGAACGCCTTGCCCGGGACTTCTCCCGCTACGCCGTCCCGGCCTGAGGGGGCGGCGCCCGGCGCGCTCAGCCCGCGGCGGCGAAACCTCGCGCCATGGCGTGCCACATCTCCTTGCGGTTGTACTCCCAATCCAGCGGAAGGCCGCGATGGTGCCGGCCGTCCCGCCGCGTCACGGCAGGCTCGGTGACCAGCCAGGAATAGCGATCCACCAGCCCCCAGGTCAGGAAGGTCCTCACCCCGGCCTCGATGGCGGAGTTCATGAAGGCCGCGATCCTCTCGGCGATCAGGCGGTCACGCGCCACGAAGTCCTCGGGCACCGCGTCGGCCTCGCGGATATCCAGTTCGGTCACGATGACCGACAGCCCCTCGGCGCGGATGGAGCGAACGAAACCGGCGAAGACCGCCGGGCTGAAGGGGCGGTTCATCTGCAGATGCGCCTGGATTCCCACGGCATCGATCGGCACCTTCCGGCGCAACAGGTCCCGCACCAGCACCAGGAGCCGCCGCCGCTTCTCCTCGGCCCAGGGCGTATCCTCCTCCACCCCGTATTCGTTCAGCACGAGGCGCAGCGTGGCATCCTGCTCCCGCGCCAGGCGGAAGGCGGTTTCGATATAGGAGGGGCCGAGGGCACGGAGGAAAGGCGAGTTCCGCAGCTCCCCATCGGCCTGGGGCGTATCGCTGCCCGGCGGATCCGCGATGGGCTCGTTCACCACGTCCCAGTCACGGATGTGGCGCCTGGTGGTGGACAGCACCCGGGCGATATGGGCTGCCATGACGGAACGGGCCCGGGCCGGGCTCTCGGAAAGGGCCGCCAGGGCCCAGGCAGGGAAGGCATCATGCCAGACCAGCGCATGGCCACGGGTGGTGCGGCCGCGCGCCTGCCCCCAGAGAACGATTGCCTCGAGTTCTGCGAAGGTGAACTCGCCTTCGCGGGGCTGCAGGCTGGACCACTTCGCCTCGAATTCCGGGACGAGGACGCCAACCTCGCCCTCATAGGCGGCGGCATAGAGCGGATCGGTGCGGAGCAGATTGGCCTGCACCGCAGCGCCGAAGGAGAAGCCGCGATCACGCGCGATCTGCCACAGCCCTGGGGGCGGGTTCCGCTGCGGCGCCCGGGGCTGCGCCTGGGCACAGCCGGCGAGGCCGAAGGAGATGCCGGCTCCCAGCGCAGCGCGGCGGGATATCTCCCCCGCCATGAGGGACGGGGGATGAAACATGTCAGGCCGCGGCCCGGTTCGGCGCGTTCTCGTTCGCCGCCTTGATCAGCGCCTGCCGATACTTCTCGCGCCGCCATTGCAGCAGCTTCCACGCACCCTTGGCGGCCAGGTCCGACATCCGGCCCCGCGGCTCCAGGCCGATGGACTTGAAGACCATGCCCATCCCCCGCTCGATATGGCGGAAGCGGTAGAAGGCCATCGCCCGGCCCATATAGCCGGTGATGCAGCGATCATGGCTGTAAGGCGTGTCCGGCGTTTCATTGCCGCAGTGATAGGCGAAGGCCAGCTCGTCATCCTCAGATTCCCCGATGCGGCCGGCCGCGACGCGCAGGCGCTTGGGGAAGGAGAGCTTCTCGCGCGCCAGATAGCGCTTCATGTGGTCGTAGAAGAGCTTGAAGTGCCGGTACTCGTCCGCCGCGATCAGGCGGCAGACCTGCTTCAGCACAGGCTCCTCCGTGCTGTCGCCCAGCGCGGTGTAATAGGAGGAGGTGCCGGTCTCGACCATGCAGCGGGCAATCAGCTCCCCCGTGCGGGAGCCACGGATGGAGGCATCGGCCTTCACATCGATTTTGTAGCCCGCGCGGTAGCGGCTGAAAGCCTCGTCGAAGGACCAGCCGGAATCGGCCAGCTCGCCCCATTTGCCCAGCGCATCGCCGTGCTGGACCTCCTCCACCGCCCAGTTGTCGGCGGCCTGGCGGAAATCGGGGTCTCCGACGAAGACGTTGTTGAGATAGACGGCGTAGTCAACGCCGTTCTTCTCCACCAGGGCGGCGGCCTTCACCAGCGGGATGATCTCGGGATCGACCTTCGACGGGTCGAAGCTGTCCCAGGCGATCTGGTCGAGCGTCCAGTGCTTCATGCGCTTCCAGGCCCTTACGGCGATTCTAGCAGGTCATCATAGTGCAACGGGGCGGCCTGGGGTCAGGCCGCCCCGCTGGGCAATGACAGGCTGATGACATCTCGCGGCTCCCGCGGGGGGTTTCAACCACCCGCCAGGAGCGTTCAGGCGGCCTGGGCGGCCTCCTGCATGGCGCGGGCGGCCATCACGCGGTCCATCGCCTTTTCCCGGATCTCCGGCGCGTCATTCGCGGCGGCGGCCAGGGCGGCCTCCGCCTCGGTCACGCGCTGGGTCGCGGCGGCGCGGGACAGGGTGGCGACCGGGGTCGCCTCATCCGCCAGCACCGTCACGCGGGTCGGGGTGATCTCGGCGAAGCCGCCCATGATGAAGAGGCGCTCGGTCTCCCGCCCGCCCTCCGTCACCCGGATCACGCCGCCCTTCAGGGCGACGATCATCGGGGCATGGTTCGGCAGCACGCCCATGTCGCCTTCGACCGCCGGGATGACGGCCATCTCGACGGGGCGCGAGAGGAGTAGGCGCTCCGGACTCACCAGCTCGAGGTCGAAGGTTGCCATGGCTTAGGCGGAGACCTTCAGGGTCTCGGCCTTCTTCACGGCCTCCTCGATGGAGCCGACCATGTAGAAGGCCGCCTCCGGGAGGTGGTCGTACTCGCCGGCCACGATGCCCGCGAAGGAGCGGATCGTGTCCTCAAGCTTGCAGAAGACGCCCGGCGTGCCGGTGAAGACCTCGGCGACGTGGAAGGGCTGGGAGAGGAAGCGCTGGATCTTGCGCGCGCGCGCCACGATCAGCTTGTCCTCTTCCGAGAGCTCATCCATGCCCAGGATCGCGATGATGTCCTGCAGCGACTTGTAGGTCTGCAGGACGCGCTGCACCTCGCGGGCGACGCGGTAGTGCTCCTCGCCCACCACGCGCGGGTCGAGCGCGCGGGAGGTGGAGTCCAGCGGGTCCACGGCCGGGAAGATGCCCAGCTCGGCGATCGAGCGGTTGAGCACCGTCGTCGCGTCCAGGTGGGCGAAGGAGGTGGCCGGGGCCGGGTCGGTCAGGTCGTCGGCGGGCACGTAGATGGCCTGCACCGAGGTGATCGAGCCCTTCTTCGTGGAGGTGATGCGCTCCTGCAGCGCGCCCATGTCCGTGGACAGGGTCGGCTGGTAGCCCACCGCGGAGGGGATGCGGCCCAGAAGCGCGGACACCTCGGCGCCAGCCTGGGTGAAGCGGAAGATGTTGTCGATGAAGAAGAGCACGTCCTGGCCCTGCTCATCGCGGAAGTACTCCGCCATGGACAGGCCGGAGAGGGCGACGCGCGCGCGGGCGCCCGGCGGCTCGTTCATCTGGCCATAGACCAGCGCCACCTTGGAGCCTTCGGTGCCACCGTTCTCGCCGAGCTTGATGACGCCGGCGTCGATCATCTCGTGATAGAGGTCGTTGCCCTCGCGGGTGCGCTCACCCACGCCGGCGAAGACCGACACGCCGCCATGGCCCTTGGCGATGTTGTTGATCAGCTCCTGGATCGTCACGGTCTTGCCGACGCCGGCGCCGCCGAACAGGCCGATCTTGCCGCCCTTCAGATAGGGGGCGAGCAGGTCGATCACCTTGATGCCCGTCACCAGGATCTCGGCCGCGGTGGCCTGCTCCTCGAAGGCGGGGGCCTCACGGTGGATGGTGTAGGTCTTGTCGTGCGGGACCGGGCCGCGCTCGTCGATCGGCTCGCCGATCACGTTGAGGATGCGGCCCAGAGTGCCCTCGCCCACGGGCACGGCGATGCCCTTGCCCGTGTCCACGGTCTCGGTGCCGCGCACCAGCCCGTCCGTGGTGTCCATGGCGATGCAGCGCACGGTGCGCTCGCCCAGGTGCTGCGCGACCTCGAGCACCAGGGTGCGGTCGCCCACCTGGGTGGTCAGCGCGTTCTGGATGTTCGGCAGCTCGGCGGGGAACTGCACGTCCACCACCGCGCCGAGGATCTGCGTGACCTTGCCGACGTTGTTCTTCATGGGTTGGCTCCTGTCAGACCGCTTCAGCACCGGAGATGATCTCGATCAGCTCCTTGGTGATGTTGGCCTGTCGCGTGCGGTTGTAGTTGAGCGTCAGCCTGTTGATCATGTCGCCGGCATTGCGGGTGGCGTTGTCCATCGCGGTCATCTGGCTTCCGTAGAAGCCGGCCGCGTTCTCCAGCAGCGCACGGTAGATCTGGATGGCGAGGTTCTTTGGCAGCAGCGCCGCCAGAAGCTCCTCCTCGCCCGGCTCGTACTCATAGAGGGCCGGCAGCCCCTCGGTGGGGGCGGCCGTGTCGTTGGCCGGCAGGGCCGCGGGGATCAGCCGCTGCTCGCTGGCCACCTGGCTGATCACGCTCTGGAAGCGGTTGTAGATCAGCGTGCAGACATCGAACTCGCCGGCTTCCAGCATCGCGGTGATGCGGGTGGCCAGCTCATCGGCCTGCTCGAAGCCGATGCGCTTGACGTTGTGGTAGCTGATCTCGCCGATGAAGCGGCTGCCGAATTCGCGCTTGAGGTAGGTCGCGCCCTTGCGGCCCACCGTCAGCACCTTCACCGTCTTGCCCTCGGCCTCCAGCGCACGGATGCGGGCGCGTGCGAAGCGGCCGGCATTCGTGTTGAAGGGGCCGGAGAGGCCGCGCTCGGCCGTCACCACGACCAGAAGGTGGACCTGGTCGCGCCCGGTGCCGATCAGCATCCGCGGCGCATCGGGGCTGTCCGCCACCGCCGCGCCGAGGGAGGCGAGCATGCGCTCCATCCGCTGGGCATAGGGTCGCGCCGCCTCCGCCTGCGCCTGGGCGCGGCGGAGCTTGGCGGCGGCGACCATCTTCATCGCCTGCGTGATCTTGCGCGTGGACTTCACGCTGTTGATGCGACCGCGCAGGTCCTTGAGGCTGGCCATGGAGGCTCTCCGCTCCCTCCCGGCTCAGCCGAAGGACTTGGCGAAGTCGTCGAGGAAGGCAGCCAGAGCCTTGTCGTTGTCGCCGGTGATCTGCCCGCTGCTGCGGATCGACTCCAGGATCTCGGGCTTGGTGGCCTTCAGCTCGCTCAGCATGCGGTTCTCGAACTCGCCGACGCGGTTCACGGGCACCTTGTCCAGGTAGCCGCGCGTACCGGCGAAGATCGACACCACCTGCTCCTCAACCGGAACCGGCGCGTACTGGGGCTGCTTCAGCAGCTCGGTCAGCCGCGCGCCGCGGGCCAGCAGGGCCTGGGTGGAGGCGTCGAGGTCGGAGGCGAACTGCGCGAAGGCCGCCATCTCGCGGTACTGCGCCAGTTCCAGCTTAATCTTGCCGGCGACCTGCTTCATGGCCTTGATCTGGGCCGCCGAGCCCACGCGGGACACCGACAGACCCACGTTCACGGCCGGGCGGATGCCCTTGAAGAACAGTTCGGTCTCAAGGAAGATCTGGCCGTCCGTGATGGAGATCACGTTAGTCGGGATATAGGCGGACACGTCGCCCGCCTGCGTCTCGATCACTGGCAGCGCGGTCAGCGAGCCAAGGCCGGCGGCCTCGCCCATCTTCGCCGCGCGCTCCAGCAGGCGGGAGTGCAGGTAGAACACGTCGCCCGGATAGGCCTCGCGGCCCGGCGGACGGCGCAGCAGCAGCGACATCTGGCGGTAGGCCACGGCCTGCTTGGAGAGGTCATCATAGAAGATGACCGCGTGCATGCCGTTGTCGCGGAAGAACTCGCCCATGGTGCAGCCCGTATAGGGCGCGAGGAACTGCATCGGGGCCGGGTCGGAGGCCGTGGCGGCCACGACGATCGAGTACTCCATCGCGCCGCGCTCCTCGAGGGTGCGGACGAGCTGGGCGACGGTGGAGCGCTTCTGGCCGATCGCGACGTAGATGCAGTAGAGCTTCTTGCTCTCGTCCCCGCCGGCGTTGATCGTCTTCTGGTTCAGGATCGTGTCGATGATGACAGCGGTCTTGCCCGTCTGGCGGTCACCGATGACCAGCTCGCGCTGGCCGCGGCCGATCGGGATCAGGCTGTCGATCGCCTTGATGCCCGTCTGCATCGGCTCGTGCACGGACTTGCGGGGAATGATGCCCGGCGCCTTCACCTCGACGCGCGAGCGCGTCACGTCGGTGAGCGGGCCCTTGCCGTCGATCGGGTTGCCGAGGCCATCGACCACGCGGCCGAGCAGGCCCTTGCCCACCGGCACGTCCACGATGGTGCCGGTGCGGGAGACGGTGTCGCCCTCGCGGATGCGGCTGTCATCGCCGAACACCACGATGCCGACATTGTCGGTCTCGAGGTTCAGCGCCATGCCGCGCACGCCGGCGGAGGGGAACTCCACCATCTCGCCGGCCATGACGTTCTGCAGGCCATAGCAACGGGCGATGCCGTCACCGACCGTCAGGACGGTGCCGACCTCGGCCACGTCGGCCTCGGTGTCAAAGCCAGCGATCTGCTGCTTCAGGATATCGGAAATTTCGGCGGGACGGATGTCCATGGTCAGGCGGCCCCCTTCATGGCGTAGCTCAGGCGCTGAAGCCTGGACTTGATGGATGTGTCGTACAGGCGGGACCCGATCCTCACGATCAGGCCGCCCAGGATGGACGGGTCCACCGTCTCGGACAGGCGGACATTCGAAAAGCCAGCCTCGGTGAGGCGGGCCACGATCTGGGTGCGCTGGGTCGCGCTCAGCGGATGGGCGGTGGTGACCTCGGCGGCCTGCTGGCCGCGCTGCTCGGCCAGCAGCGCCCCGAAGCTCGCCAGCACGCCCGGCAGCTCCACGAGGCGGCGATTGGCGATCAGCACGCCCACCATCTTCTTCACGTCCCCGCCGATTCCGGCGCGGTCCAGCACGGCGAAGGCGCCGTCCTGTTGGGCCTTCGCGCCCAGGCGCGGATCGTTGATGAAGGGGCGGAGGCCGCCATCGGCCCGCGCCAGGGTGGCGAGGTTCTCGACATCGGCGGCAACGGCATCAACCGTTTTTTTGTCCTTGGCCAGTTCCAGCAGGGCCAGGGCGTAGCGCTGCGCGACGCCCCCGGAGCGGATGCCCGAGGCGTGGCTTTGGGGCTTGTCGTTGGCGGCTGCTTCGGAGGCCACAGGCGATCCCGTTCGAGGGGTTGGTGAGGACCCTACGGCCCGCTCCACCCCGTGGCTGCCATGCTGGCGTCACCGGGGTTTCACGAACCTGCGCGAGACGCCCCGGGAATCCCCCCAGGCGTCGGCGCGGGCCCCTTAACATGATGCAATGCGGGGCGGCAATCGCCTGAAGCGGAACGAAGGCGCCTCCGCGAGACTTCCCGGCCACTTCCCCGCCACGCAGGCGCCGTGAGGAAGCAGGTCGGAGAAATGAAATGGGGATGGCGCCCCCGCAATGGAACCCTGCCCTGGCCTGCGGCGCTTCATACCCGACGGGTCGTGGCACCGCTGTGCCGGAAGGCCCGGCCCAACCACGACAATCCTCCCGAGGAGGCATGCATGAGCGGCGACACGAAACGGGACACCACCGACCAGAAGCACGACAAGGAAACCAATTCCTGGGTTTCCGACATCAAGCCCGGCGCCGGCGCCCAGGCGAAGGCGGACAAGGCCGTGGAGGACACCTTCCCCGCCTCCGACCCCGCCAACATGAACACGGGCACCACCGGCTTCATCACCCCCGGCGGCGAGGACCTGGGCGACAAGACGGACAAGGGCGTGGGCGAGACCGGCATCGTTTCAACCGAGAAGCCCTGATCCCATGGCCGACCCCAAGGTGCAGCAGCAGCCGGAGGTGAAAGAGCTCCGGGAAACCGGTGGATGGGAGCCGGGGGTGCAGCCCGGAATCGGCCGCGGCGCGGAGCTGGACGAGGCGCTGGAGAAGGACCCCACCCATGCCGACCCGGCCCTGAAATCCCCCCTGCCCGGATTCGTGGACCATCCGGACCCGGTGGAGAGCCGGATCGAGGGCGAGGGCGTGGCTACCGCCCGCAATGCCATCGAGGACCTGCCCCGCCAGGGCTGAGCCGCCGCCCGCATCGAAGGCCCCGCCCCGGATCCCCTCCGGGGCGGGTTCAGGGCTGGCTAGAGGAAGCTCACGGGGTCCACATCCACCTGGACCCTCACGGCATTCGGCACCTCCACACGGGACAGCCACTCCCGCAGCAGGGCCTGCACCGCCACGTCCCGCCGCGCCTTCAGCAGCAGTCGGCGCCGGTGCCGCCCCCGCAGCATGGCAAGCGGCGCCGGTGCCGGGCCGAGAACCTGCACCCCATCCCCGCCGGGGGCAGCCAGCCCGAGGTCGCGTGCCACCCGGTCCGCCGCCCGCTCATCCTCGGAGCTGACGATCAGGGCCGCGAGGCGACCGAAGGGCGGCCATCCGCCGGGGCGCCGCGCCTCCGCTTCCTCGGCCATGAAGGCCGGCAGGTCGCCGGAGATGAGGGCCTGCATCACAGGGTGCTCGGGGTTCCAGGATTGCAGCATCACGCGCCCCGGGCTCTCCGCGCGGCCCGCGCGGCCGGAAACCTGGTGGAGCAGTTGCACGGTCCGCTCCGCCGCCCGCAGGTCGCCCCCCGCCAGGCCCAGATCGGCATCCACCACCCCGACCAGGGTGAGATGGGCGAAGTGCCAGCCCTTGGCGACGATCTGCGTGCCGATCAGCAGGTCCACTTCGCGATCCGCGATCTGCCGGGCCGCCTCCGCCGCCGCCGCGGGTCCCGGGATGGTGTCCGAAGCCATGACAAGGCGCCGCGCATCGGGGAAGAGAACCGCGGCCTCCTCCTGCACGCGCTCCACCCCCGGCCCGATGGCCGTCAGGCTGCCCTCCGCGCCGCATTCCGGGCAGTGCTGGGGGATGGGCTCGGCATGGCCGCAATGATGGCACTGCAGGCGGCGCTGGGCGCGGTGCTCCACCAGCCAGGCCGTGCAGTTCGGGCAGCGGATGCGGTGCCCGCAGGTGCGGCACAGCGTCATCGGGGCATAGCCCCGGCGGTTGAGGAAGAGCATCGCCTGCTCCCCCCGGGCCAGGGTTTCGGTGATGGCCTCGATCAGCGGGGGCGAGATGAAGCGGCCGCGCTCGGGCGGAACCTTGCGCAGGTCCAGCACCGTCACCTCCGGCAGGCCGGCGCTGCCGTGGCGCCGGGGCAGGTTCACCGCGGAATAGCGGCCCTGCTCGGCATTGGTCAGCGTCTCCAGGCTCGGGGTCGCGGAGACGAGGACGCAGGTGGCCTCGGCCATCCGGGCCCGCACCACCGCCATGTCCCGCGCATGGTAGATGACCCCGTCCTCCTGCTTGAAGGCGGTCTCGTGCTCCTCGTCGATGATGATCAGGCCGAGATCCGGGAAGGGCAGGAACAGGGCGGAGCGGGCGCCCACGAGCACCGAGGCCTCCCCATCCGCCACCGCGCGCCAGGTGGCCCGGCGCAGGCGGCCCGAAAGCTCGGAATGCCAGATGGCCGGGGCGCAGCCGAACCGCGCCTTGAACCGGTCCAGCCATTGGGAGGAGAGGGCGATCTCGGGCAGCAGCACCAGCGCCTGCCGCCCCTGGCGCAGGCATTCGGCCACGGCATCCAGATAGACCTCGGTCTTGCCCGATCCAGTGACGCCCGCCAGCAGCGTGACGCCGAAGGCGCGCTTCGCCACGGATTCGCGCAGCTTCGAAGCCGCCTCCTCCTGGTCCTCGCCCAGGGCGGGGCCGGGATATTCGGGATCGGGCCGGGCGAAGCTGCGGGGCCTCGGCAGAAGAGCGGGTTCGATCAGCCCGGCATCGGCCAGGCCGCGCAGCACGCCGGTCGAGACCTCCGCCTCCTCGGCGATATCGGCGCCGGCGCGGGGCTCGCCGCGTTCCATCGCCTCCAGCACGCGGCGGCGCTGCGTGGTCATGCGGTAGCCCGGCGCCCCGTCGCGCGCCGCCTCCCCGGCGGCGGAGAGCTTCCACCCGGCCTGCTGGCCCGGCGGTTCCAGCGCGGAGGGCACCGACATCGCCATGCGCAGCACCGCGCCGGGCGGGGAAAGCGTGTAGGCCGCCACCCATTCGACGAAGCGCCGCAGCGCCTCCTTCATCGGCGGCGCGGGGAGGACGCCCAGGATGTCGCGCAGCTTGCCCTCGGGCAGGTTGGGGTCGGGCTCACCATCCCAGACCACGCCGAGCATCTCCCGCCCGCCCAGGGGCACGGCGACGAAGCTGCCGGCCTCCGGCAAGGGCGTGCCGCCGGGCACGCGGTAGTCATAGGCCCCGCCCCCCGGCGTATCGAGCGGGATGGGCAGCAGCACGCGGATGCGGCGCACCGGCGGCCCCTTGGGCGCGGCGGCGCGGCGTTTTCCCTTCGCCGTGGCAGGCGGGGCGGCCACGAGACCATCCCCGAACAGCCCGCCATCGAAGCTCGGCCCGCCATTGCGTGAAACGGGCGCGCTGGACTCGGCTTCTTCCATCGCTATTGATCCGCCCCCAACAGGCCTTTCAGGACCAGCAACATGAAATTCTTCGTGGACACCGCCGAGGTCTCCGAAATCCGTGCCCTCGCCGAGAGCGGGCTGCTCGACGGCGTCACCACCAACCCCTCCCTGATCGCCAAGTCCGGCCGCCCGATGGCCGAGGTGATCAAGGAGATCTGCGACATCACGCCCGGCCCCGTCTCCGCAGAGGTCACGGCCACGGATTACGACGGCATGATGCGCGAGGGCGAGCATCTCGGCCGCATCGCCCCCAACGTCGTGATCAAGCTGCCGCTGACCGAGGCGGGGCTGCGCGCATGCAAACATATGGTGAACAACGGGGTGATGGTCAACGTGACCCTGTGCTTCTCCGCCGCCCAGGCGCTGCTCGCGGCCAAGGCGGGGGCCACCTACATCTCCCCCTTCGTCGGGCGGCTGGACGATATCGGCCAGGACGGCATGCAGCTGATCGCCGACACCGTGCAGATCTATGACAACTACCCCACGATCCGGACCGAGGTGCTGGTGGCCTCCATCCGCCACCCGATCCACCTGATCCAGGCGGCGAAGCTGGGTGCCCATGTCGCCACCCTGCCGCCGGCCGTGATCAAGTCCCTCTACAAGCACCCGCTGACCGACAAGGGGCTGGAATCCTTCTTGGCGGACTGGAAGAAGACCGGCCAGTCCATCCTCTAGCACCACGCGGTCCCCGGGGGGGATTCGCCTCCCCCGGCGGTCCCTGGCAGGATGGCCCGATGACCCGTTCCGCCTCCCAGCCGGGCGAGCCGGACCGCGAGGCCGAGGCGGCCCGCGTGGCGACCTATCTCGCCGCCCATCCCCGCTTCCTGGCCGAGCGGCCGGGGCTCTACCGCGCCCTGCACCCACCCCAGCGCCTGCATGGGGAAAACCTGGCGGACCACATGGCCGCCCTCCTCGCCGCCGCCCGGGCCGAGACGGGCACGGTGGCCGAACTGGCGCGCTGCGCCCAGGACCTCACCCTTCGCGCGGCCATGGCCGTCACGGCCCTGATCGGCGCCCCCGATCCCCTGGCCGTCGTCTCCGCCGAATGGCCGCATCTGCTGGGCCTGGAAAGCGCAGCCCTGGCGCAGGAAGGTCCCCCTTCCGCCGCATGGCGCGACCTGCCCGCGGGCAGCATCGCCCGCCTGACCGGCGGCCGGGAGGTGCTGCTGCGCGACATGCCGGCGGAGGCCGCGCTGCTCCACGGGGAGGCGCATCCGCTCATCACCCGCGATGCCCTGGCCCTTCTGCCCGGCCCGCGGCCGCGCCTGCTGGTGCTGGGTGCGCGGGAGGCGGGGCGGCTGCCGCTGCGTGGCGCCACCGCCCCGCTGCGCCTGATGGCGCATGCCCTGGCCCGGGCGCTGGACAGCAAGCCGTGATCGCCCCCCTCGCCGCACGCGAGGCCTTCCTGGAATGGCTGGCGCGCGAGCGCCGCGCCAGCCCGGAGACGGTGGAGGCCTATGGCCGGGACGTCGCCGACCTCCTTGGCTTCCTCACGCAGCACCAGGGCGGGGAGCCGGAGCTCGCCGCCCTTCGCCTGGCCGATCTGCGCGCCTTCCTCGCACACCGAGCGGCGGCGGGCATCGGTGCCGCCTCCCGCGCGCGGCAGCTTTCGGCGCTCAAGACCTTCCTGCGCTTCCTCGTCCGCCGGCACGGGCTGGACCCGCTGCCCTTGGGCGGGCTGACCGGCCCGCGCCGCAAGCCACCCGTCCCCCGGGCGCTGACCGAGGAGCAGGCTCGCACCGCCACCTCGGACAGCGCGGAGGACAGCCCCTCCATGGCGGCGCGGAACCAGGCACTCTTCACCCTGCTCTACGGCTGCGGACTCCGCATCTCGGAGGCGCTCTCACTCAACATGCGGGATGCGCCACGCGCCGGGGTGGGGCTGCGCGTCATGGGCAAGGGCCAGAAGGAACGCGTGGTGCCCGTGCTGCCCGCCGTGGAGCAGGCCATGGCCGAATGGCTGCGCCACCGCGGGCCCGCCGGGCCGGATGCGCCGCTCTTCACCGGCGCCAAGGGCGGCCGGCTGGACCCCGGCGTGGCCCAGCGCGCCCTGCGGGACCTCCGCCGCGCCACCGGCCTGCCGGAACACACCACCCCGCACGCCCTGCGCCACTCCTTCGCCACCCACCTCCTGGGCGGCGGCGCCGACCTGCGCGCCATCCAGGAATTGCTGGGCCATGCCAGCCTCTCCACCACCCAGCGCTACACGGGGGTGGACCAGGCCGGATTGCTGGACACCTGGCGCAAGGCGCATCCGCGGGCGGATTAAGCCCGCCGGCCCCGGCGCCGCTAGGTCTGGCCGGGCGCCACCCGCTCCCGGAATTCCTGCTGGACCTGATCCAGCGTCAGGAACACGGCGCCCATCCTGCCGAGCCGGTCGATCAGCTTCTCCAGCATCAGCATCCGGTGCCCGCGGCCGATGACATAGGGGTGGAAGGTGTAGACCAGCATTCCCCATTCGGTGCTGCGGCGCATGTATTCGAAATCGGCGATCCAGTTCCCAAGCACGGCATCCGCATTCGCCAGGCCGGGCGTCACCGCGCCGCCGGAGCGGAAGAACTCGAAATGCGGATGGTCGTCGAGCGACCAGCTGATCGGCACCTCGACGAGATCCGTCGCTTCCCCGAAGACCAGCGGCGCATCCGCCGCCACCCTGTCCCCGCGGCGGGCGAAATAGGGCTGGCAGTCATGGCCCATCATGCTGCTGTCGTAGCGGCAGCCATGCTCCAGCACGAGGCCGAGGGTCCGCTCGCTCAGGTCCCAGGCGGGGGAACGGTAGCCGGCCGGGCCCTGGCCGCTGAGCCGGCGGATGCTCTCCACCGCGCGGCCGAATTCCTCCGCCTCGCGCTCCGCCGACAGATCGGCGGGCGGGACATGGCTCCAGCCGTGATGGCCCAGCTCATGCCCGCCGGCCAGGATGCGCTCGCAGGCCTCGGGGTAGGTCTCGATCACCACGCCGGGCACATACCAGCTGGAGCGGATACCCCGGCTGCCCAACAGGTCCAAGATGCGCCCGGCGCCGACCACCCCGAACTCACCGCGTGAAACCGGGGTGGGCGTCGTCATGCCGCGCGCCGCGAAGCCGGACCACGTGTCGAAGTCGAAGGACAGGCAGGCGATGTGGCGGGGCATGGCCTGGTGCTTCCGGAAGGCGCTAGGCCGGCGGCTCGGCGCCCACCTGCTCGGTGATGCGGCGATAATGCTCCGGGCGGCGATGGGCGGCGAAGTTGAACATCTTCTCCTTGCCCTGGCGCACCTGATCGAGGTCGCAATCCGCCACCAGCACCTCGTCCCCGAGCGTCTGGGCCTGCGCCACCACCACGCCATTCGGATCCACGATCACGGAGCCGCCGATCAGCCCCGAGCCGTCCTCATTCCCTGCCTTGGCCACGCTCACCGCCCAGGTGGCGTTCATATAGGCGTTGGACTGGGCCGCGAGGGTGGAGTGGAAGGTGCGGATCGCCTCGTTCTCCGTGGTCCCGCCATTCGGGTCATAGGCGGCGGAATTGTAGCCCATCACCATCAGCTCGACGCCCTGCAACCCATAGACGCGCCATGCCTCGGGCCAGCGGCGGTCGTTGCAGACCAGCATGCCCATGACCGGGGCGCCCCATTCGGCCGGGCCGCGAAAGGCGGGGAAGCCGAGATCGCCATATTCGAAGTAGCGCTTCTCCAGCTGCTGGAAGCGGTCTCCCACGCGCGGCTCGACGGAGCCGGGCAGATGCACCTTGCGGTACTTGCCGACGATGGAGCCATCCGGCCCGGTGGTGATGGCGGAGTTGAAGCGCTTGCCGTCAGCCGTGCGCTCGGCATAGCCGACATAGAAGCCCACCCCCAGTTCCCGCGCCCGGTCGAAGAGCGGCTGGACCTGCGGGTTCGGCATCGCGGCCTCGTAGTACTGGTCCAGTTCCTCCCCTTCGATCAGCCAGCGCGGGAAGAAGGTGGTGAAGGCCAGTTCCGGGAAGACGACGAGCTTCGCCCCCTTCCCCGCCGCCTCCTCCAGCAGTGCGATCATGCGGGCGAGAATGGACTCGCGGGAATCGGCGCGCTGGTTCGGCCCCATCTGGGCAGCGGCGAGGCGGAGGATGCGGGGCATGGTGTCGGGCCTTTCAGTCCGGCGCGGAAGCGGATGCGCCCTTGGGGCGGGCAATTCATGGCCCATCCCCCGGGGGCGCAGCAATCCCGGGTGGGCGGATCCTCATCTCCGCTCACCCCGCCCGCTCATCCGGCCCGTTCATCCGGCCCGCTCATCTGGCCGCGACCAGACGCCCCGCCGCACCCCCGCCGCGGTCACCAGCCCATAGGCGGTGATGCCGAGGGCAACGGCCAGGAACTGCCCGTCCAGCCCCAGCCCCACCAGGTCCGAAAGCACCCAGCCGCCCAGCACGGCGATGCCGATGCGCGACAGCCCGGCCAGCATCGGCCACCCCATCCGCCCCGCGCCCTGGGAGGCGAAATAGAGCGCCATGCCCAGGCCGAAGCCCCCGAAGGCCGGGCCCGTGAAGGACAGGGCGCGCGCCGCGATGTCCACCACCGCGGGATCGCTGCTGAAGAAGTCCGCGAAGGCGCGCGGCGCCATCGCCACGCTCAGCCCGATCGCACCGGTGACGCCGAGGGCCATCAGTCCGCCCGTCCAGGCCAGGCGGCGCGCGCCGTCCCAGTCCCCGGCGCCGACCGCGCGGCCCACCAGGGCCGTCAGGGCCGATCCCACGCCGAAGGCGATCGGGATCATCAGGAACTCCAGCCGGGCCGAGATGCCATATCCCGCCACGGCGGCCGGCCCATGGGATGCGATGCGGGCCGTGACCAGGATGGTGGTCAGGTTCGCCACCCCGGCCAGGGCGCAGGCGACCAGCCCAACCGAAAGAATGCGCCAGAACATCGTGCGGGACGGCCGGAGGCGGAGCGTCGGCTGGAACCCGGCCCGGCCCTGCAGCACGGCCCAGCCCATCACGAGGCTGGCGCCGATGAAGACCGCCGCCAGGGCGGCGCCAATGCCCGGCAGCCCCATCCCGGCCGGCTCGGCCAGGGCCCAGGCCAGGAGCGGATAGGCCAGCCAGGTCAGCAGCAGCACCCGCGCTGCCAACCCATGCTGCCCGCCACCGCGCAGCACGGAAGCCAGCGTGTTCGCCAGCCAGACCGGGATCGCCCCCAGCCCGAAGAGCAGAATGGCATAGGACGCCGCCGCCTCGGCGGCCGCCGCGCCGCCGATCAGCCCCAGCACGGGCCGGGGAAATCCCGCAAGCAGGATAGCAAAGCCCGCCCCGGCCAGCATGGCGATCAGCACGGCGTGCAGGACCAGGGCAGACGCCTCCTCCCGCCGCCCCGCCCCGAGCGCGCGGGCGATGGCGGAGGAGACGCCCCCGCCCATGGCCCCGGCGGACATCTGCTGCATCAGCAAGGCGAAGGGCAGCACCACGGACCACCCGGCCAGGGCCGTGGTGCCCTGCCGCGCGGCCAGCCAAGTTTCCGCGACCTGGCCCGCCGCCTGGAGAAAGGCGCTGAGCGCGGTGGGGCCGGCCAGGGACAGGATCTGCCGCGCGGCGGAGGGGCGTGGCGGCACCAGGGCGAGGGTATCAGCCATCGGCCATCTCCTTCAGCGCGAGGCGGCGGCGCATCGCCTCCCCGGCGCCAGGGCCGGGCAGGAGGCGGACCGATTCCGGCACCAGCGGCACCCCGTCGCCGCCAAGGGGTGGCGGGGAGGACACCTCCTCCCCCGTCACCCGGTCCACCACCCGCACCACGGGGCCGTTCGGCGCCATCCAGCGGTCGCTCCACCGCTTCAGGGCCAGGAAGGCGGGGAAGAAGTCCCTTCCCTTCTCGGTCAGCCGGTAGGCGTGGCGCGCCCCCTCGGGCACCCGCTCCAGCATCCCGTGCTCCACCAGCTTCGCCAGCCGGGCGCTGAGGATGTTGGAGGCGATGCCGAGATGGCGGGCGAAATCATCGAAGCGGGTGGTGCCGTAGAAGGCTTCCCGCATCACCAGGATGGCCCAGCGTTCCCCCAGCACCTCCATGGACCGGGCGATGGGACATCCCATCCGGGAGAAATCCGTGCGGGGCATGGGCGCTTCCTGCTGACTTGCAGGATGCAACCCGATTAACTTGCACTTCGCAAGTGTTCAGAACAGCCCCGGGCCGGACCGGCACGGCCCCCATGCGCCAAGCGGCAAAGGGCTATCGCCGGCCGAGCACCCGGCGAACTCCCCTGCCCCAGTTGGAGAAGCGAAGGCTGAGGGAGGCTTCCGTGGTTTCGATACGAGACACCGCGCCCGGCCAGCGCCCCTGGACCCATGTCCAGCGGTTGGCGGCCCAGAGATACTGGTCCCGCAGCACGAAGAGCCCGAGGGCGAGGAAAAGGAAGCCCTGCAGGAAGGGCAGGATGCAGCCCAGGATGCCCAGGACGATGAGGAACCACCCCAGCGCCTTGCGGCCAGGCCGGGGTTTCAGGGGAACGAAGGCGGGGCGCGTGTCACTCATCGCGCGCGGAGATGGCCCGCGTGCCCGGCCGATCAAGCCGGGCGCGCGGGCTTGTCAGATCAGATATGGAGCGGGCGGCCATCCACGGCCAGGGCGGCTTCCTTCACCGCCTCGCTCAGCGTCGGGTGGGCGTGGCAGATGCGGGCCACGTCCTCGGCGCTGGCGCCGAACTCGATGGCGGTCACCATCTCGGCGATCAGGTGGCCGGCATCCGGGCCCAGGATATGGGCGCCCAGAACGCGGTCCGTGGCCTTGTCGGCCAGGATCTTCGCGAAGCCGTCCACATCGCCCATGGCGCGGGCGCGGCCATTGGCGGTGAAGGGGAACTTGCCGACCTTGTAGGCAGTGCCCGCGGCCTTCAGCTCCTCCTCGGTGGCGCCGACGGCGGCAACCTCGGGCCAGGTGTAGACGATGCCCGGGATGGCGCCGTAGTTCACATGACCATGCTGGCCGGCCAGGATCTCGGCCACGGCGACGCCCTCATCCTCGGCCTTGTGGGCCAGCATGGCGCCGGCGATCACGTCGCCAATGGCATAGATACCCGGCACATTGGTGGCGAAGTGCTGGTCGGTCTTCACGCGGCCACGCTCGTCCAGCGCCACGCCAACCGTATCCAGCCCCAGCCCCTCGACATAGGGCCGGCGGCCGATCGCCACGAGCACCACATCGGCCTCGACCGTCTGGGCCTCGCCGCCCTTCGCGGGCTCGACCGTCAGGGAGATGCCGGCCTCCGCCTTGGTCGCGCCGGTCACTTTGTGGCCGAGCTTGAACTTGAAGCCCTGCTTGCCGAGGATACGCTCGAACTGCTTCGCGACCTCGTTGTCCATGCCGGGCAGCAGCCGGTCGAGGAACTCGATCACCGTCACCTCGGCGCCCAGCCGGCGCCAGACGCTGCCCAGCTCCAGCCCGATCACGCCACCGCCGATGACGACGAGGTGCTTGGGCACGCTCTCCAGCTCCAGCGCGCCGGTGGAGGTGACGATGGTCTTCTCATCCACCTCGACGCCGCGGAGCGGCACGCTCTCGCTGCCCGTCGCGATGACGATGTTCTTCGTCTCATAGGTGGTGCCGGCCACCTCGACCTTGCCCGGCGCCACGATCTTCCCGGCGCCCTTCAGCCAGGTGATCTTGTTCTTCCGGAAGAGGAACTCGACGCCCTTCACATTGGCCGAGACCACCTCGCCCTTGCGCGCCTGCATCCGCGCCAGGTCGAGCTTCACGCCATCCACCTGGATGCCATGGTCGGCGAACTTATGGGCGATCTCCTCGAAATTCTCGGAGGACTGGAGAAGGGCCTTGGAGGGGATGCAGCCGATATTGAGGCAGGTGCCGCCCAGCGTCTCACGCTTCTCCACGCAGGCCACCTTCAGGCCCAGCTGGGCCGCGCGGATGGCGCAGACATAGCCGCCGGGGCCGGAGCCGATGACGATCAGGTCGAAGGAGTCGGACATGGTGGACGGGCCCTGCAATGATCTTCGGGGGCAGGTAGCAGGCCCGGGGCCAGGCTTGAAGGGTGCAGCGCGCGGAGAATGGGCCCGGCAGGGTTGACCGGGGCGCAATTCCCTGCCGGTCCTACCCCGGATAGCGCTCGAACTGAGGCAACGCGTCCAGATGGCTCATCCAGCGCAGCCGCTCGGCCACCTGGATCTGGGCGCCGGGCGGAAGGGCATCCGGGTCGTCCAGCGTGCCGGTCTGAATATCGACCAGGCCCGGCAGCATTGCCTCGTTCACATAGAACAGCCCGGTGCCGCAGCGACCGCAGAAATGGCGCCGGCCATGCTCCGATGAGGCATAGACAACCGGCTCTCCCTCCACCTTCAGCGCCCCGGCCGGGATCATGGCCCAGCCCACCATCGGCGCCCCGGCATGCCGCCGGCAGTCCGAGCAGTGGCAGAGGGCGTGGTGCAGCACCTCCTCCGGCATCTCGTAGCGAATGGCACCGCAATGGCATCGGCCGGTGAGCATCGGCAGCCTCCCCTTTTGCGGGGAGCCTAGCACGGGCCGGGCGCCCGGAACGGAAGCGGGCCGGAAGGGTCTCCCCTCCCGGCCCGCCTCATGCTGTCTGGCGGAAGGGCTCAGAGGCCCAGCAGCAGGCGGCGGGCGTCCTCCACGCCTTCCTTCACGCGCACCAGGAAGGACACCGCCTCCTTCCCGTCCACGATCCGGTGGTCGTAGGAAAGCGCCAGGTACATCATCGGGCGGATCTCGATCTTGCCGCCCACCACCATGGCCCGCTCCTTGATCGCATGCATCCCGAGGATACCGGACTGGGGCGGGTTCAGGATCGGGGTGGACATCAGCGAGCCGTAGATGCCGCCATTGGTGATGGTGAAGCTGCCGCCCGCCATCTCCTCAAGCTTCAGCTGGCCGTCACGCACGCGCTTGCCGAAATCGCCGATCGCCTTCTCGATGCCCGCGAAGGAGAGATCCTGCGCGTTCTTCAGCACGGGCACGACGAGGCCGGAGGGACCGCCCACCGCGATGCCCATGTTCACGAAGTTCTTGTAAACGATCTCGTCCCCTTCGATCTCGGCATTGACGGCCGGGAACTCCTGCAGGGCGGCGACGCAGGCCTTCACGAAGAAGGACATGAAGCCGAGCTTCACGCCGTGCTTCTTCTCGAAGGCGTCCTTGTACTCGGCGCGCAGCGCCATTGCGTTCGTCATGTCCACCTCGTTGAAGGTGGTGAGCATGGCGGCGGTGTTCTGCGCCTCCTTCAGGCGGCGCGCGATGGTGACGCGCAGGCGGGTCATCTTCACCCGCTCCTCGCCCTCACCCGCCGCACGCGGGGCGGACTTGGCGGCCGGCGCGGCCGCGGCAGGTGCCGGGCGGGAGAGGAAGTCCAGCACGTCACCCTTGGCGATGCGCCCGTCCTTGGCGCTGCCCTGGCCGATCTGCTCGGCCGTGACGCCCTTTTCGGACATCATCTTGGCCGCGGCGGGCAGCGGGGCATGGCCGGATTCGGCCCCGCCGGGGCGGGAGACCGGGCCAGGGGCCGGGCGCGGCTCCTCCGTCTTCGGGGCCGGCGCCGCGGCGGCGGGGGCCGCGGCCGCCGGCTTGGCGGCCGGCGCACCGGCGCCGCTGCCAAGCATGCCGAGCAGCCCGCCGACCTCGACCTCCGCACCCTCATCGGCCGAGATGCTCTCGATGGTGCCGGCGGAAGGGGCATTCACCTCCACCGTCACCTTGTCCGTCTCCAGCTCGACCAGCGGCTCATCGGCGGCCACCGATTCGCCCACCTTCTTCAGCCAGCGCGCGACCGTGGCAGTGGATACGCTTTCGCCCAGGGTGGGCACCAGGATCTCGGTCATCTTGTCTTCCTCAACCCAGGCCGAGCGCCTGGCGAACCAGCGCTTCCTGCTGCTGCGCGTGAACCTTGGCAAGCCCCGTCGCGGGGCTGGCGGCGGCGGGGCGGCCGACATAGCTCGGCCGCTTCGCCTTGTTGCCCACCTTGGTCAGCACATCCTCGATCTTGCGGTCGATATAGTTCCAGGCGCCCATGTTCTCCGGCTCCTCCTGGCACCAGACGACCTCGGCCTTGGTGTAGGGGGAGAGGACCTTGGGCAGGGTGATGCTCGGGAAGGGATAGAGCTGCTCCACCCGGACGAGGGCGACATCCTTGACGCCCTTGTCCCGGCGCTCCTGCAGCAGGTCGTAATAGACCTTGCCGGTGCAGAGCACGACGCGCTTCACCTTCTCGGGCGCCACCAGCTCGTCGGTCTCCGGGATCACCACCTTGAAGCGGCTGCCCGGCTCGAACTCGGCGAGCGAGGACACCGCCAGCTTGTGCCGCAGCAGGGACTTCGGCGTCATCAGGATCAGCGGCTTGCGGTAGTTCGCCTTCATCTGACGCCGCAGGGCGTGGAAGTAGTTGGCGGGGGTGGTGATGTTGCCCACCCGCATGTTCCGCTCGGCGCAGAGCTGCAGCCAGCGCTCAAGGCGGGCGGAGGAGTGCTCCGGCCCCTGCCCCTCATAGCCATGCGGCAGCAGCATCACCAGGCCGGACATGCGCAGCCACTTCGTCTCGGCCGAGGCGATGAACTGGTCGATGATGACCTGGGCGCCATTGGCGAAGTCGCCGAACTGGCCTTCCCAGAGCACCAGCGTGTTCGGATCGGCCAGCGAATAGCCGTAGTCGAAGCCGAGCACGCCGAATTCCGAAAGGAGGGAGTTGAAGGCCTCCAGGCGCTTCTGCCCCTCGCGGATGTTGTTCAGCGGCACATAGTCGGCCTGGGTCTGCTGGTCGATCAGATAGGCATGGCGCTGGGAGAAGGTGCCGCGCTGCACATCCTCGCCCGAGAGGCGAACGCGATGCCCCTCCACCAGCAGCGAACCGAAGGCCAGCGCCTCGCCGGTCGCCCAGTCGATGCCCTCGCCGGTCTCGATGGCCTGCCTCTTGGCCTCGAGCTGGCGGAGGATCTTCGGATTGGCGTTGAAGCCCGCCGGCACGCGGGACAGGGCGGCGCCCACCTCGCGCAGCGTCTCCGGCTGCACGGCGGTGTCGGTGTCCGTCTCCGGCTCGTCATTGCCCGGAGCCTTCAGCCCGGTCCAGTGGCCTTCCAGCCAGTCGGCCTTGTTCGGCTTGAAGGTCTGGCTGGCCTGGAAGGCCTCGTCCAGCTTCGCGAAGAAGGCATCCTGGATCGCCTTGGCCTCGGACTCCGGCACCGAACCCTCGGCGGCCAGCTTCTGCGCGTATTTGGTGCGCGTCGTCGGCGTTTCCTTGATGCGGGCATACATCAGGGGCTGGGTGAAGGCCGGCTCGTCGCTCTCGTTATGGCCGTGGCGGCGGTAGCAGACGACATCCAGCACGACATCCGTCCCGAAGGCCATGCGGAACTCGGTCGCCAGGCGGGCGCAGAACACCACAGCCTCCGGGTCATCCCCGTTCACGTGCAGGATCGGGGCCTGAACGGACTTCGCCACATCGGTGCAGTAGAGGCCGGAATAGGCATGGGCCGGGGTGGTGGTGAAGCCGATCTGGTTGTTTGTCACCACATGCACCGTGCCGCCGGTGCGGTAGCCGATGAGCTGGCTCATCGCCATGGTCTCATAGACCACGCCCTGGCCGGCGAAGGCGGCATCGCCATGCAGCAGGATGCCCATGACGGAGCGGCGCTCCTTCGTGTCGCCCGCCATGTCCTGGCGCGCCCGCACCTTGCCCGCCACCACCGGGTCGACCGCCTCCAGGTGTGAGGGGTTGGGCTGGAGGGAGAGATGGACCTGGCGCCCCTCGATCTCCACGTCGGTGGAGGTGCCGAGATGGTACTTCACGTCGCCCGAGCCCTGGACATCCTCCGGATGGCCGGCGCCCTTGAACTCGGCGAAGACCTGCGTGAAGGATTTCTTCACCACGTTCACCAGCGTGGACAGGCGCCCGCGATGCGCCATGCCGATGGCGATCTCGTTCACCCCGCCCTTCGCCGCCTGGGCAATGATCGCCTGCAACGCGGGGATGGTGCTCTCGCCACCCTCAAGGCCGAAGCGCTTCGTGCCCACGAACTTGCGGGCGCAATAGGCCTCGAAGCCCTCGGCCTCGGTCAGCTGCTGCAGGATGGTGCGCTTGTCGTCCTTGCCGAAGCTCTTCGTCCAGGGCGCGCCCTCGACGCGCTGCTGGATGAAGGCCTTCTGCCCGGGATCCTGGATATGCATGAACTCGACGCCGATCGGGCCGCAATAGCTGGCCTTCAGAATCGAGAGGATCTCGCGCAGCGTCGCCGTCTCGCGGCCCAGCACCTTGTCGATGAAGATCGGCCGGTCGAGATCAGCGTCGGAGAAGCCGTAGGTCTTGGGGTCCAGCTCGGGATGCGGCGCCTGCTTCTGCAGCCCCAGCGGATCCAGGTCGGCCTCCAGGTGGCCGCGCACGCGATAGGCGCGGATCAGCATCAGCGCACGGATCGAGTCCAGCACCTGCTGCTTGCTGGCGGCGGGATCGGCCGGCTTGGCGGCCGGGGCGGCGGCACCCTTGCCGCCCTTGGCGGGGGCGGGCGCCTCGGGCTCGGGCGCGAAGCCGCCCTTCGGGCGCGGGGCCCAGGAGGCGCCGGAGGCATCCTGCAGCACGGCCCGGGCGTCATCGTTCAACGCCGCGAAGAGCTCCTGGAAGGACGGGTCCACGCTGTCCGGCGCCTGCACCCAGCGGGCATAAAGATCGGCGAGGAAGGTGGCGTTCGCCCCCGTCATCGCACTGGCTAGGATATCCACTCCGGGCATGGTGTTCCGCTTCTCGGCTGATCGGGCTGATGGGGGTTAGGACGCGATCGGGGCAGGTCTGTGGCAGGCGGGCGGCCGGGGCTGCCGAAGGGCGAAAAGGACGGCCGGGGAGGCCGTCAGGGGCCGCCGCGCAATATCTGGACCTGTTTCCGTTGTCATTCCGTTGCTCCCCCGGACTGGGCCGGGGCTCCCGCGCATCAATTGGGCTGCTGCGCCTCGCTTGTCACCCGTCTTACCGGCATGTCAGGTCGGCGCAAGGCGGGGTTCGCTCACAACCGCCAGAAAGCGGAGCGGCCGCGCCCCGAAAGGGACACGGCCGGCCATGAACCAGGGCAATCGCGGGTCAGGCGGCGCGGCGGAGCACCTCTTCCGGACTCATCCGGACCAGCCGGGAATACTCGGCCACCAGTGTCTCGGTGATCTGGCCGGGGGTGTAGTGGTGCCCGGCGATCCGGCGCACCGGCGTCACCTCCGCCGCCGTGCCGGCCAGGAACACCTCGGTCGCCCGCCCGATCTCGTCGGCCGCGATGGTGCGCTCCACCACCTTCATCTGGTTCTGCCGGGCCAGGTTCATCACCGTGCGGCGGGTGATGCCGTCCAGGAAGCCGATGGGGGTGGGGGTATGCACCTCGCCGTCGAAGACGAAGAAGGCATTGGCACCGGTCGCCTCGGCCACGTCGCCCTTCCAGTCCAGCATCAGGGCATCGTTGAAGCCCTCCGCCTCCGCCGCGTGCTTGGACATGGTGCCGATCATGTAGAGGCCGGTGGCCTTGGAGGCCGTGGGCGCCGTATCCGGCGCGGGCCGCCGCCAGGGGGCCATGCCCAGGGTGATGCCCTTCATCCGATCCTCCCCGAAAAGGTTCGGCCAGGGCCAGGCGGCGATCGCGACATGGGTGCTGGTGTTCTGCGCCGCCACCGCCAGCATCTCGCTGCCGCGATAGGCGATCGGGCGGATATAGCCCTCGGTCAGCCCGTTGCGCTGCATCACCTCGATGCAGGCGGCGTCGATCTCCTCCACGGTGTAGGGGATCCGGAAGCCGAGGATCCGGGCACTCTCGAACAGGCGCTCGGTATGTTCGCGAAGCTTGAAGATGTTTCCGGCATAGGCCCGTTCGCCCTCGAACACGCCGCTGGCATAATGCAGGCCATGCGTCAGCACATGCAGCTTGGCATCGCGCCAGGGAACGAACTGGCCGTCGAACCAGATCCAGCCGTCGCGGTCGTCGAAGGAGGGGAGAGCCATGGCAGATTTCCTCGGTTGGAATGCTTGCGCCAGTTGATTGGTAATTTTCTTTCGTGAACTGCCAGTATGTTAAAATGGTCAGCATGATTGCGTCAACAAAGCTGACCCAATGAGGGAGCAGGGCAGCCATGCCTGAAGGGATGGACACACGCGCCGGGGCAGGCCCGGCTGGCGCCGGGCGCAACCTTCTCTTCCTGCGGGAAGAGGAGCTTCGCCTGGCCCAGGACCTGCTCTTCTTCGGCTATCGCGACTTCACCGCGGGCCCGGACGCCATCCTGGCCGAGCTGGGCATGGGCCGGGCGCATCATCGCGTGCTGCATTTCCTCGGCCGCCGCCCGGGGCTGACCGTCGGGGAACTGCTCGGGATCCTGGCGATCACCAAGCAGTCCCTCTCCCGCGTCCTCACCCCCCTCATGCAGCAGGGCTATGTGGCGCAGAGCCCCGGCCGCGCGGACCGGCGCCAGCGCCTGCTCGCCCTGACCCCGGAGGGCGAGGCGCTGGAGCGCCGCCTCTTCGAGCGCCAGCGCGAGACGGTGACACGGGCCTATCGCGAGGCCGGGCCCGTGGCAGTGGAGGGGTTCCGCCATGTCATGCGCGGGCTGATGGGCCCGGATGCGCGCAAGGCGCTGGAGCGGCTCAGCGGCACGGACCGCCCCTCCGTCCGCGCCACGCCGCCCGCCGATGCCAGGGCCGCCGCCCGCCCGGCCGCCCGGCCGGTTGTCCCGGGAAAGACGCCATGAGCGACGCCGCCGCCCATCTCCTGGTCGTGGATGACGATGCCCGCCTCCGCAGCCTGCTCCAGCGCTTCCTGTCGGAGCAGGGCTTCCGCGTCAGCACCGCGGCCGATGCCGTCGCCGCCCGCCAGGCCCTGGGCGGCATGGAGTTCGACCTGATGGTGCTGGACGTGATGATGCCGGGCGAGACAGGGCTGGACCTGGCCGAAAGCCTGCGCCGGGCCGGGCAGGACGTGCCCATCCTGATGCTCACCGCCGCCGGTGCGCCGGATGACCGGATCGCGGGCTTCGAGCACGGGGCGGATGACTACCTCGCCAAGCCTTTCGACCCGCGGGAGCTGGCGCTCCGGATCCGCACCATCCTTCGCCGCGCCGCCCCGCCCGCCTCCGCCCCCCTGCCCCCGGTGCAGCTCGGCCCGCGCTGGTTCGACCCCGAGCGCGGCGAGCTGCGCGGCCCGGAAGGGGTGACACGCCTGACCGGCGGAGAGGCCGCGCTGCTGGTGGCGCTCGCCCGCCGGGGCGGCGAGGTTCTCTCGCGCGAGGAGATCGCGGCCGCCATGGGCACGCCGGAAGCCGGGGAACGCGCGGTGGACGTGACCGTCACCCGCCTGCGCCGCAAGATCGAGCCGGACCCGCGGGAACCGCGTTTCCTGCACACGGTGCGGCACAAGGGCTATGTGTTGCGCCCGGGGGCCTGACCCCCGCTGATAGGGAGGGTTCCGCATGGCACCCGATATCGGCCCCAAGGGCATCGAGGCGGATAATGGCTGGGCCGATGCCCCGCCGCCCGAGGCGCGGGCCTGTCCGCCGGCCTGGACCCACCGCCGCCGCTGGCGCGGTGCCATCACCGCCGCGCTGCGCCCCTTTGTGCCGCGCGGGCTGCTGGCGCGCGCCCTTCTCATCATCCTCGTCCCGCTGGTGGTCACCCAGGGCATCGCGCTGCAGATCTTCTATGGCACGCATCTGGACGTGATCTCCCGCCGCCTGGCCGGCGGCGTGGCGGGGGATGTGGGAATGGTGGTGGAGCTGTTCTCCCGCTACCCCGTGCAGGAGGATCGCGGCTGGATCTTCCGCGAGGCGGCATGGCGCCTGGATCTCTCCCTGGCCTTCGAACAGGGGGCCACGCTCGGCCGCAGCACCTCCCGCTCCGCCAGCCTTCCCCTGCTGCCGCTAGAGGGGGACCTGGACAACGCGCTGCGCGAACGCCTGCGCATGCCCTTCGACACGGACTGGCAGAGTGACCCGCGCAGCGTGATCATCCGCGTGGCCCTGCCCGATGGCGTGCTGCATGTGGAGGCGCCGCGCAAGCGCCTCTTCGCCAGCACGCTCTATCTCTTCGTCATCTGGCTCGTCGGCGCCTCGCTGCTGCTTTTCGTGGTGGCGGCGCTGTTCATGAAGAATCAGGTGCGCGCCCTGCGCCGCCTGGCCGCGGCGGCGGAAGCCTTCGGCAAGGGGCGGGAGACCGGCCCCATCAAGCCCGAGGGCGCCAGCGAGGTGCGCCAGGCCGCCGCCGCCTTCAACGGCATGCGGGCCAATATCCGCCGCTTCGTCACCCAGCGCACGGAGATGCTGGCGGGCATCAGCCATGACCTGCGCACCCCCCTCACCCGCCTCCGCCTGGGCCTGGCCATGCTGCCCGCGGAGGCGCAGGAGGATGCGGCCGCCATGACCCAGGACGTGGAGGAGATGGAGCGCATGGTCGCCTCCTATCTCGCCTTCGCCCGGGGCGAGGTGCTGGAAGCACCGGAGCCGACCGATCTCGTGGGGCTGGTGCGCGAGATCGCCTCCCGCAGCGCGGCCGATGGCTCGGCGGTGGCGGTGGAAGCCCCGCCCTCCCTTACCCTTCCCCTGCGGCCGGACGCGGTGCGGCGGTGCCTGGGCAACCTGCTGGACAATGCCCGCCGCCACGCCGCCCATGTCACGGTGACGGTGCGCCCCATCCCGGGCTGGGCGGAGGTCGCGGTGGATGATGACGGGCCAGGCATCCCCGCCGCCGCGCGGGAAGGCGCCTTCAAGCCCTTCGCCAGCTTCTCGGCCGGCGGCACCGGGCTCGGGCTGGCCATCGCGCGCGACATCGCCCGCGCCCATGGAGGCGAGATCGCGCTGGGGGAAAGCGCGATGGGCGGCTTGCGGGCTACGATCCGCCTGCCGATGTGAGGCAGGCGGGGAGCCGCCCCGCGAAACGGCGCGGGGACAGCGGGCGCCGCCTGGACTATGGATTTCCAGCTGCCAGGGAGCGACGCGATGGACGGGTTCGACATGGAAGCGGGAGCCGCCGACCTGGCCCTGGGCGCCACGCCGCAGCCCGATGCGCTCTGGGCGATGCTCCGGGCGGAGGCCGAGGCGGCGGCGGAAGCGGAACCTGCCCTGCGCGGCATGCTCGAAATGGCCGTGCTGCGGCATGACACGCTGGGCGCCGCGCTCTCAGCCCTGCTTGCCCGCAAGCTGACCGAGGCCCTGATGCCCGCCGAGCGGCTGGAAGACCTGGCGCGCGCGGCCGGGCCGGATCTCGTCACCCTCGCCGCGGCGGACCTGTCCGCCAACCGGCGCCGCGACCCGGCGGCGCGGGGCTGGCTGGCCCCCTTCCTCTACTACAAGGGTTTCCACGCCCTGACCTGGCATCGCGTGGCGCACGGGCTCTGGAAGGATGGCCGGATCGACCTCGCCCTCTACCTGCAGAGCCGCTGCTCCCTTGTCTTCGGCGTGGACATCCACCCGGCCGTGCCCGTCGGCCGCGGCGTCTTCATCGACCATGCGACGGGCGTGGTGGTCGGCGAGACCGCCGTGATCGGCAACGACGTCTCCATCCTGCAGGAGGTGACGCTGGGCGGCACGGGCAAGCAGCGGGGCGACCGGCACCCGAAGGTGCGGGATGGCGTGCTGCTCTCGGCCGGCGCGAAGGTGCTGGGCAATATCGAGATCGGCCGCGGCGCGAAGGTGGGGGCGGGCAGCGTGGTGCTGGCCGATGTGCCGCCCTGCGCCACCGTGGCGGGCGTGCCCGCGCGCGTGGTGGGCTGGTGCCGGGACGCGGTGCCGGCCCTGGCGATGGACCAGAGCCTGCCGCCCGGCACGGGCGGCTGAGGCGGATTACACCGCCGTTATCTCGTTTACATATGGACACAAATTCACTGGCCGGCAGCAGCAGCTCTGTCATGATCCTCACACCACAGGGGAATGTGAGGCCGCAATGCGCTGGATTATTGCTTCTTTCTTTGTTTTCGCCTTCGCCGGCCTGGCGGGCACCAGCCACGCCGTGACCCCGGGCGCCGTGACCACGGCCGTGGAGTCCGCGCGTGAGGTGACGAGCTCCGTCACCCAGGAAGTGGCGCGCCGCCGCGCCCCGCATCGCCGGGTCGCCCGCCATCGCCGCCCGGCGGCTTCTGCGCAGTAATCCCCGCTCCGGAGGGCGACGGCCTTCCAGGCAAGGGGGAAACGGGAAAGGGCCCGGCGGGAAGACCGCCGGGCCCTTCTCACATTCACACGTTGAAGCGGAAGAGCAGGACGTCGCCGTCCTTCACCACATACTCCTTGCCTTCCACCCGCATCTTCCCGGCCTCCTTCGCCCCCTGCTCGCCGCCCAGCGCGACGAAGTCGTCATAGGCGATGGTTTCGCAGGCGATGAAGCCGCGCTCGAAGTCGTTGTGGATCACGGCGGCCGCCTGCGGGGCCTTGGTGCCCCGGTTGATCGTCCAGGCGCGGGATTCCTTGGGGCCCACCGTGAAATAGGTGATGAGGCCCAGCAGATCGTAGCCCGCGCGGATGATGCGATCGAGGCCGCTATCCTTCAGGCCGAGGCTGTCGAGGAACTCGATGCGGTCGCCTTCCGCCATCTGGCTGATCTCCGCCTCGATGGCGGCGGAGACTATGACAGCTTTCGCGCCCTGCGCCTTGGCCATCGCCTCCACGGCGGCGGAATGCGCGTTCCCGGTGGCAGCCGAACCTTCCTCCACGTTGCAGACATAGAGGACGGGCTTGGTCGTCATCAGCTGCAGGCGGGCGGCCGCAATCTCCTCGCCCTTCGGCACCGCCGTGCGGGCGGGCTTTCCGGCGGCAAGGGCGGCGATGATCGGCTCGGCCAGCGCGACGAAGGCGGCGCTCTCCTTGTCGCCGTTCTTGGCCTTCTTCTGCGCGGGCACCAGCCGCTTCTCGAGGCTGTCGAGGTCCGCGAGCATCAGCTCGGTCTCGACCGTCTCGGCGTCGCGCACCGGGTCCACATTGCCCTCGACATGGGTGATGTCCCCGTCCTCGAAGCAGCGGAGCACGTGAACGATCGCGTCCACCTCGCGGATATTGGCGAGGAACTGATTGCCCAGCCCTTCGCCGCGGGAGGCGCCGCGGACCAGGCCGGCGATGTCCACGAATTCGAGGCTCGTCGGCACCTTCTTGATGGACTTGCCGATGCGCGCCAGCTCGTCGAGCCGGGGGTCAGGAACGGCAACGCGGCCGACGTTCGGCTCGATCGTGCAGAAGGGATAGTTGGCGGCCTGGGCCGCGGCCGTCTGCGTCAGCGCGTTGAAGAGGGTGGACTTGCCGACATTGGGCAGGCCCACGATTCCGCAGTTGAAGCCCATGGTGGCCTGCTTTTCCGTGGTTCTGGGGTTGGCGCCGGCTTACGCCGGGGTGGCGGGTCGGCGCTAGGGGTCGGGTCAGCCCTGGGTGAGCAGGGCGAGCTTCGTCATGAAATCCTCTGGCCTGCCCTCGGCCAGGAGGGGCGCGGCGTCGGCGACGGCATCAAGCAGCCTGTCCAGCCATTCCGCATCCACCTTGGCGAAATTGCCGAGGACATGGCCATGCACGCGGTCCTTATGGCCGGGATGGCCGATGCCGAGGCGCACGCGCCAGAAATCCGGGCTGGCGAAGGCGCGCTGCATGTCGCGCAGCCCATTATGCCCGGCCGCGCCCCCGCCCTTCTTCACCCGCACCTTCCCGGGGGCGAGGTCCAGCTCGTCATGGAAGGCGGTGATGTCCGTCACCGGAATCTTGTTGAAGGCTGCGGCCGGCTGCACGGCATTGCCGCTGGCATTCATGTAGGTCTGCGGCTTCAGCAGCACGATGCGCTGGCCGCCGATCTGCCCTTCGGAGGTCTCGCCCTTGAAGCGGCTGCGCCAGGGCCCGAAGCGATGGCGGGAGGCGATGCGCTCCACCGCCATGAAGCCGATATTGTGCCGCTGCCTCGCATGCTCCGCGCCCGGATTGCCCAGGCCAACCCACAGAAGCATTCCGTGATCCCGCTAAAGGAAAGGGCGCGCCGCTTTCGCATGCGCGCCCCAGACCGGCAGAGCCAGGCGGTCCGGGGAAGTCTCCTTCCCCGGCGGCCTCACTTCTTGCCCTTGGCCTTGCCCTTGGCGGGGGCCGCGGCCGGCGCCGGAGCAGCAACGACCTCCTCCACCACCACCACCGGCGGCGCGATCGTCAGCACGACGAAATCGCGGGCGAGGGTCGGCGAGGTGCCCTTGTGGTCCTGCACGTTGGACCAGCGGAAGGTGTCGCCGATCTCGGCGGTGGAGACGTCCACCTCGAAGAAGTCGGGCACGTTGTCCGGGTCGGACAGGACCTCGAGGTCGCGGCGCACCAGGTTCGCTACGCCGCCGGCCTTGATGCCGGGGGACACGTCCTCACCGACCAGGTGCACGGGCACCTTCACGCGGATCTTCTGGCCAGCGGCAAGGCGCTGGAAGTCCACATGGATCGGCTGGTCGCTCACGGGGTGGAACTGCACGTCGCGCATGAGGCAGCGCACGGGCTCCGCGCCGGCCACCGCCACCTCGTACAGGTGGGACTGCCAGCCGCCCTTGTGCAGCTCCTTCATCACGTCACGGGGGTCGAGGGACAGAAGGGTCGCCTCCTGCTTCGCCCCATAGATCACTGCGGGGACCATGCCCCCACGCCGGGTCGCGCGCGCCGCCCCCTTACCGGCCCGCTCGCGCGCCGCGGCCTCGATCCGAATGGTCTGGACCATTGCCGTCATTCCTTCGCGAATTGGGTTTCCTTCCGCGGCGCAACCAGGGCGCGCGAAAACACGCCGGCCTCCAGGGGTGCCGGCGTGGGCCGGGGTTTAGCGGGGGTAGGCCGCCGGGGCAAGGTTTTCAGGGCACCGGCCCGAATTCCCCGTCCCGCCGGAGAATGCCCGCCTCAGGCGGCGACAGGCGGGACGGCGGCCCGGCGATAGGCACTATGCGACACGCAGTTCTTGCCGGCGAACTTCGCCTCGTACATGAGCTCGTCGGCCGCAGCCATCGCCTCTTCCAGGTCGTCCGGGCATTCATGGAAGGTCACGGCCCCGACCGAGACCGTCACGGGCCAGCGCTTCTCATCCATCCGCGCCTTCACTTCGCCCCTGATCCGCTCCGCCGCGAGGTCAGCGTGCAGATCGGGGCCGGAGAGCAGGATCGCGAACTCATCGCCGCCGATGCGGGCCGCAACATCCTCGGCGCGCAGACAAGCCCGCAGGGTCGCGGCCACTTCCCGGAGCACATGGTCGCCGATCAGGTGGCCCTGCACGTCATTCACGCGCTTGAAGCCATCAAGATCCACATAGAGCAGGGCAAAGGACTCCCCATGCCGTCGGAGCCGGCCAAGGGCACGGTCCAGGCTGTCGAGGAGAAAGGGCCGGTTCCCGATCCCGGTCAGCCCGTCGGTCATGGCGAGGAGCCGCGCCTGGTTCATCGCCCGCCGCAGTTCGAGGGCAGTGGATACGGTTTCGGCGAGGCGGAGCAGCGCCTCGCGCTGGTCTTCCTCCAGCACACGCGCCTGACGGTCAGCGATGCAAAGCGTGCCCAGCGCATGACCTTGGGGATTGACCAGGGGAACGCCTGCGTAAAAGCGAATTCCGGCCTCTCCCAGGACGAGAGGGTTGTCCGAGAAGCGCGGATCCCTCTCCGCATCCTCGACGACGAGGGGCTGGCTGGGATCGAGGATGGCATGCGCGCAGAAGGACAGCTCACGCGGTGTTTCCGCCGCGTCCAGCCCTGTCCGCGCCTTGAACCACTGGCGCTCGCTATCCACCAACGAAACCAGCGCGATCGGCGCCTTGGTCAGCTTCGAGGCGAAGCTGACCAGGTTGTCGAAGACCGTCTCGGCCTCGGTATCCAGGATTTCGTAAGAGCGCAGGGCGGCGATCCGGTCTGCTTCTCCGATCGGCAGCGGCGCGGGCGGCATGAAACCTCCGGGAGTAGTGTGGGGTCGGTGTCTCTCGCTATGGTTGCATATCACGCCGTAGCGTTAAGGGAAACGACACATTCCATTTATTGAGCGACGGAATCACGACAGGAGACCGGTCCCATCCTGACGGCAGCGGCCCCTCGCCCCAGGCGCTACGAGGTACGGCGTTCTCGGGAACGCCAGCATGGGCTTATGGCCTTGTGAACACCCCTCACGGGCACGGGCCGCTGGATCGGCACTGCCCCACGATCCCTCTGAACCGGGTCACGCCCCCTTGGCAGGGAAGAGGCACCGATGCGCTTCCGCCCGGCCCAGCCCCGCCCCATGCAGGCTCAGCTGGAAGCGGGCGCGGGCGCCGCGCCAGGAACTCCGGGCGCGGCGAAGCGGATCAGGCCTCGACCGGAACCTTCACCTCGGTGGTCCAGCCATGCGGGTCATTGGTGCGGCCATACTGGATGCCGACGATCGCGTCATAGAGCTTCTGGGTCAGCGCGCCGGTCTGGCCGTTGGAAATGACGATCTTCTCGCCCTTGTAGCCCAGCTCGCCCACCGGGGAGACGACGGCGGCGGTGCCCGTGCCCCACATCTCGCGCAGCGTTCCGTTCCGCCCGGCCGCCATCACCTCGTCGATGGTGATGCGGCGCTCGCTGACCTTCATGCCCCAGTCGCGCAGGAGCTGGAGGATGGAGTTGCGCGTGACGCCATCCAAGATGGTGCCGGCCAGCGGCGGGGTGATCACCTCATCGCCGATCTGCATCATGATGTTCATCGTGCCGACCTCGTCGATCGCCTTGCGCTCGATCGCATCAAGCCAGAGCACCTGGGTGTAGCCCTGGCGCTCCGCATCCCGCTGCGCGGCAAGGGAAGCGGCGTAGTTGGCGGCGGTCTTGGCCTCGCCGAGGCCGCCCTGCACCGCCCGCACATACTTGTCCGTGGCCAGGATCCGCACCGGCTTCACGCCTTCCTTGTAGTAGGAGCCGACGGGCGAGCAGATGATGAAATAGGTGTAGCGATGCGCGGGATGGACCCCGAGCATCACCTCGGTCGCGACAACGGTGGGGCGGATATAGAGGGAGGTGCCGGGGGCGGAGGGCACCCATTCATGGTCCACCGCCACGATCGCCTCGAAGGAGCGGCGGATGAGGTCCGCGTCCATCTCGGGAATGCATAGGGCAGCGCAGGACTTGTTCAGGCGCTTCGCATGGCGCTCGGCGCGGAACAGGCGGATGGTCCCGTCCGCGCCGCGGAAAGCCTTCAGCCCATCGAACACCGCCTGCCCGTAGTGCAGGACGGAGGTGGCCGGATCCATGGTGAAGGAGCCATAGGGCACCACGCGCGGGTCATGCCAGCCGCGCCCCTCCTCGTAGTCCATCAGGAACATGTGGTCGGTGAAGACCTTCCCGAAGGAGAGCGTGGAATCATCGGGCCGCGCCTTGGGCGAGTGGGTCCGGGTGACGCTGATTTCCGTGGTCATGGCACCGACGTCCGCAATAATGTTGCTTAGGCCGTCATCCTAGCGCAACGCGCGCGATGCCGGAAACCATGAGCGGCACATTCCTCCCATGCCCAAGCGTCAGGGTCATTGACCTATGGCCCCGCGGGCCTTGGAAAGGGCCCTGCCCTCTCCGGATCTCGCCCGCCAAGGCCCCCGCGGCATCAATGCCCCTGCGCCAGGGCCGCCCCTTCGCGGTGGTGGGTGCCCAGCCGCTCGATCATCGTGGCCGAGGCTGCGTTCAGGCCGCTGACCTCCACTTCCACGCCGTGGTGGCGCAGCTTCAGCACCACCCGGTCCAGCGCGCCGATCGCCGTGATGTCCCAGAAATGCGCGGCGGTCAGGTCGATCACCACGCGCCCGACGCCCTCGCGGAAGTCGAAGGCGTCGTGGAAGGCGCTGGCGGTGGCGAAGAAGATCTGGCCAGTCACGCCATAGGTGCGGGTGGTTCCTGCCTCGTCCAGCGCCGAGGTGACGGAGAAGGCGCGGGTCACCTTATGGGCGAAGAACAGCCCGCTCAGCAGCACGCCCACCAGCACGCCCTGGGCCAGGTTATGCGTGGCCACCACCACCGCGACCGTGGCCAGCATCACGAAGCTGGACTGGCGCGGATTGGTCAGCAGGGCCTTGAGGGAGCCCCAGCGGAATGTGCTGACCGAGACGAAGATCATCACCGCCACCAGCGCCGCCATCGGGATCTGCCGCACCCATTCGCCCAGCACGAGGATCAGGAAGAGCAGGAGAGCGCCCGCCCAGAGGGTGGAGAGCCGCCCCCGCCCGCCGGAGGTCACGTTGATCACGGACTGGCCGATCATGGCGCAGCCCGCCATGCCGCCGAACAGGCCCGAGGCGATGTTGGCGATTCCCTGCCCCCGGCATTCGCGGTTCTTGTCGCTGGAGGTGTCGGTCATCTCGTCCACGATGGCCGCAGTCATCAGCGATTCCAGCAGGCCGACCATGGTGAGCGTCGCGCTGTAGGGAAGGATGATCCAGAAGGTCTCAAGGGTCAGCGGGACATCGGGCAGGAGGAAGCTGGGCAGGTCGGAGGGCAGTTCGCCCATATTGCCCACATTGCGGAGGTCCAGCCCCAGCCAGATCGCGAGCGCGGTGCCCAGCACGATGGTGACGAGGGGAGACGGGACGGCCTTTGTCAGCCGGGGCAGGAGATAGATGATGGCCAGCCCGCCCGCGACCATGGCGTAGAAGACCGGCCCCGCGCCCTCGAACTCCGGCAACTGGGCCATGAAGATGAGGATGGCCAGGGCATTGACGAAGCCGGTGACCACCGAGCCCGAGACGAAGCGCATGAGGTCGCCCAGCCGGAGATAGCCGGCGGCGATCTGCATCGCCCCGGTCAGCAGCGTGGCGGCCAGGAGGTAATCCAGCCCGTGCTGGCGGACGAGATTGACCATCACCAGCGCCATGGCGCCGGTCGCGGCCGAGATCATGGCCGGGCGGCCACCGGTGAAGGCGATGACGACGGCGATGCAGAAGGAGGCATAGAGCCCGACCTTCGGATCGACCCCCGCGATGATGGAGAAGGCGATCGCCTCCGGAATCAGGGCGAGGGCGACGACAGTGCCGGCCAGCAGGTCGCGCGTGACGTTGGGCGACCACTCGGAGAGGGCGCGTCTTGCAGCAGTCATGGGGAATTCCAGGCAGCAGGCCGTCATGGCGCGGGCGGCATGACGGCGGGAAACGGATCAGCGGGCAGCAGGCCCCGGACAGGGCCGGGCACCGCGGCGGTTCAGGGCCGCGTCTTGCGCAGCGAAAGAAGGATCCGGTTCACCCGGGCAAGCTGGCAGAAGGCGTGCTGCGGCGCAACACACATCGCCCGCAGGGCAGCCTTGCCCCCGCCCCGCGCCTATTCCGCCGCGGGCAGTGCCGCGCGGGAGCCAGCCTCGTCCTCGCCCTCCGGATCCAGCAGCCCGGGCGGGACGCTCCGCAGCACCTCGGCCAGCCGGGAAAGAAGGGGGCCCATCGCGGAGGTCCTGCGCCAGAACAGGCCGATCTGCCGGCTTGGCTGGCTATCCTCGAAGCGGAGCAGATGCAGCCTGTCGGCATAGGGGGCCATGCCCCGGGCGGCGAGGGCCGGCATCAAGGTAACCCCCAGCCCGGCCAGCACCATCTGGCGCAGCGTCTCCAGGCTGGTGGCGCGGAACTCGGACCCTTCCTGCGCACCGGAAAGCTGGCAGACCTCCAGCGCCTGGTCACGCAGGCAGTGCCCGTCCTCCAGCAGCATGAGGCTGTAGCGGGACAGCTCCTCCATCCGCAGGCTCTTCCGTGTCGCCAGCGCATGCTGCCGGGGCACGGCCAGCAGGAAGGGTTCCTTGAACAAGGGTTCGCCATGCAGGGCGGGATCATGCACCGGCATGGCGAGGATGGCGGCATCCAGCCGCCCCTCGCGCAGGCGGGTCAGAAGCTGGTCGCTTTTCTCCTCCGTCAGGAGGAGCTGCAGCTGCGGGAAGCGCGCGCGAACCTGCGGCATCACCTCGGGCAGCAGATAGGGGCCGATGGTGGGGAACACGCCCAGCCGCGCCGTGCCCGCCTCGGGCCGGGAAAGGCGGCGCGCCGCCTCCCGCATGCCCTCCATCTCCGCCAGGATGCGGCGGGCCCGGGCCACGGCATCCTGCCCCGCCGGGGTCAGCATCACCCGGCGCGGGGCGCGCTCGAACAGCGCCACGCCCAGCTCCTCCTCCAGCTTGCGGATCTGGGTGGAGAGGGTGGGCTGGCTGACGAGACAAGCCTCGGCCGCCCGCCGGAAATTCCGATGGTCCGCCAGGGCGACGAGATATTGCAGTTCGCGGAGGTTCATGCGCCGTGCCTGGCCCCGCCCTCCCCCGGCATCCGGCGGAGGGCGGGTGCGAGGGCCGCGATCAGGCGGCCTGCGCTTCCAGCACCACGGCCTCCGCCGCCGAGGGGGCGGAGCTGCGGATCAGGTGGTCAAAGGCCGAAAGCGCCGCCTTCGCCCCCTCGCCCGCCGCGATGATGATCTGCTTGTAGGGCGTGGTGGTGCAGTCGCCCGCCGCGAAGACGCCGGGCAGCGAGGTCTGGCCATGCGCATCCACCACGATCTCGCCGCGCGGGGAGAGATCCAGCGTGCCCTTCAGCCATTCCGTGTTCGGCAGCAGGCCGATCTGCACGAAGATGCCTTCGAGCCGGATCGTGTGATGCTCACCGCTCACGCGGTCCTCATACACCAGGCCGGTCACCTTCTGCCCGTCGCCCTTCACCTCGGTCGTGCGGGCCGAGACGAGGATCTTCACATTGGGCAGGCTGCGCAGCTTGCGCTGCAGGACCTCGTCGGCGCGCAGCTTGGTGTCGAACTCGATCAGCGTGACATGGCGCACGATGCCGGCAAGGTCGATCGCCGCCTCGACGCCGGAATTGCCGCCGCCGATCACCGCCACGTCCTTGCCCTTGAAGAGGGGGCCGTCGCAATGCGGGCAATAGGCCACGCCCTTGTTGCGGTAGATCTCCTCGCCCGGAACGCCCATCTGCCGCCAGCGCGCACCGGTGGACAGGATGACGCTCTTCGCGCGCAGCGTGGCGCCGCCCTCCATCCGCACCGTGAGCATGCCGTGCTCGGCATTCAGTTCCTCGGCACGCTGGAGGTTCATGATCTTCACCTCGTTCTCGCGCACATGCGTCTCAAGGGCCTGGGCCAGCTTCGGCCCCTCAGTGTGCGGGACGGAGATGAAGTTCTCGATGCCCATGGTGTCCAGCACCTGGCCGCCGAAGCGCTCCGCCGCGACACCCGTGCGGATCCCCTTGCGCGCGGCATAGACGGCAGCGGCCGCGCCGGCGGGGCCACCGCCGACGATCAGCACATCGAAGGGCGCCTCGGCGGAAAGCTTCTTCGCCTCGCGCGCGGCGGCGCCGGTGTCGAGCCTGGCGACGATCTCCTCGACGCCCATGCGGCCCTGGCCGAAGACCTGGCCGTTCAGGTAGATGGTCGGCACGGACATCACCTGCCGCGCATCGACCTCCTGCTGGAAGACGGCGCCGTCGATGGCGACGTGCTTGATGCCCGGGTTCAGCACCGCCATCAGGTTCAGCGCCTGCACCACCTCGGGGCAGTTCTGGCAGGACTGGGAGAAATAGGTCTCGAAGGTGAACTCGCCATCGAGTTCGCGCACCTGGTCGATGATGGCCTGCTCAAGCTTCGGCGGATGGCCGCCCACCTGCAGCAGCGCCAGGACGAGCGAGGTGAATTCATGCCCCATGGGCAGGCCCGCGAAGCGCAGGCTGATGTCATGCCCCGGGCTGGTCAGCGCGAAGGAGGGGGCGCGCTCGCCATCGTCGCGGCTTTCCACGACGGAAATCCTGCTGGAGACGGACTGCACGTCATGCAGCAGCTCCAGCATCTCCTTCGACTTCGGGCTGTCATTCACCGAGGCCGTGATCTGGATGCGACGGACCACGCGCTCCAGATAGGCCTTGAGCTGAGTCTTCAGGTTTGCATCCAGCACGTAAGGTGCTCCGGCTTCGTGTTCGGGGGGGCGAGGGGAAGTCAGGAAGGCGTGCCGCCTGCCCACGGGGGAGAGCAGGCGGCGGCCCGTCAGCCTCAGATCTTGCCGACGAGGTCCAGGGACGGGGCGAGGGTCTTCTCACCCTCCTGCCACTTGGCCGGGCAGACCTCACCCGGATGGGCGGCAACGTACTGGGCAGCCTTGATCTTGCGAATCAGGTCCTCGGCGTTGCGGCCAATGCCCTCGGCGGTGATCTCGACAGCCTGGATCACGCCCTCGGGGTCCACGATGAAGGTGCCGCGGTCGGCCAGGCCCTGGCCCTCACGCAGAACCTCGAAGTTCTTGCTGATCTCGTGGGTCGGGTCGGCCAGCATCGTGTACTGGATCTTGCCGATCGTCTCGGAGGCATCGTGCCAGGCCTTGTGCACGAAATGCGTGTCGGTCGAGACGGAGTAGACCTCGACGTCCATCTTCCGCAGCGTCTCGTAGTGGTCGGCCACGTCGCCCAGCTCGGTCGGGCAGACGAAGGTGAAGTCGGCCGGGTAGAAGAAGAACACGGCCCAGCTGCCGAGAACGTCGTTCTCGGTCACCTCGATGAACTTGCCCTGCTTGTAGGCCTGCGCCTTGAACGGCTTGATCTTGGTGTTGACGAGAGACATGCGAGCTCCTGTTCGGTGAGCCGCGGGCGACCGCGCGGCTTCGCGAACGGGAAAATAGTGCGGCGCAGCATGAATGCCAAATAGATAAGTTTTCCAAGTTTGATAGACCAAAACTATCATTTCATTCGATGGAAATATGCCCCCAAGGTGCCTGAATGCGAAAACGGCGCCGGGGCTTCCCCCGGCGCCGTTCTCATCCCTTCCGCGGAAGGCGGATCAGCCCGCGATGGCCTTCACCATGGTCGAACCAAGGGCGGCCGGGCTGTCCGCCACGAAAATGCCCGCGGAGCGCATGGCGTCCATCTTCGCCTCGGCCGTGTCCTTGCCGCCGGAGATGACGGCGCCGGCATGGCCCATGCGGCGGCCCGGAGGGGCCGTGGCGCCGGCGATGAAGCCGACCACGGGCTTGTAGTTCTTGCTGCCCGGCTTGTTCTCGCGGCCCAGGAACTCGGCGGCGATGATCTCGGACTGGCCGCCGATCTCGCCGATCATGACGATCTGCTTCGTCTCGGGGTCCGCCAGGAACATCTCCAGCACTTCCTGGAAGTCCGTGCCCTTCACCGGGTCGCCGCCGATGCCGACGCAGGTGGACTGGCCGAGGCCGGCCGCCGTGGTCTGCGCCACCGCCTCATAGGTCAGCGTGCCCGAACGGGACACGATGCCGACCGAGCCACGCTTGTGGATGTGGCCGGGCATGATGCCGATCTTGCAGGCTTCCGGCGTGATCACGCCCGGGCAGTTCGGCCCGATCAGGCGGGACTTGCTGCCGGAGAGGGCGCGCTTGACCTTCACCATGTCCAGCACCGGGATGCCCTCGGTGATGCAGATCACCAGCGGGATCTCGGCGGCGATCGCCTCCAGGATGGAGTCGGCCGCGAAGGGCGGCGGCACGTAGATGACGGAGGCATCGGCCCCGGTCGCCTCGACGCACTCGGCCACCGTGTCGAAGACGGGAAGGCCGATATGGGTCTGGCCGCCCTTGCCCGGCGTCACGCCACCCACATAGTTGGTGCCGTAGGCGATGCCCTGCTCGGCATGGAAGGTGCCCTGGGACCCGGTAAAGCCCTGGGTCATGACCTTCGTGTGCTTGTCGACGAGAATGGCCATGATCAGGCAGCCTTCTTCACGGCGGCGACGACCTTCTGGGCGGCGTCGGCCAGGTTGTCGGCGGGGATGATCGCCAGGCCGGACTCGGCCAGGATCTTCTTGCCCAGCTCGACATTCGTGCCCTCGAGGCGAACGACCAGCGGCACGGACAGCGAGAGATTCTTGCTCGCCGCCACAATGCCCTCGGCGATCATGTCGCACTTGGCGATGCCGCCGAAGATGTTCACCAGGATCGCCTTGACGTTGGTGTCCGAGGTGATGATCCGGAACGCCTCTGTCACGCGCGCGGCATTCGCCGTGCCGCCCACATCGAGGAAGTTCGCGGGCGAGGAACCATAGAGCTTGATGATGTCCATGGTGGCCATCGCGAGCCCCGCGCCGTTCACCATGCACCCGATCTCGCCGTCCAGCGCGACATAGTTCAGGTCGTTCTTGACCGCGTCCAGCTCCTTCGGGTCCATCTCCGTGTCGTCACGGAGCGCCTCAAGGTCCTTGTGGCGGAACAGCGCGTTGTCGTCGAAAGACACCTTGGCGTCGAGCGCCACGATCTCGCCCGCGCCGGTCACGACCAGCGGGTTGATCTCGACGATCGCCATGTCGAGCGCCGTGTAGGCCTCGTACATCGCGGTGACGAACTTCACGAAGGTGCCGACCTGCTTGCCCTCAAGGCCAAGCCCGAAGGCGAGCTTGCGCGCGGCCCAGGGATAGAGGCCGGAGGCCGGGTCGATGGCCACCTTCAGGATCTTCTCGGGGTGGTTCTCGGCCACCTCCTCGATCTCCATGCCGCCCTCGGTGGACGCCATGACGGTCACGCGGCTGGTCTCGCGGTCCAGCAGGATGGAGAGGTACAGCTCGCGCTTGATGTCGCAGCCGGCCTCCACATAAACCTGGTTCACGACCTTGCCCTCGGGCCCGGTCTGCTTCGTCACCAGCGTGTGGCCAAGCATGGCCTCCGCCGCCTCCCTGGCCGCCTCGGGCTTGACGACGCGCACGCCGCCCTTGCCGTTCGGATCGTCCGTGAAGCGGCCGGCGCCGCGGCCACCCGCGTGGATCTGGCTCTTCACCACCACCACGGGCCCGGGCAGCTTCTTCGCCGCCGCCTCGGCCTCCTCGGGGGTCTTCGCCACATAGCCGTCGAGCACTGCAACGCCGTAGCGCTTCAGCAGCTCCTTGCCCTGGTATTCGTGGATGTTCATGCGGTCACCGCTTTCCTGATTCGGAAAGGGCCGGGGTCTCCCCCGGCCCGCTTCTCAGACGCCGAGGCCCTTGAAGTCCTCGACGAGCTTCTTCACCGCCTCGCAGGACTTGTCGAAGGCGGCCTTCTCCTCGGCGGTGAACTCCACCTCGACGATCCGCTCCACGCCGCCGGCGCCGATCACCACGGGCACGCCGACATAGAAGTCACGCAGCCCGTACTCGCCGTTCAGCATCACCGCGCAGGGCAGGACGCGCTTCTTGTCCTTCAGGTAGCTCTCGGCCATCGCGACGGCGGAGGCGGCCGGGGCGTAGAAGGCGGAGCCCTTCTCCAGCAGCTTCACGATCTCGCCGCCGCCATTGGCGGTGCGGTGCACGATCGCGTCGATCTTCTCCTGCGTCGTCCAGCCCATCTTGATGAGGTCCGGCACCGGGATGCCCGCGACGGTGGAGTAGCGGGTCAGCGGCACCATCGTGTCGCCATGGCCACCCAGCACGAAGGCCGTCACGTCCTCGACCGAGACGTTGAACTCCTGGGCGAGGAAGAGGCGGAAGCGCGCGCTGTCCAGCACGCCGGCCATTCCGACGACCTTGTGCGCGGGCAGGCCGGACTTCTGCTGGAGCGCCCACACCATCACGTCGAGCGGATTGGTGATGCAGATCACGAAGGCATCCGGGGCATACGTCTTGATGCCCTCGGCCACCTGGCCCATCACCCCGGCATTCTTCGTGAGCAGGTCGTCGCGGCTCATGCCGGGCATGCGCGGGAAGCCGGCGGTGACGATGATGACGTCGGCGCCTTCGATGGCGGCGTAGTCGGCACCGCCGGACATGGCGCTGTCGAAGCCGTCGACGGGGCTGGACTGCATGATGTCCAGCGCCTTGCCGGCGGCCACGCCCCCGAAGACGTCAAAGAGCACGACGTCGCCGAGCTCCTTCAGGCCGATCAGGTGGGCGAGCGTGCCGCCGATATTGCCGGCGCCGATAAGGGCGATCTTGTTGCGGGCCATGGGGGAGTCCTTGCCAAGGGGGACGCGGTGGCGGTGCCGGATGCGGCAACTGCGAATTGGACGCGCCGTGGATTAGCCGGGGTTGGCGGACCCGGCAAGGCGGGGGCCCCTCCGGCACGGGATCCGCGCGCGTTGCCGGGGCGGTCCCCGCACCCTCCCCCTCGCGCGCGGGAAGCCCGGGGCTCTGGCCTGGGCTACTTGCCGGAGGCCTTCAGAAGCTCCTGCAGCAGGCGGTTCGTCTCGGCCTGCGCCTTGACCAGTTCAGCCATGTGATGGACCAGCTCCGCCATCATCGTTTCGGTGGTCCTGGTCGGCGGTTGCGCCATTCTGGTATTTCCCTTGGGATCCGGGACTAATTTCACAAACCAAAACAACCCGCAATCGGGCGGAGGGTACGGAATCCCGCAATGCGCGGCCCGCATGCGCCGCGCCACAGGCAAAGAAAAGCCCCGGAGGCCGCTTTCGGGCCTCCGGGGCTGGGTCCGGATCGGGCGGGGGCGCCAGGCGGGGCGCCCCCTCCGGTCCTCACATCGGCATGCAGCGGAAGGTGTCGGAATGGCCACGGGCCAGCACGGCCATGGTGCCGGCCGGGCAGTCCATCTGCTCGCCGTCCGGCATCGGAAGGCCCGCATGCCACACGCCGGCGGAACGTCCCTCGGAGCGGCTGGCGGAACGGGCAGGCTTGCCCGCCTTGCCGCCGCGCGCCGAAACGGTGGCCGCGGCCGCCGGGGCGGAGAACAGGCTCACCCGGCGCAGGCCGGGGCGCCCGGACTCCATCGCCAGCTGCTGGCGAGTCGCGGAACGGGCCGCCTCGCGCCGGCCGGCGGAGCGGGCCTGCAGTCGGCCCGTGCGGGCCGCCGTCACCTGCCGGGCGGAACCGCGCGCGGCGGTCCGGACCGTGGCGCGGCCCGCACGCTCCGCAACCGCCACCGGCTTGCGGGCGCTGGCCCGTGCCGGCGCGGCGACGCGGGCCGCCTTGCCCGAGGAGCGCGCCTCGGCGCGGCGGCTGCTGGCGGCGTCCGCCGGATGGGCGGCGGCAAGCGCCAGGATCGTGGCGGCCGCAAGGGCCCCCGAACGCAGGATGGAACGCAGCATGTCTAATCTCCCCCAGGAACCAGCCCCGGATCCCCGCCTCGCGCCCTGCCCCCTCAGGCCAGCGCCAGGCACTCCGGTGCCGGGCTACGTCACGTCAGATGCGGCAGGGCCAGGTAATCCTGGCTCTGCATTTCCATGAGGCGCGAGGCGGTGCGCTGGAATATCGCCGCCCCCTCACCTCTCTCGTAAAGCTGGTCGGGCTCGGCCTCGGCCGAGACGACCAGCTTGCAACGATGCTCGTAGAGCGTGTCGATGAGCGTCACGAAGCGGCGGGCCCGGTCGAAATTCTCCGGCCCCAGCCGCGGCACGCCGTCCAGCACGAGCGTGTGGAAGTGGGTGGCGATCGCAAGGAAGTCGGCCGCGCCGAGGAAGGCGCCGCACAGCGCCTCGAAATCGGCACGGGCCACCCCGCGATGCGCCTGCGGCACCTCGACCTTCCGGCCGAGCACCGTCAGCGAGCAGGGCGTGCCATGGGCAACGCCCGAGAGCTCGAGAAAGGCCGCGTCGAGCGCGCGTTCGGCACGGGCATCCACCGGGGAATGCCAGGTCGGCAGCCCCCGGATGCGGTCGCGCCGGTAATCCTGCAGCGCCTGGAGGTGCAGCACCTCCAGCCGCTTCTGGATCATGGCGATGAAGGGCAGGAAGGCGTCGCGCCCTGGCTTGCCCTTGAACAGGTCGGCGGGCGCGGTGTTGGAGGTTGCCACCACCACCACGCCACGCGCGAAAAGCGCCTCAAAGAGGCGGCCCAGGATCATGGCATCGGTGATGTCATGCACCTGGAACTCATCGAAGCAGAGCAACGCCGCCTCTGCCACGATGCTGTCGGCCAGCGGCGGGATCGGGTCCGACGCATCGCCATGCGCGCGGCGATACTCATGGATCCGCCGGTGGCATTTCTGCATGAAGGCGTGGAAATGCTCGCGCCGCTTGCGCGGCACGTCGGCCGTCTCGAAGAACAGGTCCATGAGCATGGACTTGCCCCGCCCGACCTCGCCGACGAGATAGAGGCCGAGCGGCGGGCCGTCCGGCTGCTCCTCCACCGGCTTGCGGCGGAAGAAGCGGGAGAGCAGGCCGCCCGGCTCATCCTTCGGCGCATGGGGGCTTGGTTCATAGCCGCGCAGGCGCCGCCAGAGATCCTGCAGCGTCTCCGCCGCATGCTCCTGGGCCGGGTCCGCGCGCAGGCCACCGGCCGCCACACGGGCGCGGTAGAGGGGAAGCGGGCCCTGGGAGACATCCGGCGAAGCGGGGCTCGTGCGGGCTGGTGCGGTCGTGGTGCCGTCCATCGCCGGCGGGTCTAGCCCGGTTTCGAGGCCGCTCGCAACTTCGCGAAACGTGTTATCTCAGTCACCGTGTGGCAGAAATGTCTTCAGCGCCAGCTTTACCAACGCCCTGCAAACGCTTGAGCGCGCTCACGGATTTCGCGGAGGTTCCACGAGCAGCAAGCCGGGCCGGCAAGCCGGAAAGGGCTTGCGCTCCGATTCAACCGGCCCGGACAGGCCTGCTTCACGCCTAGTCCGCGGTGATGCCCGCGGCGCGGATCACCGGCGCCCAGCGGGCGGTTTCCGCCGCGATGAAGCGGCCGAATTCCTCGCCCCGCATGGGGTAGGGCACCGCCCCTTCCCGCCCGAGGCTCGCAACCAGTTCCGGCGTGGAGAGGCTCGCCAGGATGGCGTCCTCCAGCCGGGCACGAATGGGTTCCGGCGTACCGGCGGGCAGGAGGATCCCGTACCAGGCCGTCACCCGGTAGCCCGGCAGCGTCTCAGCCACGCTGGGCACCCCGGGCAAGGATTCGATGCGCTTGTCGCTCGTCACCGCCAGCGCGCGGAGCGCGCCGCCCGACACCAGCCCGGCCACGGAAGGCAGGGTGCTGATCATGGCCGGGATATGCCCCGCCGCCACATCGGTCAGCCCCGGCGCGGCGCCGCGGAAGGGAACATGCGTCGCCTCGACCCCGGCCTGCTGCAGCAGCAACGCCATGGCCAGGTGCCCCGCCGCGCCATTTCCCGGGGAGGCGTAGGCCATCTGCCCTTTCTTCGCCCGGAGTTCCTCGATCAGGGCCGCGAGGCTGGATGCCTGGGTCGCGGGACCGGCGACAAGGACCAGCGGCGTCTCGGCCACCATGGCCACGGGGTCGAGCGCGGTCTGCGGATTCACCTTCAGGTTCCGCCCGAACAGCGTGGGGTTCACCGTGATCGGGCCCTGGTTGCCCATCAGCAGGGTGGTGCCATCCGGCCGCGCCTGCGCCACCAGCTCCGTCGCCAGATTGCCGCCGGCGCCGGGCCGGTTCTCCACCACGACCGGCTGGCCCAACGCCTGATGGAGGCGTGCGCCCAGCGCACGCGCCACCGCATCCGTACCACCGCCGGGCGTATAGGGCAGGATGAGGCGCAGCGGCCGGTCCGGCCAGCCGGCCGGGGCCTGGGCAAGGGCCGGGGTGGCGGCGCCGGCCACCAGGCCGAGCGCGAGGGAACGGCGCGACAGTGGCATCGGGTTTCGTCCTGGCATGTGCTGGTCCGAAGCTTGGCGCGAGCCGCGGGAATGGCAAGCATCTCCTTCCGGTACGCCCTGCCCTCCCTATGGCCGCGATCCGCATGGGCCGACTGTTCCGATCAGGCTCCGACCGGCATTTTGCGATCGGCACGAAACGGGATGCTCGACATGAAGAAATGTCTGGGCCTTGCACTGTCGGCCGCCTTCCGGCGATCCGTATCTCAGCCCCTCGACGGCCCCCCCCGGGTGACGCGCGAGGCCTCCGCCCGGCGTTGGCGGATCTTCAACTCTAGACGCCAGCGCCCCCATCCAGCGCGATGGCCTGCCCGGTGATGTTCGCGGCGGCGGGGGAGAGGAGATAGGCGGCCATGGCCGCAACCTCCTCCGGCGCGGTGATGCGGCGCGTTGGGGTGCCGGCCGCGGCCTCCTCTCTCGTCATGCCCAGCTCCTTCCAGCGGGCACGCGCCATGTCGGTCTCCACCCATCCCGGGCAGAGGGCATTCACGGCGATCCCGCGCGGCGCCAGGCGCAGGGCCAGCGCCCGCATCAGCCCGATCACCCCGTGCTTGGCCGCGGAATAGGCAACCTGGTCCGGCACAGCCCGCAGCCCGAGCACGGAGGAGAGGAACAGGATCCGGCCCTCACCATCCGGCAGCACCGCCGCCGCCCCTTCGGCGCAACGCCATGCGCCGTCCAGGTTGGAGGCGACGATCCGGCGCCAATGCTCCTCATCCGGCTCGGGCGGGTCGCCGCCCGCGGCGCCCGCCGCCAGGATGGCCGCGCGCAACGGCCCGGCCTGGGCGAACAGCGCGCGCACCGATGAGGGGTCGGCCACGTCGCAGGGGATGAAGCGCACGCCCGCGGGCAAGGGTTCCGCCGCGCGCCGCGCCGCCGCGATCACCGGCACGCCCTGCCCCGCCAGCAGCCGCGCGCAGGCCAGCCCGATCCCGCGCGTGCCGCCGGTGACGAGAACCGCGCTCACGCCGCCGTCGTCCCGCCATCCACGGGCATGACGATGCCGGTGACGAAGCTCGCATGCTCCGAGAGCAGGAAGGCCACCACCGCCGCGATCTCGCGCGGATGCGCGAATCGGCGCTGCGGCACGGCCTCCGTATAGGCGGCCTCGGAAGCCGGCCTGGAGGGATCGCGCGCAGCCAGGTCCGCGATCACCGCGCGGAGCATGGCGGTGTCGGTGCTGCCCGGCGCGATGGCGTTGAAGCGCACGCCCCTGGCGGCGAAATCCAGCGCCGCCGAGCGCGTCATCTGCGCCAGCGCGGCCTTGGAGGCGCCATAGGCCGCGCTGGCAGGCTTGCCGATCAGTGCCTGGTCGGAGGCGATGTTCACCACCGCCCCGCCCTGGCGCAGCAGATGCGGCAGCGCCGCCTGCATCACCGCGAAGGGCGCCAGCCAGTTCACCCGCATGATCCGCTCGGCCTCGTCCAGCGGCGTGTCCAGCAGCGTGCCGATCATGGTGTCGCCGGCATTGTTCACCAGCAGGTCGATCCCCCCCATGCGGCCGGCGGCTGCCTCCACCGCCGGCGCGATGGAGGCGATGTCGAGCAGGTCATGCTCCGGCCGGTCCAGCCCCTCCACCACGGCGCCCGAGGCTTGCAGAACCGCGACGATGGCCGCGCCGATGCCGCCCCGATGGCCCGTCACCAGTGCTCGCTTCCCCGCAAGCCCGGTCTGCGCGATTCCGACCATACACCCCTCCTCGACGATCGGCAGGGATGGAGGGTGCAGCGGCCGCCCGCGTCAAGCCGAGAGCCGGGAGGTGCATGAGGGGACCCGTCGCGCGCGCAGGTGAAGCCGTGCACCACCCGCCAACCGCGACTCGACGCCGCGATCGGCTCCGACCAGGAGCGCATGGCTGGCACGGTGCTCGACTTCCTTGCGGAGCAGGCAGGAATCCCGGAAGCCGCGATGCGCTCCCCCGCCCTGGACCCGCGATCCGGTCCCATCTAACCAAGCCGGATGGCCGTTCCTCCCAAGATCCCCCGCGCCGCGCTCGTCACCGGCGGCGCGAAGCGCATCGGGCGCTCCATTGCCCTCGCCCTGGCCGAGGCGGGGTTCGACCTTGCCATCCACCACCATGATAGCAAGGACGAGGCCGAGGAGACCGCCGCCGCCATCCGAGCCATGGGCCGGCGCGCGACCTTGCTGCGGGCTGACCTGTCGCGGGAGGAGGAGGTGGAGTCGCTGATCCCCGACGCCACCGCCAGGCTCGGCCCCATCGGGGTGCTGGTGAACAACGCCTCCCGTTTCGAGCGGGACGAGTGGGACAGTGCCACCCGCGAGAGCTGGGACCGGCACATCGAGCCCAACCTCCGCGCGCCTTTCGTGCTGACCCAGGCCCTGGCCCTGGCCCTGCCCGATGAGGCGGAGGGCGCGGTGGTGAACCTGCTGGACCAGCGCGTGCTCTCCCTCACCCCGCATTTCGTCAGCTACACCGTCTCCAAGGCAGCCCTCTGGGCCCTGACCCAGTCCATGGCCCTCGCGCTCGCGCCGCGCATCCGGGTGAACGGGATCGGGCCCGGCCCCACCATCGCCAGCACACGCCAGACCGAGGCGCAGTTCCGCGCCCAGTGCGAGAGCACCCCCCTCGGCCATGGCTCCAGCCCGGAGGAGATCGCCCGGGGTGTGATGGCCATCCTTTCCCTCCCGGCCATGACGGGGCAGATGATCGCCCTCGATGGGGGCCAGCATCTTCAGTGGTCCTCCGCCCGCGGCCATGGGGGGCCGGAAGAATGAATGCCTATGTGCCGGACGCCCTGCGCGGTCTGCGCCGGGTCTTCGTGCGCGACCTTACGGTCCAGGCCCGGCTCGGCGTCTATCCGAAGGAGGAGGCAGCGCCCCAGCGCGTGGTGATCGGGCTGGAACTGCTGGTGACCGACGAATCTGCCCCCTCCGGCGTCGGGCCGGACCGGCTGGAGCGGGTGGTGGACTATGCGGCCATGGCCGAGCGCGCCCGCAGAGTTGCGACCCAGGGCCATACCCGCCTGGCAGAGACGCTGGCGGAGCGGATCGCCCTGGCCTGCCTCGAGGACGGCCGGGTTCAGGCCGCGAGGGTCACGGTGGAGAAGCCGGACATCATGCCGGATGTCGGCGCCGTCGGTGTCAGCGTAGAGAGATGCAGGTGACGCCGTATCGTCACGAAAACGTCTTTGTCATCGAACTCACCGATTCGTGAGCGAAACTCATCCCAAGGCAGAAACGGAAGGTCAGCGGCGCTGGCGAATTCCGCCGAACCGGTCAATGTGAACGAAGCGTGAATGCGAAAATTAGCCCTAAAAGTTAGAAGATCAAATACTTACATATGTTGCACAAGATTCGGGCAGGCGCGTCGGGACCCCTGATCTGCCTGACCCGAGCGATGAATCCCACGCCTCCATCCACAAGCTTATCCACAGCTTCCGGGGACAACCCCAGGGGTGGCCAGGAAACCCAGCGGAAACAAGCCTGATGGCCTTCTCGAACGAGCAGACCACTCCCCTGCCCCCCATGGAGGGGCGCGAGGTGATCGAGAGGACGCTCGCCACCCTGCCCTTCTCGCCGGGCGTGTACCGGATGCTCGATGCCAAGGGAGACGCGCTCTACGTGGGGAAGGCGCGCAGCCTGAAGAAGCGCGTCTACGCCTATACCCAGGTCCACAAGCTGCCGGACCGCCTGAAGCGCATGGTCTTCGAAACCCGGCACATGGAGGTGATCACAACCGCCTCCGAGGCCGAGGCCCTGCTGCTGGAGGCCAACCTGATCAAGCGGCTGCGGCCGCGCTACAACATCGTCCTGCGCGACGACAAGTCCTACCCGTGGCTCGTGATCACGGAAGATCATCCTTACCCGCAGATCACCAAGCACCGGGGGGAGCGCCGCAAGGGCGCGTCCTACTGGGGCCCCTTCGCCAGCGCCTGGGCGGTGAACCAGACCCTCACGGCGCTCCAGCGTGTCTTCCTGCTGCGCTCCTGCCGGGACTCGGTCTTCGACAACCGCGCCCGCCCCTGCCTGCTGCACCAGATCCGCCGCTGCTCCGCCCCCTGCGTGGAGCGGATCTCGAAGGAGGATTATGCGGAGCTGGTGCGGGAGGCGACGCAGTTCCTCTCCGGCGAGACCCCCTCCATCCAGAAGCGCCTGGCCAAGGAGATGGAGGAAGCCGCCGAGCGGCTGGAATTCGAGCGCGCGGCCGCCATCCGGGACCGCATCCGCGGCCTGACCCATGTGCAGGGGCGCGACCGCATCAACATGGAGAATGTCGGCGACGCCGATGTGGTGGCGCTGCACCAGGCGGCCGGCCAGGCCTGCGTGCAGGTCTTCTTCTTCCGCGGGGGCCGCAACAACGGCAACCGGCCCTTCTTCCTCTCCGGCGTGCGGGCGGATGCCGAGCCGGCGGAGGTGCTGACCGCCTTCCTCGGGCAGCTCTATGACGACCTGCCGCCGCCGCCCCTGGTGCTCGTCTCCCACGAACTGCCCGAGGCCGCGCTGGTGGCCGAGGCCCTGGCCCTTCGTGCCGACCGCAAGGTGGAGGTCCACCACCCCAGGCGCGGCGACAAGCGTTCGGCCGTGGAGCACGCCCAGACCAATGCGCGGGAGGCGCTGGAGCGGAAGCTGGCCGAGGGCGCGGCCCAGGGCGAGCTGCTGCAGGGGGTTGCGAAGCTCTTCGACCTGCCCTCCACCCCCGAGCGGATCGAGATCTATGACAATTCCCACATCCAGGGCGCCAACGCCTATGGCGTGATGGTGGTCGCCGGGCCCTCGGGCTTTCTGAAGAACGCTTACCGCAAGTTCTCCATCCGCGGGGACGGCGCGGGCGCCGGGCCGGGCAAGGGGCGCAAGGCCGCCGCCCCCGCCGACGCCACGGGTACCGAGCCCCTGGCGCAGGAGGACGTGGCCGCCCTGGCCCGTGACGCCGCCGGCCGCACCGCCCTGAAATCCACCGGTGGCCGCCCCGGCATGTCGGGGGGCGATGACTTCGCCATGATGCGCGAGGTTTTCGAGCGCCGCTTCGGCCGCGCCCTGAAGGAGGATCCGGAGCGCGAGAGCGGGACCTGGCCCGACCTGGTGCTGATCGATGGCGGCGTGGGCCAGCTGAACGCGGCGCGGGAGATCCTGACGGAGATGGGCATCCACGACGTGCCGCTCGTCGCCGTCTCCAAGGGGCCGGACCGGGATGCGGGCCGCGAATGGTTCCACCGGACCGGGCAGGAACCGATCCAGCTGCCGCCGCGCGACCCCGTGCTCTACTACCTGCAGCGGCTGCGGGACGAGGCGCACCGCTTCGCCATCACCACCCACCGGGCCGGCCGGTCCAAGTCCCTGGTCAGGAGCGAGCTGGATGAGATCCCCGGCGTGGGCACCGCCATCAAGCGCGCCCTGCTGAACCATTTCGGCTCGGCACGCGGGGTGCGGAACGCGGCGCTGGAGGACCTGCAGAACTCGCCCGGCATCGGCCCGGCCGTGGCCAGGCGCGTCTATGAGCACTTCCATCCCGGCACCACCGGCCCGGTGGAGGCGGTGAAGCCGCGTGGGCGCGGGGGGCGCCGCGGAAAGCCGGATATCTCCGCCCTGGCCGAGGCTCCCGATCCATCCCCGGCGGAGCCCGAGCCCGCCCCGCCCCTTCCCGCCCCCGATGCCCTGGGCCATGAGGTGGAGGGTTGATCCTGCCCCGCGTTCCCCGCGGCCACAATCTGGGCTAGGGGATGGCGTAAGGAGACGCGGATGCCCACCGACCTGCCGAACCTTCTGACGCTCTCCCGCATCGCGGCGATACCGCTGCTGGTGGGCCTGGTGTTCCTCCGGACTCCGGTGGGCGACATCCTGGCCTGCGCGGTCTTCTCCGCGGCGGCCATCACCGATTATTTCGATGGCAAGATCGCGCGGGAGCGTGGCGTGCTGACCGCCTTCGGGCGGATGCTGGACCCGATCGCGGATAAGCTCCTGGTGGGCGCGGCGTTGATGCTGCTGGCCGGGATGGAACGCCTCTCGCCCTTCGGCCTGCTTCCCGCGATCGTCATCCTGCTGCGCGAAATCCTCGTCTCCGGCCTCCGGGAATACCTGGCGGGGATCAAGATCGGCCTGCCGGTCACCCGGCTTGCCAAGTGGAAGACCGGCTTCCAGATGGGCTCCATCGGCACCATCGTCGCCGGAGACAGCGGCGCCTCGGCCATCGGGCTGGGCTTCCTCCCGGTCTCCTGGCTCGGCGAGGCCGGGCTCTGGGTCGCCGCCGCCCTCACCCTGCTGACGGGCTGGGACTACATGACGGCGGGAATGCGCCACGCCGCGGCCGAGGACATGGCCCGGGAAGGCGCCGGCGAGCGCGGCCGCGCCGGGTAGCAACGGGGCGGCTGCGGGCGCATCCTGCACCACAGCGAATCACCCCTCATTCACGGAAGGCCCGCAGACCTGCGGGCCGATCGGAAAAGGACTTCGACCATGGACCGCCTTCGCCCGGGTTCGAGAGCGGGGCTGCTGGCCAGCCTGCCGCTGGCCCTTCTGCTCGGCGGCTGCTTCGGCGACATCGACATGGCGCCCTTTGGCCGGACCGACCCGCTGACCGCGCCGGACAGCCTGACGGTGCGCCGCGTCATGGGCATAGAGACCACGGTCCCGCCCCTGGCCGCCGAGCCCGGCAATGTCTGGCCGGCGCAGGAAGCGCCGCGCGCCACCCTGCAGAACCCGGATTCGGTGACCGTGCCGCCGCAGGAGCGCAGCCGTTCGGAGGGGCTGGAGCGCGCCCGCGAGCAGCGCGGCCGCGCGCCCGAGGGCTTTGCGCCGAACAGCCAGGGCCCCGGCCCGGCGCTGCCGCCGGAGGTCGCTCCTAACCCGCGCGCCCCGGCCCCGGGCACGCGCCGCCGCGGGAGCAGCGGCGAGCCCCTGCCGCCACTGGACCCGCCGCCGCTTCCCCGCGCCGGCGTTCCCCGGGGTGCCCCGGCCACCCCGCCCGAGCCGCGGCTTGAGGGGACGGTGCTGCCGGTGCCCGGCGGGCCGCCCGCCATCATCACCGGCGGCTCCGGCAGCGTGCAGACCTACACCCAGCCCGGCGTGGGCACCGGCACCGCCATACGCCAGGGCGGCACCACCACCCTGATCGCGCCGGACGGCACCACCCAGGTCGTGCCCAATCCGCGGTAAGGGGGGACGATGAAGGTCCTCTACTTCGCCTGGCTGCGCCAGCGCACGGGCACCGGGGAGGAGCAGGTCTCCCCCCCGGAGGAGGTGCGCGACATGGCCGGGCTGATGCGATGGCTCGCCACGCGCTCCCCCGGCCACGCGGCGGCCTTCGCCGACCCGGCCCAGATCCGCATGGCCGTGAACCAGGATTTCTGCGGCCCGGACCATCCGGTGAAGCCGGGGGACGAGATCGCCTTCTTCCCGCCCGTGACGGGAGGATGAGCCCTTGGGCGTGACCCCGGCCATCCGCGTGCAGGAAGCCCCATTCGATCTCGCGGCCGAGACAGCGGCGCTGTCCGCCGGGCGCGTCGATGTGGGCGGCATCGCCAGCTTTGTCGGCCTCTGCCGCGCCGATGACGGGCTGCAGGCCCTGGTGCTGGAGCACTACCCCGGCATGACCGAGCGCTCCATCGCGCGCATCGCCGGACAGGCCTGCGAGCGATGGCCGCTGACCGGCTGCACCGTGATCCACCGCCATGGCCGGATCCTGCCCGGCGAGGGCATCGTGCTCGTGCTGGCCGCCAGCCGCCACCGGGTGGCCGCGCTGGAAGCCTGCGCTTTCCTGATCGACTGGCTGAAGACAGGTGCCCCCTTCTGGAAGCGCGAGGAATTCGCCGGCGGCGCCGAGCGCTGGGTGGAATCCCGGCACGAGGACGAGGCACGCAGCCGCGAATGGGGCTGAAAGGCCCCCTCTCCGTGCTCGCGGGCGGGCTGATGCTCGCCTGGCCGGCCTTCCTGGCGGGCTACCCGCTGGTGTTCAGCGACACCGGCGCCTTCCTGCACCAGACGCTTGGCCCGCTGATGATCTGGGACAAGCCCTGGATCTACGGCCCCCTCGCCTTTCTCCTCCACTGGCACGCCACGCTCTGGCCCGTGGCGATCGCCCAGGGGGTGATGGTTTCGCATCTCCTCTGGCTCATGCTGCGCGCCTTCGCGGGCGGGGCCGCGCCCGGGCGGCATCTGCTTCTCTGCCTCCTGCTCTCGGCCCTGACGGCGCTGCCCTTCACGGCCGCCCTGGTCATGCCGGATGTCCTCACCCCGGCCGTGCTTCTCTGCGCGCTTCTCCTGGCCTTCGGCCGCCCCGCCCTCTCCCGGGGGGAGGTGGCATGGCTCAGCCTGCTCGGCGCGGTCGGCACGGCAGCGCATCTCTCCCACCTGCCGATGATGGGTGCGCTGGCCGTGGTGGCGCTGCTGGCCGGCTGGCGCGCCTCGGCACGCGTGGCCGTGCCCCTGGCGGGAGCCGTGGCGCTGCTCCTGGCCACCAACCTCGCCGGCCATGGGCGCCTATCCCTTTCGCCCTACGGCTCCACCTTCCTCATGGCGCGGATGGTGGCGAACGGGCCGGGCCTCCGCACCATCGAGGCGGCCTGCCCCGAGGCCGGCTGGGCTCTCTGCGCCTTCGAGGGACCGGCTTTCGAACCCTTCGGTCCCCGGGCCTGCCTCTATCGCCAATGCCCCCGCGACCTGCTGCCAAGCGACATCCTGCTCTGGGACCCGGCCAGCCCGATCCATCGCGACGAGCACGGCCAGCCCCGCAACCTTGGCGGCCGCGCCCTTGCGGGTGAGGCGCGGGAGATCGTCCGGGAAACGGTGGGGCGCGAACCGCTGACCGTGGCGCTCCAGGCCGTGCGGGACACGCTGGTCCAGCTCACCCGGAACCGCGTGGGCGACACGCTGGAGCGGCGCCACATCGGCGAGGGCGTGCTGGGCCATATTCAGGCCTTCGGGCCAGGGGAGGCGGCGCGCTTCCAGGCCGGGGCGCAATGGCGCGGGGTGATGCCTGCGCTGGCCGCGCCCCTGCTCTGGGTGCAGGGGCCGGTGCTGCTGCTCGGCACGCTCGCCCTGGCTTTCCTGGCATGGCAGGCGAGGCACAACCGGGCGCTGCTGGGCATGTCACTCGGGATCGGCATCGGCATCCTCGCCAATGCCTTCGCCACCGGGGCGCTGAGCGGGCCGCATGACCGCTACGGGGCGCGGCTGGCCTGGATTGTGGTGGCCGGAGCCTTCATTCTCGCTGCCGCGCGCCGCCCTGACGCTGCGCCGGGGGCGCATTGACCGGTCCCGTGCCCCACGCGCCCGCGTGACGGCCCGATCCAGGAGACCGCGATGGACGCCCTGCTGCCCTACCGCGCCATGGCCCACAACAATGCCTGGGCCAACCACCGCCTCCTGAGCGCCTGCCTGGCGCTGGCGCCGGAGGAGTTCACCCGCCGCCGCACAGGCTTCTTTCCCAGCCTGCGCGCCACGCTGAACCACATCCTCGTCATCGACCATTTCTACGTGGATGCGATGGAGGGCGGCCGGCTCGGCCCTGCCGCATGGTCGGACCCGGAGCCCTGCACCACGCCGGCGGCGCTCCAGGCGGCGCAGGCGGCCGTGGACAAGCGGCTGATCGCCCTTCTTCGAGGCATGGAGGCGGCGGGGCTGGAGCGGATCGTCGCCGTGCATCGCGGGGAACGCGTGCAGCACGAGCGGATGGACCGGCTGCTGCTTCACCTGTTCCAGCACCAGATCCATCACCGGGGCCAGGCGCATGCCATGCTGAGCGGCAGCCCCGTGGCCCCGCCGCAGCTGGACGAGTTCTTCGCGGCCGGGGAGGCACCGCTGCGCGCCGGCGAGTTCGCCGAACTCGGCTGGACCGAGGAGACGGTCTGGGGGCGCCCGGGCTGAACCGGCTCAGCGCTTCAGGCAGGCCATGCGGGGCCTGGTGGCGCGCGGCACCGGGACCGGGCGCTGCACGCCCGGGCGCATGAAGCGCCGCGCCTCGGCCGGCCCACCGATAAGTAGGGCGGGCTGCATCCCTGGCGCACAGAGCCCGGCCAGGCTGCGCATGCCTGGCAGCGGCACCGCCCCGCCCCGCCCCCAGGCGGCGCCGAGCCGGGCCAGAGCCACCCGGCGGTTATAGGCGGCGCCCCGCTCGGCCTCCCCGGAATGGTACCGCCCGATCGCCGTGCCCCAATCGGGCGTGCCTCCGCGCAGCTGGGTCAGGAAGCGCGCGGCGTAGCGGGTATTGGCGACGGGGTCGAAGGCGGCTTCCAGGTTGGGAAAGGCATCCGGGTGGTACATCAGGTTCACCTGCATGCAGCCGACATCGATGGAGCGCACGCCCCGCGCCTGGAGCGCCGACACGGCGGCGATCGCGGCAGCCTTGCTGGGGGCCGTCCCGCTCTCCCCGGCCGCGTTCCAGCTCCAGGGCCAGGGCTCGGGAGCCCCGCTCGGGGAGGCGCGGCCGGTCTCCACCAGGGCAATGGCGCCGAGCAGGCCGGCGGGGACGCTGGAGCCCGGCTCCACCGCCGCGATGGCGCGGCGGCAGGCGGACCAGTCCCCTCCCCCGCCCTGGGCACGCGCCGGCATGCCGGGCAGCAGGGCAAGGAGGCCGGGCAGGAGAAGGGCGGCGATGCGTCGCAACATGGGGCGCTCGGTCGCCGCCCTGGGCGGCCGGGTCAAGAAAAAGGGTCGGGAGCAACGCCGGGGCGCCGCGTGGCCGCGAAACCCGGCCGCCCCCGCCGCGATAGCCCCGCAGACCCGGAGGGATTCATGCACGCCAAGATCACCGTCAACGCCAGCCCGGACCGCCTCTTCGCCTGGCTGTCCGACCCGGCGAATGCGCGCCACTGGTTCGCCCATCTCCGCCACGAGGCCGATGTGCTTCCCGATCCCGGCCTTTCCGCCGAGCAAGGGTCCCGCACCATCCGCTGGAGCACCGCCCCGGCCGGGGAGATGGTGATCACCGGGCATGGCGAGGTGGCCGACCTCTCCCTGGCCTTCCACGAGGAGGAACACGAGCCAGAGCCCCCGGCCGAGGAGATGAGTCCGGATGACGGGCCCACCAATGCCGGCAACGCGCTGCGCAGCATCAAGAGCCATGTCGAGGACGCCGAGGGCGGCGACCCCGACATGCACACCCCCGGCGTTGTCTCGAAGGAGGATGTCGAGGAGGCGCGCCGGGAGATCGCCGCCGATCCGGAGCATAGCGGCACGCCCCCGCGATAGGCGGCGCGCGTCGGGTCAGGCCGGGTCGGGCTTCCGCTCGCCCGGCTTGGCCGCCAGCACCTTCCACACGCCATCAGCGGCGGCCACCTTCCGGTCGCCGACCGAGAGGATGCCGCGCACGAACACCACCGAGTTAGCGACCCGCAGCACCTCGCCCCGGGCCTCCAGGAACTCGCCGGGGCGGGCGGAGGACAGGAACTGGGTGTTCAGCTGCATCGTGACCGCGGGGCGCAGCCCCGTGGCGTGCCAGACGACCAGTCCCAGCGCATTGTCCAGCAGCGTCATCAGCATCCCGCCATGGACGATGCCATGGCCATTCGCGTGGCGCGGCTCCGCCAGGATGCCGAAGGCCCATTCATCCCCTTCCGGGCGCGACCAGAGCGGGCCGGTATGGCCGGTGAAGCCGATCGGCGCGCGGGGCGCCCAGCCCTCGGAGGCCGGGTCGAAAGCGGGGGCGCTCACGCCCCGGCCTTTCCATCGAGTTCGGCGAAGGTGGAGCCTTCCTGAGCGAGGCGCGTGAGGAGGGGTGCGGGCTGGAGGGTGTCGTCGCGGGTCTGTGCGGCGAAGTGGCGCAGCCGTTCGACGATGCGAGGCAGGCC
>NZ_JAGIZB010000024.1 GCF_017813395.1 Pararoseomonas baculiformis | reverse complement strand
CCAGCAGATGCAGGCCGCCACGACCGGCGCGGTCGAGGCGATCCGCGGCATCGGGGAGACGGTGGAGCGGACCAGCGGGATCGCCACCGCCATCGCCGCTGCCGTGGAGGAGCAGGGCGCGACCACGCGGGAGATCGCCCGCAGCGCTGCCCAGGTGGCCGGCGGCACGGATGTGGTGAACCAGGCCATCTCCGGGGTCCGCGCCGCGGCGGAGGAGACGGGAAGCGCCGCGGCGGGCATGCTTTCCGCCACCGAGGCCCTTGCCGGGCAGACCGCCATCCTGCGGGAGAAGTCGGCCGGCTTCCTGCGGGCCGTGCGGGCGGCATAGGGCGCCCCCCAGGGCCCTGGCTTGCGGAACCGGTGCTTGGCACCCTATCTGCCGCCCGCCCTCCCGGCGGCCATTCCCGGCGAAGGGCGGCGCAGGGGGAATTGCGGATGGCTCATCGGATTGCGGTTGCGGGCGCCACGGGGCAGGTCGGGCGCGAGATCATCAAGACTCTGGCGGAGCGGGAATTCCCGGCCGCGGATGTCTCGGCCCTCGCCTCGGGGCGCGCGGTGGGCGGTTCCATTTCCTTCGGGGAGCGGAACCTCAGCGTCGGTGCCGTGGAACGGCATGACTGGGCCTCCACCGATCTCGTCTTCCTCGCGCCCGGCACGACCGGGCCGGTGACCCTGGCCCGCAAGGCCGTCGCGGCTGGTTGCGTGGTCATCGACGTGACCGGGATGAGCGATCCCGACGCGCCCGTGGTCGTCCCGGAAGTCAATCCCGGCGCCCTGGCGGCCAACCCGCGCATCGTGGCCTCGCCGGTGGCCGGGGCGATCCTGCTGTCCCTGGTGCTGCATCCGCTCCAGGCCCTGGGCGGGCTGGTCCGCATCGTGGCCACCTCCCTCCAGCCGGTCTCGGGGGCGGGGAAGGACGCCATGGACGAGCTGTTCAGCCAGACCCGCGGCGTGTTCGTGAACGACACGGCCACGCCGGAGCAGTTCACCAAGCCCATCGCCTTCAACCTGATCCCCCATGTCGGCGGCTTCGGCGAGGGCGGGCTGACCGATGAGGAGGAGGCGATCGCCGAGGACACCTCCCGCCTGCTGGGCGGGGTGGCGGTGGCGGCGACCTGCGTGCGGGTTCCGGTCTTCATTGGCCAGTCCCTCTCGGTGCATGCGAGCTTCGACCGCCCGATCGACGAGGCGGAGGCGCGGGAAGCAATCCGGGGCGCCCCGGGGCTGACCCTGCTCGACCGGCGGGATGATGGTGGCTACGTCACCCCGCTGGAGACGGTGGGGGAGGACCCGGTCTTCGTCTCCCGCCTCAGGGTGGACCCCACGGGGCCGAATGGAATCGCCCTGTGGTGCGCGGGCGACAACCTGCGCAAGGGAGGGGCGCTGAACGCGGTGCAGATCGCTGAGGAGCTGGCGCGCCGGGGAGCGTTGCGGGGCTGAAACCAGTTCTGGGAAGCGCGTGGTTACAAGGCCCTAGGGCATCCGGGCGGGGAGTAGTTGCGAGCCTGTCGCAACACCTTGATTTCGTGGAATTGACGCTTCGCGGTGGCGCACCATAAAAGCGCCACAGCCCTGCGCGGACCTGTCACGCGCCGCGGCAAGAATTGCAGGACGCCGCATGGCCCATTCCAACGACGCGCGCGAAGCCGTCATGATCGGCCGCCGCACGGACGGCACCATCATCCGCCGGCCGCTCTCCCCGCATCTGCAGGTCTATGACATGATGCAGATGACGAGTGCGCTTTCCATCATGCACCGCATCACAGGCTCGACCTGGGCGGTGGGTCTCATCTTCCTCGTCTGGTTCCTGGCCGCGACGGCGGCGGGCCCCGAGGCCTATGCCCGCATGCAGTGGTTCATGGGCAGCTTCTTCGGGGTGATCCTGCTCTTCGGGATCACGGTCGCCGCCTGGTACCACACCCTGGCCGGCGTCCGGCACCTGATGTGGGACTATGGCTATGGCTACGACATCCCGACCACCTACCGCACGGGTTGGTGGGTGATCATCGCCACGGGCGTGATGACGGTCCTGACCTGGGTCGTTGCCATCATCGCCTGGGCGTCGTGAGGGAGATCGAGGCATGAGCGACCGCCAGACCCGCCTCCAGACGCCGCTCCGCCGCGTTCGCGGCTTCGGCTCCGCCAAGAACGGCACCCATCACTGGTGGATGCAGCGCGTCACCTCGATCGCGCTGCTGCCGCTGACCCTGTGGTTCGCCTTTTCCATCGCCGCCCGCGCGGGCGACCGGTGGGAGGTGATGGCCGAGTGGATCGCGCGGCCCTTCAACGCCGTGCTGCTGATCGTCCTGATCGCCGTGGGCTTCTACCATACGGCCTCGGGCCTCCAGGTGGTGGTGGAGGACTATATCCGCCCGGACCGCAGCGTGATGGCGATCAACATGGCCATCAAGGCGGTGCTGACCCTGCTGGGCCTGCTGGCGGCGCTGTCCGTCATCCGGCTCGCCGTTTGATGAACCTCCCGCGGCCCCTCCCTTCCGGCCGCGGAAAGGCTCCCCATATTCACCCCAGGCGCCTCGGCGCCTGGCGGCCACGCCAGCCCCGGCGTGGCTTTGATGCCCTGCCGGGTACCCCTTTCAGCGCCCTTCCGGGCCGCGTTTCCAGCGCCCTGTTGGACGGAAGAACACGCGCCGCAAACGGCGCAAGGACCGACGAGAGCCCGCGATGAACGCCATCAGCCAGCCTCCGCGCCCCGGGATCAACGGCGGCGCCTATCGCATTGTGGACCACACCTATGACGTGGTGGTGGTGGGTGCCGGCGGTGCCGGCCTCCGCGCCACCTTCGGCATGGGCGCCGCGGGCCTGAAGACCGCCTGCATCACGAAGGTCTTTCCCACCCGTTCCCACACCGTGGCCGCCCAGGGTGGCGTCGGCGCCGCGCTCGGCAACATGGGCGAGGATGACTGGCGCTGGCACATGTACGACACCGTGAAGGGGTCGGACTGGCTGGGTGACCAGGACGCCATCGAATACATGTGCCGCGAGGCCGTGCCGGCGATCATCGAGCTGGAGCACTTCGGCGTGCCCTTCAGCCGGACCGAGGACGGCAAGATCTACCAGCGCCCCTTCGGCGGCCACATGCAGAACTACGGCAAGACGCCGGCCATGCGCGCCTGCGCGGCGGCCGACCGCACGGGCCATGCGATCCTGCACACGCTGTACCAGCAGTCGCTGAAGCATAACTGCGAGTTCTTCGTCGAATACATCGCCCTCGACCTGATCATGGACGAGGAAGGCGCCTGCCGCGGCGTGATGGCCTGGTGCCTTGAGGACGGCTCGATCCACCGCTTCCGCGCACAGACGACGGTGATGGCGACGGGCGGCTATGGCCGCGCCTGGTTCTCCTGCACCTCCGCCCATACCTGCACGGGCGACGGCAACGGCATGGTGCTGCGCGCCGGCCTGCCGCTGCAGGACAACGAGTTCGTGCAGTTCCATCCCACCGGCATCTACGGCTCGGGCTGCCTCGTGACCGAGGGCGCGCGCGGCGAGGGCGGCTACCTCACCAATTCCGAGGGCGAGCGCTTCATGGAGCGCTACGCGCCGACGGCGAAGGACCTGGCGTCGCGTGACGTCGTCTCCCGCGCCATGTCGATGGAGATCCGCGAGGGGCGGGGCGTCGGGCCGCACAAGGACCACATCCACCTGCACCTGGAGCATCTGGGCGCGGACCTGCTGCATGAGCGCCTGCCCGGCATTTCCGAGACGGCGAAGATCTTCGCCGGCGTGGACGTGACGAAGGAGCCGATCCCGATGCTCCCGACCGTCCACTACAACATGGGCGGCATCCCCACGAACATCCATTGCGAGGTGCTGCGCCCGACGCCGACCGACCAGGACGCGACCGTTCCTGGCCTGATGGCGGTGGGCGAGGCGGCCTGCGTGTCCGTCCATGGCGCGAACCGCCTGGGTACCAACTCGCTGCTCGACCTCGTGGTCTTCGGCCGCGCCGCCGCGCTGCGCGCCAAGGATACGATCCGCCCCGGTGCCACCCAGGCGCCGCTGCCGGAGGGCGCTGGCGAGAATGCGCTCGCCCGCCTGGATCGCGTGCGCTACGCCAAGGGCAGCACCTCGGTCTCCGAGCTGCGCCTGACCATGCAGCGCACCATGCAGGCCCATGCCGCCGTGTTCCGCACCTCCGAGTTGCTGAAGGAAGGTTGCGAGAAGATGGCGAAGGTGGCCGAGGGCTACAGCGACATCCGCATCGCCGACCGCAGCCTGATCTGGAACAGCGACCTCGTCGAGGCGATGGAGCTGGACAACCTGATCGGCAACGCGCTGACGACGGTGGTGGGCGCCGAGGCCCGGCACGAGTCCCGTGGTGCGCATGCGCATGAGGACTACCCCGAGCGCGACGACCAGAACTGGATGAAGCACACCCTGGCCTGGGTGAACGACAAGTACCAGGTCAAGCTCGACTACCGTGACGTGAAGATGCGGACCCTCACCAACGAGGTTCAGGTCTTCCCGCCCAAGGCGCGCGTCTACTAAGGAAGGCGGGACAAGAAACCCATGGCGACCTTCACTCTTCCCAAGAACAGCACGGTCCAGCCGGGCAAGGTCTTTCAGGCCGAGGCCGGCGCGACGAATGTGCGTTCCTTCAAGATCTACCGCTTCGACCCGGACTCCGGTGAGAACCCGCGGATGGACACCTACGAGATCGATCTCGACAAGTGCGGCCCGATGGTCCTGGACGCGCTCATCAAGATCAAGAACGAGGTGGACACGACGCTCACCTTCCGGCGCTCCTGCCGCGAGGGCATCTGCGGTTCCTGCTCGATGAACATCGACGGGCTGAACACCCTGGCCTGCCTCAAGCCGATCGAGGACGTGACGGGCGAGGTGCGGATCAACCCGCTGCCGCACATGCCGGTGGTGAAGGATCTGGTCCCGGATCTCTCCCACATCTACGCCCAGCTCACCTCCATCCAGCCCTGGCTGAAGTCCGACACGGCCCCGCCGCCGGACGGGGAGCGGCTGCAGTCCAAGGAGGAGCGCGCGAAGCTCGACGGGCTGTGGGAGTGCATCCTGTGCTTCTGCTGCTCTACGGCCTGCCCCTCCTACTGGTGGAACGGCGACCGGTATCTCGGCCCGGCGGTGCTGCTCCAGGCCTATCGCTGGATCGCGGATAGCCGCGACGAGGCGACCGGGGACCGCCTGGATCAGCTCCAGGATCCGTTCCGCCTCTATCGCTGCCACACCATCATGAACTGCGCCCGGACCTGCCCCAAGGGGCTGAACCCGGCCCAGGCGATCGGCGAGATCAAGATGCTTCTCGCCGAGCGCGAGGGCTGATCCGGCCGGCAAGGGATCAGGGCCGCCCCCGGGGCGGCCCTTTTCATATCAGGGCATGAAGGCCGCGATCATTGGCGCCGGGCCGGCCGGGCTCGCCGCGGCGGAACTACTTTCGGAAGCGGGTGTGGCGGTCACCGTGCTGGACCGCATGCCCAGCCCTGCGCGCAAGCTGCTCATGGCCGGGCGCGGCGGGCTGAACATCACCCATACCGAGCCGCTCGACCTCTTCCTCTCCCGCTATGGGGCAGCGCGCGCGCGGCTGGAGCCGGCTGTGCGCGCCTTCCCGCCCGAGGCCCTTCGCGCCTGGTGCGAGGAACTGGGGCAGGAGACCTTCGCCGGCAGCAGCGGGCGCGTCTTTCCCCGCGCGATGAAGGCCGCGCCGCTGCTGCGCGCCTGGCTGGCGCGGCTGGAGGCGCGGGGCGTCACCCTGCACACGCGCCACGCCTGGACGGGCTGGGACGAGGACGGCGCCCTGGTCTTCGCGCGACCCGGAGAGGAAGCGCTGCGACTGAAGCCTGATACGGCGCTCCTGGCCATGGGCGGCGCCTCCTGGCCCAGGCTCGGTTCGGATGGCGGCTGGGCGCCCATCCTGGCCGAACGCGGCGTGGCGCTGGCGCCTTTCGCCCCTGCGAATATGGGTCTTCTCATCGAATGGTCCGACCATCTGCGGGACCGCTTCGCCGGCACGCCGTTGAAGCGGATCGCGCTCTCCTTCGGTGGGCGGACGGTGCGCGGCGAGGCGGTGGTGACGGCGCGGGGGCTGGAGGGCGGGGCGGTCTATGCGCTTTCGGCCGCGATCCGCGACGCGGTGGTGGCGCAGGGCGAGGCGACCGTCTTCCTGGACCTTCGTCCCGACATGGCGGAGGCGGAGGTGGCGCGCCGGGTGGCGGCGCCACGCCGCGGGCAGTCCCTTTCCAACCATCTGCGCCGCCAGCTCGCGCTTCCGCCCGTCTCCATCGCCCTGCTGCGGGAAGGGGCGGCGCCGCCCGAGGCCGCGATCAAGGCGCTTCCGCTGCGCATCAGCGGGGTGGCGGGGCTGGATCGCGCCATATCGTCGGCTGGCGGCATCCGGCTGGAGGAGCTGGACGAGGATTACGGGCTCCGGCGCGTCCCGGGCGTGTTTGCCGCCGGGGAGATGCTGGACTGGGAGGCGCCGACCGGCGGGCACCTGCTGACGGCCTGCTTCGCCACGGGCCGGGCCGCGGCGCGCGGGATGCTGCGCGTGATGGGCCGCTAGATCACAAAGTTCAGCGGCTCGGCGGCGGGGCGCTGCAGCCCGGCGGCCTGGGCGCGGCGGAGCAGGTCCTCCAGCGTCAGCCCCTCCAGCCTCTCGCGCAGCACGGCATCCAGTTCGGCCCAGAGCGGGACAACCACGGCGTTCTGCAGCGCGCCGATGAGGTCGCTGCCGCCATCGCTGCCATCCGCCACGGCCGCGATCACCTCGGAAAGCCGGATGTCGCGGGGGCGGCGGCCCAGGCGGTAGCCGCCGCGCGGGCCACGCACGCCTTCCAGCAATCCGGCGCGGGAAAGGGCCTGGAAGACCGGCTCGATCCCGCGCCTTGCTGCGCCGAGCCGCTCCGCCACCTCGGCGCCGCCGGCGACCGGGCCATCCGAGCCACGCCCGGCATGGAAGGCGACATCGAGCAGCACGGAGATGGCAGTCTGGGCGCGGTCCTGGCGCAGCAGGCGGAGGCTGGGTTGCATGGCGATTATTTACGCATTCTCCGCGTGGATATCCAGCGCGCGGAGCGCATTTTCCACCTCGCGCCGGCCCTCCGCCGAGAGAGGCGGCTGAGGGGGTAGTGGGGAGCCCACGGGGAAGCCCTGGATCTCCAGCGCACCCTTGATGCAGGCGGCCAGGGCATGCCGGGCGAAGAGTTCGTTGATCCGCCAGAGCCGCCGCTGCAGCGCCATGGCACCCGTCCAGTCCCCGGCGCGGCAGAGTTCGTAGAGCCGCACGCTCTGGCGCGGGATGGCGCAGGCCGGGCCGGCCATCCAGCCCACGCCGCCGATCAGCATCACCGCCGCCGGGATGTGGGCGGAAGCCGCGAAGACGCGAATCCGACCCTCCGTGCGGTCCATGATGGAGAGGAGGCGGCCGGTATTGGTGGAGGCGTCCTTCACATAGCCAATCCGGGGATGGCGGGAGAGTGCCTCGAGCGCGGGGAGGGAGAGGTCGGAGCGCTGAAACTGGGGGTTGGTGTAGAGCACCACCGGCAGCTCCGTGGCATCGGCAACCGCATTGAAATAGGCCACCACCCCCGCCTCCGGCACGGGGAAATAGGCTTCGAGGATGGCGAGGATGCCGTCCGCGCCGAGCTCGGAGGCTTCCCGCGCCTGGCGCACAGCCTCGGCGGTGGTCGTGGCGGCGATGCCGGCCACCACGGGCACGCGCCCCGCGGCCGCCTCCACCACCACCTGGATGATGCGCCGGCGCTGGGCGGCGTTGAGATAGGCGAATTCACCCGTGCTCCCGAGCGGGGTCAGCCCGTGCACGCCCGAGGCGATAAGGTGGTCCACCAGCCCGGCCAGAACCTCCTCCATGACGCTCCCATCCGGGGCTATGGGGGAGACGAGATAGGGAAAGACGCCGTGGAGGTCCTGCATGCGGGGCAGGTTACGGTTCCGCGCGCCGCAGCGGAACGGGTTTGCGAGTGGACAGGCTGCCAACCTGTCCGGCTTCGCCGGGCGCCGGGGCCGGTATAGCGTCCGGCCGCCCGCCAGGCCCAAAGGAACGCCCATGTCCCCGATCATCGACAGCATCGAAGCCCTTGAGGCCCTCTATGGCGTGCCGAACGACGCCTCCACGGTGAAGGAGGTGCCGGTGATCACGCCGGAATACCGGGCGATGATCGATGCCTCGCCCTTCGCGGCACTGGCCACTTGCGGGCCGGAGGGGCTGGACTGCTCGCCCCGCGGCGACCGGCTGGGCGAACTGGTGCGGGTGGCGGATGAGCGCACGCTGCTGATGCCGGACCGGCGCGGGAACAACCGGGTGGATTCGCTGCGCAACATCGTGCGTGACCCGCGCGTGGCGCTGATGTTCCTCATCCCCGGCCATGGGAATGCACTGCGCGTGAACGGGCGGGCGCAGGTCTCGGTGGATCCCGCGCTGCTGGAGAGCTTCATGGTGGAGGGAAAGGCCCCGCGCAGCGTGATCGTGGTCACGGTCGAGACCGTCTATTTCCAGTGCGCCCGCGCGGTGATCCGGGCGCGGCTATGGGAATCGGATGCTCGCGTCGAGCCGGGACGCCTGCCGACGGCGGGCCGCATCCTGGCCGCGCTCAGCGAGGGCAAGGTGGGCGGAGAGCCTTATGATTCCGGCTGGGCGGAGCGGGCAAAGGAGACGATGTGGTAGGCGGGCTTTTCAGCCCGCCACCCATTTGGCGATGAGCAGCGCGCCGCCGAGGAGAAGGGCGGCGCGCAGCGGCAGGTGGATCCAGCGGGCGATCACGCCACCATCCGGCCCTGGCCGCGCAACAGCACCAGCCTTGCGACGCGGGTGGCCTCGGCGGGATCGGGGAAGGCGGCGCCCTGCAGGTCTTCCAGCACCGGATCGGTGGCGAGGAAGACCCAGTCCAGCTCACGCGCCACGGCGACGCCGACGAAGCGGCCCTCGACGCTGATGGGGCGGGAGGAAAGCATGGTCACAGCCCCCCAAGGGCGCGCAGCAGGGCGCGCTCGATATCGGATTGGCGCGGCGGCGCCGGGGTGCGGGGAAAAAGGCGCGCGAACAGGGTGCGCAGCATGGTGGCAGTGCGGGTCATGGCATCCATCTCCTGGCCGCTCAGGGCCTGGACGAGGTGAGGGAAGGGGAGGAGGGCGTGGCGATCAGCGCCGACAGCGCTCCGCATTCCTGATTTCCCGGGCCATCTGGAACCTCCTGGCGAGGCGGGTTGACATGCCCCTAGAATCAACGTTGGGGCAGTGTGGGTCAATGAAATGAACTGATCGAATTGTGGGTTATTCCTGGGATGAAGCCATCGCCGGCCGTGGTTTTACGATGGACGCCATCCCCGACGCGCGGGATAAGCGGCGGCCATGCCCTCCCGCCCTGATGTTCCCGCTAACCCTCCTCGTGGCCGCCTCTATGGCAGCGTGCTGGAAGCGGTGGGTGCCACGCCGCTGGTGCGCCTCCCCCGGCTGGAAGCCGCCGAGGGGCTGGCAGCGCGGCTGGCGCTGAAGCTGGAATTCTACAACCCGCTTGCCTCGGTGAAGGACCGGATCGGCCTGGCCATGGTAGAGGAGGCCGAACGGGCCGGGATAATCCGGCCGGGCGAATCCACCCTGGTGGAGCCGACCTCCGGCAATACCGGCATCGCCCTGGCCTTCGTGGCCGCCGCCAAGGGCTACCGGCTGATCGTGGTGATGCCCGATGGTGCCAGCGAGGAGCGGCGCAAGATGATGGCGCTGCTGGGGGCGGAGCTGGTGCTCACCCCGGCCAGGCGTGGCATGGCAGGCGCCATCGAGAAGGCCGAGGCGATCATCGCCTCCACCCCTGGCGCCTGGATGCCGCGGCAGTTCGACAACCCCGCCAATCCCCTGGTCCATGAGCGGACCACGGCGGAGGAGATCTGGGCCGACACAGGTGGCGAGGTGGACGCGGTGGTGGGCGGCGTGGGCACGGGCGGCACGCTGACCGGCATTGCCAGGGCGCTGAAGCCGCGCCGGCCCGGGATGCGCGTCGTCGCGGTGGAACCGGCCGAATCCGCGGTTCTCTCGGGGGACGAGGCCGGGCCGCACGACATCCAGGGCATCGGCGCGGGATTCCGCCCGAAGGTGCTGGAACTGGAGCGGATGGACGCCGTTATCCGCGTCTCGGAACGCGAGGCGCTGGCCGCCGCACGGCGATGTGCGCGGGAGGAGGGAATCCCGATCGGGATTTCCTCAGGCGCCGTGCTTCACGCCGCGCTGCAGGTGGCGCGCGATCCGGCGATGCAGGGGAAGCTTGTGGTCGGCATCGCTGCCAGCTTCGCCGAGCGTTACCTCTCGACGGAGCTCTTCGCCGGGCTCTGACGGCCCGAAGAAGGAGTGAAGGCGTGCCCAGTCTGCGTGCCTGGCTGATGATGGCGCTGATCCGCGCGACCGGCATGAAGGACAAGGCGCGGGACACCGCCAAGTTCCCTGATCGGGTCCGGATGATCCAGGCGCGCGGCCCTGCCCCGCCGGGCAAGGCGCGGGAGAAGCGCCTGCTCATCACGCGGGAGAGCTTTGGCGGCTACGGCGTGTTCACTGTCGCCCCCCGCGATGGCGCAAGCCGCCACCACATCCTGTACCTGCATGGCGGCGCCTATGTGTTCGACCTGCTGGACGTGCATTGGCGCGCGGTGGAGGAACTGGTGCGGCGCACCGGCGCCACGGTGACCATACCGCTTTATCCGCTGGCGCCACGCCATTGCTGGAAGGATGCGCTCGGCATGGTGCAGCCGCTGCATGCTGCACTGGCGGCGCGGCACGGGGCGGAGAACCTGATCGTCGCGGGCGACTCCGCCGGGGGCGGCATGACGCTGGCCCTGGCGCAGTTGATCCGGGATGCCGGGGAACGCCTTCCGGCGGGGCTGGTGATGTTCTCGCCCTGGCTGGATGTTGCCAGCGACGATCCGCGCCTGATGGCGCTGGCGGCCCGGGATCCGATGCTCGCGCCTCCGGCCGCACAGATGGCGGGCCGGTGGTATGCGCGGGACCTGCCGTTGGACGATCCGCGCGTGAGCCCTCTCTATGGCTCGCTCGAGGGGCTGCCGCCGATGATCCTGTTCACGGGCACGCGGGACATGCTGAACGCCGATGCGCACAGGTTGCGTGACAAGGCCGCAGCGGAAGCGGCCGATCTGCGCTTCCGCGAATATGAAGACATGTTCCATGTGTGGGTGTGCCTGCCGATCCCAGAGGCGCGGCAGGCACTGGCCGAGGCGGCCACCTTCATCATCGGCGGCCGATCCTGAGAGGGGCCGCGCCGGGCGGCGCGGCCCGGCCCGTCAGGCCGCCACCAGCCGCGTCCGGGCGAGTTCGCCGCCGAGGAAGCTGGCAATGGCGCCAGGGCCGGAGCGGTCCGTGCCCGCCAGCCCGGCGGCCGCCTCGGCGTCCGGGTTGTAATTGGTGTTGGTGTTCACGTCGTAGGTGAAGACCTTGCCTTCCGGCGTGCGGATGAACTCGATGCCAGCGACCTCGATGCCATTGGCGGCCAGGAACGCTTCCAGCTTCTGGCGCTGGGCGGCATCGATCCCCTCGGGCAGCACGCGGAAGCGGGGCTTCGCGGCGGCCGGGGTTTCACCCACGGGGCAGAAGGCGTCGCCCACGGCGGCGGAGGGGGCGGGCACTTCGCAGACATCGGCGGGGCAGAGCTCGAAGCCCGAGGAGGTGTCCACCTCCACCGCATAGAGGAAGCGGCCGCCGACGAACTCGGCGCGGGTGATGAAGGGCTGGGCGGCGCGGATATAGTCCTGCAGCAACCAGAGACCATCGGCGGGAAGCTCGTCCTCCGGCACCTCGGCGAGGAAGGCTGCCAGCGCGTCGGGATCGGAGAAGAGGCGGACGCCCAGGCCCTTGCCGCCGCGATTCGGCTTCAGGATCAGCGGAGCATTGCCGTAGCGCCGGCGGGCGGCCTGCACCACGTCGCCGGCCTCGCCCCGGACCACGACCGTGCCCGGCACGGTGATGCCGGCCGTTTCCAGTGCCGCGTACTGGCGAGCCTTGCTGATCTCAAGGTCAAGCGCCCGCGGGCCGTTCACGACGCGGCGGCCGTAGCGCTCCAGCCAGGCGAGCACGGCGGCGGTCAGCTCCGCCGAGTAGCGGTGCCCACGCGTGTGCGACGAGGCGGACATGCGGTTGTAGAACACGCCCTCCGGCGGGGGCGCCGAGAGGTCGAAGGTGCCGGAGGAGAGGTTCCACTCGGCCCAGGGCAGGCCACGCTGGTCAAGGGCCCGCGCCAGGGGCGGCAGCCATTCCGGGTTCTCGTGGATGATGTGGATCTTGGACAAGGCGGGCCCTCCGGTCGCGGCTGCGATGTGGTACCGGAGGTAGACCGATCAAGAGGCGTGCGAAAGTGGATTTCACGTCAATCCACGCTAGATCCGCCGGATGCCGGTGAAGGTCGGCAGGCCGGATTGCAGGTCCCGCAGGTTGGAGGCGTAGGCTGTGACGCGGAAATACTGCCCCAGGGGGAGATAGGGCAGGTCCTGCCAGAACTGGGCCTGGATGCGGTCCGCCACCGCCTTCTGGGCCGCCGTGTCGGGCGCGGCCATCCATTCGCGGCGCAGCGCTTCCAGGGCTGGGCTGTCCGGCCAGCCGAACCAGGCGCGGGCGCCATTCGCCCGCAGGCCAAGATGCGCCACCGGGTCCAGCAGCCCCGCCGCGCTGAGGCCGGAGATGAAAACGCTCCATCCGCCCTTCTCCACCGGCTCGCGCGAGTTCCGGCGCTGGACGACGCTGCCCCAATCGGCTGCATAGGCCTCGGCGTTCATTCCGGCGCGGGTGAACATGTCCAGCGCCACTTCGCTCATCGCCTTGAGGATGGGGAAGTCATTGGGCTGGAGGATGAGAACCTTCTCGCCCTTGTAGCCGGCGGCGGCCAGGTCGCGCCGCACCTTGTCCATGTCGCGTGGGCCCCGCAGCGCATCGAGCCCGGCCTCGCTGGCCATGGGCGAGCCGGAGAGGAAGACGCCCACGCCCTCTCGCCAGAGCGTGCGGTCCTCGCCGAAGGCGGCGGTCATGTAGGCGGACTGGTCCAGAGCGCCGAGCACGGCGCGGCGGATGGCCGGGTTGTTGAAGGGTGGCTGCAGGTGGTTGAAGCGCAGGATGCTGATGCTGCTGTCATCGGTGACCTGAACAGTGATGTTCCGGTTCCGCCGCATCAGCGGGATCAGGTCGTTGGGCGGGTATTCCACCCAGTCCACCTCGCCCTGCTGGAGGGCGGCCACGGCCGTCGCGGCATCGGGGAGGATATGCCACTCCACCCTCTCGAAATGGGCGATCTTCGGCCCGGCGGTGCGGCTGGCCGTGCCGCCCTGGCGCGGCACGTATCCATCGAAGCGCGCATAGGCGACGCGGGCGCCGGACACGCGCTCATTGGCGAGGAAGCGGAAGGGCCCGCTGCCGATCACCTCCGGCACGGGGCGGGCCGGATCGAGCATGGCGAGGCGCTCGGGCATGATGGCGGGCATGGCCGCCGTCACCTTGCCCAATGCGCGTGGAAGGAGCGGGAAGGGCTGCTTCAGGCGGAAGCGTATCGTGCGGTCCGTCGGGGCGGAGAGTTCGTCGGTGGCGGCCATCAGCTCGCCGCCGAAGGCATCCCGCGCGGCCCAGCGGCGCAGGCTCGCCACCGCGTCGCGCCCGCGCACGGGCTCGCCGTCATGGAAGCGCAGGCCTTCGCGCAAGGTGAGGGTCCAGTCGCGCCCATCCGCCTCGGTGGCGTGGCCTTCCACCATCTGCGGCTGGACATTGTAGTCGCCATCCAGCCCGTAGAGCGTGTCATAGACCATGAAGCCATGGGTCAGCGTGACGGTCGCGGTGGTGACGACCGGATCGGTGACGGCGAGATCGGCCTGGGGCACGAAGCGCAGCAGGCGGGCGCCCTGCGCCATGGTGAGGCGGGGCGTGGCGAGGGCCGCGCCCGAGGCGAGAAGCTGGCGGCGTGTCGGCATCGGCGATGCTCCTTCCCGGCGAAGGCAAGGTCGGGCGGTGTGGCGCGCCCTGTCAACGATTCCGCTGCGAAACGGCCTTGGCGCCCCGGGACGGCCAGCGCATGCTCGGCGCGTCCGTCCGGGAGAGGCGATGATGACCCTACGCTGCGACCTGATCATCCGTGACGCCACGCTGATCGACGGAACCGGCGCCCCGCGCCGCCGCGGCGATATCGGCGTGACCGGTGACCGGATCGTGGCGATGGGCGATCTCTCCGCGGCCAGCGGGGACCGCGAGGTGATGGCGGCCGGCCGTGCGGTGGCGCCCGGCTTCATCGATGCCCATACGCATGACGACCAAACCGTGCTCTGCGGCCCGGCCTGCATGCTCTGCAAGACGAGCCAGGGCGTGACGACGGTCGTGACGGGGAATTGCGGCATCAGCATCGCGCCCGTGGCGATGTCGGAGCGCCCGCCTGCGCCGCTGGATGGCGTATGCGACACGTCCTGGTACCGCTTCGGCAGCTTCGCCGCCTTTGCCGAGCAGTTCCGCGCCGCTCCTTCCTCGGTGAACACGCTGGCGCTGGTCGGCCATATGTCGCTGCGCATCGGAGCTATGGGAAAGGAACTGGACCGTCCGGCGACGGACGGGGAGGCGGAGCGGATGCGGAGCATGCTCGCCCAGTCCCTTGCTGAAGGCGCGGCGGGGCTTTCCACCGGCCTGTTCTACCCGCCCAGCAAGCATGCGCCGACCGATGAGGTGATCGCGGTGGCGGAGGCGCTGCGCGGCATCGGCGGCCTCTATGTCACGCATATGCGGAACGAGGCGGAGGGCGTGATCGATTCCATCGAGGAGACGCTGCGCATCGGGAAGGCGGTGGGCGCGCCCGTGGTGATCAGCCACCACAAATGCGCGCAGCCCGAGAATCATGGCCGGTCCGTGGAGACGCTGCCGCTGATCGCGCGCCACGCGGAGCGGTATCCGGTGGCCTTCGACGTCTATCCCTATACCGCCTCCTCCACCTCGCTTGCCGCGCGCAAGCCGCGGCCGGACGTGCCCGTGCAGATCACCACCTCCGTCCCGCATCCGGAGATGGCGGGGCGGATGCTATCCGACATCGCGGAGGAGTGGGGTGTCTCGCTGGAAGAGGCGGCGCAGCGGCTGATGCCCGGCGGGGGCGTGTTTCACAACATGGCGGAAGAGGATGTGCGCCGGATCATGGCGCATCCGCTCTCCATGATCGGCAGCGATGGCGGGCCGCTGGCGAAGCAGCCGCATCCTCGGCTCTGGGGCACTTTTCCGCGCGTGCTGGGGCAATACAGCCGGGAGCTCGGGCTGTTCAGCCTGGAGGCCGCGGTCCACAAGATGACCGGCCGCACGGCGGCGGTATTCGGCATCCCCGATCGCGGCGTGCTGCGGGAAGGCGCCTTCGCGGATCTCGTGATGTTCGACCCGGAGACCGTGCGGGACCGCGCCACCTTCGCGGAGCCGCGTCAGGTGGCGGATGGGATCGTGGAGACCTGGGTGAACGGACAGTCCGTCTATTCCCATGCGGCTGGCGCGAGCGAGACGCCGGCGGGGCGGCTGCTGCAGCGGCAGCCGGGCTGAGACGCTACATCCCTGCCCAGCGCAGCAGCGCGATGGCGCCAACCCCCACCACGATGGACAGGCCGAAATTGCCCCATCTGGCATGGGCGGCGGCACAGGGAATGCTGGCCAGCGTCGCCGCGAGATCCTGCTTCGAGAGGGCGAGGGCCACATAGGCGGCGAAGAGCGGCGCGGGCAGGTTGCGCAGCAGCGCGTCGATGAAGGGCGGCGTGGGCACGGCGCGCAGCACCGCATAGCCCCCCGCGCGGCAGAGATACGTCACCACGCCCATGGCGACGATGGCCATCACCACATCCCAGCGCATGGTCATGCCCGGGTCCCCCGCGTTTCCTGCCAGGCCGCGAGGAGGGCGCCCGAGAAGGCACCGGCGAGCAGCGGCACCGGCGCGGGCAGGTGCAGCGCCTGGGTGCCCAGGGCCGTGGCCGCGGCCAGGATCCAGGGCGGCACATCCTTGCGCGGGCTGCGCCAGAGGGCGACGAGGATGCCCACGAAGCTGGCCGTGGCCGCGAAGAAGAGTGGATGGTCCGGCGGCAGGGCCACCACCGAGCCCATCACATGGCCAACACCGGTGAAGATGAGCCATCCGAACCAGGTGAACACGCCAAGGCCGAAGAGGAAGCCCGCATCACGTCCGCCCGCACGGTTCTCCGCGACCGAGAGCGCGAAGGAATGGTCCACCGTGACGAAGAGGGATCCCCAGAGCCGCCATCCCCGCAGATGGTCGAGCCAGAAGGACAGGGCGGCGCCGATCGGCACCATGCGGATATTCACCACCAGCGCCGCGACCGCGACGGCGAGGATGTCCGGCGGGTTGGTCCAGAGTTCGAGCGCGAGAAGCTGCGAGGCGCCGGCAAAGACCAGGGCGCTCATCAGCAGCGTCTCCGCGAGGGTCAGTCCCTTTCCGAGGGCGATGACGCCCACCACCGCCCCGAAGGGCGCGATGCCGAGAAGGAGCGGCACGCCACGCCGGACACCGCGGAGGATGCCGTCCATCGTGAAGGTGATGCGCATCCCGGCCGTATAGGCGGAAGGGGAAGTGGGCACCATGCGCCGCTCCGCGAGGGCAGCCATGCCGGGCCGTCCGACGGAACTGCCGGGAGGGCGGAGGGGTCTTCAGCCGCGCCGGGACTCGATAATCCGCATCTCGGCCTCGGCCGGGTCCGTGTCGAGCGCGGCCTCGGCCACCTCGCGCGGGAAGCCGGCCCGGGCCAGGGAGCCCATGGCCTTCATCCGCGCGGTGCGCATGGCCTCGGGCTCCTCCGGAGGGGAGGGGTCGAAGGGGCCCTGGCGGCGGCGGCGCAGATGGGCGAGGGCCGCCGCCACCTCATCCGTCCCGGCCTCCTCCAGTGTTTCCGCCGCGACCTCCCCGCCCACGCCCTTGGCCGCCAGATGCGCGGAAATGGCGCGGCGGGAGCGTCCGGCGCGGGAAAGCCGGCGGGCGCGGGAAGCGGCGAAGGCCGCATCATCCACCGCCCCGGCCGAGACCATGCGCTTCGCCACGCCGGCCGCCGCGGCGCGGCCCTGTTCCACGATGGGCGCGATCTGCTCCGGCGGCATGCCCTCCCGCTCCGCCCTCTGCGCCCATCGCGCCACCCGGCGCTGCAGCACGCGGGTGAGCCCCGCCTCGGTCGCGGCGAAGCGGGCCAGGTGGTTCAGCGCGGCCTCGTGCAGCCGGGCCTCGGTGGGGGCGGGGCCGGCGGTGGGCGGGCGGCGCTCGCGCTTCCGCCATGCGGGCTTGGAAGGATCCTCGGCCATGGACGGAACCTGCCATGCCCGAACGAGTGGGGGGAGAGGCCGCGCAACGGCTTTCGCCGGGGCGCGTTCCTCGACCACTGCAAGACCACGCCGGAAGGAGGCGCCGCATGACCGATCGTTCCTACAAGTCGACCCTGATGGGCCTGACCGCTGCGGCCGCGCTGCTGGCGGGGCCTGCCCTCGCGCAGACCCAGGCCACGCCGCGCGACGGCACGCCGGGCAACCCCCCCTCGACCGCCACGCAGCGCGCTGCCGACCGTGCGACGGGCAACCAGACGCAGCCGGACGGCACCCCCGGCAACCCGCCCGGCACCGCGCTGGGCCGTGCCGCGGATCGCGCCGGCGATGCCGTCGGCAACGCGACTGACCGTGCCGCCGACAATGCATCCGCCGCGAATCGCCGCGCCGGCGATCCGCTGAACCTGCAGGGCCGCCCGGATGGAACCCCCGGCAACCCGCCGGGCACCGCCCTGGGCCGCACCATCGACAGCGCGGTGGACACCGCCGCGGATAACAGCCAGCGGCCGGGGAATGTGCTGAACGCCCCGGAACGCCCGGATGGCACGGCGGGCAACCCGCCCGGCACCGTTGTCACGCGCGGGCTCGACCGCGCCCTGGGCACCAACATGTCCGGTGCCTTCCCGCGGAACGAGGGCGAGAGCAACGGCGCCAACAGCCCTGATCATGGCGGCCAGGGTGCCACCAGCGGCACGCGCGCGACCGTGACGGGCCGTGGCCCGGCCGCCGAGGGTGGCGTGCGCGAGACCAACCCACCCGCCGCCAGCGCCCGCACCGATATCATGGGCAGCACCCAGTCCGCGCCCGCGGCCAGCGGTGGCCAGGGACCAGGGGCCACCAACCGTCCTGCCAACATGAACCAGGCGGCCAACGCGAACCTGGGGACCAACGAGCCCCGGGCCACCAGCACCAACCAGGCGAACTCCCAGGGGCAGAATTCCCAGGGGCAGAACTCCCAGGGCCCGAACGCCCAAGGGCAGGTGCAGCCCGGCGCGGTGAACCGGACTCCCGATGGCGACCAGGCGCGCGCCGGGACCATGACGGTTCCGCTGCAGAACCAGGCCGCGAACACCGGTACCGGCACGAACGCCAACATGACCGGCAGCAACGCCACCGCGACCACCGGTGCGCAGGGCGGCCAGGCGAACCAGGCCGGCACGGACCGCTCGGCCTCGGGCATGGCGGCCGGCACGGCCGCGACCGCGCCGGCGGCGCAGACCGAGCGGGTGAGCCGCATCATTGGCTCGAACGTCTATAATGAGCGGAACGAGTCCATCGGCTCGATCGACGATGTGATCCTGCCCTCGGGCAATTCCTCGCCGCTCGCGATCGTCTCGGTGGGCGGTTTCCTCGGGATCGGCGCGAAGCTCGTGGCCGTGCCGATGTCGGATCTGCGCTGGTCCGCCGCCGACAACCGCTGGACCATTACCGGCGCGACGCGGGAGAGCCTGACCTCGCTGCCGGCCTATTCCTACGACGCTGCCCGCCGCGGCTGAGCACGGCGCGGCTGCTCCATGCGAAGGGGCCCGGATGCGCAAGCATCCGGGCCTTTTGTGTGTCTCATGGCGTGACGCTCCTCTCGCACACGAAATCACGATGGTGCGGCGAAGGACGGAACCGCTGTCACAATCCAGCGTTGCCCTGACAGGTCCAGCAACATGCAGGACCATTTCAACCGGACCGGAGAAGCTATCCGATGCTGTCCCACACCTTCCGTGCTGCGGCGCTGGCCTTGAGCCTTGGTGGTCTGGCGGCCTGCGCGCAGGACCCGCTGAACACGCAGAACCGCCCGGACGGAACGCCCGGCAACCCGCCGGGCACGGCCGTTTCCCGCGCCAATGCCCAGGTCGGCGACCCGCTGAACACCCAGGGCCGCCCGGATGGCACGCCGGGCAACCCCCCGGGCACGGCCGTTTCCCGCGCCAATGCGCGGGCCGGCGATCCGCTGAACCTGCAGGACCGTCCGGACTGCACCCCCGGCAACCCGCCCGGCACCGCCGTCTCCCGTTCGCTGGGCACGACCGATACCAGCGACTGCGCCCCGCGGACCACGCGCCGCAGCAGCCGCAATCGCTGATCCGGCTTTCCGGGAGGGGGCGCCGCAGCGATGCGGCGCCCTTTCTCGTTTCCGATGGATGAGCCTTGCGTGAAGCGGGGGCCTATCCTTTGACCCGGCGCTTCCTTTCCGTCATCTTCCGCGGCTTCCCGCCCGGCGCTGCGACTTCCGCCCCGCCCGCGGGCCCAACGGAGGGCCACGCCGCGTGATCCCCCCCCTGATGCCGAACTACAACCGTGCCGACCTTGCTTTCGAGCGGGGTGAGGGTGCCTGGCTGTGGGATGCGCAGGGCCGACGATTCCTCGATTTCGGGGCCGGGATCGCGACCACGAGCATTGGCCATGCCCATCCGCATCTCGTGGCCACCATCGCCGAGCAGGCGGGGCGCGTGATGCACACCTCCAATCTCTACCGCGTGCCGCAGGCCGAGCGCCTGGCCGCGCGGCTGGTGGAGGCGACGCCTTTCGCGGACACGGTCTATTTCTCCAACTCGGGCGCCGAGGCGAACGAGGCGATGGTGAAGGCGGTGCGAAAGTACCACGCCGCCAACGGTCATCCGGAGCGCTACCGCACGATCTGCTTCGAGGGCGCCTTCCACGGGCGCACGCTGGCCATGATCTCCGCCACGGGCAACGCCAAGTACCTGGAGGGCTTCGGCCCGCCGGTCGAGGGGTTCGACCACGTGCCCTTCGGCAACATGAACGCCGTGCGCCAGGCGATCACGAAGGAAACGGCGGCGATCATGATCGAGCCGGTGCAGGGCGAGGGCGGCGTGCGTCCGGCCGACCTGCGCTTCCTGCGCGAGCTGCGCGCGGTCTGCGACGAGTTCGGGCTGTTGCTGGCGCTGGACGAGGTGCAGACCGGGATGGGCCGCTCCGGCAAGCTCTGGGCGCATGAATGGGCCGGGATCGAGCCGGATGTCATGTCCTCGGCCAAGGGTATCGGCGGCGGCTTCCCGCTGGGCGCGACGCTCGCGCGCGAGAAGGTGGCAGAGCATCTGAAGCCCGGCACCCATGGCAGCACCTATGGTGGCAACCCGCTGGCCTGCGCGGCCGGCAATGCCGTGCTGGACGTGATCCTGGCGCCGGGCTTCCTCGGTCAGGTGGACCGCGTGGCGCGCCATCTCTGGCGCGGCATGCAGGACCTGGCCGCGCGGCATCCGGCGGTGGTGACGGGGGTGCAGGGCGCGGGCCTGCTGCTCGGGCTGAAGCTGAGCGACGCGGTTTCCAACACCGAGGCGCAGGGCGCCGCGGTGGCGGAAGGGCTGCTGACCGTGGCGGCGGGGATGAATGTGCTGCGCGTGGCGCCGCCGCTCATCATCACCGAGGCCGAGGCGGACGAGGCGCTGCGCCTGCTGGACCGCGCCATGCTGCGCATCACGCCGGGCGCGGCGAAGGCGGCCGCCAAGTGAGCGCAGCGTTGAAGACCGTGGAGGGGGGGCCTGTGGCCCCCCGCCACTTCCTCGAGCTGATGGATTTCGACACCGCGACGCTGCGCCGGATGCTTGATCTCGGGACCCGCACCAAGCGCGGCGAGACGGTGGGCCAGCCCCTGGCCGGCAAGACCGTGGCGCTGATCTTCGAGAAGCCGAGCACGCGGACCCGCGTCTCCTTCGAGGTGGGGATCCGCCAGCTCGGCGGCTTCGTCACCACGCTGACCAGCAAGGACACGCAACTGGGACGCGGCGAGACGCCGGCCGATACGGCGCGCGTGCTGTCCCGCTATGTCGATGCCATCGTGCTGCGCACCGACAATGTCGAGAAGATGCGGGAGCTGGCGCAGTACGCCACGGTGCCCGTGATCAACGGCCTCACGGATGTGTCGCATCCCTGCCAGCTGATGGCGGATGTGATGACCTTCGAGGAGCATCGCGGCCCGATCGCGGGGCAGGTGGTGGCCTGGACCGGCGACGGCAACAACGTGGCGCAGTCCTTCATCCAGGCCGCCGCGCGCTTCAACTTCACGCTCCGCGTCGCCACCCCCGCGCAGCTCGCGCCGCCGGCCGATCTGATCGCCTGGGCGCGCGCGCAGGGCGCGACGGTCGAGCTCTTCAACGATCCGGCGGAGGCGGTGCGCGGTGCGCGCTGCGTGGTGACCGACACCTGGATCTCCATGAGCGACGAGAAGCGCGAGCTGCGGAACCGGCACAACATGCTGGCGCCCTATCAGCTGAACGCCGCGCTGATGCGCCATGCCGCGCCGGACGCCATCGTGATGCATTGCCTGCCCGCCCATCGGGGCGAGGAGATCACCGACGAGGTGATGGACGGCCCGCAGAGCGTGGTGTTCGACGAGGCCGAGAACCGGCTGCACGCGCAGAAGGGCGTGCTGCTCTGGGCCCTGGGCGCGGGCTGAGGCCATTCGCCGCCCCTTTCCCGGGGCTTGACGCAGATCAAGGTCGTTGCGTTCCCGGTTTCGCAACCTGTCTTCAGGCACAAGCCCTGGAGGCAGCGATGAGCACCGTGACCGAATCCCTTTTCGCCCGCGACCTGATGACGCGTGAGGTAATCTGCGTGCCTGCCGCGATGCCCGTGGCCTCTCTGGCCCGGCTCCTGGCGGAGCGCGGCATTTCCGCCGTGCCCGTGACCGGCGGCGATGGCCGGTTGCTGGGTATCGTGACCGAACTCGACCTGATCCGCCGGCTTTCCGGCGCGGAGGAACGCCCGGGATGGCTCCACCGCCTCTTCGGCAGCCGCGACCGGGATGCCGAGCGCTATGCCCAGCTGCATGGGATGCTGGCCGAGGATGTGATGACCCGCGACCTCATCACCGTGACCGAGAACACGCCGGTGGAGCAGATCGCCCGGATTATGGAGGAGCGGGGCATCCGCCGCGTTCCGGTGCTGCGGGGTGAGAGGCTGGTCGGCATCGTCTCTCGCGCCGACCTGCTCCAGGCCCTCCTGGTTCCCCCGGCGAGCCTGGGCGAGGGCGGTTCAGAGGATGAGCGGATCCGGGAGGTGATCTGGAGGGAGATCCGCCAGCAGCCCTGGGCGGACACGATCTACACCTTCGTGGCCGTGAAGAACGGGGTGGTGGAGTTCCAGGGCTTTGCCCGGTCACAGGCCGTGCGGCGCGGCCTTCAGTCCATCGCGCATCGTGTGCCCGGCGTGCGGCAGGTGGTGGACAACATGGTGGAGGGGGTTCCTCAGAACGTCCTCTACTGAGGGCCGGGCCCGCCGGCCCCGCCCGGGCTGTTGGCAGTGCGGGGCAGGGCGGGGGCGCCATGCACCGGGCGCAACCGGTTGGCCCTGTCGGCGCGGCGCGGCGCTCACTATCTAGCGCGGGTGCAGAACGTGACCCGCCCCTCCGAGACCTCCGATTTTCTCAACCATGACCGCCCGCCGGTGCCGGATATCGTGGTGCCGCGCGCCATCATGCCCTTCCACCTGGATGGCCGCCCCGTGCGCGGCCGGCTGGTGCGGCTGGGAGACCTGGCCGAGGCGCTGATCGGCCGCCATGACCTGCCCGAGGATGTCTCGCGCCTGCTGGGCCAGGCCCTGGCGCTGACCGCCGGCCTTGCCGCCGCGCTGAAGTTTCAGGGCTCCTTCTCCCTCCAGGCGAAGGGCGACGGCCCCGTTCCCATGCTGCTGGCCGACTGCACCGATAGCGGGGAGATCCGCGGCTATGCCCGCGCCGATGGCCCGGCCAGCGGCGAGGCCGCGGCTCTGCTCGGCAAGGGGTACCTGGCCTTCACCTGCGACCAGGGCCCTGAGATGGACCGCTACCAGGGTATCGTCGCGATCGAGGGCGAAACCCTGGCGGAGATGACGGACAACTACTTCCGCACCTCGGAGCAGCTCCAGGCCTTCGTGCGCCTTTCCTGCCGCCGCACGCCGCAGGGCTGGCGCGCCACGGCCCTGATCCTGGAGCGCGTGGCCGCCGAGGGCGGCATTGACGGGCTGCGGAACGAGGAGGCCGACGAGGCCTGGAACACCGCCACCATCCTGGCCTCCACGGTGAAGGAGGAGGAGATGCTGGATGACGCGCTGGCGCCCGAGCAGCTGCTGCACCGCCTGTTCCACGCGGAGGGGCTGCAGCTGGACCGGCCACGCGCCCTTTCCTATGGCTGCCGTTGCTCCCGCGCCAAGCTGGCCGGCGTGCTGCAGGGCTTCCCCGAGGCGGACCTGGACCATATGGCCGAGCACGGGCAGATCACCATGACCTGCGAGTTCTGCAACCTGGCCTTCCGTTTCGACCGCGCGGATGTCAGGGGTGGCGCTGGCCGGGCCTGATCGGCTAACGCGGAACCCAGTCTTTGGGGATTCCGTGGAACCATGACCGGATGCAGCCTGACCAGGCGGAGCCTCGCGATCGGCATGCCGCTGCTGCTGCTGGCCTGCGGGGAGCGCGAGCTGCCGCCCGCGCCGCCGCGGCTTGATGGCTATGCCTGGCTGACGCCGCTGCGCCTGAATGTCGCGGATGTGGAGGTGGTGGAGAATACCGCCGGCTCCCGCGCCGATCCGCCCGCGCCGATCATTCCGGCGGTCGAGGTGGCGCGGATGGGGCGGGACCGGGTGGTTCCCTCCGGCACCACGAATCGCGCCCGCTTCACGGTGGAGACGGCGAGCCTGGTTCGCTCGGGCGACTCCATCGCCGTTTTGCTGCGGGCACGGCTGGACGTGCTGGACAATGAGCGCCCCGTGGCCTTCGCCGTGGCCGAGGTGCGGCGCAACCTGACCGGGGCGGGCAGCAGCGCCGCCGCGCGGGCCCGCGCGGCCGAGACGGTGATGATCCGGGCAATGGAGGACCTGAACGTGGAGTTCGAGCTCCAGGTCCGCCGGAACCTGCGCGACTGGCTGCTGGAAACCACCCCCGCCGCGCCCGTCCTGCCGCTGGACAGCCCTGGCGGGATCCAGCGGCAGGATCTCCCCCAGGGCTGATCCGCAACCCGGATACGGGCTCCCGCGCTTTTCCTCTCACCAGAGGAGACACGCCATGACCCGTATCCGCTCGCTTATGCTGCTTCCGGCCATCGCCCTTGGCGCGGGCCTTGCCGCCTGCGCACCCTATCCGGCGGATCCCTATTTCCCGCCCGGCAGCTATGGCGTGGCGCCCAGCGCGGGCTATGCCACGCCGATGCCGGCCTATGTCGGCCAGGCCCCCGTCGCCCCGGGTTACGCTGCGCCAGGCTACGCTGCGCCCGGGTATGCAGCGCCGGGCTACGCGGCCACGGTCGCCGCCGCCAATGATCCCTATTGCCGCGAGGCCTATGCGGCTGCCGCCGGCGCGCAGCAGCAGGCCGCGATCACCGGTGCCTATGCCGATGCGGCACGCGCGCAGCGCACAGCGGGCTTCTATCGCCGCGACTGCTGATCGCGGCCGACAGGGCGCCGGGGTTCCGGCGCCCTGTCCCCGCTCCTAGCCCTCGAAGGTGCCGGTGCGGCCGTTGATGATCGAGAGGAACTCGCGCCGCGTTGCGTGATCGTCGCGGAAGGCGCCCAGCATGGTGCTGGTGACCATCGTCACGCCGTGCTTGTGCACGCCGCGCGTGGTCATGCACTGATGCGCGGCCTCCACCACCACGGCCACGCCGATCGGGTCCAGCACGTCATTGATGGCGTTGGCGATCTGGGCTGTCAGCTTCTCCTGGATCTGCAGGCGCTTGGCGAAGGCATCCACCACCCGCGCCAGCTTGCTGATCCCGACCACGCGCCCGCGCGGCAGGTAGCCGACATGGGCCCGGCCGATGATGGGCACCATGTGGTGCTCGCAATGGCTCTCCAGGCGGATGTCACGCAGCACCACCATCTCGTCATAGCCCGCCACCTCCTCGAAGGAGCGCTGGAGGAGCTGCACGGGGTCGGTGCCATAGCCGACGAACAATTCCCTGTAGGACTTCGCCACGCGCTTGGGCGTGTCCAGCAGGCCTTCCCGGTCCGGATCATCGCCAGCCCAGAGCAGCAGCGTGCGGACCGCCGCCTCCGCCTCGGCCTGGGTGGGGCGTTTGTGCCCGGCCAGGTCGGCGGGGAGGGCAGCGCCGGCCTCGGCGGCGTCCTGGGTGTCTGGGCGTGAATCCGTCACGGTCATTCTTCCTCTGGTGCGCGGCCGTGCCGGTCTGTCAGGCGATTTTTGGTAGCGGCACGCCGGGGAGAAGATGGGGGCGCTGGCGGAGCAGCGGAAGCGCGGCCCCTGCCGGGCTGCTCCGCGCCTGCGGCGATCCGGGCTAGTTCACCGTGAACTGCCCATGCGGGCTGTCCAGGCTGAAGGGGGGTATCTCTGCGTCGAACCGCTCCCCCGTGGCCGGAACCACCATGTGGTAGAGGCCGCGCATGAAGCCCGAGGGCGTGGCGAGGGGAGTGCCCGACGTGTATTCGAAGGCCTCCCCTGGCTCCAGAACGGGCTGTTCCCCCACCACCCCATCACCATGCACCCGCTGCGTGCGCCCTTGGGCATCGGTGATTTCCCAGCTGCGCTTCATCAGCTGCACGGTATCGCGCCCCTCATTGGTGATCCGCACGCGATAGGCCCAGACATGGCGGCCCAGCTCCGGGTCCGACTGGTCCGCCAGGTAGTAGCTGCGCACGGTGACCCGAAGCCCGCGGGTCACCGCGGTGAAGGCGTTCGTCTCCTTGCCACTCTCGCTGCGCCGCCCGCTCATGCGCGGCGGCCGATCAGGGCCGTGGCGAGCCCCGCGCCAACGAGCATGGAGCCGCCGATGCGGTTGATCCTGCGTCGGAACCGGGGCAGGCGGACAAGGCCGGAAAGCCGCCCGGCCAATAACGCGTAGCCCAGCGCATTGGCCGCGCCGAGGGCGACGAAGCTGGCGACCAGCAGCGCGGCCTGGGGCAGGAAGGGGCGCGCGGGATCCAGGAACTGCGGCACGAAGGCGACGAAGAAGGCAATCCCCTTCGGGTTCGTGGCCGTCACGATGAAGGCCTGCAGCCCCGCCCGGCGCGGCGGCAACGGCGCGGGCGCACCCTCGACCGGCGCATGCCAGAGGCGGAGGCCGAGATAGACGAGATAGGCCGCGCCGGCCCAGCGGAGCAGGGTGAAGGCGAGCGACGAGGTAGCGAGCAGCGCGCCCAGCCCGGCGAGGGAGAGGCTGAGGGCCAGCGCATCCCCCGCCGCCACGCCGGCGACGAGCGGCAGGGTGGACCGGCGGCCGCCACCGAGCGACTGGCCGAGCACCAGAAGGATGGTGGGCCCGGGAACGACCAGCATGGCGGCGGAGGCCGCCAGGAAGGCGAGCCAGGTCTCGATATTCATCATGCCTCCCTTCCTGGCGTCGTGGCCGGGGCGGGGCAGCCTGCCACCGGCCGCGCCGCCTCGTCCACCGTCATGCCCGGGTGGGCCCGGTCAGCGCTCCGGCGCCGCCGCGCGGGCCACGTTCAGGCGACCGCCGCCCGTTCCGCGCAGACCGTCCAGCGCCTGGGCCAGATCGTCGATCAGGTCCTGCGCATCCTCAAGGCCAACGGAGAAGCGAACCGTGCCATCGGTGATGCCGAGCCGCGCGCGCTCCTCCGGCCCCACCTTCATATGCGTGGTGGTCGCGGGGTGGGTGACCATGCTACGGGCATCGCCTAGATTGTTGGAGATGTCGATCAGGCGCAGCGCGTCCAGAACCCGGAACGCCGCCTCCTTGCCGCCCTCAACGTCGAAGGTGACAAGGGAACCGCCGGCCGACATCTGCTTCTTCGCCAGTGCCTGCTGCGGATGGCTGTCCAGGAAGGGATAGAGGGTGCGCGAGACTTCCGGCCGCGTGGAGAGGAAATCCGCCAGCTTCGCGGCATTGGCGCACATGGCCGGCAGGCGCAGATGCAGCGTTTCCAGCCCCTTCAGGATCACCCATGCATTGAAGGGGGAGATGCTGGGACCGGTGTTGCGGATGAAGGGCTGCAGCACCTCGTCCACCCATTTGGCGGAACCCAGCACGGCGCCGCCGAGCACGCGGCCCTGGCCATCGAAGTGCTTGGTGGCGGAATAGACGACCACATCCGCGCCCATGCTCAGCGGCTTCTGCAGCAGGGGGGTGGCGAAGACATTGTCCACCACCACGATGGCGCCGGCCGCATGCGCCAGCTCGGCCACGGCGGGCAGGTCCACCAGCTCCAGCATCGGGTTGGAGGGGGTTTCCAGCAGCACCAGCGCGGCCGGCTTCCTGAAGGCGTCCCGCCACTGGTCGAGGTCGGTGCCGTCCACGAACACCGTCTCGATGCCGTAGCGCGGCAGCAGGGTGGAGACGATCCAGTGGCACGACCCAAACAGGGCGCGGGAGGCGACCACGCGGTCCCCGGCCTTGAGATGGGCCAGCATGGCGGAATGGACGGCGGCCATGCCGGATGCGGTCACGCGGCAGGCCTCCGCGCCTTCGAGCGCGGCGAGCTTGTTCTGCAGCGCCTCGATCGTCGGGTTGCCGAAGCGGGAATACTGGAAGTGCTGGATCTGGCCGAGGAAGGTGTCTTCCGCCTGGCCCGCGCTTTCGTACATGAAGCCGGAGGTGAGATGCAGGGCTTCCGACATCTCGTCGAAGGAGCTGCGGTTCTGGCCGCCGCGCACCAGGAGGGTGGCGGGGCGGAGCGGGATATCCGGAAGGGTCCTGGGCATCGCGGGCATTCCATCAAGTCACGGATGGCCCGGTCGGGCGGGGGCTCGCCCCCGCCACGGCCGTTTAGCGCGTTTCTTTAGGCTCGCCGCAAGCTGGCCGACAAATCGCGAGCTGGCTTCCGCCCCGGGGGCATCGCCGGCCGCAAGCTAATCCGCTGCCCCGGGACGGGCAAGGCCAGCGAGGGCTCAAGCGGCCGTGAAGGGTGCCTTGCCGCTGCGGAGGCCGGAGAAGCGCCGTTAGCACCGGGTAAGATCGCAATGCGGGCTGTGGCCGGATGCCGGTAGCGTCCTCCTTCCGGAGGCCTGAGGTGGATTGCGCAGCTTGTAGGCCTGCGCTAGGTGTTGGCGCAGAGCGCGGGCGTAGTTCAGAGGTAGAACGTCAGCTTCCCAAGCTGAATGTCGTGGGTTCGATTCCCATCGCCCGCTCCACTTCCTGCCCCTCATCAACTCCCGGGGCGCCTTCCCCGCTTCATGCAGTTTCGCACCCGTGCCGTGGTATACCCCTGGACCACGGGCCATCCGTGCAGGACACGGACGCAATTGGGCGGTGCTCGTAGCCCCGACAGCCGATGTGTATAGACGGGGCAGGATGCGCTTGGTCGGACATTGGATGAGACGCTGTAAGGGACCGAGCATGCTTCGTCGGCAGAAAAGCTCATGAGCCGCAACCGCCGGCCCGGGCCAGCGAAGAGAGGACCCGGTCCTCGCGCGGGGAACCTTGTGGCAGAGGTCGCGCGCCTGAGCCGCGAGCTGGACGAGGCACGCGCCAGGCTCGCGCAGATCGAGAAGCATGGGATCGCGAAGGTGACAGCCCAGCGGCTTGCGGCCCTTGAGGAAGGGCAGCAGGTGGCGCGCGGCCAGGCTGTTGATGCCGCCCTCGCGAAGTCGAAGGCCGAGGCCGAGCTGCGTAGCCTTCGCAAGGCCATCACGGAGGCGCCTGGCCCGCTGGGATGGCTTTTGCGGCGTGCGGCGCGGCGCCTCACGCCTGGCGCATAGCCGAACGGGAAGTTCATCCCCGGGAACGGCGGTGGCGCGGGCCTGCGGCTGGGACGGGATCGTCCGGGCGCCGGGGCCAGGATAGGCATGCCGCGGCCACGGGTGACATCCCGGGGCGCCACTCCTCAGAGGCAGACGCCGCCCTGGACGATATGAGGGCAGTTGAGAGCAGCGGGCTCCCGCAGCTAGCTGTCGGAGCGTTGCGCCACGACTCGCTCGCCGAGCGCACGCAGGACCGCAACGTGGTGCACGAGGTTGAGGTCGAGCCGGTCCACCTCCTGCTCGACCTTCTCGGAAATCTGCCGCGCCTGCGCCTGGGAAGCGTCGGTCAGGCGCGTGGCCAGCGGGTCCTGAGATGCATGAACCATTGCAAAGTGGTAGGCGAGATAACCATCCAGCCGGTCCACTTCTGACGCCGTGATTTCGGCCATGCGGGTGGTGATTCGCACCGGCATGTCGCGGAGCGCGATCTCCGACACGCTGAGCCTCTCGTTCACGGCGTTGAGGGATGCCCGGAGCTCCTCCAGCGTGCGCGCGAGGCCGGCTGAGGTCTGCTGCAGCTCTTGGAACATGGCGCTGAGCGCCAGCTGCTGTTGCTCGATGCGGTAGGTGTGCTGCTGGATATCTTGCGTGTGCTGCTGGATACCTTGCGTATGCTGCTCGACACGGTGAAGGCGTTCGATCGGGCCCAGGAGGCGAAGCGCCCGGGCCACTTGAAGGATCGCCCGCCGGAAACGACCGAGCAGCTTCCTCATGATCGAACTCCCAGAAGGTTGGCCCAGGCAGCACGCGCGGCTTCAGGGGCAAAGGGGGCGAGCAAGGCCGGTGCGGCGGCCCGGATCTCTGCGGCGAGAGTCGTGTTGCCCCCGACGAGGGCCTCGGCCTTCGCGCGCATCTCCGCCAGATCGGCGCAGCCACCGGGCAAGCCGGGGACGAGCCGATCGAGAAGGGAGCCGCGCAGATAGAGGACCGGCGCGCCGATGACCAACGCCTCGACCGGAGGATAATGCAGGTGCCGGGGCTCGCTTGAGGTGTAGGCGAAGGCCGAGCAGGAGGCGAAGAGGTTCAGCAGCTCATCGTCAGGGGGAGAGGCGATCACGGAAGGGTCGGCGACGGGGCGTGGCTGATGCCCGAAAATGCGATGTGGCACGCCTGCGAAGGTTGCCTTCGCGCCCTCGTAGATCGGCTGGTAGTACGGTGAGGCACCGATCAGGGGAATGTTGAGCAGGACGAAGCCGCCGGCCCCGTTCCAGCTATCCCGGCGAGCGTCCACCCAGCCCGGCCTGACAAGAGGAAGGGTGAAGGCGTGGCGGGCGTTGAGCGGGGGCTCGACTTCCGCAAGGAACGGATAGGCCTGGCCGAATATGTAGCGCTCGCCAGCCTGCTCGATATGATCCTCAAGGTCCGGAAGTCCCCAGGCGGAGGTCCAGTGCCGGTAATTCGCAGTCCCCTCCCGGCCGAAGCAGCGGGCGATGACACGCCCCTGGAAATGCTGGATGGCGGAGCTGAAGCACTCCGGGTAGAAGGCCGTCACGACGGCCTCGAAATGTTCATTCAGGATGGAGGTGAGCGTCGGCGTCCAGCGCCGTTCGTAGAAGGGGAACGCTTCGAGCACGGCGCGTGTCTCGGGCGGCAGGTCAAGGGCCGCGTCATCCGGGTCCTGCTCGATGGCAGTGGACCGCCCTTCCAAGCCGCGTGGCAGGACACGCGGCGTGAACACGGCGAAGCCGAGGCTGCGAAGAATCGCGACCTCATCCGGCATGAGGGTGCGATGGTTCAACGCCCATAGGACACGGCGGGTCAGGGTGCCCTCCCCAGCACGGCTTCCCATTGCCGCCGGGCGAGATCGGATGAGAACGTATCGACGATGCGGCCCTGCGTCGCGCGGATTGCTTCCGCGAGGTTACTGTCCCCGGCAAGAAGGCGCTGCGCCTTGTCACGCATCTCCGCTGTGTCCGCGCAGGCGCCCGGCAAATCCGCCCCTTCGGCCAGCGTGTCGGTCAGGCTGCCGCGCCGATAGAGCACGGGCGTTCCGACCACCATCGCCTCGATGGGGGAGTAGTGGATATGCCGCGGCTCAGCCGACGGATAGATGAAGACAGGAGCGCGGGCGTAGAGATCCAGGAGTTCCGGATCGGTGAGATAGGGCAGCACAGCCGGATCGTTCACCGGTTCGGGCTGGCGACCGAAGATCACATGGGGCAGGTCGCCGAAGTCACGCTTTATCCCGCGATAGATGTTGCCGTAGTAGCTCTGGCCACCGGCCGCCATGATCGCGGGGCACAGGAGAACAGCCTCCTTTCCGCCCCCCCGCCACGTGTTGGCAGAGGCGTAGATATAGGGAGGCAGCGGCACGGTGACGGTCATCGCGGTGCGCTGAAGCACCGGGGGCTCGATATCGGCAATGTTGGCGTAGCCCTGGGCATGGACGAGGCGAGAGCCCAATGCGTCCAGCTCGTCCAGAACGGATTTGCGAGGCCCGATCTCCGCGAACTCGGCATAGCGGCTGGGATGTTCCCGCCCGAAGGTCCGCAGCACGACTAGCCCCGGGAAATGGCGCGCTGCTTCTGAAACCGGCACGCTGTAATAGGAAAAGTGATTTATAATGACGTCGAAATAACGGCCTGCGACATGCCGCACGGTACTTGACCAGGAACGCTCATAAAAATCCTGGCTGTTCAATACATCGAGCGCTTCCTTTGGGATTGTCAGGCTGCTGTCGTATTCGCGCGTGACCAGGGCGCTCCGAAAGCCTGGATCATGCGACGGAACGATTTTTGGGCAGAATACCTCCCACCCGAGTTCCATGAGCATGGGGACTTCGGCTGGCATGAGCGTGCGGTGATTCACAATGTAGAGCAGCCTTCGCGGCCGATCTGTCACTTCCACCATGTCCCGCGCTCCTCAGAGCAGCGCAGGTGCCTTCCGCAATTCACCGTGTCAAGCGACCGCGGCCCGGGCTGCGCTGCCGGTGTGGCCTGGAAATGCCGTCGTGCAGGTCTCGTGAGAGGCGACCCAGGACCGCCAGACCGACTGGCCGGAACGCGCCCGCCGACCCCTTCCTGGAGCGGCCTTTTTCCCATGTGGGGACAGGCAACTCAGCCGCCTGGCCCTGCGAAGGCCACCGACTTCACCAGCGCCCAGATTCGCTGTCCCGGATGGAGGCCAAGCCGGGCCGCCGCATCGGCGGTGATCCGGGCGAGCAGCAGCGCCTCTCCGATCCGCAATCGCAGCACCGCCTCCAGCGCGCCCATAGGCTCGATGGCCTCCAGCGTGGCGGGCAGGATGTTCTGCACGGAAAGGCCGCGTGGCTCCTCCGTGGCAACAGCGACATCACGCGCGCGCACCCGCACGCGGATGGGTGTGCCGGGCGCGCCATCCTGCAACGGCACGCGGAGCTCCCCTCCGGCGAAGCCGAGCCGGGTAAGCCCGCGCGCCGGGTCATGCCCCAGGACCACGCAGGCGAGCAGCGCGCCCGCATCCCGCCGCGTGGCGAGAAGGGGCAGGTCGGTCCGGGCAGCCAGCTCTTCCACTGGCCCCGAGGCGAGGACGCGCCCGGCCTGGAGAAGCACGAGGTGATCCGCAAGCCGGTCCACCTCGTCCAGCGCATGGGTGACATAGAGCATGGGCAGCCGGAACCGGTCCCGCACACGGGCGAGATAGGGCAGCACCTCGGCACGGCGCGCGGCGTCCAGCGCGGCCAGGGGCTCGTCCATCAGCAGGATGCGGGGGCGGGAGAGCAGGGCGCGGCCGAGCGCGACGCGCTGCTTCTCCCCGCCCGAAAGTGCCGCGGGGCGGCGGGCGAGGAGGTGGCCGATCCCGAGAAGGGCGGTGATCTCTTCCAACCCCGGACCTTCCGCCCCGCGCGGGGCACGGCGCAGCCCGTAGCGGAGGTTCGTTTCCACCGAGAGATGCGGGAAGAGCCGCGCATCCTGGAAGACCACCCCGCAGCGCCGGCGCTCTGGCGGAGCGGCGATCCGGGCGGCGGTGTCCAGCAGTACGGCACCATCCAGGGCGAGCCGCCCCTCATCCGGGTGCAGCAGCCCTGCCACGGCCGCGAGCAGGGTGGACTTCCCGCAGCCGGATGGGCCGAAGACGGCTGTCACCCCCGGGGATGGCGCCTGGAACGCGATGTCCAGGGTAAAGCCGGGGAAGCGATGCCGGATGGCGGCGTCGAGCATCAGCGCGCCGGGCGGCCGAGGAACCCGGCCAGGCGCTTGCCGGCCAAATCCGCGAGAAGGAGCCCTGCCACGGCCAGTGCGAAGGAGATGGCGGCCAGCCGCGCCGCCACAGCCTCGCCGCCCGGGGTCTGGGTGGCGGCGTAAATTGCCAGGGGCAGGGTCTGGGTTTCGCCGGGGATGTTGGAGGCGAAGGTGATGACCGCCCCGAATTCCCCCAGCCCCGCCGCGAAGGCGGTGATCGCGCCGGAGAGGATGCCGGGCGCGATCAGCGGCAGGGTGATGGTGGCGAAGCGGTCGATCGGCCCCGCCCCCAGGGTGCGCGCCGCCGCCTCCAGCCCGGGATCGACGGCATCCAGGCTGAGGCGCACGGCCCGCACGATCAGGGGGAAGGACATGACGGCGGTGGCCAGGGAGGCGCCCGAGGTCGTGAAGACCAGGCGCATGCCGAACCACTCGTCCAGCAGCGAGCCCACCGGCCCGCGGACGCCGAAGGTGACCAGGAGCAGCCAGCCCACAACGACGGGCGGCAGCACCAGGGGCAGGTGCACCAGTGCATCCAGCAGCGCGCGCCCCGGGAAGCGCCCGCGCGCCAGTAGCCAGGCCATCAGGACCGCAGGCGGCAGCCCGAAGACCACGGAGCGCAGGGCGACGGAAAGGCTGAGGCGCACGGCGCCCCATTCCTCCGGGGTGAGCACTATTCGGCGCGCAAGGTGAAGCCGAGGCGCCGATAGGTCCCGGCTGCCCCGGGACCGGTCGCGAAGCCGAGGAAGGCGCGCGCATGCCCGTTCGCCGCTGCGCGCCGGGTGAGGGCGAAGGGATAGCGGATGGCGGGATGGCTCCCCCCCGGGAAGGTCCCGATGACCCGCACCTGGTCGGAGGCCGCGGCATCGGTGGCATAGACGATGCCGAGCGGCGCCTCCCCTCGCTCCACCAGCAGCAGGGCGGAGCGGACATTGTCGGCCCGCGCGATGCGGGACGCGAGGCTGCCCCACTGCCCCATCCAGGTGAGGGCGGCCTGGGCATAGCGGCCGGCCGGCACATGGGCGGGATCTCCCGTGGCGAGCCGGCCGGAGGGACCGAGCAGCGCGGCGAGGTCTGTTCCAGGGGTAAGCGGCACTGGAGCCTGCGCCGCACCGGCCGGCGCGATCAGCACGAGCGCGTTCCCGACCGGGCTCACGCGTGTCTCGCCCAGGATGAGGCCGCGCTGCGCGGCATAGTCCATCCAGGCCTCGTCGGCCGAGGCGAAGATATCGGCCGGCGCCCCCTGCTCCATCTGGCGTGCAAGGGCAGAGGAGGCCGCGAAGGAGAAGCGCGGCACGGGGTTGCCGTCTGCACGCCAGGCCTCGCCGAGCGCGCGCATCGCATCGGCCAGGCTGGCCGCGGCGAACACGATCGGGCCTTCCTGTCCCGGGGTGGCGGCGATGGTGGGGCGCGCCAGCGGGGCGGCGAGCCCGGCGAGCACGGCGCGAAGGAGCAGGCGACGCATGGACCGCATCCACCGTTGTTCCCGATTGGATATATCGGTGCGGCCGCGGCGGAGCAATCGTGGCGCCGGGATGGGAAAGGAGCGGGATCGGGAAGCCTGGCCCGCCATGGCCGTGCTGCGCGCCGCGCACGGGGGGGCAAGCCCAGGGCGGCACGGGACCTCCCCTTGTTGCTGCTCCGCGGCCTCATTGGCGCAGTGCTGATCGTCCGCCTTTTTATGTTTGGCCTGACTTCGGGATCTGGACCTGCGGTCCGCTCCGGGCGATGACGCGGGCCCGTTGATTGGCGGTGGATCCTGGCGCTGCCTCCGCCGATGTTGCGGGAGCTGACGGGCAAGCCGAAGATCGGCTTGGCCGAGCAACCCTTCCATGGCGGCGTGGCCGGTCCGGCCTGCCGAGGTGACATGACCGGATCCAGCAGCGTGCAGCCCGATCTTCCTGCGACCGGGCGGCTCATGGGGGCCACCTTCGCCAGCCTGCCCAATCCGCCGGGCCTGTCCATGCGAGGGGCGGCGCGGTTCGAGGTCCGGGCGGTGGGAAGCGGCGCCGTACCCGCCTTTTGCTTCCTCACCCGACGCTGCGGCAGGTCGCAGAACCGGGGCGCGGGCTTCGATTTTTTCCGTCCGGTGCACTGAATCGTGGCGAAGGCGCCGCTGCGCGCGCTCCCATCGGTGGATCGTGTTCTCGGGCTGGCGGCGGCAGCGGCACTGGTGGAGCGCTTCGGGCGGAGCGAGGCAGTGGACGCCATCCGCGCGGCCCTGGCCGAGGCCCGTGCGGCCGGCGGTGCCTTGCCAGGCGCCGCGGACGTGGCGGCCATGGCGCGGGACGCGCTGGAGCGGCGCCACCGCGACGCGCTCCGGCCCCTGTTCAACCTCACCGGTACGGTGCTGCACACCAATCTCGGCCGGGCGCTTCTGGCCGAGGCGGCCATCGAGGCAGCCGTCGCGGCCATGCGGGATGCGGCCGCCCTGGAGTTCGACCTGGAGACGGGGCGGCGCGGGGAGCGCGACGGCCATCTCCGGGAAATCCTCTGCGAACTGACCGGGGCGGAGGACGCCACCCTCGTCAACAACAACGCTGCCGCGGTGCTGATCGCGCTCAATACGCTGGGCCAGGGACGCGAAGCGATCGTGTCCCGCGGGGAGCTGATCGAGATCGGCGGCGCCTTCCGCATGCCGGACATCATGGCGCGCGCCGGGGTGAGGCTGGTGGAGGTGGGCACCACCAACCGCACCCATCCCGGGGATTACCGCACCGCCCTTGGCCCGGAGACGGGGCTGGTGCTGAAGGTCCACACCTCCAACTACCGGATCGAGGGCTTCACCGCGGAAGTGGCCGGCGCCGCGCTGGCGGCCATCGCCCGTGAAGGCGGGGTGCCCCTGCTGAACGACCTCGGCTCCGGAACGCTGCTCAATCTGTCGCGCTGGGGGCTGAAAAGGGAGCCGACGGTGCGAGAGGCGGTGGAGGAGGGGGCCGATCTTGTCACCTTCTCCGGGGACAAGTTGCTGGGCGGGCCGCAGGCCGGCTTCATCGTTGGCCGGAAGGATCTCATCGCGGCGATCAACCGCAACCCGATGAAGCGCGCCCTGCGGGTGGATAAGGTGCGCATCGCCGCCCTGGCCGCGACGCTGAAGCTCTACCGTGACCCGGACCGGCTGGCGAAGCGGCTGCCCACCCTTGCGTTGCTGTCCCGCAAGGTGGTGGAGATCGAGGCGCTGGCGCGGCGGGTGGAGCCGCATCTGGCCGCCGCGCTGCCCGCCGGCTTCGGGGTGGCCCTGTGCGAGTGCCGCAGCCAGATCGGGTCCGGGGCCTTGCCGCTGGACACCTTGCCCAGCGCCGGCCTTCGCATCACCGCCCCGCGTGGGCGGGATCTTGATGCCCTGTCCGCTGCCTTCCGGGCCTTGCCGCGCCCGGTGATCGGGTATGTGCGCGATGGCGCGCTGGTGCTGGACCTGCGCTGCCTGACTGACGAGGCGGGCTTCATCGCCAACCTCTCCGCCCTGAGGGCCCCTCATGGGCTGGCCTGACCACGACCGGTGCCCCGCCCCGCCGCCGGGGCGGATGGCGGAGGCCATGGCCGCCGCCCGCGAACCCTGGAAGCCGTGGAGTGGGGAGGGGCTGGCGATGGCGCCCGGCCCGGCCGGGGCGCGGCGGGTCGCAATGAAGGCAGGCGAGGCAGGCATCGCCTCCGCCATGACATGTTTGGAAGCGCTTTATCGCCCCGCAATGGGCGTGGAGCAGCGTGTGGCCGAGGCGGCGCACTGGTGGTGGGTGGCGGCGGGGCAGGGCGATGCCGATGGGCAGGCCGGGCCGGACGCCGCGCGTCGCGCCGGCGCCGGGCCGGGGCGTGGCCCCGTGCAGGCCGCCTTCCCGGCGGAGCGGATGGCAGGGGCAGCGCGGCGATCAGTGCGACCCCGGCCGGGGTTGGCCGCATGATCATCGGCACCGCCGGCCATGCCGGCCATGGCAAGACCGCGCTCGTGAAGGCTCTTACCGGCGTGGACACGGACCGGCTGAAGGAGGAGAAGGCGCGCGCGATCACCGTGGATCTCGGCTTTGCCTATCTCGGCCAAGGTGAGCAGCGCATGGGCTTCGTGGACGTGCCGGGGCATGAGCGCTTCGCGCACACCATGCTGGCCGGGGCCACAGGCATCGATTTCGCGCTGCTGGTCGTTGCCGCCGACGAGGGCGTGATGCCCCAGACCCGCGAGCATCTGGCAATCCTCGACCTGCTCGGCATCGGGCGGGGGATCGTGGCGCTGAACAAGTCCGACCTGGCCGTTGCGGAGCGCCGCGAGGCCGTGGCGGGCGAGATCCGGGCGGCGCTGGCCGGCACGGCCCTGGCTGGGGCGCCGATCCTGGCTGTTTCCGCCCGAACCGGCGAAGGGATCGAGGCGCTGAAGGCGGCGCTCGACAAAGCCCAGGCCGGGACGCCGCCGCCGGATCGGCGCGGGGCCTTCCGGCTCTCGGTGGACCGCAGCTTCGACCTCCCCGGCGCAGGCACGGTGGTCACGGGCATGGTGCGGTCCGGTGCCGTTGCGGTGGGCGACCAGGTGCTGGTCAGCCCGCGGGGCATCCCGGCGCGGGTGCAGTCCATCCATGCCCAGAACCGCCCGGCCGAACGCGGCCTGGCCGGGCAGCGCTGTGCGCTGAGCCTGGCGGGCGAGGAGATCAGCAAGGAGGCCATCTCGCGCGGGGACATGGTGCTGGACCCCGCGCTGCATGCGCCGGCCGACCGGATCGATGCCGAGCTCCGCGTGCTGGCAGGCGAACCCCGGCCGATCGACGACTGGTTCCCCGCGCGGCTGCACCATGCGAGCGCGGAGCTGGGCGTGCGGCTGGTGCCGCTGGAGGAGGGGATTGCGCCAGGAGGCCGGGGCCGGGTGCAGCTGGTGCTGGAACGCCCCATCGCGGCTGCCATCGGTGACCGCTTCATCCTCCGCGATGTCTCGGCGCAGCGGACCATCGGGGGCGGGCGTTTCCTCGATATCCGGGCACCGGCCCGCAAGCGGCGCACGCCGGAGCGCCTGGCCCAGCTGGAGGCGCTGTCCGAAGCCTCCCCGGCGCGGGCCTTCGCCCGGCTGCTGGAGGTGCCTCCTTATTGGGTGGAGGTTACCGGCTTCACCCGCGACCACGCCCTGACGGCCGAGGAAGGAAGAAGCATCCTGCAGGCGGCGGAGGCCGTGGTGCTGGAAGCCGGCGGGCTGCGACATGCCCTTTCCGAAAGGTGCTGGGCGGCGTTCCGTGAGGGACTGCTCGGGACGATTGCGCGGCTCTATGAGGAGAGCCCGGACCAGCAGGGCGTCGGGCGCGAGCGGCTGCGCATGCTCGTCGAGCCCCGGCTGCCCGCCGCCGCTTTCCGGGCGGCGCTGGAGCGGGAGGCGCGGGCGGGCAACCTGGTGCTGGAAGGCGCCTTCCTGCGCCTGCCTGGCCAGGAGTTGCGGCTGGAGCCGGCTGACGAGGCGCTATACGCGCGTATCGCGCCGCTGCTGGGGGCGGAGGCGCGGTTCCGGCCGCCCCGCGTGCGGGACTTCGCCCACCTCCTCGATCACCCGGAAGCGGATCTGCGGCGTCTGCTGCGCGCCTGCGCCCGGCTGGGCCGCGTGGACCAGATCGCCCAGGACCACTTTTTCCTGCGCGCCACCACGGCCGAGATGGTGGCCATCGCCCGGGATGTGCAGAGCGCCGCGGCGGATGGCTGGATCACGGCCGCTGCCTTCCGGGACCGGATGGACAACGGGCGCAAGGTGGCCATCCAGATCCTAGACTTCTTCGACAGGCATGGTGTCACCTTGCGGCAGGGCGACCTGCGGCGCATCAATCCGCACCGGGCGGACCTGTTCGGTCCCACCGCAGCCAGTGGTGCTGGAGGAGAATCGTCCCCGGTGGGGCGTCCGGACGTCACGTCCGGGTGGGGCAGCGAGACTGTCCCGGGTGGGTTCGACTCCCATTCTCTTCCGCCACTGTCCGGGCCCCTCTGACCTTTCTCGTGCTGCCCCAGGGCAGGAAAGCCGCACCGAGGGCGTTTGGCTGAAGGGCGGTTCGTTCCGCCCGAATTGCCTTGCCGCGCGTCAGATCACGGCGATCCCTGGTATCCCCTCTGCCGCGGTCCCGATATCGCGTGCCAGCGGATAGCCGGCCGCGCGGATGCGCTGCACCAGCTCGTCCGCCGCCTCGGGGGCGCAGGCAAGAAGAAGCCCGCCCGAGGTCTGCGGGTCGGTCAGCAGGAGGCGCTGCGCATCCGTGCCATGCGCCGGTAGCTCCACCGAGCTGCCATAGCTGTCCCAGTTGCGGTGGGAAGCGCCGGTGACGAAGCCCTGCTCGGCCAATGCCCTCGCCTGGGCGAGCAAGGGCACCTCCTCGCGCCGGAGGGTCAGCCGCAGGCCAGAGCCGCGCGCCATCTACAGCGCATGCCCCAACAACCCGAAGCCGGTGACATCGGTCATGCCGTGCACCGCGGGATCCGATGACAATTCCGCGCCGATGCGGTTCAGCAGCGTGGTGGAGGCGATCATCTCGTCATAGGCGGCCGAGGGAAGGGCGCCCTTCCTGATGGCGGCGGAATAGATCCCGACCCCGATGCCCTTGGTGAGGATGAGCGCGTCGCCGGGCCTTGCCCCGCTGTTGCGCCGGATCCGGTCCGGGCGCGCCAGGCCGGTTACCGCGAGGCCGTAGAAAGGATCCGGGGAATTGATGGAATGGCCGCCCGCCACGGGAATGCCCGCCTCCGCGCAGATGGAGGCACCGCCCTGCAGGATTTCCCGCACGATGGCAGCGTCCAGCCTGCGCTCGGGGATGCCGAGGATGGCGAGCGCCATGATCGGCTTTCCGCCCATGGCGTAGATGTCGGAGATCGCGTTTGTGGCGGCGATGCGCCCGAAATCGCGCGGGGCATCCACCATGGGTGTGAAGAAATCCGTGGTGGCGATGACGGCGAGGTTCTCGTCCACCTGCCAGACCGCGGCGTCATCGGCGGTTTCCGTGCCTACCAGGAGCTGGCTGAAACCAGCGGCCATGGGCTGGTCGGCCAGGATGCTCTGCAGCACGGCAGGGGCCAGCTTGCACCCGCACCCACCCCCATGGGTCAGTTCTGTGAGCCGGATGGTCGGCGCGTCCATGTCGTGGTCCGTCATTCTAGCCCCAGGGACGCCGCAGATGGCGCTGGCCCCCTGGCTGTGAAAGGGATGGGCTGCAACGCCCTGATCCCCTGCCGGGGAGGGGCGGCCTGCGAAGGTTGCATCCGGCACGGCTGCCGATACCTTGTGCCGCCACCCCGTGCCGGTGGGATGGCTATGGCGGCTCACGCGTCCCCGGGCCGGTCCGGCGGAGTAGCCGCCGCGCGACAATCCGGGGAGAGATGCCCTTGCGAGGAACGGAACTATCCGTGCCGGGAAGCGGACTGGCCGTGCGGATGGCTGAGCCATGCTGAGGGGAACCGTCGGTGTTGTCGTCCCGAACTACAACTACGCCCGCTACCTTCCCGAGCGCCTCGCCTCCATTGCGTCGCAGGGCGAGGTGCTGGGCGGCCTGACCTTTCTGGATGATGCATCCACCGACAACAGCATGGCCGTGGCGGAACCGTTGCTGGCCGAGTTCGCCTGTCCTGTTTCGGTGCTGCGGAACCCGCTGAATTCAGGTTCCGTGCTGCGCCAATGGGCGCGGGGACTGGCCGAGACGAGGACACCCTATCTCTGGATCGCGGAGGCCGACGACACTGCGGAGCCCGGCATGGCGGAGATCCTGGCGAAGCGGCTTGCCGCCGACCCGGCTGCCGCCTTCGCCTTCGCCGACAGCGCGGCGATCGGGCCGGAGGGCGAGGTGATCGAGGAGAGTGGCAAGCGCTACAGCGCCGCGATGGGCGACCCGGTGCTGGAACGCGACGCGGCATTCCCCGCCGGCGAATTTCTTCGGCGCTGCCTTGCCCCGCGCAACCTCGTGGTGAGCGCAAGCGCCGTGCTCTGGCGCACGGAGGCGCTGCGGGCGGCCTTTGCGCGGCTGAGGGAGGAGGTAGCGCGCTGGCGCTTCGCGGGGGACTGGCGGGTCTATGTGGAGGCGATGCGGGAGGATGCGCGCGTGCACTATGTGGCACGCCCGCTGAGCCGGCACCGACGGCACGGCGGCAGCGTTACCGGCGCGGCCAGCGCCGCCGCGCATTATGCGGAGGTGGTGGCCCTGCACTGCCTGCTCCGCCGCCTCCTGCCGGAGGAGCAGGCCACGGCGCGGATGCGCCGCCACCTGTCCGATCTGCGCCGCGCCTGGGCCCTGGGCTGAGGTGCCCTCTTCCGGGGTGGAGGGCTACTTGCCCTTCTTCTCGGGCGGAAGAAGCAGCCAGGTCTGGCGGTTGGCCTGGATCGTGAATCCCTTTTCCGCGGCAAAGGCCTTCACATGCTCCTGCATGCGCAGAACGCCCGTCGCGTCAGGCCAGAGCCAGTCGTCGCCGCAGAGGATGGAGTCCGGGAAGAGATCAAAGGCCGCGTCCAGGTCCTCGCGGTGCTTGCCTGCATCGATGTAGATCAGCTCGGGCACGATGCCGCGGGCATGGAGGTAGTGCAGGGCCTCCGGCGAGCGTCGCCGAACGGGGTAGAAGCGCTGTTTGTAGAGGCGCAGATTGTTCATCGCGACGCAGAAGCTTCCATGCCGCCGGATATCCGCCACGATGCTGGCGATCTTCTCGTCGCCCAGGTGCCAGAGGCTGCGGGACTGGACCGGGTCCTGCGCGATGCGCTCGATATAGGCCGCCCAGTTATCGTCCCAGGGATCGACGCCGATGACGGTGAGCTTTTCCGAACTGCGAAGCCACTGGAGCGTGGAGCCGCCGAGGAAGCATCCAATCTCCACCATTAGTGAGACTTCGCGCTGCTTGATGATATCCGTGACGAGCTCCCGCCCACCGCGCCCGTTGCCGTCCAGCGCGAGGTGGAAGGGCTCGATCTCGCCATAGCCGAATTCAGGCCAGGGATTGTCGCGCAGCAGGGCGCGCATGCCCAGGTTGATGCGCGAGACCGGCCAGTTGCCTGTGCCCGCCGCCTCGCGGGGCGCGCGCTTCTCGGGCCCGGCCTTCACGGCCTCCGGGGCGGCTTCTGCCATGAGGGCTCTCCTTGTCGATTGGTCAGCTCGTTTCGCCCTGCGGCGCCAGGCAGGCGCGAAGGGCCTGGGCCTTCGCGCATGGACTTCGGGAGGGCAAGGAGAGGGCGGCTGCCTTTCCCCGTCGGTCGTAGCGTCCCCATGCCCGGCAGGCCGCTCCTGATCGAGTGCGAGGCACAGGCGACGGAGCGTCTCGGCATCCCAGGCCTGGAAGGCCGCGTCGTCGATGACGGCCACATCGCCCTGCAAGGCGGCGGGATCCAGGCCGAAGCGCCCGGCGAGGTAGCCGATCTCGCGCGCCAGCACGGGTTCCAGGCGGCGCCAGACAGCTTCCGGGAAGGCCAGTGGCTCGCCCTCCAGCCGCGCCAGCCTCTTCTCCAGGGCCGCGCTGCCCGGCCCACCCCTGCGCAGGGCGAGGAGCGCCCGTGCCGCGGTGAGAGATGGCTTCGGCTCGGCCGGGCCCGCGCCGCGGAGCGGCGTTTCGGGAATGGCGATGCCGAGCCCGGCCAATGCCGTCCGCCAGGCTTCCGGTGCTTCCCCGGGCGACAGGCAGAGCGTCACAGCCTGGGGGCCGAAGCTGCCGAGCCATGCATCCAGCCGCTTGTAGGAGGGGGCGAAGCGTGCGCCGATCCCGGGCCCCAGCGCATCGGGGGAGAGATCGCGCAGCAGCCGGTCCTCCAGCATGGCGGCGATCTGCTCCGCCGGCGGGCGAAGCCAGCACAGCAGGCTGGCGCGGACCCGCCTTGCGGCCAGATGCCCGGCGAGGGCGGAAATCTCGGGGGGCTGCATGGTCCAGAGGCCATCAGCCAGCAGCAGCCCCGTTCCCTCGCCCAGGCTGTCGAGCCAGGCATCAAGCCGCACGCGCGCGGCCTCGGGGGAACGGAGCCCGCCCGGGCGTGCCTGCGCCCGGCGGAGCCAGCCCTCCTGTCCTGCGAGGCGCTCCGGCGTGCCGAAGCCGGCGAACAGGGTCGCCATGGGGTCCTCGCCCGCCGGCCAGGCCTGCACGCCCAAAGGCTGCAGATGGGATCTGGCCGAGCGCAGCCAGCGCTCCATCGGCGTAACCCCGGCAGGGCGCGCGCCCGTCACCAGGATCAGGCGTGGGCCACCGGTTGCCACCGGTGGCGGATGCGGCCCGGCCAGTGGAGCGGGGGGGACGGATGCAGCCCGGATCCGGAGCGGCCAGCAGACCGGCCGCTGGCGATGGAACACGGAATGGCCGCTGATGCCCCGCCAGGCGACGTCAGGAATCCCTGCGCTGGCCAGTTCCTCGGGCGTCAGCAGGGAGAGCGGCTCGATGACCGGGTTCTGGTCGCCCCATACACGCTGCAGCAACTCCACCAGATCAGTGGCCCCGAAGATCCGCATATGGTCGTCCTGGCCGAAGAGGCGGCGCCTCTCATCGGGCGTGAGGCGTTCGTCCAGATCCTCCTGCGTCGCGTCGCCCCGGATGGGCACGGAGAAGAAATGGTGTCCGCCCGGCGCCAGGATGCGCTCCATCTCCCCGAGCACGGCTTCCACATCGCAGGGCAGGTGCTCCAGCACATGGCTGTGCAGGATCAGGTCGAAGCTTCGCGAAGGAAGCTTCTGCAGGTCCGTGCAGAGATCCATGGGGCGCAGCTGCACGAAACGGCTGCGGTAGCGCTCCGGTTCGATGTCGGAGGGGTGGTAGCGGTCCCCGCACAGGTCCCACAGTTGCCGCGCAATGCCCGTCTCCGGAGCCATGTGCAACACGCGCATGCCGGTCCGCAGCACGCCCATCTTCTGCAGCAGCATCCAGAGGAGCCGGTTGCGCTCCACCGCCTTGCAACTGGCGCAGCGTGCCATCTCGCGCCCGTTGAACGGGCTGAATTCCGTGCCGCCGCAGATCGGGCAGCGATGCGCGGACAGGGCCTCGCCGGAATCGGCCGCGGGCAGGGTTCGGGTGTTCATCCGCAACTCGCTATCCTTGCCGCGGGGGGGCGCATGCAGGGCTGCCTTCCGGTTCATGGCGCGGCACCCTTCCTGGCAAAGGCATCGCGCAAGCCCGCCATGATGGCCTGCATCCGGGACTCCCAGGACAGGGCGCGCATCCTGGCGGGCTCCGGCCAGATCCGCCCTCTGCGCCGCTCCTCCAGCGCCCCATCGAGAGCGGAGAGGAAGTCCTCGGGCGTCGCCGCGATGCGGATCTCCCCCGCCAGGTCTTCCAGATTGGCGATGGGCGTCGAGACCACGGGCAGGCCGAGGCTGCGATACACATAGAGCTTCAGCGGGTTCATCCGCTCCGAAAGGCCGGTGCGGAGATGCGGGATGATCGCCGCGTCGAAAGCCGCGATATGCGCCTTGGCTTCCGCATAGGGTACCACGCCGGTCGCGTGGATGTTTGGACGCGCCATTGCTTCCGCCGCCCGCGTATCGCCCGGGGTGGCGCCGATCAGCACGAAGGACCAGCCGGGCCGGGCATCGGCCAGCCCGGCGATAAGCTCCCAGTCCACGCGGTCCTGCAGGTTGCCGGCATAGCCGATGATGGGGCGCGGGAGGCCCGAAAGGGCGGATGGCACGGGCCAGCCCTCCACGCCCTCATGCAGTTCCATCCCGTTGGGCACGAGCAGGGGACGGAAGCCCTCGGCCTCCATCCATTCTGCCACGGGTGCACAGTTGGCGAGGAGCAGGTCACTGGCCGCGAAGGTGGCGCGGTAATTCGCTTCCATCTCGGCGCGTGCGCCGGGGCGCATGGGCCATTGCCGCTGGTCGTCGATCACGTCCGACACGATGAAGGAAAAGCCGAGCCGCGCCTGCACCTCCGGGAACATCGGCACGACGGGGCAGACCCAGGCAAGCAGGTTCGAGGTCATGTCCAGTTCCCGCAGCCATTGTCCGACGGCCTGTGGAAAGAGCGCCCGGTGCGGCAGGGGCTGGCCGAGCACGCTGGCATTCCGCCCAGCATGCAGGAAGACGCGGCGATGCACCTTCCCGCGGTCCTGCAGGCGGAGAAAGCGCTGCAGCGTGGCGCCTGCGCCGAAGCGGTGCTGGCTGGGCGCACGAGAGCCGGACATCGCTTCCAGCTTATCCGCCGAGATCGGCGCGTCGACATGCAGGATGCGGCGCACCGAGGGCAGTCGCTCCAGTTGCTCGAGCAGCATGTCCTGGCGGCGCCCGTAAAGGCCGGAATCATTCTGCTTCCAGAAGAAGGCGATGTTGATCCCCTCCTCGAGAGAGGCGAGCCTGCCGATGCGCGGGAAGGCGGGAATCGCGCCTCCGAGATGCCGTGTCAGATCGGGCTCGATCAGCCCGGGCATGTGCTGGTCCAGATGGGCCAGCAGCCGCAGGAAGCCTTGCGGCACTCCGTCCGTCGCGGCCCGGGCGGCTTCGAGCGCCTCCCGCGCGCGCGGGAGGTTGGCGGCGTAGGAGAGCTCCTGCAGAAAGACGGCGCGCCCGTCCACGGCGCCGCGCCCAGCCTCGAGCGCGCGGCGCAGCGCCTGGGTGATATCCTCTCCTTCCTGCATGGCACCGGGCAGCAGGTCGTTCAGCGGCGGGGCCGCGCGGGCCAGAACGGGGGTACCGACGGCGAGCGCGTCGGTCAGCTTCGCCGGGGTCTGGCTCTGCGCGATCGGGCTTTCCGGATCCTGCAGCAGGCAAACCAGGTCGGCCATGGCGTTCAGCTCTGCCGCGCGGCGGAAGGGCTGGTCGGGATGCAGGGAAACCCGCAATCCCCCGAAGCCCAGCAGGCGGCCGCGGAGCTCGCGGTCCGCGATGGTCCCGATGATGCAGAGCACCACGCGCGGGTCGCCCAACTCCCGTAGCGCCTCCGCAACTTCGATCAGCCCCTTGTGCCGGCGCGGCGTGCCGAGGAAGAGCACGACCTTGTCGTCCTCCCCGAAGCCGAACTCCGCCCGCACCGCCTGGCGGTCGATTCGCGCGGGGTCATAGGCCGCCTCGTCGCGTGCATGCCGGATGATGATGCCGCCATGGCGGGCCTGCAGCACCGGGTTGCAGACCGTGACGGCATCGCCCCAGCCGATCATCGACTGGGCAAGCCGGGTCCAGCGCGTCCCGTAGGGATCTTTCCAGTCCTCGGGGCCGCTTTCCGCGAGGAAGGTGTCGAGGGTCAGCGGCTCCTCGGCATGCACGAATGCCAGCTCGTCGTCGTCGATATCGACCAGGATGCGGGCGCCGTGGATCAGCCGTTGCAGCAGCCCGATGAACAACCCGGGGAAGCGAGGCTTGCAGACCCACGCGATGTCGCAGGGATGGTCCAGCACCAGCCGGATGGCGCCGTTCACGAAGCTGGCGAAGCCATCGGCCATGTAGCCGCTGATGGACAGGCCGCGATCACTGTCCCGCAGCGGTGCCCAGAGCGAGGTGCCGAAGGCCGGGAACAGCGGGCCGACGATCTCGGTTGGGCCGAGATGGGCGCCAAGCTCCGCCAGCACCCAGGCCCGCCCCAGCGGGTTGTGCGCCAGGTCCCAGGAGATGACGCCGATGCGCGGCCCTTCCGGCATGGTGCGGGGATGCGTGGCCGGCCAGTGCTGCAGGGCTGGCACGCTCTGCACGGCCTGCCGGCGCCGCAACTCGCCCAGCCTTTCGCGGATGAGGTCCTGCTCTGCGGCAGGGGCGCGCGTCAGCGCCTGTGAAAGGGCGGCGATGGCGGAGGTGGCGTCCGCCTGCCCCTCATGCAGCTCCGCGAGGGTGAGATGCGGCCGTGGGGAGGCCGGATCCAAGGTGGCAGCCTTTACCAGGCGCTCCTCGGCCTCCTCGTAGCGCCCGAGGATCATCGCGGCCTCGGCAAGGTCGCAGAGCAGATCCGCCGAAGGCGTGAGGCGGCGCCTGCCGATCAGGCGCTCCGCCCCGCCATCGCGCACGACCGCCGAGACCTCCAACTCCTGCATGCCATCCAGCGGAAGGGCGGTGAGGGGTATCTCGAACCCATGGGAGCCATCGCCGATCCCGGCGCGCTGCAGATCGCCGCGGCGGCGATTCGCCAGGACGGGAATGGAGGCACCGTCGGGCAGCTGGAGCGTGACGCGGAGATGCCGTGCGGGATGTGCCGGATCATAGGCCCAGCCGACCAGCCTTCCGCGCCGCGGCTCCTCAAGCCGCCCCATGATGGCCTGGTGCTCCGCCGCGGGGATGTCGCGCTGATCCAGGACCAGCAGCTGGCCGCCGATCCGCGTGCGAAGCGACACGCGGATGTCGCCCCTGGCGGAGAGAGCGGGGGGCAGGCGCCAGTCGAAGCCATGGGCTCCGTTGCCGATACCGGCGCGTTGCAAATCCCCCCGCCGCAGGGCGGCGGGAAGACTCGCCACGGGCTCCCCATCCACCAGGATCTCCGCCGTCAGCACCTCTTCGGGGCGCGCGGGATCCCAGAGCCAGCCGCGCAGCCGGCCATCGAGGATGCCATCGATCCGGCCGCGGGGGGGAAGGGAGGAAGCGCTGCTCAAGCGCCGCTCCTGCTCGCGCCAGCGTTGGCGGGAACCGGCCTGGCGATCATGCGTCGGCCAGCGCGGGCTGGGGCCGCGCCTCGGCCAGGCGCTCCGCCAGCGCGGCGTCGAGATCTCGGCCCGGTCGCGCGTGCAGGATCGCGGCGCGTGCAGCACGGGTGGCTTCCTTCGCCATTCCCTCTCGCCGGCGCTTGTCGGCGGCCAGTTCGGCCAGGGCGCGCAGCAACTCATCCTGCGCCCGCCCGGCTATCCCCGGGTCCTCCGCCGACAGGGTGGGCGGGATGGGCAGCACGGGCAGGCCGAGGGCCTGCAGCGCCAGCATGGCCTGGCCGGGCCGGGCCAGCCCGATCTGGTGGGCGGGCGCAGCCTGCCGGAGCGTTGCGACTGCATCATCCCCGGCCGGCTGGAGGGGCTGGTACCAGTCCTCCTCGGACGCGGGCGCCCCCAGCACATGCAGGGTGGCGACGCCGAGCGCTTTCAGATCCTCGAAAACAGGCCGGAGCGCCGGGAGGAGCACGTCGTCCGGATCGGCGAGATAGAGAATCCTGGCCGGGGCATCGGCCTCGGCTGGTGGGGGTGGCGCGGCGCGCTCCTCGGCCAGCCAGCGCGCGGGATCAAGCCCGAGGCCGGTCGCGACGCCCCCTGCGCCCCCTCCGGCCTCGATGACAGGCAGGCCGGCGGCGGCGCAGCGGCGGCGCATTCTCTCCAGGTCGCCGGGCGGCAGGGCATCCGGCTCCACCAGCACCGCATCGGCTGTGCCTGTGGCGGGATGACCGAAGGGGAAGGAGGGCGTGACCGCACGGAAGATGAAGGGGCGGGAGACAAAGTTGCGCGTGGCGACAGCAAGCGGCGTGGGCAGCGCGCCGCCGTGCCTGCCCAGGGTCAGCACCACGCGGGGCGCCAAGGCTTCCGTGCGGAAGGCGCGGCTGCGGGCGAGGACCTGGCGGTAGAGTCGGTCGTATTCCACGGCCATGGCGGTTGCATCGCGGTGCCGGCCAGTGGTGGCCTGCCAGTCCAGCACGGCGTCGCGGCGGGCGCGCAGCTCGCCCGGGGCACGGCGCAGCCGGTGCAGCAGGGCGAGCATGGCCTCTGGTTCCATCCAGCGGTCCACGAGCCATCCGCCGGGATGCTCGGCCAGGCGCTCGGCCAGGGCGCCAAGGGCGGTGGCCATCACGGGCAGCCCCGTCGCCCAGCATTCCGTCAGGGTGTGGCAGTAGGTTTCAGGCCAGAGCGACAGGATGGCGCCGAGATGCGGCCGGATGCGCGCGACATGAGCGGCGAAATCGGAGCGGTCGTAGCGGCCATGCAGCACGATGCCGGGTGCGCGGGCGAGGCTGGCATCCACCGCGCCGAGGATGTGGAACTCTACTTCCCGCCCGCGGTCCAGCGCGGCCATGGCCGCGACCAGGCCACCGCCCTTGGAGGAGGAGACATTGCCGGGAACGAGGACACGCAGCTTCTCGTCCAGCGTTGGCTCCGCACCCAGCATCTCCATGCGCGCGAAGCTGCGGCCATGCGGAATGACGCGGAAGTCGCGCTCGGCCAGGAAGGGGAAGTTGGCCAGCAGCGTGGTCCTGGCGCTGGGGGAGGTGGTGACGAAGGCGTCGCAGGCCTCCAGCATCCCGCCCATCATTTCCTGCCATCGATGGACGAAGCGATGGCGCAGCGGCGGCATGGCCTCCGCGTTCCACAGCTCCGCGGTGCAATCCGCCTCGCCCGGCGTGCAGGGGCCGGCGCAGAACCTCCCCTCCGCATCCAGCAGCTTCGTCACGGGACAGACCGTGTAGAAATCGTGGAAGGAGAAGACCACGGGCAGGTTGAGGCGCCGGCAGATCCCGGTGAGCCCGAGGCCGTGCCAGGCAATGTGCCGGATATGGACCAGTTCGAACCCATGCCGCAGCAGAAGGTCGGCGATAAGGCGGTCATATTCGGAGGAACGGTGGGTGGCGGGCTCGATCGGGCGTTCAAGGCGATGCGCCTCCACCAGCTCCGCGCCGGAGGCGCGGTGGCGGGACAAGGTGATGCTGCGGGAATCGCAGCGCAGCACCCAGGGCTCGTAGCGGTCCGACAGCGCCTCCATCAGGTCGCGGTTGGTCTGGGGCGTGCCGCCGCTTTCGGTGGAGATCACGTAGAGAAGTCGCGGGCGCGGCGTGCTGCCTGCCGCCCTGGTGCGATCGAGCGCGCGCCGCACGCGCCAGCGCATGGCGAGCATGGCCGGATCGCCTTCGAACATGCGGATCATCGTGCGATATTCGGGGTAGCGCTCGTCCAGCACACCGCGTGCCGATGCGATCAGCGCCGCCTTCTCCGCGCCGAAGGAGGCGGAGCGCTGGTGCCATACGTAGCTGCGGTCATCGACCACATTCTCGAACCCCGCGCGCAGGGCACGCATGCAGAGATCGTTCTCCTCGCCATAGCCGCGCGGGAAGGCCTCCGCGTCCAGTAGGCCGACCTCGTCCAGCATGTTGCGACGGAGATAGAGGCAGAAGCCGTGGCCCGTTGGCACGGCGGGGTAGAGTGAAAGCGCGGCGCCGCGTACCAGCCGCGCCATGTCCTCCACCGCGAGCCAGGGCGGCAGGGCGTTGGCCGTGTTGAACTCGGGCACCGAGACGACGCCGGCATTGTTCGACAGGGCGGTAGCCGTGCCGGTGCGCGGGCCGGAATGGGCCGCGGCGCGCAGCCCGTCCAGCCAGCCCGGCCCGACCTCCGTGTCGGAATTCAGCAGCACCACGTCATCCCGCCCGGCGAGTTCGATGCCCCGGTTGGCGCTGCGGGTGAAGCCGAGATTCTCCACGTTGCGGTGGATCTCCACGCCCGGGATCTCCTGCCACCGGCGGAGCAGGGAGCCCACGGCGGGGTCGGGGCTGGCGTCATCCACCAGGATCAGGCGCGCGGTGCCGGTGGTGTGGCGGAGGACGCTCTCCACGCAACGCTCCAGCTCCGCCGCGGCGTTGTGGATGGGAATGACGATGGCCATCGGCGGGTCGCCATCCACGGGCAGGCGCCAGGCGACCTCACCGCGGTCCTTGCGCCAGGGGGGAAGGTCCTCCAGCACCGTGGCGCCGGGGATGGGGTCCGTGCCATGGCGCGGCACGGCGGCGATGGGCAGCGGGCCGCCCTCCCCAGGGTGGAGGCTGGGCAGCGCGACGCGGAACCCGCCGCCGCGCAGGGCGATGCTGTGCTTCGCAAGGTCCGGACGCGGAATGGATGCGTCCACCGAAGCCCAGCGCGTGCCATCCAGCACGATGTCCACCTGCTGCGACGCCAGCGGACGCCCAGGTTCGGCCAGCCAGCCTACCGCCTCGCCGTCCGAACTGCGTTCGAGCATGCCCATCATGTCCAGCCTGACCGCCAGGCTGCGGCGCGCCAGCTCCGTACCGGAGGCGGTAAGGATGAGTTCCCGCGAGCGGCCGTCGAACAGGGCGGCATCGGGCCGGGCCTGGCGCAGCGCGGCGGCGAGAACCTCGAGCGGCAGGTGGAAGCCGAAGAGCGGCTGCTCCGTGCCGTCATCAAAGAACAGGTCAGGGCGGTGCAGGTCGAGTGACAGAGGGATCGGGTGGCTGCCCTCCAGCTGGATGCTGGGTTGCCGCCCGGACAGGTCCACCACCCAGCCACGGATCCCGTCCCTGTCCGGGTTGTCCATCCCGCCGCGAGGCTGGAAAGGGCCGGGTTCCAGCTGGGCGGGCGTAAGCGGCACCACCTCCTCCCCGGCGAGGAGGAGGGCTGTTGCGGGGCCGGCGGATGCGGGCGCATCGATCAGCACCTGGAATCCGCGGCCCGCCGGACGATCGTCCTGCGCCGGAAGGTCGCGCCGTTCCCGCAGGCGCCGCATTGGCATCTCGCGCCGTGTCTCGCCCCAGGCGATCCGGAGGCGCGCCGGCTCTTCCGCCAGCATCGAATCGGGCGCGCGGAACCATCCGGCGACGTAGAGGCGGTTGCCCTCCTGGGCGAAGACCTCGACATGGCCGCCGAAGCGCGGATCACGCCGGAAGGAGCGGGTGAGCATGCCGGGATCGAAGCTGGCGCTGCGGCGTGCCAGCTCGGTGCCGCAGGCGCGCAGCACCAGCTCATGCGCCTGGCCGTCCAGCAGGTTGAGCGCGGGCGCATTCTCGCGGAGCAGGGCCAACAGGGCGTCGAGCGAAAGCTCGAAGCCGAGATGCGGTGTCTCGGACCCATCGTCGAAAGGGAGGTCCGGCCGGTGCAGATCCGGGACGAGGGGAATGGCATGGCCATCAACGCCGAGTTCCGCCACCTCGCCAGGTGGCTGGAAGACCCAGCCGCGAATGCCGCGCCCATCCGGCGCATCCATCCCGCCCCGCGGCTTGAAGCGCGTCTCCCGCAGCGGGGCGGGGGTGAGCGCCACGCTTTCCCCGCCGAGCAGAAGCGATGCCGTGGAGGATTCCCCGGAAGGGGGTGCCTTCAGCAGGAGCTGGAAGCCATATCCTGCCGGCCAGTCCTTTTCCTGCGGCAGGTCGCGCCGTGGCCGCAGGCGACGCAGCGGGAACTCCCAGCGTTCCGCACCCGAGAAGATGACGAGGCGCGGCAGCTCGGCGGCGAGGCGCTCCTCCGGCGCACGGAGCCAGCCCGCGACATGCAGGTGGTTACCATGCCGGGCAAAGACCTCGATGTGGCCCTGAATCATCTCCCCGCCTCGTCCCATCGCGACATTCGCGGGCCTGCACGGCCGCGCCCATGCAAGCCAGGCGAGGTCCGGGTTGCGCATGCATCCATGGCGGCATTTTCCGGCCCCTGTACTGGATGATCAAGGACCCCGCAGCACCGGGTGCGCGTTGCTCATTTTTCTTCCTGTATCCCTAAGATGAGACGGGCTGGCGGGTGCTCGCGGCAGCCTCGCCGCCGATCCGCTCATGCCCGCGCGCGAGCACAAGATCTCGGAACGCGTGGGTGAGGGCGGGTGAGGCCTCGTCTTGGTAGGCCAGGCTCATTTCGGCGCGCGGCACCTTGCCCTTCACGGGCCGGTAGGTGACGCCTGGTGCCTGCAGATGCGCCATGGAGGCTGGCACGATGGAGATGCCGATCCCGGCGGCGACGAGGGTGACGGTGGATGCCATCTGCGGTGCCTCCTGCCCGACGCGCGGCGTGAACCCTTCCTTCCTGCAGGCTTCCATGATGGCGTCGTACAGGGCGCTGCCGTTTCGCCGTGGATAGAGGATGAAGGTTTCCTTAGACAATTGCCGGAGCGGCACTGCGGCCATGCCCGCCAGCTCATGGTCGCTGGGCAGGGCGACAAGCATCGGCTCCGCGCGCAGGAGCACCACCTTCAGCCCCTGCGCTTCTCCTCTCGTCGGGCGCAGGAAGGCGGCGTCGATTTGCCTGTCCTGGAAGCGCGCCAGGAGATTCGCCGTGGTGTCTTCCAGGAGCCGGATACCAACACGTGGGAAAGCTGCGCGGTAATCACGGATCGTGCGCGTGACGAAGGAATTGAAGGCCGCGGAGGAGGTGAAGCCGATGCGGATGGTCCCGAGCTCCCCGCGCGGCGCGGCGCGCATCGTCCAGCGCCCTGTCGGCCTGTGCCAGGATGGCGCGCGCATCCTGCACGAGGCGCAGCCCGGCCTGGGTGAGTGCCACGCCCCGTGGCAGGCGGTTGAAGAGCGGCGAGCCGACTTCCCGCTCGAGCTGCTGGATCTGCTGGCTCAGTGGCGGTTGTCGGATGCCCAGGAGCTCGGCTGCGCGGGTGACGCTGCGTGCGTCGGCAACCGCCAGGAAGTAACGGAGATGGCGCAGATCCATATCTCAAACCTATGGGACGGGCGCGCACGCCGTATTGGACAGTATGGCAAAGCGGGACCAGACTGCGCACCCATGCCGAGCCGGGAATCCAACCCGAGCCGGTGAGAAACATATGGAGGGAGCGTCATGACGTCCGAGAACCCTGGGAATCCCGCGGGGCGGGCCGCCGGCCTCATCACCCGCCGCGCAACGCTGGGCGCCGCCATGGCAGGCAGCCTTCTTCTGCCGGGGCGCCAGACGCAGGCGCAGGCGGCCAAGCCAGCCGAGATCAAGGTCGGCATCGCGACCTATCTCTCCGGCCCGGCCAGCGTCTTCGGCGTGCCCGGGCGCCAGGCGGCGGAAATGCTCTTCGACGAGATCAACGAGGCTGGCGGGATCGGTGGCGTGCGCGTCCGCCCGATCTTCGTGGATGAAGGCCCGGGCGTGGACCATTTCGTCGGCGAGTATCGCCGGCTCGTGCAGAGCGAGGGCGTGCATCTCCTTTTTGCCGCCATCTCCTCGGCCGATTGCCTCGCCTGCACCCCACTGGCGGATGAGCTGAAGCGGCCGACGCTTCTCTGGGATTGCGGCACGCAGCGCATCTTCGAGGACAACCGCTTCGAATACTCCTTCCGCACCCAGGCAAATGCGACGCCCGAGATTCTCTCGGCGCTGCTCTACCTTCTCCGCGCCAAGCCGGATTTCCGCAGCATCGCCGTGGTGAACCAGGACTATGCCTGGGGCCGCGATTCCTGGGAGATCTTCCGCACGGGCATGCAGGCGCTGAAGCCCGGCGTGCGGATCGCCGCGGAGCTCTTCCCGCGTTTCGGCGCCACGGATTACTCCACCGAGATCACGAGGCTGCTGGCGCTGCGCCCCGATGTCGTGCTCTCCACCACCTGGGGCGGTGACCTCGACGCTTTCATCCGGCAATCCTCCGACCGCCGGCTGTTCGAGCGGAGCACCTTCGTCCTGCCGCTGGCCGAATCCTCGCTGGAGCGCGTGGGCAAGGCCCTGCCGGCCGGGCACATCATCGGCGCGCGGGGTGACCATTGGTTCCTGCACCCGAATCCACGGGACCAGGCGCTCCTCGCGCGCTTCACGGATAACTTCCGCAAGCGCTTCAACGCCTATCCCATTTACCCCTGCCACCACATGGCCCAGGCCGTGTTCGCGATGAAGGCGGGGTATGAGAAGGCCATGGCGGCGAAGAATGGCGGCTGGCCGACCGATGCCGAACTGGCCGGGGCTTTCCGCGGGCTGGAATTCCCATCGCTCACCTCCTCCGTCCGCATCCGAGAGGACGGACAGGGGCTGGAGAACCAGATCATCGGCACCAGCCACCACACCGACAAATACCCGTTCCCCGTGATGACGGACATGGTGGTGTTCCCGGCGGAGATGGTGACCACGCCCGTGGGGCAGAAGAGCACGGACTGGCTGAAGACCTTGAAGCCGGACATTGTGCAGGGCCTGCCGCAACCCGTCGCCTATCGTCCGTAAGGGCGCGGCATGCTGGCCTGGTTCTCGGAGAACACGCTTCTCCTCGGCCTCGCCGCGCTGGACGGCCTGTCCTACGCGGCGACGGTCTTCATGGTGGCGGTCGGGCTCAACCTGGTGTTCGGGGTGCTCCGCATCCTGAACGTCGCCCATGGAAGCCTCTTCGCGATCGGCGGCTATGTGGCGGCCACGCTTGGCCTGTTCATCGCGAGCCATGGCCTGCCCGCCTGGCTGTCGCTGCCGGCGCTGCTGCTGGCGGCGGTGCTCACCGGCGCGCTGCTCGGGCCGGTGATTGAGAGGCTGCTTCTCCGCCGGGTGGAGAACCAGGAACCGGTCCTGCAGCTCCTGGTGACCTTCGCGCTGTTCATGATCCTGGAGGACCTGCAGAAGCTCGTCTGGGGCGTGCAGCCCGTGGTGTCGGACGCGCCGGTCCGGCTGCTGGGCACGGTGGACGTGCCCTTCGGGACCGATGTGATTCCCTTCACCGCCTATCAGCTCTTCGTCCTTCCGGGCGTCGCGGTGGTCACGCTGCTCGGGCTTGTCTGGTTCCTGCGGCGTACCCTGGCCGGGCGGATGATCGTGGCGGTGACGGAGGACCGTGAGGCGGCGCGTGCCATGGGCATCGATGCCGCGCGTGTCACGCTTCTCACCTTCTCGGCGGGCGCTGCGCTGGCCGCGCTGGGCGGGGCGCTGGCCTCTCCCACGGCCTCGCTGGTGCCGGGCGTGGGGGCGCAGACCATCGTGCTCTCCTTCGCGGTGGTGGCCACGGCCGGGCTGGGCCGGGTGGAGGGTGCTGCGGTGACGGCCCTGCTCATCGGCCTCGGCCGTGCCTTCGCCGTATATTTCGAACCGGAGCTGGAGGTGGTGATCCCCTACATCATCATGGTGGCGGTGCTGCTGGTGCGGCCACAGGGCCTGTTCGGCGTGCTGGAGACCCGGCGCATATGAGGCGCGCGGGAGAGGTCCTTCTCGTCCTCCTGGCCGCCGCCCTTGTCCTGGTGGTGGCCTGGACCGTGCCCTGGCTGCGCTTCGTGCTCACCATTGCCCTTGCCAAGGGGCTGGCCGTGCTGGGCATCCTGCTGCTGCTCCGCGCGGGGCAGGTGAGCTTCGGCCATGCGCTCTACCTGGCCTTCGCCGCCTATGCGATCGCCTTCGGGGCGGCGCGGGTGCCGGAGACGCTGCTGCTGCTTCCGCTCGCCGCCATCGGGGCGGCCCTGCTCGGCCTCCTGGTCGGGCTCTTCGTGGTGCGGTACCGCGAGATCTTCTTCGGCATGCTGAACCTGGCGCTCAGCATGGTGTTCTACTCCCTGCTGGAGAAGTTCTACTCCATCACCCACGGCACGGACGGCATCCGCCTGCCGCCCACCACCTTCGCGGGCCAGGTGCTGGATCCGGAGACGCAGGGCTGGGCGATGCTCTGCCTCGCGCTGCTGCTCTCCATCCTCTTCGCGGTCCTGGTGCGGATCTATCTCGCTTCCCCGATCGGCCAGGCGCTGGCGGGGATCAAGACGCGCGAGGCGAGGCTGGAGTTCATGGGCATCTCCGGGCGCCGCGTGCTGCTCTCGGCCTATGTGCTCTCCACGCTGATGGCGGGATGCGGCGGGGCGGTGCTGGCGATGACCACGCGCCACGTCACGCCCGCCCTGTCCTACTGGACCGCCTCGGGCGAGCTGGTCTTCATCGCCATCCTGGGCGGCTCCGGCAGCGTGGCCGGGCCTTTCCTTGGCGCGGTGGCCTATGAGCTGACCCGCGTCTATGCCGCCGCGCTGGTCGCGGATGCCTGGCAGATGGTGCTGGGGGCCGTCCTGCTGCTGGTCATCCTCTTCGCGCCCGGCGGGCTCTGGGGCATGGGGCGGGCCCTGGTGGGACGGAGGCGGCAGGCATGAGCGTGCTTCTCTCCGCCCGCGGGCTGAGGATCGCCTTCGGTGGGCTGAAGGCGGCCGATGGCATCGACCTGGATGTGATGGAGGGGGAGTTCCTCGCCATCATCGGCCCGAACGGGGCAGGCAAGACCACCTTCATCAACATGGCCACCGGCTATCTCAAGCCCCAGGCCGGCCAGATCACCTATGCCGGGCGCAATATCCTGGGCATGACGCCGCGGCAGATCGTCCGCCTGGGCGTGGCGCGCTCCTTCCAGCTGCCGCAGCTCTTCACGGAGCACACGGTTCTGGAGAACACAGCCCTTGCGGTGGCGGCGCGGGAAGGGGTGTGGTCGCCCTTCGCGCCCCTGCTGCGCCCGCGCTTCCGGCGCGAGGCGGAGGAGGTGCTGGACCGCTTCGGCCTGCTGCCCCTGGCCGGGCAGAGGGCGGATGGGCTGAACGAGGGGGCGCGCAAGCTGGCGGACATCGCCATGGCCGTGGCTCTCCGGCCGCGCCTCCTTCTCATGGACGAGCCGACCAGCGGCGTGGCTTCCGCCGACAAGATGGGCGTGGTGGAGACGCTGGCGCGGGTGCTGCGCCAGTCCGGCGTCACCGCTGTCTTCGTGGAGCACGACATGGACGTGGTGGCCCGCTTCGCCGACCGGGTGGCGGTCTGGGGGCAGGGGCGGATCATGGCGCTGGGGCCGCCGGAGCAGGTTCTGAACGACCCGGATGTGCGGCGGGACGTGATCGGCATCGGCCCCGGGGAGGCGAGCCATGCTGCGGCTTGAGAACGTCTCGGTGGATATTGCGGGCGCGCCGGTCCTGCGCGGGGTCTCGCTGCAGGTGCCGCCCGGTGGGCGGGTGGCGCTGATCGGCCGGAACGGGGCGGGCAAGACCACGACCCTGCGCGCGCTGATGGGCCTGCTGCCCCCGCGCGGCGGCTCCATCAAGCTGGACGGGATGGAATGCGCGGCGGTGCCGGCGCATCGCCGTGCCGGGCTCGGGATCGGCTATGCGCCGGAGGAACGGCGCCTTTTCGGCTCCTTCACCGTGCGAGAGAACCTGCTGTTGCCGGCACAGGTTATCGGCCTTTCGCAGGCTGAGCTGGCGCGGCGGCTGGAGGCGGTGTTCGACCTCCTGCCGGAGCTGCGCGACTTCGCGCCGCGCCGGGCAGCCGGGCTTTCCGGTGGGCAGGGCAAGATGGTGGCGCTGGGCCGGGCGCTGATGGTGGGCACCCGGGCCGTGCTGCTGGACGAACCCTTCCAGGGGCTCGCCCCAGCCCTCGCCCTGCGCTACGCGGAGGCGCTGGGGCGGCTCCGCACGGCCCTGCCGGATGTGGCCATCCTCATCACCGAGAGCAGCCCGGAGCTGCTGCGGTCACTCGTGGACAGCACCTTCGTGATCGAGCGCGGAGAAATTGCCGCGGCCTGAGCGGGCGGCGCGGCGGGCGCCCCGGCAGGGGACGACGCCTGGCGCTGCCCCGTGGCCCGGATCGTGGAACGGAATGATGGACAGTTACCAGCACTTCATCGGCGGCGAATGGGTGGGCGGGGACGCCTTCCTGACGGTGATCAATCCATCGGATGGCGCGCCGATGGCGCGGATCGCCCGGGGTGGGGAGGCGGAGGTGGATGCGGCCGTGCGGGCCGGCCACGCGGCGCTGGAGGGCGCCTGGGGCCGGGTGGATGCGGCTGCGCGCGGGCGCCTTCTCTCCCGCCTGGCCGAGCTGATCCGCCGCGATGCGGACGCGCTGGCCCGGATGGAAAGCGAGGATGTGGGCAAGCCGATGAGCCTGGCCCGCAACGACGTGGCCGTCTGCGCCCGCTACTTCGAATATTACGGTGGCGCGGCCGACAAGGTGCATGGCGAGACCATCCCCTTCCAGGACGGCTTCACGGTGATGACGCTGTGGGAGCCCCATGGAGTCACGGCGCATATCGTGCCCTGGAACTACCCGCTGCAAATGATGGGGCGCTCCGTGGCGCCAGCCCTTGCCATGGGCAACGCGGTTGTTCTGAAGCCGGCCGAGGACACGCCGCTGACGGCGCTGGCCCTGGCACGGCTGGCGGCCGAGGCAGGCTTTCCCGCTGGTTCCTTCAACGTGGTGACAGGGCTGGGCGAGGAGGCCGGTGCCGCGCTGAGCGCGCATCCCGGAATCAGCCATATCAGCTTCACCGGCTCCACCGAGGTCGGCACGCTGGTGCAGACGGCGGCCGCGAAGAACACGATCCCGGTGACGCTGGAACTCGGCGGCAAGTCCCCGCAGATCGTCTTCGCGGATGCGGATTCGGAACTGGCCGCCTCCACCATTCTGCGCGGCATCGTGCAGAATGCCGGGCAGACCTGCAGCGCCGGCTCGCGCGTGCTGATCGAGGACAGCATCTATGAGCGCTTCACCGCGGATCTCGCCGGGCGCTTCAAGGCGATGAGGGTGGGCTCCGCCTCGCAGGACCTTGATCTGGGGCCGGTGGTGAATGCGAAGCAGAAGGAGCGCGTCGAGGGCTATATCGAGCTCGCGCGGCGTGACGGGCTGCCCATCCTCGCCCAGGGAGAGCTGGGCACGAATCTTCCCTCGGACGGCTTCTATGTGCGGCCGACCCTGATCGGTGACGTGCCGCCGGACCATCGCCTGGCGCAGGAGGAGATCTTCGGTCCCGTCCTCGTCGCCATTCGCGTGAAGGACGAGGCGGAAGCGCTGCACGTCGCGAATGGCACGCGCTACGGACTGGCAGCGGGGATCTGGACGCAGGATATCGGCCGCGCCTTCCGGCTGGCGCGGAAGGTGCAGTCGGGCCAGGTCTTCATCAACAACTATGGCGCGGGTGGCGGGGTGGAACTGCCCTTTGGCGGCGTGAAGGGTTCCGGCCACGGGCGCGAGAAGGGCTTCGAGGCGCTCTATGGCTTCGGCACCTTGAAGACCGTTGCCCTGCGGCAGGGCGCCTGACCATGGAGAGCAGCCGCAAGGGGCCGCTGGACGGCATTCTGGTGGTGGCGCTGGAGCAGGCTGTCGCCGCGCCCTATTGCTCCTCGCGCCTCGCGGATGCCGGGGCGCGGGTGATCAAGATCGAGCGGCCCGAGGGCGATTTCGCGCGCGGCTATGACACGGCAGTGAACGGGCTTTCGAGCTACTTCGTCTGGCTGAACCGAGGGAAGCAGAGCCTGACGGCCGACATCAAGGATCCGGAGGATGCGGCGCTGCTGCACCGGATCCTCGGGAAGGCGGATGTGTTCATCCAGAACCTCGCGCCGGGCGCGGCGGAGCGCGCGGGCTTCGGTTCGCGGGAGCTTCGGGCGCGCTACCCCAGGCTGATCACCGTCGATGTCTCCGGCTATGGCGCGGGCCACAGCTACTCCGAGATGAAGGCCTATGACCTGCTGGTTCAGGCGGAGAGCGGCCTGGCCTCGATCACGGGCCATCCGGCCGGGCCGGGGCGCGTGGGCGTTTCCGTCTGCGACATCGCCTGCGGCATGTCCGCCCATGCGGCGGTGCTGGAAGCGCTGATCGCCCGCGGCATCACGGGGCAGGGGCAGCATATCCAGGTCAGCCTTTTTGACGGCATGGCGGATTGGATGAACGTGCCGCTCCTCTACTACGAGGGGACGGGGCAAGCGCCGAAGCGCGTGGGGCTGGCCCATCCCTCCATCTGCCCCTACGGCGCCTTCCCGCTGGCGGATGGCAGCCTCGTCCTGCTTTCCATCCAGAACGAGCGCGAATGGGCGAGCTTCTGCCGGACGGTGCTGCGCGAGCCGGAGCTGACCCTGCGGCCGGGCTTCGAGAATAATAACGCGCGCGTCGCCAACCGCGCGGAAGTTGATGCGCGGGTGGCGCGGGAACTGGGTGCCCTGTCCCGTGGCGACGCCGCCGCGCGGCTGCGCGAGGCACGCACGGCCTACGGCTTCGTCAATGAGTTGGACGACCTGCCACAGCATCCGGCCCTGCGGCGCGTGACGGTGGAAACGGCGCATGGGCCGGCCTCCATCGTGGCGCCGCCCGCGATCCGGGACGGCAGGAAGCCGGAACTGGGGCGGGTTCCCGCCATCGGCGAGCATGACGATGTGATCCGCCAGGAATTTGGCGGCTGAGCCAGGCGCCGTTCCGCCTGGCGTGCTGTCTCCTGCAGGAAGCGCACACACGCACAAGGCGGTGACGCAGGTTCCTGCAGTTCGCGATGGAAGGCGCTGCGCTGAGGCGTTAGCGTCCTCTCGCGGGTGCCATGCAGGTCCTGTCCGTTCGACCGGTGAGACTGGCCGCCATGCGCTCCGCCAAGGCAATGGAGGAGAACGGCTATGGCTCTCAATCGGCGCGATCTCATTCTGGGAACGGGCGGACTGGCACTTGGCGCGGCGATCCTGCCCGGCTCGGCGCGGGAGGCATCCGCGGCGGCACCTTTCCGGAACGACGTGCCGCCTGCCTGGTACCGCTTCCGTTTCGGTGAAAACGAGGCGACCATCGTCTCCGACGGGCGCCTTCCCCTCGGCAAGCCGGAGCCGGCCTTTCCGGCTGCCCCGCCGCAGGAGATCAATGCGCTGCTGCGCGGCAACTTCCTGCCGCCCGATGCGGCGACGCTGGAGCAGAACGTGCTGGTCCTGAACACAGGGCGCCAGCTCGTGCTGTTCGATACCGGCATGGGCGAGAGCATGGGCGCCGACAGCAAGATGTTCGGCCCCACGACCGGGCGCATGCTGTCCAATCTTCGCGCCGCGGGCATCTCGCCAGAGCAGATCGACCTCGTGGTGCTGAGCCATGCCCATAGCGACCATTGCTGGGCGCTGGTGGATGCGGAGGGCAGGCGGAACTTCCCCAATGCCCAGGTGGCGGTGAGCGAGGCGGATCTGCGCTACTGGACCGATGACGGCAACAAGCGTGGCCCTGCCTTTATGACGAGCTTCATCGAAGGGGCGAAGAAGAACCTCTCGGCGTATCGTGACCGCATGGTGATGGTGCGGGACGGCGCGGAGGTCACGCCGGGGGTCACCGCCATCGCGGCCCCCGGGCATACGGTTGGCCATACCTGCTACGCCATCAACTCCGGCGGACGGACCATGGTCTATACGGGCGATCTGGCGCACCACCATGTCCTGCTGCTGCAGCGCCCGATGTGGGAATTCTCCTTCGACACGGATCCGAAGCAGTCCGCGCAGACGCGCAGCCGCCTGCTGGCCCGCCTGGCGGATGAGCGGCACGCCGTCCTCTCCTATCACTTCCCCTGGCCAGGGCTGGGGCATGTGGTGCGCGCGGGCGAGGGATATGCCTGGCTGGCCGAGCCCATGGACCTGACGCCACCGGGTTGAAGCACCGCCGGCGCCGGGGTGCGGCACGTGCATTCCCGGCGCCGGAATGGGGCGACGCGCCAGAGTCAGACGCGGCGCGTGTTCATCCAAACTTCATGCCGTGAACAGGCGCGGCTGCGTAAGGACATCCGGCGGATCGTGCCGGAACCTGCATGCACCCCGAGGATGCGAAGCGCCTGAGCGCCCCTGCAATCGGTCTTGTCCCCGACACGCCCCCCGACATCTGGCCTTGGGGATGGGCGCCGAAGGCGGGCTACGCCGGTCGGCGCGAGGCCTGCGCGGCCCGTTGGCGTTCCTGCCGGCACCCGTCGCCGGCTAGCCCGATGGCCCGCGCACGGGGTGGATCAGCCTGGGAGCCGGAACAGGGGCTGGCCGGCCCGGATCGTCTCTCCCTCGCGCAGAGCCTCGTGCGGGGAGAAGGAGGCCGGGACGAAGAGGATGATGGTCGAGCCGTGCTCGAACCACCCCATCTCCTCGCCCTTGCTCACCGGGATGTCGCAGGGAATGGTGCGGGGCCCGGCCTCCCGCAGGTCGAGCGTGGCGTCGAGGAACGACAGGCGGATGCTCGCCACGAGGATGGCGGCGACGGGCACCAGCGTGACGGCATGGCCGCCCTGCGCGAGCCGGGTGCGGATCACCGCCCGCTCGTTCCTGCAGAACAGGCGCTCCACCCGTTTCAGCGCGATCGGATTCACGTTCCAGGTGTCGCCCGAGATGTAGGTGACCGATTCCACCCGGCCGTCATGTGGCGCATGGAAATGGTGATACATGCTGGAGGTCAGCCGCAACGTGACATAGCGGCCGTTCTCATGGGCCTTTGCCCAACCATCATCGCCGAGCAGGTCGCGCAGCGGGTAGGGGAAGCCCTTCACCTGCAGCACCTGCCCCGCCTCGACCACGCCCGATGCGCCGATGATCGCGTCACATGGGCTGACGAGCAGGGCCGGATCGGCATCGACAGGACGCGCTCCCGCCTTCAGGCGGCGGATGAAGCAGTCATGCAGGCTGCGGAAGTTCTGCCGCTCCGCATCGCGCAGGTCCAGGTCGGCGAAAAGCCGCCACATGCTGATCGAGAGATCGCGGACCAGCGGGTTCTCGATACGGCTGAACCAGCCCATGAACCGCGTCGCAAGCCTGCGCGGGATGCGGTTGGTGAGAAGGAAGTTGATGTCTTCCTGCTGCGTGATCCCGGCGATCGTGGATCGCAAACCCGGCATGGCCATTGCCCTGTGAATGGATTCTGACATGTTGAGCACCTACGCGACCTATGCCGCCGGCGCGGGCGCCCTGTGCGCGCTGCTTGTGAAGGGAAGGGCGCGGCTGCGGCTCTCCCGAGCGAAGTACCGCTCGCTCACGGGCCATGCGCGGATGGCGCGGCGCGTGGCCTCGATGATTCCCTTCTATGAATTCGGGGAAGACAGCTTCTTCCGCACGGATGACGCGCCGGAGGAGGTGGTTGCGCGACGGCGCGCGGGGTTCTTCCGGCTTGCCGCGGAATACCGGGAGCGCTTCCCGCAGACGCTGGCGATGACGGCGGCGGCTCGGGAGGGTCTCTCCGACCTGCAATTCACCAGCGCCTATCGCGTGCCCTTCCAGTACAGCCGCTTCTTTCGCAAGCACCTGGCCGCCGGCTCCTTCCTCGCGTCGTCTTCCGGTGTCACGGTCACCGATCTCGACGGGAACCGCTTTTACGACCTCACCGGCTCCTATGGCGTGAACCTTCTTGGATATGACTTCTACAAGGCCTGCATCGCGGAAGGGGCGGCGCTGGTGGGGGAGCTCGGGCCCGTGCTCGGCGCCTATCACCCGGTGGTGGCGGAGAATCTGGACCAGCTGCGCCGGATCTCCGGGCTGGATGAGATCTCCTTCCATATGTCCGGAACGGAGGCGGTGATGCAGGCCGTGCGCCTGGCGCGCTATCACACCGGCCGGTCCCATCTCGTCCGTTTCTGCGGCGCCTATCATGGGTGGTGGGGGGATGTGCAGCCGGGCATCGGAAACCCCGTCCCGGCGCGGGAGACCTATACGCTCGAGGAGATGTCCGAGCGGACGCTGGGTGTTCTGCGCACGCGGGCCAACATTGCCTGCGTCCTCGTCAATCCGCTTCAGGCGTTGCATCCGAATGCCGCCGCTCCTGCGGATTCCTCGCTGGTGGATGGGGCGCGAAGCGCCGGCTTCGATCGCGCTGCCTACACGGAATGGCTGAAGAAGCTGCGCGAGGTCTGTACGGAGCGAGGGATCGTCCTGATCTTCGACGAGGTCTTTGTCGGCTTCCGCCTCGCGCCCGGCGGAGCGCAGGAGTATTTTGGCGTGCGGGCCGACATGGTCACCTATGGCAAGACTCTCGGCGGGGGATTGCCTGTGGGGGTTCTCTGCGGCCGCGGCGCCCTGATGCGGCGGTTCCGTGAGAAGAGGCCGGTGGATGTCTGCTTCGCGCGCGGCACCTTCAACGCTCATCCCTATGTCATGGGGACCATGAATGCGTTTCTCCGCCGCCTGGAAAGCCCCGAGATCCGCTCGCTCTATGCCGGGCTGGATGGTGTCTGGAATGCGCGCGCGGAGATGCTGAACCGCCGACTGGAAGCCGAAGGGTTGCCGGTGCGTGTGGCGCATCTCTCGACAATCTGGACCGTAACCTACACGCGTCCCTCCCGCTACAACTGGATGCTGCAGGCCTATCTGCGCGAGCGAGGGCTCGCTCTGAGCTGGGTTGGCACGGGCAGGCTGATCTTCAGCCTGAACTACGGGGACGAGGACTTCGCGGCGGTGGCCGACCGCTTCCTGGATGCTGCACGCGCGATGGAGCGGGATGGCTGGTGGTGGACAGCCCCGTCCACGACGAACAAGGACGTCAAGCGACGGATCCTACGAGAGATGCTAGGCCGCCGCCGGGTGGCGTGAATGCTGCCAAGTCGCGTTCACGCAGATAAGCGCCCCGCCCGCGACGGGCGGGGCGGGGCAGGGCAGTTTAGCGCGAGTGCTCGCGCGCGATGGAGCGGTCGATCAGCTCGCCCTGCAGGAGATAGGCCGGGGCGCGGTGGTAAAGCTTGATGTCGTGGAAGGGGTCCGTGAGGATCTTCGTCGCCCACACAAGCCCGGTCTGCACGTCGCGTATGATGAAGAGCTGGACGGTGCGGAACAGCAGTCCCGCGATGCCGAGGAAAAGCCAGAGATAGCCAAGGTTCCGCAGAAAGCCGCCCATGTCGCGATGCGGCTCCACCATGCCCAGCAAGGTGGGGTCAAGGACGAGCAACAGGGGCGAAAGCGCCCAGAGCGCCATCAGGACGATCTTGCGGTGAAGATTATACCCCACCTTGATCTCCTCCTTATGCTCATGCGTGGCGTGGTTGACGGTGTCATAGCCCTTCGGCTCGAACACCAGATGGCCGAGCTGTCGGCTGGTCATGGCGATCAGCCATCCGATCAGCGCCGCAATCGCCGGATCCTTGAAGGCGATGGCATAGGCACAGACGAAGCTGAGGGCGCTGACCAGATGAAGGCTCTGGTTGATGCGGCTGTGGTGGTAGTAGCGGTGGTCATCCCAGCGCTGCTCCCGCAGGTGGTCAGCGAAGCCCTTCATCGTCCGTCCTTCTCAAGTTCCGGGAGCCTCTGGCGATTTTTTGCCTGCGAGGTGATGGTCCTGGCGGGATCCTGATCCTTCCTGTAGCGGATCAGGGCGAAATGCCCGAGCGGCGGCAGGGGACGCCGGTCCACAAGAGTGACGCCGGGCGCGGAAGCGGCCCAGCGGGCGTAACGAGCCCAGGGGAATTCGGTGCGCCATCCCAGCCGGTTGCTCACCGGCATCATCAGCTTTTCGATGCGGCTGCGGAGTCCCGTTTCCGCACCGATGCGGGTGGCGATCACGATCTCTCCGCCGGGCCGGACAACGCGCAGGAACTCACCCAGCGCCCGCTCCGGATTGGGAACGGCTGTCACCACATACTGCGCGACCACGACGTCGAAGGATGAATCGGGAAAGGCAAGCTGCTCGGCATCCATCACGGACAGCCCGCCCACATGGCGGAGGCGCAGGCGCTCCACGCGCCGATGCGCCTTCTGGAGCATCGGCGCGGAGATATCGACCCCGATCACGGTGTTCGAGGCGCGATAGCCGGCGAGCGACAGGCCGGTGCCTACGCCAACCTCAAGGATGCGCCCGCCGGTCCGCTCCGCCGCATCCGTCGCCAGGCGGCGACCGCGGCGAAACACCGGCCCGAAGATGACGTCGTAGACAGGAGCCCAGCGATCATAGGCCAGCGCCACCTGTTCTGGGGGCTGCTCTCCAGACATGGCGTATTCCCGGTCAATCGTTCGGACAGGCCGCGCCGGGCAGCATGAGCGCGCCAGGCGTGAAGCAGAGCAAGGAGAGCGTCATCCAGTTGCGACCTCTGTGCCGTCTCGCCTTCGAGACCGTGCGATGACGTGTCACGGATCCGATGCCATGACCAGCGACGGAATTATGTCAGTGCGCATTGCCGTTTTGCGGGCGCGCAGGTGGCTGGTCTGGCTTGCTCCATTTGGAAGTTTGCAAATGGACATTGCGACATTGCAAGCCGGAGGGCGGCGCTTCGGGCATGGCCCGGAGCGGGTGAACCTGCCATAAGCGCGCCCGTTCTCAACCAGCCAATCGCGGTCCGGAGCGTCTTCCGTGGGTATCGAAATCGAGCGCAAGTTCCTGATCACCAGCAGTGACTGGCGAGCAGGCGTTGTGCGTTCCTATGTCCTGCGGGACGGGCTGCTGGCGCGTTTCGGCGAGGGCAAGGTGCGGATCCGGCATGCGGGCAGCCAGGCCTGGATCACGGTGAAGGGGCCGCGCAGCGGAATCAGCCGGGCTGAGTTCGAATACGAGGTCCCGGTGTCCGAGGCAGAGGAGATGCTCTCCCTCTGCGGCATGCCGCACATCGAGAAGCACCGTTACATCGTGCCCCATGCCGGTTTCGAATGGGCGGTCGATCTCCACCAGGGTCCGCTTGCCGGGATCGAGTTCGCGGAGGTGGAACTGGAGCATCCGGATCAGCCCGTGCCGCTTCCAGGCTGGGTCGGGGCCGAGGTGACGAACGACCCGAACTACAGCAAGGCCACGCTGCTGAGTCGCTTGGCCTCGGCGTTAGGAACGGGCGGCGGAGCACAGCTGCACCGCGCCTGCTTCCAGCATCAGCCTTAACAAATGGTCATGGCCCCTGCGGCCGAGGAATGCCGATCCGTCATGCCGCAATGCAAAAAAAGGCGATCGCTCCATGGGCAGTCTGCTGGTAGATGCGGCGGCACAGCAGGCTGGCTAGCCCGGGCTGCTGCTTTCTTGGACGTTTCCTCCCTAAACTCGGCGGAGCCTCTGGCTCCGCCTTTTTTTTCTAGGCCGGCAAAGTCGGCTGGCAGGCAGTCTGTTCCAGTTGGGCCAGGTAGGCTTGTGGATCGCGGCGGAACCGGGTTCGCAGTGTCCGGGCATGGCGTCGCTGTTCAAGACGCTGGCGAAG
>NZ_JAGIZB010000023.1 GCF_017813395.1 Pararoseomonas baculiformis | reverse complement strand
CCTCGTGCTGCTGACCGAGTGGAACGAGTTCCGCGCCCTCTCGCCCGAACGCCTCCGCTCGGCCATGCAGGGCAACACCGTCCTCGACCTCCGAAACGCCTGGGACCCAGAGGCCTTCCGAGAGGCCGGCTTCGCATACCAGTCCATCGGTCGACCCTGATCGGACCGTCCTGGGCGGATCGCCGCCTGGCTTCCAGGCCAGGTGGCGATCCGCGCGGGCCTACTTCCAGATCACGCCCAGCGTCTGAACCAGGACACCGAGCCGCCGGGTGTCGTCGCCCTCGCCCGCATCGGCGGGAGAGATCGGGTCGAGCCGCAGGATCGAAAGCCTGAGCTGCGAGGCCGTTGCCAGATCGTGGCGCAAGGTGACGCTCCGCTTCTTAAAGCTGTCACTCTTGAAGACGAGCTCCTGAGGCTTCCCGTCCTCCAGAGAGAGGCGGACCCGGGCCGGCCCGCCCGTCGCCGTGCCGTAGACGCGACCGAAGAGCTCAAGCGTCACCTCTCCCGTCGCTCCCGCAGGAACGGGCAGGATCACCTCGGCCAGATCGGCACGCGACCAACGCCCCTCGCTCTCGGCATCGTACCATCCGAACAGCTCAAGCTGGTCCAGCTCCCCATGCTGCGAGAAGTCGAAGATGCTGGAGAGAACGGGCACGGCGGGCTTCGGCTCCGGCGGCGCGAGCACGACCAACTCCTCCGGTGCGGCTGATGCTTCCAGGGCTTCTACCTCCGCCGGCTGCGGCTCCGCGGCAGGCGGAGAGCGATGCGCAGGCGTTTCGGGCTGCGGAAGTGCGGGGCTTTCTGCCGCCTCGACCGCGGGCGGCAACGCCACGGGCTGCGGAGGCTCGGGCGGACGATCGCGGCGGGACAAGGCTGCCGCGAAGAGGTCCCGCACCTCCTGCTCGGTGGTGGCGGATGGGACGAGCAGCACGGCGGTGAGCTGCATCCCGAGCCGCCGTGAATCCTTGCCGATGCCGAGTTCCGCCGGCGAGCAGCAATCCCGGCAGCGGAAATGCACAGCCACCGGGCCCTGCTCCTGCTGCCGCTCCGCGAGGCCACTCACCTCCTTCAGCACGCTCCGGTCCGACGAGAAGGACCAGCGCTCGGCAATTTCGCCATTCACCTCAACATCGACCGGCGCGAAGGCCTTCGTTCCGTCGAGGAAGGAGCGCCCATAGACGAAGAAGCGCCAGTCCCGGCCCAGCGATGGATCGGGGAGGAAGGCCAGCCCGCCGCCATCGCCCTGGCTCCAGCGGCCGGACCGCTCGGCGCCGAACCAGGTGCCGCGCAGCATCTGGGCGGCGCCCGCCGGTGCCTCGCCCGTTTCGGGATTAACCCGGAACAGCATCACCTGCCCGGCCCCCAGCAGCGGCAGGGCTGTGCCGCTGATACGGCTGACCCGGATGCCCATGGGCCGCTCATCCATGCGCCCGTCGGCGGTTGGCACCCGTCCCGTGGCATCAAGGAGCAGCTCGAGGTCGAGTTCCCCGCGCCGTCCGAGACAATCCGGCGGTACGCTGATCTCGATGCTCCCGGGGGTGAGCGGTTGCAGGCGCCGGGTGGCAAGAAGGCGGCCCTTGGCGCGGATCTCCAAACCGAGAGACCCGTCGCTCGACCGGGGGCGGGCCGCCTCGACCTCCAGGCTCAACATGGCACCGCCGAGCAATGCGCCCTCGAGGCGGAGCGGCAGCCGCCCGCCACGCCCGAACGACCAGCTGGCATGGCGTTCCGGCCCGTGCCAGTCACCGCCCAGCGCAGCCTTCACCAACTCGTCGGTAGGGCTGCCGGATCCGGAGCCGAGCCGAAGTATCTGGCCGGGAGCGACCGGCAGGCGAGTCGCCGCACCGTCCTCCCCGACCATGCGAAGCTCGAGCGAGATGATGCCGAAGGAGAAGGCTTCCTCCGTCGCCCCGAGCTCCAACGACTGCGGAGAACGCGCATCGGAGGCGACGAGGTCGATCACCACCGGCTCCGCCATGGCCCGGATCCGGGCGGGGAGCGGAAAGGAGACGAGGCGGGGCTCGTCATCCTGGAAGGTGGCGGCGCCGATCTCATGCCCGTTCGCCAGGGCGAGCAGTGTGAAGCCGGATTTTGGCGCGGCGACCGGGCGAAGGCGCAGGTCCAGCACCAGCTCCTCACCCGGCCGGTCCTGCAGGACCATGCTGAGCCTCGGCCGCTGCTCGGCGCTGTAGAGACCCCAGGCCGGATGCGCGGTCCAGTTGCCATCCAGGAAGGACCGGCCGGTCGGGTCGCGCAGCAGATTGTAGGAGTGGCCCAGCTCCGCCCGCTTCCTGTCCGGTGCCGGCTCGCCGAAATAGCGTGAGACGCTCTGCAAACCTGAGAGCGAAGCGAGGGACACCTTCGCGATGCCGATCCCGACCAGGCGGGGATCATCCGATTTCGTGACCAGCCGGAGCGGGGTGAGGAAGGCGCTCTCGATCTCGATTGTCACTTCGGGAGCCCGGCGCGCGACCTCGGCAGGCACCACTGCGTGCAGCGTCTGCAGGCCGCCGCCGCGGAGCAGCCAGCGCGCGACCGGAACGCCATTCGCGACCACCCGCGCCTCGAAGGCCGTGCCCGGGAGGGCGAGGGCACGTGCCTCCGCCATGAAGACCAGGTCGCCCCGCGCGTCCACGGCCGGGCTGAAGACGAGGCTGCTGGAAGGGCTGCTGGCCCAGCATCCCCACTTTTCCAGCGGATGCCATCCGCTGCCACGGATCCGGGAGGTAGCGATGCGGTCGGCGAAGGAAACCACGGCGCCGAGGATATAGGGCTTGGCGGGTGCGGGCCGGTCCTCGGCGGCCGCGAGGACGTCGATGAAATGCTCAGCCGACTGTTCCCAGCTGAAGCCCGCATAGTCTTCGGCGATACGGCGCTCCGCCATGTCCCGGGCACTGCGGCTGCCGGCGTAGAACTGCACCTTCGTCACCCAGCGCGCGACGTCCAGCGGATCGATCAGCTCGATCAGCCCCGGCGCGATCTCAGGAACGGAGGAGGTATCGGAAGCAAGGCAGAGCTTGCCGTACCGCAGGCTCTCGGCCACCGGCAGGCCCCAGCCCTCATAGAGGGACGGGTACACGGTGAAGATGCAGTTGCGGTAAAGCCAGTCCAGCGCCTCGTCATCCACGCCTTCCAGGATCGTCACCACGTCCCGCAGCCTGGAATCACCCCGAAGCGCCCGGGCCACGTCATGTCCGTTCCAGGCCACGCCGCCGACGATGACCAGCCGAGGGCAGCGCCCGCCCATCCGCTCTCGCAGCTTCAGCCAGACATCGTAGAGAAGCCTGTGGTTCTTCCGCTGGTGGATGGCGCCGACGGTGAGCACGAAGGGGCGGCTGCCCAGCTGTTCCTCGATGCGCGAGCGGGCGGCGCTCTCCTCCCCGGTGGCGATCTGCTGGATCTCGTCGCCTTCGCGGAAAACCGAGATCTCCGGGATGTAAAGGCCCTCGATGCGAGCCGCGTATTCCTCCACGTCCCGCCGCGTTGCCTGGGAGATGGCAATCACATGCGATGCGCCGTCGAGCAGCATGGTCAGGTTCTGCTCGAAGACCGGAGCGTAGCCGTCATTGAACCAAAAGGGGAACTTGGTCGGGATGATGTCGTGGATGACGGGGGTGAGGCGCAGCCGGTGGCGGCGGGCGAAAGCCACGACATTCTCGGCGTAGAGCGAGTTCTGCATCCAGCCGCTGCCGGGCACCACGTAATGCGCCCCGGCCGGCACGTTCAACAGTGGTGCCGGGTTCGTATCGTAATGTGCGAGGAAGCGGGAGAGCTTGCCGGCGCGAATGCCCTCGAAGGGAACCTCGACGAACTGCTTTGCCTTGTTGTTCCAGGCGACAAAGAGGATGCGCGTGCGCGGGTTGGCCCGCAGCGTCAGCGCCAGCGCCGCTTCCACCCTGGCGATCCCGGTCCAGCGGCCAGTATGGTTGGCGCTGCTCGTCACGTCATAGACGATGGTGACCGGCCGGTCCGCTGCAACGACGGGCGTGCCGGGGCCGGGCTCGGCATTCCTTCCGCGGGAGGAGAAGGCAGCGGGGGCGCGGATCGCAAGGGCCGAGAGCGCCTCGCCATACACTGCCTCGGTTTTCTCGCGGTGGCGGTCCCAGCTATAGGTCTCGGCGATGAAGGCCTTCTGCGCCTCTACCTCCGCGGCGTCCCGCGATGTCTCGTAGGCCTCCAGGATGGCGTTGCGTATGGAGGCCGGGTCGCCGGGATCGCAGTAGCGGGCGCTGGCGCCGAAATACTCGCTCTCCCCTGATTCGTCGCTGACCACGAGATTGGCGCCGCTGGCCGCCGCCTCCAGCGCCGCAAGGGGTGCTCCCTCGGCCCAGCTCGGCAGCACGGCGACGCGGGAGGCGGCGAAAGCGGAAGCGAGCAGGGGCGAGTTCGCCGGCAATCGGTCCAGCACATGCAGGTTCGGCGTGCGGAAGCGTTCCAGCAGCTCCCGATAGGCGGCATTCGGCGCGTGGCCGATGAGCACGAGCGGCAGGCCGGTGTCGCGCAGCGCATGTGCCAGCATCACCTGGTTCTTGCGTGATTCGATCCGTGCGACGCAGAGCACGAAGTCCTTCAGCCCCGTTTCCTGCTCGAAGAGCGAGGCGTCCGCCTGGCCGAAAATCGCGGAATCGACAGGGTTGTGCACCACCGTGCCCGCACGCGGCTCCGCGCCGATGCGCGCGAGGCGCTGGCGTTCGCGGTCGCTGAGATAAACAACGTGGTCGCTGAGCGCGACCATCTCGCGCACGGCCGCGTGGAACCCGGGCACGGTCTCCGTTACGAGGGCGTCCGGGCGACGGCGCTCCTCCAGAGCCAGCTTGAACGCGCGCAAGGCATCATCCAGAGCAGGCCCCTGCGGGCTGGATGAGAGGAGCTGCACGAGCCTTTCCTCCCAAAGATCCTTCAGCGCGAGGTCAAGAAGGATGGGGGAGAAAACCACAGCCTTGCCGCCACGATGGGCACGGCGCAGCAAGTCGAGGGCCGACCAGGGCGACCAGCTGTTGAAGGCATGCACCACATCCAGCCCGTCGAAGCGAGTGGGGGCGGGATGGATGCGCAGCTCCGCCTCCGTGCCGTTCTCGCGCAACTCCCGTGCGAGGCGGGGGACACGGACCGAGGGCCCGCCCTGGGAGCGGTGCTCATTCCCGTGCATGAAGATCCCGACCCGTTGCGGTCGGGGCGCGGAGCGGGACGGGGCGAGCGGTGCGGAGAGGCGGAGCCCATGATCCCTGGCCAGCGACTGAAAGACGCGGTCATGGCCTTCGGCCCAGCCATCCCAGGTGCGGTCGAGCACGGTGGCACGCAGGGCGCGCTTCTTCTCCACCAGTTCCAGCAACACGCGGCGCAGATCCGCCGCATCGCCCACCTGGTACTCGACATGGGGGAATTCCGGCACCCAGCCAATCGCCGGAGCGATGATCTCTGTGCCACAGGCCAGCGCCTCCACCACGCACATCGGTCCTCCCTCATAGAGAGCGGGCACCAGCACGTAGTCGAGGCCGCGGTAGTAGTCCGGCAGCTGCGAACCGGGCAGTTCCAGCGCCTCGCCCGGCCAGCCCGTGCCGGTGAAGGACCATTCGATCTCAGGGATGTCCATCACCTGGGCGACAATGTGCTCGCCCTTGCGGCCGGTGTGGTAGGTCCGCCCGACAACGCCGATGCGCAGCTTGGGGCTGAAGGTCTCCAGGTCCACGCCGGGCGAGATGGTGGTGACCTGTCCAATCCCAGCGTCGCGCAGCACGCCCTCGTAGAGCCGCGCATGGCAAATGCAGTGCTCCACTGCCCTGGCCGTATCGAAGAAGCGCTCGCGCGCCTCACCCTCCGGCTCCAGATGGGCGAAGTACCCAACCTCCACCGGAGAGAGGCGCTTGGAGCGGCTGGAAAAAGTGACGTAGTACTGGATGGAGGCGGCGGGATCGGGACCATTGCCGAAGGTCACATAGGAAAGCCGGCTGGAGATCTCGGAGGCAAGCTTCTCGAGGATCCAGCCGCGATCCGAGGTCACGATGTTCACGAAGGCCATGCAGCCGCACCCGCTTCCCGCTTTTACACCGCCGCAGCCTGGAGCCAGCCGCCGGCCGGGAAGGGCCCGCCGGACGGTCAACTCGCAGCGGTGCCACTCGCAAACGTGAATATACGACGGTGTCGGAGCCCCTCACCAGACCCGTTCTGCTGGTCGCTCCAAGGAGTTGCGGATTTGCATCGGGACCGGGGAGTGAGTTGGGCTGGAAACTGGGCGCCCCGGGCCAAAGTTCCCGAAGGGCGGGAGCAGGCCTATCGTCCTCCGTCCTGTCATGCCATTCGGGCGGGCAGCGTGGGTGATGGGCGTGCCGGACGGGGAGACGGATGGAGGAACTCTACGAAGATAACGATGTCAGGGTCGTGGCCCATCGTTTCGGCTCTTCCCGCGCGGTCGTCACCTTCTCATCCCTGAACGAACATGAGCGTCCCTTCGGCAAGGATTTCCTCGACAGTCGGGAGATCACTGGCGTCTACTTCGTGGCCAAGTGGAACCATTGGTGGCAGCCTGAGGGATGCCGCTGGGGCGTGGAGGCGGCACAGCGATACCTTGCCGCCATTCGCCCCGAAACGCTCATGACCTATGGCGCGAGCATGGGCGGCTTCGGCGCGGCGCTCCATTCACGGAGCCTCATGGCCGACACGGTCCTCATGCTGGCCCCCCAGTTTACCATCGACCCGGCCAAGCCACCGAGTGAGACGCGGTGGCGCACCGAGGCCAGCCGTCTCAAGTTCCTGCACGACGATCTCGCCCCACAGGTCTCCCTGAGCGCGCGCAAGATCCTCGTCTATGACACGCTGACGCCCGACCGGGCCCATGCGGAGCTTTTCGCCCGCATCCCCGGTACCGAACTCTTCCGCACACCGGCGGCAGGGCATGCGATCGGACATTTCCTGCTCCAGGCCGGCCTGCTGCAGAATCTCGTGCTCAGGGCTCTGGACGGATCTCTGACCGGCCAGGGATATCGTGCCCTGGTGCGCGAGCGCCGGGCTCTCTCGGGCAATTACTGGCACCAACTCGGCCGGTCCGCCCACGTAAGGAGGCGCGGGTTCACGCTGGAGCTCTACCGCCGTGCCGCGGCGCTGCGGCCGAATGACGCCGTGATCCTGTTGGACTACGGCAATGCGCTGTTGCGGGAGCGTGACGCTGGGCAGGCACTGGAGGTATTCCAGCGGGCTGCGGAGCTGGCCCCGCAAAGCGCCGCACCGTATCGCGGGCTCTGCCATGCTTACCGAGCCATGGGGATGCTGGATGAGGCGGTGGGGGCCGGCGAGCAGGCCATGCGGTTGCGCCCGCAGACCACCGATCTCCAGCGAGTCCTCGTGACTGCTCTCCTGGCTGCAGGGCGGCTCGAGCGCGCCCTAGAGGTAATCACCAGGACCGTGGAACTGGAGCCGGGGCTGGCGCAGAATATCCAGCTGCGCGACCGCGTGCTGGCCAGGCTCGCGGCCGGGGAAGATGTGGCGGAGGCGCCCTGACCTGGAATGGGCAGCGGGCCTGTTCCGGGCGCGCCACATGCAGCTGCAAAGCACGCAGCGCGGACGGCAAGGGCTGCGAATTGGCTTGACTCACGACTCCGTGATGTGGCCGGCTGTGGAAGCGCCAATCGCGGTCCCCGCCGCCCGGAACTCAAGCCTTGTCCGCCATCATCATCCCATTCCCGCGTCCCGCGCCGTCTCCGGCAGGCATCAGCCAGCGGGAAAGGTCAGAAGCAGCGGCCTGGGCTGCGCGGCTCATGGCCAGCTGGGGCGGCTCGTGGCGGGCGGAAGCGCATATGAGCGAGGATGGGGAGGCGTGGCTCGGTCTCGTTACCCCATCCAGCCGCGGGGTGCGGGAGGAGGAGCTCTCCCTCGCATGGCTTGTTTCAAGGCAGCCTGACGGGCTGGTCCTGACGCGCATGCCTTCGGCGCGGCCAGCGGGAGTCTTCGCTACCATCGGCGCGGCCCTGGCGGCGGTGGAGTTCGAGGAGAAGCGGCCGCCCGGGCTGGCCTACCGGCGCTCCTGACCTCCTGCCGTCCTGTCAGCCTTTGGTTAGGGAAACGCTGTCTATCCTGACGGTGACGACGGCAGCGTCGCCATCGGGAAAGGCAGATGCAGGTCAGGTATCACGCTGACGACCGGCCCTATGTGGCCGAGTATGAGCCCGGCGACCTCGTCCGCCTGAGGATCGACGAGGCCGGCGAGAATGCGATGGGCAAGGCAGGCCATTGGGGCGCGGTGATCGCTGTGCACGGCCATCCCGCCGCGCGGCTCGACATGCAGCTGGCGGGATTTTCGGAGCGGCGGAACGCGACCCTGCAACGGCTTGTGGGCATCCCGCGCAGCATCGTCATTCCCTGCGACCGAAACGGGGCCCCGGTTCCCCTTCCACCCCGGCAAGGGCTTCGTAAGTCCCACCAGGGCGCCGAGCGGCAGCACCGGCCTGTTCAGCGCGCGGGGATGCCCGCATGGGCGGCGTCCATTGCCCTCGGCAGCGCCGCCCTGCTGCTCGCGGCGGCGGCAGCCTTGGCCGCCCGCAGTTTCGGCCTGTCCTAGTGGCGCGGGCACAGCGGCGCATCCCCCGCTCGTCACGGGCACTGCCGCCCGCTTTCGGAGGCAATGCTGGAGGCTGGAGCGGCATGTGCCAGCTTCCAGCGGAAGCTGGGCGATGCTGATCGGCTACGATCATGACGGCCGGGCCTATGTGACGCAGTACGAGGTCGGCGATCTCGTGCGGCTCCGTATGGACGAGACAGGCGACGGCGCGATGGGAAAGATCGGGGATTGGGGCGCCGTCATTGCCGTGGAGCGCGGCTTCGGCGGCCGGCTCGATCTTCAACTCGCCGGCTATTCGGAACGGCGGCATTCCGCTCTTCAGCGCCTGCTCGGCATTCCGCGCAGCATCGTCGCGCCCTGCGACCGGCACGGCGTACCGGTTCCGCTGGAGCCGCGGGCTGGCCTGCGCGAGATCGAGGCCGGCTTCAGCCGGAGGTTGCGCAAGGGCCGGTGAGCAGCGGGGCGGGAAGGGGTGTCCGGGCCCGGGTGGAGCTTGTGGGCGTTTCAACAGCCGGACCGACCACGCGATCAGGTCGCACCATGAAGAGGCGGCTTTCAGCACCGCCTGCTCGCACGGGCCTTGCGTTATCGGCCGCTGCAATCTCCCATTGAACGGAGGAGCGGACCAAGGCTTTCCGTTTGCTCCAGCGCCCAGATCCTGCCGATCCATTCCTCTGCTTGCCCCTGCAGTCCACCGAGCCCTGCATTGTCCCGGAATTTCGCTTCCAGTTCGCGATCGGTGAGGGGGCGGGCGGCGCTGCCGCGAGGGTATTCGACAAGAGCGGCGAAGGTCTGGCCAGAGGAATCGCGCAGCGTCACCCGCGCCGCGCCGCGCGGCAGGTTGGAATCAAGCCCTGCCGTCACCTTCGTCCGCAGCGCGGCGACCGCCGGGTCATTCAAGGCTGCCCCGGAGAAATCGGCGACCCCGGCCGAGCCGCGCAGCAGCGCCACCGCCGCGCTGTGATGGATGCTCACCCGGCAGTCGCGCTCGCTCCGCAAGGGGCGATCGCCGCGGTCGAGCAGCAACTGATCCCCTTCCACGAGAATGGAGGCGATGCGTGCCGGCGGTACGCGGTCGCGCAGCTCCAGGCAGGCGTCGATGACGGCGTGGAACACGATGCCCGCGGGATAGGGCTTGTAGGTGTTGCGGGCGAACTCCCAGTGGGTGCCGAGGCCGCCGATGATCCGTGACAGCTTCGGCTCATCCCCCATGGCCCTCGCCCAGCCGAGCGGACCTTCGATGGCGGCCGGGGCGGCCTCGTATCCGGCCTGGGCAAGGAGCGCGGCGAGCAGCCCGTTCCGTGCGGCATTGCCCATGCCCACGTTTTTTGCCGCGCTCGGAAGGTTTTCGACCAGCCCGGCTGACTGGCTGGCGGCGATGCCCAGCGCGTGCCAGCACTGCCCCGCATCCAGCCCCAGGAGCCGCGCACAACCTGCCGCCGCGCCAAAGACACCGGCTGTGGAGGTGATGTGCCATCCCCTGTCGTAATGCCCCGGAGAGACGGCGGCGCCGATCCGGCACTCCACCTCCGCGCCGAGGATGAAGGCGTGCAGCAGCGCCGCGCCGCCGAGGCCGTGTAGCTCGGCCAGGGCCAGCAGGGGCGGCGCGACGGGAGCGGTGGGGTGGATCACCGTTTCCAGATGCGTGTCGTCATAGTCCAGCAGGTTGGCGGCGATGGTGTTCACGAAGGAGGCGCCCATCGCGTCCAGCCTCTCCGGCCGGCCGATGACGGTGACGCGCTCGGGGCCCGAGAAGGGCGCGATCACCCGCAGGGCCGTCTCCACGGCCGGATCACGCGCAACGCCCAGCGCGCCGCCGAAGAAGTTCAGGAGCGAACGCCTGGCCTCATGGCGCAGGGCGGGCGTGATGTCCTCCCAACGGGATTCCGCGATGAAGGCCCCCAGCGCTTCCCCGGCGTAGCGGGGCACCGGCTCGCCGCTCATCCCTAAAGCGCCCGGGTGATCAGGCCGTCGCGGGCGGCCTTGGCCCAGCGCGCGTCATCCTCGCGCAGGAAGGCGGCGAGTTCGGCGGGGCCGAGGATACCGAGATCGGCGCCGATGCCGGCCAGACGTTCCCGAACGCGCGGCATGCCCATGGTCCTGGCCAGCGCGTCATGCATCCGCGCGGCGATCGGGGCGGGAAGGGCGGCGGGGCCGACCATCGCGTACCAGCCCGCGAATTCGTAGCCGGGCACCCCGGCCTCCGCCAGGGTGGGCACTTCCGGCAGCAGCGGCGTGCGCGCGGTGGTGGTGACGCCGAGCGCCCGGATGCGGCCGGCCGAGAGGTGCTGCGTGGCCGCGACCGTGCTGTTCCACCCCGTCGGCAGATGGCCGGCCACTAGGTCGTTCAGGATGGGCGCGGCGCCACGATAGGGGATTTCGACCATCTCGATCCCGGCCAGGCGGGTGAAGAGGTTGCCCGCATAGGAGATCGCAGCATCCGAGGTGCCAAAGCCGATCGTCCGCGGCGCCGCCTTGGCCGCGGCGATCAGCCCTCGAACGTCCCGGAAGGGCACGGCGTTCGAGGCGGTCAGCAGCAGCGGATAGCGTGAGAGAAGTGAGACCGGGGCGAAATCCCGCAGGGGCTGGTAGGGAAGGTTCGGCATCACATAGCTGTTCATGATGTGGCTGCCCGTATCGACCAGGAACAGGTAGCCATCCGCCTCGGCCCGCGCGGCGACCTCCGAGCCGATGGAGCCATTCGCCCCGGGCCTGTTCTCCACCAGCACGGTCTGGCCGAGCACCTGCGACAGGCCATCGGTGAGGGAGCGCGCGAAGATGTCGGTCCCGCCGCCCGCCGCATAGGGCACGATCAGGCGGACCGTCCGCTGTGGCCAGGCAGGTTGTGCCTTCAGAACACCCGGCGCGGCGAGCGCGGCTGGCAAGGCGGCGAGCAGATGGCGGCGCGGCATTCCGGTCATGGCGTTTCCTCCTCCTGGCGCCCCTGCGGCTGGACGAGCGCTTGCGGCAGCATCGTGTTATCGATATCACGATGGGACTGATCGGGGGGAAGGGTCAATGGCGTGGAGGCGCGGCAGAGACCGGTGCGGAGCGGCATGAAGGCCGGGCTACGCGGCCGCCTCGCCCTGGTGACCGGCTCCACCGGCGGGCTTGGCCTGGCTGTGGCACGCCGCCTTGCCGCCGATGGGTGCGACATCCTGCTGCACGGCCTCGCCCCGGCGGAGGAAGCCGAGGAGACGCGGACCGCGCTGGAGCGGGATTTCGGCGTGGATGTGGCCTATCACCGCGCTGATCTCGCGCAGCCCGCGCAGATCGAGGTGTTGATGGCCGAGGCGGGGCGCGTGGACATCCTGGTCAACAACGCGGCCACGCGACACTTCGCGCCGGTGGACGCCATGCCGCCGGAGCACTGGGATGCGGACCTCGCGGTGAACCTTTCCGCCGCCTTCCACACGATCCGCCTCGCGCTTCCGGCCATGCGGGCGGCCGGCTGGGGGCGGATCGTCAACATGTCCTCGATCTACGGGCTGATCGGCACGCCGGACCGCGTGGGCTATGTGGTGACGAAGACCGGGCTGATCGGCCTGACCCGGGCGGTTGCGATCGAGACGGCGCGAATGGGCATCACATGCAACGCCCTCTGCCCGGGAACCAGCCTCACTCCTGGAATAGACCAGCGCATCCAGGGCGTGATGGAAGCCGATGGGCTCGACCGGGACGGTGCGACCGCCGCCGTGCTGCGGGGCAAGCAGCCCACCGGCCGCTTCGTGGAAACCACGGCCGTTGCCGACATGGTCGCCTTCCTCTGCAGTGAATCGGGGCGCGACGTCACGGGCGCCGTGCTGCCGATGGATGGGGGATGGTCAGCAAGCTGATGTGAACGGGCGACCGGAAGACCGGCGCCGTGGGAGGAACGAGGAATGGAACGCAGGACCTTGCTCGCGGGGGCGGCCATGCTGGCCGCGCCGCGCCTGGCCCGGGCACAGGCCTGGCCAACGCGCCCGATTCGCATGATCGTCACCTGGCCCCCCGGTGGTGGGGCGGACATCCTGGCGCGGCAGATGCAGCCATCCCTCAGCGCCGCGCTCGGACAGCCCGTGGTGGTGGAGAACCGGGGCGGGGCGTCCGGTGCGATCGGCGCGGCGGAGCTGATCCGCGCGCCGAATGACGGCCACACATTCGGCCTGGTGACGAGCACCCTCGTCTCCATGGCCCTGATGCGGCGGCAATCCTACGATCCGCTGCGGGACGTCACGCCGATCATGCTGCATTCGCGCGTGGCCAATATCCTTGTCGTCCATCCCTCGCTGCCCGTGCGTTCGGTGGCGGATCTGGTCGCGCTGGCGCGGCAGCGGCCGGGCGAGCTGTCCTTCGGCTCGCCAGGGATCGGCTCCGCCGTGCATATCTCGGGCGAAATGTTCAAGCTGGCCACGGGCACGAACATGATCCACGCCCCTTATCGCGGTGGCGGACCGGCCCTGGCGGACCTCGTGGCCGGCTCCCTGCACCTGATGTTCGGGAATGCCAGCTCCACCCTGCCTTTCGTGCGGGATGGAAGCCTGCGGCCGATCGCCGTCACCTCCGCGCAGCGGGCGCGCTACCTGCCCGATCTGCCGACCATCGCGGAATCCGGGCTGCCCGGCTTCGCGATCGACGAGTGGTATGGCTGCATCGGCCCGAGGGACATGGCGCCCGCCGCCGTGGAGCGGCTGAACGCGGCCATGTCCGCTATTCTCTCGGCCCCGGCGGAACGGGCGCGGCTGCTGGAGATGGGCGCGGAGGTCGCGGTGGGCACGCCGGCCGAGTTCGGCCAGCTTATCGCGCGCGATGTGGAGGCGATCGGGCGCGTGGTGCGCGATGCGCGCATCACCCTCGAATAGGGAAGGGCAGGCGATGCAGCGCAGGCTTGAGGGCATGAGGGCATTGGTGAGCGGCGCCAGCCGGGGTATCGGCTTGGCCATCGCGCGCCGGCTGGCCGCGGATGGTGCGCGGGTGATGCTGGTGGCGCGCTCCGGCGCGGCGCTGGAGGAAGCGGTTGCGGCGTTGCCGGGCTGCGCTGCCCACCCCACCGACCTCTCCCGCCCGGAGGCCGCGGCCGAGGCGGTGGAAGCGGCCATCCGGCAGTTCGGGGGCCTGGATCTACTGGTGCACAGCGCGGGCGCCACCCAGCGTGGCGACTTCCTGGCGCTGGACGACGCGGCTTGGATGGATGGCTATGGGTTGAAGCTGTTCGGCGCGGTGCGGCTGTGCCGCGCGGCCTGGCCGCATCTGCGCGCCAGCGGCGGATCCGCCGTGCTGATCGCCGGGGTCGGCGGGCGCGTGGCAAGCGCCGATTTCACCATCGGCGGGTCCGTGAACGCCGCGCTGATGAACCTGACCAAGGCGCTGGCCGATCGTGGCGTGGCGGATGGTGTGCGCGTGAACGCCATCAATCCCGGCAGCATCCGGACCGGGAGACTGACCGGGCGGATCGAAACCCTCGCGCGGGAGCGGGGGCTGGAATCCGGGGACGCCGCCCGCGCCCTGGCGGACCAGACCGGCGTGTCTCGCTTCGGGGAGCCGGAGGAGATCGCCGGCGTCGTCTCCTTCCTGGCTGGGCCCGACGCGTCCTACATCCAGGGGGCGATCCTTGATGTGGATGGCGGTTGGGTGCGGGCCGTGTGAGGCGGCTGGATCAGCCCAGGGGCGGCGCGTCCAGCCGCACGGCGATACCTTCCAGCCCGGGACGGGAGGCGGGGTAGCGCTGCATCACCAGCGGGTCATGACCGGGAATGATGTGATCCTGCGATGTCGCGAGCCGGTGCAGCGTGTCGTACCCTTCCAGCATCTGCGCGACATCCGCGACGATGGGAAAGGGGCGGCGCTGCTGGAAGTTCGCGTAGAAATGCGAGGCATCGGATGCCAGCACGACCCAGCCGCGCCGGGTGCGCACCCGCACCACCTGCAGGCCGAGCGAATGCCCGCCGACATGATGGACGCTGATGCCGGGCGCCACTTCAGAGCTGCCATCATGGAAGCGTGCCCGTCCCTCGAAGATCCGGTGGACCATGGCGGTGACATCCTCCGCCTCGAAGGGCTGGCGCAGCACGCCGTGGCACATGCAGCGGCCGGTGCAATAGGCCATCTCCCGGTCCTGGATGTGGTATCGGGCGGACGGGAACATGGAATGGTTGCCGGCATGGTCGTAATGCATGTGGGAGAGGATGACGTCCGGCACCGCCGCCACGTCCAGGCCGAGCGCGGCCAGGCCCTCGGCCGGGCTGCGGATCATCTCGCGCCCGCGCTTGCGGGCCATGGCGGCATCGAAGCCCGTGTCCAGCACGAAGTGCCGGTTCCGCCCAATGATCGCCCACACGAAGTAGTCCAGCGGCATGGGGGCGTTGTCATGCGGGTCGCCGCCGATGAAATTCTCATGGGCGGGCCGGTCATGGCGTGCGTAGCGCACCGCGTGGATCTCGTAGATGTCGTCGTCCTGGCTCATGGATCGATGCGTCCTTCCGTTTCCTGCCCTGTTCCTGGGGCCAGCCATGCCGGATGATGCGGGCGGCCGTGCCTCCACCAGCCGGATGCGCGACGTGGCGCAGCGGGCCGGTGTTTCGCCGATGACCGTTTCCCGCGCGCTGCGCGACCCCTCCAAGGTGTCCGAGGCGGTACGGCGGCGGGTGGAGGAGGCCGTGCGGGCGGTGGGCTACGTGCCCAACCGGCTGGCCGGCAATCTGTCCTCCATGCGGTCGAATGTGGTGGGGCTGGTCGTGCCTGGCCTCGACAACTCGCTCTATGCGCCCACCATCCAGGGCGTCTCCGCCGTGCTGCGCGCCAGCGGCTTCCAGCTGATGATCGGCGAGTGCGGCTACAGCCAGGAAGGGGAGGAGGCGCTGATCACCGCCTTCCTGGCGCAGCGCGTGGCGGGGCTGATGCTGCACGACACGCGCCATACCGCCCTGGCCTGCGAGATGATCCGCCGCGCGGGCGTGCCGGTGGTGGAGACGGGGACGATCATCCCCGATCCCCTGGACATGGTGGTGAGCTATTCCAACCACGATGCCGCCCGCGCCATGGTGCTGCACCTCCACCGGCTCGGATACCGCCGGGTCGCCTTCGTCAGCCTGCCCGCGGCGAACAATGATCGCAGTCGGGACCGGCAGCGCGGATATCGCGCCGCGCTGGCCGAGCTGCGCCTGGAAGCGGAGCCCCGGCTGATGCTGGAGATGCCCCCGGGCCTTGCTGCCGGCGCCGAGGCGGTGGTGCGGCTGGTGCAGGGCGATGCACCGCCGGATGCGATCTTCTTCGCGGGGGATGTGCTGGCAGCGGGCGCACTGTTCGAATGCCAGCGGCGAGGCTGGCCGGTACCCGGAAAGGTGGCGCTCGCCGCCTTCGACGATATCGACATGCTCCGGCACGTGGTGCCGCCGATCACCACGCTCCGTCTGCCGCGCACCGGGATTGGCCGGCGGGGCGCCGAGGTGCTGCTCGACCGGATCGAAGGCCGTTCGAGGGAGCGTGTGGTCGTGGACCTGGGTTTCGAGATCATCCAGCGCGACAGCACCTGAAGAGCTTTCTGTTATCGGTACCATGATTCCGCTTGTGCCACGAGCCCCCGCTGCATAGACCCGGCGCAAGGGCCGGCATGGCCGAGGGGAGGGACGCGATGGCGGATGATGTGCTCGGCTTCGTCGGGCTGGGGCAGATGGGGAGTCGCATGGCGGCGCGCCTGCTCGATGCCGGGCATGCGCTGGTAGTCTTCGACCCGGTGGAGGCGGCCGTGGCGCCGCTGGTGGCGCGCGGTGCCCGGCGCGCGGCGAGCGCCGCGGAGGTGGCGGATCTTTCCGATACAGTCCTCGCCAGCCTCCCTACGCCGGAGGTGGTGCGCATGGTCGGGCTCGGGCCGGACGGCGTGCTGTCCGGGCAGCGCGCGCGGCGCTTCGTCGATTTCTCCACCACCGGGCCGCGCGTGGCGCAGCAGGTCGCGGCAGCCTTCCTCGCGCAGGGCCGGACATCGATCGATGCACCGGTCAGCGGCGGCATAACGGGGGCCGAGAAGGGATCGCTCGCGATCATGGTGTCTGGCCCGCGCGAGGAATTCGAACGCCTGGAGCCCGTGCTGCGTGTGATGGGGAAGCCCTTCTTCTGCGGCGAGAAGCCGGGGCAGGCGCAGGTGCTGAAGCTGTGCAACAACCTCCTCGCCGCAGCCGCCCTGGCTATCTCCTCCGAGGCGATCGTGATGGGCGTGAAGGCAGGGCTCGACCCGAGCCTGATGTGCGAGGTGATCAACAGCAGCAGCGGCCGGAACAGCGCCACGCAGGACAAGTTCCCCCGTGCCATCATCCCCCGCAGCTTCGATTTCGGCTTCACCACGGCCCTGTCGCACAAGGATGTGCGGCTCTGCGTGGAGGAGGCCGAGGCAATGGGCATACCGATGGTGGTGGGCAGCGCCGTGCGCCAGATGCTGGCCGTCACCAGCGCCTCGTTCGGGCCGGAGAGCGACTTCACCTCCATCGTGAAAGTGGTGGAGCAATGGGCGGGTGTGGAGGTGGGCGGCGCCTGAGGCACCGCCCGCCCCCGGGACCCTGTCCTATTCCAGCTGGATGTTGAGGTCCCGCAGCACGCTCTCCCAGTTCGCGCGGTCCTCGGCGATGAAGGAGCGCATCTCCTCGGGCCTGGTCGCGACGGGGAGGGCGGCCTGGGCGCGGTAGAGGTTCTGCACCGCCGGGGCCTTCAACGCCTCGGCAGCGACGGCCGCGATTCGCTCGGCGATCGCGGCGGGCATCCGTGCCGGGCCGAGCAGGCCGAACCAGTTCTCGGCGTTCACCGGCATGCCCAGCTCGGCCATCGTGGGCGTCTCCGGCAGGAGCGGGATGCGCTGCGCGGCTCCCACGCCGAGGATCTTCACCTTGCCGTCGCGCGCGATGGCCTCGGCCGGGCCGGCATTGAGGAACATCGCGTCCACCTGCCCCGAGACGATGGCCGTGCTGGCCGGCGCCGCCCCGGTGAAGGGAACATGCAGCATCTGGAGCTGCGCCTTCTTGATGAGCGATTCCATCGCGAGGTGGGAGGTGCTGCCGATGCCCCAGGAGGCGAAGGTGACCTTGCCCGGCGCCGCGCGCACCTTGGCGAGGAAAGCGTCGAGATTGTCAGCGCCGAAGCCCGGACGGGTCAGCAGAACGAAGGGACCGCGCGCGAAAAGCGTGACGGGCGTGAAATCCGTCACCGGGTTGTAGGCCAGCCGCGGATAGATCAGCGGATTGATCGCGTGGGTTTCTGCATTGGCGAGGATCAGGGTGTAGCCATCGGGGGCGGAACGCGCGACGGCCTGGGTGCCCACCGCGCCATTTGCCCCTGGACGGTTCTCGATCACCACGGGCTGGCCGAGGGGCCCGGACATGGCGGGCGCGATCCCGCGGATGACGATGTCGGCAAGGCCCCCCGCGTTCCAGGGCACGACGACGCGAATGGGTTGCTCCGGATAGGCGGCGAGCGCCGGCCTGGCCAGGGGAAGCGTGGCACCGGCGCCGAGCAGGGCGCGCCTCGTGAACTGCACCATGGGTCTTCCTTTCCGTCGTTTCCTCTGCCCGGCCCGCACGGAACCGTCCGGCGCGGGCCAAGCCATTCCTTGCAAGGGACCTCCCGCGCGGCTGCGAGCCCCGGGCGGGCAGGGCCCGCGCCGGGAGTGGCGGATCACCGTCGAACGGTCCTCTTCGAGGGGAGGGACGCCGCGCCGCTGCGCCTGGGCCGCCGGAGCCGCGCCTCTCCCTGGCCCTGGTTACGAGCCTCGCGGGAGGGTTTCGCGGCCATCACGCCCTGTCAACGATTTTCAGATTGTCGGACAAAGATTCCAGAAACGCGCCCGGCATGGTGCTCTGCCGGCGCCGGGCGGCGGCGCCTATTCGGCCGCGCTGGCCCGGGCGCGGCTGGCCTCCGCCTGCTCCCGCGCCTGCTGGTTGAGGATCCTGAGCGCAACGCGGGCCGCCTGCATCACATGGTCCCGACAGGCTTCCCAGGTGCCCTCATGGTCCCGCCGCTCGATCGCCTCCACGATGCGCCGCATCTCGGCGATGGTGTGCGGGAGCCGCTCCGGATCCGAGAGTGTCGTCGCGCGAAGCTGCGAGTTCCGGTTCAACACCTGGTCCAGCATCCGCGCCACATAGGCATTCCGGCAGCCTCGCAGCAGCACCTCGTAGAAGCGCCGCTTGAGCCCGAGCAAGGCGACGCGGTCCGCCGCCGGTCCCGCGGCGGCAAGCTCCTCGAACACGCCGCGCAGTTCCGATATCTCCGCGTCCGAGGCGCGCTCGGCGAAGCCTCTGCCAGCCAGCGCCTCCAGCACGGCCCGGACCTCGTAGATCTGGGTCGCCTCGGCGGGGGACAGGAAGGAGACGAAGGGGCCGCGGTTGGGCACCACATCCACCAGCCCTTCCGCCTCCAGCAGGCGCACGGCCTCGCGGATCACGCTCCGGCTTACCCCGAAAAGATCGCACAGCATGCGGTCCGAAAGATGGTCGCCGGGCATGAACCGCCCGCTGACGATCGCCTCCCGCAGGCGGTCCTCGACCTGCCGCCGCACGGGCCGGGGCGTGATGCGCAAGGATCCGTCGTTCGGCATCGGTCTCCCTGTCCTCGGCCTGGCGGGCGCCTGGGCCGCACTTCAATGTGGCCGCCGGCCTGAGTTCAGTCCAGGCGGCAGGCCTGCATGCCCGGGCCGGTAAGATTGACAGACAATTGGGCAGGGGCATAGCCTCGCCGCAACAGGGAGGTCCGAGCATGTCCGATGACACTTGGTTCGACAAAGGGCTGGAAGTCCGGCGCGCGGTGCTGGGCACCGAATATGTCGATGGCAGCATCGCCCGGGCCGACGACTTCATGATGGCGTTCCAGCGGATCACCACGGAGTGGTGCTGGGGCTATGCCTGGACGCGGGAGGGGCTGGACCGGCGCACCCGCAGCCTCCTGAACCTCGCCATGCTGACGGCGCTGGGAAAGACGCCCGAGATCAAGCTGCATGTGAAGGGCGCCCTGAACAACGGCGTGACGGTGGAGGAGATCAAGGAAGTCCTCCTGCACGCCACCGTCTATTGCGGCATTCCCGCCGGGCTCGACGCCTTCAAGGCGGCGCATGAGGTGCTGGTGAAGGAAGGCGCACTGAGCGGCGAGCCGGCGAGGCCCGCGGCGGAATGAGCGGCGGATCCCTGCGACGGATCGCCTTCATCGGCATCGGCAACATGGGCTGGCCGATGGCCGCCCGGTTGGTGCAGGCCGGCTTCGATGTCGTTTCCTTCGATGCTGCGCCGGAGCGCGCGGGCCGCTTTGCCCAGGAGGTGGGCGGCGAGGCGGCCGATGATGCCGCCTCCGCCGTGCGGGGCGCCGATGCGGTGATCACCATCCTGCCGACCTCGAAGCATGTGGCCCAGGCGCTCGAGGCCATGGGGGATGCCCTGGCCGAGGGCATGCTGGTGATCGAGATGACCTCCGGCGTGCCGACGGCGACGCGCGGCTTCTCCGAAATGCTGGCTGCCCGCGGCGTGGCAATGATCGACGCGCCCGTCTCCGGCGGGGTGCAGCGTGCCCGCAGCGGCGAGTTGGCGATCATGCTGGGCGGCGAGGCCGCCGCCGTGCAACGGGCCGATGCCGTGCTGCGTGCCATGGGCACCACCCTGACCCATGTCGGCGGCATCGGCGCCGGCCAGGCCATGAAGGCGCTGAACAACCTGATGAGCGCCGCAGGCTTTCTAATCGGGTCCGAGGCATTGCTAATCGGCCAGCGCTTCGGCCTCGATCCTGCGGTGATGGTGGATGTGCTGAACGCCTCCACGGGCATGAACAACAGCACGCAGAAGAAGTTCAAGCAGTTCGTGCTCTCGCGGCGCTTCGATGCCGGCTTCGGGCTGGACCTGATGGTGAAGGACGTCTCCGTCGCGCTGGAGGTCGGGAGGGACACGGGAACGCCCACGCCTTTTGCGGCCCTTTGCCGGGAAATGTGGGCCAGCGCGCAGGTGCTGCTGGGCCCCGGCCAGGATCACACCGCCATGGCGCAGTTTTCCGAGCGGCTTGTGGGCGAGGCCTTGGGGGGCGGCAACCGTACCGAGGGCTGAGCGGAGGCCGTCGGGCAGCCTGTCACCAAAGCTTCACGTGACTGGCTGCATCGTTCGATAAAACTGGAACTATGGAATCGAACGATGCCGCCGCTTGCTTCGCTGCGCTGGGCCAGCCCACACGCCTCGGCATCCTGCGCCATCTGCTCGCCGCGGGGCCAAGCGGGCGGCAGGCCGGCGAACTCGCCGAAACACTGGGCGTGCCGCAATCGACCCTGTCGTTCCATATCCGCAGCCTGGAAGCCGCGGAACTCGTCCAGGTAACGCGGCAGGGCCGCTTCATGATCTGCGCGGCGCGGATCGATCGGGTGCGGCGCATCGTCACCTTCCTTCTGGAGGTGTGCTGCGACGGCGATCCGGCCCGCTGCGGCGATTTCGCGCGGCTGTTGGATACCACCGCGGGGCAGGGTGCCGCGCCCGGACCATTCCATGTCCTTTTCCTCTGCACGAGGAACTCGGCGCGCTCGATCATGGCCGAAGCCATCCTGAACGGGCTCGGCGATGGCCGCTTCCGGGCCTTCTCGGCGGGATCGCATCCATCGGCCGAGGGACCGATGCCGGAGGTTCTCGCCCAGCTGAAGGCCCTGGGCCATGACGTGTCCGGCCTGCGCAGCAAGTGCTGGGACGCCTTCGCCGGGCCCAATGGAACCCGCATCGACTTCGTCATTGCCCTTTGCGACACGCTGCAAGGCCAGGCCTGCCCCGATTTCGGCAAAACGGTCATCACGGCGGCATGGCCGCTACCGGATCCCGCCAAGTTCACCGGCTCCGCCGCCGAGCGGGCGACGCTGCTGAACGAGCTGGCCGCCGCGCTGCATCGTCGCCTCTCGCTTATGGTCGCGTTGCCGGTTCGATCGCTGGACCGCATGGCCCTCAAGGCCAGGCTGGATGAGCTGGCGGATCCCCATGCGCTGACGCGGGCCTGATGGGCGGAATTCGGGAAAGACCACGGATGAGGGTTGGAATCAGCGGCATGGGCCGCATCGGGCGGCTTGCACTCCGCGCGGCGCTCGGCGGCGCCGAGCGGGCGGAGGACGACCCGCGGCGGGACAACCGCCTGGATGTGGTGCATCTGAACGAGATCAAAGGCGGCGCCACCGCCTGCGCGCATCTGCTTGAGTTCGACAGCGTCCAGGGCCGCTGGCGCGGGCCGCGGATCGAGACGGAGGGCGAGGCGGCGATACGCATCGGCGAGCGCCGGCTGTCCTTCTCTGCCCATGCCGAGCCGGGCGCCATTCCCTGGGGCGAGCTGGGCGTGGAGGTGGTGCTGGAATGCACCGGCAAGTTCCTGACGCCCGATGTCCTCCGTAGGCATCTGGACCAAGGCGCGAGGCGGGTGATCGTCGCCGCACCGGTCAAGGACCCTTCGGTGCTCAACGTCGTCGTCGGCGTGAACCACGACCTTTATGACCCGGCGGCCCATCCGATCCTCACCGCCGCTTCCTGCACGACAAACTGCCTCGCCCCTGTCGTGAAGGTGGTGCATGAGGCCATCGGCATCCGCCACGGCCAGATCACCACGATCCACAATCCCACGAATACCAATCTGGTGGTGGACGCGCCGCACAGGGACCTTCGCCGCGCCCGGAGCGCAATGCTCTCCCTTCAGCCCACCACCACCGGCAGCGCGACCGCTATCGCCCTCATCTACCCGGAGCTCAAGGGCAAGCTGAACGGCCATGCGGTGCGCGCCCCGGTGCTGAATGCCTCCCTCACGGACTGCGTCTTCGAAATGGCGCGGGAGACCTCGGCCGAGGAGGTGAGCCGGCTCTTCGCCGCGGCGGCCGCTGGCCCGCTCGCTGGCATCCTGGGCTTCGAGCCGCGCCCGCTCGTCTCCGCCGACTACGCGCGGGACACCCGCAGCAGCATCGTGGACGGCCAGAGCACCCTGGTGACGGACGGCACGATGCTGAAGGTCTATGCCTGGTACGACAACGAGATGGGCTATGCCTGCCGCATGGTGGACCTCGCCTGCCATCTGGCGGAGAGGGGAGTCTGATGCCCGCCCTTGGCAACTACCTGATCGTGACGGGCGCCTATTGGGGCTTCACGCTCACGGATGGCGCGTTGCGGATGCTGGTGCTGCTGCACTTCCACCGGCTCGGCTACACCCCCTTCACGCTCGCCTTCCTCTTTCTTCTCTATGAGGCGGCAGGGATCTTTGCGAATCTCGGTGGTGGCTGGCTCGCCGGGCGCTTCGGGATCCAGCGGATGCTGGCGGTGGGGCTGGCGCTCCAGATCGGCGGCCTCCTCATGCTCTCGGCGCTCGATCCTGGTTGGGGCGCTACCTGGTCTGTCGTCTGGGTGGTGGCCGCCCAGGGCGTCGCGGGTGTCGCAAAGGACCTGACCAAGACCGCATCCAAGTCGGCCATCAAGGCATCATCCGGGCAGGGGGCGGGCCAGCTCTTCCGCTGGGTGGCCTGGTTCACCGGATCGAAGAACGCGATGAAGGGCTTCGGCTTTTTCCTCGGCGGCTTCCTGCTGCAGGTGGCGGGGTTCGGGCCGGCGCTCTGGGCGCTCGCGGCGCTCCTGGCTCCTGTCCTTGCTGGGGTGGTGCTGGGCCTACCCCGGGAACTTGGAAAGGCGAAGGCCTCGAAGAGCTTCAGGGAGCTCTTTGCCAAGACGCGCGGCATCAACCTTCTCGCGGCGGCGAGGGTCTTCATGTTCGGGTCGCGGGACGTGTGGTTCGTCGTGGGCCTGCCCGTCTTCCTCTATGGCCAGGGCTGGCACTTCATTGCTGTCTCCAGCTTCCTGGCGGCCTGGACCATTGGCTATGGCGGCGTGCAGGCCGTCGCCCCCTCTCTCATCCGCCGCAGCCCAGACGGGCTCTCGCGCGAGGTGCCCGAGGCGCGGCTCTGGGCGGGTGCTTTGGCCGCGATCCCGGTTGCCCTCGGCATCCTCCTCGCGGTGCCGGGGATCGGGCGCCCGGATCTCCTCGTCGTCGCGGGGCTGGCCGTCTTCGGCTTCGCCTTCGCGGTGAACGCCTCGCTGCATTCCTACCTGATCCTCGCCTATGCAGGTTCGGAAAAGGCTGCCGAGGATGTGGGCTTCTACTATGCGGCCAATGCCGCGGGGCGCCTGCTCGGCATCCTTCTCTCGGGGCTGCTGGCGCAGAGGGGTGGGCTGGAGGCGTGCCTCTGGGGGGCGGCGGCCATGCTGCTGGCCTGCATGTTCCTCACGGTCCTCCTGCCGCAGGACGCGAAGGCACGCCGCGCGAATGCCTGAGAGCCTGGGCCGCCACTCTTGTCATGCCGCGGGGGCGGCCCGGCCGGCGCTGCGCTCGACGACCCGCCGCAGGGTGAGCCCCTGGACGATGATGGTGAAGACGACGACCACATAGGTCGCGGCCAGGATCACCGATTTCTCCGGCGTCTCGGGGATCGACAGGGCGAGGGCGATCGAGATCCCGCCCCGCAGCCCGCCCCAGGTGAGGACGGGGATGGTGCCAGGGACGAAGTGCTTCCAGCGCCCGAGCAACCAGACCGGCAAGGCGACGGAGACGAGGCGCGCGAGCAGGACAAGGATGATGGCGGCCAGGGGCAGCCAGTTCAGCAGGGAATCCGGCCTCAGGACCAGAACCTCCAGCCCGATCAGAAGGAAGAGGATGGCGTTCAGGATCTCGTCAGCCAAAGTCCAGAAGCCGAACAGGTAGCGCTGGGTGAGGTCGCTCAGGGCATCGCGCGGGCCGCGGTTTCCGATCAGCAGGCCGGCCGTCACCATCGCGATCGGGCCGCTCGTGCCGAGCCGGGCGGCGAGGGAATAGGTGCCTGCCACCAGGGCAAGGGAGATCAGGACCTCGACCGCGTAGTTGTCGATCTGCTTCATGGCCCGGTAGGCGAGATAGCCGGAAACCAGCCCGAGCAGCGCGCCGCCCACCGCCTCGACGCCGAACAGCTCCGCCACCTCGCCGAAGCCGGTGGCGCCATGGCCGGCGCCGGCCGCGACCGCGAGGACGATGGTGAAGACCACCACCCCCACGCCATCGTTGAAGAGCGACTCGCCTGTCATGTCGAGCTGGAGGGAAGGCGGGACCTTCACGGCCTTGAGGGTGCTCAGGACGGCAACCGGGTCCGTGGGGCTGATCAGGGCACCGAAGACGAAGGCCCAGGCCAGCGGAAGCTCCGTCCCGAGCAGGGCGGCGACATACCAGAAGGACAGCCCGATGATGGCGGTGGAAAGCAGGACACCGGCCGTAGCCATGGTTCCCACCGCCCAGGCCCGTTCGCGCAGGACCGAGAGGTCCACATGAAGCGCGCCGGCGAAGAGAAGGAATGCCAGCATGCCTTCGAGCACGGTTCGCTGGAAATCCACCTGCCGGAGCAGGGTCCCCACCTGCTCATAGAGCTGGATCGCGGGGAAGATCCGCTCGACCAGAAGAAGGACGAAGGAGGCGATGAGGCCCATGACCAGTAGCCCCACCGTGTCCGGAAGGCCGATGAAGCGATGGTTGATCCAGGCGAAGGCGGCCGTCAGCACCAGGAGGAGCGAGATGAGTTCGAAAGGAGAGAACATTCGGGCCTCCCGGAGGCGGTGCATGGCTGCCGGTGCAGCTCGGATGCAAGGCGCGCGGGGCGGCGGGGTTTCTGCCGCTGGCGCATTGAAGGGCCGGGGCGGGGCATCCGGCGTCCGCGCGCTCGCAGCTTCGGGGCGCGTGATGTAGGGAGGAAGGCAGGGCCCGGGCCCGCTTCGCGTCCCCCGCTTGACCGTTCCCATCCCCTACCCGAGGAGGATGGGGCGGCGCCGCGGGCCATGCGCGGCCAGGGCGCAGGAGGAAGCGGAAGAATGCGATCTTGGAACCGGACCGACCAGGGGCTGGACCGCGCCACCACCCGCACGACGAGGGCGGCGTGATGGGGCCGCTCTCCGGGCTACGCGTCGTCGAGGTCTCCGCCTTCATCGCTGCCCCGATCGGGGGCATGACGCTGGCCCAGCTTGGGGCCGATGTGATCCGCATCGATCCGATCGGCGGGAATATCGACTATCGCCGCTGGCCTCTCTCACCCGGGGGAACGAGCCTTTACTGGACCGGGCTGAACAAGGCGAAGCGCTCCGTCGCGCTCGCCCTCAACAAGCCCGAGGGGCAGGAGATCGCGCGCGCCCTGATCTGCGGACCGGGGGAGGAGGCGGGCATCCTCCTCACCAACCTGCCGGCCAGCGGCTGGATGGGCCATGAGGCGCTCGCGGCTCACCGGCCCGACCTGATCTCGCTCCGCCTGATCGGCAATCCGGATGGCAGCGGCGCCGTGGACTACACGGTGAACTCCGCGAGCGGCTTCCCCATGGCCACGGGCGCGGGCGAGGGACCGGTGAACCATGTCCTGCCGGCCTGGGACATCGCGGCGGGCCTCTACCTTGCCACCGGCCTCCTCTCGGCGGAGCGCGTGCGGCGGCGGGAGGGCAGGGGGCAGGAGGTGGTCCTCTCCCTGGCTGATGTCGCCTTCGCCTCGGTCGCCAATCTCGGTTATGTTGCCGATGTCCAGGTGAACGGGGCGGTGCGGCCCCCCATGGGCAACGAGCTCTACGGCGCCTTCGGCCGGGACTTCGCCACGAAGGACGGGCGGCGCGTGATGGTCGTCGCTATCTCCAACCGCCAGTGGCGCGCAATCGGCAAGGTGACCGGGCTGGCCGGCAAGCTGGCGATGATCGGCCCCATGCTGGACGTGGACCTGGATGAGGAAGGCGGGCGGTTCGAGGCGCGCCATGCCATCGCCGCCGTGCTCGCCCCCTGGTTCGCCCGCCACAGCCTGGCCGAGATCGCCCGGACCTTCGAGGGCAGCGGCATCCTGTGGGGGCCTTACCAGGATTTCGGCCAGCTGGTTCGGGAGGATGCACGGGTTTCCACCGCGAACCCGATGTTCCGCGAGATCGACCAGCCCGGCGTAGGCCGCGTGCTGGCGCCGGCCGTGCCGCTGTCCTTCTCCGGCACGCCCCGCCCCGAGCCGCGCCCGGCCCCGCGCCTGGGCGAGCACAGCGATGCCGTGCTGGCCGAGGTGCTGGGCCTTTCGGCGGCGGCTATCGGCAAGCTGCACGATGCCGGCGTGGTCGCCGGCCCGGAGGAACGCTGAGATGAACGCCGTGACCGACAACCTCACCCTGGCCGACCACGCCGCCGCGCTCGCCGCCGCCGAACGCCTTTTCGAGGAGGGACGGCGGGCGGTGGCCGCCACTGTCGCGCCCACCGGCAGGCCCGATGCGGCGCTGATGGACCGGCACCAGTTCCCGCTGCACGGCCTGGCCTGGCAGGCCGCCTATGTCGAGGCGCTGCGCCAGACCCTGCGCTGGGCCGGACAGCTCTCCGCCGATGGCCGGCTCGGCACCACCGAGGCGGCAATACTGCGCCTGGGCTTCGCGGAATACGCCAGCCAGCTGGCAGGCGGCATCCCGATGAGCCAGACCGAGATGGTGCGGCCTGCCGATCTCGGCGTGCCGCCCGAGGCGGTGGCGCGGTTCCTGGCCGAGCCCGCCCTGGCCCGGCTGGCCGCACCGGCCGGGCTGGAGGCGGCGCGCCTGACTCTCGCCGATGCCGTCGCCGCCGGGGATTACGGCGCGATCGGCCTGGAGGACGAGGCGCTGGAGGCGACGCGGAACGAGTTCCTGCGCTTCACCGCGGCCGAGGTGACGCCGCATGCGCAGGAGTGGCACCAGAAGGACGAGCTGATCCCGCTTGAGCTGATCGGAAAGCTGTCCGAGATGGGGGTCTTCGGCCTGACCGTGCCGGAGGAGTTCGGGGGGCTCGGCCTCGGCAAGGTGGCCATGTGCCTTGTCTCGGAGGCGCTGAGCGGCGGCTATATCGGCGTCGGCTCCCTCGGCACGCGCTCGGAGATCGCGGCCGAGCTGATCCGGCTTGGCGGCACGGAGGATCAGCGCCGGCACTGGCTGCCCCGCCTGGCCTCCGGCGAGGTCCTGCCCACGGCTGTCTTCACCGAGCCGAACACGGGTTCCGATCTCGGCAATCTCCGCACCCGCGCGGTGCGGGAAGGGGATGTGTACAGGATCTATGGTGCGAAGACCTGGATCACACATGGCTCGCGCTCAGACCTCATGACGCTGCTCGTGCGCACCGGCCCCGCCGATTCAGGCTACAAGGGCCTGTCCATGCTGCTGGCCGAGAAGCCGCGCGGCACGGAGGCTGACCCCTTCCCCGCGCCGGGCATGAGCGGGGCCGAGATCCCCGTGCTCGGCTACCGCGGCATGAAGGAATACGAGATCGGCTTCGACGGCTTCGAGGTGCCCGTCTCCGCCCTGCTGGGCGGCGTGGAGGGCCAGGGCTTCAAGCAGCTGATGGAGACCTTCGAGAGCGCGCGCATCCAGACCGCGGCGCGGGCGCTCGGGGTCGCGCAGAACGCGATGGAGCTGGGCGTGTCCTATGCCACCACGCGCGAGCAGTTCGGCCGGGCGATCCTGCATTTCCCACGCGTGCATGCGAAGCTGGCATGGATGGCGGCCGAGACGATGATGGCGCGCCAGCTCTCCTATTTCGCGGCCCGCACCAAGGATTCCGGCCAGCGCTGCGACATAGAGGCAGGGATGGCCAAGCTGCTTGCCGCGCGCGTGGCCTGGTCCAATGCCGACAGCGCCCTGCAGATCCACGGCGGCAATGGATACGCGATTGAATACCCGATCAGCCGCGTGCTCTGCGACGCCCGCATCCTCTCCATCTTTGAGGGAGCCGCCGAGATCCAGGCGCAAGTCATCGCACGCGGCCTGCTGGGCCGCGTGAACTGAAGCGGGGCGGGCAGCGCCGCGCCCGCCCCCTCATAAGGCCGGTTGGCGGAGGTTCCTGCGAGGAATCCGCCTTCCCGGCTGCCATCCCCGGCGCGGCTGGACGGACCGGGGAGCCTCCGCTCGCGCGCCGTCAGGTGACCTTGCGGTACACCGTGAGGCCGAGCACGAGGAGTGCCACGGCGATGATCACGGCGAGCCAGAACAGGATCTTCGCGATCCCCATCGCGGCCCCGGCCAGGCCGCCGAAGCCGAGCGCACCCAGCACCAGCGCGATGACGGCGAAAATGATCGCCCATTTCAGCATGGTGGTTCTCCTTTCCCGAGACTCCGATATTGCAACGGCCATCCCCGGCACAGGTTCCAGCCCTCAGCGGCGGGGAGGGCGGGCGTGGCGATCGGCATCGCGTGCCCGCGCGTGGCGCGGCCCCTGAAAAGGGCACCGGGAAACCGGATCAATCCGGTACGGCGGATGGAACCATATCCGGTCCCAGCGGTTTGGTGCACGCAGCGGGCCCGGGTCGGGCCGCGCCCGGAGGACCTGCCATGAGTGACAGACCGGGAGCCTTGCCTCCCATCAACCAGCCTCCTTTCAACCGGCCTCCCACCGGTTCGTCATCCAGTAGCCAGTCTTCCAGCAGCGCGCCCCTCGACCCCATGCGGGAGGACGCGAAGCAGGCTGCCGGCCAGGTTCAGTCCAAGGCCGAGGAGGTAGCGAGCCAGGCCAAGGAAACGCTTTCGAGCGCGAAGGAGGAAGCGGGCGCACGCGCCGAGGAGCTTCTGCACGCCGGGCGCGAGCGGGCCGAGGGCCTGGCCGAGGAAGGCAAGGCCGCCGCCGCCGAGCGCGCCTCCGGTTTCGCCAGCGCCATCCGGAACGCGGCCGACGACCTGGAAGACACCTCTCCTGAGATCGCGCGCCATGTCCGCACGGCGGCCGAATCCGTGGAGGGCATCTCCGCGGCACTGCGTGATCGCAGCGCTGGCGAGCTCATGCAGGACGTGACGGACTTCGCACGTCGCCAGCCCGCCGCCTTCTTCGGCGTGGCAGCCCTGGCCGGCTTCGCACTGGTGCGCTTCGCCAGGAGCTCGGCCGAGAACCCGTCCATGGCCGAAGGCGGCAGAAGCCACGCGGCGCCTGCTCCGGGCTGGGACAACTCGAACACCATGGTGCCGAGGCCCATGACCAGCGGTGCCGCCAGCCTCGGCGGCTCGGTGGCCCATCGCCAGGGCGACGCCGCGCCGGGAACCATGCCCACCATGCCCGGCGCCGCCGCTTCCGCGCAACGGAGCCCGGCGGCCTCGGCCAGCTTCCCTTCCGGAAGCGGCTCCGGCTCCTCCCCCATGCCGAATGAACGGTCGGATACGCCGCTATGAGCCATCAGAATGACCGCTCCATCCCGGATCTGCTCGGCGATCTCGTCGACCAGACCTCGACGCTGGTCCGCAAGGAGGTCCAGCTTGCCCGTGCCGAGCTAGGCGAGAAGGCTTCGCTCGCCGGTGCGGCCGCCGCCTCCATCGCGGTGGGCGCCTTCCTGCTGCTCGCGGCGCTGATCGTGCTGCTGCAGGCCGCCGTCGCGGCGCTCATCGAGTATGTCGGGCTATCCGCCACCGTCTCGGCGCTGATCGTCGCCGTCCTGGTCGCGGTCATCGGCTACATCGTGCTGCGCGGCGGGCTGAACCGCCTCAAGGCCTCGAATCTCACCCCGGACCGGACCGTCACGCAGCTTTCGCGTGACGCCGGCGTGGTCAAGGAGCAGGTGCGATGAGTGGGACGACCACGGATCCTGGCGATAAGTCCTCGCGGCAGATCGAGACCGAGGTCGAGCGCACCCGCGCCGATGTTTCCGGCACGCTCGACGCGCTGCGGGACCGGCTTTCGCCGAGCCAGATGATGGACCAGGCCATCGACCAGATCGCGGACTATGCCCGCGGCTCGGGCGGGGCTGATTTCGCGCGGAACCTCGGTACCGCCGTTCGCGACAACCCGCTGCCTGTGATGCTGATCGGTGCCGGCATCGCCTGGATGCTCCTCTCGAAGAATGAGCCGCGCAGCCGGGATCCCTACGCGCATCGCGATACGGGCCAGCGCCTGCTTCCCCCGCCGGAGACGGACGCCTTCGTGGGCAGCATGCCGATCGGTTCCTCGAGAGGCAGTTCCTCGACGCGGGATCGCCTCTCGGGCGCCGCGAGCGCGGTGCAGGACGGCGCCGGGCGTGCCGCCGACACGGTGAGCGACGCCGCGTCTCGCATCGGCTCGGCGGTGAGCGATGCCGCCTCGGCCGTCGGCGCGGCCGCCTCGCGGGTTGCCGAAATGGGATCGGACCTCGTCGGGAGCGCATCCGACGCCGCGGGCCGTGCCGCGCGTGGGGTTGGCTCGGCGGGCTACCATGCGGCCGGTGCGGCGGGTGACGGGTACGACGCGGTCCGCCGGCGTGCCTCGGGGGCGGTCGGGGGCGTGAACCGGGGCGTCGGCGAACTCACCGAAGCCCATCCGCTGCTTCTCGGTGCACTGGGCATGGCGCTTGGCGCGACGATCGGCGCGGTCCTGCCCCGCACCCGGACCGAAGACCGCCTCATGGGCGAGGTGCGCGACGAGCTCGCGGATCGCGCCGCCGATGCGGCCCAGGAAAGCTATGACAGCGTCCGGACGGCTGCCACGGAGGGCCTGAACCAGGTTCAGGACCAGCTTGCCAGCAGCTATGCCGAAACGAAGGAAGGCCTGGACAAGGGTGGCCTTGGCTCGGCCGGCGATGTCCTCAGCAAGGCTGCCGGTGATGTGACCCGGGCAGCGGGAGACGCGCTGCGGAACGTCGCGGACGAAGCCAAGCGCAACGTCGACGAGGCCGGCGGCACGTCCAGCCCCAAGCCGACCGGGTCAGTCTAAACGGATGAAGGGGGCGGGGATCCGCCCCCTTCGTTCATACGGCTTTCCCACTTCTCCCATCCTGTACCGACGCCGCATCCGCTCCACGACCGTTCCGCTTCGAGACTTCCGGTCCGACCTTGCTCCTGGCAACGTCCCCGGGACGGGAGGACTTGATGGCGCAAGGAGAACATGGGGGGCCGCCGCCATTGATGGCCGGGGTGCGGGTGCTGGACCTGTCCCGGCTCGTGGCGGGCAACATCCTGACCGCCTCGCTGGCCGATCTCGGCGCCGAGGTGATCAAGGTCGAAACCCCGCGCGGCGGCGATGAACTGAGGGCGTGGCGCACCGCTGGCGTATCGACGCACTGGAAAGCCTACTCCCGCGGCAAGAAGAGCCTTGCCGTCGATCTCCGCTCGGAAGCCGGCAAGGCGCTCCTGCTGCGGCTCGCGGCACGTTCGGAAGCCCTGGTCGAGAATTTCCGCCCGGGCACGCTCGAGAAAATGGGGATAGGCCCGGAGCAGCTCCATGCGGTCAACCCGCGCCTCATCATCGCCCGGATCTCGGGATGGGGGCAGTCCGGCCCCTGGCGCCACAGGCCGGGCTTCGGCTCGCTTGTCGAAGGGCTGTCCGGCTTTGCCGCGATGAACGGCTTCGGCGACCGGGAGCCGGTCCTGCCGCCTTTCCCGCTGGCGGATAGTGTCACCGGACTTTACGGAGCGCTGGGGATCGCCGCGGCCCTCCGACAGGCGGAGCGGACCGGTACTGGCCGCGTCCTCGACCTCTCCCTGTTCGACAGCGTCTTCTCGGTTCTCGGGCCGCTTGCGCTCGATCACCAGGTCACGGGCCGTGCGCCGCTGCGGCAGGGAAGCCGGGCGCCGAGCCATGCCCCACGCAACGTCTATCGCACCTCGGACGACCGCTGGATCGCCTTGTCGGCCGGGATGCAGGGCGCCGTCGAGCGTCTTTTCGCCGCGATCGGCCAGCCGCAACTGATCGAGGATCCGCGCTTCTCCACGCCTGAAGCGCGGCAGTCCCATGTGGACGCACTTGATGCCCTGATCGGCGAGGTGATCGCGACCCGCACGCTGGACGCCAATCTTGCCCTTTTCGAAGCAGCCGATGTGACCGCGGGTGCGGTGCTCGACGCCACGGAGCTGCACGAGCATCCCTATATCCGGGAGCGCGGGGCGCTTGTCGCGCTGCCGGACGAGGAGCTCGGCTCCGCGCTCGTCCATGCGCCGCCGATCCGCTTCGAGGATGGGAAACCGTCCGCCATCGCGGCCCCGGCCCCGGCATTGGGCGAGCACAGCGCGGAGATCCTGCGCGCCGCCCTGGAGATGCCGGAAGCTGAGATCGAGCAGCTGCTGGCCACCGGCGTCATCGCTATCCCCCCATCTTCCAGGAATGAACAATCCGGATGAACCCGAACCCGCCGCCGCGCTGGCGCTCTCTTCTCTTCGTGCCGGCGCATGTCACCCGCTTCATCGCCAAGGCCAACCAGCGCGGGGCGGATGGGGTGATCCTCGATCTTGAGGACGCCGTTCCGCCCGCCCAGAAGCCCGAGGCGCGCGGAATGCTGGCGGAGTCCATACCCCGCATCGCGGAGAACGGCACGGCCGCGATGGTGCGGGTGAACCACCACCTCCGCCATATCGGGGCGGACCTCGAGGCCGCCATCCGCCCAGGCCTCTCGGCGCTCGTCCTGCCCAAGGTGGAGGATGCGGGATTTGTCCGCGACATGGCGGACGCGGTCGCGGAACTGGAGACGGAGCGGGCCATCCCGCCCGGGACCGTGCGCTTCATCCTGCAGATTGAGAGCCCGGCTGCGCTGTTCTCGCTGCAGAGCATCGCGGGCGCGCATCCGCGCATTGCCGCGATGACGCTCGGGCCGGAGGATTACTCGGCGTCCATGGGGGGGCTGCCCGTGCCCGAGGCGCTCCTTGCGCCGAATTACGCCGTGCTCTGTGCCGCGCGGGCGGCGGGCATCCTGCCGATGGGGTTCGTCGGAAGCATCGGCGAATTCTCGGATCCCGAGGCCTTCGCGGAGGTGGCGCGCCAGGCGCGGCGCCTTGGTTTCCGTGGCGCGCTCGTCGTGCACCCCGCCCAGGTTGGGCCGCTCAACGCGGCATTCTCTCCCTCCGCGGCCGAGATCGACTGGGCGAGGCGGGTGACGGCCGGTGACCGTGACGCGCGGGCGAGGGGGCTCGGTGCCTTCCAGGTCGATGGCAAGATGATCGACGCGCCGGTGGTGAGGCGTGCGGAGGAGATCCTTTCCCTGGCAGGGTGACGCGCGGGATCATCCAGGACTTTGGCAACAAGAACGAGGAGGAAACATTCATGCACCACCACATCAACCGCCGCGGATGGCTGGGCGGGGCGCTCGTTTCGCTCCTGCCGCTCTCCTCCGCCCGCGCGCAGGGGGGCTGGCCCCAACGGGCGATCCGCATCGTCCTTCCCTATGCACCGGGCGGCAGCACCGACGCGTCCGCCAGGCTCGTCGCGGGGCCAATGACGCAGTCGCTTCAGCAGCCCGTGGTCGTCGAGAACCGTCCTGGAGCAACAGGCACGATCGGCGCGGCGGAGGTCGCGCGGGCTCCGAAGGATGGCTACACCCTTCTGGTTGACGCGGCGGCGCATGGCTCGAACCACGCGCTCTACACGAACCTGCCCTTCGACTACACGAAGGACTTCGCGCCGATCACCCAGCTCACCGTGTCGCCGCAGATCCTTGCCGTCCATCCTTCCCTTCCGGCGAGGAACCTTGAGGAGTTCATCGCCCTGGCGAAGCGGGCGCCGGGCACCCTGTCCTACGGGACGCCAGGCAACGGCTCGGCCGGGCACCTGGCCTGTGCATCCCTGGCCTGGAAGGCAGGGCTTGACGTGACGCAGGTTGCCTACCGGGGTGGTGGGCCGGCCGTGCAGGATCTGCTGGCCAATCAGATCAGCTTCACCTTCGCTTCAGTCTCGGCGGTTCTCGGCCTGGTGCAGGATGGCAAGCTCAGGGCACTGGCTGTGTCCAGCCAGAACCGCATCGCGCCGCTTCCGGCCATTCCGGCCGTCGCCGAGACCTATCCGGGGTTCGACATCAACGAATGGGCCGGCCTCTATGCGCCGGCGGGTACACCGGAGCTGATCCTGGAACGCGTCGGGGATGCTGCGCGGTCGGCGTTGAGGCAGCCGGAGGTGCAACAGCGGATTGAGCAACTCGGCGCGCTGACCGTTGGCAGCACGCGTGAGGAGTTCACACGCTGGCTCTCCGGGCACCGAGCCCGGATGAGCGAACTCGTCCAGGCCGCGTCCATCCGGCCCGACTGACGGTGAACCGGCAACGTGACTTGCCGGTCCGGATCATCGGCCCGCCTCCATGGACCGCGCCGGTTGGGCTCTGACGGAAATCTTTACACCGGGCACAAGGCCCGGAAGATGCTGTTGCGTAATCAACTGGTTACGAACTGGCATAGCGGTTGCTTATATGGTTTCGACCACATTGTGGGCTTGGGGACCCCCGAAGGGCGGAGGTCAGAGCGCCAGATGAGGGAGGCTAAACGATGAAGCTTAAGACAGCTGCAGCGGCCCTCGGGCTGGGTCTCGGAATGGCGGTTTCGGCCGGCACCGCTGATGCGGCGCTGGTGATCAGCTACCAGATCGGCGGGGGCGCCGTGTCCAGCTGCGCCGACGGCGCCGCCTGCGACTTCAACACCATCGAGGGCGCCGTCAGCACCTTCGTGACGGGTGCGGGCTACAACTTCTTCATCGAGACGGCCCAGAGCTACCCTGCCGTCGGCAGCCAAGCCCTTCCCGTGCTGCGCATGGCCGTGGAGGGCAACACCGCGCCGGGCACCGGGGACGCCCCGACCCTGAGGCTCATGGCGACGCAGACCGGCTTCACCACTCTGGGCACCACGCCTTTCGACCTGGCCTCCACCGTCAACTTCCCCTCGGAACTCGACAACGGCGCCCTGCAGGCGACGGCGACCTACAGCTACTACCTCGACAACAGCAACACGGAATTCGGCACCGGCACGCAGATCGGTTCGGAGACCTTCACCTACAACGGCATCCTGACCTCGGCGCAGTCCACCAACCAGCTCGTCTCCGCGAACCCGGATGGCAGCTTCTCGCTGACCTCCATGCTCGTCCTCTCGGGCATCGACCGCGGGACGGGCTTCAACGCCAACTCCGTGGTGAGCGCCGTGCCCGAGCCCGCCAGCCTGGCCCTGCTCGGGATGGGGCTGCTCGGCCTTGGCCTGACCCGCCGCGCCGGCCGGCGTAAGGCAGCCTGACGCATCGCGTCAGCTGCTGTAAGAAAACCTGACAGGAACGCGCCAGCACGGCGCGTTCCACCAGGGCTTCTTCTCGCCTGCACTCGCGTCCCAGGGGTAGCAGCTAAGGGCGCATCAGATACGCGATACCTCTTCCGCTTGTGTCGCCCGGCCATGGCGCCTGCCGAGCAAGGCATCCGTTCGTGGGTTCCCGCCTCCAGCCTCCCCGCCATCACCCCTCGGCCCCACTTGCGCCGATGTGATCACGCCGGAGCGCGTTCCGCCATTTTCGACCGGACCATGTCGGTGAGCCCCCACCCCAAGGTATCGCGTTGCCGGCGATCAGCGCCGCATTCCCGCCCTCGGCCGCATCCCATGGGCGCCCCCTGATCGGCTCAGCTGTCGCTGCACAGTACGCGGCAGCCTCATACAACCTGACAGTGAACGACTGGTTCGCCGGGCGACCGCTTTGTGCCCGGACCTGCACGGTACCCGGCACTCTCCTGCACGGCTGAGTCGAGGCTTGCAGATCTCCCGGCGGCGTGGCTCATACCGGACCCTCTCATCTGCCTGCTTCGGGGCGCAGACTCTTCCGCGGAAACGCGCCAAGGATGGACGTCCATGTTGCTGAATATCCTGCAAAGGCTTGGCTTCACTGGTACGAGGGCGAGCCAATCAGCCCATGATGAACGTTATGGTCATCTGCTCGCCATTCTGCAGTCCACCAGTGAGCGGATTGACCAGCTTCACCGTGATACCTACGCGCTGCATGAAAAGGCGGACCTTCTCGCGCGCGATCTTTCGGCGATGCACGAAAAGATGGATGCATTCGGTGATGCCCTCCCGCGTATGTTCTCCGCCGAAGTCACTGCCAAGATAGAGAACGAGGTGGATCGCCTGGACAGCTATCTGGTTTACCATCTGGGCCAGAGGAATGGTGGCGCTTAGACGCTTCACCTTGGAAGGTCGCGGCTCGCAAACTGCGCATTGGTTCTGTGTTGGGGCGTGGTATCTTGAAACAAAATAGGCGCAGCCACCAGGTTGCAGCGGACATGGATGACGACCCTCGCATCTCGCCGGTACAAAATCCGTCGCGCCCTCGCCGCATGCTCTGGGTCGTGAACCATAAGGCGTTGATTGCGGCGGAACTGCCAATCTTGCGAAGCCTTGGATACGAGATATTTGTCCCGAAAATCATTCCGGGCCCTGGGCCGTTTCGTAGTGGTGCCGTGACCTGGGACTATGACGCGACGTTAACCATTCCCATTGATGCCCTGGATATCCTGAATGGCCACGAGTTTTACGAGAGAAACTGGACGCCGACACTGAGGCGGATCATCAACAGTCACTTCGATGTGGCTGTTGTCTCTCTTTCCGCTTTCGCGGCTCCATTCGAATCGGCGATCAAGCATTTTGCAGGTAAGGTGCTGGCTCGTACGTTCGGGCTCGAACATCCCCGTACCTACAGCGATATCCTTGATTACGTGGGTAAGAGTCGCATTCTGGACGATATCCCCAGGCTCGGGGAACGGTATGCTTTCGTGCAGGGCTACAGTAACCTGGCGGAAATAGAGCCGGCAGCTCTTGGCCGCAACGCTGTAACCGTGACATTGCCGTTGGCGCCTATGTGCTATGACTATGAAAATACATGGACCGGGAAGGGTGGCCACGCTGTCATGCTGTGCCCGAGCATCACCGACGGCTACTATCAAAGGATCTATAATGGGCTGAAGGAGAATTTCGGGGATCTTCCCCATCTAATCTTTGGTCGGCAGATCGCTCCGGTCGCGGATGCGGCAGTGCTGCCCTATATGTCAGACGAGGGATTGTTCAAGCTTTATGCAGAGGCTCCGGTCTTTATCTATCCTCACACCGAACCACGGCATATCCATTATTCCCCGATCGAAGCCATGGTGGTTGGCACGCCGGTGCTTTACCTGAAGGGTAGTCTCTCGGACACCCTTGCGAGCCATGCTCCACTTCCCGGCCGTTGCGACGATGTCAAGCAGATGCATGCCAAGGCGAAGCGGCTTCTTTCGGGAGACCATGGCTTGGCGACCGACATCCAGAACGGCCAGCATGTAATCATCGCCCAGTTCGCGGCAGAGTTGGCGCGCCGGCAATGGGCCAGCGTCTTGGGTGTGACGCCGAGCTGCGCGCGTTAGGGATATTGGAGAACTGAGCTCCAGATCCCGGGTAAGGAAATCAAGATCCGGAAATTTGGGTTCAGGCTGAATTCGCTCGCTGCCGGATCGGGAATGCACCACCGGAGGATGGCGCGAAACGCAGTTCTGAAAAACCGCGGCTGCTCCGTTCCCGGTGGGCCATCTCCGCCAGCCCCGCGCGAAATGCAGGTCAGCATGTTCTGCGGGCCCCCTTAGCAATGAGGGGTCGATCGACCGGGCGCTTGCCGATCGGAAACGCGCAGCGCTCCCCTGTGCGAAAGCAGCCCTGAAGGACGCCGGACTGCTCTCGTTGATCTGCCGCCCGCGCTGGTCACGTCTGTCCGCACGGCCCGGGAGCCTTGCAACACCACTGGGCAACTCCGCGTTCAAATCCGAGGCGGGCGGATGGGCGGTGCCGTGAGCTGATCGGTGAGGGCTCCCGCAGGGAGACCACGCTCTACCGGAGGGTTCGCGACGAGGCCTGACCGGTGATGGGAGTCACCGCCCGCGCTGGACAGGCCGAGGGAGCGTCTGGTCGCGGGGGAGCACCGGCTGGGATCGCTCCTCCCGTCCTGACGGTCGCAGATGGGATTTTCGCGTGAATGAAGTTCGAGACCTTGCCGGAGTAGGGGCGCCGTTCCGCGTCAACGTACCGCCGGCACGGGCCTTCCCCCATCCTGGATGGCAGGCCGCGCGGTCGAGGGCTCTCGATGCACTCCGGCAGGGCAGATCGGTCCTGCTGCTCGGTCTTCCCGGAACAGGCAAAACGCTCCTGCTGCACGATCTGGCAGGGGCACTCCGGGAAGAGGGTTTCGCCGTGCACATGGTGGAGCGCGGCGACGCGCTGGACCATCAGCCCGAACCCGCTATTCTGCTGGTGGACGAGGCCGGCTATATCGCTGCCAGCGCACTGGAAAGGCTCCAGCGCCGCGACCGGCCGTTCGCCCTGGCCGCCTTGCCTGGCTTTGCAGAGCGCCTGCAGCCCACGGGCGGCGCCTTCGTGCAGGTGGTCCTCGAACCCCTGGGGCCGGAGGACGTGGCTCGCTACGTTGCTGCCACCCTCGCGGCCGCGGGCCAGCCCGTCGCCCTGCTTGAGCCCGAAGCCATCCTGGCCCTGACGCAGTACTCCCAAGGGCTCCTTCGCGTGGTGAACAGCCTCGCGGGATTTGCGATGTTCCTGGCGCAGATGGAGGGGGCCGCCCGCGTTGGCCAGCGGCATGTGGACGAGGCGAACGCCCTGGTTCACGGCATGGCCGAGGAAGACGCGTTCGCGGCCGAAATCCCGGACCGGACGGAGGGCCCAGAGGAGCCTGCCGCCGCGCCTGCACCACCTGATGCGCCGTCCTACTCGGATGGCCAACCAGTTGTCGGGATGGCCGAGCCGCCCTCTTCGGCGTCCGAGATGCCGGAAGTTCGATCCGGGACTTATCCCGGGGAGGAGCCGTCCGGACCGGCAGAGGTCCCCGATGTATCGGAGATCGAGGCGCGCCCTCCCCAATTGCTAAAGGCCGCGCTGCGGCCTCCCACGCCGCGCGCCGATGCCGATGTCCGTGCTGCCCCATCCTTCTGGCGCATGACGGCTGAGCGGCCTGCCGCGCGGCGGGCCAAGTACCTGGGCGTTGTCGCCGCCGGGCTTGCGCTTGTCCTCCTGCTTGGCTTGTCCCTGGTCGATGTGTCGCCGAGCGCACCGTCGGACCCCGACGGCGCGACCCCTGCGCGGCCAGCTGCTATACCACTGGCCCCAGCGGCCGGTGTGCCGGCGCAGTCCCCCCCATCCGAGGAATCCTCCCCGGAGAGAGGCGAGACTGCACCTGCGGCCCCGGCAGGCATTGCGCCATCCGGATCCGAGGCCAGGCCGCCCAGGCGGGACCGGCCCGCGGATGAGCGCGCCGCGCCCGCCGATCTTCCTGGCCCGCCGCCCCCGGCCCCGTCCGCCCCGCCACCCCAGGCGAGTGTTGGAAGAGTTGCCGCCTTCCGTGGCACGGTGTTCAACGAGACACTCCGTCGCGGCGGAAGGCTCACGCTCGTGGTAAGGGGAGGGGATCAGCCAGGCCCCGTCTCCATTCGCTTCGATGCCTCCAATGGTCTGATCGGTTCCGGCGAACTCCGCGGCAACCTGACGAGCGACGGCCGGATCACGGCATCCGGCACCCTGATGATGGGGCGAAATCCCCATGAATGTGAGCTCACCGGCCGCATCAGCGGGGACAGCCTGACCGGTTCCGCGATCTTCAGTCGCAGCACCCCGGGCACAGCGACGCAGAGCACCTTCCGCCTCACTCGAAGCTCCTCGCCTGAGCGCCGCCGGGCAGCCCCGGCGGAGTGGCGCTGAGGCCACCCGCCACCGCCTTGCCTCGGGGAACTCCGGCCGAGCTGCTTTCCGCCCGCTGCCTAGTCCCCGAACATGTAGTCCTGCACAAACAGAATGTGCTCGCGCATCACACGCCGCGCTTCGGCACGGTCCCGCTGGCGCACGGCCGCGACCATTGCATGGTGCTGCGCCTGCAAGGTGGAGCGGTGCTCCGCCGTGTTCCCGCGCGCCTTCAACTGGCCCCAGTCGGTCCGTTCCCGAACACGGGCGAGGGAGCGCGACATCGCGATGACGGCGCCATTGTGGGTGCCCAGCGCGAAAGCGTCGTGCAGGGCCGCATCCCAATGCTCGAAGGCGGCCAGGTCCGCGGCCGCATCCGTTCCGCGCAGGCATTCGTCCATGCGGGCGATATCGGCCTGCGTCGCGCGCGCGACGGCGAGCGAGATCATCTCCGGTTCAAGAAGAAGGCGGCACTCCACCACATCCGACGGGCTGAGCGCTTCCTCCGCAGCAGGCGCGGCGGTCGGCGGTGCACTGCGGAAGGTGCCGCGGCCGACATGGCGGTGCAGGAGGCCTTGTGCTTCCAGCGCGTCGAGCGCGCGGCGCACCGTGTTGCGCGCCACGCCATAGCGCTGGCCCAGCTCGCGTTCCGTCGGCAGCTTCTCCCCTACGGCCCAGCGCCCGGCCCGCATCTCGCCTGCGAGGGCAGCCTGCAGGGCCGCGGCGCCCAGGCGCCTGTCTGTCGTTTCAGCCAGAGAAGGGGGCATCGTCTCAACGCTTGACGGGATCAACCAATCAATGAACCATACCCGCGAATTGGTTCAGTTCAAGCCCCGATTGGTATAGGTTGCCTCCCGATGAAGCTTGCGATGGTGAAAAGCGGCGCTGGTTCCCGCCTGGTGCGAGTGGACGATTCCGGCCGGCGGTTCTGGCCGATCGAGAGCCTGGCACCGGGCCTGCCGCGCGACATGGCCGGGCTGATCGCAGCCCTGTCCTCGGGTGCCACGCTGCCCCAGCCGGAAGGCACGGGGGAGGCGCTGGACGAGTCCATGCTGCTCGCGCCCCTTCTCAATCCGCCGCGCAACATCTTCTGCGTGGGCAAGAACTACCACGCCCATGCCAGGGAATTCGCCGGCAGCGGCTATGACTCGTCTTCCACGAGCGCCGCCGATGCCATTCCCAAGGCGCCGATCATCTTCACCAAGCCCTTTACCTCCGTCTCCGGTCCCTGGGACGACATCCCTCTGGTGCCGGGGCTGGACGCCGAGGTGGACTACGAGGCGGAGCTGGCCGTGGTGATCGGGCGCGGCGGGCGGGCCATCCCGAAGGAACGTGCGATGGAGCATGTCTTCGGCTACACCGTGGTGAACGATGTCACGGCGCGCGACCTGCAGGGCAAGCACAAGCAGTGGCTCCTGGGGAAGGGCATCGATGGCTTCTGCCCCATGGGGCCCTGGATCGTCACCGCCGATGAGCTGGACGCGCAGGCCATGCGCGTGACCTGCACCGTGAACGGCGAGAAGCGGCAGGACGCGGTCACCGCGGATCTGATCTTCGACATCCCGACGCTGATCGAGACCATCTCCCTCAGCATGGCGCTGCTGCCCGGCGATGTGATCGCCACCGGCACGCCCGAAGGCGTCGGCATCGGCTTCAAGCCGCCGCGCTTCCTGCGGGATGGCGATGTTGTGGAATGCGCCATCGAGGGGATCGGCCGGATCCGGAACACGCTCCGCAAGGTGGATCTTGCCGCGCTGAACCGCGCGGGCTGACAGGCCGGGCCCGTCGGGCCGGCCAGGATGAGGAAACCGGAGCGAGGCGCGGCGCGAGACCGCTCCCGTTCCCATGGTTCAGGAAAGGCGGGCGGCGGGGCTGCCTGCGAGGAGGTTTGCCGTGCTGCATCGTCGTGAATTGATGGCGGCCCTCGCGGCCGCCGGCATGGTGCCGGCGGTAACCCGCGCCCAGGGCGCATTCCCGTCGCGGGCCGTGCAGATGGTGGTCGCCTTCCCGCCGGGCGGGCAGGCGGATGTCACGGCCCGCCCGACCGCCGCGGCGCTGGAGCGGGTTTTCAACCAGCCCGTGCCCGTGGTGAACCGCCCCGGCGCGGGTGGGATCATCGGAAGCGCGAGCGTCGCCCGGGCGGCGCCTGACGGGTACACGGCCCTGATGGCCCTCTCCTCGCTGGGCGTGCTGCCCGAAAGCGAGCGGATCATGGGGCGCCCCCCCGCCTACACGGTGGACCAGCTTGCCCCCATCGCCCGCATCACGGCCGATCCCACCGTGCTGCTCGTGCCGGCCAGCTCGCCCTGGCGGTCGGTCGGGGACTTCGTGGCCGATGCGAAGAAGCGGCCCGGCGCGATCAGCTTCGGATCAGCCGGCAACTACTCCACCCTCCATGTGGCGATGGCGATGTTCACCGGCGCCGCGGAGATCGACCTGCTGCATGTTCCCTTCCAGGGCGGCGGGCCGGCGCTGACGGCGCTGCTCTCGGGCACGGTGAACTCGCTCTCCTCCGGCCCGGGCCCGGCGCTGGCGCATGTGAAGGAGGGCCGGCTGCGCGCCCTGGCAAGCTGGGGCCGCGAGCGGATCCCGGGCTTCGAGGATGTGCCGACCTTCATCGAGCTCGGCTACCCCGATGTGGAATTCTACATCTGGACCGGCGTGTTCCTCCCGGCGGCGACGCCGGAGCCGGTGCAGGGACGCTGGCGAGACGCGCTGCGGCAGATCTGCCAGCAGGACGAGGCGCTCAGGCGAGCCCTCGATGCGGCCGGAAGCCCCATCGCCTACCAGGATGGCGAGGCCTTCGACCGCTTCTTCCGCGACGATACGGCGCGACTGGTAAAAGCCGTCCAGCGGATCGGCAGGGTCGAGTAGCAGAGAAGGGAGGAGGCATCGCATGACTGGAAAGATGACCCGGCGCGGACTGGGCCTGCTGACGGCCGGCGCACTGGCTGCCCCGGCGGTCGGTACCGCCCAGGGGGCGGATAGCTGGCCGAACCGCCCGGTGCGGATCATCGTCCCCTTCGGCGCGGGCGGCTCGGCCGATATCGCCGCGCGGAACGTGGCGGAGACGCTGACGCAAAGCCTCGGCCAGCCCTTCGTGGTGGAGAACCGGCCCGGAGCGGGCGCCGTGATCGGCACCGATGTGGTCGTGAAGGCGGCGCCGGATGGCTACACCATCCTGATGATGTCCAACACGCATACGGCGAACGAGACGCTGCTGCCCAACCGCCCCTATGTGCTGATGCGGGATCTGGCGGGCGCGGCTGCGGTGAATGTGGCGCACCATGTGCTGGCGGTGCATCCCTCGCTCGGCGTGAACAGCGTGGCCGAGCTGATCGCCAAGGCGAAGGCCGAGCCCGGCCGGATCGACTATGCCTCCTCCGGCCCCGGCACGCCCTACCACATCGCGGGTGAGGTGTTCCGCGCCATGGCCGGGATCGAGATCCAGCACGTGCCCTTCCGCTCATCGGGCGAGGCGCGGACCGCTCTCATCTCCGGCACGGTGCCGATGATGTTCGATGCCATTCCCACCATGCAGCCGCATGTCGCGGGCGGCCGGGCGAAGGCGCTGGCCACGACGGGCCCGCAGCGCGATCCACTGCTGCCCGATCTCCCGACCGTCGCCGAAGCCGGCTTGCCGGGCTACGAGGCCTCGATCTGGCTGGGGCTCATGGTGCCCGCCCAGGTTCCGCAGCCCGTGGTGGAGAAGCTGAATGGCGCGGTGAATGCCTGGCTGGCACGGCCGCAGACGCGTGAGGCCATGGCAAAGCAGGGGGCGCAGCCCATGCCCATGTCGGCCTCCGAGTTCAACGCCTTCCTGCGCAAGGATGTACAGACGCAGGGTGACTATGTCCGCATGGCGAAGATCCAGGTGAACTAGGTGCCGGTTGCCTTCACCCTGAACGGAACCCCCGCCGTGGTGGAGGCGCCGGAGGGCATGACGCTGCTCCAGGCCCTGCGCGGCCCGCTCGGCCTCAGCGGGCCACGCTTCGGCTGTGGGCAGGAAGCCTGTGGCAGTTGCTATGTGACGCTGGATGGCGAGCCGCGCGCCTCCTGCACCCTTCCGGTGGAGGCGGCGGCCGGACGCGCGGTCGGCACGGTGGAAGGGCTGGGGCGGCCCGAGGCACCCCATCCGCTACAATCCGCCTTCCTGGCGGAGCAGGCGGGCCAATGCGGCTACTGCCTCTCCGGTATTCTCGTCAGCGCGGCCGCGCTGCTCGCGCGCAACCCCGCCCCGGACGAGGCCGCGGTGCGCGCCGCGCTGGAGCCGCATCTCTGCCGTTGCGGTGCCCATAACCGAATGATCCGGGCCGTGCTGCGCGCGGCCCGCGTGATGCGGGGGGAGATGGCGGCGTGAACCTCGCTTTCGGCTTCCCCATGGGCAAGCAGGGCAACGCACCCGACCTGCCCGGGAGCCTGCGGGCGGAGCCGCGCCTGGCGCGTTGGCTTCGTTTCTCGGCAGACGGGCAGGTCTTCGTCACACCGGGCAAGGTGGAGATCGGGCAGGGGATCCTCACGGCCCTGGCCCAGATCGCGGCCGATGAGCTGGACGTGCCGCTGGACCGCGTGCGGGTCCTTGCCGCCTCTACCCCCGGCAGCCCGAATGAAGGGGTGACCTCCGGCAGCCTGTCGATCCAGGAAAGCGGCATCGCCATCCGCCATGCCTGCGCGGAGGCGCGCGCGCTTCATCTCCGCCTCGCGGCGCGGCGGGCTGGCCTCGCCCCAGAGGATCTGCGGGTGGAGGATGGCGTGTTCCGGCGCGCGGATGGAAGCGAGGCCGGTTCCTACTGGGCACAGGCCTCCGAGGATCTGCTGGATGTGGAAGCGCGCGGCGACGTGCCGCCCAAGCCGGCGGCAAGGCGCGCCGTGGCGGGGCAGGCCATCGCGCGTGGGGACCTGCCAGGCAAGCTGTTCGGCCAGCCCCGCTTCATCCACGACATGCGCCTGCCCGGGATGCTGCATGCCCGGATTGTCCGCCCGCCCGCGCGCAAGGCCCGGTTGCGGGCGCTGCGCGAAGGCAGCCTGCCCGGCGATGCGACCGTCCTGAAGGACGGCAGCTTCCTGGCGGCCGTGGCCTCCGAGGAATGGGCGGCCGAGGCCGCGGCGGAGCGGCTGGCGGCGCGGGCGGAATGGGAGATGCTGGAGAGCCTGCCCGAGGAGGAACGGATCGCCGACTGGCTGGAGACCACCCCCGCCCAGCACAGCGAAGTGGAAAGGCGCGACGACCCTGCGCCCGCGCCCATGCACGAGGTGTCCGCGCGCTTCCTCCGCCCCTACCTCGCGCATGCTTCCATCGGCACCTCCTGTGCCATCGCCTGCTGGGGCGAGGGAGAGCTCACGGTCTGGACGCACAGCCAGGGCATCTACAACCTGCGCACCGACCTCGTGACGGTGCTCGGCCTGCCGCCGGAGCGGATCACCGTGCAGCATGTCGAGGGGGCGGGCTGCTACGGGCATAACGGAGCCGACGATGTGGCGCTGGATGCCGCGCTGATCGCCAGGGCCCATGTGGGAAGGCCCGTGCGGGTGCTCTGGACGCGTGCCCAGGAACTCGCCTGGTCGCCTCATTCACCCGCCGGGCTAGCGGAGATCGAGGCGGCGCTGGACGCCGATGGAATGCTCTGCCGCTGGCGGATGGTGCTGCGCGGGAATGGCCATTCCTCCCGTCCCGGCCGGGCGAAGGACCCGACGCTTCTCTCCGCCGCCTATCTCGATCCGGCCTTTCCCATCCCGGTGGCGATCGATGCGCCCATGGCGGGAGGAGGCGGCGGGCAGCGCAACGCCGTGCCGGGCTATCGCGTGCCCTCGCTCGACGTGTCCATGCACCGGCTGCTCGAAATGCCGCTTCGCAGTTCCGCCCTGCGCGGCTTGGGCGCGCTGCTGAATGTCTGGGCGACGGAATCCGTCATGGATGAGCTGGCGGCGCTGAGCGGCCAGGATCCCGTGGCCTTCCGCCTCCGTCATCTCGGGGATGATCCACGCGCGATGGCCGTGCTGCGCGAAGTGGCCTCGATGTGCGGCTGGCCGCGCCGTTCGGATCGGGAAGGGGTGGGCACGGGGATCGCCGTCGCGCGATACAAGTCCACGGGCGGCTGGTGTGCCGTTGCCGCCGAGGTGGAGGCGGCCGAGGTGGTGCGCTGCCGCAGGCTATGGATCGCGGCCGGTCTTGGCGAGGTCATCAATCCGGATGGGGCGGTGAACCAGCTGGAGGGCGGCGCCATCCAGGCCACCTCCTTCGCCCTCAAGGAAGCCGTTCATTTCGATCGCCTGAATGTCACGACGGATCACTGGGAGGCCTATCCCGTTTTGCGCTTCTCCGAGGTGCCCGCGGTGGAGACACGTCTGCTCGGCCCGCCTGATGCGCCACCGCTGGGCGCGGGGGAACCTTCCCTGGGCCCGACCATCGCCGCGATCGCCGGCGGCATCCATGCCGCGCTGGGCATCCGGCCCCGCAGCATGCCCTTCACGCCCGACAACCTCGCCGCCGCCATGGAATGACCTCCTTGCCCGAGACAATCCGCCTTTCCCTCGCCTGCACCAGCTCCGATCGCACGCGGCCCATCATCGATGGGCGGGTGGAAGCGCCAGGTGTCTCGCTCACGGTCCTTCCCGGGGAGCCGGAGGACATCTTCCGCCGCGCGCTGCGGGACCGGGCTTTCGACGTGACGGAGCTGTCCATGGGCAGCCATATCGTCACCACTGCCCGCGGGGATGCGCCTTACATCGGGATCCCTGTCTTCCCCTCGCGCGCCTTCCGCCATTCCGCCATCTATGTCCGCACGGATCGCGGGATCCGCGGCGCGGCCGATCTTGCCGGGAAGCGGATCGGCCTGCCGGAATACCAGCAGACCGCGGCGCTCTGGGTGCGTGGCATCCTGCGCGAGCATTACGGCGTGGACACGCGTGGCATCGCCTGGCGCACCGGCGGCATGGAGGAGGCCGGGCTCGGCGAGCGGGTTGCGCTGAAACTGCCGCCGGACCTTGATGTGCGGCCGATCGGCCCTGGCGAGACGCTGAATGCCCTGCTTGCCGCCGGAGAGATCGACGCGGTGGTGGGGCCGCGGCCGCCATCCTGCTTCGTGGCGCGCTCGGCGCCGGTTGACCGGCTGTATCCGGATTACCGGACCGAGGAGGAATCCTATTTCCGCGCGACCGGCTTCTTCCCGATCATGCATTGCGTCGCGCTCCGCAAAGAGTTGGCGGCGGAGCATCCGTGGCTGCCGCTGGAACTGTTCCGTAGCTTCGCCAAGGCCCGCGCGCTGGCCCTGTCGGAGCTTTCCCTCGTCAATGTGCTCCGTGTTTCGCTGCCCTGGATCGCGGCGGAGGCGGAAGCGCAATCCCGCATCATGGGCGGGGATCCCTGGCCCTATGGCTTCCGCCGGAACCGGGAGGAGGTGGCCGCGATGATCCGCTTCGCGGCCGCGGATGGCCTGACCTCCCGCAACCTGCAGCCGGAGGAGCTTTTCCACCCAAGCGTCCTGGACGCGGCGCCCTGATCTGCCGGGCGGCTCGTGCGGCCGTCCGGCAACTTCGTCCTATCTTCCGGCCCGCCTAAACGCCGTGCCCGCGCGGCTCCTGGTTCCTGAGCCGCGGCGGGCGCATCGCGTGTTCGGGCTCCCCTATCGTTCTGCCTCGCCCTTCGCCGGAATGGCAGCGGCCCTGCCGATGCGGGGCCTCCGCTGGTCGAACAAGGCCAGGCCCACGGTCAGCATCATGAAGATGGCCGCGGCGCCGAATACCCAGCGCGGGGCGCCGTGATCGAGGATCCAGCCGTACAGAAGGGGCCCAAGGGCGCCCCCGATGTTGAAACCGGTGGAGACGATCCCGAAGGCACGGCCCGAGGCACCGGGCGGCGCGGCGGCCTGCACCATCATGTCGCGTGACGGCGCGATCACGCCGGAGAGAAAGCCGGCCATGCCCATCGCCAGCACCAGGGGGACGGGCGCCAGGTCCACCAGGGCGATCAGCAATGCCAGCGCGGCGGTCAGCGCGAAGGCGGTTGCGGCCACGTCGCCATGGCGGCGCGTCCGGTCCGCCACGAGGCCGCCGGCCAGCACCCCGATGGCACTGAGCAGCAGGAAGGCCGTCAGCGCGGCATTGGCCAGTGTCAGGGTTGCGCCATAGCCGCTGACCAGCGCCGCCACGGCGAAGTTCTGGATACCCCCGTTGGAGAAGCTGAGAAGTACGAAGAAGACGGTGAGCGACAGGATGGCGGGGGTGAACACCGAGCCGCTGCTCCGCACAGCTTCGTTCCGCTGCTCCGGGCCAGTGGCGGGGGCGGCAGCCGGGCGTTCAGGGGCACTGACCATGAGCATGAAAAAGGCGAGCAGCACTCCGGCCAGCCCAACCACGCCAAGCGCGAGGCCGGGTCCCGCCAGGGCAGCCAGGCCGAACATGGTTGCGGGAGCGATGGCTGTGCCGAGATAGCCGGAGAAGGTGTGGAGGGAGAAAGCCCGGCCCATGCGGGTCTTGGCGATGCCTGAGGAGAGCAGGGCGTAGTTCGCGGGGTGGTAGACGCTATTCGCCAGCCCTGCCAGCGCCGCGGCCACGAGCAGCCAGGCATAGGTCCCGATCACGCCGAGGGACAGGAAGGCCAGCCCCCCAAGGGCCAGCCCCGCCCCGAGGATGCGGCGCGGCCCCACCCGGTCGGCGAGAAAGCCCACCGGGGCCTGCGCGACGGCGGAGACGACGTTGAACACCGTCAGCGCCAGGCCAAGCTCGACAAACCCGACCCCCAGGCTGTCGCGCAGGAAGGGGAACAGCGGTGGCAGGGCGAGAATATGCACATGGCTGATCAGGTGGGCCGCGGAAATCAGCAGGAGCAGCCTGACTTCCGAGGGCGCCCAACGCTTGCCTTCTCCCCCGAGGGAGGGCCGGGCGGCTGCCTCCGCCGATGGCGCATGCGACGACAATGGCTGTTTCCTCGTTCACTCAGCCGACCTGTGCCGGCCTGGCGCGGAGCTTAGCCTGTCCTGGCGGGATCCGCCCTCCACCCACGGGCCGGATTCTGCGCTTTCCGCGTTGGCCGGTTGCCGGGCCTGTGGCGGGCGGGCCCACCCGGGGCCGGCCCTCCGTACCGGCACCGCCGCGGATCAGTGCAGCCGGTGCAAGGCCCGCGATGCGGCCCCTGATGGGGGTTCCTTGTCGATCACTCGATCCGCAGGCCGGCTTCCCGAACGAGGCGCCCCAGTGTTTCCACCTCCTGCCGCGCCAACCTTTCCATCTCCTCCACGGTCAAGGGACGCAGCTGCGCGCCGGCGGAGGTGGCAATCTCCTGGACCTTCGGCTGGGCCGCCGCGCGGCGGAGCGCCTCGTTCAGCTTGAGGACGATGGGCTGCGGCGTCCCAGCGGGCGCGAAGACGGCGAACCAGGCGTCCACGACATAGCCGGGCAGCCCGGCCTCGGCGGATGTGGGCACTTCGGGCAGGGCCGCCAGCCTCGTCTCGCCCGCAACCGCCAGGGCTTTGACCTGCCCGCCCCTGTAGAGGGCCATGGCGGAGGACGGGGTGGTGATGAGGAGATCGACCCGCCCACCGGCGACATCCTGCAGGGCAGGGGCCGCGCCACGATAGGGCACATGGAGCATGGGCACGCCGACAAGCTTCGCGAGCTGGATGCCGGCGAAGTTCTGAACCGATCCCGTGCCGGCGGACGCGTAGGTGATGCGCCCGGGATTGGCGCGAATATGCGCCACCAGCTCCGCAAGGTTCCGCGCAGGCAGGGTTGGGCTCGCGAAGACCACATGTGGCGAGACGGTCGCCATGCCGACGGCCGTCAGGTCTCGGTTCGGGTCCCAGCCGATATCCGGCGTCAGCGCGGGATTGGCTCCGTGATAGCCGGAATATTGCAGGAGCAAGGTGTAGCCATCCGGCTTCGCCCGCGCGACAGCGAGGATACCGACATTCCCGTTGCCGCCGGAGCGGTTCTCGACGATGACCTGCTGGCCGAGCAACTGGCCCAGCGGCTCCTGGAAAAGCCGGGCGGCGAAATCCGTGCCGCCGCCCGGCGGGTTCGGGGCGATGATGGTGACGGGGCGTGTGGGCCAGTCCGTCTCGGTCGCCCGGGCCTGGCCCGCGGCAATCGCCGCGATGCCGGTCATCAGGTGCCGGCGTGTCATGCCGTTCATGGCGTCTCTCCCTTTTTCTGCTTCTTGTTCTGTTTGTCAGTCAGTCACGCGTTAGTCCGGTGGCGGCTGGTGGCCCGGCCGCCGGTCACGGGGAACCGGCCGCCTCCGGCAGGTTGCGCCTCGCCGCAGCCGGGAGAACGGCCTGGAGTGAGGTCCGGACCACCGCCACCATCGGACCGGGCGCGCGCAGCGCGGTTGCCAGGGCGGGCAGGTCTCCCTCGTCCCGCACATGCAGCACGGGAACCCCGAAGGACGCGGCCCATGCCCCGAGATCGGGATTCGCCAGGGAGGTGCCGGAAACGCGCCCCGGATGGCTTCTCTCCTGGTGGATCCGGATCGAGGCGTAGCTGCCATTGTCCGAGATGAGCATCTTCATCGCAGCCCCGCGCGCCACGGCCACGGCCATTTCCTGCCCTGTCATCAGCACACCGCCATCCCCCACGGCGCAGATCACCGTCCGGTCGAGATGTCGCAGCGCCGCCGCGACGGCCGCGGGCACGCCAAAGCCCATCGCGCCCGAGATGGGCGCGAGAAGCCGCTGGGGCGGCATCCAGGCCAGCTTGCGGTAGAAGGGGGCGGCGAAGGTGCCGGCGTCGAGCGTCACGATCGCATCGGCCGGGGCGCATTCGCCCACGATCTGTGCGATGCGGGAGAAGGGAAGGCCATCCGGGCAGGATGCCGCGGCGATGCGGCTGTCCGCGTCCTGCAGGGCACGGAGCCGCTCCAGCCAGGCCGTGCGCGTGGCCGGGAAGGAGGGCACCTGGCCGGCCATCGCTTCCAGCACGCCGCTGGCCGCGCCCGCCACCGCCATTTCGGCCGGGAAGTGCCATCCCAGGAAGCGCGGATCGGCGCAGACATGCACAAGGCGCTGTCCGGGAACCGGCCAGCTATAGCCCTGGGTGGTGATGTCGGTCAGGCGCGAGCCCAGCGCCAGGAGCAGATCCGCTTCGGCGAAGGCCTGGCGCTGCTCATCCGGGTTCCGGAGCCCGAGATCGCCGGCATAGAGCGGGTGCCGGTTCGGAAAGAGGTCCTGGCGGCGGAAGGAAACGGCGACGGGCAGCTGCCACCTCTCCGCGAAGGCCAGCAGGGCTTCCCTCCCGCCGGCAACATCGAGTCCGTGCCCGGCGAGCAGGATGGGGCGCTCCGACCGCCGCAGCAGGTCGGCCAGCCGCTCCGCCTCCGCCGGGGGGAGCGCGGCTGCCGCCGGATTCGTGGCGGGCAGCGCCGGGGCGGGGCAGGGGGCCGCGAGGACATCCTCGGGCAGGGACAGGACCACGGGGCCGGGCACGCCCTGCGTGGCCATGCTCCAGGCGCGGGCGACAAGCTCCGGCACCTGGTCGGCATGGCTCGCCTCGCCGACCCATTTGGCGATGCTGCCGAACATGGCGCCGTAGTCGATCTCCTGGAAGGCGCGGCGGCGAAGGTCCCGCTGCTCAACCTGGCCGATGATGAGGATGAGCGGCACCGCATCCTGCTCGGCGGTGTGCAGGGCGATCGCGGCGTTGCAGGCACCGGGCCCGCGGGAAACGAGCACCACGCCCGGGCGACCCGTGAGCCGCGCATCCGCCACGGCCATGAAGCCGGCGCCGCCCTCGTGGCGACAGGTCACCAGGTCCAGGGCGGGATGCCCGTGCAGCGCGTCCAGCAGGGCGATGTAGGACTCCCCGGGTACGCAGAAGGCGCGGTCGACGCCGCGGGCGACCAGCATGTCGACGAGAACGGTGGCGGCGGTTCTGGCTTGTTCCATGGAACAGGCTTACCGCCGCAGGCGATGCGGCGGATGCGATTATCAGCTATAGCGACAGGCTATGGATCAGACCCGGCTCCGGTCCCTCCTCGCCATTGCCGAGCACGGCACCTTCAGCCGCGCCGCATCGGCGCTCGGCCTCGCGCAGCCAAGCCTGTCGCGCCAGATCGCGCTGCTGGAGGAGGAGCTTGGCCGCACGCTGCTCTACCGGCACGGGCGCGGTGCGCGGCTGACGGCGGACGGGCAGAAGCTCATCGAGGCAGCGCGCCCGCTTCTCGCGGCGCTCGCCAGCCTGCCCTCCCTGCTGGATGACGATGTTCCGCGCGGGCGGGTCGTGCTGGGCGTGCCGACCTTCATGTCCGTGCACCTGGCCGAATCCATCTTCGGACCTCTGCGCCGCACCTACCCGCATCTGCAGATCCGACTCGTTGACGGCTTCAGCGGCTTCGTGAACCAGTGGCTCACGGAGGGGCGGCTGGATCTGGCGATCCTTTATGACAGCCGTCGCAGCCGCACGATCTCGGCCGAATTGCTGGCGGAGGAGGAGTTGCTGCTCTTTGCCCGCAGCCGCCATGCACGCGCCGTCCCGGCGCATGGTCCCGTGCCGGCATCCCGGCTGGGAGGGCTCGACCTGATCCTGCCGGATCGGCAGCACGGGCTACGCCGGGCGTTGCACGCCGCCGGCGTCCGGCCCGATCCCGCGCGGCTCCTGGAGGTGGACAGCCTCACGGCGATCCGCACCCTGGTCGAGCGTGGAATTGGCTGGAGCGTGCTTCCACGCGCGGGCCTGACCCGTGAGTTGAAGGATCGCCGCTATGTGCTGCGGCCGATCGGAGACCCGCCGCTCCGGGCCAGGCTGGTGGTCGCGCTGAGCCCGATGCGGCCGGTCACGCCGGCGTTGCGCGCCGTGCTGGCGCATCTCCACGCGACCGTCGCATCGCTCCAGGGCCAGGCCATCATGAGCCAGCCCTCCGGCTCGCAGGTCGCCGCCCGGCCGGGCGGCTCGCCTCCGCTGTCCTAGCCCGGCAAGCGCTGCCGGACCGAAATCCGCGCCTGGTCACCGCCAGCCCAGCGCCGGGGCGACATGCTGAAGGACGCCCCCGATGACATGGGCGCAGTAATCCACGCCAAGCTGATTCGGAATGGTCAGCAGCAGCGTGTCAGCCGCGGCGATCGCCTCGTCGGCGCGGAGCTGCCCGACCAGGGCATCGGGTTCGGCGGCGTAGCTGCGGCCGAAGATGGCGCGGGTCTTCTCGTCCAGGTAGCCGACCTGGTCCTGCTCCTTGCGGCCCCGTCCGAAATAGGCACGGTCGCGATCATCCAGCAGCGGGAAGATGCTGCGGCTGACCGAGACACGCGGCGCGCGCGCATGGCCGGCTGCCTGCCAGGCCGCGTGATAGGCGCGTATCTGCCTGGCCTGCTGGATATGGAAGGGCTCGCCGGTCTCGTCGTCCTTGAGCGTGGAGCTCTGAAGGTTCATGCCCTGCTGGGCCGCCCAGACCGCGGTGGCGTCGGAGCCCGAGCCCCACCAGATGCGCTCCCTCAGGCCCTCGGAATGGGGTTCCAGGCGCAGCAGGCCGGGCGGGTTGGGGAACATCGGGTGCGGGTTCGGCTGGGCGAAGCCCTGGCCCCGCAGCACATCCAGGAACACCTGCGCGTGGCGGCGGCCCATATCCGCGTCCGTCTCGCCCTCGGCGGGGGCATGGCCGAAATGGCGCCAGCCATCGACCACCTGCTCGGGCGATCCACGGCTGAGGCCGAGCTGAAGACGGCCGCCGCTGATGAGATCCGCGGCGCCGGCTTCCTCCGCCATGTAGAGGGGGTTCTCATAGCGCATGTCGATCACGGCGGTGCCGAGCTCGATCCGGCTGGTCCTCGCGCCCATGGCGGCGAGGAGGGGGAAGGGCGAGGCAAGCTGGCGCGCGAAGTGATGGACGCGGACATAGGCGCCATCCGCACCTAACTCCTCCGCCGCGACGGCAAGCTCGATGGATTGCAGCAGGGCGTCGGCGGCCGAGCGGGTGCCCGAGCCCGGCGAGGGCGTCCAGTGGCCGAAGGAGAGAAAGCCGATCTTCTTCACGTTGTGGTTTCCGGTTTGGCGGGATGCGGCCCGCCCTGCGCTGGGGGCAGCGCCGCGATCAACGGCGCGCCTGGGTTGCGCAAAGGATGGTCCCTGCGCCGCATCCACCCAAATCACTGGCGCCGATGACGGTCATGCTGGCAGGCCGGTTGCGCCGCGGCTGGCCATGGCAGGCCGGGCCAGAAAGCGGCGCCTTTCCCATGGCCATGCGGGTTCAGCCAGGCAGGGCGGCCCCCGGCCATCCGCCTCGCAGGACGAGGTTCCGGGCCTCGTCCCGCAGCAGGGCCATCACCGCCTGGGCGGCCCGGCTGTCGCCCCGGTCCGGCGGGCGGGCCAGGAGGATCTCCCGGCATGGGGTCGGGTCCCGGAGTGGGGCCATGCTGAAGCGGTGTCCCATCTCGTCCGGGGCGATGGAGGAGGGCGGAAGCACGGTATAGCCCAGGCCCGTGGCCACGATGTCCTTCAGGACACGAAAGGAATCCGCCTCGAACCGGATGCGGAGACTGACGGCCGCCTCGGCCGCGGCGCTCTCGATCAGGTGGCGCAGGCCATGGGGGCGGCTGGGCAGCACCATCTCCAGCGAGGCGAGGTCCCGCATCGCGACAGAAGCGCCGCCATCCAGCGCACCGGCGGGGCCGATGAGCGCAAGGTCGTCATGAAGAAGTGTCTCCACGGGCAGGTTCAGGCCCCCCGCCGGACCATACAGCAGGGTCGCATCCAGCTCCCCGCGCCGGAGCCATTCGACGAGGTGTCCGGCATAGCCTTCGACGACCCGCAGCGACACCTCCGGCAGCTCGGCGGCCACGCGGCGGACGATGCGCCCTGAAAGAACATGGCTGGTGGTGGGCATGAGGCCGAGCGCGACATGGCCGGCCACCTTGCCCAGCAGGCCGCGCACCTCCTCGAGGGATCGCTCGATCTGGCGGAGGGGACCGGCAACGCGGTCCAGCAGGGCCTGGCCGGCATCGGTGAGGCGCATCCCGCGGCCATGGCGGGTGAACAGGGGAGCGCCGACCTGCTCCTCCAGCATGCGGATATGGCGGGACAGGGCCGGCTGGACCAGGCGGAGCCGGTCCGAGGCACGGCTGAGCGAGCCCGTTTCGGCGACCTCGATGAAGCTGCGGAGCTGGCGGATATCCATGCGGCGCCCCCGTAGGCTTCAGGATTCGTGATATCTCGTATCAGCAGACGATCTCTTCCCGAAGCCCTGTGGATGGCTGACCCTCCCTTGCAGGGCGCGCAGGCGACGCGCCGGCGGGAGGATGCCTTGGACGGACCGAGGGGGCTGGGCGCGGAAGCCAGGGAGGCAGCAGGGGAATCCGGGGCGGACTGGCCTGACCGGATCTTCGACGTGCTGATGGAGCAAGAGGTCCGGCAGGTGGCCTATGTTCCGGATGGCGGGCATGCACGGCTGATCCGCCGGCTGCATGCGGAGCCCTCCGTGAGGGCGGTGCCACTGACCACCGAGGAAGAAGGCGTGGCGCTGCTGGCGGGTGCCTGGCTGGGCGGTCAGCGCGGGGCGCTGCTGATGCAGTCCAGCGGCGTGGGCAACTGCGTGAACATGCTCTCGCTCGTGCGGCTATGCCGCATCCCGCTGCTGATGCTGGTGACGATGCGCGGCGAGTGGGGCGAGTTCAACCCGTGGCAGGTGCCGATGGGAAGCACGACGAAGGCGGCTCTGGAGCTGATGGACATGCGCGTGCTGCGGGCGGAGCGGCCGGAAGAGGTGGGCGAGGTGGTCTCGGCCGCGGCACGCATGGCCTATGGCGGAGGAACGCCCATGGCGGTGCTGCTGGCGCAGCGCCTGATCGGCGCGAAAGTCTTCGTGAAATGAGCGGGACGCTGGATCGGCGGGCGGCCGTCGCGGCGCTGCTGCGGGAGCGCGGGGAGGCGGTGGTGATATCCGGCCTGGGCTCGCCGACCTATGACGTGGCCGCCGCCGGGGACGACGACCTGAATTTCCCGCTTTGGGGCGCCATGGGCGGGGCCGCGGTGATGGGGCTGGGGCTGGCTCTCGCGCAGCCGGAACGGCCGGTGCTGGTGGTGACCGGAGATGGCGAGATGCTGATGGGAATGGGCAGCCTCGCCACCATAGCGGCGCAGGCGCCGGGGAACCTGGTGATCGCCGTGCTTGATAACGGCCTCTATGGCGAGACAGGCGGGCAGCGTAGCCACACGGCGATGGGAACGGATCTGGCCGCCGTGGCGCGGGGCTGCGGCATCGCGGATGTGCGGGTGATCGAGACGATGGAGGGGATCGAGGCACTGGCGCGGCGCGTGCCGGAGCCCGGCGCCACGGGGCCCTGCTTCGCGGTCCTCCGCATCGCGGGCGCGGAGCCCGAGCGTGTTCTGCCCCCGCGCGATGCGGCAGCGCTGCTGGGGCGGACGCGGAAGGCCTTGGGCTTATCGCCCGGCATCTGACAAGCTGAAACAAGCGCGAGCGCCGGACCACGGTGCCGCAAGACAGGGAGAGAGGCATGACGTCCTTCACGAGGCGTGCCGTGCTGGCTGGCATGGCGGCGGCAGCGGCGACACGGGTTCGGGCCCAGACCGGCACCTGGCCGAGCGAGACGATCCGCATCGTGGTGCCCTTCGCGCCCGGCGGGTCCACCGATGCGGCGGCGCGGCTGGCGGCGCCTGGGCTGCAGCAGCGCCTCGGGGTTCCGATCATCGTCGAGAACCGCAGCGGCGCGGCGGGCAGCATCGGCTCGGATATCGTCGCGAAGGCGAAGCCGGATGGCTACACTTGGCTGCTAACCTTTGACAGCCATGCCCTGATGCCGGTGCTGGTGCCGAACCTGCCCTTCGACCTGCAGAAGGGATTCGATCCGGTGACGCAGATCGGGCGGGCGCCCTATGTCATCGCCTGCAAGCCGGACAAGCCCTTCCGCACGATCGAGGACGCCTTCGAGGCGGCGAAGAGCCGGGGGATCTCCTTCGGATCCACCGGGAACGGCACGATCGGGCATCTCGTCATGCTCATGATGCTGCGGCGCAAGGGGGTGGAGATGACCCATCTGCCCTATCGCAGCGGCGGGCTGGCCGTGAATGACGCGGTGGCAGGGCATGTGGACATGATGATCGGAAGCGCGGCCCTGCTGGCGCCGCAGGTTTCCTCCGGCACGCTGCGGCCCCTGTTGCAGCTTGGCGCACAGCGCCTGGCCGGCCTGCCGGATACGCCGACAGCGGAGGAGGCGGGGTTCAAGGACCTGACGGCGGAGGCATGGTGGGGCGTCTTCGGACCGGCCGGCGTGCCGGAGCCGGTGCTGAAGCGGTTCCAGGCGGCGCTGATCGAGAGCTACCGCGAGCCGCGCATCGCCAAGCAGTTCACCGAGACGAACCAGGCGGAGCTGGTGCTCGGGGATGGGCCCGCGCTCGCGCGCTTCGTGGAGCGGCAGATCTCGACCTGGGGCGAGGTGGCGCGGGCCAACAACGTGAAGCCGGACTGAGCGAGAGGCGGGATGGCCCGGGCCTTCGCGCAAGCGATCACGCCCGGGCCCTCCAACCACGCGACCCATGAGGATCCAAGATGAGCCAATCGGCCGAATTCCATAATCTCGACGCGCCCGAGGACGGCATCCTGCGGGAGCTGGCGGATGGCGTGAGCACCCGCATCTTCCCCGGCGAAGGCGCCATGCTGTCCGTCGTCGTCATCGCCCCGAATGCCAGCGGCACGATGCATGCCCATCCGGAGGAACAGTGGGGCGTGCTGCTGGAGGGTTCGGCCGTCCGCATCCAGGGCGGCGAGGAGATCCCCGTCCGCAAGGGAGATTTCTGGCGGACGCCCGGCGGCGTTCCCCACACGATGCGCGCCGGGCCCGATGGGGCGCGCGTGCTCGACATCTTCGCGCCGCCGCGGGCGGAATACCGCGTGCCCGGCAAGGGCTTCGGCACGGGCTGAATGCTGGCCGGGCGATGCCTGGCCCCGCGCGATGGCCTCCCGGCCTCGCGCGTCAGCCCTTCGCGTTGAGGAACGGGTTGGACCGGCGCTCCTCGCCGAAGCTGGAGCCGGGGCCATGGCCGCAGAGGAAGCGTATTCCGTCGCCCAGCGGGAGCAGCTTGTCCTTGATCGAGGCGATCAGCGCCGCGTGATCGCCATAAGGAAAGTCGGTGCGCCCCACCGAGCCACGGAAGATCACATCCCCCACCAACGCGACGCCGAGGGCGACGGAGACGAAGGCCAGGTGGCCCGGCGTATGGCCAGGGCAGTGCAGCACGGCGAAATCCTGCCCGGCGATGCGGACCGCCTCGCCTTCGGCCAGCCAGCGGTCGGGAGTGACGTTCTCCAGCCCCTCGATGCCGAAGCGCGCGCCCTGTTCCGCAAGGCCTTCCAGGAGGAACGCGTCGCGGCGGTCGGGGCCCTCGATCGGCACGCTTTCGCCTTGCCGCGCATCCAACTCGCGCTTCAGCGCCGCGGCGCCGCCCGCATGGTCCAGATGGCCATGGGTGAGGAGGATGCGGTCCACCGTGAAGCCCGCCTCATCCAGCGCGGCGAGGATGCGGGGTACGTCCCCGCCCGGATCGATCACCGTGCCGCGCCCGGATTCCGCGTCCCAGACCAGGGTGCAGTTCTGCTGGAAGGGCGTGACCGGGATCTGGGCGGCCTGGAGCTGGGGCATGGCCCGGCCTGCCATGGTGGCGCGGAAGGGTCAACGGAGGGGCCGGGCGCGCCTCACGAAAGAGGCACCAGGAGTTCGGTGACCTTTCCGTGACGCCTGCCTATGCTCCGGACAAGAGGCAATGAGGGAGACGAGAATGGTACAGCATGTCCAGGACTATCCCACGACCGAAGGCGACTACCTGCCGCATGTCATCGCCCGATGTGTCGAGAAGGCCAATCGCCACGGCGTGCCCCACCGGTTCCGCCTGAACGGCGCCGAGGTCATCGTCCGCCCCGGCCAGGATGCCGAAGCGGTGAACGAAGAAGTGCAGCGGCAGTGGCGGATGAACTGGAAGCCTACGACCGTGGCAGGCGGCGCGGCGGGTTCCGCGGGCGCCTGAAAGGGCAGGGCGGCCGTCAAGTTCCCGGCGGCCTTTCGCCCTGGCGTCAATCTCCGCCCTATCTATGATCGCGTGACCTTGCCGGGCGCGGGCCCGAGGGACCAGGAACACATGCGAGGAGTAGGGCTGCCCATGGGCCGCTCCTCCCGGCAGGGCCGGTGGTGCCCTGCGTTCCCGGTTCACCGGCCCGGCCCCGGCGAGCGCGCGATACAGCGGAGTGCCTGACGGATGACGAGCCCGAGCGACTACACGCCGCCCAAGGTCTGGACCTGGAACAAGGCAAGCGGCGGACGCTTCGCCAACATCAACCGCCCGATTTCCGGGCCGACGCATGACAAGGAACTGCCGGTCGGCCGGCATCCTCTGCAGCTCTACTCCCTTGGCACCCCCAACGGGGTGAAGGTCACGATCATGCTGGAGGAGCTGTTGGCCCTTGGCCATCAGGGCGCGGAATACGATGCCTGGCTGATCCGGATCGGGGAGGGGGATCAGTTCGGCAGCGGCTTCACCGCCATCAACCCGAATTCCAAGATTCCGGCCCTGGTGGACCGGAGCGGGCCCGAGCCGGTGCGGGTCTTCGAATCCGGCGCGATCCTCACCTATCTTGCCGAGCGGTTCGGCGCATTCCTTCCCGCGAGCGGCGCGGCGCGTGCGGAATGCCTGTCCTGGCTCTTCTGGCAGATGGGCAGCGCGCCCTATCTTGGCGGCGGGTTCGGCCATTTCTACGCCTATGCACCCGTGAAGATCGAATACGCGATCGACCGCTTCACGATGGAGACGAAGCGCCTGCTGCACGTGCTCGACCAGCGCCTGGGTGAGAGCGAGTATGTGGCCGGCCCGGACTACACCATCGCCGACATCGCGATCTTTCCCTGGTATGGCGGCTTGGTGAAGGGCTGGCTCTACGACGCCGCGGAGTTCCTGAACGTCGCCGAGTACGGGAACGTCAGGCGCTGGGCCGATGCCGTCGGCGCGCGTCCGGCCGTGCAGCGCGGCCGCATGGTGAACCGGACCTCCGGCGAACCGTCGAGCCAGCTGCATGAGCGGCACGATGCCAGCGACTTCGAGACGAAGACGCAGGACAAGCTGGCGGCGGCGCCGGCGAGCCCCTGACGCAAAACGGGCGTGCCGCGGGAGGGGAACCGCACCTCCCGCGGCACGCCCCGCCATTCCGCGTCACTTGCGGTGCCGCGGCGGAGTGGACAGCATGGCGCGGCGCCGGCCCAGGCCTCCGCCGCGCGGGGCACGGCCGCCACGTGGGGCACCGCTTCGCGGGCCGGCAGGCGAGGTATGGCTGAATGCAAAGACAATGGCGCCGCTCCGCCCTGGCCGGGCTGGCAATGGCGCTTCTCCTCGGTGGATGCGGGAACGAGCGGCTTTCCGAGGCGCTGGGCACCATCAACAAGGAATACGGTGCCCTTCAGGACCAGGCACTGCTCATCAATATCCTGCGCCGCAGCCTGCGGCTGCCCGCGCATTTCACCACCCTCACCACGGTGCGTGGCCGGAACCGGGTGAATGCCGGGGCGAGCATGAGCCTGCCCTTCGGGGCGGAGGCGCCTTCGCGATTCGAGTTCAACCCGAATGTCTCGGTGGAGCAGGGCCCGACCTTCGAGGTGTCCACCCAGGCCAACAAGGAGTTCTACCAGGGCTATCTTGCGCCGGTGGGGGTGACGACGACCCACTTCTACCTGCGGCAGGACCAGCCGCCCGAGCTGATCCTCTCCCTGATGGTCGAGCGAATCCGGCTGCGTGAAGCCGGTGGGCAGGAGCGGCTCTATGTGAACAGCCCCGACCAGCCCGCGAGCTATGCCGAGTTCCAGGCCCTGCTGGAGCGCCTGGTGGACGAAGGGCTGACGACCGAGGAGGTTCAGCTTCAGCGCGATGTCGGGCCGGAGTTCCGGTCGGACAGCCCGGTCGGCCTGTCCCAGATCCTATCGGCCCACGAGAAAGGCCTGGTCGTCGATGACCTCACGGGCACGCCGCCGCGCGGCCAGGCCGGCCAGGGCCCACGCCGCTACCGGCTGCGCAGCCTGACGGCAAGCGCCCGCTTCTGTTTCCGCCGCCCCACCTCCGCCCTGTTCGCCCAGGGCCGCTGCCGTTCCGGGGCGGTCGAGGAGCGGCGCTACGCCGTGGGGGACCGGAGCTTCTTCGGGGCGCCGACCGGCGCGCTGGCTGTCCTGGATGGAGGAAGCCTCGGCGTCCTCGAGCTGCATCTCCGCTCGCTGGCGGAAATCATGGACTACCTGGGAGAGGCCGCGCAGATGCAGCTGGAGAAGGGCCACCCGCCCCCGGAGATCCGGACAGCAGGTGGGCGCGAGGCCTTGCTGGCTGTGAAGCGTGGGCCTGCGGGCGGGCCCGGCATCTCCGTCGTTTTCCATGGGGAGAGCTTCACCGTGCCGGCCGGGCCTGCTGGCGGGCAGTCCGGCTCGGTCTTCGCGATCATATCCCAGCTTCTCGCCCAGGCGCAGTCCGTCAGGAACATCCCCACCACCAACGCCGTGACGATCCTGGGGGACTGAGCGCTGCCTTGCATCCTTTCCCGGCGAAAGCGCCACCTCCGGCAGGCAGCAAACCCGGCGGAGCGCCCCGCGTTCCGTCACCTGGGCCAGCCTCGCCGGCGCGGCGGGTGGCTCGCGAGCCAGACCTTTCCACCGAGGCGGGAGACCCGACATGACCCTTTCCAGCGCCGCCCTCCCTGCGACCGGGTCCCTGCCTGGGCCAGGCCAGTCTCCGGTTCCGCCGATCTCGCCCGGGCCGCACATGCCTTCCACGCCCTCACCGATCTCGCCGGTGCCGGGGCCTGGCCCGGTGATGCCGCCGATCTCGCCTCCCCTGCCACCGCGGCCACCCCTTTCCTGAGCAACCGCGCGCCCGTCCGGGAGCGGGTCGCGGCGGGCGCTTCGCGTCCCGGCGCCGGCCCGCGGGACAAGCGACCATGCGGTGGCGCCGGCCATGTCCGGGAACAGCGGCGAGAAGGGAATGGCGATGGCTGGCGCTGAGCCCATTCCGCCGGGGCACGACGACAGGGGAAGCCCGCCCCGCCGTGCCCTGGTGGTGATCAACAGCAAGAGCCGGCGCGGCATGGAGGATGTCGCCTCTGCCCTGGCCAGCCTTGAGCAGGGCGGCTTCACGCTGGTCCGGGAGGATTGCAAGGATCCGGAGGGCCTTCGCGATACCATCAGGCGCCTCGCCCCTTCGATCGGACTGGTGGTGCTGGGCGGCGGCGACGGGACAATGAACGCCGCAGCCCCCGCCCTGATCGAGACGGGGCTTCCGCTCGGCATCCTGCCGCTGGGCACCGCGAACGACCTCGCCCGGACCCTCGGGCTGCCCCAGGATGCCGAGGAGGCGGCACGCGTCATCCTCGAAGGCGTGGCGCACCGCGTGGACTTGGGGGAGGTCAACGGGCACCCCTTTTTCAATGTCGCCAGCATCGGCCTGAGCGTCGAGGTCACCCGGGCCCTGACCCGGGATGTGAAGCGGCGCTGGGGAAGGCTCGGCTACGCCATCGCGACCGGCCGGGCGCTCTGGCGCATGCGCCCCTTCTCTGCCGAGATCCGGTGCGATGGGCAGTCCCGCAGGGTCCGCACGCTGCAGATCGCCGTGGGGAACGGGCTGTATTATGGCGGCGGGATCGCGATCAAGGAGGATGCGCGGATCGATGACGGCCGCCTCAACCTCTACAGCCTTGAATTCGAAAGCCTGTGGAAACTGGCCCTGGTCTATCCTGCCTTCCGCTCCGGACGGCATGGCATGTGGCGGGAGGTACGCACGGTGGAGCTGGAGGAAGCCGAAATCCGCACCCGCCGCCCGCGCCGCGTGAACACGGATGGGGAGATTACCACCTCGACCCCGGCGCGCTTCCGCATTCTCCGCCGCGCCGTGACCATCATGGTGCCGGCGCCCGCGGAGCGCGATACGGCGGCGGGGATTTCGGCGCACCTACCCGCCGCGGGCATGGGTCCGGCCCAGGGCTGAGCTGGTTGCGGCGGGCGCGTATTCCCGCGCCCGCCGCCCGGCCGGATGCTCACTCCTTTCCGGAGGCCACCGTGTCCGCCATGGCGGCACCGCGCGTCCCCATGGGCTCGTGGGGGCCCTCCGTGGTGTCGTGGCTCGTCTGGCGTTCCATCTCCGCATCCAGCTCGGCGCCCGTCAGCACCACCGCGGAGGAAATCCAGATCCAGGTCATGAAGCCGATGACCGCGCCGAGCGAGCCATAGGTTTCGTTGTAGCTGCCGAAATTGGCGACGTAGAAGGAAAAGGCCGCCGAGCCCAGAAGCCAGGCCACCGCCGCGAAGGCACCGCCCCAGCTGACCCAGCGCCACTTGGCATGGTCCCGGCTCGGCCCATAGCGGAACAGGCAGGCGAAGAGGATCGCGACAGCCACGAGCAGGAGGGGCCAGCGCAACCAGTGCAGCAGCGTCTCCATCGTTTCGCCGAGGCCGAGGAAGCCGAGCGCGATGGGGAGCACCACCACCGCACCCATGGCGAGAAGGGCGAATATGATGGCACCCACGGTAAAGGCGAGGGTGATGGCTGTGCGCTTCAGGAAGCTGCGCTGTTCCTTTTCCTCATAGACGATGTTCAGCGTGTCGAAGGCGGCCTTTGTGGCCGCGTTCGCGCTCCAGAGCGACACGGCCAGGCCCGCGGCAAGGCCAAAGCCGAGGGAAGCCTGGCCCTGGGACGCAACCCGCTGCACCTGCTCCTCGATGATTTCCATCCCGCCCCCCGGGATGACCCCGCCCAGGGCGGCGAGATGTTCGCGGATCTGGGCTGGATCGGCGAAGAGGCCGTAGAGCGAGACAAGGGCGCTGAGCGCAGGGAAAAGCGCAAGGAGGGCGAAGAAGGTGATGCCGGCCGCCTCCGTCAGAATTCGGTCTTCCGAGGCCTGCTGGGCCGTGCGGCGCAGGATGTCCCACCACCCCCGGGCGGGTATCTCTGAGGGTGCGTCGGCGTGGTGGCCCCGCCCGCGCGAGGTCTTGGGATCCTGTCCCGCGTCCTGCTGTCGCTGGCCGGGCCGGGGGCGGCGCCCTGCATGGGCCAGGTCCCTACGTTCCGCTGGCGGCTGATATCCCGCGATCAGGAGCCCGGCCGAGGCAATGAGGGCCGCGATCAGGATGCCTCGGCTTCCGTTGTTATCGCGCATGCGCGGTTTCCTTTTCGCTCTTTCCCGGGCCTTGCCCAGCCGGCGCCCCGGCCACGCGGTCCATCCCAGGACTTCAGGCAGCGCTGCAGAGGGGCAGCACCGCAGCAACGCCCTGAGCCTCCACGCGCTGCGGCGGGCCACAATTTTTCGCGCGCGGGTTGCGCGCGCGCCGATTTCAGGCACGGGCGGCGGGCGCGAAAAATCCTGAGCTATGCAGCATCCTCGGCCTCCCTACGTTACCGGACGGAGCCTGGCCGGCACCCAGGGCGGGAGCGTGCAGATGACCAATCGCGAAGACACCGTGCACTATGACAGCCCATCCGGCGGCTGGGGATCGCTGCGGGGCATGACCAGGGTCTTTGGCAAGGAGTGGGCGACGCCGCTCGCCATCGAGACCCTCATGCGGCAGAACAAGCCGGGCGGTTTCATGTGCGTCTCGTGCTCATGGGCGAAACCCGCGGACCACCACACCTTCGAATTCTGCGAGAACGGCGCCAAGGCGACCCTCTGGGACCTGACGACCCGCCGCTGCACGCCCGACTTCTTCGCTGGCCATACCGTGACCGAACTGCGGGAGTGGAAGGACTACGACCTGGAGCAGCAGGGGCGCCTGACCCACCCGCTTCGCTATGACCGCGAGACGGACCGCTACGTTCCCTGCAGCTGGGACGAGGCCTTCGATGCAATCGGACGAGAGCTGAGGGCCCTGGACCCGAAATCGGTCATTTTCTACGCCTCAGGCAAGGCCAGCCTGGAGGCATCCTATCTCTACGCGCTCTTCGCGCGCCTCTACGGGCACAACAACCTGCCCGACAGCTCCAACATGTGCCACGAGACCACATCGGTCGCCCTGAAAAAGGTGATCGGCGCGAGCGTCGGCACATGCGTCTTCGACGACCTGGCGAAGTGCGACGCGATGTTCTTCTTCGGGCAGAACACCGGCACGAACAGCCCGCGCTTCCTGCACCCGCTGCAGGATGCGGCCAAGCGCGGCGTGCCGATCGTTACCTTCAATCCCGTGCGGGAAAAGGGGCTGGAGAGCTTCCGGAACCCGCAGAGCCCGCTGGAGATGCTGGCCGGCAAGGAAACCGCGATCAGCAGCCAGTACCACCAGGTCCGGCCCGGCGGCGACATCGCGGTGGTCATGGGCATGTGCAAGCATGTCTTCGCGGCGGACGACGCCGCCAAGGCGGAAGGCCGCCGCGTGCTCGACGTGGACTTCATCCAGCACCACACCACGGGCCTCGATGCCTTCGAAGCCAAGGTCCGTGCCACGTCGTGGGACGACATCGAGCGGGAATCCGGCCTGACCCGGGAGGCGATCGAGGGTGCCGCCCAGGTCTATGTCGAGGCCGACCGGGTGATCGCCATCTATGGCATGGGCCTGACCCAGCACACCCATGGCTTCGAGAACGTGGCGATGCTGGTGAACCTGCTGCTGCTGAAGGGCAATATCGGCCGGGAGGGCACCGGGATCTCGCCAGTGCGCGGGCACTCCAACGTGCAGGGCCAGCGCACCGTCGGCATTTCGGAGAAGCCGGAGCTGGTGCCGCTCGACAAGATCGCGCAGCAGTTCGGCTTCGAGCCGCCGCGCGACAAGGGCATGAACACCGTCGAGGCATGCGGGGGCATTCTGTCCGGCGAGGTAAAGGGCTTCATCGGGCTGGGCGGCAATTTCGTCCGCGCCATTCCCGAGCGGGACATGATGGAGCACGCCTGGACGAGGATGCGTCTTACCGTGCAGGTCGCCACAAAGCTGAACCGCAGCCACCTGGTGAACGGGGAGGTCGCCTATCTGCTACCCTGCCTGAGCCGGACGGAGGAGGACATCCAGGCTTCCGGGCCGCAGGCCGTCAGCATGGAGGACACCTTCAGCTGCATCCACGGCTCCATCGCGCGGCGCCGGCCGGCCAGCGAGCAGTTGAAATCCGAGGTCGCGATCGTCGCCGGCTTGGCGCAGGCGACGCTGGAGCCGAACCCTCGCGTGAAATGGGCCGACTGGGTCGGGAACTACGCCCTGATCCGGGATCTGATCGCCGAGACCTATGCGGAGGAGTTCCACGACTTCAACGCCCGTCTCTTCACGCCCGGGGGCTTCTACCGGGGCAATTCGGCGCGCGAGCGGATCTGGAAGACGGCCGCCAGGAGGGCGGTTTTTACCGCCCCTGAGACCCTGACCTCCGTCGGCTTCGAGGATGCGCCCGGCCGTTACCGCCTGATCACCATGCGCAGCAACGACCAGTTCAACACCACCATCTACGGCTACAGCGATCGCCTCCGCGGCATCGAGGGCACGCGGGACGTGCTCCTCATCAACCCCGAGGAGATGCGCCGGGCGGAGCTGCAGGAGGGGCAGGTCGTCTCCCTCGTCGGCGATGCCGGGGATGGGGTTCACCGTGAGGTACAAGGGCTGGTCGTCACCCCCTTCGACCTGCCGGATGGTTGCCTGGGCGCCTACTATCCGGAGATGAACCCGCTGATGCCGGTGTGGCACCATGACCAGATGTCGAAGACGCCGGCCGCCAAGTCCGTGCCCGTGCGCATCAAGGCCTCGGGCGAATTCGCGAAGCGCGAGGACCGGCTGGAGCCGCCAGGCCATGCCACGAGGCCGGGCTGACGGCTGGCAGGTCACACATGGCCTGATCGGGGAGGGGAGTGCCCCGCGGCTCTCTCCTTGCTCTCTTGCGTTCCTTGTCAGCAAGGGAGGGGCAGGGGGCCGCCGGGAGATGCCGGTGGCTTTCACCCTGCTTGCATTTCCGGCCGGCGCCTTACCCCTGGAGCCATTGGCGTTCAGCTCTCCTCCTTCAGCCGGGTCAGGAAAGCCAGGGTTACCACCGTCGCCAGGGTAACCATCACCGCCACATGGTAGCTGCCCAGGGCGACTGCCGCTCCGATCAATCCGGTGGCCCACAGGCTGGCCGCCGTGGCGGTTCCGTGCACCTCTGAGTCCCCCTTCAGGATGGCGCCCCCGCCGATGAATCCGATACCGGTGATGATGCCGGTGACCACGCGGGCCATGCTTTCCGGATCGCCGGCGAAGCGCCCCTCGGTGGCTTGGATGAAGCCGCAACTCGCTGTGGCGACCAGCGGGAAGGTGCGAAGCCCGGCGCTGCGCCCCTGCCGCTCGCGGTTCCAGCCGATCGCGAAGGCAAGACCGTAGGCTATGGCAAGGTCCCTGAGCTGGGGCAGGAAGAATGCCGCCTTGTCACCCCACCAGCCCGGGTCGAGGATTTCTGCCATAAGGTTCTTCCCGTATCGTCGTGTTCCCTTCGGAAACGCGAGCGGGTCGCCGGCGCTTCTCACCAGGGCCTCTGAGCGGGGCTTCTCGCCTGGGCATCGTGCCGCGGGCGGGGAAGAAGGCTTGGTTCCTTCCAATCCTTGTGCGCTAGGCTGCTGAGGCACAGATGAGCGGGATGCATGCAAAGTCGGACCGCAGCGTCGGCAGGCGCGGGCTGAGAGGGGCAACACGTTGAGCCAGCCTGCCCCTCCGCCGCCGGACCAGGTGGTCAGCCTCAGCAGGGCGCGCGAAGACAGGTTATGGGCGGTCATCGCGGCTGTCGGGCGCAAGACGCGTGTCGCGGAAATCTACGCGAGCCGTGCGGCCGCCGATGCGGATCGCGCCTGGCGGGAGCAGCAGGTCCGGGCCTATGCCGGCTTCCTGCGCAGCTCGAGCATGCCTGTCCCGAGCTACATTGTCTCTCCGATCCGGCGCGCGGACCTACCGCGGAGCTGGCGACCCTTGCCGGCCCTTGGCTTCCTGCGGGGGCAGCTGATCTGAGTGGCAGGGGGGTGGCCGGTGGCGCCAGAAAAATGTCGTCCCACCGCGGAACCCTCTTGTCATGGGTGTCGTGCGGGTCTACATCGCCGCTCCCGCTGGTGAGGTTTGGTTCTCTCTAAGAATTCGCCGAGTGCTTCTGAGAGTTTCTGAAGTATTTGGGGTTGACG
>NZ_JAGIZB010000022.1 GCF_017813395.1 Pararoseomonas baculiformis | reverse complement strand
TCACCTCCGACAGGCCAGGCGGGACAGGCGGCTTGCCGAACTCGCTGATGTCCGCCCCCGCAATGAAGGTCCGGCCCTCCGACCCGATCACCACCGCCCGCACCGAAGCATCAGCCCCGGCCAGCTCCACAGCCCGCAACAACCCAACGCGAACACCAGAACTCAACGCATTCACAGGCGGGTTCGAAATGGTGACCAGCAGCAACCCATCGGACAGGCTGGTGGAGACGGGGTCCTGCTGGGCCATGGCGATTCCTCATCGTTCTTCGCCAGCTTCTTGTTTTCAGGACGAAAACAGTTCCGGCCGGGCGGGAGCAAAGAACCGGGCGGGGGCGGCGTCAAGCACCCCGGGGCATTCCTTGCTGCATCGCATCATCGGCACCGCAACATGGCCCGACACGGAGGATCACATCTTGGGGCGGGAAGGAAACGCCCCCATCTGGCGCCATGCGGGCCCGCCTTGCGCTGCATCAATTCCAGCGCGGGCGCCGGCGCGCTAAACCCCCTGCGCCCATCCCGGCTCCCGGGGTGGCTGAACCATGCCCTGAGCACCGCCCGGACGCCCTGCCCTGACCACCGCCGCGCCCCTTCTGCACCGCTTCGCCAATCCCGGCCGCTTCCTGCGTGCCACGGCGCGGCTCATGCCCTGGCTCTGGGGCCTGTCCCTGGCCGTGCTGCTGCCGGCGGTCGCCTGGGCGCTGTTCCTCTCCCCGGCCGATTGGCAGCAGGGCGAGACGGTGCGGATCATGTATGTGCATGTCCCCATGGCCTGGCTGGCGATGGGCGGATATGCGGGGCTCGCCCTCGCCTCGGTGCTGGCGCTGGTCTGGAAGCACCCGCTGGCGGATCTGGCGGCGCGGGAGATCTCCCCGGTGGGCGCCGTGGTCACGGCGCTCTGCCTCGCCACGGGCAGCCTCTGGGGCCGGCCGATGTGGGGCACTTGGTGGGCCTGGGATGCGCGGATGACCTCGGTGCTCGTCCTCTTCTTCCTCTGGGTCGGCCATGCCGCCATCACCCGCGCCTTCGAGGATGAGGAGCGCGGCGCGCGGGTGGGCGCCATCCTCGCCCTGGTCGGGGTGGTGAACCTGCCCATCGTGAAATTCTCGGTGGACTGGTGGAACACGCTGCACCAGCCCGCCAGCGTGGCCCGCATGGCCGGGCCATCCATGCACATCTCCATGCTTGGCCCGCTGCTGGCCTGCGCCATCGGCTTCTCCCTGCTCTTCGGCACGCTGGTGCTGGCGCGGGTCCGGGCGGCGGTGATGGAGCGGCGGGTGCAAGCCCTGGAACTGGCGCGCGCGCGGGAAGCGGACCGCGCGCCCGCCTCGGAGGCGGTGCCGGCATGAGCGCCCATTGGATCCATGTGGTCGCGGCCTGGATGCTGGCCGGGATCGGCTTCGGCGGGCTGGCGCTGGGCGCCGCCTGGCGGCATCGCGCCGCCGCCCGCCGCCTGCAGGAACTGGAGCGGGCCCGATGAGCGGCGCGGTGGCGAACCCGAAGCGGGGCGGAATGGGTCTGGCGGCGTCCCGCCGCAGGCGGCGGCTCTGGGTCCTGCTCCTCTGCGGGCTCGGGCTCGGCGCGGCGGCCGCCCTGGCGCTGACCGCCTTCCGGGACAACCTCGTCTTCTTCCGTTCCCCCTCCGACATCGCCGCCATGGCCGCGCCAGATGGCCGCGCCTTTCGCCTGGGCGGGCTGGTGGAGGCCGGGAGCGTGGTGCGGGACGGCGCCGAGGCCCGCTTCCGCGTGACCGATGGCGCCCACACCATCAGCGTGACCTATCGCGGCGTGCTGCCGGACCTGTTCCGTGAGGGCCAGGGCGTGGTCACGCTGGGCCGGCTGGGCCCGGACGGCCATTTCACCGCCAGCGAGGTGCTGGCGCGGCATGACGAGACCTACATGCCGCCCGAGGTGAAGGACGCGCTGGAGCGCAGCGGCCACTGGAACCCCGAGCAGGGCGCGGCGCCGCCCGCCTCGGGCTGGAACACGATGCAGCCCCGGACCGGCGGATGATTCCTGAACTCGGGCATTTTGCCCTTGCCCTGGCGCTGGCGCTCTCGCTGGCCCAGGCGGTGCTTCCGCTGCTGGGTGCGCAGCGCCGCGATGGGCGGCTGATGGCATCGGGGCCGGGCCTCGCCCTCGGCGTGCTGATCGCCGTCGGGGCGGCCTTCAGCGCCCTGCTCTGGTCCTTCGCCGTGAACGACACGACCGTCTCCAATGTCGTGCAGAACAGCCATTCGGCGAAGCCCATGCTCTACAAGCTGGCCGGCGCCTGGGGGAACCATGAGGGTTCCATGGTGCTCTGGGTGCTGATCCTGGCGCTCTGCGGCGCGGCGGTCTCGGCCTTCGGGCGCAACCTGCCCGGCGCGCTGCGGGCGCGGGTGCTCGCGGTGCTCGGCATGATCGGCGCGGGGTTCCTCGCCTTCATCCTGGCCACCTCCAACCCCTTCCTGCGGGTCTGGCCGCCCGCCGCCGACGGCCAGGGGCTGAATCCCGTGCTGCAGGATCCCGGCCTCGCCTTCCACCCGCCGCTTCTCTACCTCGGCTATGTCGGCACGGCCGTGACCTTCGCCTTCGCCATCGCGGCGCTGATCGAGGGGCGCGTGGACGCGGCCTGGGGGCGCTGGGTGCGGCCCTGGGCGCTGGCATCCTGGGCCTTCCTCACCCTCGGCATCGCCCTCGGCTCCTGGTGGGCCTATTACGAGCTGGGCTGGGGCGGCTACTGGTTCTGGGACCCGGTGGAGAATGCCTCGCTGCTGCCCTGGCTCGCGGGCGCGGCGCTGCTGCACTCGGCCATCGTGGTGGAGAAGCGGGACGCGCTGAAGACCTGGTCGGTGCTGCTGGCCATCCTCGCCTTCTCCATGTCCCTGCTCGGCACCTTCCTCGTGCGCTCGGGGGTGCTGAACTCCGTCCACGCCTTCGCCAATGATCCGGAGCGCGGCGTCTTCATCCTCGCCCTGCTGCTGCTGACGATGGGCGGCGCCTTCGCCCTCTTCGCCTGGCGCGCGCCGGCCCTTGCCCCCACCGGGGTTTTCGCCCCGATCTCGCGCGAAGGGGCGCTGGTGCTGAACAACCTTCTCCTCTGCACCATCGCGGCGGTGGTGCTGGCGGGAACGCTCTATCCGATGTTCGCGGACCTGATGCTGAAGGCGAAGATCTCGGTCGGCCCGCCCTTCTACCAGGCCACCGTCTTCCCGCTGGCATTGCCGCTGGTCCTCGCCATGGCGGCGGGGCCGCTGATGGCCTGGAAGCGCGCCAAGCCCTGGCCGGTGCTGCAGCGGCTCTGGTGGGTGGCCCTGGCCTCGCTCGCGGCCGTCGCGCTGGTGTGGCTGGTGCAGGGCCATCCGGTGCTGCCGGCGCTGGGCTTCGGCGCGGCGCTCTGGCTCGTCCTCGGCGCCGTGGCGGACATCGCGGAGCGCACCGCGCTCTTCTCCCGCCCTCGCGCCGCCCTCTCCCGCGCCCGGGGCCTGCCACGCGCGACCTGGGGCGGGGCCGTGGCCCATGCGGGATTCGGCATCAGCCTTCTCGGCATGGCCGGGATGGGGCTGGCGACGGAGCGGCTGGCGGCCGTGCAACCGGGCGAGACGATCTCCCTCGCCGGTTATGAATGGCGGCTGGATGGCGTGCGCGACGTGACCGGCCCGAACTGGACCAGCCGCCGCGCCACCGTGACCGTGACCCGCGACGGCGCGCCGGTGACGGTGCTGGAGCCGGAGAAGCGCAACTTCCCGCTGGCGCGCCAGAGCACGACGGAGGCCGCCATCCACACCACCTGGGCCTCCGACCTCTATGCCGTGATGGGCGAGGAGGAGAATGGCCGCGCCACGCTGCGCCTGCACCACAACCCGCTCGCCCCCTGGATCTGGCTGGGCGGCGCGGTGATGGCGCTGGGCGCCGGGCTTTCCCTGACCGACCGCCGCGCACGGGTGGGCGCCCCGGCACGCCGGGCCGCGGAGGCGGCGCGCGCATGAGCGAGGCGAAGTCCCCCCTCTCCCGCCGCGCGATCCTCTGGGCGCCGCTGGGGCTGGCAGCGGCGGGCGGGGTCGGCTTCTGGGCCATGCTGCGCGGCATGCGGGACGGGTCCTATGACCCGCGCGGCGTGCCCTCCGCCCTGCTCGGCAAGCCCGCGCCGCGCATGGCCCTGCCGCCCGTGGAGGGCATCGAGCTCCCCACGATCGCGCCGGAGATGCTGGCCTCGCCCGGCATGCCCGTTCTCGTGAATTTCTGGGCCTCCTGGTGCGTGCCCTGCGTGGTGGAGCACCCGCAGCTCGTCGCCCTGCAGCGGCGCGGCGTGCGGATCCTGGGCATCAACTACAAGGACAAGCCGGCCGATGCGGCGCGCTTCCTGGTGCGGCATGGCAATCCCTTCCAGGCCCTGGCCGCGGATGCGGAAGGGCGGGCCGGGATCGAGTACGGGCTGTATGGCGTGCCGGAAACCTATCTTCTGGACAGGCAGGGGATCATCCGCTGGCGCTGGGCCGGGCCGATGATGCCCGACACGCTCTCGGCCGAGCTGGACCCGCTGCTGAGGCGCCACGCGTGAGAGCCCTGCTTTTCGCGCTGCTGCTGGCGCCCTCGCTCGCCCTGGCCGTGGGCCGCCCCTCCGAGATGCTGCCGGACCCGGCGGCGGAGGCCCGGGCCCAGGCGATCGGGCGTGAGCTGCGCTGCATGGTCTGCCAGAACCAGTCCATCGAGGACAGCGAGGCCGACCTGGCGCGCGATCTCCGCCGGCTGGTGCGGGAACGCGTGGCGGAGGGCGATTCGAACACCGCCGTGCGGGACTACGTGCATGCCCGCTACGGCGATTTCGTCCTGCTGCGCCCGCCCTTCAACTGGGTGACGGCGCCGCTCTGGGCCCTGCCGGCCGTCCTGCTGGGGCTCGGCGCGCTGGTGCTGCTGCGGATGCGGCGGCGCCTGGCGACACGCGGCGGCCCCACCCCGCTGACGGATGAGGAGCGCGCCCGGCTGGCGGCGCTGGAGAAAGAGCCGTGACCTGGCTTCTCGCTGCTATCCTGGCACTGGCGGCGCTGCTGCCGCTGGCCCTGGTGGCATGGCGCCCGGCGCCGGTGACGGACCGGGGCGCGGCGGACCGGGCGCTGTATCGCGCGCAGTTGGCGGAGCTGGAGCGGGACCGGGAGATGGGCCGGCTGGACGAGGCCGCCCATGCCGCCGCCCGGCTGGAGGTGCAGCGGCGCCTGCTGGCCGTTCCCGATGCCGCGCCGGCCCGGATGGGCGGGCGCGGCCCGGTGGTGGCGGGACTGCTGGCGGTGCCCGTCCTGGCCTTCGCGCTCTATTTCCTGAACGGCCTGCCCGGCATGCCTTCCGCCACCTTCACCGCGCGCCAGGAGGTGGCGCAGCGGGACGAGGCGCTGCTGGCGCAGCTTCGGGCGCGGCTCGCGGCCCTGCCCGCCGGCAACCCAGCCGCGCGCCAGGGCTGGCTGCTGCTGGCCGAGGCCGAGCGGAACCGGGGGCGCGCCGCGGAATCCGCCGCCGCCTATGCCGAGGTGCTGAAGACCGGCTTCGAGGCGGATATCGCCGCCCAGCGCGCGCAGGTGCTGCTGGAGGCCGGGCTGGTGGAGGAGGCATCGGCCTTCCTGGCGGAGGTCCTGCCCCGCGCGCCGGATCATGTGGGGCTGCGCTTCCTGTCCGGCCTTGCCGAGGCGCAGGCTGGCCGACCCTCGGTGGCCCGCGCAACCTGGGCGGCGCTGCTGGCCTCGGCCCCCGAAGGCGCGCCCTGGCGGGGAATGGTGGAACGGCGCATGCAGGCTCTGCCGTGATGGACAGGCGGTGATGGACGGAATGGGTGCGACAGGGCTGGCGGCGCTGGAGGCGCGGCTCCGGCAGGACCTGGAATGGCTTGAGCTGCCCTCGAAGCCCTGGGTGCCGGAGACGGTCGCGCCAGGCGGGCGCGCCGTGGCCGATGTGGCCATCATCGGTGCCGGCATGGCCGGACTGGCCGCCGCCGCCGCGCTGCGGCTGGACGGGATCGACCGGTTGCGCGTGCTGGACCGTGCCGCGCCGGGGCAGGAAGGCCCCTGGATCACCTATGCCCGGATGGAGACGCTGCGCTCCCCGAAAACCCTCGCCGGCCCCGCGCTGGGACTGCCAGCCCTCACCTTCCGCGCCTTCTTCGAGGCGCAGCACGGCGCGGCGGCCTGGGAGGCGCTGGGCAAGATCCCGCGCGGCCAGTGGATGGACTACCTCAACTGGTATCGCCGCGTGATGGCGGTGCCCGTGCGGAACGGCGCCGAGGTCTCCCTCGTCCGTCCGCGGGATGACGGGCTGATCGCGCTGGAGATGCGGGACGGGCCGGAGATCCTCTGCCGCCGCCTGGTGCTGGCCAGCGGGCGCGACGGGCTGGGCCGCGAATTCGTGCCTGGCATGGCGCACAAACTCGATCGCCGCTTCTGGGCCCATTCGCGCGAGGAGATCGACTTCGCCGCCCTGCGCGGCCGGCGCGTGGGCGTGGTCGGCGCGGGCGCATCGGCCATGGACAATGCCGCCACGGCGCTGGAGGCCGGCTGCGCGCGGCTGCACATGTTCGTCCGCCGCCGCGAGCTGCCGCGCGTGAACAAGTTCACCGGGATCGGCAGCCAGGGCGTGGTGCATGGCTTCGCCGGCCTGCCGGACGAGTGGAAATGGCGCTTCCAGCACTATGCCAACAGCGCGCAGACGCCGCCGCCGCGGGACAGCACCATGCGCGTCTCCCGCCACCCGCACGCCCATCTGCATCTCGGCAGCCCCGTGACGGATGTGCGGGAGGAGGACGGCGCAGTCCTCGTCACCACGCCGCGCGGCGCGTTCGTGCTGGATTTCCTGATCTGGGGCACCGGCTTCAAGGTGGCGCTGGAGGAGCGGCCGGAACTGGCGCTCATCGCGCCGCATGTCCGCCTCTGGCGGGACCGCTTCACGCCCGAGCCGGGGCAGGAGAGCGAGGAACTGTCCTCCTCCCCCGATCTCGCGCCCGATTTCGCCTTCCAGGAGAAGGTGCCGGGCGCCTGCCCCGCCCTGGCGAAGATCCACGCCTTCAACTATCCGGCGACGCTGACCCACGGGAAGCTGACCGGCGACATCCCCGCCATCTCGGCCGGGGCGCGGCGCCTGGCGCAGGGCATCGCGCGGTCCCTCTTCGTGGAGGACCGCGAGACGCATTTCGCGCGGCTGCAGGCCTATGACACGCCCGAGCTGCTGGGCGACGAATGGCCGGAAAGGGAGCTGACGGCATGAACGGGGACGACCTGATCGAGAGGATCCTGGGCATCCAGCCCGGATCGCCGCTGCATGAGCTTCGCCGCCGCCGCCCCGAGGCGCTGAAGCATGCCCAGGGCGCCTACCGGGAGCTGCTGATGCCGGAGGACCCCGGCAACATCTCCCACGCGGATCGCGCCGCGCTGGCGCTGCGCACCGCGCTGCGCGAGGGAGACGCGCCCCTGGCATCGCATTTCCGATCCCTGCTGGAGCGGGCCGGGGCGCAGGAGGCCATCATGCTGGCCGAGGACCTGAGCGGCGCGCCGATGGAAGGCCGCCTCGCCGCGCTGCTGCGCTACGCCGACGTGGTTGCCACTCGCCCGGACGACGTGACGCAGGCGACGATCGACGCGCTCTCCGCCATGGGGCTGACGCCGCGCGACATCGTGGCGATCACGCAGCTCGTCTCCTTCGTTCCCTATCAGGTCCGGGTGATCGCGGGCCTTCGGGCCATGATGCAGGAGTCCGCCGCATGAGCCGCTTCACCATGGAGGAGGTGGGCTGGACGCCGCGCATCCCACCCGTGGAGGCCGAGACCGCCACCCCGGCCCAGCTGGCCGCGCTGGAGGCCTGCCCGCCCGCGCAGCGCCGCTCCACCTATTTCCTCACCCTCGCGAATGATCCGGCCTCGCTGGGCGAGCGCGGGGCGCTGTTCAACACGGTGATGTACGCGCCGCGCGGCCTGCCGCGCGCGGATCGCGAGTTCTCCACCGCCATCGTCTCCATGGCGAATGGCTGCGTCTACTGCACCTCCGTCCATGCCCGGCGCTTCGCCGACCTGTCGAAGCAGCACGAGGCGATGCAGCGCGTGCTGGACGAGGGCCACGGGGTGGAAACCGACCCACGCCGCCGCGCCATTGCGGATTTCAGCGAGAAGCTGACGCTGACCCCCGGCGCCGTCACCGCCGCCGACATCGCCCCGCTGCGCGCCGCCGGCATGGATGACCTGGAGCTGCTGGACCTCATCCACTCCATCGCCATGTTCGCCAATGCAAACCGGCTGATGCAGTCCCTGGGCGAATCCGAGCCGCCGGCCGGCTGACCGGCGGAGGATCGGGCGGCGCTCACGGGGCCGCCCGGTACTCCTCCTCGGTGACATGCTCCATCCAGTCCACCGGGGAGCCGTTGAGCTTCTCCTGGATGGCGATGTGGCTCATCGCCGTGTCCGGCGTGGCGCCGTGCCAGTGCTTCTCGCCGGGCGGGAACCAAACCACGTCGCCCGGCCGGATTTCCTCGACCGGCCCGCCCGCGCGCTGCACCCAGCCCAACCCGGCGGTCACCACCAGGGTCTGCCCGAGAGGATGGGTGTGCCAGGCCGTGCGCGCGCCCGGTTCGAAGGTGACCAGCGCGCCGGCCACCCGCGCCGGATCGGGCGGGCTGAACAGCGGATCGATCCGCACGGCGCCGGTGAACCAATCCGCCGGCCCCTTGCCCGAGGGCTGCGAGCCGGCGCGCCTGATCTCCATGGATCCTGTCTCTCCGAGAGGGATGGCCCCGGCCCCACATGGCAGGGCTGGGCGGCCGCCAGCCTCAGGGCCAGGCAGATTTGTATGGGGTTGGCAGCGTTCCCGCCTGTACCGTGCCGGTCAGGCAGGCCTCCGTCACCTCGTTCCGGACCAGGGCGCTGTCGATGTCCAGCTTGCCGAAGGGGCCATAGACGCGGTCCTCGGCCAGCGCGCCGCGCATCTGGCAGGCATAGGCTCGGTCCGCCGCCGTGCCGCCGGCCACCGCCACGCCCGGTCCCGGCCCGCCCTGCCCATAACCGCCCTGCCCGAAACCGCCCTGGGCACAGGCCGCGAGGAGCAGGACCGGGACGAAGCCGGCCCCGCGCAGGATCCCCGACATTGGATCTCTCCTATCCCTCATTCCGGAAGGATGAACGGGCGAGACGGGCCAAGGCTTCCGGCCCCTCCGCCTCAGTCGTTCCGCGCCCCGGATTGCCGCACCAGCGCCGCGTGCCGCTGGATCTCCTCATGCAGGAAGGTGGCGAGGCGCTCCGGCGGACCGCCGAGGGTCGCCATGCCCTGCTGCTCGAAACGGGCCTTCGCCTCGGGGTCGTTCAGGATCTCGTTGGCCAACGTGTTGAGCTGGCGCAGGAGGGCGGGGTCCGCCCCCTTGGGCAGGAACAGGCCGAACCAGGTGCCGAAGACAAGGCCCGGCATGCCGAGCTCCGCCGTGGTGGGCACGTCCGGCAGCTGGGGGGAGCGCTGGGTGTCGAGCACGGCGATGGGCGTGACGGCGCCCGCGCGCACCTGCCCCGCGACGCCGGTGATGAGGTTGAACATCGCCTGGATGCGGCCGGAGAGAAGGTCCGTCACCCCCGCCGCCGGCGAGGTGTAGGGCACATGGATCATCTGCGTGCCGGTGAGCGACTTGTAGAGCTCGCCCGCCAGATGCATCGAGGACCCGTTGCCGGTGGAGCCGAAATTGATGGCGTTCGGGTTGGCCCGCGCATAGGCGCCGAACTCCGCTAGGTTGCGGATCGGCAGCTCCTTGTTCACCACGAGCACGTTCGGGACATTGCCGATGAGGGCCACCGGCTCGAAATCCTTCTCGGGGTCGAAAGGCAGGTCCTTGTAGAGCGCGGGGCCCGTGGCCAGCGTGCCGGCCCAGGACCAGAGGATGGTGTAGCCATCCGGCGCCGAGCGCGCGCCCGCCAGCGCGCCGATATTGCCATTCGCGCCGCCGCGGTTGTCGATGATCACGCGCTGGCCGACACGCTTCTCCATCTCCTGCGCGAAGACGCGGGCCAGCGTATCCGCCGTGCCGCCGCCACCGGGCGCGGGCACGATGATCCGCACGGTGCGGTTGGGCCAGGGGCCATTGGCGGCGGGCGCCGCGGCCGGCGCGGAAGGCGCGGCGGAGGGGGCCGCTGAGGGGGACGCTGAGGGGGACGCTGTCTGGGCCTGCGCGGCCGGGGCCGCGCCGATCGCGGCGGGAAGAAGCAGGGCGCTGCGGCGGGTGATGGTCATGCTCGGGGCTCCCGGGAGATGCTGGCAGAAGCTTAGGCAGGATCGGGGCCAGCTTGGAAATGCCCCCTCCCCTTGCCGTGGGGCGCGATGGCGTGAACATCACGCCCGACCGGGAAAGGATGGGTTCGGATGCGCCTGAGCGTGCTGGGAGCCGGGGCGGTGGGGCCCGCGGCAGCGGCGCTTGCGGCCTCGCGCGGGCATGAGGTGACGCTCTGGTCGCCCTCGGGCGCGGGCACCGCGGGGATCGGCACCTCCATCGAGGCGGAGGGGGCGGTGGCGGGGGATATCCCGCTCCGCACCGCGCCCGATCTGGCGGATGCCTTCCGTGGCGCCGATGCCGCGCTGCTCGCCGTGCCGGCCTATGCCTTTCCCTCGGTGCTGCCGCGAATCGCGGCGGTGCTCCCGCCCGGGCTTCCTCTGCTGATCGCGCCGGCCGCCTCGCTCTCACCCCTGGCGCTGGATGCGCTGCTGGCGGCGCGCGGGGCGCCCGCGGCGCGCGCGCCGATCGGCGCCATGGCGACCACGCCGGTCACGGCCCGCCGCCTCTCGCCCGGCCGGGTGCGCGTGGCGGCGGTACGGGCGGCGGTGGACATGGCCGCCATCCCTGCCGCTTCCGCGGGGGAGATGGGCGCGCTCGCCACCGCGCTCTTCGGCCATGCCTGCCCGCTGGCGCCCCATGCGCTCCATGCGGGGCTGGCGAATGCCAATCCCATCATCCATGCGGTCCTCGCGCTCACCAATGTCACGCGCATCGAGAAGGCGGAGGAATGGCCGCAATACGGGCTGATGACCCCTGCCGCCTGCCGGATGATGGAACGGCTATCGGCCGAGCGGGCCGCCCTGGCCGGATCCTTCGGCATCGCGGTTCTCGGGCTGGATGAATCGCTGCACCGGGCGAATGGCGTGCCGATGGGCCCGCTGCACGAGATGGCGGCGGCCATTGCGGCCTCCCGCGGCGCGGTGACGGGGCCTGCCGCCATGGAGACCCGCTATGTCACGGAGGATGTGCCCTATGGGCTGGCCTTCTATCTCTGGCTGGCGCGCGGCCGGGGGATCCCCATGCCGGTGACGGAGGCGGTGGTCACGGCGCTGGAGACGCTCTGGGGCCGCGACCTCCGCGCCAATCCGCTGTTGCGCCAGCTGGATCCGGCCGGGCTGGAGGAGGCGCTGCGGGAAGGCCTGGGACGGAAGGCATAGCCAGCGCCGATCACCGCCATTGGCACGACCGGGCTGTCGGCCCGCCGCGGCAGGGCCCATGCTCCGGCTGTGCCCCGCTTCGGGACGCTAAGCAGGAGGAGAAGACGAGAGCCATGGCGAGCATTCCCGATTCCCCAGGGAGCGGGGACGCGGCAGGCGCGGGCCGCGGGGTGGCTGCGGCCGGGAGCGACGAGATGTTGCGGCAGACCGTGCTGAACTCGGTTCGCATCTCGCTGAAGGAAGGCGCGCGGAAAGCGGCCGATCCGGTGGCCTATCTCCGGGCGGCGTCCGAGGAGGTCGCGCGGGTCGTCGCGGTCCTGGCCCATGCCCGGCCGGAGGATGGCGCCGCGCTGCGGGCCATCCTGGCGGAGGCGGTGGTGGCCGCGGCCGGGGAACTGATCGACGGCTGCGGGCCCCAGGGGGTGGCCCGCTGAACCGGGCGCTCCGCGGCGGCTCCTAGTCCAGCCGTATGTCGAGCGGGGCGGCCACGCGGGTCCAGCGCTCCAGGTCGTCCCGCAGCAGCGAGGCGAAGGCGGCGCTGCCGTCGCCGTTCGGCGTCACCCCGAGGCCGCCGAGGCGGGTACGGACGAGGTCGGTGGCCATGGCGGCGCGGAAGGCTTCCGCCAGCCGGTCAACGATGGGCGCCGGGGTTCCCCTGGGCGCGGAAAGGCCGGTCCAGATGCTGGCCTCGAAATCCTTCACCCCGGCCTCGATCAGCGTCGGCACCTCCGGGATGGCGGGGAAGCGCTCCCGCGAGGTGACGCCCAGCAGCTTGAACTGCGCCCCGGTGGCGGCCAGCACCGAGGGGACGGAGACAAACATCAGCGCGATGCGCCCGGCAGCAAGGTCGTTGAAGGCCGCCGCCGCGCCGCGATAGGGCACATGCTCGATGTTCAGCCGCTCCCGCGCCTTCAGGTCTTCCATGATGAGATGCGTGTTGGTGCCGATGCCGGTGGAGGCATAGGGCATGGGCTGGGCGGCGTTGCGCGCCATGCCCAGCAGGGCCTGCGTGTCCGCCAGGTTGAGCTGCGGCGCGGCCAGCAGCGCCACGGGGCTGTCGCTGAGGTGGAGGACGGGCGCGAAATCCGCGAGGGGATCATAGGGGAGGCGCCGCCCGACGGCGCGGGCGATGGTGAGCTGCCCCGCAGTGGCGAGAAGAATGGTCAGCCCGTCCGGCGCCGCGCGCGCCACCGCCTCGGCCCCCAGCACGCCCCCGGCCCCGGCGCGGTTCTCCACCACCACGGTCTGGCCGAGGATCGGCCCCGCCGCCTGGGCCAGCAGCCGGCCCAGCACGTCCTGCGAGCCGCCCGGCGCGAAGGGCACGATCAGCCGCACCGGGGCATCCGGGGACCAGCGGGGCTGGGCCTGGGCCTGGGTTTGGGCTGCCAGGGGCGCGAGGGCGCCGAGGGAGAGAAGGGCGCGACGATTCATCGGGGACAGTCCTTGGGCTTCGGCCATGCTAGCGCCCGCGTGCCCGGGGTGAAGGTGGGATCACGCACCCGGCTTCGGCCCCACCACCGGATGCATCTCGCCCGGCGGGTTCTTGGCGGCGCCGAGCAGGGCGAAGCCGGCCGGAGGCCCGCCGGCGTCCTGGACGAGTGGGCCATGCCGTTGCGCTTCCCCCTGGCATTCCGAACTTGACATGACAGGTTATGGGAGCAACCATCCCGGCCCAGGCGGATGAAGGTGCATCCCTGCCCACTGCCCGGCCGGAGGCGAAGCGCATGGCGGAAACGGGCTCTCTCCCCGAGATCGATGTGTCCGGGCTGAATGCCGTGTCGCCCGGCGCAGGCCCCTTGGGCAGCGGCTCGGCAGATGCCCTGCCGCAAGTGGCCGCCTATGACGACGGCATGTTCCTGCTCGGCAGGCATTTGCTGAGCGCCGTGGCGGTGAGCCTGGATCTGCCGGAGGGGATTTTCGTTCCGCGCTATACCGCGACGTTCCACGCCCCCGATTTCGGCGCGACGATCGACCCGCGCGACCTCGGCACGCCGGAGGGAAAGGCGCGCTGCGCGCCGATCACGGCGGGCCAGCACATTCTGAACCGCTTCGACAAGGCCTTCGGCTACCGCAAGACTCTCGCGGTGGCGGGATGAGCGCCATGCCCGATGGCAGCGCGCCGAAGCCGCGCTACGAGGCCGTGAAGGATTACGTGCTGTCGCGCATCGCCGCGGGCGAATGGGCTGTCCATGCGCGCATTCCCAGCGAGAACGAGCTGGGGCCGATGCTCGGCGTGTCCCGCATCACCGTGAACCGCGCCTTCGCCGAACTGGCGCGCGAGGGGCGGCTGCGGAAGGTGCCGGGCGTCGGCACCTTCGTGGCCCCGCTGACGGATGCCAGCAAGCCGCGCACGGGGCTGGTGAGCATCGAGAGCATCGCGGAGGAAATCCGGGCGCGCGGGATGGAATGGTCCTGCGAGGTGCTGGACCTGGGGATGGCATCCCTGACCGAGGAGGCGGCGGATGCGCTGGGCCTGCCGCGCGGCGGCCGCGTGCCCTCCTCCATCGTGCTGCACAAGGGCGATGCCTTGCCGATCCAGGTGGAGGAACGCTTCATCCGCCCGGGCTATGCGCCCGGCTACACGGAGCAGGACTATGCCGGCCGCACCACCTACGACTTCCTGCGCGAGGTGGGCGAGGTGACGGAGATGGAGCAGGCCGTCACGGCCATCCTGCCCCCCGCCCCGGTCGCGCGCCTGCTGCAAGTGGGGCCGCGCGATCCCTGCCTGGTGATCCGCCGCCGCACCTTCCGCCGTGGCGAGGCCACCACCTTTTCCCGCCTCACCCAGCCCGCCAGCCGCTTCGAGCTTTCCGGACGCTACCGGATGCAGGACGGCCCCGGTGGCCACTTCCCCTTCTGAGGATCCGATGAGCGAGAATCTTCGCCTCCGCAACGCGCCCGCCATCCGGGCGCCGCGCGGCCTCACCCTGTCAGCCAAGCACTGGGTGACGGAAGCGCCGCTGCGGATGCTGATGAACAACCTGGATGACGAGGTGGCGGAGGATCCCGGCGCCCTCGTCGTCTATGGTGGCATCGGGCGCGCGGCGCGGGACTGGCGCAGCTACGAGATGATCTGCGACGTGCTGCGGCGGCTGGAGGACACGCAGACCTTGCTGGTGCAGTCCGGCAAGCCGGTGGGCGTGTTCGAGACCTATGCGGATGCGCCGCGCGTGCTGATCGCCAATTCCAATCTCGTGCCGGCCTGGGCGAACTGGGAGAAGTTCAACGAGCTCGATCGCGCGGGGCTGATGATGTACGGCCAGATGACCGCGGGATCCTGGATCTACATTGGATCCCAGGGGATCGTGCAGGGCACCTACGAAACCTTCGCGGAGGCCGGGCGGCAGCATTTCGGCGGCGATCTCTCGGGCCGCTGGATCCTGACGGGCGGTCTGGGCGGCATGGGTGGGGCGCAGCCGCTGGCCGGCGTGTTCGCCGGTGCCTGCGTGCTGGCGGTGGAATGCCAGCCGAGCCGGATCGAGAAGCGGATCGAGACGCGCTACCTGGACCACCGCACGGCGAGCCTGGACGAGGCGCTGGCCATGATCGGCACGGCCTGCACCGAGAAGCGTGCGATCAGCATCGGGCTGCTGGGCAATGCGGCGGATGTCTTCCCGGAACTGGTGCGGCGCGGCGTGGTGCCGGATATCGTGACGGACCAGACCAGCGCGCATGACCCCGCCAACGGCTACCTGCCCGCGGGCTGGACGCTGGAGGAATGGGCGGCAAAGCGCGAGAGCGATCCGAAGGCCGTGGCCGCCGCCGCGAAGCGCAGCATGGTGGCACATGTGCAGGCCATGCTGGATTTCCAGCGCATAGGCTCGGTGGTGCTGGATTACGGCAACAACATCCGGCAGATGGCGAAGGATGAGGGGCTGGGGAACGCCTTCGACTTCCCGGGCTTCGTGCCGGCCTATATCCGCCCGCTTTTCTGCAGGGGCATCGGGCCCTTCCGCTGGGCGGCGCTGAGCGGCGATCCGGAGGATATCCGCAGGACCGACGCGAAGGTGCGGGAACTGATCGAAGACCCGCACCTGCATCGCTGGCTGGACATGGCGCAGCGGCGCATCGCCTTCCAGGGCCTGCCGGCGCGCATCTGCTGGGTGGGGCTGGGCGACCGGCACCGCCTCGGCCTCGCCTTCAACGAGATGGTGGCGCGTGGTGAGATCGGGCCGGTGGTGATCGGGCGCGACCACCTGGATTCCGGCTCCGTCGCCTCTCCCAACCGGGAGACGGAGGCGATGATGGACGGGTCCGACGCCGTTTCGGACTGGCCGCTGCTGAACGCGCTGCTGAACACGGCCTCGGGCGCCACCTGGGTATCCCTGCATCATGGTGGCGGTGTGGGCATGGGCTATTCGCAGCATGCGGGCATGGTGATCGTGGCCGATGGCACGCCCGATGCGGCGCGGCGGCTGAAGCGGGTCCTGTGGAACGATCCCGCCACCGGCGTGATGCGCCATGCCGATGCGGGTTATGACATGGCGAAGGAATGGGCACGGAAGATGGGCCTCGACCTGCCGATGGTGAAGTCATGACCACCCCTGGCGGCGCCACCCTCGCGGAGCTGCGGGCGGTGATGGGCGGTGCCTCCCTCCGGCTCGACGAGGGCTGGCGCGAGGCGGTTCGGGCGAGTCATTCGGCCCTGGCGGCGCGGTTGCGGGCCGGCGAGGTGATGTATGGCGTGAACACCGGCTTCGGGAAGCTGGCGGGCACGCGCATCGCCCCGGATGCGCTGGTGCAGCTGCAGCTGAACCTGATCCGCAGCCATGCCTCGGGCGTGGGCGAGCCCCTGCCCCGGCCGGTGGTGCGGCTGGTGCTGGCGCTGAAGGCGCTCTCGCTCTCGCGCGGGGCATCCGCGGTGCGGGAGGAAACGGTGGAGGCGCTGCTGCGCCTGCTGGAGGCCGATGTGCTGCCGGTGATCCCGGCGCGCGGCTCCGTGGGTGCCTCGGGCGACCTGGCACCGCTGGCGCATCTGTCCATGGTGCTGATCGGCGAGGGCGAGGCCAGCATCGGGGGGCGCGCCGTCAGCGGCGCGGAGGCGCTGGCGCAAGTCGGGCTCTCGCCCCTCCCGCTCGGTCCGAAGGAAGGGCTGGCGCTGCTGAACGGCACGCAGGTGTCCACGGCCATCGCGCTCGTAGGGCTGTTCCAGGCGCGGGATCTGTTCGCGACGGCGCTGGTGGCCGGGGCGATGAGCACGGAGGGCGTGCGCGGTTCCGACACGCCCTTCGACGCGCGCATCCATGCGCTGCGCGGCCAGCCCGGGCAGATCCGTGCCGCGGCGGCGTTGCGCGGCCTGATGGCCGGAAGCCAGATCCGCGAGAGCCATCGCGAGAACGATCCGCGCGTGCAGGACCCCTATTCCATCCGCTGCCAGCCCCAGGTGATGGGCGCCTGCCTGGACGCGCTGGACCATGCCGCCGCGGTGCTGGAGCGCGAGGCGAATGCGGTGACGGACAACCCGCTGGTGACGGCGGAAGGCGAGGTGCTCTCCGGCGGGAACTTCCATGCGGAGCCGGTGGCCTTCGCGGCCGACCATATCGCGCTGGCGCTGGCGGAGATCGGCGCACTGTCCGAGCGGCGGATGGCGCTGTTGACCGACCCGGCGCTTTCCGGCCTGCCCGCCTTTCTCGTACGGGAAGGCGGGCTGAACTCGGGCTTCATGATCGCGCAGGTGACGGCGGCGGCGCTGGCGAGCGAGCAGAAGGCGCTTGCCCATCCGCGCAGCGTGGACAGCCTGCCGACCTCGGCGAACCAGGAGGACCATGTGAGCATGGCCACGGGCGCCGCGCTGCGGCTGGTGCCCATGGCGAACAATCTCCGGGACATCCTGGCCATCGAGTTGCTGGCGGCGGCCCAGGCGATCGAGTTCCACCGGCCGCTGCGCTCGTCCCTGCCGCTGGAAGCCGCCCATGCGCTGGTGCGCGGCGTGGCGGCGGCCTGGGACATGGACCGCTACATGGCGCCGGATATCGCGGCGGTTTCGGGGTTGATCGCGGAAGGGCGCTTCGCCGTGCTCTCCGATGCCTGAGTTCGACCGCGTCTGGGTGAATGCCCATCTCTGCACCATGCAGGATGGGCTGGGCGTGGTGCGGGACGGGGCGCTGGCGGTGCGGGACGGGCGCATCGCCTGGATCGGGCCGCGTGCGGCGCTGCCCGCGCATGATGCGCCCGTGACGGATTGCGGCGGGGCCTGGATCCTGCCCGGGTTGGTGGATTGCCACACGCATCTCGTCTTCGGTGGAAACCGCGCGGGCGAGTTCGAGCGGCGCCTCGCCGGTGCCACCTATGAGGAGATCGCGCGCGAGGGTGGCGGCATTCTTTCCACCGTGCGCGCCACGCGCGCGGCGGATGAGGATGCGCTGCTGGCCGCCGCCCTGCCCCGGCTGGACGGGCTGCTGGCGGAGGGCGTGACCACCATCGAGGTGAAGTCCGGCTATGGGCTGGAATTTGAGGCGGAGCGGCGGATGCTGCGCGCGGCGCGGGCGCTGGCGGCGGAGCGCGCCGTTTCCGTGCAGGCGAGCTTTCTCGGCGCCCATGCCGTGCCGCCGGAATTCAGGGGGCGGCAGGGAGAATATGCGGCGCTGGTGGCGGGGATGATCGCGCCGCTGGCCGCCGAAGGGCTGGTGGACGCGGTGGATGCCTTCTGCGAGCGCATCGCCTTCACGCCGGACGAGACGGCCGCCGTCTTCGAGGCGGCGCGTGCCCAGGGCCTGCCGGTGAAGCTGCATGCGGACCAGCTGAGCGACCTGGGCGGGGCGGCGCTGGCGGCGCGTTTCGGAGCGCTTTCGGCAGATCACTTGGAACATGCCTCGGCGGCGGGGCTGGCGGCCATGGCGGCGGCGGGCACGGTGGCGGTGCTGCTGCCGGGCGCCACCTACTTCATCCGGGAGGAGCGGCACCCGGATATCGCCGCCATGCGCGCGGCGGGCCTGCGGATGGCGGTGGCGACCGACATGAATCCGGGTTCCTCCCCCGCGCGCTCCCTGCTGCTGATGCTGAACATGGCCTGCACCCTCTATCGGCTGACGGTGGAGGAGGCGCTGCTGGGCGTGACGCGCCACGCAGCGGCCGCGCTGGGGCTGGAGGATCGCGGCATGCTGGCGCCGGGAATGCGCTGCGACCTGGCCCTCTACCGGATCGAGGCGCCGGCCGAGCTGTGCTACTGGCTGGGCGGCAATCCCTGCGTGGGGCGCGTGGTGGCGGGGCGCGACGCTTGAGCCCGCCCTGCCCTGGGGGCCAGGAGGGGGAATGATCGACAAGCTCGGCTTCCTGCTGGCCCTGGCGCGGGAACGGAACTTTCGCCGGGCGGCGGAGGCCTGCGGCGTGGCGCAGCCCACGCTCTCCGCCGGGATCAAGCAGCTGGAAACCGAGCTGGGCGTGCTTCTGGTCCATCGTTCCTCGCGTTTCCAGGGATTGACGCCGGAGGGCGAGAAGGTTGTCGAATGGGGTCGGCGCCTGCTGGGCGACGTGCGCGCCATGCGGCAGGAGCTGCAGGTGGCGCGGGGCGGGTTGCAGGGACATCTGCGCCTGGCGGTGATCCCGACGGCGCTGGCCATGGTGCCGGCCCTCACCCTCGCCTGCCGTCGCCGGCATCCGGGCATGCGCTTCACCATTCTTTCCCGCACCTCGGCCGCCGTGCTGGAGATGATCGAGAATCTCGAGGCGGATGCGGGCATCACCTATATCGGCAACGAGAAGCTGGGCCGGGTGCGCAGCGTGCCCCTCGCCACCGAGCGTTACCGGCTGGTGGTGCCGGCGGGCTCCCCCTGGTGTGGGCGGGATGCGGTGGCCTGGGCGGAACTGGCGGGCCAGCCACTCTGCCTGCTGACGCCGGACATGCAGAACCGCCGGATCATGGACCAGCTCCTGCAGCAGGCCGGGGTGGCGGTGGAGGCGACGGTGGAGTCCAACTCCATCGTCACGCTGATCGCCCATGTCCGCAGCGGGCACTGGATGACGGTGCTGCCGGAGAGCGTGGCCGCCACCATGGGCGGGGCGGGCGGGCTGCATGCCCTGCCCCTGGTTTCGCCGGATGCCGGGTACCGGATCGGGCTGGTGGTGCCGCTGCATGACCCCACCCCGCCCCTGACCGCGGCCCTGCTGGCGGAGGCGCTTCGGATTTCGGAGTCGCGCGAGGAGGTTTGATCGGGTTTTCCTATTACCCGACGGGACCGCCTGCTTGATTTCAGCGGCTTCCGGTGCGCGACTGCCCGGCGAAACGAAGAAAACGCGATCGCAGGGAGAACATGTCCGCACCAGCCGCCCCGCTCCACTCCGCCGCGCCCAGTCCGGGTTGGGATGGCGCCCTGGCGGCTGAGGTCATCGCCGCCCATTCCCGGCTGGATGGTGCCTGCCTGCCCATCCTCCATGCCCTGCAGGAGGAATTCGGCTGCATCCCGCCCGAGGCCGTGCCGATGGTGGCGGAGGCGCTGAACATCTCCCGCGCCGAGGTGCATGGGGTCGTGACGTTCTATCACGATTTCCGCGCCACCCCGCCCGGGCGTCACGTGCTGAAGCTCTGCCGGGCGGAAGCCTGCCAGGCCATGGGGGTGGACCGGCTCTCGGCCGGGCTGCTCACGCGGCTCGCGATCGATTGGGGCGGCACCACCGCTGATGGCAGCCTGACCGTGGAACCGGCCTTCTGCCTCGGCCTCTGCGCCTGCGCCCCGGCGGCGCTGCTGGATGGAGATCCGCTGGGGCGGCTGGATGAGGCGGCGCTGGACGAGGTGGCGCGGGAGGCGCGGCGGGCATGATCCGGATCTACCTGCCCCAGGACGCCGCCGCTCTTGCCCTTGGGGCCGAGGCGGCGCTGCGCGCGCTGTCGGCCGAGGCAGCGCGGCGCGGCGCCGAGCTGGATGTGGTGCGCACGGGCACGCGCGGCGCCATCTGGCTGGAGCCGCTGCTGGAGGTGGAAACGCCGGAAGGGCGCATTGGCTACGGGCCGGTCCGGGCGGCGGATGTGCCGGGCCTCTTCGACGCGGGGCTGCTGGCGGGTGGCGCGCATCCGCTGCGGATCGGCCGGCCGGAGGAGCATCCCTGGTTCGCCGGGCAGATCCGCCTGACCTTCGCCCGCTGCGGCATCGTCGATCCCGCCTCGGTGGAGGATTACCGTGCCCATGGCGGCTTCACGGGGCTGGAGCGGGCCCTCGCCATGTCGGGCGAGGCGATCGTGGACGAGGTGAAGCTCTCCGGCCTGCGCGGGCGCGGCGGAGCGGGTTTCCCGACAGGGATCAAGTGGAACACGGTCCGGCTGGCCCAGGCAGAGCAGAAATACATCGTCTGCAATGCCGATGAGGGCGATAGCGGCACCTTCGCCGACCGGATGCTGATGGAGGGCGATCCCCTCTGCCTGATCGAGGGCATGGCGATCGCCGCCATCGCCGTGGGGGCGACGAAGGGCTTCATCTACACCCGTTCGGAATACCCCCATGCCATCAGGGCGATGCGGGCCGCGATCATCGCGGCACGGCGCGCGGGCTGGCTGGGGGAGGATATCCAGGGCTCCGGCCGCCGCTTCGACCTGGAAGTGCGGATGGGTGCCGGGGCCTATATCTGCGGCGAGGAGACATCGCTGCTGAACAGCCTGGAGGGCAAGCGGGGCGTGGTGCGCGCCAAGCCGCCGCTGCCGGCCATCGAGGGGCTGTTCGGCAAGCCGACCGTGGTGAACAACGTGCTCTCCTTCGCCGCCATGCCCTGGATCATGGCGCATGGGGCGCAGGCCTATGCGGAGTTCGGCACGGGGCGCTCCCTGGGGACACTTGCGGTGCAGATCGCGGGGAATGTGCGCCGGGGCGGGCTGGTGGAGCTGCCCTTTGGCCTTCCGCTGCGCGCCATCATCGAGGATTGGGCGGGCGGCACCGCCACGGGGCGCCCTTTCCGCGCCGTGCAGGTGGGCGGGCCGCTCGGTGCCTATTTTCCGGAATCCCTGCTGGACACGCCGCTGGACTACGAGGCTTTCGCCCGCGCGGGCGGGCTGCTGGGCCATGGTGGCGTGACGGTGTTCGACGACAGCGTGGACCTGGCCCGCCAGGCCCGCTTCGCCTTCGAGTTCTGCGCGGGCGAAAGCTGCGGGAAATGCACGCCCTGCCGGATCGGCGCCGTGCGCGGGATGGAGGTGGTGGATCGCATCACCGCCGGCATCCAGCCGGAGAGGAACCGCGTTGTTCTGGATGACCTGCTGGAGCTGATGACGGATGCCTCGCTCTGCGCCATGGGCGGGCTGACGCCCGTGCCGGTGGGCAGCGCGCTGAAGCATTTCCCCGAGGATTTCGACGCCGCCCACCGGGCCATGCCCCAGGCGGCGGAATGAGGGAGCGACGGACATGCCCCTGATCCAGGAAACCGATTACGGCACGCCGATCCGGCTGGCCGAGGATACCGTCACCCTCACCATCGATGGCCATGCGGTGGCCGTGCCGCGCGGGACCTCCGTGATGGCGGCGGCGATGACGCTGGGGACCAGGATCCCGAAGCTCTGCGCGACGGACAGCCTGGAGCCCTTCGGCTCCTGCCGCCTCTGCCTCGTGCAGATCGAGGGGCGGCGCGGCTTCCCGGCTTCCTGCACCACCCCGGCCGAGGACGGGATGGTGGTGCACACGCAGAACGACAGCATCGCCAAGCGCCGGCGCGGGGTGATGGAGCTGTATATCTCGGACCATCCGCTGGACTGCCTGACCTGCTCGGCCAATGGCGATTGCGAGTTGCAGGACATGGCGGGCGCGGTCGGGCTGCGGGAGGTGCGCTACGGCCATGACGGCGCCAGCCATCGCGACGCGCCGAAGGATGAGAGCAACCCGTATTTCACCTTCGAGGCTTCCAAATGCATCGCCTGCTCGCGCTGCATCCGTGCCTGCGAGGAGGTGCAGGGCACCTTCGCCCTGACCATGGAGGGGCGCGGCTTCGAATCGAAGGTCTCGCCGGGCGGGACGGATTTCATGTCCTCCGAATGCGTCTCCTGCGGCGCCTGCGTGCAGGCCTGCCCGACGGCGACGCTGAACGAGAAATCCGTGATCGCGCTGGGCACGCCGGAGCATTCGGTGGTTACCACCTGCGCCTATTGCGGCGTGGGCTGCTCCTTCAAGGCGGAGATGAAGGGCGACACCCTTGTTCGCATGGTCCCGTACAAGGACGGGAAGGCCAATGAGGGCCATTCCTGCGTGAAGGGGCGCTTCGCCTTCGGCTATGCGACGCACCACGACCGCAAGACGAAGCCGATGATCCGGGCGCGGATCACCGATCCCTGGCGGGAGGTATCCTGGGAGGAGGCGATCAGCCACGCGGCTTCCGAACTGCGGCGGATCCAGGCGGAACATGGGCGGGAGGCGATCGGGGGCATCACCTCCTCCCGCTGCACGAACGAGGAAACCTTCCTTGTCCAGAAGATGATCCGCGGGGCCTTCGGCAACAACAATGTCGATACCTGCGCCCGGGTCTGCCACTCCCCCACCGGCTACGGGCTGAAGACGACCTTGGGAACCTCGGCCGGGACGCAGGATTTCGCATCGGTCGAGCAGGCGGATGTGATCCTGGTCATCGGGGCCAACCCGACGGACGGGCATCCGGTCTTTGCTTCCCGGATGAAGCGGCGGCTGCGGGATGGGGCGCGGCTGATCGTGGCGGACCCGCGGCGGATCGACCTGGTGAAGACGCCGCATGTCCGGGCCGACCACCATCTGCAGCTTCTGCCCGGCACCAATGTGGCGCTGGTGAATGCGCTGGCGCATGTGGTGGTGACCGAAGGCCTGGTGGCGGAGGATTATGTCCGCGCGCGCTGCGACCTGGCGGAGTTCGAGAGCTGGGCACGCTTCATCGCGCTCGACGGAAACTCCCCGGAGGCGGTGGAGGGGATCACGGGCGTGCCGGCCGCGGAGATCCGTGCGGCGGCGCGGCTCTACGCCACGGGCGGGGCGGCGGCAATCTATTACGGGCTGGGGGTCACGGAGCACAGCCAGGGCTCCACCACCGTCATGGCCATGGCGAACCTGGCGATGGCCACCGGCAATATCGGCCGGCCCGGCGCGGGGGTGAATCCCCTGCGCGGGCAGAACAACGTGCAGGGGGCCTGCGACATGGGTTCCTTCCCGCATGAGTTCTCCGGCTACCGCCATGTGTCCGACGATGCGACGCGGGAGATGTTCGAGGCTATCTGGGGCGTGCCGCTCTCGCCCGAGCCCGGCCTGCGCATCCCGAACATGCTGGACGAGGCGGTGGGCGGCCGCTTCAAGGGCATCTACATCCAGGGCGAGGACATCGCGCAATCCGATCCGGACACGAAGCATGTCACGGCCGGGCTGCGGGCGATGGAATGCGTGATCGTGCAGGACCTGTTCCTGAACGAGACGGCGAAATACGCCCATGTCTTCCTGCCCGGCTCCTCCTTCCTGGAGAAGGACGGGACCTTCACCAATGCCGAGCGCCGCATCAACCGCGTGCGCCGGGTGATGGCGCCGCTGGGCGGCAAGGCGGATTGGGAGGCGACGATGGCGCTGTCCAACGCGCTGGGCTTCCCGATGGACTACGCCCATCCCGCGGATATCATGGATGAGATCGCGCGGCTGACGCCAAGCTTCGCGGGCGTGTCCTATGCCAAGCTGGAGGAGGTCGGCTCCCTTCAATGGCCCTGCAACGAGGCGGCGCCGCTGGGCACGCCGATGATGCATGTGGACCGCTTCGTGCGCGGCAAGGGGCGCTTCATGGTCACGGAATTCGTGCCGACCGATGAGCGCACCGGGGTGAACTTCCCGCTGATCCTGACCACGGGCCGCATCCTGTCCCAGTACAATGTCGGCGCGCAGACCCGGCGGACGGAGAACAGCCGCTGGCATGAGGAGGACGTGCTGGAGATCCACCCCTTCGACGCCGAGCATCGCGGCATCCGGGACGGGGAGCTGGTGGCCCTGGAAAGCCGGTCGGGCGAGACCAGCCTGCGGGCCGTGATCAGCGAGCGGATGCAGCCGGGCGTGGTCTACACCACATTCCACCATGCCGTGACCGGCGCGAATGTGGTGACGACCGATTATTCGGACTGGGCGACCAACTGCCCGGAATACAAGGTCACCGCCGTGCAGGTCCGTCGCACGAACCAGCCCTCCGCCTGGCAGGCGGAGTTCGAAGAGGGCGAGGCCATGCTGAAGCGTATCGCCGTGCGGCACGATGTCCCTGCCGCCGAGTAGCCGGCCCGCCGAGGCGCTGGTGCTGGGGGTGGATGGCGCTGCCCGCCCCACCATCCGCGCGGTGCCGGAGGAGGTGCCGGTCAGCCTCGTCTATTCCTCCGTGCCCTTCGCCGTGATGATGCTGACGCCGCGCGACCTCGAGGATTTTGCCTTTGGCTTCAGCCTGACGGAGGGGATCGTCGCCGATGCGGCCGGCATCCGCGAAGTCGCGGTGGAGGAGGAACCGCGCGGGCTGCGGCTGGCGATCCGCCTGGCCCCCACGGCGTTGACGGCGCATCTGGCGCGGCGCCGCTCCATCGCCGGGCGCACGGGCTGCGGTCTCTGCGGGATCGAGGAGCTGGACCAGATGCCCCAGGCCGTCCGTCCCGAGGGACCGGCCCCTGATATCGACCTGGCCGCCATCCGCCGCGCCCTCGATGCGTTGGAAGCGGCCCAGCCGCTGAATGACGAAACCCGCGCGGTGCATGCCGCTGCCTTCGCAAGGGCGGATGGAAGCCTGCGGGCGGTGCGGGAGGATGTCGGCCGCCACAATGCGCTGGACAAGCTGGCCGGAGCCCTGATGCGGGATGGCGTGCAGGCTTCGGCGGGCTTTGTCATCGTCACCAGCCGCTGCTCCTTCGAGTTGGTGGAGAAGGCGGCCGCGATCGGCGCGCGGACGCTGGTGGCGATCTCCGCTCCCACAGCATTGGCCTTGGACCGGGCGCGGGCGCTGGACATGAATCTCATCGCGGTGGCGCGGCGGGACACGGTGACCGTTTTCCACGGCATGCAGCGCGTGCGGGAGGCAGCGCTGTGAGCGGGGCGGAGAAGCTGGTCCGCATGGCGAACCAGATGGCGGATTTCTTCCGCGCCTATCCGCCGGAGGAGGCGCGGGCCGGGATCGCCGAGCATATCCGCGCCTTCTGGACCCGCCGGATGATTGAGGATCTGCACCGCCACTTGGCCGCCGGCGGCCAGGGGCTCGATCCCCTGGTGATCGATGCCCTCAAGGCGCCGATTCGGGCCGAAAGCCCCACGGAGCGCGAGGCGGAGGGGCCGGCGGAGCTGGGGCAGATGGCCAGCGACGCGGGCTGAGGCCCGCATCGCACGGGCATTTGCGCTGGGCCGGCTGGCCCATACCCCCCTCCCCCGCTACACCAGGGCCGGTTTGCGAAGGAGGATCGCATGAAGATCACCTGGTTCGGGCATTCGGCCTTCCGCCTGGAATTCGGCAGCTCCGTTGTGCTGATCGACCCCTTCCTGAAGGGAAACTCGACCTTCAAGGGCACGGTCGAGGAAGCCTCGAAGGGCGCGACCCATGTGGTGCTGACCCATGGCCATGGCGACCACACCGGCGACACGGCGGCCATCTGCCAGGCCACCGGGGCGAAGCTCGTCGCCAATGCCGAGATCTGCCAGTTCTTCTCCCGCCAGGGCGTCGGGAAGACCGACATGATGAACACCGGCGGCACGACGGATCAGGGCGAGTTCACGGTGTCCCTGACCATCGCCTTCCATTCCTCGGCCGCCCCCGGCGAGAACGGGATGATCCAGGATCTCGGCCTGCCGAACGGCGTGGTGATCACGCCGAAGGACGGGTCGCAGCCGGTGGTCTACCACATGGGCGACACCGACGTGTTCTCGGACATGGCGCTGATCGGCGAGCTCTATCGCCCGAAGGTGGCGATGGTACCGATGGGCGACCGCTTCACCATGGGCGCGCGCGGCGCGGCCCTGGCCATGCGGCGCTTCCTGCCGGATGTGCCGGTGGTGATCCCCTGCCATTTCGGCACCTTCCCCATCATCGCCCCCTCGGCCGACGACTTCATGCGGGAGATGGGCGACCAGTCCGGCCGCGTGCGCCTGCCCAAGCCGGGCGAGGCTTTCGAGGTCTGATCCTGCCGGGGAGGGCCCCGGCCCTCCCCGCCCGGGCCGCCCGGTTCAGGCGGCCGGGATGAGGTGCCCTGCGGCCGGATTCCAGGAAAGGGCGATCTCCGCCCTCTCCGAAATGCCCTGGGCGGCCTGGCCCGGCAACCGGGCCCGGAGGGCGGTGCCGCCGGCATCGCCGATCAGCAGCGCGCTGTCGCCGAAATGCACGACGGTTTCCACCCGCATCCGGCAGGTGTTCGACGCGCCTGGCTGGGCGAGGCCCAGCACCTCCGGGCGGAGGAGCAGCGTCGCCCTTTCGCCGGGTTGGCGCGCGGGCTGGGGCGGCAGCCGCACCGGGCCGATGCCGGCGATCTCGCCCAGCCCCGAGGCGGGATCGGTGAGGTGCAGGGGAAGAAGATTGCTGTCCCCCACGAAGCGCGCGACGAACTCGTTCACCGGGCGATCATAGACCTGCAGCGGCGTGCCGGCCTGCTGGATGCGCCCGCCCTCGAAGACCACTATCCGGTCCGACATGGCCATCGCCTCGGACTGGTCATGGGTCACGAAGATGGTGGTCACGCCCAGGCTGCGCTGGATGCGCTTGATCTCGATCTGCAGGTTCTCGCGCAGGTTCTTGTCCAGCGCGCCCAGGGGTTCGTCCAGCAGCAGCAGGGCCGGGTCGAAGACCAGGGCCCGCGCCAGGGCCACGCGCTGCTGCTGGCCGCCGGACATCTCGCGCGGGTGGCGCTCGGCGAAGCGTTCGAGCCCGACGAGCGCGAGCATGGCGCGCGCCTTCTCGGTGGCCCGGGCTTTCGGCATCTTCCGCATCTGCAGCGGGAACATCACGTTCTGCAGCGCCGTGCGGTGCGGGAAGAGCGCGTAGTTCTGGAAGACGATGCCGATGCCGCGCTTGTGCGGCGGCACGCGGGTGATGGGGACGCCATCGACCAGGATCTCGCCCTCCGTCGCCGCCTCGAAGCCGGCGATGAGCATGAGGGTGGTGGTCTTCCCCGAGCCGCTGGGGCCGAGGAAGGTAATGAACTCTCCCTTCGCCGCGGTGAGGTTGACGGCATCCAGCGCGCGGCTGCGGCCGTCATAGCTCTTGGAGAGGTTCTTCAGCTCCAGATAGGGCTTGGTCACGGGCGGGCTTCCGATCGGCGGCGCGCGATGCCGCGCCAGAGGATGGGCAGGATCACCAGCGCGGCGACCGCCACGAAAAGCAGGGTGGAGACGACGGCGATCACAGGATCGGCCGTGGTGCGGATGCTGTCGAACATCCGCCGCGGCAGGGTCTCGGTGTCCCGGCCGGATATGAAGAGCGCGACCACCGTCTCGTCGAAGCTTTGCACGAAGGCGAAAAGCGCGGCGGCGGCGAAGCCGGGCCAGAGCACGGGCAGGGTGACATGGCGGAAGGTGGCGGCCGGGCTGGCGCCGAGGGACATGGCCGCGCGCTCCAGCGTGCGGTCGAAGCCCTTGAGGTTGGCCGAGAGAACCAGGAAGGCCATGGGCACGGAAAGCGCCGTATGGGCCAGGATGATGCCCGGGAAGGTCTGCAGCAGCCGCACATCCGCCAGGAAGGCGTAGTAGCCGATGGCCATGACGATATGTGGCACGGCCAGCGGCAGCATGAGCAGCAGGTTCACCAGCGCCTTGCCCGCGAAGCGGTGGCGGACCAGGGCGAAGGTGGCGGGGGTGACCAGGATGACGGTGAGCACCGCGACCGCCGCCGCGATGCCGAGGCTGTTCAGCGTGGGCCGCGTCCAGCGCGCATCGCTGAAATAGGCGGCGTAGTAGCCGGTCCACCAGCCCGGCGGCGGGAATTCCAGCGAGACGGCCGTGCTGAAGGACATGGGCACGACGATGATCAGCGGCGTGGCCACGAAGGCCAGCACCACGGCGCCGAGGAGGAGCATGAGCAGGCGCATCGGTTCAGCCCCAGAGCCGGTCGAGGCCGAAGCGGCGATGATAGAGGCCCAGCACGATCAGCGTGCTGGCGAGCAGCACCACCGCCATGGCCGAGGCCTCACCGAAGGCCAGGAACTCCTCCACCTGCTGCCCGATCACGCCCGCCACCATCTGCTCCCGCGGGGAACCGAGCAGGATGGGCGTGACGTAGAAGCCGAGGCAGAGGACGAAGACGAGGGTGAGCCCGTTCGCGATGCCGGGCGCGGCGAGAGGCAGCACCACATGGCGGATCACGGCGGCAGGCGTGGCACCCAGGCTGGCGGCGGAGCGCGGGAGCGCGGGCTCGATCCGCTTCAGCACGCCGTAGAGGCTCAGCACCATGTAGGGCAGCAGGATATGGGTCATGGCAATGGTGGAGCTGAAGCGGGTGAAGAGCAGCTCCGGCGCCGCGAAGCCCAGCCATTCGGCGAATTGCGCGATGGGGCCGCGATTGCCCAGCAGCACCATCCAGGCATAGGTGCGGACGAGGAAGCTCGTCCAGAAGCTCATGGTCACCACCACCATCATGGCGGCGGCGAGGCTGGCCGGGGCGGCGGCCATGGCATAGGCGAGCGGGAAGCCGAGCAGGAGGCAGCAGAGGGAAACGACGAGTGCTGTGACAAAGGTCTCCATCAGCACGCGCAGGTGGAAGCCGTCGGTCACGATCTCGGCGTAATGGCCGAAGCCGAACTCCGGCTCGGTCACGCTCATCACCACCACCTGGGCCAGCGGCACGACGAAGAAGGCCGCCAGGAACACCAGGAGCGGTGCGAGAAGCAGCCAGGACTTCAGGCTGCTTTCCCCCGTGGCGGCGGCCGTGGCGCTCAAGTGCCGATCCAGCGCTCGAAGCGCTGGGTCACGGCGTTCACATCGCCGCCGAAGTTCAGGATGTCCTGCTCGAACACCTTGTCCTTGTAGGCGGGCGCGGTCGGCATCCGGGCGGCTTCCGCCGGGCTCAGATGGTTGAAGGCAGCCGGGTTCAGCGGGCCGTTGAGCGAATCCCGGCAGAAGCCCGCCAGCCGCTCCGGCCGCAGCGCGGCTTCCAGGAAGCGCAGCGCGTTGTCCTTGTTGGGCGTGCCGCGGGCGACGACCCAGTAGGCGCGCTCGATCTCCGCCTGGTTCCAGACGATCTCGACGGGCTGGCCCTGGTCGATCAGCTCCAGCGTGCGCGCATGCCACAGGGCGATGCAATCGATCTCGCCATCCCGCAGGAGCTGCTGGGACTGCTGGCCCTGGGTCCACCAGACGCGCACCGCCGGCTTGATCTTGTCCAGGCTGCGGAAGGCCCGGTTGATGTCCATGGGATAGAGCTTGTCCGCCGGCACGCCATCCGCCGCGAGGGCGATGGGCAGGATCCGCGAGGCGTAGCGCTGCATGCAGCGCGAGCCCGGAAACCTCTGCAGGTCCCAGAAGTCGGCCCAGTTCTGCGGGCCGCCATTGGGATACTTCGCCTTCTGATAGGCGATGACGGTAGCGAAGGCGTGGCTGCTCGCGCCGTTCTGGAACACCGCGCCCGGGAAGGGCGGGCTCTTCGCCAGGTCGGTGTTGTCCAGCTTCTCGACCAGGTTCGCCTGGTTGGCGCGGATGATCTCGCCGGCGCCGAGCGTGGTGACATCGAACTCATAGGCGCCGCTGCGGACCTGCTGGGCCAGCTTCGCGAAGGAGACGGGCGAGACCGGGCGGATCTCGATCCCCGTTTCGCGCGTGAAGGGCTCGAAGAGGTTCTTGATGGCGGCGCGTTCCCAGACGCCGCCCCAGGTGTTGACGTGCAACACCTCCGCCGCGCGGACGCGGCGGAAATTCGGCGTGGCCAGCCCCGCCATGATGCCGCCGCCCAGCACAAGGGCCGACCGCCGGGTGAAACCCCTTTCTGCCATTCTCGCCTCCTCAGCTCGGCCGGAACGTGGCCCCGTAGAGCCTGATCCAGTTGCCTCTTGTGATTTTCTCGATTTCGGCCGGCTGGAACCCGACCTCGCGCAGACCCTCCGGGATATTCCCGAGGCCCGAGACGCCTTCCGCCAGCCATTCCGCCTTGGGCGTCTTCACCGGCTTGCCGGCCGAAGAGGCGCCATAATCGATCCCGCGCGTCCAGCGGCCCATGCGCATCCAGGCATAGTCCGCCGGCGTGTTGTCATGGCCGTAATCGGTACCGACCGCGACCGTGTCGATCCCCGCGATGTCCACGGTGCGCGCCACCATCTCGCACCAGTTGCGGACCGAGGCGCAGTAGTAGTCGCCGGTGATGTTGCGGTAGACCGCGCAGCCCATCACCCCGCCCGTGTCGCGCAGGGCGTGCAGGATGGCGTCGCTCTTGTTGCGGTTGTGGGGCACGAGGCTGGTGGCATTGGCATGCGTCACCGCGATCGGCTTCTCCGAATGCGCGATGGCTTCCAGCGTGGTGCGCTCGCCGACATGGGAGCAGTCGATCAGCATGCCGGCGCGGTTCATCTCCCGCACCACCTCGCGGCCGAAGCGGGCCAGCCCGCCATCATTCGGCTCGTAGCAGCTGCCGCCGACAGCGTTCTGGTTGTTGTAGGTCAGCTGCACCACGCGCACGCCGAGCTCCGCGAACATCTCCACCAGCCGGATGCGCCCGCCGAAGAGATCCGTGTTCTGGAATCCCAGGATTACGGCGGTACGGCCGGAGGCGTTCACCGCCTCGATCTCGGCCGGCGTGCGGGCCACGGCGCAGGTCGCCTCGTTCTCCGCCACCAGGTCGCGCCAGCGGCCCAGGGCGTCGAAGGACTCCATCGGGTCCTCCCAGAAGCCGCAGGTGACGGTGACGGCGCCGATATTCCCCCGCCGCAGCGCCGCGAAGACCTCCGGCGTGAAGTGGCCACATTGCAGGCCGTCAATGAGCATTCGCGGACTCCGGCTTCGGGCTGAGGAGGAGGGAGATATCCGTGTCGTCGTCATGGTCCGTGCGGCCGATGACGCGCCCATCGGGCTCCACGATCACAGGGCCCGCATGGCGGCGGGATTCCGGCGTGTCGGTGGCGAGGGCGGTGTTGGACAGGTGGTGCAGCTCCCACCACAGCGCCGGTTCCACCACCACGCCCTCGCGCAGCACGCGGCCGAGCACGGTGTCGGCGACGCCGGACGGGGCCGCCAGCAGCATGGCGCCGCTCCCCTCACCCTGCAGAAGCGTGGCGCCGGGCCCGGTGGCCGGCCCGGTGGCGGGGCCATTGGTGATGAAGATGGCCAGCCCGTTCCGCGCCCCAAGGGCGCAGGCGGCGCGCAGCTCCTCCGGATCGTGGAGATTGGCCACGCTCGCCAGGGCCGCGCCTTCGCGGGCACAGGCCTCGCCCAGCGCGTCCAGGATCATGGGCAGGACCACCCAGGCATGCTGGCCGCCGGCATCGATGGCGAGCTTGCCCGGCGCGGCCTCATCCACGCGCATGGCTCCGGGATTGGCATCGCGCAGCATCTCGAAGCGCTGGCGCAGCAGGGGCAGCCCGCCCAGCCCGGCAGCGGCGGAATAGAGCACGGTGTCCCGGACGGCCGGGATGGCGCCCGCCGGAAGGGCGGTGAGGAGAAGAATGCGCTCCACCACCAGCCGGACCTCGCGCGGCAGGAGGGTGACGGGACCCTCGGTGCAGACGGCGCTCATGCTTGCGGCTCCGGGGGATAGAACCAGTCGGGCTCGGCGCCCGCGGCGAGATCGGCCGCTGTCGGGGCGCCGTGGAAGAGCACGCCGCGCAGGTTGCGGGCGAGGTAGTCGCGCGTCTTGTCTACGCCATGCAGGGCGACATTCATCAGCCGCACGAGATGCGCCGGCACGAAGTCGTCGCCCATGATGTTGGCGCGGGGCTGGTGGTAGCGAAGCCCGGCCAGGCTCTGCACGCGGGTGATGATCTGGCGCAGGTCCGGCCGCGCGAGCAGAAGCCGCGCGACGGGTTCGGCCGGGTCGCGTCCCGCCATCGCCTTGTCCAGCGCCTGCACCAAGCCCGGAACGTCCAGCCCCAGGTTGAAGGCGTCCGCCGGCGCCTCGCTTTTCAGGCCCCGGCGCGGCTCCTCGGCAGTGGCGGATTTGTACCAGATATGGTCGTAGGAGCCGGGCGCGGAGAGGTTCCATTCCAGCGCCCATTGGTATTCGCGCCGGAGGATGTCGCGCAGTTCCGCCAAGCGCATGGCCGGGCGCGCCTCCATTTCCTCGGTGACGATCATGGCGCGGGCGAGGCGATCCGCCTGCTCCGGCACCAGCTCGATCATGAGGGAAAGAAGGGTCTCCTCCGCCTCGGGATGGAAGCGGGCGCCAACCTGCTTCGCCAGCTCGTCCAGCGGATAGAGAGCATCGCTGCCCGTCTCGCGCAGCCTGGCGACGAGCATGGCCACCTCTTCCAGCTGCTCCGCGATTAGGGCGCTGGGGGCGAAGGCGTCATAGACCATGCGGTCCTCGCGCCGGAAGCGCGCGGCGCGGCGCAGCAGCGTCTCCAAATGGGTCAGCCTCGCATCGTCCTTGCCCACCGGCAGGGCGCGGGCGGCGGCGATCGCCTCCTCCCGTGCGCGGATCCAGGCATCGATCAGGCGGGGATGGTTGTTGATGAAGAGGATGAGGCCGAGCGCGGATCCGTTGCCGACTCCGAGGAAGCGGCGGTTCTCCGCGGAGAGCGCCACGGCCCCGGGCGACTGCAGCGCAGCCAGGTGGTTCGCCAGATCGGCCGCGAACTCTCGCATCATGTAGGCGGCCAGCATCTGCGCGGCGAGCGGATGGCGCAGCGCATGTCCTTCCTCGAGCGAGAGGAAGGAGCGCGTGCCGAAGGTACCGTTCCCGTCCAGCCCGGTGTTGCGCATCAGGTAGCAGACCTGCGCCAGCAGGGCGGGCTCGGGCTGGCGCCCCTCTGCAAGCGCGGCCACCGTCGCATCGAAGACGCGCATGCTGCGGTTGGAGCGGCACCAGATCAGCGTGCCCGGCGTGGCACGGCCGGCATAGAGCTTGGGCAGCTCCCGCCGCGTGGTCTCGATCACCGCCTCGCTCGCCACGCCTTCGACGAGGGAGCCGGTCATGTCCCAGGCGCGGCCGATGATGCGGCCGGTGCGGCCGGCGCGCTGCGGCGTATTGGAGAAGGCCATGAAGCTGAAGCTGCCGCCCGGCGTCGCGATCTCGTACACGGCCGTGCCGGCGGAATCGGCGCCGATGTCGAAGCGGCGCGTGGTGATCTTCCAGCGCTCCGCAATGGCCTGGGCCATCAGCGCGCGGGAAGCGCTGACGCGGCTCGGCTGGAAAGCGGCCAGGCGTTCCGGGCGCATGAGGAAGTCCGGATCGCGCGGCGCCGGGCGTGGCGCGGACGGGGCTTGCGGGATGGGAAGCGCGGCGCTCACGCGGTGCGGCCCTCCATGATGGCGCGCAGGGCATCGGCCGCCGCGCGCAGGGGTTGGATCCATCCATCCGGCGCGAAGCGCTGCACCGGGGCGACGAGGGAGAGGGCGGCGGCGCAGGCGCCGTCATGCCCGAAGACCGGGACCGCGGCGGCGCGGATGCCCTCCATGGTCTGGCCGGAGGAGATCGAATGGCCGCTCTCGCGCACCGCCGCGAGGATCGCGGGGTCGAGTTCCGGAGCCAGGCGCCGGGCACGCGCGGGGTCGAGATGCGCGAGCAGCACGCGGCCGGAGGCGCTTCCGGCGAGGTCCATGGTGGCGCCGACGCGCATCTCCACGCGCAGCACGCCCTGCGGCTCCACTCGCTGCACGATGCAGGGAAGATCGCCTTCGAGCACGGCGAGGGATGCCGCCTCGCCCGTTTCGGCGGAGAGCTGTTCCAGCACCGGCAGGGTGCGGGCCCCGAGGCCGGCCTGCTCGGTCGCGGCCTGGGCTACCCGCGCGGCGCGGAGGGTGAGGCGGAAATAGCCTTCTGAGGTCTGCTCCACCCAGCCAGCGGCCATGAGGGTGACGAGGCGCTGATAGATCGTGGCCCGGCCGGCGCCGAGCTGGCGCGAGAGGGTGGCGAGCCGCACGGGCTGCCGGACCTGCCCGAGATGGTCGAGCAGGGCGAGCGTCTTCAGCGCCGAGGCCAGCGGCCGCACGCCGGATTCGGCCGCCTCCCCGCTCTCTTCCCCCGCTTCGTAGCCATCCGGCATTTGTATATTACCTGAATACGTTGTATTGCATTCGTAGCGATCTTCAGGCCGTCATTGATCTACGTCAAACCTTTTCGCGGGGCTTGACGAAATTTTCGTGTCACCGCGCCTGGCCGGCAGGCACACGTGAACACCTATCCGATGCATCGCATCGGATAGGTGTCGTCCCGGCGTATCAGGTGGGTGGGGAAAGCCTGCGCTCAGCGGCCCCGGGCGCGCGGATCGAGCGCGTCGCGCAGGCCATCGCCGAGAAGGTTGAAGGCGAGCACGACAAGGAAGATGGCAAGGCCCGGATAGATTGCCATCCAGGGCGCCTGGGTCAGGAAGCGCTGCGCCGCGTTCAGCATCGAACCCCAGGACGGATTCGGCGGCTGCTGGCCGAGGCCGAGGAAGGAGAGCGAGGCCTCCGCGATGATGGCCTCGGCGATCGAGAGCGTGGCCTGCACCAGCAGCGGCGGCACGATGTTGGGCAGCACATGCACCAGCGCGATGCGCCAGGGCGGATTGCCGAGGGAACGCGCGGCCTCCACCCATTCCGTCGCGCGCGCTTCCATCGCCATGCCGCGCGCCAGCCGCACGAAGATGGGGCTGGCTGAGATGGCGATGGCGAGCATCGCGTTCTCCAGCGCCGGTCCGAGAAAAGCGGCGAGCGCGATGGCGAGGATGAGGAAGGGCACGGAGAGCATCGCGTCGGTGATGCGGGAGATGATCGTGTCCACCCATCCGCCGGCCAGGCCGGCAAGCAGGCCGAAGGGCACGCCCAGCAGAAGCGCGGCCGTGACGGACAGCGCGCCGGCCATCAACGAGGCCCGCGCGCCCCAGAGCACGCGGGAGAAGACATCCCGGCCATTCTCATCCGTGCCGAACCAGTGGAGTTCCGAGGGCGGGCGGCGGATGCGGGACCAGGAGGTGGCGACGGGGTCGTAGGGCGCGATCCAGGGCGCCAGGATGGCGGCCGCGACAAAGACCACCACCACGATCAGCCCCAGCACCGCCAGCCGGTGCCGGAGGAAGCGGCGGAGCGCGCGCCGCACCGGGCTCTCGGCGCGCGGGATGGCGGGGGCGCCCGTTGGCGATGCCGTCGCGCTCATGCCGCGCGCAGCCGCGGGTTGATGGCCATGTAGAGCAGGTCCCCGATCAGGGAGAGGGTGACGAAGATCAGCGCCGTCACCACCACCACGCCCTGCACCACCGGATAGTCGCGGTTGAACACGGCATCGACGATCAGCTTGCCGAAGCCGGGGATGGAGAAGATCTGCTCGGTCAGCACCGCCCCGGCCAGGAGGCGGCCGAGCTCGATGGTGGCGAGGGTGACGACGGGGATCAGCGCGTTGCGCAGCGCGTGGCGGGTGATCACCACCTTCTCCGGCAGGCCCTTGGCGCGGGCGGTGCGGACATAGTCCTGGCCCAGCGCCCCGATCATCGCCGCGCGGGTATGGCGCATGAAGACGCCCGCGATACCGCCGCCCAGCACGAAGGCCGGCATGATGGTGGTGGCCAGGGATTGCCGCCAGTCCTCGGTGATCGGGACATAGCCGGAAGGCGGCAGCCAGCCGAGATTCACGCTGAAAAGCAGGATCATCATAATCCCCAGCCAGAAATTGGGCGTGGAGATGCCGGCCAGGGCGATGCCATTGGCGGCCCAGTCCGCGGGCCTGTCCCGATAGGCGGCGGAGACGATGCCTGCCGGCACGCCGATCACCACGGCGATGACGAAGGCCATGAGCCCGAGCTGGAGTGTAACGGGCAGCTTCTCCAGGATCAGCTCGCCCACGGGCTGGCGGATCCGCCAGGAGAAGCCGAGATCCCCATGCAGCAGGCGCCAGAGCCAGGCGCCGTACTGTTCCCAGATCGGGCGATCAAGCATCAGCTCCGCCCGGATCTCCGCCAGCACCTGCGGGTCACCGCGCTCCTCCCCCGCCATGATGATGGCGGGATCGCCCGGCATCAGCTGCTGCAGGGCGAAGATCAGCACTGAAAGGATCAGCAGGGTGGGGATGATCTGCCCCAGCCTGCGCAGCAGCCATCCCCACATCGGCTAGCGGAGCCGCACGCCCTGGAGGCGGATCAGGCCATCGGGCACCAGGGCGAAGCCCTGCAGCCGGGTGGTGTGCGCGACAATGGTCTTGGGGTGCCAGAGATAGCTGCGGGCGCGGTCCTGGCTCAGCGCGATCCGGAAGGCTTCTGCGTAGAGCGCGGTGCGCCTGGCCGGGTCGCTCTCCGCACGGCTCTGGTCGAGCAGCCGGTCCACCTCGGGGTTCGAATACTTGCCGTCATTCTGCGCGCCGCGGCTGTGGATGAAAGTCCACACATTGCCGTCCGGGTCGGGCCGGCCGGACCAGCCGCTGAGATAGGTCTGGAAGTCGCCGCGCACGGCTGCCTGGAGGGCGGAGGCGAATTCCGTGGCGACGATGCGCAGCTCGAAGCCGGCCTCCGCCACCATGGACTGCATCACCTCCGCCGCCTGGCGCAGCTCGGGGCTGTTGGCCACCATCATGTCCACGGCGACCGGGGTGCGGATGCCGGCCTCGCGCAGAAGGGCCTTGGCGCGGTCCAGGTTGGGCGCGGTCACCCGCAGGTCGCGCACATGCATCGGCGATGCGGGCGGGATGGGCTGGGAGGAAGGCGTGTGCAGCCCCTCATACACCACCTGGATCAGCGCCTCGCGGTCGATGGCGAGGTCGAAGGCTTGGCGGATGCGGCTGTCCTGTCCCAGCGGCCCCTGGGCGCGGGCGCCATTCCCGACATTGTAGATGATGCCCCAGTAGCCCAGCCCATCCACCGTGGTGAGGCTGAGGCGCCGGTCCCGGCGAATGCCGGGCACGTCGCTGGGGCTCGTCACCTCGATCAGCTCCAGCGCGCCGGATTGCAGGTTCGCCAGCCGCGCCGTGCTGTCCGTGATGGGCTGGAAGGTGACGCGGTTGAAGTGGATGTTCGCCGCGTTCCAGTAATTCGCGAAGCGCTCCAGCACGATGCGGTCCTGCGCCACGCGCTCCACGAAGCGGAAGGGACCGGCGCAGACGGGCTTCGCGCCGAAATCCCGGCCTGCCGCCTCGGCCGCCTTGGGGCTGACGATCATGCCCGCGCGATCCGTCAGCTGGCTCAGGAAGGGCGCGGAGGGCTGCTTCAGGCGCAGGCGTACCGTCAGCGGGTCCACCACCTCCACGGCTTCGAGATCCGTGATCTCGCCGCGGCGGAAGCTGCCCTGCATGGTCAGGTGGCGCGTGAGGGAGTAGCGGACGGCCTCGGCATCCATCCTCTCCCCGTCATGGAAGGTCACGCCTTCCCGCAGGGTGATGACGAGGGTCTTCGGATCCTCCCAGCGATGCGTGGTCGCGAGCTGGGGAACGATCTCCAGCTTGTCGTTGATGTCGAAGAGCTTGTCGCAAAGGCTGGCGAAGACGATGCGGCCGACGAAGCTGCGCGCCAGGGTCGGGTCCATGATGTCGGGGTCCTCGCGGAGCCCGATGCGCAGGTTCGGAAGGTTCTGGGCCTGTGCGGCCCCGGCGGCGAGGGCCGCCACCACGGCGAGCGGGGCGAGGAAGCGGGCATTCATGCGGCGGTTCCGATGCTTTCGTCAGAGGGAGGCCTGGTGGCGAAGAAGGCTTGCAGCCGGGCCAGGCGCTCGCCGCCCACGTCATCCTCCCTGGCCGGGGAGAAGGGGGGCAGCACGTCCTGGAAGTGGCAGGCGGCACGATGCGACGGCGTGGCGGCGGTGGCCCCCGCGGCCAGCACCGGGTCCTGCTCCCGGCAGACCGCCTGCGCATGGGGGCAGCGCGTGTGGAAGCGGCAGGCCGCGGGCGGGGAAATCGGGCTGGGCAGGTCCCCCTGCAGAGGCGCCCCCTTCCCTCCCGTGCCGGGCACGGAGGCCAGCAGCGCCCGCGTATAGGGGTGCCGTGATGCGGAGAAGAGCTGGGCTGCCGGCCCTTCCTCCACGATGCGGCCGAGATACATGACCACCACGCGGTCCGCGACGTGGCGCACCACGGCCAGGTCATGGCTGATGAGCACGAAGGCCAGGCGGAACTCACGGATGAGGTCCTGCAGGAGGTTGATGACCTGCGCCTGCACCGAGACATCCAGCGCGCTCACGGGCTCGTCGCCCACGATCAGCCGGGGTCCGCTGGCCAGGGCGCGCGCGATGGCGATGCGCTGCCGCTGGCCGCCGGAGAATTCATGCGGCCAGCGATCCGCATGTTCCGGCCGCAGCCCGACGCGCGCGAGAAGTTCCTGCACGCGTGCGCGCTCGCCGGCGCGCGGGACGATGCCGTGCAGCCGCAAGGGCTCCGCAACCGCCTGGCCCACGGTCATGCGCGGGTCCAGGCTGGCATAGGGGTCCTGGAAGATCATCTGCATGTGCCGGCGCTGGCGGCGCAGCGCGGCCGGGGCCATGGCGCGGAGGTCCTGCCCCGCGAAGCGGATGGCGCCGGCATCCGGCTCCTCCAGCCGCAGCGCGAGGCGGCCGAGAGTGGACTTGCCGCAGCCGCTCTCGCCGACCACCGCCAGCACCTCGCCTTCCCCGACAGAGAGGGAAACGCCATCCACCGCGCGCACGGCGCCGCGGCGGCGGCCCAGTGCGTCCCGCACGGGGAAGTGGCGCACCACGCCATCCAGTTCGAGCAACGGCGGGGTCACGCGGCCTCCAGGATCTGGTCGAGCGGGGCACGGTGGCAGGCGCTGCGATGGCCGGGGCCGACCTCGTGCAGAGGCGGCCTCGTGTCGCAGATCGCGATGCGGAAGGGGCATCGCGTCTTGAAGCGGCAGCCCTCCGGGGGGTTGGCCAGGTCGGGCACCGTGCCCTCCACCGTCGCCAGCCGGGTGCCGCGCGGGCCATCCAGCCGCGGCGCGGCGCCCAGCAGCCCGACGGTATAGGGATGCTGCGGCCGGGCCAGCACCTGGGCGGTGGGACCGCTCTCGGCCACGCGGCCGGCATACATCACCACCACCTCGTCAGCATGGTCCGCTACCACGCCGAGATCATGGGTGATGAGCAGGACGGAGGTGCCGGTGCCCGCGCGCAGATCGTCCAGCAGGGAGAGGATCTGCGCCTGCACGGTGACGTCGAGGGCGGTGGTGGGTTCATCCGCGATGAGCACGCGCGGGCGGCAGGCCAGCGCCATGGCGATCATCACGCGCTGCCGCATGCCACCGGAGAGCTGGTGCGGGTATTGCCTAGCGCGCCGCGCCGCCTCGGGGATGCGGACCGATTCCAGCATCGCCACCGCGGCCTCATGCGCCCTGGCCCGGTCCAGCCCCTGGTGAAGGCGCAATGCCTCGGCCACCTGCTCCCCGGCCGTGAAGGCCGGGTTGAGGCTGGTCATGGGTTCCTGGAAGATCATGGCCAGGTCGGCGCCGCGAAGCTTTCGCCGCTCCTCCTTCGGCAGTTCCGCGATCTCGCGCCCTTCCAGGCGTATGGCACCCTCCACCGTCGCGCTGGGCGGCAGCAGGCCCATGACCGCGAGGGAGGCGACCGATTTGCCGCAGCCGCTTTCCCCCACCAGCGCCAGGGTTCGGCCCCCGGGAACCGAGAAGGAGATGCCGTCCAGCACCTGGAGCCGCCCGCGCTCCGTCGCGAAGCTGACGGAGAGGTCGCGCAGTTCGAGCGCCGGGCCGCTCACGCCCCGATGCTCCCCCGTCGGCCGCATGGCCTGGCGATCCGGATCATGCCTGCCATGCCTGCGGCCATTCCCACCCTCGCGCGCCCTGGCGGCGCGTCCGGGGGATGGTGCATGCGGAAGGGTCCGCGCGCCAGCAGGTTGGGCAATGATGCGGGCCGTGACATGCAGCTTTCAAGGCGCCCCCGTGATCCGGTGAAATGGGTTTCGCAATCCCCATGCCATCGCGGGCGCCGCGCGGCTCAGTCGGCGGCCTGCATCGGCGCGTCATCCGCCGCCGCGGCGATCAGCCGCAGCAGGTCCCGCTTCACCTCCAGCACATGGCGGCGGGTGAAGCGTGCCGCCTCCTCCGCGGCACCGCGGCGGCAGATCTCCAGCAGCTCCGCATGCTCCGCTTTCGCGCGATCCGTGCCGCCTGCGACGGCAAGCTGCAGCCGGGTGTAGCGGTCCGTGTTCGCCAGAAGGGTCCGCACCAGGGCAAGGGTCTGGGCCCGCCCGGCGGGGCGGTAGAGGGCCAGGTGGTATTCGGTGTTCAGCTCGCCCCAGGCATTGAGGTCGGCGCGGTCTATCGCGGCGGAATAGGCAGCAAGGATGGTCTCGGCCCCCGCCAGGTCGGCGGGGCCGAGGCGCGGGACGGCACGGCGGATCAGATCGGGTTCCAGCAGCGCGCGGAGGTCGAACAGCTCCGCGATCTCCTCCGGGGAGAGGGAGCTGACCACCGCGCCACGATGGGGATGGATGGTGACCAGCCCCTCCGCCGCCAGTTGCCGGAAGGCCTCGCGCAAGGGAATGCGGCTGATGCCGAATTCCTCGGCCAGCGCATCCTGGCGCAGTGCCTCGCCCTCGCGGAACTCGCCGGAAAGGATGCGGCGGCGCAGCTCGTCGGTGGCGGATTCCACCACCGTCTGCCGGTGCAGCTTGCGGCCCGGCATGGTCACGCCGCCTTGTAGCGCCGCTGGACGAAGGCACTGGAAACCGCCGTCAGCGTCAGGGTCGTGATCATCAGGATGAAGGCGATGGCCGCCGCGAAGGGCCAGTTGTTGTTCACCGCATATTCGCGGAACAGCATCGGCGCCATCATCTGGAAGCGCGCCCCGCCCAGGAGCAGCGGCGTGGCATAGGCGTTCATCGCCAGGATGAAGACGAGCACGCCGCCCGTGGCCAGGCCGGGCAGGGCCAGGGGCAGCACCACATGCCAGAAGCGGCGCGAGGGATCGGCGCCCAGGCTGTCCGCTGCCTCCTCGATCCGGGAATCGATCCCTTCGATCACGCTCTGCAGCGTGAGCACCATATAGGGCAGGTTGATCGACAGGATCCCGACCACCACGGCGAAGGACGTGTAGAGAAGCGGGAAGCTCGACCCCGGGGAAACCGCGCCCACCACGCTGTCCACCAGCCCGCCACGGCCCAGAACGCCCATCCAGCCCAGGGCGCGCACGGTGCTGCCGATGAAGAGCGGCAGGATCACCAGCAGCACGCCCACCGATTTCCAGCGGCTCTGCGAACGCGCGAGGCGGTAGGCGATGGGAAAGCCGAGCAGAAGGCAGAGGGTGGTGGTGACCAGCGCGATGGACAGGGTGGTCCAGAGCACGCCGGTGTAGAAAGGATCATCGAGGAAGCGCAGGTAGTTCTCGGGCGTCAGCGCCTCGACCATGAAGTTGGCGCGGTCGTAGCGGTTGAGGCTGTAGCGGGCGAGGAGCGCCAGGGGCGCGACCAGCGCCCCCAGCACGAGGAACGTGGCCGGCCCGATCAGCATGCCGGCCGTGAGGCCCTGTGGACGACGGCTCATCGGCCATCCAGGAGGCGGCGCCACCAGTCATTCAGGTCGTTCCGCGCCGCCGAGAGCTTGGCATAGTCCGGCGCCACCAGCTTCGGGCGCGGCTCCGGCAGGGCCAGGCGCCGCGCCACCTCGCCTTCCAGCGTGGCCTGGCTGCTGGTGGGCAGGTAGCCCATGCTGTCCGCGAAGCCGCGCTGGGCGGATGGCTCCAGCATGGCGTTCAGATAGGCGAAGGCGGCCGCCTTGTTCGGCGAGTTCTTCGGCACGGACATGGAGGAGACGTAGACGACGCTGCCTTCCGTCGGGAAGGAGCTCTGCACGGGCAGGCCGGCCTTCTGCCAGAAGATGGTGCGCGCCTGCCAGACCGGCCCGACATCGATCTCGCCGGAGCGCAGGGCCGGGGCAAAGGCGTCGGTGACGGTGTAGGTCTTGTTGCCGTCGCGGACGAGCTTCTCCAGATCCGGCTTGGCGGCGTCGAAGTTCATCGCGTCGCCGGTCTTCGCCAGGGCCGCGGCCATGACGATGTAGATGAAGCTGTTGTCCAGCAGCCCGACTTTGCCCTTGTAGCGGTCCGCCAGGAGATCGCCGAAGGTCTTGGGCGGGGCCTGCACGCGCTCGGTGTTGTAGATGAAGATCTGCGGGCTGAAGATATGCGGCAGGGCGTAGCCGGTGCGCAGTTCCGGCAGGAGGTGCCGCATGTTGGGCACCTTGCTCTCGTCCAGCGGCTCCAGCAGCCCCGCCTCGTTCAGGTCATAGGCCTGGGGCGCCTGGGTGCAGATCACGTCCACATTGCCGCGCGGCAGGCGGCGCTGGGCGATGAGCTTGGCGACGCGCGCGGGCTCCGTGCCCACATCCTGCGTCACCTCGATGTTCTTCGGCGCCAGCAGGGGCTGATCGATATTGCTGCCGAGCAGGTTGGCGTAGTCGCCACCCCAGGTACTGACGACGATGCGGCCCGATGCCTGGGCCCGTGCCACATGTGGCATGAAAGGCAGGGCCGCCGCCGCGGCGCCGAGGCCGAGGAGCTGGCGCCGGGAAGCGCCTGGTTGCCGGTCGGTCATGGTGGGCTCCTTCGTCAGAGGTTTCACGCGTGGACAGGGCTGCGGGCGGCGAGCGGTGCCCCCGCGTCGTCGAACAGCCTCTCGCTGGCGAGGTCCCAGGCGATGCCAGCCAGGTCGCCCGGCGCGAAGCGGCGGGCGGCGCCGCCATCGGTCGGGTCATGCAGGATCACGCGGGTGGAATCGGGCAGCACCAGCAGCACCTCGACATGGGCGCCGACATAGGTGGCATCCTCGACCTTCGCGGTGATGCGCGCCGCCGGGTCATCCGGCGCGCAGATGCGGGCGCGCTCCGGCCGGATGGCAAGGGTGCAGTCGCCGGAGCTGTCGTAATGCCCGGCCAGGCCGATCGTGGCCCCGGGGATGACGAGGCGCTCGCCGCCCTCCAGCATGCCGCGGATCAGGTTGCTGTGCCCGATGAAGCGCGCGACGAAGGTGTTGGCCGGACGCTCATAGAGCTCCTCCTGCGTGCCGACCTGCTGCACCAAGCCGTCGCTCATCACCACCAGCCGGTCCGCCATCATCATGGCCTCATCCTGGTCATGGGTGACCATGAGGGCGGTGAGCCCCGCCGCGCGCTGCAGGGCGCGGATCTCCCGCGCCACCTGCTGGCGCAGATTGGCATCCAGGTTAGAAAGCGGCTCGTCCAGCAGCAGCACCTTCGGGCGGATCGCCAGGGCTCGGGCCAGCGCCACGCGCTGCTGCTGGCCGCCCGAGAGCTGGCGGGGATAGCGTTCCGCCATGGTGGACAGCTTCACCATGTCCAGTGTCTCGGCCAGCCGCGCCTCGATCTCCGGCCTGGGCAGCTTTCGCATGCGCAGGCCGAAGGTGACGTTCTGCGCCACCGTCATGTGCGGGAAAAGCGCATAGCTCTGGAAGACCATGCCCATCTCGCGGCGATAGGGCGGCAGGCCGGCATAGTCCTGCCCCTCTAGCAGGATGCGCCCCTCGCTCGCCTCCACGAAGCCGGCGATCATGCGAAGCGTGGTGGTCTTGCCGCATCCGGAAGGCCCGAGCAGCACGACCAACTCGCCCTGCCGGACATCGAGATCCACGTCGCGCACCGCGACGCTGGCACCGAAGCGCTTGGTGAGGCCTTGGATGCGGAGATAGGTGTCGGTCATCAGACGATACGGCTCAGCTTCACATAGCGGTCGAGCAGGAGGAGCAGGCTGGCGATGACGAGGGTCTGCACCATCACCACCGCGGCCACCAGCGGATCGACCTTGTATTCAAGATATTGCAGGATGGAGATCGGCAGCGTGGTCTGGCCCGGCGCGATCAGGAAAAGCGTCATCTCGATATTCTCGAAGGAGACGATGAAGGCGAAGAGCGCGGCCGCCACGATGCCCTGCCGCATCATGGGCAGCGTGACCCGCCACAGCACCGACCAGGGCCGCGCCCCGAGATTTGCCGCCGCCTCCTCGATGGAGCGGTCAAGCCCGACGAGGTTGGCGACGCAGAGCCGCACCACCCAGGGCACGGTGATCAGCAGATGCGCGAGGACGAGGACGATGTCCGAGCCGATCAGCGGGAATTCGGTCGCGATCTCGGTTTCCACCACCGCGACATAGACGGAGAGGCCGATGACCACCCCCGGCACGGTGAGGGGCGAGAGCAGGAGCACGTTCAGCACCCCGCGCCCGATGAAGCGGTAGCGCACCAGGGCAAGGCTCGCCGGGATGCCCAGGGCCAGGCTCCCAAGCGTCGCCATCGCGGCGATGCGCAGGCTGGTGCCCAGCGCATCGCCGAAGCGCGGGAATTCCATGATGCGCGTGTACCAGGAGGAGGAGTAGCCCGATGGCGGGAAGACGACCACGGCATCGCGGAAGAAGCTGATATAGGCCGTCATCACCAGCGGAACGGCCATGGCCAGGATGCCGGTGACGATCAGCGCCCAGACCAGCACGCCAGCCACCGAGACGCGCGCATGCGCGACACGCGGCGCTGCCGCCGCCTTCCCGATCCGTTCGGCCGTTGCCATGCTTGCCAATACGCTTCTCCAGCGGCCTCCGCTTGCGCGTTGCGGCCATGCAAAGGGAAAGCCAAGCACCCTGTCAATTGGATAAAATGTCCTTTATAGCCAGGAACCCGAATTGCAGGGGGGGCTCAGGCCGATGCAGGGGATCGAGACGCCGGTACCGCCGGGGAACCACAGCTTCTCCTGCATCGACGGGCATACCTGCGGGAATCCCGTCCGCCTCGTCACCGGTGGCGCACCCTTCCTGCGGGGCGCCACGATGAGCGAGAAGCGGATGGATTTCCTCACCCATCACGACTGGGTCCGCCGCTCCCTTATGTTCGAGCCGCGCGGCCACTCCGTGATGTCCGGCTCCATCCTCTATCCGCCGACGCGGGAGGATTGCGACATCGCCATCCTCTTCATCGAGACATCGGGCTGCCTGCCCATGTGCGGCCACGGCACGATCGGCACGGTGACGATGGCGATCGAGAACGGGCTGGCCCGGCCAGCCAGGGAGGGCGAGCTGAACCTCGACGCGCCCGCGGGCAAGGTGGTCGCCACCTATGAGCGGCGCGGGGAGCATGTGGACAGCGTTCGCATCCGCAACATCGCCTCCTTCCTGGCCCTGCCGGATGTGGAGGTGGAGATGCCGGGCATGGGGCGGCTTCGCGTCGATATCGCCTATGGCGGCAATTTCTACGCGATCGTGGAGCCGCAGCCCGGCTATGCGGGGCTGGAGGATTTCTCAGCCGATGACGTGATCCGCTACAGCCCGGAGCTGCGGCGGCGCCTGAACCAGATCGTCGATGTGGTGCATCCGGAGGATGCGACCATCCATGGCGTGAGCCATGTGATGTGGACCGGCAAGGCGCGGGACCCGCGCGCCCATGCGCGCAACGCCGTGTTCTACGGCGACAAGGCGGTGGACCGCTCCCCCTGCGGCACCGGCACCTCCGCCCGCATGGCGCAGCTGGCCGCGCGCGGGCAGCTCTCGGTGGGTGGCGAGTTCATCCATGAGAGCATCATCGGCACGCATTTCGATGGGCGTGTCGAAGGAAAGGCGGTGGTGGGCAATCACCAGGCCATCATCCCCAGCATCGCGGGCTGGGCGCGCACCCATGGCATCAACACCATCTTCGTGAATGAGCGCGACCCGCTGCGCGCGGGCTTCCTGGTGTGATGCAGGTGGCGAAGCCGGTCGCGGTCATCGGCGCGGGGGTGGTGGGCACGGCCTGCGCGCGCGCCCTGCAGCGCGCCGGCAGGCCGGTGCTGCTGGTCGATCCCGCGCCGCCAGGCTCGGTCTGCTCCGCCGGGAATGCGGGGCATATCGCGATCGAGCAGGTGCAGCCGCTGGCGAGGCCGGAGATGATCGCCTCCGTGCCGCGCATGCTGGCGAACCCTCTGGGGCCGCTGACCCTGCGCTGGCGCGGGCTGCCGGCCATGCTGCCCTGGTTCCTGCGCATGGCCGCCGCCAGCCGCCCGGCGCGGGTGGAGGCGGGCACGGCAGCGCTGGCAGATCTGCTGCGGACAGCCGTGGCCGATTGGCGCCGCCTGCTCGACACGCCATCGCTCGCGCCGCTCCTTCGCCACGAGGGCTCATTCGCGGTGACGGAGAGCGAGGCCGGGCGGAAGGCCGCGGCCGAGGAGGCGCGGATCATGGCCGCGCATGGCGTGCGGTTGGAAAGCCTCTCGCCGCAGGAGGTGGCGGCGCGGCTGCCCTCCCTTTCCGCGTCGGTCACGGGCGGGCAGTTCTTCCCGGAGACGGCTCATGCGGTGGAGCCGCAACGCCTCGTGCGCGAGCTGGCGGCGCGCTTCGCCGCGGAGGGCGGCGAAATCCTGGCCCAACCCGTGACGGGGCTGCGGCGGGAGGGAGGGCGCATTGCCGCGATCGAGATTCCCGGCGGGGAACGGGCGGTGGACTCCATCATTCTCTCCGCCGGGCTCGCCAGCGCGCGGTTGGCGCCGCTGCTGGGCATCCGCCTGCCGCTGACGGCCGAGCGCGGCTACCACGCCATGCTGCCACAGGGCGCGGTGCCCCTGCCCTGCCCCGTCTCCTTCGCCGAGCGCGGCTTCATCGCCACGCCCATGGAGCACGGCACCCGGCTGGCCGGCACGGTGGAGCTCGGGGCGGCGAAGCGCGCGCCGGACTGGTCGCGCGCCGACATCCTCGTCCGCCATGCGCGGGACCTTTTCGGCCCGGTGCCCGAGCCGAGCTCGCGCTGGCAGGGGGACCGGCCGACCCTGCCGGACTACCTGCCCGCCATCGGCCCGGTGCCGGGCCTCGCCAATGCGCTCGTCGCGACAGGCCACCAGCATCTCGGCCTCACCCTGGCCGCCGTCACCGCGCGGGTCCTGACGGCCCTGCGCACCACCGGCGCGCCCGGCGCCGATCTCCGCCCCTTCGACCCCGCCCGCTTCGGGAGAACCTGACATGTCCGGCTTCACCACACGCCCCGAATTGCGGGGCACCTTCGGCGCCGTTGCCTCCACCCACTGGCTTGCCTCGGCGGCCGGCATGGGCGTGCTGGAGCGGGGCGGCAATGCCTTCGACGCCGCCGTCGCCTCCGGCTTCGTGCTGCAGGTCGTGGAGCCGCATCTGAACGGCCCCGGCGGCGACGCGCCCATCATCGCCTGCCCCGCGGGCGCCGAGGAGCCAATCGTGATCTGCGGCCAGGGCCCCTCTCCCGCCGCCGCGACCATGGAGCGGATGCGCGGGCTGGGGCTGGACCTTGTTCCCGGTTCGGGGCTGCTGCCGGCCTGCGTGCCCGGCGCCTTCGGCGCCTGGATGACGCTGCTGCTGAACCAGGGCACCGCGACGCTGCGCGAGGTGCTGGAGCCCGCGATCTACTACGCGCGGGAGGGCTATCCGCTGGTTTCCCGCATTCCGGCCGCCATCGCTTCGGTGCGCGAATTGTTCGAGACGCATTGGCCCACATCGGCCGAGGTGTACCTGCCCGGCGGCAAGGTTCCGGAAACCGGGCGCCTGTTCCGCAACCCCGCCCTGGCCGAAACCTATGAGCGCCTGCTGAAGGATGCTGAATCAGTGGGCGGGCGCGAGGCGCAGATCCGCCGCGCGCTGGATCACTGGTACCGCGGGCCGGTGGCGGAGGCGGTGGACCGCTACTACCGCGAGGCGGAGGTGTGGGACGTGTCCGGCCGCAGGAACCGCGGCCTGCTGACAGGGCAGGACATGGCGGCCTGGCAGGTGCCGGTGGAACGCCCGGTCTTCTCCGACCATGGTGCCTACCGCGTGTTCAAATGCGGCCCCTGGAGCCAGGGCCCGTCCTTCCTGCAGGCGATCAACATCCTGCAGGGCTTCGACCTGGCGAAGATGGATCCGCTGGGGCCCGATTTCGTGCATGTGGTGGCCGAGGCCATCAAGCTCGCCTTCGCCGACCGCGATTGCTGGTATGGCGACAGCGCGCCCGTGCCGCTGGACGCCCTGCTGTCGGCCGAGTATGCGGCGCGGCGCCGCGCGCTGATCACCGACCAGGCCTCGCATGAGTTCCGCCCGGGTTCGCCCGATGGCCGCGACCCCATCCTGCCGCCGCTGGCCGCGGCCGGCACGTTGAAGGAGCCGCGTGTCGGCACGGGCGAGCCGACGGTCGCGCGCGAGGATGCGCGCGGCGGCCAGGACCGCGCGGGCGAGGCCGTGACGACGGCCGGCGGCACGCATCGCGGCGACACATGCCATGTCGATGTGGTGGATCGCTGGGGCAACATGGTCGCGGCCACGCCCTCGGGCGGGTGGTTCCAGTCCAGCCCCGTCGTCCCGGGCCTCGGTTTCTCGCTGACCGTGCGTGGACAGATGTTCTGGCTGAAGGACGGGCTCGCCTCCTCCATGGCGCCGAATGTCCGGCCGCGCACCACGTTGACGCCCAGCTTCGCCTATCGCGACGGCAAGCCCTATCTCGCCTTCGGCACGCCGGGTGGCGACCAGCAGGAGCAGTGGTCGCTGCTGCTCTTCCTGCACCATGCCCATCAGGGCATGAACCTGCAGGAAGCGATCGACGCGCCCGCGTTCCACACGGACCACGCGCCCGCCTCCTTCTGGCCGCGCGAGACGGCCTACGGCACGCTGACGCTGGAGAACCGCTTCCCGGATGCCACGGTGGAGGAGCTGCGCCGCCGCGGCCACAAGGTGACGCTGGGCGATTCCTGGTCCGAGGGCCGCCTTTCCGCCTGCGCGCGCGAGGCGGACGGGGAAACGCACATGGTCAAGGCCGCGGCCAATCCGCGCGGCATGCAGGGATACGCGGTCGCGCGCTAGCGCGCCGGCTGCGTCACGCCAAGAAGGGGGAATCCGATGACGTCCTATGTCTTCACCAATGGCCAGTTCCTGGAACCCGGCGCCACCGAGCTGCGCGGCGGGATGGAGGTTCTGGTGGAGGGCGACCGCATCCGGGAGGTCTCGGACAAGCCCATCACCTCCTCCTCGGCCACCCGCGTGGACCTGCGTGGCAAGACCATCATGCCCGGCCTGGTGGACGCCCATGTGCATGTCGTCGCCGCCATGGTGAACATCGCGGAGAACTCGGCGCAGCCTTCCTCCCTGGCCATGATGCGGGCGGCGAAGGTGATGCATGGGATGCTCATGCGCGGCTTCACCACCGTGCGCGACCTGGGCGGGGCGGAGCCCGGCATCGCCATCGCGGTGGATGAGGGGCTGCTCGACGGGCCGCGCGTCGTGCCCTGCGGCAAGGCGCTGAGCCAGACGGGCGGGCATTCGGATTTCCGCAGCCGCTCCGACGACCGGGACGGGATCTTCTCCGCCCGCGTCGGTTCGCTCGGCCGGCTGGTGGATGGGGTGGACGAGGTGCGGCGCGCGGCGCGGGAGGAGATCAAGTCCGGAGCGCGCTTCATCAAGATCATGGCGAATGGCGGGGTCGCCTCGCCCAATGATCCCATCCACGCCCTCGGCTTCTCGCGCGAGGAGATCCGCGCGGCGGTGGAGGAGGCGGAGAATGCCGGCACCTATGTCGCCGCTCACCTCTATACGGACAAGGCGATCCGCCGTGCGGTGGAATGTGGCGTCTACTCCCTGGAGCACTGCAACCTCATCCAGCCCGAGACGGCGGAGATGGCGGTGAAGGCCGGCGCCATCGCCTGCCCCACCCTCGTCGCCTATGAGGGGCTGGCGCTGGAAGGCGCGGCGATGGGGCTCGGCCCGGAATCGGTCGCCAAGATCGAGACGGTGCGCAAGGCCGGCCTGGAATCGCTGGACATCATGCGCCGCGCCGGCCTGCCCATGGCCTTCGGCTCGGACCTGCTGGGCGGGCTGCACAAGTACCAGTCCATGGAGTTCGAGATCCGCGCCCGGGTATTGCCGGTGCATGAGGTCCTGTTCTCCGCCACCACCCTCGCCGCCCGGCTCTGCATGATGGAGGGCGAGATCGGCGTGCTGGCCCCTGGCGCCAGGGCGGATCTGCTAGTGGTGGATGGCGACCCGCTGAAGGACCTCTCCTGCCTGCAGAACCAGGGCGCCGCGATGCGGGCGATCATGCGGGATGGGCGCTTCTTCAAGAACGAGCTGAACTGAGGCGGGGCTGGGCCCCGGTCCTGCGGGCGGCAGTTCCGGCGGCACAGCCCCATCCGCGATCAAGGAAAGTTGATCGCATGCCCCGGATGTTCTACCGTCGGTTGCGGGATTGCACAGGCGGATGAGGGATGACGCGCGCGAGGCTGGCGGTTCTTCTGTTGGTCCCGGGGCAGGTCATCCTCATGCTGGCCGACCTCCTGGTCGCCATCCGGGAAGGGCTGCAGGACGGTGGCCGGGACTGGACGCTCGACGGGTTGAGCGTGCTGGGCCATGTCGCCCTGCTCCTCCTGTTGGTCCTGTTCCTGCGCTCCTCCCACCGCGAACATGTGGGGCGGCTGACCGCCATCAACCTGAAGCTCAAGCAGGCCCTCCGCCGGGCGCAGGACCTGACGGAATGCTCCTCGGACCTCGTGTGGGAGGTGGATGCGCAGGGCCGGTTCACCTTCGTCTCGGACCACCGCGGCGTGCACCGCGACGTGCCCGGGGTCCGGCTGGGTGGCTGCGTGGCGGAGCTGCGCGCCCTCGACCCGATCACACCTGCGGCTGCCTGGGACCAGCAGCTCGCCGCCAACCGCGCCGGAAAGCCGTTTCGGGACTTCCAGTACAGCGCGCGCCGCTCGGATGGCAGCATTGCCCATTTCCGGGTGAACGGCGTGCCCATCCTGGACGAGGCGGGGCTGGTCGTCGGCTACCGGGGCACGACACGGGAGCGGACCGACGAGGTGGAGGCGATGCAGCGCCTCAGCCATCTCGCCATGCACGACACGCTGACGGGGCTACCCAATCGCCGCGCCCTGTATGAGGCGATCGAGCGCTGCACCGCCAGCCCGGACCAGCCCGCGGCGGTGCTGCAGCTCGACCTCGATGGCTTCAAGATGGTCAATGACCTGCATGGCCATGCGGCGGGGGACGAGCTCCTGCGCCTGGTCGCCGGCCGGCTGCGGAACGCCGCGCGGCCCTCGGATGTGGTGGGCCGGCTCGGCGGCGACGAGTTCGCGGCCGTGCTGGGCGCCGCCGGGCGCGAGGATGCCAGGGCGGTGGGCGAGCGGATCGTGGAAAGCCTTTCTTCGCCCTTCGTCCTCAACGACGGCACCACGCTGCGGGTCGGCGCGAGCGTCGGCGTGGCCATGATGCCCGAGGACGGAACCACGCCCGACCACCTCCTGCGCGGCGCGGACCGCGCGCTCTACGAGGCCAAGCACAATGGCGGGCACAGCCTCCGCTTCCTGGAGCCAGCGGTGGAGCCGCCGGCCGGGGCCGCCCCTTCCGCGGCCCTGGAAGCCGTTCGTTCCGCCGCGGCGCTTCCGGCGGCGCTGCGCCTGGCCATCGCGCGGGGGCACCTCTCCCTGGCCTTCCAGCCCATCCGCCGCTGCGGCGACGGATCGCTCGTTTCGGTGGAGGCGCTGCTGCGCTGGGAGGATCCGGATCGCGGCCCTGTCCCGCCCGACACATTCATCCCCGTTGCCGAGGAAACCGGGCTGATCATCCAGATCGGCGCCTGGGTGCTGCGCCGCGCCTGCGAGACGGCCGTGCGGGCCGGGGGCGAATGGCGCATCGCCGTGAATATCTCCCCCGTGCAGTTCCAGCAACCGGACCTGGCGGGAATGGTGGCGAACATCCTGCGCGAGACCGGGCTGCCGCCCGGGCGCCTGGCGCTGGAACTGACCGAGCAGATCCCCCTGCTCCGCTTCCCCCGGGCACGGGAGGCCGTGCGGCGGCTGCAGGCCATGGGCGTGCAGGTCGCGCTGGACGATTTCGGCTCGGGCTTCTCGAACATCGCCTGCCTGCGGGAGTTCCGCTTCGACCTGGTGAAGCTGGACCGTTCGATCCTTGCCCTTCCCCCGGCGCAGCGCGGAACCGTGCTGACCGCCCTGCTGGCGGTGTCGCAGAGCTTCGGCCTGAAGGTGGTGGTGGAAGGCGTGGAGACCACGGAGGACTGGGGGATGCTGCAGGCGCTGGGCGCGGATTATGCCCAGGGCTACCTGCTCGGCCGCCCCGCCGCCGATCTTGCGCTGGCCGTCCCCGATGCCTTTCCCGGGCAGCCCCTGGCGCCCTGCTCCAGCCCGGCCGGGGCCTTCCCGCCCTGATCCGGCGGCGCGGGCCGGCGGTCTCACCGCCCGTCCCCGCCGCCCCAGAGGATCACGGCCGCGCCCAGGAGGCAGAGGGCCGTGCCACCGAGATCCCAGGCATCCGGCACCCTTCCCTCCACCGCCCAGAGCCAGGCGAGGGAAGCCGCCACATAGACGCCGCCATAGGCCGCATAGGCCCGCCCGGCCGCCGAGGCTTCCACCAGGGTCAGCAGCCCGGCGAACAAGGCCAGGGAAGCCATGCCGGGCAATAGCGCCCAGGCCGGCCAGCCCAGGCGCCGCCATCCCCAGAAGGCGAAGCAGCCGCCGATTTCCGCCAGCGCCGCCGCGCCATAGATCAGTGCAGATCCCATGCGGGACAGCTTGCCATGCCCCCCCCTGGCACCCCAATTCCCGCCGCATGAAGCGTTTCTGGAATGAGGCCGCCGTCCAGCCCATGGACTCCGGCTGGAGCATCGCCCTGGATGGGCGCCCGCTGCGCCTGCCAGGTGGCACCACCCTGCACCTGCCGAGCCGCCCCCTGGCGGAGGCCGTCGCCGCCGAATGGCACGCCGCGGGCGGGGCCAAGGGAAACGAGATGTCGATGGAGGAGGTGCCGCTGACGCGCCTCGTCGGCACCGCCGTGGACCGCATCGCGCCCGATCCCGCCCCCAGCGTGGCCGCCATCGCCGAATATGCGGAGAGCGACCTGCTGTGCTACCGCGCCGAGGACCGGCGCCTGGCCGCACTCCAGGCCGAGAACTGGCAACCGCTGCTGGACTGGGCCGCCCTTCACTATGACGCACCGCTGGCGGTGACGAAGGGCATCGTCCATGTCACGCAGGCCCCCTCCTCGCTGAGGGCGCTGCATGCGGCGGTGGCGGCGCACTCGGCTTTCGGCGTCTCGGCCCTGGGGATCGCGGTGCCGGCGCTGGGCAGCCTCGTGCTCGGTCTTGCCCTCTCGGCCGGGCGGATCGACGCGGCGGAGGCGCATCGCCTCGCGATCCTGGACGAAACCTACCAGGAATCCTTCTGGGGCACGGATTCCGAAGCCCTGGCCCGCCGCGCCGGTATCGCGGAGGACATCGCCCTGGCCGCGCGGCTGCTGGAACTGTCCCGTTGAAGGCCCGCCTCCTGCGGATCCGGGGCCGCGTCCAGGGCGTGGGATACCGCGACTGGCTGGTGCGGGAGGCGAGCGCGGCCGGGCTGACAGGCTGGGTGCGGAACCGCGCCGATGGGTCGGTGGAGGCCCTGCTGGCCGGCGAGGAGCCGGCGGTGGGCTCCGTCCTTCTCGCCGCGCGGCATGGCCCGCCCCTGGCACGGGTTGAGAAGATCGAGGAGAGCTTCGCCGAATTGCCGGATGAGCCGGGCTTCCACCGGCGGCCGACGGCGTAGAGGACCTTCCATGGCCCCCGCCCGCCGATCGCGAAGGGCGGGAACCGGCCTGCTGCGCCAGCAGACATAAGGCTCGCACGGCCATCCCGCCCGGCAGCTCCGCCTTCAGGCCGGGATCAGGCAGCTGACGCGCGGCGCGGGGGTGATAGGCTACGCCGTGTCCCTACTTGCCCGAATCGCCATTCTCGCCGTCCTTCTTCTTGTCCTTCTGGTCCTGGCCCCGGCCGTCACGCTCTGGGCCATGCAGGAGCGCTTCCTCTTTCCCGTCCGCCACGGGGATACGCCGGTCGCCGCCTCCGGCATCTGGCGGACAGGCCATGTCGAGCTGCCCGGCGCCGGCCGTATCGCCTTCCTTCATGCCGATACGGGGGCGAACCCGGAGGCGCCGGTTCTCCTCTACCTGCATGGCAATGCCTCCTCCGCCGCGCTGGCCGCCACCATCACCACCGGCCTTGCCGAGGCCGGCATTCCCGTGGTGGCGGCCGAATATCCTGGCTATTCCGGCAATCCTGGCGCCCCTTCGGAGGCGGCGCTGAAGGCCACGGCGGAGGCCACCGCCGCCTGGGCCAGGGCGCGCTGGCCCACCCGCCGCCTCGCCGTGCTGGGCGAGAGCATCGGCTCCGCCCCGGCGGTCCATCTGGCCGCCACCGGGGTGGCGGACCTGCTGGTGATCGACAGCGGCTTCACCTCCATGACCGAGACCATCCGCCAGCACATGCCCTGGCTGCCCGGCCTGGCTTGGCTGAACCGGCATCCGATGGACAGCATCGGCGCCCTCCGCGCCGCAGCCTCCCGCCTGCCGCCGACGCTGGTGATGGTTTCGGCCGAGGACTCCGTCGTGCCCACAGCCATGGGGGAGGCGCTTGCGGCCGCCATCCCCGGCAGCAGGCTGGTCCGCTCGGAATGGTCCGGCCATCCCGTGCTCTATGGCGATCCACCCTCGCGCCAGCTGCTGCTCCGCTGGCTGCTGGCCGAGGGTTCCCGCCGCTAGAACCGCCTAGCGCTGCCCGAAGGCGGCGCCCGCGAAGAGATCCTTGTACTCCCGCGGCTGGGACCGCCAGTACTGCCTCGGCGCCGTGACGCGGGCGCCGAGCTGCGCCGCGGCATGCCAGGGCCAGCGCGGGTCGTAGAGGATGCCGCGTGCCAGGGCGATGGCATCGGCCTGGCCGGAGGCGATGATCTCCTCGGCCTGCGCTGGCTCGGTGATGAGCCCGACAGCGATGGTGGTGAGCCCGGTTTCGGCCTTCACCCGCGCGGCGAAGGGCACCTGGTAGCCCGGGCCGAGCGGGATGGACTGCCTGGGGGAAACCCCGCCGGTGCTGACATGGATGGCGGCGCAGCCGCGCTCGCCCAGGGCGCGGGCGAAGGCGACCGTGTCCTCGATGTCCCAGCCTCCCGGCACCCAGTCCGTGGCGGAGACGCGCATCCAGACCGGGATTTCCCCTGGGATGGCGGCGCGGACGGCCTCGAACACCTCCAGCGGGAAGCGCATCCGGTTCGCGGCGGTGCCTCCATATTCGTCGTTGCGGCGGTTCGCGAGGGGGGAGAGGAACTGGTGCAGCAGGTAGCCATGGGCCGCGTGCAGTTCGATTCCCTGCAGGCCGATGCGCACGGCGCGGCGGGCGCAATCCACGAAGCCGTCCCGCACCCGGTCCATGCCCGCGCGATCCAGGGCGAGCGGCGTGTCCTCGCCTTCGGAATGCGGGATGGCGGAGGGCGCCAGGGTCTTCCAGCCGCCGGGCGCATCGGGCGGGATCTGCGTGCCGCCTTCCCAGGGTGCACGGCTGGAGGCCTTGCGGCCGGCATGGTTGATCTGGATGGCCAGGGGGATTGCGGATTGCCCCCGCACGGCGCGCAGCACGCGATCCAGCGCCGCTTCCGTGTCATCGGAATAGAGGCCGAGATCGACGGGGCTGATCCGGCCTTCCGGCAGCACCGCCGTAGCCTCCAGCACCAGCAGCCCCGCGCCGGAAAGGGCGAGATGGCCGAGATGGATGAGGTGCCAGTCCCCTGCCCGCCCCTCCTCGGCCGAGTACTGGCACATTGGGGCAATGGTGATGCGGTTGGGCAGTTCGAGCCCGCCGAGGCGCAGGGGTTGGAACAACGGGCTCATCGGTAGGGGCTTTTCCTTGCGGTCACGGTGCTCGGGCCATTCTCGGCCCGGATGCCATGAGCACAAGGCCCCCTTGGCCAGGCCCTAGCGGCGCCGCGCCGCCAGCACCCGGTCCACCATGGCGGGGGCAAGGCCCAGATAATTCGCCGGATCGCAACGCCGCCGCACGCCGTCCGGCCCGCCGAGCGCCTCCACCACCTCCGGCACCTCCATCAGCGCCTCGGCGAGGCCGCGGCCGGAGGTGATCGCGGCGCGGCAGGCATCATAGACCACGTCATGCGCGTGCTGGCGCCCGAGCGCGGGAGCCGCCGCCATCATCACCGCCTCCGCGACGATGAGGCCGCCCGACATGTCCAGGTTGGCGCGCATCCGGCCCGTATCCACCGTCAGCCCGGAAAGGGCGAACTTCGCCTGATGCAGGCAGGAGGCGGTCAGGGTGAAGCTCTCCGGCAGGGCCAGCCATTCCAGGTGCCAGGGCCCCGTGGCGCGCTCGAAATCCTGCACCATCGCGTCCAGCATCAGCGCCACCTGCTGCCGCACCGCCTTGGCGGTGGCGAGCATGATCTCGGAGGAGATCGGGTTGCGCTTCTGCGGCATGGTGGAGGAGGCGCCGCGGCCCTTCACGAAGGGCTCCATTACCTCGCCGCCGAATTCGGTGGACATCATCAGCATGATGTCGGTGGCGACCTTCGCCAGCGTGCCCGTCACCAGCCCCAGGAAGGCCACGGCCTCGGCCAGCCCGTCCCGCGCCACATGCCAGGTGATGGCGGGCTGCCCCAGGCCGAGTTCCTGGCAAAGAGCCTCCTGCACCCGGAAGCCATCCTCCCCGAGCGAGGCGAGGGTTCCCGCCGCGCCGGCGAACTGGCCAACCAGCACGCGCGGGCGAAGCTGCGCCAGCCGCTCCGCATGCCGGTCCATGGCCGCGAGCCAGATGGCGACCTTGTAGCCGAAGGTGACGGGCAGCGCCTGTTGCAGATGGGTGCGGCCGGCCATGGGCGTATCGCGGTGGCGCGCGGCGAGATCGGCCAGGATTCCGCGCAGCGCCTCGATATCGGCTTCCACCAGGTCCAGCGCGGCGCGGATCTGCAGCACGCTCGCCATGTCCATGATGTCCTGGGTGGTGGCGCCCCAATGGACATAGCGCCCCGCCTCCCCCGCCAACTCCGAAAGCTGGTGGACGAGGGGCAGGATCGGATAGCCGACATTCTCCGTTTCCTGCTTCAGCCGCGCCCAGTCGAAGCTGGGCTTCGCGCCGGCGGCCGCGATCCGTTCCGCCGCCTCGGCGGGTATGATCCCGCAACGGGCCTCCGCCCGGGCAAGCGCGACCTCCACCTCCACATAGCGGCCGACCAGCGCTTCGTCGGAGAAGATGGCGCGCATCTCCGGCGTGCCGAACATGTCGCGGAACAGGGCGGAATCGAGGGGCGTGCTGGGCATGGCTGGGGCGGTGACCTCGGACGGTTGATACGGCTGCGCGGGCGCTTATTCGGGGCGGATTCCCGCCTGGTTCATGACATCGCGCCAGCGCTCCACCTCGGAGACGAGGAAGGCGCGGGTGCCGGCGAGATTCGCATCCGGCATGGGCACGTTCCCCAGCTCGGCGAGCCTGGCGACGAAACCGGGATCCTTCATCGCGCTCCGCACCTCGCCATGCAGGCGATCGATGATGGGCTGCGGCGTGCCGGCCGGGGCGAAGAGCATGTTCCAGGTGGACATCTGGAAATCCGCCAGCTCGGGGATGCCGCTCTCGCGCACCGTCGGGAGGTCCGGCAGGAAGGGAACGCGGGCGGGGGAGGTGACGGCAAGCGGGCGCACCATGCCGCCGCGGATGCTGCCGAGCGCGGTGGTGGAGGTGTCGTTCACCGACACGATGGTGCCGGCCAGCAGGTCCGTCATCGCATTCGCCACGCCGCGATAGACGATGTGGTTCATGCGGGCCCCGGTGCGGGCCAGGATCTGCACCATGGAGACATGCGCGGCGGAGCCGTTGCCCGCCGAGCCGAAGTCATAGTGGTCCGGCCGCGCGCGGGCGGCCTCGATCAGTTCCTTCAGCGTGCGGAAGGGCGAGTTCGCCCCGACCAGCACGACGACGGGCCCCTCCATCAGCACGCTCACCGGCACGAAATCCGCCACGCTGTCATAAGGCATGCGGCGGTAGAGGCTGGGATTGATGGAGTGGGAGAGATTGTTGAACAGCAGCGTGTAGCCATCGGGCGCGGCCTTGGCGACCACATCGGCCCCGATGGTGGAGCCCGCGCCGGTGCGGTTCTCCACCAGCACGCGCGCATTCATCTGCTTCGAAAGCTGCTCGGCGAAGACGCGCCCCAGCGTGTCCGTCGGCCCGCCCGCGGAAAAGGGCAGGATCAGGCGAATGGGCCGCTCCGGATAGCCGGCGGGCTGGGCACGGAGCACCCCGGGTGCCGATAGGCTGGCGGCAGCGGCGAGGGAGGCGGACAGGATCGTGCGGCGTGTCGGGGCCATGGGTTCCTCCATCAAAAGGTTCGAACTTTTGTATTGGTCCGGTCCTATTGGAGTTCGCGCCCGCTTGTCAACGCCCGGGCAGGCCCTACCAATGCCGCGATGCCGCCTGCCCCGTCCGAGCCGCGCTATGTCTCCCTGGCCCGGGAACTCGCCAAGGAAATCGCCGATGGGCGCCACCCGCTCGGCTCCCAGATGCCGCCCGAGCTGGAAATGGCGGCGGAGCGGGGCGTCAGCCGCGCCACGATGCGCGCAGCGCTGGACCGGCTGGAGGAGCTGGGACTGGTTTCCCGGCGGCGGCGCGCGGGCACGCGGGTCACGGCCCTCGGCCCGAACAACCGGGGCGTCTATCTCCAATCCCTCGCGGAGATCGGAGACCTGCTGCAATACGCGGCCGAGACGCGGCGCGAGATCCTGGAGGTCGGGTCCGTCGTGGCGGATCACGCGATGGAGCAGGAGCAAGGGCTACGGGCGGGCCGCCACTGGCTGCGGATTGCCAGCCGCCGGGTCCCCGCCGATGGCGGGCCCGCGCTCTGCTGGACCGAAACCCATGCCGATGCCGAGGCCGCGCCGCCAGATCTGGAACAGCGTCTGCGCGGCGGGGAGGCCGGGGAGCTGATCGCCGCCGTGCTGGCCGCCTGGTCCGGCCGGCCGATCGCCGAAGTGGTGCAGGAGATCCGCGCCTCGGGCATCCCATCAGGCGAAGCGGCCGAAGCGCTGGACATCCCGGCGGGCGCCCACGCCCTCGCGATCACCCACCGCTACCTGGACCCCTCCGGCGCACCCCTGGCCGTCAGCCTCAGCCTGCACCCGGCCGGGCGCTTCTCCTATGTCAGCCGGCTGCGAAGGGCGCCCGGGCGCGGGTGATGGCGGCGGGGCTTTGGTCTGATGCTGGGGTGGTGGTCTGTCCCGGGGAGAGGAAGAAGGAATTCTTCCTCTCCCCGGACCCCTCTCCATCATCTTCTTTTAGTAGTTTGGAAGGCTCGGCTGACGGTGCGCCTCCGGTCCATGACCGGAGGCGACTGCAAGGGCAGGATGAGGGGCAGAAACCCCTGCTTGCAGCGTATCCGCGGCAGCCAGACGGGGTTCCAAGGGCCTCAGGCCCTTGGCGGGCGAGGTCCGGAGAGGGCAGAGCCCTCTCCGGGAAGCATCCGTTCAGCAAGGCTGCCAACGCGGGCCCCATCAGGCATCCGGGCGCACGCAGTCCAGCAGTGGGCCAAGCTGCCCCACCCGCCGTTCGATGATGCCGCCCCGGCGCTGCACATGGTCGGAAGGCCGCGCGGCGGACCAGTTCAGCGGGTTGGGCAGCACCGCGACCAGCCGCGCCGCCTCCCGGCGGGTCAGGGCGGAGGCTGGCTTGTCGAAGAACGCCTGGGCGGCCGCCTCGGCCCCGTAGATGCCCGGGCCGAACTCCACGATGTTCAGATAAACCTCCATCACCCGCTCCTTCGGCCAGAGAATGGCGACCTGCGGGGTCAGCCAGGCCTCGACGGCCTTCCGCACCGGGTCGCGGCCGGGCCAGAGGAGAAGGTTCTTGGCGGTCTGCATGGTGATGGTGCTGGCGCCGCGCGGGCGCTCGCCGTCCCACCAGCCCTCGATCTGTCCCTGCAGCGCCTGGAAATCGAAGCCCAGGGCCTGCTCGCAGAAGCGGTTGTCCTCGGATGCGATCACCGAATGGGCCAGGGCGGGCGCGATCCGTTCCAGCGGAACCCAGTCATGCCGCCATCCCTCTCCCTGGACCGAGCGTATGACCATCAGCGGCGTGAAGGGCACCGGCACGAAGCGGAACAGCAGGATCAGAACGAGGGGCGCCAGCAGCAGGACCAGGGCGACGCGCAGCAGGCGCTGCCGCCAGCTCAGCCGGAAGGCCGGGAGATGCAGGAGTTGTTGGCGCCCCATCCCCCCGTGCTGGCCGGGGTTCCGCCCCGCGTCAAGCGCACGCGTGCCCTGCCCCCTTCCATCTTGCGTCGCAGCACCGCCTGCCCCATGTAGGGCCCGTTCCCGGCCACAAGCCGCGGACGCGCCCTGGCCGCGTGAGACGGCCGCCCCGCGCAATGATGCGCGCGGCCCTGACCAGGGCGTCGCACTGTCTGATACCCTGGATGCGACCGGACACGCGGGGCGCCTCCACCCGCCTTGGCGGCCCCGGACCGGGCTGCCCCGATTGGAATCCATGACACAGTTCAACGAGCTCGGCCTCGCGGCGCCCCTTCTGCGCGCGCTGGAGGAAGAGGGCTACACCACCCCCACCCCCATCCAGGCCCAGGCCATTCCGGCCGCCATCGCGGGCCGCGACGTGCTGGGCATCGCCCAGACCGGCACCGGCAAGACGGCGGCCTTCTCCCTGCCGCTGCTGCACCGCCTGGCGAATGACCCGAAGCGCGCGGCGCCCTTCACCTGCCGCGTGCTCATCCTCTCCCCGACCCGCGAGCTCGCCTCGCAGATCCATGAGAGCATCCGGGCCTATGGCCGCCATATCCGCCCCAGCACCGCGCTGGTCTTCGGCGGCGTGCCGGAGAACCCGCAGAAGCGCGCCATGGCCAAGGGCGTGGACGTGCTGATCGCGACGCCGGGCCGGCTGATGGACCTGCTGAACCAGCGCGCCATGAAGCTGGACGGCATTGAGGTCTTCGTCCTCGACGAGGCCGACCAGATGCTCGACCGCGGCTTCTGGCCCTCGATCCGCCGCATCGCCGGCATGCTGCCGCGCACGAAGCACACGATGTTCTTCTCGGCCACCATGCCGGAGGACATCGCCAAGCTCGCGAAGGAGCTGCTGCCCGACCCCGTGCGCGTGGAGGTGACGCCCGTCGCCACCACAGCCGAGCGGGTGAACCAGCGCGTGATCCACACCCGTGCCGAAGGCAAGCGGGCCATCCTGGCCGACCTGCTGCGCGGCGAGGGCGTGGGCCGTGCCCTGGTGTTCAGCCGCACCAAGCACGGCGCGGACCGCATCGTGAAGCAGCTGGAGCAGGACGGCCTGGCCGCCGGCGCCATCCATGGCAACAAGAGCCAGGGTCAGCGCGAGCGGGCGCTGGAAGCCTTCAAGCGCGGCACGGCGCCGATCCTGGTGGCCACCGACATCGCGGCCCGCGGCATCGACGTGGAGGGCGTGACCCACGTCATCCAGTACGACCTGCCGGAGGTGCCCGAAACCTATGTCCACCGCATCGGCCGCACGGCCCGTGCCGGCGCCTCGGGCGAGGCGGTGGCGCTGGTTGCGCCGGATGAGGTTTCCCTCCTCCGCGCCGTGGAAAAGCTGACCCGCCAGCAGGTGCCGGCCGAGGGCGACATTCCCACCGGCCCGGTGCCGCGCCGGCCGAACCGCCAGCAGCAGCAGCGCCCGCCCCGGCGGGACGACAGCCGCGGCGGCCAGCCGCGCGAAGGGCAGCGCCAGGCGCAGGGCCGCCCCGGCGGCCAGGCTGCCGGGCGCCCCGGCGGCGGCCAGGGCCGCGGCCAGGGCTTCGGCAATCAGCAGCGACGGCCGGAGGCGCCCCGTGGGGAGCGGAAGGATCGCTCCTGGCGGGACTCCGATTTCCGCGACAGCAGCCGCTGAAAACAGAAAGGGCGCCCCTCGGGGCGCCCTTTCTCGTTCAGGAGATGCGCGGGGCCGCCGCTTCCGTCAGCGCTCCGCGTATTCCAGCATGCGCCGCGCCACCTCGCGCTCGCTGAGCACGATATGGTCCGCGCCCAGGCGTTGCAGATGCTCCGCCGCCGCGTCGGAATGGGCACGGGCGGTGATCTCCAGGTCGCGGTTCAGGGCGCGGGCCTGCTCCACCACCTGCCCGGCCTCAAAGGCCTCGGGCACCGTGACGAAAAGGCGCCGGGCGGCAGACAGGTTGGCCGCGGCCAGCACCTCCGGGTCCGCCGCATTGCCCAGCACGGCGGGAACGCCATCGGTGCGGGCGCTGGCGATGGTTGTCTCGGCATCCTCGAAGACGAGCACGGGGCGGCCGGCTTCGCGCAGCCCATGCGCGACAAGGCAGCCCACCCGGCCATAGCCGATCACCACGTCATGATCCTCCATGAGCGGCAGCTCCTCGATGGCCTGCGCCACCGTGGATGGCTCCGCCGGGACAGGGGCGGCCTCCACCGGGGCGGGAGGCGGCACGGGCGCGGCGGGGGCTGGTTCCACCGGGCGGGCGGGCGGGGGCGCGGGCTGTGCCGGCTCGGCGAGTCCCTTCATCTCCGGCACGGGCCGGGCCGAGCGCGCGGCGCGGGCGGCCACGGCGGTGCGCCGCTTCTCCACCAGGGCAAAGAGGAAGGGGTTGATGAGGATGGAGAGGATGGCGCCGGCCAGGATCAGGTCCCGGCCTTCCGGCGGCAGCAGCCCCAGCGCGCCGCCAAGCCCGGCGAGGATGAAGGAGAACTCGCCGATCTGCGCCAGGCTGGCCGAGATGGTCAGCGCCGTGCCCGAAGGATGGCCGAAGGCGCGCACGATGGCATAGGCCGCCGCCGACTTGCCGATGACGATGATGGCGACCACCGCCAGCACCGCGAAGGGCGCCGTGACGAGGATATAGGGGTTGAACAGCATCCCGACGGATACGAAGAACAGCACCGCGAAGGCATCGCGCAGCGGCAGGGCTTCCTCGGCCGCCCGCTGGGAAAGCTGGCTTTCGCCCATCACCATGCCCGCGAAGAAGGCGCCCAGGGCGAAGGAAACGCCGAAGAGCTCCGCCGCCCCGAAGGCGACGCCGAGAGCGATGGCATAGACGGCCAGGCGGAACAGCTCGCGCGAGCCGGTATGGGCGGCGTGGTGCATCACCCAGGGGATCACGCGCCGGCCGGCGATGAGCATGAGCGCGACGAAGGCGGCCACCTTGCCCAGCGTGATGCCGAGGGTGAGCGCCAGGGCGCTGAGGGAAAGCTCCGAACCGCCCTGCAGGGCCGGCGCAAGGGCGGGCAGCAGCACGAGGGCGAGGACCATGGCCAGGTCCTCCACGATGAGCCATCCGATGGCGATGCGGCCGCGCTCCGTCTCGGCGATGCGGCGCTCCTGCAGCGCGCGGATGAGCACCACGGTGGAGGCGACGGACAGCGCGAGGCCGAAGACGAGCCCGCCGCCGATGCCCCAGTTGAAGAGCCAGCCCAGGCCCATGCCCAGGACAGTGGCGACGATGATCTGCCCCACCGCGCCCGGCAGGGCGATTCTGCGGACCTCCATCAGGTCCTTCAGGGAGAAATGCAGGCCGACGGCGAACATGAGCAGGATCACGCCGATCTCGGCGAGCTGGTTCGCCAACTGCTGGTCCGCGACGTAGCCGGGCGTGAAGGGCCCGACCACGACGCCGGCCAGGAGATATCCGACCAGGGGCGAGACGCGCAGCCGGTTGGCGATCATGCCGAGGATGAAGGCAAGCAGGAGGCCAAGGGCGATGGTAGCGATGAGCGGGGTGTGATGATCGGGCAATGGTCCATCCTGTGCGGTTCGGGGTCTCCGCACAGGATAGGGGCGCGCATGCCACGATACCACCGACAACCCCGTGACATTCCGAAGTTTTTCCCGATTTTCCGGGTCACACCACGAAATTCGCGCGCCCTTTCGCATCCCTGCCGCAAAGCAGGGAGGCACGTCGGCTTTACTCCCCGAAAACCTCCGCCCAGGCGGCCATCAGGGCGGAATCCGCTTCCTCCATTGTCACGGGCAACCCGAGCGCGTGCAGGCTGGTGACGCCGTGGTTGCTGATCCCGCAGGGGATGATGCCGCCGAAATGGCTGAGATCCGGTTCCACGTTCAGCGCGATGCCGTGCCAGGAGACCCAGCGCGAGACACGCACGCCGATCGCCCCGATCTTCGCCTCCGTGCCATTCGTCCGGTCGGCCACCCAGATGCCGACCCGCCCTTCCCGCCGCTCACCCCGGATGTTGAAGCGGTCCAGCGCGCGGATCATCCACTCCTCCAGCGCGTGGACATAGGCGCGCACGTCGCGCGCGGGCACGGGCCCATGCGGGCGGGTAAGGTCCAGCATGACATAGGCCGTGCGCTGGCCTGGCCCGTGATAGGTCCACTGCCCCCCGCGCCCGGCATCGAAGGTGGGGAAGCGCGTGTCCAGCAGCCCTTCCGGCCGGGCGGAGGTGCCGGCGGTGTAGCTGGGCGGGTGCTCCACCAGCCAGATCGCCTCCTTCGCCGTTCCGGCCCGGATCCCCTCCACCCGCGCCCGCATCGCGGCCAGCGCATCAGGCACGGGCACGCGATCTTCAGAAATCAGCCATTCGGGGGCGCCCCCCCCTGTTGCCGCCGCCGCACTCATCCGCTATACGCCCGCCACCTCGGAGCGGCCATGTGCCGCTTCCTGCCTGCGGTCGTGGCGGAATGGTAGACGCGCCAGCTTGAGGTGCTGGTGGGGGAAACCCCGTGGAAGTTCGAATCTTCTCGACCGCACCATTCTCTTCATCACTCGGAACTCTCTCCCGGGCCGCCTCCACGGCGCCCGTGGGCGCCATGTAGCGCGCAGCAGCCCGCCCGCCCAGGCCACCCGGCCCCGAGCGGATCAGCCCATGGGCCGCGGATCGTCCCGCCCCGGGCTTCCGATCACCATGCCCGTTCCGTTGCAGGCCAGGCATGGCCTGCCCATCAGCTCACCCTTTCCCTCGCATTCCGGGCAGACCACCTCCTCGGTTCCCGGGGTGCCCGGCAGCGCGCGGTCGCCAGGGCGCCTCTCCCCACCCGGATCATCAGACGGTCCCGGCATCGCCACCTCCAGCATCCTTCTGCCCGGCAACGCGGGGCCGCCGGGGGCGGTTCCCATCACGGGATAACGCCCCCTGCCGCGCCGGGCATCGCATCCCGTCTGGCGCCGCGCCGCCCGCAAGGCCATAACCGGGCCATGGACGAGGATTTCCGCAAAGCCGCGCTCGACTATCACCGCCTTCCCCGCCCGGGGAAGCTGTCGATCGAGCCCACCAAGCGCATGGCGACCCAGCGCGACCTGGGGCTGGCCTATTCGCCGGGCGTTGCCGCCGCCTGCATGGAGATCGCGGCGGATCCGAAGACGGCCTATGACTACACCACCCGCGGCAACATGGTCGCGGTCATCACCAATGGCACGGCGGTTCTGGGGCTGGGGGCCATCGGGGCACTGGCCTCGAAGCCGGTGATGGAGGGCAAGGCGGTCCTCTTCAAGAAATTCGCCAACATCGATTCCATCGACATCGAGGTGGAGGAGCGCGACCCCGACCGGTTCGTGGAGGCCGTGTCGGTGCTGGAGCCGAGCTTCGGGGCCATCAACCTCGAGGACATCAAGGCCCCGGAATGCTTCGAGATCGAGCGCGCCCTGCGCGCCCGGATGAAGATCCCGGTCTTCCATGACGACCAGCACGGCACTGCCATCATCGTGGCGGCGGCGGTGCGGAACGGGCTGCTGCTGCAGGACAAGCCGATCGGGCAGGCGAAGATCGTCACCTCGGGCGCCGGCGCGGCGGCCCTGGCATGCCTCGACCTTCTGGTCGCGATGGGCGCCCGGCGCGAGAACATCACGGTCTGCGACATCGAGGGCGTGGTCTATGAGGGGCGCGAGGTCCTGATGGACCCGTACAAGTCCCGCTACGCCCGGGCGACCAACGCGCGCAGCCTGGCCGATGCGCTGCCGGATGCGGATGTGTTCCTCGGCCTCTCGGCACCGCGCGTGCTGAAGGCGGAGTGGCTGCCCTCCATGGCGCCGAAGCCGTTGATCCTGGCGCTAGCCAATCCTGAGCCGGAGATCCTGCCGGAGGCCGTGCGGATGGCGCGGCCGGATGCCATCGTGGCCACCGGGCGGTCGGACTACCCGAACCAGGTCAACAACGTCCTCTGCTTCCCCTTCATCTTCCGGGGCGCGCTCGATGCCGGCGCGACCACGATCAACGAGGAGATGAAGGTCGCCTGCGTGGAGGCCATCGCCCGCCTGGCGCGGGCGGAGGCGAGCGAGGTGGTGGTGGCGGCCTATGGCGGCCATGCGCCGATCTTCGGCCCGGACTACATCATCCCCAAGCCCTTCGATCCCCGGCTGATCCTGGAGATCGCGCCGGCCGTGGCCCGCGCCGCCATGGATTCCGGCGTGGCCACCCGGCCGATCGACGATTTCCCCGCCTATAAGCGGGAGCTGGAGCGCTTTGTCTTCCGCTCGGGCGACCTGATGCGCCCTGTTTTCGCCGCCGCCCGCAATGCCGGGCGCCGCATCGCCTATGGCGAGGGCGAGGATGAGCGGACGCTGCGCGCCGTGCAGACCGTGCTGGACGAGGGAATCGCCGACCCCGTGATCATCGGCCGGCGCGAGGTGATCGAACGCAAGGTCCGGGAGATGGGCCTGCGGATGGACCTGGAGGGCAGCGTGACGGTGCTCGACCCCGGCGCCGACACGGAGGCCTTCTCGGAGCTGCTTCCCCTTTATCAGCGCAAGGTCGATCGCCGCGGCATCCCGCCCGATGCGGCGGCCCGCGCATTGCGCACCCGGCCGACGGTCGCCGCCACGCTGCTGCTGGAGACCGGCCGGGTCGATGCCGCCATCGTCGGCGGCACGGGCGACTGGATGACCCATTGGCACCAGGCCTTCGACATCGTGGGCAAGCGCCCCGATGCCGGGCGCGTCTATGCCATGACAGGCGTGATCCTGCCGGCCGGCACGCTGTTCTTCGTGGACACCCATCTGCTGGTGGACCCGGATGAGGAGCAGATCGCGGAGATGACCCTCCTCGCCTCCGAACAGGTGCGCGCCTTCGGCGTGACTCCGCGCGTGGCGCTGCTCTCCCACTCCTCCTTCGGTGCCTCGGACGCCCCCTCCGCCCGGAAGATGCGGCGGGCGCTGAAGCTGATCCGGGAGCGCGACCCGGCGCTGGAGGTGGATGGGGAGATGCATGCGGACGCGGCGCTGGAACCGGCCATCCGCGACCGCGCCGTGATGGATGGCAAGCTCGCCGGGTCGGCCAACCTGCTGGTCTTCCCCAATCTCGACGCTTCCAATATCGCCTACAACCTGCTGAAGGCGGCGGCGGACGGGCTGCAGCTCGGCCCCATCCTGCTCGGCATGAACAAGCCCGTGCATGTGATGGTGCCCAGCACCACGGCGCGGGGCATCGTGAATCTCTCGGCCATCGCGGCGGCCCAGCCTTCCTGAAGCGGTTCCGGTGGCCCGCATGCCCTGCGGACCACCGGGCATGGACCCTACCGGGCGGGCGGGGTCGCCCGCGCGGTGAGCCCCAGTTCCCGCACGAGCTGTTCCGGCGGCTGCCCGGCCAGGGTCATGAAGGCCGGCATGGGCACGGGCTTGGCCGGGCGCATGGCGATCTCGATGGTGCCGAGGTCGCGGGCGAAGCTGGCCAGGGCTTCGCGGATGGCGCGGATCTGCGGCGCCTCCTTGCCCTGGGCGACGCCGGGCACGGGGAAACGCTGGACCATCTGGGCATAGCGCGCCCGCAGCTGGCTTTCCGGCACGCGCTCCCGCGCCGCCTGCTGGGCAAGAAGTGCGCGGAGCAGCCCCTCCTCCGTGTAGCGGATCGACAGGCCGCCGATGGTCCAGTTGGCGATCAGGGCCAGCGGATCCTCCTTCGCCACGGAGGGCTGCCCGGGCGTGGGCATCTGGATCCCGCCGAGATCAAGGGAGATGCCAAGGCTGCCCATGCCGGCCGCCTGGAGCAGGAACGGATCGGCGAGGATGCGACCCTGGTCCTGCAGGAAACGGCTTTCCATGCCCAGCCTGGCCAGGATGCGCTTGAAGCCGAGCCCGTCGAGCCAATCCCCGCCCTGCTCCGGTGGCAGGTCGAGCGCCACGCCCTCCACAGCCAGGGTGCCGGTCTGGGTGCGCGGCGCCGTGGCGTCCCAGCTGTTCCGGGCGCGGACGGTGGCGATCCGCAGCAGCGGCGCGCCCGCGGTGGAGACGGCGAGGCCCTCCAGCATGCCGTCCTGGTCCTGGCCGGGGATGGGCTGGGGCGGGTTCAGGTCATGGGCAATGGCGTAGGCGGTGTCGCGCGCGGGAAAGCCGGACAGCCCGGCCCGGCCCAGCTCGGCGACGAAGGGGCCCGCCTCCTTGGTCTCGCCCTCCACCTTCAGCCCTTCCAGGGCAAAGCTGGTAAGCCGCCCCTCACCCCATCCATCGAGCTGCATGCGGCCCAGGCGCATCGAGACCTGCTGGCTCTGCACCACCAGCTCCGCCCCCTCGATCCGGGCGGAATCGGCGGCAAGGGCCCAGGGATCACGATCCGCCCCGATCCGCGGCACAACAGCGCCGGCCAGCTGCGCGCGGCCGAGGCGGATGCTCACCTCCCCATCGCTGCGGTCGGTGAAGCGGAAGCCCTCCAGCACTGCGTCCTGCACCCGCCCGGGCGCATAGCCGGCCAGGCTCAACCGGGCCAGCTCGGCCTCGCCCCGGCCGGGATTCTCCACGCGGATGCCCTCGGCCAGCGCCTCTCCGGCCGCGAGGGCGGACCAGTCCACCCCCGGGCCAGCCCCGGCCGCGGGGAGGACAAGGTTGACGAAACTCACCCGGCCGGCGGCGATCACCATGGGTGCGGGTGCATCGGCGCGCTTCGCCTCCTCCATCCGGAGGTCGGTGAGCACGGCGCGGCCCAGGCGGTCCGCCTGCAACCCGTCCAGCACCACTTCGGCGGCGGTGAGGCGGTCCTTGCCCTGGCGGATGGTCAGGCCCTGCAGGCGCGCGGTGCCAGTGGCCGGATCGACGCTGCGGCTGCGCCATTCCACCGCGCCATCCGGCCCCAGCCCGGCGCGCAGCCTTTCGATGGCCGCATCCAGCTGCCGCTCGGCCTCGGCCTGGGCATAGGCGCCAAGCGCCACGGGAAGGGCGAGGCAGCCCGCGAGGAGCAGGTGGCGGCGTCGCATGTCCGGGATCTCCTTGTATGGCGGAAAAGGCTAGGTGAGACGCGCCCCTCGCGCCACCCGCCCGTTCCGCCGGGCATGGCGGCACACCATCTATCCTTCATGGCCAAGCCGCCGGTTCCCGCCCCCGCCTCCAGCGCCGTCACCGCCTTCCTGCAGAAGGCCGCGGGCGTGCCTGCCCTGCGGGCCGCGCCCTCCCCGGCGCGGTTGCTCTTCGCCGTGGATGCCACGGCCAGCCGCCAGCCCACCTGGGACAGGGCCTGCCACCTGCAAGCCGGGATGTTCGCGGAGGCGCCCGGGGGGATCGCGGTCAGCCTCGCCTTCTACCGGGGGCATGGGGAGTTCCACGCCACCCCCTTCCTGGCGGATGCGCGGGCGCTAGCGGCGGAGATGACCGGGGTGGGTTGCCGGGGCGGCCACACGCAGATCCTGCGCCTGCTGCGCCATGCGGAGGCCGAGGCCAGCCGCGCCCGGCTGCATGCGCTGGTGTTCGTGGGGGATGCCGTGGAGGAGGAGGCCGGGCCGATTCTTGCCGCCGCGTCGCGGCTGGGGGCGCGGGGAACCCCTGCCTTTGTATTCCAGGAGGGGGACGATCCCCTGGCCACCCCGGTGCTGCGGGGCATCGCGCGGCAATCCGGCGGGGCCTGGGCGCCCTTCGACCATCGCAGCCCCGGCACGCTGGCGGCCCTGCTGCGGGGAGCCGCCGCCTTCGCCAGCGGCGGGCGGGCCGCCCTGGCAAGGCTGCCCGGCGCCGCCGCCCTTCTCGCGCAGCTGCCGGCGCCGCGGGCATGATCTGGCTCGCGGCCGGGGCGGCCATCCTGGCGCTGGGCCTGCTGGGGCTGCGCGGCTTCAGCACGGCCAGCGTGGCGCAGGTGAAATGGGCCGCTGCGGCCCTGCTGGCAGGGATCGGCCTGCTGCTGGGGGTGGTGCTGCTGCTCACCGGGCGTGGGGGGCAGCTGATCTGGGCGGGCGCCCTGTTCGGGCCGGCGCTCTGGCGCTGGTGGCGGTCTCGCCAGCCCCCGACGCAGCTCGGCTCCGCGCCGGCGGATGCGGTTCAGACGGGCATGCTCTCCATGCGCCTCGACCCCGCGGCGGGCACGCTCTCCGGCCGGGTAACGCGCGGCGTCCAGGCCGGGCGGGACCTTGCGGACCTCACCCTGGCCGAGTTGCGCGCCCTTCTTGAGGAAGCGGCGGCGGAGGATCCGGAGAGCGTTCCGCTGCTGGAAGCCTGGCTGGACCGGGCCCATGCGGGCTGGCGGACGGCGGGAGCCGGGGCCGCGGCCGCGAATCCGGTGATGGACCGGGCGGAGGCGCTGGCCATCCTGGGGCTGCAGGAGGGCGCCAGCCGGGCCGATATCAGGGCTGCTCACGCGCGCTTGATGAGGAGCGCGCATCCCGATGCCGGCGGCTCGGACTGGCTTGCGGCGCGGGTGAACGCGGCGCGGGATATCCTGCTGGCCGGAACCGGCGCCTGATCGCGGAAGGGGACCACAGGGCAGCCACATTCCCAAGTTTCAACGGGCATGGCACATCTGCCGCCGAACATAGTGACAGGGGAATCGCCTCCCGTGCCGAAGCCGCTGAAGAAGGCCGTCCTGCCCGTTGCGGGCCTGGGTACCCGTTTCCTGCCCGCCACCAAGGCGCTGGCGAAGGAGATGCTGCCCATCGTGGACAAGCCCCTCATCCAATACGCGGTGGAGGAGGCGCGCGACGCCGGCATCGAGCAGTTCTGCTTCATCACCGGCCGCGGCAAGACCGCGATCGTCGAACATTTCGACGTGGCCTATGAGCTGGAGCGCACCCTCAAGGAGCGCAACAAGGACCAGATCCTGGCCGAGCTGCGCGCAAGCGCGGTGGAGCCGGGCTCCATCACCACCGTGCGCCAGCAGGTGCCGATGGGCCTGGGCCACGCCATCTGGTGCGCCCGCAGCTTCATCGGGAACGACCCCTTCGCCATCCTGCTGCCGGATGACCTGATGCAGTGCGAGGTCTCCTGCACCAAGCAGCTGGCCGACGCCTATATGGAGACGGGCGGGAACGTCGTCGCCATCGAGGAAGTGCCGATGGAGCGCGTCAACAAGTATGGCGTGCTGGACGTGCTGGAGGACAAGGGCCGGCTCGTCTCGGTGAAGGGGCTCGTGGAGAAGCCGCCGGTGGAACAGGCGCCCTCCAACCTCACCATCATCGGCCGTTACGTGCTGATGCCCGAGGTGGTCGAGGCGCTCTCGGCCATGGAAAAGGGCGCGGGTGGCGAAGTGCAGCTGACCGACGGCATGGCGAAGCTGATCGGCCGGCAGCCGTTCCATGGCCTGCGCTACCAGGGCCGGCGCTTCGACTGCGGCGACAAGGCGGGCTTCCTGGAGGCGCAGATCGCCTTCGCGCTCAAGCGCCCCGACCTGGCGGATGCCGTGCGCGCCTTCCTTCCCCAGTACATGGGGTGAGAGCCGGCACCCGCGCGGTGCCGCCGCATATCGGCCCCGCAGAGGCGAAACGATAGGAACGACCGGTCACCCCCTGGACATCGGGGGCGGTATCAGGGGGATAGGATGCGCGTAGCGATGATCGGGGCGGGCTATGTTGGCCTGGTCTCCGGGGCCTGCTTTGCCGAGTTCGGGGTGGATGTATGCGTGGTGGACACGGAGGCGTCCAAGGTTGAGGCGCTTCGGGGTGGTCGCATTCCGATCTACGAGCCTGGTCTGGACAAGCTGGTGGCCGAGAACGTGCGGGATGGGCGGCTGTCCTTCACGACCGATCTGTCGGAGGCGATGGAGGGTGCGGATGCGGTGTTCCTGGCGGTGGGCACGCCGTCGCGGCGCGGGGACGGGCATGCGGATCTGAGCTATGTGTTCGCCGCGGCCGAGCAGGTGGCGCGCGCG
>NZ_JAGIZB010000021.1 GCF_017813395.1 Pararoseomonas baculiformis | reverse complement strand
ACCGCGGCGAAGCGGGTCGGCAGGCAGAGCATGGCGGCGTCTCTTGGCGGGGACGCATCCACCCTAGCCGGTCAGCCCGCTCCGCCGCCTCTCCTCAGCTCAAATGGCCAAAGTCGAGCTAAGGGGCGGCCTTTCTGGTCTTTCGCCGCTTGTGGCCTCAGGGAGAGGAAGAAGGCATTTTTCCTCTCCCCGAACCCCTCACCGTCATCTTCTTCTGTCAGTTCGGGCGGCTGGGCTGATGGTGCGCCTCCGGTCCATGACCGGAGGCGACTGCAAGGGCAGCATGGGGACCAAGGGACCCCGTGCTGGATGCTATCCGTGGTAGCCAGAGGGGGTGCCAAGGGCCTCAGGCCCTTGGCGGGGATCGAGGGCACTGCCTTGAACCTCCGGAGAGGGCAGAGCCCTCTCCGTGAAGCAACAGGTCAGATCGCAGGGCGGGTTCGGAAGGAGCCAGTGGTCCACAGGATGACGGCCGCCAGCAGCAGCGGTGGGAGGGCAACCCAGCAGACCATCTCCCAGCCATAGCTGTTCAGCAGCCCGCCCGAGGCAAAGGAGCCCACGACCATCAGGCCGAAGACGAGGAAGTCGTTCAGGCTCTGCACCTTGTTGCGTTCCTCCGACCCGTGGCACTCGACCACCATGGTGGAGGCGCCGACGAAGCCGAAGTTCCAGCCGATGCCGAGCAGGATCAGGGTCAGCCAGAAATGCCCCACCGTGATGCCCGAGAGGCCGACGGCGGCAGATAGGGCGGTGAGCACCAGCCCGGCGATGACAACCCGGGGCGCGCCGAAGCGGGTGATGATGCGCCCGGTGAAGAAAGATGGGCCGTACATGGCAATGACATGCCATTGCAGCCCCAGATTGGCGTCCCCCTGGGAGATGCCGCAGAAGCGCATGGCGAGCGGGGCGGACGTCATGACCAGGTTCATGATCATGTAGGAGATCACCCCCGCCGTGACGGCCGCGATGAAGCGCGGTTGGCGGGCGATCTCGGCCAGCGGGCGGCCCGTGTTGGCTTCGGCGGCCTTGGGCGTCGGCAGCTTCACCCCGATGAGCACCCCGGTGCAGACCACAGCCAGCGCGGCCTGGGCCAGGTAGGTGGCCGCGAAGATATAGGGCGGCCAGAGATCCATGGTGAAGGTGACCAGCTGGGGCCCGAGCACCCCGGCGAAGATGCCGCCGGCCATGACCGCCGAAATGGCGCGCGCCCGGCGGTCCGGCGGAACGCAGTCCGCCGCGGCGAAGCGGAAGCTCAGCACGACCGCCGCATAGGCGCCCCCGAAGAAGGTGGCGAGGCAGAAGAGCCAGAAGGAGCCGAGCAGGACCGCGAGGGCCGCGATGAGGCCGACCAGCACGCCGCAGCCCGTGCCAAACAGGAAGGCTGCCCGCCGGCCATGGCGCTGGGCGATCATGCCGGCCGGCAGCGTGCAGGCCGCCATGCCGACGACGAAGATGGTGATGGGGAGGGTCGAGAGCGCCTTGTCCGGCGCCAGCATGTTCCCGACCACCGACCCCGTCGCATAGACGATGGTGGCGTTGGCGCCGGCCAGGGCCTGCGAGATGGCCAGCCGGGCGACATTTCCCCGCTCATGTTCCTGGACCGCTTCTAGGGCGGGGTTCGCTGCCTTGCTCATGGCAGCCTTATAGGCGCGGTTTCATGCCCCGCGCCAAAGGGGGAGGCTAAAACTTCACCAGGTTGCGGCCTCTTAATCCGCAATTCTTCCGCCATGCGGAAACAAAAAAGCCCGGGACCGGTCCCGGGCTTTCAGCGGTGGCTGCCTTGCCTGCGCGATCAGGGGGCCGGCGCACCTGCTCCCGGCGTGGTGGGTTGGGTCGGCGTGGGCCCGAAGCGGCCGATATTCCCGAACAGCGCCTGCAGGAGGGAACGTTCATTGCCCGGCACCGGCGTGGTGCGGGACACGACGGCCACGTTCCGCATCTCGCCCTCGCCCTTCTGCTCGATGCTTTCGACCACGCCGCGGTCGTTGAACCGGATCACCACCACGCGCTGGTTGTCCACGCCGGGCAGGCGGCCAGGGCGGGTATGGGTGGTGGCGCTGATGTAATACCACTCCCGGTCATCGAAGGTGGCGGTCGCGCTGGGCGAACCGAGCAGGGCGGTGACATCGGCCTTGCTTGCCACGCCCGGGGTCAGTTCCCGCAGCAGCTCGGGCTCCGCCCGGTTCCCGCGCAGTTCGTCCGGGGCGCCGAACAGGGCGCAACCGCCCAGCGGGGAGAGGAGGGCCAGGGCCACCAGCGCGGCGCGCCAGCGGGAGGCCGGGCGGGTGGCGGGTGGATTGACGGGTGCGGTCATGGGGGCCATCTCGCGGGTTCGATTGCCACCGCCCCGCCGCCCGGTCAACAGAGCGCTGCGCCCGGACGGAGGCGACCCGCCGCTCCAGGCGCCGGGCATGAGATGGAACACGGGAGCCCATGGCCCTTTTCGGCCTGCTGCGTCGCCGACCGCATGAACGGGTTGGCTTCACCCTCTACACCGCGGCCGTGCAGGCGGCCCGCGATCCATCCCTGTTCGGGGAGGATGCGGTGCCGGACACGCTGGAAGGGCGCTTCGACCTGATCGCCCTGCATGCGGCGCTGCTGGTCAGGCGGCTCCGCCATGATCCTGATCCACGCGGCGCGGCCCTGGCGCAGGCGGTGTTCGATGCGATGTTCGCCGACATGGACATGAACCTGCGCGAGATGGGCGTGGGCGACATGTCGATCGGCAAGCGCGTGCGGGTGATGTGGGAAGCCTTTCACGGCCGGGCCGTTGCCTATGAGGGCGCGCTCGAAGCAGGGGACGAGGCCGCGCTCGGGGCGGCCCTGGCCCGCAATGTCTGGGCCGGAGAGGCACCCGCAGGGGCGGCAGAGCGCCTGGCACGGCACGCCGTGGCGCTTGATGCGGCCCTGGCCGGGCAGCCCTTCGAGGCGCTGCTGGCGGGGCGGGTGGCCTTCACGGCGGGAGAGGGAACATGAAGCGCGAATTCAGCCGGAGCCTCCGCCCGGCCACCATCGGGGCGGAGGGACGCCAGGAGCGGCTTGAGGCTGGGCCGGAGGAGCGCGCCGCCCTTGCCGCGCGCCTTGGGCTGATCAGCCTCGATTCCCTCTCCGCTGAGCTGGAACTCACGCCCGCGCCGGGCAGCGTGCTCCGGGTACGTGGGGTGATGCGGGCGGAGGTGGTGCAGGCCTGCGTCGTGACGCTGGAGCCCGTGCCGCAGCGGATCGAGGAGACGCTGGACTGGCGCATCCTGCCCTCCGGCGAGGAGCCCTCGGACGAGCTGGACGACGGGCCTGACGAGATCGAATCCGAGCCCGACGGATCGGTGGACGTCGGCGAGGCGCTGGCGCAGAGCCTTTCCCTGGCCCTGGACCCTTATCCGCGCGCGCCTGACGCCCAACTTCCTGCGGAAGCGAAGGACGAGGCGGGCTCGCCCTTCGCTGCCCTGCAAGGCTTGAAGGGCGGCCACGCGCCGTAACCCTTGCCCCGACCGCCCCCGGGTGGTAAGGCGCGCCCCTTCCTAGAATCCCGTCCGTCCGCGTGACGTGTTGCAAATAGAAAGGCCCGGCACCGATGGCCGTTCCGAAGAGAAAAGTTTCGCCCTCCCGCCGCGGCATGCGCCGCAGCCATGAGGCCCTGACCCGTGAGGCGCATGCTGACTGCCCGAACTGCGGGGAGCTGCGCCGCCCGCACAACATCTGCGTTTCCTGCGGCTTCTACGATGGCCGCGAGGTCGTGGCGGCCGGCAAGCCGCTGAAGGCCGCTGTCCGCGCCTGATCGCGTCGTCTCCGCCTGTCCACAGCTGAGGAGCGCCGGAATTGGCCGCATCCGGGGCCGCCGGGTCTGTTTCTGCGGGCTCGGCGGAGCACTACGCCCTCGCGATTGACGCCATGGGGGGCGATCACGCCCCCGATGCCGTGCTGGACGGGCTGGAGCAGGCGGCGGACCGCCACAAGGGTGTCCGCTTTCTTCTGGTAGGGGACGAGGAACGGCTTCGCGCCGGCCTCGCCACCCGCCCGCGCGCGGCCGCGATCTGCACGATCCGCCATACCGCGGACCACATCCCAGGCGACATGAAGCCGACGGCCGCGCTGCGCGTCCGCCGGGCCTCCATGCGCCTGGCGATCGATGCGGTGGCGGCGGGTGAGGCGGATGGCGTGGTGTCCGCCGGCAATACCGGCGCCCTGATGGCGCTGGCCAAGATCGTGCTGCGCACCATGCCTGAGATCGACCGGCCGGCGCTTGCCGCCATCGGGCCGTCGGCGCGCGGGGATGTCGTGCTGCTCGATCTCGGGGCGAATATTTCCTACGAGGCCCGGAACCTGGTGGAGTTCGCGGTGATGGGCGATGCCTTCGCCCGTGCCGTGCTCGGCCTGACCGCGCCGAGCATCGGCCTGCTCAATGTCGGCTCCGAGGAGCTGAAGGGCGACGAGCGCATCCGCCAGGCCGCCGAGATCCTGCGGGACAGCCATGTGGGCGCCCAGTTCCACGGCTTCGTGGAGGGCCACGACATCACCGCCGGCACGGTGGATGTGGTCGTGACGGATGGGTTCACGGGCAATGTCGCGCTCAAGACCGGGGAGGGGGCGCTGAAGCTTGTCGGCAGTCTCCTGCGGCAGGTCTTCAATTCCTCCATTCCCGCGCGCCTGGGTTACCTGCTGGCGCGCCCCGCGCTGGACCGGCTGCGGCAATGGATGGACCCGCGGCGCTACAATGGCGCCGTGCTGATCGGGCTGAACGGCGTGGTGGTGAAGAGCCATGGCGGAACCGACGCGCTCGGCTTCGCCCATGCCGTGGATGTGGCAATGGACATGGTGACGCACGGCTTCAACGATCGCATCCGCACTGGCGTCGCCCTGCTGGGGCAGAGGCCGGCGATGCAGAAGCAGGCTGCGGCCGGCTGATGATCCGTTCCGTCATCGCCGGCACGGGCGGCTACCTGCCCGGGCGCAGCCTCACCAATGACGAGCTGGCGGCCGAGTATGGGCTGGACACCTCGGATGCCTGGATCAGCGAGCGGACGGGGATCCGCCGCCGCCACATGGCCGCCCCCGGCGAGACCACGGCCGACATGGCCGCCGCCGCCGCGCGCGAGGCGCTGGCCCAGGCAGGCGCCGGGGCGGACGAGGTGGACGCGATCATCCTGGCCACGGCGACCCCCGATTCGGCCTTTCCCTCCACCGCAGCGCGCGTGCAGGAGAAGCTGGGCATCCGGAGCGGCTTCGCTTTCGACATCTCCGCCGCCTGCACGGGCTTCGTCTATGCGCTGGGTGTCGCCGATTCGATGATCCGCGCGGGGCAGTGCCGCAGCGCGCTCGTGATCGGCGCCGAAGCCTTCACGCGCATCCTGGACTGGACCGACCGCGCCACCTGCGTGCTGTTCGGCGATGGCGCCGGTGCCATGCTGCTGCGCGCCACGGAGGATGAGGGCCAGGCGGAGCCCCGCGGGCTGCTTTCGACCCACCTGCATTCGGATGGCCGCCATGGCGACATCCTGCAGGTCGAGGGCGGCGTGGTGCGCATGGCCGGGCGCGAGGTGTTCCGCCATGCCGTCTCCAAGCTTGCCTCGGCCGTGGACGAGGCGCTGGCGGCCAATGGCCTCGCGAAGTCCGACGTGCAGTGGCTCGTGCCGCACCAGGCGAACCTGCGGATCATCGACGCCATGGGCCGGAAGCTCGGACTGCCGCCCGAGCGCGTGGTGGTGACCGTGGACCGCCATGCCAACACCTCCGCGGCATCCATCCCGCTTGCCCTGGCGGAAGCCACGCGCGACGGGCGCGTGGGGCGTGGTGACCTGGTGCTGATGGAAGCCATCGGCGGCGGGCTGACCTGGGGCGCGGCGCTGGCCCGCTACTGATCCGCGCGCAGGCTGCCGGAACGGGCGCGTCTCCCTGCCGGAGGCGCGCCTTTCGTGCATCTGTGACCCTTCCGACTCACCTCGACATTTCGGCAACACTGCGTGCCGGAGTCCACAGTGTGGCCGGCGAGTCGATTGACGCCACCCCGTCCCCGGCGGTCCAATCCCCCTCATCGACGTGAGGGGCATCGCCCCGGGCGAAAGGGGGCATGGCCACATGAACACCATAACCCGCGCCCAGCTGGCCGAGGCGATCTACATGCAGGTCGGCCTCTCCCGGAATGAGAGCGCGGCCCTGCTCGAGGACGTGCTCGACCGCATCTCTTCGGCTTTGGAAGGCGGGGAGGCAGTGAAGCTTTCGGCTTTCGGCACCTTCTCGGTGCGTCAGAAGGCCCAGCGCATCGGGCGCAACCCCAAGACAGGCGTGGAGGTGCCGATCACCCCGCGCCGCGTCCTCTCCTTCCGCGCCAGCCAGGTGTTGAAGGCCCGCATCAACGGCGAGACGCCGCCGCGGGGCGAGGACTGAGCAGGAGCGCGATGACCGGCATGAGCGTCCTTGGCGACATCACACCCAACGCCCCCGAGGGAATGTCCGAGGGCGTGCCCGAATCGGGCGTCCGCCGAAAGTCGCCAAACGCCTTCCGCACCATCAGCGAGGTGGCGGAGGACCTGCACATCCCGCAGCACGTGCTGCGCTTCTGGGAGACGAAGTTCCCCCAGCTGAAGCCGCTGAAGCGGGGCGGCGGGCGCCGCTACTACCGGCCGGAGGACATCACCCTCCTCCGCCGCATCGGCGACCTTCTCTACACCCAGGGCTACACCATCAAGGGCGTGCAGCGGCTGCTGCGCGACGGCGGGCTGGAGGGCGTGGAGGCCGCGAGCGAGGCCGACGACGCCGCCATGTCCGAGCTGCCGTCCGAGGGAGGCGAGCTGCGCGCCTGCCTGGAGGAGCTGGAGGCGATCGCGGCGGCGCTGAAGGCGCTCTCCGCCAGGGGTTGAGCGGGAAGTCGGAAAACCGTCATCCTCGGGGTTGTTGACCCTGCGGGCCGGTGCTAGACCCCGCCGCGTCGGAGCGTAGCGCAGCCTGGTAGCGCATCAGTCTGGGGGACTGGGGGTCGTGGGTTCGAATCCCGCCGCTCCGACCATTCTCAGCTCCGGAACCTCTTCCATCCCCTTCGGCCGGCGCTGATCCGGCCTTGTTCCGGAATACCAGTCGTCGCCGTTACATCGGAAGTGATGCGGGACAGTGTGGGTCCGCTTGGTGTCTCAGAGACGCTCGCACGCTGAGGCGGCTCTCCTGCCAGAACGATGAAGGGCGACCCGAAGGCCGCCCTGAACACCGAAGCCCTGAACTCCGCAGCGCCTAGTTGCCGGTTCCGGCATCCAGCGCATCCCATTCAGCCGCCCGGGCCTCATCGGCCGCGAGCTTCGTCACCAGCTCCGACCGGATGAGGCGCGTGAGATCTTCGCCAGCCCCGCGCCCGTGCCGCGCATCAATGGCGCGGATCGCCTCCTCCGCATCCTCGATCGCGCTCCACTCCATGGCACCGGCGCGGCGGCTATCCGCCTCGGAGAGACCCGGAAGCGCCGCGGCCACACGCGCCAGGGCATATCGGCTGATTGCGGTTCCCAGCGCCTCCACATCCTCGATCGTTAGGCTGGGCGTCTGGCGCCGGGGGAAGGGGGTTACGGTGGACAAGGCTCAGGCTCCAATGAGCGGGAATGCTCACAGCGGCGTGATTGTAGCTTCCCTGGAGCCGCTCTGTCACTGAAATGTGAGCATCTTCCTTGCGGCTGCGCGGGGCTCTAGGCGCCCGATTTTCCGGAGCTTATGAGGGCCCCCGGGTATTGGGGGACGACGGGGCGTTCGGTGTGCGCGGATGGCGGATGAGGGGCCTGGGCTTGAGCCCCGCTGCCTCGATCGGCCACTCCGCGATGACTGGTTGCCCTGCCTTTCCAGCTTTGAGGGGGTAGGATCCGGTGGTGGCATCCGCACGGTCCGGCAAGATCGGGCTCGGTATCGTTGGCTTCGGCATCATGGGGGAGCGGCTTGTCCGGGCGGCGCGCGACGCCTCGGACATGCCGGTCGCGCTGACCGGGGTCTGGGATCCGGCGCCGGAGGCCGCGGCCCGGCTTGCCACCGTTGCGCCCGAGATGCCCTTGCTGGGCAGCGCCGCCGCCGTGATCGCGGCCTGTGATTGCCTATATGTGGCTGCTCCGCCTGCGGCGCATCTGCCCCTTGCCGAGGCCGCGCTGGATGCGGGCCGCGCGGTGTTCCTGGAAAAGCCGCTTTCCCACGATACCGACGCCGCTCGGCGCTTCGTCGCGCGGGCGGAGGGGGCGGGCGCCCGGGCCGGTGTGAACTTCCCGATGGCGTCCTCGCCGGCAGTGGCCCAGATCGCCGCCTGGCGGGACCAGGGGCTGGTGGGGCGGCCGGAGTCGCTGGCCATCAGCGTGGATTTCGCCGCATGGCCGCGTTCCTGGCAGCGGGACGCCTCCGGCTGGCTTTCCCGCCGCGCCGAAGGGGGCTTCACGCGGGAGGTGGTCTCCCATTTCCTGTTCCTCACCCGCCGCCTGCTCGGCCCGCTGGCCCTGGAGCATGCCAGGGCGAGCTTTCCGGGCGGGGATCAGGCCGAGACCGCGATCGAGGCACGGCTGACCGCGGGCGGCACCCCGGTTAGCCTGCGCGGCGCTGTGGGCGAGACGGACCGGGACGACACCAATGCCTGGACCCTGCGTGGCTCCGCCGGCGCGATCCGGCTGCGCGACTGGTCAATCGCCGAGCGGGAGGCCGGGGAGGGGTGGGCAACGGCCCCGGACGCCCTGCCGAATGAGCGGATGCGGCCGCTTGTGCTGCGGGGGCAGCTGGAGAAAGTGGCGGCCATGACCCGCGGGGAGCCACAGGCCCTGGCGACCCTGCGGGAGGCGCTGGAGGTGCAGGAGATCGTGGAGGCGATCCTCGCCTCCGGCTGAGATCGAGATCTGATCCGGCAGGCCGATTCTCCCGCCGGATCGTCCCGGTTCCGAAGATCCTTCCTTCCGTGGCGCCGGTTCCGCAATCCGCTTGCGCGAAGCCGTGTGTCCCGGCATGGTTCCTCCACAGCCGCGTAGACGGCGTGCAGGGAATGGGACGGTCTGGGTGCAGGAATACATCCTGGAAACTGAGGGTCTGACGAAAGAGTTCCGCGGCTTCGTCGCGGTCTCGGAGGTGGATCTGCGAATCAGGCGCGGGACGATCCATGGGCTGATCGGGCCCAATGGCGCTGGAAAGACCACCTGCTTCAACCTGCTGACGAAGTTCATGCAGCCCTCGCGCGGGACCATCCGCTATGACGGGCGCGACATCACCGCCATGCGGCCGGCGGAGGTGGCGCGGCTCGGGCTGGTGCGCTCCTTCCAGATCTCGGCGGTGTTCCCGCATCTCTCCGTCCTCGAGAATGTGCGCGTGGCGCTGCAGCGCCAGCGGGGCGGCAGCTTCGATTTCTGGCGCAGCGATTCGGTTCTGCGCCGCTTCGATGACCGCGCGATGGAACTGCTGGCCGATGTGGGGCTCACGACCTATGCCGGCGCCCCGGCGGGCACGCTGCCCTATGGCCGCAAGCGCGCGCTGGAGATCGCGACCACCCTCGCGCTCGAGCCGACGCTGATGCTGCTCGACGAGCCGACTGCCGGCATGACGCATGAGGATGTGGATCGCATCGTCGCGCTGGTGCGCCGGGTGGCGCAGGGGCGCACCGTGCTGATGGTGGAGCACAACCTGAAGGTGGTGGAGGGCCTTTGCGACGCCATCACCGTGCTGACGCGCGGGAAGGTGCTGGCCGAGGGGCCCTATGCCGAGGTTTCGCGCAATCCCCACGTGATCGCCGCCTATCTCGGCAGCGATCCCGGCGTTTCCGGTGCCGCGGAGGTGGCCCATGCCTGACACCCTGGCGCCGCAGATGCACGAGACCATCACCGATTCCATGCTCGCCATCCGCAACCTGCAGGCCTGGTATGGCGAGAGCCATGTGCTGCACGGCGTGGACCTTGATATCCGCAAGGGAGAGGTCGTCACCCTGCTCGGCCGCAATGGCGCGGGAAAGACCAGCACGCTGCGCGCCATCATGGGGCTGACCGGGCGCCGCACGGGCTCGGTGGTGTTCGAGGGCCGCGAGACCATCCGGATGAGCCCGGACCAGATCGGGCGCGCGGGGATCGGCTACTGCCCGGAGGAGCGAGGCATTTTCGCGAGCCTGGACGTGACCGAGAACCTGATGCTGCCTCCCAAGGTGCGGGAAGGGGGGCTGGACATACCGACGATCCACGCGCTCTTCCCGAATCTGAAGGAGCGGGCGCGGAGCCTGGGCACCAAGCTTTCCGGTGGCGAGCAGCAGATGCTGGCGATCGCGCGCATCCTGCGCACCGGAGCGCCGCTGCTGCTGCTGGACGAGCCGACCGAGGGGCTGGCGCCCGTGATCGTGCAGCAGATCGGCGCCATGATCCGCGAGATCAAGCAGCGCGGCTTCACCGTGCTTCTGGTGGAGCAGAATTTCCGTTTCGCGCAGACCGTGGCCGACCGTCACTACGTGATGGAGCATGGCCGCGTGGTCGACAGCGTGACCAACAGCGAGATGGCCGGCAGCATGGACAGGCTGCACGCATATCTCGGCGTATAGGCGAGGCGGGCAGGGAATCCGCCGCGTTTTCTGAAGAACGAAGAACTGGGAGACGAACTGGAATGACCATCGACCGCCGCACGCTTCTGGGTGGCGCCGCCGCCCTGCCGGCCCTGGGCATGATGCCCTGGGGGAGCGCCCGCGCGCAGGCCAACAACACGCTGCGGATCGGCGTGCTGACCGACATGTCCGGCACCTATCGCGACGGCTGCGGCCCGGGCTCGGTCGCCGCGGTGCGCCAGGCCGTGCAGGACAGCGGCGTGGCCGGCCGCAACATCCAGGTTGAGGTGCTGCAGGGCGACCACCAGAACAAGCCCGACGTCGCCTCCACCATCGCCCGCCAGTGGTTCGACCGTGACGGCGTCGATGTCATCATCGATGTCGCGACCTCCTCCTGCGCCCTCGCCGTGCATGGCGTGGTGAAGGAGAAGAACAAGATCATGCTGAATTCCACGGGCGCGACGGCCGACCTGACCGGCCCGGCCTGCCACGGGAACACGATCCACTGGACCTATGACACCTGGATGCTCGCCAACTCGACAGGCGGCGCCATGGTGAAGGCCGGCGGCGACACCTGGTACTTCATCACCGCGGACTACGCCTTCGGCCATGCGCTTGAGCGCGATACCGGGAATTTTGTCACCAAGAACGGCGGCCGCGTCCTGGGCTCCACCCGCCATCCCTTCCCGGGCACGACCGACTTCTCCTCCTTCCTGCTGCAGGCGCAGCAGTCCCGTGCCAAGGTCGTCGGGCTTGCGAATGCCGGCGTGGACACGATCAACAGCGTCAAGCAGGCGGCCGAGTTCGGCCTCACCCGGCGGCAGAAGCTGGCGGTGCTGCTGATGATCGTGACCGATGTGCACAGCCTGGGCCTGAACACCGCCCAGGGCCTGTCGCTCAGCGAGACCTACTACTGGGACCTGAACGACCGTACCCGGAACCTGGCGAACAAGCTGAAGGGCTCGCTGAACGGTGCCATGCCGACCATGTGGCAGGCGGGCTGCTACAGCGCGGCGCTCCACTACCTGAAGGCCGCGGCCGATATGGGCGTGGCCCAGGCCAAGGCGAGCGGGACGGAGACGGTGACGCGGATGAAGGCCATGCCGACGGATGACGACGCCTTCGGCGCCGGCTCCATCCGCCAGGACGGCCGCAAGCTGCATCCCTCCTACCTCTTCGAGGTGAAGACGCCGGGCGAGAGCAAGGGGCCGTGGGACTACTACAAGCTGGTCCGCACCGTCCCCGCCGAGGAGGCCTTCCGCCCGATGAGCGAGGGCAGCTGCCCCCTCGTCCGCACCTGATCCGAAACCCGGGGAAGCCGCCTGGCGCGGCTTCCCCGGCCAGCACGGGTGATTGCCTTGCTCGAGGAACTTCTTTTTCAGCTTGAGATGTCGGCGCCGCAGGTCGTGCTGGGGCTGGTGAACGGCGCCTTCTACGCGCTGCTGTCGCTGGGTCTTGCCGTGATCTTCGGCATGCTGAACGTCATCAACTTCGCCCATGGCGCGCAGTTCATGATGGGCGCCTTCGTCGCCTGGATGCTGCTGAACTGGGCGGGCATTCCCTATTGGGGGGCGCTTATCCTGTCGCCCATCATCGTGGGTGCCTTCGGCGTGATCCTCGAACGAACGATGATCTCCCGCCTCTACAAGCTCGACCATCTCTATGGGCTGCTGCTGACCTTCGGGCTGGCCCTGATTATCGAGGGGCTGTTCCGCAACCAGTTCGGTTCATCCGGCCTGCCCTATGCGCCGCCCGAATCGCTCACCGGGGCGCCGCTCGATCTCGGCTTCATGATGCTGCCGAAATACCGGGTTTGGGTCGTGGTCGCGGCCTTCGCGGTCTGCATCGCCACCTGGCTGATCATCGAGAAGACGCGGCTCGGCGCCTATCTGCGGGCAGCCACCGAGAATGCGCCCCTGGTCCAGGCCTTCGGCGTGAACGTGCCGCGCATGGTCACGCTGACCTATGCGGCCGGGGTGGGCCTGGCCGCGCTGGCCGGGGTGCTGGCGGCGCCGATCTATTCGGTAAACCCGGGCATGGGATCCAACTTCATCATCGTGGTCTTCGCCGTGGTGGTCATCGGCGGCATGGGCTCGATCCTCGGCTCGGTCATCACCGGCTTCGGCCTCGGCCTGGTGGAGGGGCTGACCAAGGTGATCTACCCGGAGGCCTCAGCCACGGTGATCTTCGTCATCATGGCGATCGTGCTCCTCGCGCGTCCCGCCGGCCTGTTCGGGAGGGCCTGACCCATGGCATCCGCCACCACCCTCTCCCAGGCCCCTGGCACTTCGGAGGGCGGCGCCCCCTCCGCCCTGCCGCCCGCGGCGCCGGGCCTCTTCGGCTTCACCCGGGCGCAGGGAGTCGCGCTGCTGGTGATGATCGCGGCGCTGATCGTCTGCCCCTATTTCCTCTACCCGCAGTTCCTGATGAAGCTGCTCTGCTTCGCCCTCTTCGCCTGCGCCTTCAACCTGCTGATCGGCTATGTCGGCCTGCTCTCCTTCGGGCATGCGGCCTATTTCGGGATGGGCAGCTACATCGCCGCCCATGCGGCCAAGGTCTGGGGGCTGACGCCGGAGGTTTCCATTCTGCTCGGCGGCGCGGTGGGGGCGGTGCTGGGGCTGGTCTTCGGGTGGATCGCCATCCGCCGGGCCGGGATTTACTTCGCCATGATCACACTGGCCCTGGCGCAGATGGTGTATTTCTTCTGCCTCCAGGCGCCCTTTACCCATGGCGAGGACGGGATCCAGTCCATCCCGCGCGGCATGCTCTTCGGGGTGATCGACCTGCGGGCCGACATGAACATGTACTGGTTCGTCGCGGCGCTCTTCCTGCTGGGCTTCCTGCTGATCCACCGGATCATCCACTCGCCCTTCGGGCAGGTGCTGACCGCGATCCGGGAGAACGAGCCCCGCGCCACCTCGCTCGGCTACCGCACGGATGACTACAAGCTGGTGGCCTTCGTGCTCTCCGCCGGCATTGCCGGCATCGCGGGCGGGGCGAAGTCGATCACGGTGGGCATCGCCACGCTGACCGATGTGCACTGGGCCATGTCGGGCGAGGTGGTGCTGATGACCCTGCTCGGCGGCCTGGGAACGCTGTTTGGGCCGGTGGTTGGTGCCGGGGCAGTCATCGCCATGCAGACCTATCTTGCTCCCTTCGGGGCCTGGGTGACGATCATCCAGGGCATCATCTTCGTCCTCTGCGTCCTCGCCTTCCGCGCGGGAGTCGTGGGCGAGCTCGGGCGGCTGCTGCGCGTGAAGCTGTAGGCGCCTGGGTGCTTGAAGCGGGGGCATCGCGGGGCGATCTCTGCCCTGCGATGAACCCCGCTTCCCTCCCAGCCCCCGTCCGGCGGATCGCCGGCCTTGCCCTTCTGGCCGCCAGCGTCGGCTTCACGGGGGCGCTTTCCTTCGTCCATGTGCTGGTGAGGCTGTTCGATTGAGCCCCGCCGGCAACCCTTACCGGGGCTTCGATAAGCTGCCGCGCTGGTGGACCGGCCTGCGCGGCGTACCGATCGCGCTCTTCGCCATCCCCCTGGTCCCGACCTTCTTCCTTGCCCTTGCCAGCGGGGAGGGCGATCTGATCGCGGGCTGCATTGCCGGCATGGCCGGGGTTGGCTCGGCCATGGCGCATCTCGCCCGGGCCCGGCGTGGGGATGCGCGGCGCGCCGGCGTGATGCTGGGCGTGGGCACCGGGCTCGCCGCGGGTCTAGCCGGCGGCGCGGGGCCGGTGGGCGCTGTTGCGCTCGGCTTCATGGCCTGGGGCGGTGCGCGGCTTCTCTATGACGGCGTGACGGAGATGGCGCCGCCACCACCTCCGCCGCCACCCCGCCCGCCCGACGCGCTGGATCCGCTGCGGGCAAGGCTGGCATCCCTCCAGGCCGGGGACCAGCGGCTGCTGGCGGCGGTTTCCGCCATGGGCGGGCTGCTGGAAGAGATCGCGCTGCGCCCTGATGCGGCGGGCCAGGCACGGCGCGTGCTGGTTGTAGGCGTGGACGGGCTGGAGCGGATCAGCCAGCGGCTGGCCCAGGGCGCGACCCCGCCCGAGACGCTGCCGGTGCTGGTGGACGACCTGGCGCGCGCGGCGCGCCAATCGGCCGAGGATCTCCGCGGCGCCGAAACCGAGGCGCTGGCGATCCAGGTGAAGGTCCTGCAGGACCGTCTGCATCAGGAGGGCATTGCGTGAGCGACAAGACGCTGGAGCCCGCGCCCGAGCGCGTGGCGGAGCTTGCGAACCGGATCGACCTGAACGACCCCGGCAGCATCACCCGCTTCGGGCAGGAGGCGCAGGGGCGCGCCGCCTCGGCGGCGGATGCCATGCTCGGCTCGGCGCGGAGCGATGCGGTGGGGGAGGCGGGGGATTCCCTCTCAAAGCTGCTCTCGGCACTGCGCGGCTTCGATGTGACGAAGCTGGACGAGAAGCCGGGCCTGATCGCGCGGCTGTTCAGCCGCGCAGGCAGCGAGACCCAGGCGATCCTCCAGCGCTACGAGGGCGTGCGCGGGCAGGTCGAGGCGATCGGCGACAAGCTCGACACCCATCGCACCCGGCTGATGGAGGATGTGGAGCGGCTGGAGCGTCTGTATGGCGCGACGCTGGAGTGGTTCCATTCCCTGGCTGACCACGTGGCCGCCGGCGAGGCGGTGCTGGAGCGCACGGACCGCGAGGCCATCCCGGCCGCCGAGCGCGCGGCGGAGGACCCGTCCGATCCGCTCGCGCCGCAGCGGCTGCGTGACCTGCGCGCGGCACGGGAGGACCTGGACCGGCGCGTGCACGACCTGCGGCTGACCCGGCAGGTGGCCATGCAGGCGCTGCCTTCCATCCGGCTGATCCAGGAGAACGACAAGGCGCTGGCCGGGCGGATCTATTCCGTGCTCGCCAATACCGTGCCGCTCTGGCGCACCCAGCTGGCCCAGGCCCTGGCGCTGCAGCGCATGCGGGAGGCCGGGCAGGCCGTGCGCGCCGCGACGGACCTGACGAACGAGCTGCTGACCGCCAATGCCGAAGGGCTGCGCCGCGCCAATGTGGAGGTGCGGACGGAGATCGAGCGCGGGGTGGTGGATCTGGAAAGCGTGCAGAAGGCCAATGCCGCCCTGGTCGCGACGATCGAGGATTCGCTGCGGATCGCGCAGGAAGGCCGCGAGCGGCGCGTGGCCGCCACCAAGGCGCTGGGAGAGGCGGAGGCGGAAATCCGCCGCGCCCTGATCTCGGCGCGGGCGCCGGCGCCCCGGAAGGGCTGAACCGGCGCCCGCCCGGGCTCAGCGGCGGGCGCTGGCCTGGGCGACGTAGTTGTCGAAGGTGAGCTCGGCCACGCGGTGCCAGACCCGCATGTCGTCGCGGTGCTTGGACCAGCTCTCATGCACCTTGGCGAAATCCGGGTTCTTGGCCACCAACTCCTTCTCGATGTCGAGCCAAGTGCGCAGGCAGGTGTCCATCATGTCGCGCGAGAACGGGCGGAGCTGGGCGCCCTGGGCGATCAGGCGGCGCAGGCTGTCGGGGTTCCGGATGTCATAGCGCGCCACCATCCAGTGCGTGGCCTCCGCGCAGGCCGTGCGGATGGCGGCCTGATAGGACTTCGGCAGCGCGTTCCAGTGCTCGAGGTTGACGTAGAAATAGGTGGAGGCGCCGCCCTCCCACCAGGCGGGGTAGTGGTAGAAGGGCGCAACGCGAACGAAGCCGAGCTTCTCGTCGTCATAGGGGCCGAGCCATTCGGCGGCATCGATCGTGCCGCGCTCCAGGCCAGGGTAGAGATCGGCGGCGCCGAGCTGCTGAGGCACGCCGCCCAGGCGGGAGAGCACCTGCCCGGCCAGGCCGCCGATCCGCATCTTCAGCCCGTTCAGGTCCGAGGCCGGGCCCAGCGCCTTGCGGAACCAGCCGCCCATCTGCGCGCCGGTCGCGCCGAGCGGCATGCCATAGACGTTGAACTTGCGGTGGACCTCGTTCATCAGGTCGATGCCGCCGCCCTCATACATCCAGGCGTTCTGCTGGCGGGTGTTGAGGCCGAAGGGAAGGCCGGTGGCGAAGGCGAAGGCCTCGTTCTTGCCGGTGTAGAGGAAGCTGGTGGTGTGGCAGCATTCCACGCTGCCGGTCTGCACGGCATCCAGCGCCTGCAGCGGCGGGGCGATCTCGCCGGCCGCGAAGACGCGGATCTGGAAGCGGTCATCCGTCAGCTCGGAAACCGCCTTCGCGAAGACCTCCCCGGCGCCATAAATGCAGTCCAGCGACTTCGGATAGGAGGAGGTGAGACGCCAGCGCAGGGTGGGCTGCGCCGTCTGCGCAATTGCGGGCGCGGCGAGGGCGGCGGTGCCGGCGGCCAGCGTCGCGGCCTTGCCCGCGCGGCCAAGAAGGGCGCGTCGTTCCATGGCGTTCTCTCCCAGTCAGGCACGCGGCAGTAACGCCATCGCGCCCTCCGCGCCAGGGGCATGTGCGCTTGACCCCGCCCCGGCCCAGGTGTGCCATGCGGCACCAAGCAAGGGAGGGATGAAATGCGGGCCTGGGCTGTAGTCGAAACCGGGGCGCCGCTGCAGGCGCTGGACATGCCGACGCCGGAGCCGCAGGGCGCGGAGGTGCTGGTCGAGGTGACGCATTGCGGCGTCTGCCATTCCGACCTGCATATCTGGGAGGGCGGCTACGACCTGGGCAGCCGCGGCAAGCTTTCCCTGCAGGACCGCGGCGTGGTGCTGCCGCTGGCCATGGGGCACGAGATCGTCGGGCGCGTGGCGGCGATGGGGCCCGATGCCAGGGGCGTGGCCCTTGGCGAGGCGAAGGTGGTCTTCCCCTGGATCGGCTGCGGCCAGTGCGAGCGCTGCCAGTCGGGCGAGGACAATATGTGCCCGAACGCCGCCCGCACCCTCGGCATCTACCGCAATGGCGGCTACGCCACGCATGTGCTGGTGCCGGACGCCAAGTACCTCGTGCCCGTGGACGGGGTGGAGCCCGCTGTCGCGGCGACCTATGCCTGTTCCGGGATCACCGTCCATTCCGCGATCAAGAAGCTGGGCACGCTGCCGCCGGACCGGCCTGTGGTGCTGGTCGGCGCCGGCGGGCTGGGATTGAACGCGATCCATATGCTCAAGGCGCTGGGGCACCGTCGTATCGTCTCGGTGGATGTCTCGGCCGAGAAGCTGGAGGCGGCCCGGGCGGCTGGCGCGACGGATACGGTGCTGGCCCAGGGCAGTGACGGGACCGAGGTCACCAAGGCCATCGTCGCGGCCTGCAGCGGCCCGGCCATGGCGGTGATCGACCTGGTGAACGGCAGCGCCACGGCGCGCTTCGCCTTCGATGCGCTGGGGAAGGGCGGGAAGCTGGTGCAGGTCGGGCTGTTCGGCGGGGAAATGTCCTTGCCGCTGCCGCTGATGGCGATCCGGGCCCTGACCATCCAGGGCTCCTATGTCGGGTCGCTGGATGACCTGAACGCGGTCATGGCCCTGGCGAAGGAAGGAAAGCTCGCCGCCCTGCCCGTGACGACGGAGCCGATGGAGAAGGCCAATGCGGTGCTGGAGCGGCTGCGGGACGGGAAGGTGACGGGCCGGGTGGTGCTGCGCGCCGAAGCGGCCTGAGGCGCAAGCCAGGGCTGGGCACCATGCGGGTGCCCGGCCCTTCTCCGGGGCGTGCCCATGCGAAAAACGCCCGTGGGGCACGGTGCCCCCGGGCGTCCTCGCCGCTTTACCCGGGCGGGCGCTGCGGCCCGCCGGGAATTACTTGATCTTGGCCTCGCGGAAGACGACGTGCTTGCGGGCGACGGGGTCGTACTTCTTCTTCTCCATCTTGCCGGTGGCATTCCGCGTGTTCTTCTTGGTCACGTAGAAATAGCCGGTGTCGGCGGAGGAAACGAGGCGGATCTGGATCGTGTTGGACTTGGCCATGGCTCTACTCGGGACTCGATTCCACAGGGGCGGGTGCCGGCCAGGGCCGGGTCGCGAAGGGGCCGCAACCTAGCCGCCACGGCGGCTGCGTCAAGCTTTTATCCGGCCCTCTCCCTGCGGTCACCGCGCCAGGGCCTGTTCATAGGCCTCCGGGTTCTCCAGCAGGGCACGGGCGGCCTGGAGATCAGCATCCCGTCCCTCCGCCGGGGGGCAGGCGCCGCGCAGCGCGGCCACCTCGCTGGTTACCAGGGGCGCCCGGGCGGCGCGGGCGCGGGCGAGGGGGATGGCCATCGGGCTGTCCGGGGTGCCGATGGTCGCCAGGTTGCGCGCCATGTCCTCCGCCCCCCGGCTGGTGCACAGGGCGGGCAGGACGCCGAGCATCTGCAGCGGCCAGCCCCGCGGGGCGACGATGCGGGACCAGGAAAGGGCGAGCTCGCCCCCATTGGGCAGGGGCACGAGCACCTGGATCAGCCCCTTGCCCATGGTGGCGCTGCCCACCACCACCCCGCGGCCGAGATCGCCCATGGCGGCGGCCACCACCTCGGCAGCGGAAGCGGTGCGGCCATCGACCAGCACCACCAGGCGCCGGCCCAGGGCGAGGTCGCCGGTGGTGGCATCAAAGCGGCGGCGGGACTCGGGGTGCCTGCCCTCGGTGGCCGCGATCACTCCGCCCGGAAGGAAGACATCGGCCACCCGGATGGCCTGCTGCAGCAATCCCCCCCGGTTCCCGCGAAGATCCAGCACGATGCCGAGCGGGGAATCCGCCGCCGGGTTCTCCTCCAGGGCGCGGCCCAGCTGCTCACGCGTGGCGGCGGAGAAGAGCGGGAGATGCAGCCACAGAATGCCATCCCGCACCCGCGCGGAGACGGAGAGAAGGGGAGCCGCGCTCCGGGTGAGAAGCACGTCCACCCGCCGGCGGCCGCGCCGGACCGAAAGGAGCACGCTGCTGCCCGGCGGGCCTTCGAGGATGGAATGGGCTTCGTCCAGGCCATCCGCCGAAAGGGCGATCCCATCCGCCGCGACGACGACATCGCCGGCCCGCAGCCCCGCCCGGTCCGCCGCGCTGCCCGGCGCCACCTGGCCCACCGCCACCACCCGGCGGGGCGCCGGGACCAGGGTGATCCCGAGGTCATTGGCCCCGAGGCGACGGTCCCGTGCCTGGCGGGCCTCATCGGCCGTGAGATAGCGGCTGTAGGGATCGAGATGGTTGAACACCTCCTCGAACCCGGCCTGGAGCATGGCCTGCCGTCCCGCGCGGCGCAGGGCCGGGGACTGGCGCTCGGCCTCGTTCAACAGGGCCGCAACGGCATCGGCCACCGATGCGGGGGTGTTGCCCGCCAGCTGGTCGGCCGACAGCGTCTCGGAGAAGCCGAGGACGAGGGCGGGGCCACGGCGGGTGGCCGAGAGATAGGGATCGAGCGCCTCCAGCCCGCGAAGCGTCCACAGGCCGATCAGCGCGGGCTCCGTGGGCTCCAGATGGCGTTCGGCGATCGCCCCGAAGGCGGTGCGGAGGTTCAGCGCGAAATCCTGCGCACCCTGGGCCCGAAGGGGAGCGGGGAGGGCAACGACAGTCCAGGCAAGCGCGGCCAGCGCCGCTGCATGCAGGCGGGGAAGGGTACGGCGTGTCGTCAGCGCGGTGGCTTCGCCCCTCGGGCCGGCTTGCCCGGGCGGGCGCCCTTGGGCTTGCGGTCCGTGATCTTCTGTCTTCCGCGCGGGGGCTGCGGCGCCTTGCGCGGCGCCGTCGCGCGCGGGTCGCCCATCATCAGCTGGAAGGTCAGGCTGCCCGTTCGCGGCACCGCCTCGGACAGACGCACCTCGACCTCCTGGCCAAGGCTGAAGCTCAATCCCGTGCGGCGGCCGAGCAGGCGCATCGCCGCGTCCTCGTGGAACCATTGGTCGTCCGGCAGCGCGCTCAGCGGGATGATTCCGCTCGCGCCATTCTCCTCTACTGTCACGAAGAGCCCGAAGCGTGTCACGCCCGAAACGCGCGCGGAGAAATGCGCCCCGACGCGGTCTGCCATGTAGGCGGCGAGGTAGCGCTCGACGGCGTCGCGTTCCGCCAGGGCTGCGCGGCGCTCGGTCCTGGTGATGTGCTCGCCGATATCGGGCATGGCGGCGGCCTCGGCGTCGCTCAGCCCGTCATCGCCGAGCTTCAGCCCACGGATCAGGGCGCGGTGCACCAGCAGGTCGGCATAGCGCCGGATAGGGCTGGTGAAATGCGCGTAGCGCGGCAGGGCGAGGCCGAAATGGCCGATATTCTCGGGGTCGTACTCGGCCTGGGACTGGCCGCGGAGAATCGTCTCGTTGATGAGACGGGCCTCGGGCATGTCCTTCGTCCTCTCCAGCACGCGCGCGAAGTCGCCGGGGCGCACGAGGTTCGAGGGCGGCAGGGTGATGCCGAAGCCGGAGAGAAAGCCCCGCAGCCCCTCCATCTTCTCGTCCGAAGGGCGGTCATGGACGCGGTACATGCAGGGCATGTGCAGCCGCTCCAGTTCCTCGGCCGCGCAGACATTGGCGGCGACCATGAACTCCTCGATCAGCCGGTGGCTGTCGAGGCGAGGGCGGGGCGCGACGGAAAGGACCTTGCCTTCCGCATCCAGGATGACGCGGCGCTCGGGCAGGTCGAGGTCCAGCGTGCCGCGGCGCAGGCGTGCGGCGAGCAGCGCCTCATAGGCACCGTAGAGGCGGGCGACATGGCCCTGTTCCAGCCCGGCATCCTCGCCGGCATCGCGCGCGGCCTGCACCCTTTCATAGGTGAGGCGCGCGGCGCTGCGCATGAGGCCACGGCCGAAGCGATGGCCGGTCTTCGTGCCTGCGCCGTCGAAACGCATCTCGACATAGAGGCAGCCGCGATCCTCGTCCGGTTTCAGGCTGCACCAGCCATTGGACAGCGCCTCCGGCAGCATGGGCACGACGCGGTCGGGGAAATAGACCGAGTTGCCGCGCAGCCGCGCCTCGCGGTCCGGCGGGGCGTCCGTGCGGACGTAATGCGCGACATCGGCGATGGCGACGATGACGCGCCAGCCCTGCTCCTCCGGCTCCGCGAAGACGGCGTCGTCGAAGTCGCGCGCGTCCTCGCCATCGATGGTGACCAGGGGGATGTCGCGAAGGTCGTCGCGGCTGCCGAGGGGGACGGCCTTCGCACGCTCGGCGGCCTCGATCACCTCGTCGGGGAAGGTGTCCGGGATGTTGTGGGCTGCGATGCAGAGGCGGGAGACGGCGCGGGGCTCGTCCATCCGGCCCAGCCGCTCCACCACCCGCGCGGGCTTGGGGCCCATGAAGCGCTCACGCGAGCCGCCGGGAATGGGCTCGGCATAGACCAACTCTCCGGGCTCCGCGCCGTTCTCCTGGCCGGGCGGGATCACCCAGGCGGCGCGGGAGCGGCGATCCACCGGCTCGACCAGCCCGGTGCTGAAGATCCCGAGGATGCGGGAAGGCGAGCCTCTGCCGATCCGCTTGAAGGTGCGGCCCTCATAGCGGCCCGGGCCGATGCGCGTGATGCGGGCGAGAACGCGATCCCCGGGCGCGAGGGCGGGCTGCCCCGCGCGCTCGGGGTGCATATGGATCACCGGCTTCTCCGCCCCTTCCCAGGTGATGGGGCGGGCAAGGGGCTCGCCGTCGGGATCGGTGCCGAAGACCTCCAGCGCGGCCATGTCCGGCAGGTTGGCGGAATGACGGATGGTGCGGCGTCCGACCGGGGCGATGCTGCCTTCCTCCTTCAGCGCGGCCATCAGCGCGCGCAGCGCGGGACGCTGGTCGCTGGAAAGGCCGAAATGGCGGGAGATCTCGGTCTTGCCCATCCGGCCCGGGGCCTCGCGCAGGAAGGCGCGAAGCTCCTCACGGCTGGGCAACGGGTTTGGCTCGCCGCCGGTTTCCCGGCGACGCAAGGGGGGTCCGCCAGCCCTGGGAAGGGCGCGCCCCGCGCCCGGGGCGGGGCGGCCGCCTTTCCGGGGCTCGCGGGGCGGGCGCGTCGCCAACTCAGCCCGACCGCTTGGCCGCGGGCTTCGCGGCCGGCTTGGCGGCGGCCTTCTTCGTGGCCGGTTTCGCGGCCGCCTTCGCGGGGGCCTTGGCTGCCGGCTTCGCTGTCTTGGCCGAGGCCTTCTTCGGCGCCGCCTCCGCCGAAGGGGCCGCAGCGGCCTTCTTCGCCGGCGCCTTCCGCCCGGCCGCGCCCTTCTTGGCCGGCAGGGGCTTGCCCTTCTCCGCGAGAAGAGCAACGGCCTGATCGAGCGTGAAATCCTCCATCTGCACGCCGCGCGGCAGGGAGGCCACGAGGTTGCCGTGCTGGGCGAAAGGACCGAAGCGGCCGCGCTTCACCTCCACCACGGCACCGTCCTGGGGATGGTTGCCCAGGGTGATGCCGCGGGGCTTGGCATTGGCCAGCATCTCCACCGCCCGGTTCATGCCGATGGACAGCACGTCGTCACCCGGCGTGAGGCTCTGCGACAGCGCGCCCATCTTCAGATAGGGGCCGAAGCGGCCGAGATTGGCCGTGATCTCCTCCCCCGTTTCCGGATGCAGCCCGATGATGCGCGGCATGTTGAGCAGGGCGAGCGCCCGCTCAGGGGTGAGCGTTTCAGGGTCCATTCCGCGCGGAAGGGAGGCGCGGCGCGGCTTGGTCGGCTTGCCCTTCTCATCCGTGCCGGGCTCGCCAAGCTGCACATAGAGGCCGTAGGGGCCGCGGCGGACCGAGACTTCCTGGCCTGTCTCGGGATCGGTGCCGAGGGTCCGGGGGCCGTCATTCGAGGCGTCCTCACCCTCCACCGGCACGGCGAGGGGGCGGGTGTAGCGGCATTCCGGGTAGTTGGAGCAGCCGATGAAGGCGCCCGTCCGTCCGAGGCGCAGGCCCAGCCGCCCGCCCATGCGGTGCTCGGTCTGGCAGACCGGGCAGGCGCGCGGATCGGTGCCGCCTTCGCCGGGCGGGAAGAAATGCGGGCCGAGATCCTCGTCCAGCGCGTCGATGACATCGCTGATCTTGAGGTCCTTGGTGGCGTCCACCGCGGCGCGGAACTGGTCCCAGAACTCGTGCATCACCTGGCGCCAGTCGGCCCGGCCGCCGGAGATGTCGTCGAGCTTCTCCTCCATCGTGGCGGTGAAGCCGGTGTCCACGTATTGCTCGAAAAAGGAGATCAGGAAGGCGGTGACGAGCCGACCGCGATCCTCGGGCACGAAGCGCCGACTTTCCAGGCGCACATAGTCGCGGTCCTGGAGCGTCTGCAGGATCGAGGCGTAGGTGGAGGGGCGGCCGATGCCGAGCTCCTCCATCTTCTTCACCAGGCTGGCCTCGGTGTAGCGGGGCGGGGGCTGGGTGAAATGCTGGCTGGCCGTCACCTCCCCTCGGCGGGGCTGCTCGCCCTCGGCCATGGGGGGCAGGGTCTTGGCCTCGTCATCGGCTTCCTGTCGGCTGTCGTCGATATCCTCGCGGTAGAGCTTCAGGTAGCCATCGAAGGCAATGACCTGGCCCGTGGCGCGCAGCCTTGCCTTGCCGCCGGCGTCGTCCAGTTCCACCGCCGTCTGGTCCATCTCGGCCGACTGCATCTGCGAGGCGACGGCACGCTTCCAGACCAGCTCATAGAGGCGGCGCTGGTCGGGGTTGAGGTAGCGGGCGACATCCTGCGGCGTGCGGGTCACGTCCGTCGGGCGGATCGCCTCATGCGCTTCCTGGGCGTTCTTTGCCTTGGAGGCGTATTCGCGCGGCGCCGCTGGCAGGTAATTCTCGCCGAAGGCGGATTTCACATGGTCCCGGATGCCCATCATGGCCTCGCGGGCCATCTGGACGCCGTCGGTTCGCATATAGGTGATGAGGCCGACGGTCTCGCCGCCGATATCCACACCCTCATAGAGCTGCTGGGCCAGGCGCATGGTGGCCTGGGCGCCGAAGCCGAGCTTCCGGCTGCTCTCCTGCTGCAGGGTGGAGGTGGTGAAGGGCGGCGGCGGGTTACGGCGGACGCGCTTCTTCTCGATGGAGGAGACGCTGAAGCGCCCGCCCTCGACCAGCGCCTTGGCGCGCAGCGCGGCGGCCTCGTCCGGAAGGTCGAACTGTTCGAGCTTCCGGCCTTCCAGATGAGTGAGCCGCGCCGTGAAGGGGGCGCCGGCCGGGGTCTGGAGCCCGGCTTCCACGGTCCAGTACTCGCGGGCGCGGAAGACCTCGATCTCGGCCTCCCGGTCCGTGATCAGCCGCAGGGCGACCGACTGCACGCGCCCGGCGGAGCGGCTGCCCGGCAGCTTGCGCCAGAGGACGGGCGAGAGGGTGAAGCCGACGAGGTAGTCCAGCGCGCGGCGGGCCAGATAGGCGTCGATCAGCGGGACATCGAGCTCGCGCGGGTGCTCGATCGCGTGCTGGATGGCGCGCTTGGTGATCTCGTTGAAGGTGATGCGGTGCACCTCCACGCCTTTCAGGGCGCGGCGGCTCTCCAGCATCTCCCGCACATGCCAGGAAATGGCCTCGCCCTCCCGGTCCGGGTCGGTGGCGAGGTAGAGGCGCTTGGCGTGCCCGGCCTTCAGGGCCTGGGCGATCTCGCGCACCTGCTTCTCGCCCCGGTCCTCGGAGGACCAGTCCATGGCGAAATCTTCCTCGGGGCGCACCGAGCCGTCCTTGGGCGGCAGGTCGCGGACATGGCCGAAGGAGGCCAGCACGGTGTAGCCGCTGCCCAGGTACTTATTGATGGTCTTCGCCTTTGCGGGCGATTCGACGACGACAACGTCTGTCATGCGGTGGGCTGGCCGCCTTCCAATCCTTCTGCGCGCTGAGCGCCGGACCGCACGACACGGTTTCCGGGCAACGCCTCGATCAGGCCCTCCAGCTCCAGTTCCAGGAGCGCGGCGCGGGCGTTTGGCGGGGAGAGGTGGCAGCGGCGAAGCACCTCGTCAACCGCAACCGGGGTCGGGCCGATCAGCGAGAGCAGCTCTGAATCGCCCGATTCGCCGGGCTCCGCATGCGGGGGTGCGGGCACATGCATGCGGGGGCGCGCGCCCCCACGCGAGGGGCTGGGGGCGAAGAGGGGCAGCGCCTCCGCCGTGGCGGGCAGGGTCTCCAGCACGTCGCCGGCATGTTCGCAGAACCGCGCGCCGTTCCGGAGCAGGTCATTCGAGCCCTGGCAGCGCGGGTCCAGCGGGGAGCCGGGGACGGCATAGATCTCGCGCCCGGCCTCGGCCCCGAGGCGCGCGGTGATGAGGGTGCCGGAGCGGTGGGCGGCCTCGATCACGACGATGCCGAGGCAGAGGCCCGCGACGATTCTGTTCCGTTTTGGAAAATGCCGCGCGAGGGGGGCCGTGCCGAGCGGCGCCTCGGCCAGAAGCAGGCCTTCGGCGGCGATCGCCTCCTGAAGGCTTCGATTCTCCGGCGGATAGGCGATGTCGAGCCCGCCCGGGATCACGGCGATGGTGCGGCCGTGGCGGAGGGCGCCGGCATGGGCGGCTGCGTCGATCCCCCGGGCCAGGCCGGAGGTGACGGCGACACCCGCCTCGGCCAGCGCCTCCGCCATGTCCTCCGCGATGCGGCGCCCGGCGGAGGAGGCGTTGCGGGAGCCGACGATCGCCACCTGGCGGCGGGGGAGAAGGGAGAGGTCGCCCAACGCCGCGAGGACCGGCGGGGCGTCATCCAGCGCGGCGAGAAGGGGCGGGTAGCCGGGGCCACCGAGATGAAGCCATTCGCCGCCCATGCCCAGAATGGCGTCGTGCTCGCCCTCCACCGTTCCGGGATCGGGCGGGGTGAAGCGGCGGGCGGGGTCGGCGGCCAGGGCGCGCAGGGCGCGTTCGGCGCTGCCATGCTGGGCCAGCAGGCGCCGGAAGGTCTGGGGGCCGATCCCCTCGGTGCGGGCGAGTCGGAGGCGCGCGAGGGAATCGGCCGGGTTCAACTACTTGCCCTGGCCGATCCGGGGCTCGGTGCCGGCCAGGAGGCGGCGGATATTCGCGTGGTGTCGCAGATAGACATAGGCCACGATGAGCGCGACCGGCCAGAAGAGCGGCCATCCGCCCCAGAGCCATGCCACCAGCGCGGCCACCAGCAGGCCGGCGAGGGCACTGGCCGAGGAGATCTTCACCAGCTTCGCCATGGCGAGCCAGGTCAGCCCAGCGGCGACGAAAACCGGCCAGGCCAGGGCGAGGAAGACGCCCAGCGCCGTGGCCACGCCCTTGCCGCCGCGGAAGCCGAGCCAGGGCGGATGGCAGTGGCCGAGCACGGCGGCGATGGCCGCGATGCCGGCGGTCTCCGGCCCGAACAGCGCGCCGGCCAGCCAGACCGCCACGGCGCCCTTGAGGAAGTCCAGCAGCAGCGTGGCGGCAGCGAGCTTCTTGTTGCCCGTGCGGAGCACATTGGTGGCGCCGATATTGCCGGAGCCAATGGAGCGGATATCGCCCAGCCCTGCGGCCCTGGTGAGGACCAGGCCGAAGGGAATGGAGCCCAGGAGCAGGCCGAGCAGGGCGGCCCAGAGCATGGCGGAGCTCATCCGAAGACCCGCCGGCCGGCTTTCCATGTGCCGACCACCCGGCCCTCCAGCGCGCGGCCATCGAAGGGGGAGTTCTGCGCCTTGCCCGGCAGCTTCCCGGCCTCGACCTTCCAGCCCCGGTCCGGGGAGAAGAGGACGAGATCGGCCGGGGCGCCGGGGGCGAGGCGGCCGGCCTCGAGGCCCAGCAGTTTCGCCGGCGCGGCGGTGAGCAGTTCCAGGCAGCGCAGCAGGGGCAGGTCCCCGCCATGGTAGCGGGCCAGGGTGACGCCGAGCAGCGTGGCGAGCCCGGCGCCCCCGGCCTCGGCCTGCGCGAAGGGCACGCGCTTGTCGTCGGCATCGCGCGGCTGGTGGTCGGAGGCGACGGCGTCGATCGTGCCATCCGCCAGGGCGGCGACCACGGCGCGGCGGTCCTCCTCCCGCCGCAGGGGCGGGGAGAGCTTGGCATAGGTGCGGAAATCGCCGATCGCCGTCTCGTTCAGGTCGAAATAGGGCGGCGCGGTGTCGCAGGTCACGCGCAGCCCCTCGGCCTTGGCCTGGCGGATCAGGTCCAGCGCGGCGCCGGTGGAGACATGGGCGAAATGCACATGGCCCCGGGTCAGGCGCGCCAGGGCGATGTCGCGCGCCACCATCATCGCCTCGGCCGCGGCGGGGGCGGCTGGCAGGCCCATGCGGGTCGCCATCTCGCCCTCGGTCGCCGAGGCGTTGCGGGCGAGGGACGGCTCCTCCGGGTGCTGCACGATGAAGGTGCCGAAGGCGCGGGCGTAGGACAGGGCGAGGCGCATGGTGCGCGCATCGGCGATGGCGTGGGTGCCGTCGGTGAAGGCGATGGCGCCGGCTTCCCGCAGCAGCCCGAACTCGGTCATCTCCTTGCCCGCGCAGCCCCGGGTGGCCGCGCCATAGGGCAGGATGGAGAGGCTGCCGGTCATCTCGCCCTTGCGGAGGATGAATTGCAGCGGGGCCGGGTCGTCCAGCGCCGGTTCGCTGTCCGGCAGGGCGCAGAGGGTTGTGATGCCGCCGGCCGCCGCGGCCTCAGCAGCGGATTCGATGGTTTCGCGGTGCTCCTGCCCGGGCTCGCCCAGGGCGGCGCGCAGGTCGATCAGCCCGGGGGCGAGGATGGCCCCGTTGCAGTCCAGCACCTCCGCGCCCTCCGGCGCGCCGGTGCCGTCGAGCGAGGCGATGCGGCCCTTCTCGATCAGCAGGCTGCCCGGGGAATCGCGGCCGCTGGCGGGGCAGACCAGGCGGGCGTTCTGGAGGATGATGCTCATCGGGCGTTGCGCCGCTGGTTCTGGGACAGAATGTCGAGCACGGCCATGCGGACGGCCACGCCCATCTCCACCTGCTCGCCGATCACGCTGCGGGTGGGATCGTCGGCGATGGCGCTGTCGATCTCCACGCCGCGGTTCATGGGGCCCGGATGCATGACGATGGCGTCAGGCTTCGCGTGGCGCAGCTTCGCGGCATCCAGGCCGTAGAAGCGGAAGAACTCCCGCGCGGAGGGGACGAGGCCGCCCTGCATCCGCTCCTTCTGCAGGCGCAGCATCATGACAACATCGGCGTCCTTCAGCCCCGCCCTCATGTCGTGGAAGACCTCGACGCCGAGCGCCTCGGCTTCCGCCGGGATGAGGGTTGGCGGGCCGACGATGCGGACGCGGCAGTTCATCGCCAGCAGGAGGTGGATGTTGCTGCGGGCGACGCGGCTGTGCAGCACGTCGCCGCAGATGGCGACCGTCAGGTTCTCCAGCCTGCCCTTGCGGCGGCGGATGGTCAGGGCATCCAGCAGCGCCTGGGTCGGGTGCTCATGGGTGCCGTCGCCCGCATTGATCACCGCCGCATCCACCTTCTGCGAAAGCAGGGCGGGGGCGCCGGACTGGGCATGGCGGATGACCAGGAGGTCGGTCTTCATCGCGTTCAGCGTGGAGGCCGTGTCCAGCAGCGTTTCGCCCTTGTTCACCGAGGAGGTGCTGACGGACATGTTGATCACGTCCGCGCCCAGGCGCTTGCCCGCCAGCTCGAAGCTGGTGCGGGTGCGGGTGCTGTCCTCGAAAAAGAGGTTGATCAGGGTCTGGCCGCGCAGCACGTCGCGCTGGGTCTTCCCGCTGCGGTTCAGCAGGGCATAGGACTCGGCGAGGTCCAGGAGTTCGGCGATGTAGGGGGGCTCAAGGCCCTGCAGCGCGAGGAGGTGCCGGTGCGGGTAGAGGGGCATGGGTCCTCTTTGCTGCCTGGGTGCGGCCGGGCGGGGCTGCTGGCGGGGCGGATGGGCGCTGTGTAGGGGAGGCCGGGTTGCGGGGGAAGGCTTGGGCGTGGCGCTCCATGCGGGAGGCGGACCTGCCGGCGGTTTCGGCGATCGCTTCGGCCGTGCATCCGGGGCTTCCCGAAGCGGACGGAGTCTTCGCTGAAAGGCTGCGGCTGGCCCCTGGGGCATGCCTTGCGCTGGAAGGGGATGGGGCGGTGCTGGGCTATGCGCTGGCCCATCCCTGGTGGCGCGGGCGGGTGGTGGCGCTGGACCGGATGCTCCATGCCCTGCCGGATGAGCCCGAGGTGCTCTACCTGCATGACCTGGCGTTGCTGCCCGCGGCCCGTGGGAGCGGCGCGGGGGCCGAGGCGGTGCGCCGCCTGGCCGCGATCGCGCGAGGGCTTCCCCTGGCCCTGGTTTCGATCGGCGGTACGGAGGTGTTCTGGCGCGCCCAGGGCTTCGCTCCCGTGGCCGACCCCGCGCTGGACGCCGTGCTGCGGAGCTATGGCGCCCAGGCGCTCTATATGGAGCGGGCCATCGATCTCAGCGGCGGCGGGTCCTGCTGACGGTGGCTGCGCGGCAGCCGCAGCGCCGTCTCTCGTCCGCCCGGGGATGGGATTGCAGGTCATCATCCATCATGAAGGCGGTGACCACCCAGCCGGCGATCATGCCTCGTCCTCCTCGGTGGGACGCGGCCGGGTGGCGTCGAGGGCGGATTGGAGCATGTAGGCCGCGGCGGCGGCGTCCACGGCCTTGGCCCGTTTCGCGCGGGTGAGATCCGCCTCGATCATCATGCGGTTCACGGCGGAGGAGGAAAGGCGCTCGTCCCACAGGGCGACCGGCAGGCCGGTGGCATCCGAGACGGCCATGGCCCAGTCCTTCGCCGCCTGGGCGGCGGGGCCGAAGGAGCCGTCGAGGCCCAGAGGCAGGCCGCAGACCAGGCCGGCCGCCCCCTCCTTTTCCGCGATGCGCCGGATCTCGGCGGCATTGGCCGAGAGCTTGCCGCGGGCCAGGCCGGCATAGGGCGAGGCGAGCATCAGCAGCACATCCGAGAGGGCGATGCCGATGGTCCGGCTGCCCGGGTCCAGGCCGATCAGCCGGGCGTGGCGGGGCAGGGCGGCGCGAAGGGCAGGGAGGGGTGTGACGGGCATTTCGGTCAGGGCCGGGCGGAGGAGGGGGCGAGGTAGAGACGCTGTCCCGCATAGGAGAGCCAGAGCCTGCGGGGGCCGAGCATGTCCTGGCCCAGCAGCACATCGACGGGGAGGGTGGGGGGCAGGGGGGCGAGGACGATGGGGAGGGTGGCCTGGGTCCGCTCCCCCAGCCGGAGCCGGGCGCCTTGGTGCAGGTGGAAGGCGGCATTGCCCGTGCCCGTGCCGAAGATGGTGCCGGCCGGCGGGGCAGTGAGGGCCGAGGCGGGAATCCCGAAATCGGCGATGCGGTCCCGGCGCAGCACGGTCCGCACCGCCCCCGTGTCCACCAGCGCGCGGACCGGCCTGTCATTGAGGTGGATGGTGATGATCGGCAGGCCCTCCAGCCTCAGCTCCACGGGGATCTCCTCGGCCCCGGGCCAGGGCGGCGGGGCGGCGAGGCAGGAGGGCGAATCGTGCAGCGCGACCCGGCTGGCCGGGAGATCGATCTCCAGCGCGCCTCGGCGCAGCAGGTCCGCACCGATGATCCCGGCAATCCGCTCCACCTGTTCGCCGCCGGGCGCGACGGGGACGGACAGGTTCCGGAACACGCGCCGGCCGATCTGCAGGTCCCGCAGCAGCGCGTTGGGCATGCGTGAGGTGCCGCCCATCCCGGTGATGTGCGTGGAGCGCTCCGGATCGACCCGCAGGCCGAGCGAGGCTGCGAAGCTGGTGCGAAGCTGAGTGAGGCCGGTCCCGGTATCCAGAATGAAGGGCAGGGCCACCCCATTGGCCTGGGCGAGCACCACAGGCAGGGAGCCCGCCCCGCGGCCCAACAGGGCGATGGCGGCCGGGGCCGCGTTGGCCACCACGACCAGCCGTTCCCCCTCGTCAGGCCGGCAGGCGGCGCAGGAGGCGAGGAGGAGGGCGGCCAGGAGCGGGATCGAGGATGGGCGAAGCTTCATGCCCGGCCATTGTAGCCGATGTGCACGGGAAGGGGCGGTGCTTCTGCCCGGCCCTTGACTTCGGGGGGGCGGGGGGCTTCCTGGCCCCCTTCGGCCCCATCCAGGGATTTTTGCCCCACCATGTCGCTAGACCTGCAAACCGTGAGGCGCGTCGCGTCCCTCGCCCGGCTCCACTTGCAGGAGGGGGAGGACCAGCGCCTGCAAGCGGAGCTGAACGGGATCCTGGGCTGGATCGAGCAGCTGCAGGCCGTTGACACCAGCGAGGTGGAACCGCTTTCCGGCGCCGGCGGCACCTCCGCACCGCTGCGCGAGGATATCGTGAATGATGGCGGGAAGGCGGAGGCGGTGCTCGCCAATGCGCCGGACCGCGCCGGCGCCTTCTTCGCCGTTCCGAAGGTTGTTGAGTGATGAACCCGACCGATTTCACCATCCGCGGCGCGCTTGAGGCGCTGTCCGAGGGAATCGTCACCTCCGAGGCGCTGACCCAGGCCCATCTGGACGCCATCGCGGCCCTGAACCCGCGCCTGAACGCCTATGTCACCGTCACGGCGGAGAAGGCGCTGGAAGCCGCGCGCGCCTCGGACAAGCGCCGGGCGGACGGCGTGGCCGGGAAGCTCGAAGGCATTCCGCTGGCCATCAAGGACCTGTTCTGCACGGCCGGTACCCGCACCACGGCGGCCAGCCGGATCCTGGGCGATTTCGTGCCGCCCTACGAGAGCACCGTGACGGCGAACCTGCTGCGGGACGGCGCGGTGTTCCTGGGCAAGGTGAATCTCGACGAGTTCGCCATGGGGTCGTCCAACGCCACCTCGGCCTTCGGCGAGGTGGAGAACCCGTGGAAGCGCGGGAATGACGATGGCGTGCGGCTGGTGCCGGGCGGATCCTCGGGCGGCTCTGCGGCGGCGGTGGCCGCGCGGCTGGCCATGGGCGCGACCGCCACGGATACGGGCGGCTCGATCCGGCAGCCCGCGGCCTTCTGCGGCATCGCTGGGATCAAGCCGACCTATGGCCGCTGCTCGCGTTGGGGCGTGGTGGCCTTCGCCTCCTCGCTCGATACGCCGGGCCCGGTCGCGCGGAGCGTGGAGGATTGCGCCCTGCTGCTGGAGAGCATGTCCGGGCACGACCCGAAGGACAGCACCTCGGCCAACCTTCCCGTGCCTGACTTCGCGGCGGCCTGCGCTCGCGGCGTGAAGGGACTGCGGATCGGCGTGCCCCGCGAGTACCGGCTGGAAGGCATGCCGGAGGAGATCGAGGCGCTGTGGCAGCAGGGGCTGGACTGGCTTCGCGCCGAGGGCGCGGAGATCATCGACATCTCCCTGCCGCACACGAAATACGCGCTGCCGACCTACTACATCGTGGCGCCGGCCGAGGCTTCTTCCAACTTGGCGCGGTATGACGGTGTGCGCTTCGGGCTGCGCGAGAATGGCGAGGACCTGAAGGACCTCTACCAGCGCACCCGTGCCGCCGGTTTCGGCGACGAGGTGAAGCGCCGCATCATGATCGGCACCTATGTGCTGAGCGCCGGCTACTACGATGCCTACTACCTGAAGGCGCAGAAGGTGCGTGCGCTGATCAAGCGCGACTTCGACCAGGCCTTCGCGGGCGTGGACGCCATCGTGACGCCGGCGACGCCTTCGGCCGCCTTCGCGGCCGGGGAGAAGCAGGACGATCCAATCGCGATGTATCTGAACGACGTCTTCACCGTGACCGCGAACCTCGCCGGCATTCCGGGCATGACGGTGCCGGCGGGCTATGACCGCCAGGGCCTGCCGCTCGGCCTGCAGGTACTGGGCCGTGCCTTCGACGAGGAGACGGTGTTCGCGGTGAGCTCGGTGATCGAGAGCGCCGCCAATCTGACGAAGATGCCGCAGGTGAGGGCCTTCGCATGACCTACACGATCGAGGGCGAGACCGGGCCCTGGGAGCTGGTGATCGGGCTTGAGGTGCATGCCCAGGTGACCAGCAACGCCAAGCTGTTCAGCGGGGCGGCGACGGAGTTCGGCGCGGAGCCGAACAGCCAGGTGAGCTTCGTGGATGCGGGCTTCCCCGGCATGCTGCCGGTGATCAACCGGGAATGCGTGGCGCAGGCGGTGCGCACGGGGCTGGGGCTGAACGCCCAGGTGAACCCGTGGTCGCGCTTCGACCGGAAGAACTATTTCTACGCGGACCTGCCGCAGGGCTACCAGATCAGCCAGTTCGCCCATCCGATCGTGGGTGAGGGCAAGATCACCGTTGAGCTGTCGGACGGCAGCACGAAGGAGATCGGCATCACGCGCCTGCATCTGGAACAGGACGCAGGCAAGTCGATCCACGACCAGCACCCGACGAAGTCCTTCATCGACCTCAACCGGTCGGGCGTGGCGCTGATGGAGATCGTGTCGGAGCCCGACATGCGCTCCCCGGAGGAGGCCGGCGCCTATCTCACGAAGCTGCGGCAGATCCTGCGCTATCTCGGCACCTGCGACGGGAACATGGAGCAGGGCTCGCTACGGGCGGACGTGAATGTCTCTGTGCGCAAGGCCGGCGAGGGCTTCCGCACGCGCTGCGAGGTGAAGAACGTCAACTCCATCCGCTTCGTCATGCAGGCGGTGGAGGCCGAGGCGCGGCGGCAGATCGAGGTGTGGGAATCCGGCGGCACCGTCGACCAGGAGACGCGGCTGTTCGACACCACGCGCGGCGTGACCCGCTCGATGCGGTCCAAGGAGGACGCGCATGACTACCGCTACTTCCCCGATCCGGACCTGCCGCCGCTGGTGGTGGACCCATCCTGGATCGAGGAGCTGAAGGCGGGGCTGCCGGAGCTGCCGGATGCGCGCCGCACGCGCTACGTAAACGAGTTCGGCCTTTCCGCCTACGATGCCTCGGTGCTCGTGGCGGAGAAGGAGACGGCGGCCTTCTACGAGGAGGTGGCTGCCGGGCGCGATCCGAAGGTGGCGGCCAACTGGGTGATGGGCGACTTCTTCGCCATCCTGAACCGGATGGGGAAGGGGATCGAGGACAGCCCGGTCTCGGCAAAGCATCTCGGCGCGCTGCTGGACCTGATCGCGGACAAGACCCTCTCGGGCAAGATGGCCAAGGAGGTGCTGGAGGCGATGGCGGAGACGGGTAAGGCGCCCGGGACCATCGTCGAGGAGCGAGGGCTGCGGCAGGTCTCGGACACCGGCGCCATCGAGGCGGCGGTGGAGGCGATCATCGCGGCCAATCCGGACAAGGTGGCGCAGTACAAGGCGAAGCCCACGCTGTTCGGCTGGTTCGTCGGCCAGGTGATGAAGGCCATGAAGGGGCAGGGGAACCCTGCCCTGGTGAACGAGGTGCTGAAGGCGAAGCTGGACGCCTGAGGCCCCTCAGTCGCCGGGCTTGCCGCCGATCTCGTCCTCGGTCGGCAATTCGCAGCGGTTGTGGATATCCGTGGCGGCGATGGCGGCATGGCCCATCGCCACCACGATCTGGTTCAGCGCACGCACCACGTCCCCGGCGGCGTAGAGGCCGGGGACGGTGGTGCGGTTGTGGTCATCGACGATGAGCGCGCCGCTCTCGTCATGCTCGGCGCCCAGCGCGAGGGCGAGGTCCGAGCGGGTTTTCAGGCCGAGCGCCGAATAGAGCGTCTCGAACCGGTGCTCCTGGCCGCCGGCGCGGATGGCGCTGATGCGCTCCCCTTCGATGTCCAGCGCCTCGATAGGGGCGGTGATCACGCGGATCCCATGCTCCTTCGCGCGCGCCTCCTCCTCCGCGGCAAGCGACTGGCCGAGGGTCAGCAGCGTGACATCCGGCGAGTAGCTGCGGGCGATGAAAACGGCCTCACCCAGGCCGCGGGCACCATGGCCGAGGACGGCGACCTTCCTGTCGCGGGCCTCGTAGCCGTCGCAGATCGGGCAATAGCGGACAAGGCCGCGCTGCACGGCGTCGGGCAGGTCGGGAAGCGAGGGTTCTATATCGACGCAGCCGGTGGCCAGGAGCACACGGCGTGCGCGGAGCTGGCGGCTCTCCTCATGGCCTTCCAGCATCGCCACGAAGTGGCCGGGCAGCTTGTGCAGCCCCGATATCCGCGCCACGACGGGCGTGATGCCATACTGCGCAAGGTTCTGCTTCTGGCGGGCCAGGAGCTCAGGGCCGCCGATCCCCTCGGCGAAGAGCGGGACATTGTGGCTCGTGGGGATCCAGGCGGCGCGGCTGGCGCCACTATCCACCAGAGCGAAGCGGCGGTTGAACCGGGCCAAATAGAGGGCGGCCGTCAGGCCGGCGGGCCCCCCGCCAATGATCAGGCAATCCAGCACACCGTCTTCCGCCATAGGCCCCTCCCGCGCGATGGTGAGACGCACTGGAGGGGGCTTGTGTTTCAGGCGGCAGAAAATTCCGCCGGGCTCAGCGGCCGAGCGACGCGATGATGCCCCGGTTGTAGGACCGGATCATGCCGGGGATGAGGAAGGCGTCGATCAGCAGCCAGAGGCCGATGAAGGCGAGGCCGAGATAGCCGATGGCGATGGCCGTGAGCGCCCAGGATATGAGGCTGACCGCGAGCATGAAGAGGCCGCTGGCCATCTTCCCCGCATAGAAGCGGTGGGCGGCGAACCAGCCCAGGAAGAACCAGAGGATGTAGGCGATGAGCACCGACCGCTTGTTGGCGTCGTAATGCATCATCGCCGCCGTGTCGGTCATCCCGGGGACGGGGCCTGGGTTGGAGCCGAAGCCGGACATCTTTGAAGCGATTCCTTTCGTGACAGGGGCGAGCCTGCCCCGGATCAGCGGGGTGGGCCAGCCAGGCGGCCGCTCAGCGGCGGGTGATCCGCATGGGCATGCCGCGGGCGGGACGGAGGGTGATCCGCATCTGGAGGCCCGGGTTGAAGCCGGGCTCCGGGCGGAGGCGGATGGCGGGCAGCAGCGTCGCGAGGATGGCGGTTGCCTCCTCCATCGCGAAACCCAGGCCGATGCAGATGCGCGGGCCGGCACCGAAGGGGATCCAGGCATAGCGATGGCGCGCCTTCACCTCCGCCGGGGCGAAACGGCCGGGATCGAAGCGGTGCGGATCGGGCCAGATGCCGGGCAGCCGGTGGGTGGCATAGGCAGGGATCAGGACCGTGGTGCCGGCCGCGATCCGGTGTCCCCCGACCTCCACGGGGCGCGTGGCCCCGCGGGCGATGATCGGGGCAGGGGGATAGAGGCGCAGCACCTCCTGAACAGCCTGGCGGGTGCGGACGAGGCGGGGCACCACTTCCGGCTTCAGGGGGGCGCCGCCCGTTGCCTGCGTGATTTCGGCCAGCAACCGGTCCTCCTCCTCCGGGTGGCGGGCGAGGAGGTAGAAGGCCCAGGTCAGGGCCAGGGCTGTCGTCTCATGGCCGGCGGTGATGAAGGTGAGGAGGTTGTCCGCGATATCGCGGTCATCCATTGCTTGGCCCGACTCCGGATCCCGTGCGGCCAGGAGGAGGGCGATCAGGTCCTCCCGCTCGGAGCCGAGGCGGCGCCGTTCCGAAACAAGGCGCAGCAGCTCGCCCCGGAGATAATCCCGCGCCCGAGCGGCGCGGCGCTGGCCGGGAAAAGGGGTCCATCCCGGCGCCTTCACCATGGCGAAGGCGATGGCCCAGCCCGTGCTCTCCAGATAGGTGGTGATGCCGTTCTCCACGCGCGCCACATCGATGGCCGCGTGGCCCGAGAGCATGGTTTCCACAATGATGTCGAAGGTCATCCGCATCATCTCGTGGCCGAGCTCGATTTCGGTGCCCGGCGGAAGGGCAAGCCAGCGGTCCCGGGTGCGGGCGGCCGCTTCGATCATGGGTGAAAGGAAGGACTGCACCCGGTCAGGACGGAAGATCGGCGCCACGGCGCGCCGCTGCCACCGCCAGCGGTCGCCATCCGCGGTGAGGATGGCATCCCCGAGCGCCGGAGCGAGGGCCCGGCGCATCGCTTCCGACTTGGCGAAGGCGTCGGCCTGGGTGAGCAGCACCTCCTGGATCATCTCCGGGCTGGTGACGAAGTAGCGTTCCCGGCCCAGCACGGTGCGGCGGGCGATGGGCTGTTCGAAGGCTTCTCTCGGGAGGGCCTCGAGCGGGTTCCGGATCACCGCGCGGATCAGGGCGAGGCTGCCCAGCGCTCTTCCGGGTGGGACATGGCGCGCGAGGTCGGGCTGATGGGTGTCCGGCATGGCATCCCGGATATCGGGAGGCGGCCTGCCCGGTTCCAGGGCGGCCCGGGGTGGCTTCCCTGCCGGGTCAGCTGCGGCGATGCTCCCGTGCGAGGAGATAAAGCATGATCACCCTGCACAGTTGGAACACCCCCAACGGCCGCAAGATCAGTGTGGCGCTGGAGGAGATGGGCCTGCCCTACATCGTCAAGACCGTCAATATCGGGGCCGACGAGCAGTTCCGGCCCGAGTTTCTCGCCATCAGCCCGAACAACCGGATCCCTGCCATCGTTGATGACGAGGGGCCGGGCGGGCAGCCGATCAGCGTTTTCGAATCGGGCGCCATCCTGCTTTACTTGGCCGAGAAGACCGGGAGGTTCCTGCCCGCCGACCTGCGCGCCCGCGTGCCCGTACTGGAATGGCTGATGTGGCAGATGGGCGGGTTCGGGCCGATGCCCGGGCAGGTGCACCACTTCTTGATGCAGCCGGACGGGCCGGCCAAGGAATACGGCTTGGCCCGCTACGGCAAGGAAACCCGCCGCCTGTATGGCGTGCTGGAAAAGCGCTTGGCAGGCCGGGACTTCGTGGCCACCGAAGGCGAGCCGAGCATCGCCGATTTCGCCATCATCGGCTGGGCCTGGCGGCATGAGCGGCACCAGGTGCCCTTTGACGACCTGCCCAACGTGGCTGGCTGGTATGAGCGGATGATGGCCCGCCCGGCCACGAAGCGTGGCTTCGAGGTGGCTTTGTCATGAATCGTCATTTGGCGGTTTGACGCGCGGGCAGGGGGCGGGTAGAAGCGCCTTCTGCAACGCCGTGAGACTTTCCACTCCTGCGGAGGGGTGGCCGAGTGGCCGAAGGCGGCGGTTTGCTAAACCGTTATAGGATGTCAAGTCCTATCGTGGGTTCGAATCCCATCCCCTCCGCCATTTTCTGACGGCCAATTTCTAAGTCTTTCGGCGGTATGACCGCGCGGATTGTGCTCCGGATTGTAACCCGCCGTGCATGGCCGCCACCTGACCCGCAAAGGGTCTTCCTGGATGTTCCAAATGCGGGTGTCCACTCGCTTTAACTTTTCGTTAAATTCGTCGCCGATCCGAATCACGCTTGGAGCAATCCGGAGCGTGCGGCGGAAGTCGCCGCTTGGGTCCTTGCGGTATCCGCAAACATTCATTTCGAGCGCGCGAGGTTCCACGACATGGCCGAGGTTGGAATTAGGGTCGAAACTAGATCAGATTATTGATCAACCGGGGCAATTGGGATTCCGTGCTGTCGGCGTGCGGCATGGAGGTGGCTATGGCAGACCTGTTCTGGTTCTCGGACGCAGAGTGGGCGGTGATCGAGCCGTTCATGCCGCAGAACCAGCCCGGCGCTCACCGGGTGGACGACCGCCGGGTCATCAGTGGCATCGTGCACGTCCTGCGCTCAGGCTGCCGCTGGCGCGACTGCCCGGCCGAGTACGGCCCTCCCACGACGGTCTACAACCGGTTCAACCGCTGGTCTCGGCGCGGCTTCTGGCGCGCCATGCTGGCCACCCTGGCCGAGCGGGGATGGATCGCCGAGACGGCCTCCCTCGACAGCACCTACGTCCGCGCCCACCGCTCGGCTCACGGCGGGGAAGGGGGGCAAAGGCGCAGGCCATCGGCCCGTCGCGCGGCGGCCAGACTACCAAGATCCACGTCCTCACCGACGTCCTCGGCCGCCCCGCGGTCATCCATCTGACACCTGGCAACGCCAGCGACGTGACGGCAGCGCCCGACGTGCTCGCCGCCACCCCCGGCCACCTGCGCCGCCTCGTGGCGGACCGGGGCTACGATGCCGACGCGTTGCGGCGCGACCTACGCGCCATGGGCACCAAGCCGGTCATCCCAGGCCGCCGCTGCCGCAAACGTCCCATCCGTCATGACAAGAGGCGCTACCGCGACCGCTGGCGCATCGAGGCCGCTATATGCCGCCTGAAAGACTTCCGCCGCATCGGCACCCGCTACGACAAGCTCGCCGCCAACTTCGACTCCGCCGTCGCGATCGCCGCCATCGTCGCCTTCTGGTGCTGATCGAGTCCGGACCCTAGGACACCGGATCCCTGGCCAACAGTCGCGTCCCGACTTCGGGACGATGTCGCACTGATGCTCCCACTCTTGTGTGCACTCGATGACGTGGACAGGTGTCAGCCGACCGACGCGACGCTCGCGCCGCGGATGGTTGCTGTCGAGTTTGATGGCTTGGCCGATCTCCTGGCCGGCCGCATGAGCGGCGGCGCGGAATTAAGGGTCGGCCCTGGAGGCCTAATTCCGCAAGGTCATCACCGACGAGGAGACGGGCCGCGAGCATCTGGGCGAACCTCACCTGCCGCCACGGGAATCGGCTGCGGACATCGCCAAGGTGCTCACCGTTGTCACGGACATGCGGGTCATGCAGGCGGCCATAGAGGCCAAGGTCGCGTCCGCGACCGCGTTGAAGCATGTTCCGTTGTTCAGCGCCGCGGCGGACGCCTACTATCAGAAGCTACGGCGAGCGCACGGCGACGGATACGACGAACTCAAATACATGCGCCATCGCAAGGCAGTATTCGTGCGATTGTACGGCGACAAGCCGGTCAGCCAATACACGCAGGACGACATTTAGAAATTCGTCGATGATGTCCGCCACCTTCCCCCCCCCCGCCCCCAACGTTTCCACGAACCCCGATTACAAGATTGAGGACGCCTGACGATAAATTGCCGAGGCGAAATAGCAGGGGGCAGAGGGGCCTAGCGAGAGCACGCTGGTCAACAACTACCTCGGCAAGGTTAAGACCATTCTGCCCGACGGCTGCGCCAGCGCGGGAGTTCCCTTCAGCTTGGAGGGCATGCGGATTGTCATACCCAAGGGCGTTCCCAAGGCGCGTCACGGCCCGGCGCCCGACTACACCGCGCGGAACCGCGTATTCCGCGCCGGTGTTGAAAGCGGAATGCTTGCGGAGGCAATGTTGCCGCTGCTGGCGTCCTGACCGGCCGCCGGTTGGGGTTGCTTACCTACCTGCGCCGGGAGGACATCCAGCGGTACCATGGCTGCTGGGTCGTCCCTCCCCGCGGCAGCGTAGGGAATGGCGAGCGGTGGGTGACGGCGCCGTTTGAGACTGACGAGTCCCTCACCTGCTTCGTGCTGCATGACGTGCTGGCCGAAGCAGGCCTCATCGACTGGGCGCGGCGTGGCCAGGGTTTCATGTTGGAAAGCCTGCACAAAGCGAGGGACCCGGCCAACACCACCTCCAAGCGGATGGCGCGCCTTTTCCGGACCGCCGGTCTGAACCCAAGCTGTTCACCATGTTCCACGGGCTCCGGCATGCCAAAATTGCCCTGGCACGGGAATTGAAGCTGGATCCGCGTGCCATCCGGCTCCAGGTGGGGCACGAACTCGGCGGGGTTCATGAGCATCACGGCGACCACGGCATGAACCGCAGCGAACTCGCCGCCGTCGCCCGGGTCGAACTACCGTTGGACAGCGACATGAGCGTGTTCCGCGGTCTCGACTTCGAGGCGCTGGCCGCCATCCGGCCAAAGCGAGGGCGGCCGCGCGGTGAGCACGTCGAATTCACCGGGGCGCCCCTTGTCCCGACGCCGCCGGCCCGGCCGTCGCGCGCAGCGCGGGTTAAGGTTAGCAGAACCACTGCGGAGAGGCGCGCCGCAGGCGCGACCTTGACGCGCGTGACCACGGCGGCAGGCTGGCGGCGAGGGAAAGCGGATCGCGGGGGCTTTGGGGAGCGGTGCCAGTCTCCCGGGCAGGTCCAGGGCGACGCCCTGGTGGGGCGGCAGCTCCTCTGGAGAGCTGGTCCTGCTATCGCGGAGATGGACACCGCCAGACACCTTGACCGGCCCTGCTTCACGGGCCTGGGGCGGCGGTTTCTTCGGCGCAAATCTTGCCGCAAGCCACGCCCTCCAACCTTGTTGAAAGGCGGGGCTTACGTGCACATTTTGCTGAGTGTTCGGCTTCAGGCCGCGACCTGCCCTAAATAGCCTCAGCGCCGGAGGGCTCATTCCACCCTGGCAGGAGGCTTGCACCCGCATTGTCCGCGTTCACGGAAGGCACCCTCGACCGGAGGCATTTCCTCGCGCTGCTCGGTCTGGCGGCCGCTGCCCCTCGCCAGGCCGAAGCAATCGAACTGACCGATGCGAGCCGGCTGATCACAGACAACCGCGAGAACGGCGTGCGGCTGCTGAGCCAGCAAGGCGAGTTCATCGGAGCGCGAGGAGCATATTACGGGCCCCCTGTGCCGTTCGCGCAGCTTCCGAAGCACCTGATCGACGCCTTGGTGGCCAGCGAGGACCGTCGCTTCTACGAACATTGGGGGTTGGACCCGCGTGCGATGGCGCGCGCGGTCTGGTCGACCATCAGCGGCCGGACCCAGGGCGGCAGCACGCTGACGCAGCAGACCATTAAGGAAATCTATCTCAAGGAACACAGCCCGATCATCCGCAAGCTGCTGGAGGAGCCGGTGCTGGCGCCCCTGCTCGAACGTAATCTGAGCAAGGAGGACATCCTCTTCGTCTACCTGAACCGCGTGTTCTTCGGCGGCAGCGCGTACGGCATCGAGGCCGCGGCACGGGTATACTTCGGCAAATACGCCCGCAACCTCAGCGTGCTCGAGGCCGCGATGATGGTCGGGCTGCTGCCCGCTCCAAACCGCTACAATCCCCACAGGAACTTCGAGCTGTCGCGCGACCGGGGCATCCGGGTCATCGAGCAGATGGTGGATGCTGGCTACGTGACCCGGCGCGCGGCGGATCGTGCCAAGGCACAGCGCGTGGTTGTGGCAGCCTCCAAGTCAGCCTGGGGAGGGGTCTATCCACGCAGCACGCAGCTCGGCTGGTTTGCCCGTTGGGCCGAGAGCGAGGCCAACGCGAACTCCAGGGTCAGCGGAAGAAAGGGGACAAGGACTGTCACGACCACGCTGGACCTGCGGATCCAAGCGGCGGCGGAGAAACACCTCGAGCAAGCCCTGCGCCAGAATGCCGAGGCGAAGCAGATTTCGGAAGGCGCCATTGTCGTCATGCGGTATGACGGTGCGGTGGTGGCGATGGTGGGTGGGCGCGACTACAGGCGCAAGGAATTCGACCATGCCACGCAGGCCAAGCGGCAACCGGGGTCGGTGGCCAAGCTGTTCGTGTATATCGCGGCGCTTGAGGAAGGCAGCACGCCCGACACCGAGGTGAGCGACGCAGCCCTGATGCTGGGCGGCCGGCCTGTGCGGAATTTCGACGGCCGCTATCGCGGCGACATCAGCCTCGCCGAAGCCCTGGAAAAGTCGTCAAACACGGCCGCGGTCCGCCTGGCGATGCAGAATACCACGGAGGTTCGGGAGGTGATCGAGAGGCTGAATCCCGGCCGGGAGGTGGAGGGAGCGGCCGGCGACCTGGCGCTCGGCACCTACGAGGCCAGGCTGGTCGATCTCACCGCCGCCTTTGCTAGCGTTGCCAATGGCGGCAGCATGGTCATGCCCTATGCCGTGCTGCGCGTGCAGGACTCGGAAGAGGCCGAGCTATTGACGCGGACCCGACCGACGCGCTCTGAAATTCGGCAGGTGATAAGGCCGCAGCACGCTGAGATGATGCGCCAGATGCTGGCTGGCGTCGTGCAGCGCGGAACCGGCAGGGCGGCAAATCCAGGCTTCTGGGCCGCGGGCAAGACCGGGACGACGACGGCTAACCGGGACGCCTGGTTTGTCGGCTTTACCCAGCACTACGTGGCCGGCGTTTGGCTCGGTAATAGCGATAATCAGCCCATGCTGGGTGTTTCGGGTGGAGGCCTGCCAGCAGAGATATGGCGGGCGGTTATGATCGACGCTGCGAAAGACGCCTGATCAACTGGGACGAAGAAGCGCAGCGGCACCGGAACAAGGAAGGGCTTCAATCGGGTTGCGGAACCCGAGACTGAAAGCCACTGCAGTCCAGATCAAGAAGTCAGACAAAACGATAAGAGTGCAGCCTGATCCTCGGGATGGGACCAGGCGCGCAAACGACATGGGCTATTAAGAACTGGCTCTGATCCGCTGTCGGCCCAAGCGCCGCAACCAGTACCGGCCCGGCTGCTCCACAAACCGGTAGAGGAGACTGGATGCCAGAAGTGTAAGGCACATATAGACGGCGAGCGCGAAAAGCGAAGGCTGCCCCGCCCCGACGAGGAGAAAGCGGACCCAATCCCTTATAAAGTAATGGGACATGTAGGTGGAGTAGGAGACTTCCCCTATCCAAACAAGGGCAGTGATGGCGCCGAGCGCAGATGCGATACGACCCTGTGACGCGAGGCCGTAGATTATCAGGGACGAGGCGATGGGTACAGCGACGTAATCCCGGATGCCCTCGGAGCCAATCGCCAGTCCCAGCAGCCCCATTCCGAGTATTGCGAGAAGATCATCTCGAGTGGCCGATGCACTCGACAGCGCATGGATCCTGTAGAGGATCATGCCCATCGAAAACTGAAGCAGGCATCGCATGAGGCCAAGCTGCGGGATATTGTCTCCCAGCCCGACATTAAGATAGTTCCACAATGCGACGAGCAATGTGTAAGTGCCGAGGAACGTGGCAACAAGAGCGACCCGGGCTGTGACATATTTCACGAGAACGAAAGCCAGAACGGGAAAAGTGAGATACGCCATCCATTCCACGCTGATGGACCATGCCGGAACATTCCAGGCCAGGTATCCAACGAAGCCCCAGTTCTGCACAAGAACCCAGCTCAGAAGGTAGTAGCCGAGATTGTAGCGTTCCCCAATGGTTCCTTCTGACGAAAACAAGGCGATCGCAATCGGATTTGCCAGGAAAAGGAGCAGAAGGAAGGCATGCAGCGGATAAATCCGGGCAAACCGTGCCACCCAGAATTCGCGGGCTGAGCTGAAGCTGGGTTGTCCAAAGCTTCGGCTATAGGTGTAGGCAAGAATGAAGCCGCTTAACTGGAAGAAGAAATCGACGGCCATGTAACCACGAGCCGCAACGTCCAACAGCCAGCTGGGGGTGGCCGCCGGCAGCGCCTCCCTGAAGTGGTAAAGGACCACCCACCAGGCCGCGATCCCACGAACGCTCGTGAGAGCCAACATATGCTGCCTTCCCAGGCCAGCGGCTTCTGCTGACGACACGGGCCGCGTCACCGCGCTTTCCATCGTAGCTGCGGCACAGCTCGCCAGGGCGCGGAGGGAGCCGCTGCTCGTTGGTTCGCGCCGACCGATGCCGGAACGAGAGACCGCCTCACATGGTGCTGTAGGGCCGCGGTCGCGGCGAAGAGGAAGTAGAGCATGGGCTGGAATGCGACGCCGATGAATGCCCCGCAGACGGCCATGACCGCGAGCGAGACCTGCAGCGCTCTTGCAAGGTCCTGGCACCACTCCAGCCCCGGGACACCACGCGTCTGCCGGAAAATCTTCTGGTGGATGAGGAACGACCCGAGGATCAGGCCGAGTAGGAGAAAAAGGCCGACCCAGCCATGCTCGCCGAGCATCTCGAAATACACACTGTGGAAGGCCTTCCCGGTGATAACGATTGGCTCCTGCCGCGTCGCATTGGGCGGTGAGATGAATTCATTAATCATATATGCTTCAAAGCCACCGCCTAATGGGTGTGTCATCACATAGTCCAAGGTCCAACGCCAGACGAGCAGCCGGCCAAATGCGGACGCCTCATTCCTGCTGTCCGCTATGGTTTCCATGCGTTCTGTCCACGCATCTGATGTAATCAGTGAAGCAACCCCGGCTGCAACGGCGCAGAGAAAGACGCTCAGGACCTTGCGGCGCGCCCGGAGGCAAAGCAACAACGCAAGAACAGCAAGTCCGACGAGACCGGTTCTCTGATAAGTGCCCAGCGTACAGGCGATGGCCAAAACGACGAGGCCAGCATAGCCAAGCTGCACAATATTCCAACGAGGGAGGAGAATTGTGTGCTTCCGGAGGAACAGGATTAGCGGCACGACCATCACACTGACAGCCGCGAGTGTAGCTCCTTCGCCCAGCCCTGCATTCGCGCCCACAAGGCCCAAGGTCCGGCCGTAACCTCCGCCGCTCAGGAAAACCTTTATCCCGACCGGAATGAAATGCATCGCGAGGGAGAATACATAGACCTGTAGAAAAGCTTCGATCTGCACGCGTGAGCGGAGTACGAACATCAGTAGTCCGGAGAAAACGACCGTCTTGAACGCCCAATCCCACTTTACCCAGGCAAACTCGGGAACGACTGCCCAGCCAACTGTGGACAGGGTGATCCAGAATGCCAGGGCCGCCGTGAGCGCGAAAAGGAGCCCAGGCCGAGGCGGATCGCGCCGGTCCAAAAGAAAGTAAACGAGAAATGCGAATGCCCCCATAATGAGGGAGGCAGGGATTTGGTTGAGAAGTGCGTAGGCTAGGTGCTGCGGGCGTACAATTGTAACCCAGACATAACCCAGACTAGCCACGAATGGCACCAAGCTCCCCAAACCCAGAAAGAAAAGAAAAGCTACGAGGAGGAACAGGCCACGGAGCACGGCGTCAGCCCTGCTGCTCGCGGGAGCGGCGGCCAGACTGCATCTGCCGTCGCTCGCGCCAATTCGGGATGTTGTTTGGCTGTCTCGATGCTCCAGCTGTCGCATTTTGCGACTGCGGTGCTTCGCTCTGTTGGTCGCCGGTGGGTATGGGGCCGAACCAAGGAAGCCGGGAGTCCATCCAGGCCGCCCGCAATACAATCACCAGGATAGCAATCGTGTTGAGCAGGATCGCAAAGTTATCAATCATCCGGTTGTCCCTAACCTTTGCCGAAACCCTGCGACACACACCCTGACTCGCACTGTTGCACCCAACCGGCAGATGTCGAAATCTAACAGCCGCTGACGCGTATGGCTGGCCCGAGAGATTGAATGATTTCGAGCGGAGGCCGTAGTCATGCTTCGTTGAGAAACCATGTCGTCCCAGCCACCCCAAGCTTGGGAGAGGAGGGCTATGGCGCAGCATACGTCCATAAAAGCTTGAACCGGCCCAGCTCGGGAGACGGTGGAGTCTACGTGCTGCAGGTCCGTGCCAGCAAGTCTGTTTGCCTCACAGGTAGGAAACCTTGCGAAAAGATGATGAGGGACGAGGTGGTCGTGACATGACCCTCGATACATGGTCCGGAGATCGCCGGCTGGCAGAGGGGGACGGCGCCCACTCTTGAAACGCTGGCTACTCAGCCATTCAAGGAAACTTGGTTGTTCTCTGGCGCGGTCCAGTCGAGCATTCCGAAAGCGGAATGAGACGGGTAAGGCTTCTGAGACCGCAGGATTACAAGAATTTCCGCCGTAAGGGTTTGTGTCCGGTCTGGGGAGGCAGCTGAGGAACAGAGGCTTTTGAGCACTCCTGATCGCGAGGTAACGAGCGATTCACGCCAACGACCAACCTGCCGTGAGCCCTTAATGAGAGGCAGCGCCTCTCTCTCCTGGCGCCTTCTGGCTTAGGCCCCGCCGCTGCTGCCGTGCGGGTGAAGGAGTAGATGGGTGGCCGCCCTCGCGCCCCTGGCCGCGTAGCCCTCGTCGGGGGAGTGTTCGATTTGCGGCCGGGTCACCAATGTCATGAACTTCGGATCCGGCCTGGCTTGCTGCGGCGATCTCCACTGGCGACGGTTGGGTGACCGGGGCGCTGCCGTGTTGGCGCAGGCCTCTGCCGATTTGCTGAAGCTGAAGCGGAGCGGGCCGTCTTCGCTTGCCGAGCGAAGCTTTCCTGGGCTGAACCACTGCCAGCGCACGACGCCCGGCTACGAACGCCGCGCCGGCCTGCACCTCGCCCCAACGACACTCACCCAGGCCATCAGCTGCCTGCGCCAGATCCGCCGGTTTCGTCCTTCGATTTCTGCGCCCGCGCGGCAGGAACGGCTTAACCCCGCCCAGAGGTCGTCCGATACCAGGGGCTTCGCGATGGCCCGAGTAACGCCCAAGAGCCACATTTGGGCGACGTTCTCAGCACTACCGGGCGGCCACGGGCGGGCTTTCAGCCTGCGGCGCCCTTGGGGAGCATCCGTTCCACGACCCGCGCATAGAGCGCGGCGCCATATGGGATGGCCTCGTCGTTGAAGTTGTAATGCGGGTTGTGGGCCTGGGCTCCGGGGCCGTTGCCAACATGAATGTAGGCACCCGGCACCCTCTCCAGCATGAAGCTGAAATCCTCGGATCCCATCACCGGGGCGCGGTTGCGGTTCACGAGCGCATCGCCCACCAGATCCGCGGCCGCGTCGGCCAGCTCCGTTGTGCGGGTGGCGTCGTTCACGGTGGGAGCGAAGATCAGGCGGAACTCCAGCCGCGCGGTGGCACCGAAGCCAGCCGCCACGCCTTCCACCAGGCGACGCATCGCAGCCTCGATCTCCATTGCCACTTCCTTGCGGAAGAAGCGCGCGGTGCCGGAAAGCACGGCGCTCTGCGGGATAACGTTGTAGGCGTCCCCCGCAACCACCTTGGTGACGCTCACCACCGCCGTTTCCCGCGGGGAGAGATTGCGGGCGACGATCGATTGCAGGGCCGCGCCGATATGGAACGCGGTGAGGACCGGGTCGATGCTTGCCTCCGGCCGCGCACCATGGGCGCCGCGGCCCTCGATGGTGATGTCGAAAAAGGAGCCGCCGGCCATGAAGGGGCCGGCGCCGATGGCGTATTGTCCTACATCCAGCCCCGTGGCGTTGTGCATGCCGTAGAGCTTGTCGCAGGGGAAGCGCTCCAGCAGCCCGTCCGCCAGCATGGCCAGGGCGCCGCCGCAGCCCTCCTCGCCGGGCTGGAAAATCAGGTTCACCGTGCCGGAGAAGTTGCGTGTCTCGGCCAGGTAGCGCGCGGCGCCGAGCAGCATCGTGGTGTGGCCGTCATGGCCGCAGGCATGCATCCGGCCCGGGCTGCGGCTGGAGTAGGGAAGGTTGGTCAGCTCATCCATCGGTAGCGCGTCCATATCCGCGCGCAGGCCGACGGATCCGCCCGGGCCATTGCGGAGGACGCCGACCACGCCCGTGCCGCCGACGCCACGATGCACGTCGATCCCCATGGCCTCGAGCTGCTGCGCCACGATGCCCGCCGTCCTGTGCTCCTCCATGCCGAGCTCGGGATGCGCGTGCAGATCCTGCCGGATCGCGGTCAGCTCATCATGGTAGCGGCGGATTTGGTCGAGCACGGACATGGTTGTCTCCAGCAGGCATCGGCGGGGAAGGGGGGGCCGTGCCGGGCGGGGTGCCCAGCACGGCACGCGCCTTTGCGCGGCGCGGATGCCCCAGAAGACAAGGAGTCCGTCGGGCACATCGGCCAGCCTACGGCGACAGGCTGTTTTGTACAGGTACTGGCCTGTGGGGACATAGGGTAGTTCCTGCATCGCCGCGGCCTGGATGTATCGAATAGGCTCCAGCCGCCCTGGTCTGGTGGCAGCCGGTGCGCGGCGCGATGTCTCAATATCGCGTGGCAGATGACGGCTTTTTCGGAGGGCGGATGGAAGCGGTTGAAGGCGCCGGTCCCCATTGTGCCGAGCGGGCTGGCGAGCTTGGACGCAATCTGGCGGTTGCGCTCCAGCACGGGCAGCAGGTCGTTGGTAAGGGTTCTCCCACTGATCTACCCCATGGCTAGAATAGGCGATGGGGGCGGCGCCGAAGCCCGGCCTCACATGCCGTTCCAAGCGGCCGAAATGCGCGCGCCTCTGGCCCGCGTCCCAGTTCGATGCCGCACTCCCTTCGCGGTACGTCGAAGCATGCGGACCTGTCTCCTTGAGGGAAACAGGACTGGCGCCGGGGTCTGGAACTACCCTTTGGACGCAGCAATGCCCGGCGGGAACGCCGAGGCAAACGGGACAAAGCCCGCTTGCGCGGACGGATCCCCGTGCCCGCCTTTCCGCTCTGCGTTATGGTGGCGCGGCGCCGCGGGGCAGGGCGCTCTGTGATCCCGTGAGGGGCGGGGCATGGCATGCGGGGGGGCAGCATCTTGGAACAGCAGGAGACCGGTGGCCAGCGGCATGAGCGCCGCGGGCGGCGTGATCGGGTGCTCAAGAGCGCGCAGGTGGTGTTCGGGGGCGCGGCGATCGACTGCGTTGTTCTGGATATCTCGTCGAATGGCGCACGGGTGAGCTTCAGCAGCCCGGTTGAGGTGCCGGAGCTGCTGGCGCTGCGGCTCAATGACGGCTCGACCTATCCGGCACTCAGGCGCTGGGTGCGGGGCACCGATATGGGCCTGCAGTTCACGGGCCCGGTGATGGCCAGCGGGGATGAGGGGCATCTGCGCCGCGCGCATCAGGCCATGGAGGCCCTGCGCGCCGCGAGGGGCATGGGTTGGTTGGAGATCCTGCGCGCCGAGAGGCACTTCGGCGACGAGGCGCTGCGAGAGGCCGCGCATGCGCTAGAGGCGGCGCATCAGCAGCTGGAAGCGGCGCTGATGCCCCATGTCGTCCAGCAGGCGGGGAAGGGGCCGGGCTGAGCGGCCCCTTCCCGGCGGGTTCAGCCCTTCCGGGGCAGCTGCTGCTCCACCAGTGTCGCCCACCAGGAGGCGCCGACCGGGAGGATGTCGTCATTGAAGTCGTAGCGGGGGTGGTGCACCTGCGGGTCCTCCTCGGTGCGGCCGGCGCCGAGCATCAGATACGCGCCCTGCTTGGCGTTCAGCATGAAGGAGAAATCCTCCCCGCCCATGGTGGGCTTGGGCAGCATGTGCACCTTCGCATCCCCGGCCACGGCGCGGGCGGCATCGGCGGCCAGGCCAGCCGAGGATTCCTCGTTGATGGTGGCGGGGTACATCCGGTCGAAATGCACCTCGGCCCGGGCGCCGAAGGCCTCGGCTATGCCGGTGGCAAGGGCCTTCACCTTCGTCTCCAGCGTGTCGCCTACCTCGGGCAGGAACCAGCGGGCCGTGCCGCGCAGGTTCACGACCTCCGGGATCACGTTGAAGGCCATGCCACCCTCGATCTTGCCGATCGTGATCACGGCGCCTTCCACCGGCTCCACATTGCGGGCCACGACAGACTGAAGGGCGGTGACGATCTGTGCGGCGATCACGATGGGATCGTTCCCCTGGTGCGGCATGGCGCCATGCGCGCCCTTGCCGGTGATGGTGATGCGGATATCGGCCACCGCCGCCATGACGGGCCCGACGCGCCACAGGAACACGCCCTCCGGGGCGCCCGGCCAGTTGTGCAGGCCATAGACGCGGTCCATCGGGAAGCGCTCGAACAGCCCCTCCTTCACCATCACCCCGCCGCCGCCGCCCATCTCCTCGGCGGGCTGGAAGATCATGTAGGCCGTGCCGGAGAAGTTGCGTGTTTCCGCCAGGTAGCGCGCGGCGCCCAGCAGCATGGTCGTGTGGCCGTCATGGCCGCAGGCATGCATCACGCCCGGGGTCTGCGAGGCGTGCGGCGCGCCGGATTCCTCATGGATCGGCAGCGCGTCCATGTCGGCGCGCAGGCCGATCGCGCCGCCCTCGCCGCGGCCCCGGATGACGCCCACCACGCCGGTCGTGGCGATGCCCGTGATCACCTCGTCGCAGCCGAACTCCCGCAGCTTCTCCGCCACGATGCGGCTGGTGCGGACCTCCTGGAAGTTCAGCTCTGGATGCTGGTGGAAGTCGCGGCGCCAGGCGGTCATGTCCTGGTGGAACTCGGCGATGCGGTTGATGATAGGCATGAAGGGCTCCGGTGGCCGAAAGGCTTGACCCTGCTCGCTAGCGCGCCGCGAAGGTGAGGGCCAGCCCCTCCTCCAGTCCCATGGGCTCGAAGCCGAGCAGCTTGCGCATCGGGCCGGTATCGAAGGCCTTGTCCTCGGTCAGCCGGCGAAGCTCCGCCGCTCGGATGCGGGGCAGGTGCGGCACCATGCGCAGCAGCGCGGCGGCGGCGAGCAGGGGGGGAAGCGGCAGGGGAACGACCGGGGGCGGCCGGAAGCCGGCTGCGCGGCACACGGCGCGCAGGAAATCGGCATAGCGCAGCGGCTGCGGCCCGGCGATCACCACGGCCTGCGGCTCCGCCCATTCGCGCCCCAGCGCCGCCATCACGGCCCGGGTCACGTCGGACTGGTGGATCGGCTGCACCAGCGCCCGGCCGCCGCCCGGGAGCGGGGCCAGGGGCAGCCGGCGGAGCAGCGCGGCCAGGCGCTGCACATTGTCCTCGCCCTCCGCGCCATAGATCATGGTGGGGTGGAGGATCACGCCGGGCCGGCCGCTGGCCAGCAGGGCGGCCTCGCCCTGCCGAACCCCGTCCCCGTGCTCGTCCCGCCATTTCGAGAAGCGCCGCGTGCTGCCCAGCAGCACCACCGGTGCCCCTTCCGGCGCGGCGGCGAGGATCGCCGGGGCATGGCGCGCATGGGCGCAGGACACGACGGAGCCCGCGCCGGCCAGGGCCTTTCGCAGGGCGGAGGGATCCCCCAGCTCGGCAATCCGCGGTTCCTCGGGCAGCCCTGTGGCGGACCAGCGGGTGGCATCGCGCACCACGGGGCGAAAGGGCAGGCGTCGCGACGCCAGGGAGGCGCAGAGCGCGGCGCCGGAACGGCCGGAGGCGCCGATCACCGCGACCCGACCGGCGCGGGCGAGGCCCGTCGCCGGCCCCGTACCGGCTTCCGCGGGCTGGTCATGCGGCATGATCATCGGCAGACGCCCCATCCTCCCCGGTCCAGGTGGAAGTGATCCCGGTGCGCGGCGTTGTAGTCCGGCCCCAGCACGGCGCCGAAGACCCGGCAGGCCTCGTCGCGGACGGCTCGCAGAAAGGTGTTGGCGGGCGGCGGCCCGTCCCAGTCCCGCGGCAGGCCGATGCTGCGCCCGTCGGCAATGGTGAAGCCGGCAATATCCAGGGCGTTCGCGGTGGCGTGCTGACTCCGCCGCCCGCCCTCACGATGGTAGACGTTGCGGCAATTGTAGCTGCCCAGATGCCGCATCCCGGTAACCTGCTGGCCTAGCGCCCGATCGGCCGCGCGCTGCAGCCCATGCCGCTCGAAGATCACCCAGGCAGCCGCAAAGGGGCAGTTCACAACCGGGACGCTGGGGGAGAGGCGCAGCTCGGTGGGCAGGCGCACGGGCTCTGCGATGCCGCAGCCATCGCGGATCGGCTGCGTGGGAAGCGCCTGGAGCGGGATCCCCGAATGGGCGAAGGAAGCGGCGCAGAGCCCGGGTTCCCGCGCCATGCGCGAGAGCTTGTAGCGGGTGAGAAGGCCGGGCGGCTCCCGGAGGTCCAGCGGGGCAAGGGGATTCCAGGCCGGGGGAAGCATGACAGCCCGGGGCAGCACCAACAGCAGCAGGGCAAGGACCGGCAGGAGGATGAGGAGGACGCGGCGGCGCATGAGGAGGGGCAGATAGGCGCGATCCGGTCCGGGTCAAACCATGCGGAAACCCGATACGGGACAGGGGGTATCTGCCTGTGGTATTGCGCTACCACACATCTTTTCCTTGACCTTAGGCAGCGCGCCAGCCATATGCGGCGCCACCTTACTGACTGAACACACGGATCATGCTCGAAACCCAGACCCGCTCGATCAAGCCGGCCGAGGTCCAGAAGGACTGGATCCTGATCGACGCCGATGGCCTCGTCCTCGGTCGTCTCGCCGCGCTCGTCGCGACCCGCCTGCGCGGCAAGCACAAGCCCACCTTCACCCCCCATGTCGATTGCGGAGACCATGTGGTGATCATCAATGCTCACCGCGTGCGGCTGACCGGGAACAAGGCGGAGCAGTCCACCTTCTACTGGCACACCGGCTATGCCGGCGGCATCAAGCAGCGCACCGCGCGCGAGACCCTCGAGGGCCGCTTCCCCGAGCGCCTGGTCGAGAAGGCGGTTGAGCGCATGATCACGCGCAACAATCTCGGCCGCGCCCAGATGCGCAACCTGCATGTCTATGCCAGCGCCGAGCACCCGCATGCGGGCCAGTCGCCGAAGCCGCTGGATGTTGGCGCGCTGAACCGCAAGAACGTCGCCGCCGCGAAGAAGGCCGCCTGAATATGAGCGAGCAGACCTCCGCCACCTCCCTGGCCGACCTGAAGAACCTCGTCGCCGGCACCCCCGCCTCCCCCGAGAATGCCACTCCGGCCCGTGAGCCGAAGAAGGACGCTTTCGGCCGCGCCTACGCCACTGGCCGCCGCAAGAACGCGATCGCCCGCGTTTGGATCAAGCCGGGCAAGGGCACCGTGGAGATCAACGGCAAGCCGGCCGCGAAGTATTTCGCCCGCCCGGTGCTGCGCATGCTGATCGCCCAGCCCTTCCTGGTGGCTGACCGCTACCAGCAGTTCGACGTGATGTGCACCGTGACCGGCGGCGGCCTGTCCGGCCAGGCCGGCGCCGTGCGCCACGGCCTCTCCCGCGCGCTGACCAACTTCGAGCCGGGCCTGCGCCCGATCCTGAAGAAGGCTGGCTTCCTGACCCGTGACCCGCGCGTGGTCGAGCGGAAGAAGTACGGCAAGCCGAAGGCCCGACGTTCCTTCCAGTTCAGCAAGCGCTGACGCTGGCGGGCCGGCGTCACGCCGGTCCTGCCTCGAAGGACTGTTCATCAGGAGGGGCGGCCCGCAAGGGCCGCCCCTCTTGCGTTTCGGCACCCCCGAGCCCCTATTTCACCCCAGAGGAGAGCCAGATGGCCCAAGGCACGAAGTCCGGCAGCGTTCCGAGCATCTTCATCGATGGCGAGTCCGGCACGACCGGGCTGCAGATCGTCGAGCGACTGCAGGGCCGAGCCGATATCGCCCTGCGTTCCCTGCCGCCCGAGCTGCGGAAGGACCCCTCGGCCAAGCGCGACATCTTCGCCGAGGCGGATGCCGTGGTGCTCTGCCTGCCGGATGATGCCGCGAAGGAGGCCACCTCCCTGGCCGCGAGCCTCGGCAGCCAGGCGCCGAAGCTGCTGGACGCCTCCACCGCGCATAGGGTGGACCCGGACTGGACCTATGGCTTCGCCGAGATGGCGCCGGGCCAGGCCCCGGCCATCGCCGCCAGCCCGCGCGTCTCCAACCCGGGCTGCTATCCGACCGGCGGTATCGCCCTGCTGCGGCCCCTGGTGGAAGCGGGCATCCTGCCGAAGGATTTCCCGGTCACGGTCAATGCCGTTTCGGGCTATTCCGGCGGGGGCAAGTCCATGATCGCGGCCTATGAGGGGGAGGGGGCTCCATCCTTCGAGCTTTACGGCCTTTCTCTCGAGCACAAGCACCTGCCGGAGCTGCAGCTCTATTCCGGCCTGTCCCGTCGCCCGATCTTCGTCCCCAGCGTGGGTGATTTCCGCCAGGGCATGCTCGTCTCCGTGCCGCTGCACCTGGATGTGCTGCCGGGCAGGCCGGCCCCTGCCGATCTCCAGGCGGCCCTGGAGAAGCACTATGCCGGCGCGGAGTGGGTCCGCGTGGCGCCCGCCGAGGCGAATGGCAAGCTGGAGCCGGAGGCGCTGAACAACACCAACGGGCTGGAACTGCGGGTCTTCGGGAACGCCAAGCGCCAGCAGGCCGTGCTGGTGGCGCGCCTGGACAACCTGGGCAAGGGGGCCTCCGGCGCCGCCGTGCAGAACCTGGAGCTGATGCTCGGGATCGGTGCCGCGAACCGTATGGGCAAGGCCGCTTGAGCGGGCCGCTCTACCCCTTCCGGGGCAAGTGGCCGCAGATCCATGAGGGGGCCTTTGTGGCCCCCTCCGCCTCCGTGATTGGCGATGTCACGCTCGGGGAAGGCGCCAGCGTCTGGTATGGCTGCGTCCTGCGCGGCGACACGATGTTCATCCGCATCGGCGCCCGCAGCAATGTGCAGGACGGCACGATCATGCATGTGGCGCGCGGCACGAAGCCCGCGCTGGTCGGCGCCGATGTCACCATCGGCCATGCCTGCATCATCCATGCCTGCACCCTGAAGGACCGCGCCTTCGTCGGAATGGGCGCCACCGTGCTGGACGGGGCGGTGATCGAGGAAGGCGGGATGCTCGGGGCCGGGGGATTGCTGCCGCCGGGCAAGGTGATCGGGCCTGGGGAGCTGTGGGTCGGCGCGCCCGCGCGCTTCGTCCGCGTCATGTCGGCAGAGGAACGTGCCGGATGGGACCGTACCACGGCCCATTATGTGGAACTGGCACAGGAGCACCGCGCCGGCCTGAGGGAAGGGACGGCTGGGGGTTAGCCCCGCCGGTCCCCCTGAAGCACGCAGAGCACAACCTGCACCGATTCCGGCTACCCCGGCAGGCGGGAATTCCGGTCCGGCGGCAGGCGAGGCATTCTGCGGCCCAATGGCACCGATTCCCCCGACCACCCGACGCCGCGCCCTGGCCTCCTTCCTCGCCCTCGCCCCGCTGGCCGCCTGCGCGGAGCTGAGCCGGCCGAGCCATGCCTGGTCCCTGCCGCCCGGCCTGTTGCCGGCATCGCTGGAGCCCGGCCGGGCCGCGATCGGCACCCTGGCGCAGGACCTTCAGGGCGCGAATAGCGGCCTTTCCGGCCAGCCCGCCCGCGTGGCCCGTGCGGCCGCGCTGCTCGAATGGCTGGCGGTGGAGTTGATGAGCAATCCTCGCTGGGCGCCGATTCCGCGCGAGCTGCGGGCCGCGATCGGCCTGGCGAGGGACGAGATGCGCGGTGCCCTGGGCGCGGACCCTCTCGCCGCATCGCCGCGCCTCGCGGCAGCGCTGGCCTCGGCCCACCGGGCGTTGGCCGCTGGCAGCCGGGGCGCAGCCGAGCAGGTGCTGGCGGCCAGTCTCTTTCCCCGGGGCGGGGCGGCGACGCTGGGGCGGCTCGGCGATCCGGGCCCGTTGCCACAGGGCGAGATCGCCAGCGCCGCACTTGCCGAGCGCGTGCGGCTGCTGGATGAGACAAATGGCTGGGCGGCCGATTTCAACACCCCAGTCCCGCCGGAGCGGGGCGGGCGCGGCGCGCTGCCCTTCGGGATCTGACCAGCCCGCACGGCAAGGGGTGGGCGGCGCGGTTCGCAGTTCGTGATGTGCGGGATCGCGATCAGACACCATCTCGAGATTGGCCCGTCCATTTCAGACGGGCTAATGCTCCTTGCGCCCTCGCGATGGATGGACCGCTGAAGCCTTGAGAACATGTTTCCACCAAGGAGCAGCCACGCCGTAATGCGTGCCGAAGAGGAACCGTCCGGCGCCGACCCGATTCTGGGTTGTGACAGACTGCCGATTCATGTCCCCGGCAGCATCCAGCCGCATGGGCATCTGCTCGCCTTCTCGGCGGAGTCCCTCCTGCTGACCCATGCCAGCGAGGGCGCGGTCGCGGCGATCGGGGCGGAGCCGGAGGGGCGGATCGGTGATCCTCTCGACCAGATCCTGGCCGGGCCGGCGACGGAATCCCTTCTGGCTGCTGTGCGGCACCTCGGCGCGGCAGGGCCGATGCAACTCGGGCGGCTCCACACGCCAGGAGGGCAATACTACCAAGCGATCGGCCATCTAGCGCCGGACGGCCATGTGGTCTTCGAATTCGAGGAGGAGGCCTGCGGCAGCGGCGATTCCCCCACGCCGATGGATGTCCTCTATCCCGGCGTGCGCGACGCCTTCGCCCGGCTCGGGCGTGTTGCGTCGCCGGAGCAGCTCGCCAGTGCCGCAGCCGAGGCCGTCCGCCGCATCACGGGCTTCGACCGGGTTCTCGTCTATCGTTTCGAGGCGAACTGGGACGGCATCGTGATGGCGGAGGACGGGAACGGGCGGCTCCCTTCCTATCTCGGCCTGCGTTTCCCCGCCTCCGATATCCCGGCCCAGGCGCGGCGGCTGTACCAGCTCAACCCGCAGCGCCTCATCGCCGATGTGGACTACCGGCCCGTGCCGATCCTGCACGCGCCGTCCAGCCCGCCGCTCGATCTCACCTTCTCCACGCTCCGCAGCGTGGCGCCCGTGCATCTCGAATACATGCGGAACATGGGCACGCCCGCCTCCATGTCCGTCTCGATCCTGCGCGCCGACGGTTCGCTCTGGGGCCTCATTTCCTGCCACAATGCAACGCCGCGCCGTGTGCCTTTCGCTACGCGCAACGCCTGCGACCTGGTCGCCCAGATGTTCGCCGTGCGGATCGCCGCGAGCGAGGAACTCGCCTATTCGGAAGCCCGGGCGCGGCTGAAGGGGCTCGAGGGGCGTCTGCTCGCCCGGATGGCCGAGGCGCTCCAGTTTGAGGAAGGGCTGCTGGCCGTTCCGGCGGACCTGCTGACCCTGACGGGCGCGGCCGGTGCCGCAGTGGTGACGGAGAGCGGATGCCGGATCACGGGCCGCACGCCTCCCGAGGCTGAGGTCCGCCGCATTGCGGCCTGGCTCGCGGAGCAGGGCGGCCCCGAGGTGCTGGAGACGAGCTGCCTCTCCAACCTGCTGCCATGGACGGAATCCTGCGCGGATGTGGCGAGCGGGTTGCTCGCCGTTTCCGTCTCCAAGCTCTACCCGAGCTTCCTGCTTTGGTTCCGGCCGGAATTGGTCCGGACGGTGACCTGGGGTGGGGATCCCCGCAAGCCCGCCGAACCCGAGCCCACCCGCCTGCACCCCAGGCGCTCCTTCGCGGCCTGGGCCGAGACGGTCCGCAAGCGCTCGGCGCCGTGGTCGGCGGCCGAGGTGGAGGCCGCGCGCGACCTCCGCACCGCCATCATGGGCGTGGTGCTGCGGGCGGCCGAGGAGCGCGCCGAGCTGACCGGCCGGCTGGAGCGGGTGAACAAGGAGCTGGCCGCCTTCTCCTACTCCGTCTCCCACGACCTGCGGGCGCCCTTTCGGCACATCGTCGGCTTCGCCGAGCTGCTGCGGGATCGGGAGGGGGAACAGCTCAGTGAGCGGGGGCAGCGCTATCTCGGCACCATCGTCGAGGCGGCGGAGACGGCGGGGCGTCTGGTGGACGCCTTGCTGAACTTCTCCCAGATGGGGCGCACCGCCCTCGTGACGATGGTGCTTGATCCGGGACTGATCATCGCCGAGGTGCGGCGGAGCCTGGAGCCCGACATGGAAGGGCGCCGCATCGAGTGGCGGATCGGGCCCCTGCCGATGGTGCGCGCGGATCCGGCCATGCTGCGGCAGGTGTTCGAGAATCTTTTCTCGAATGCGCTGAAATACACGCGCGGGCGTGACCCCGCCGTGATCGAGCTGCAGGGCGAGCTGACCGGCGAGGACGCCGTCTTTCACCTGCGGGACAATGGCGCGGGCTTCGACATGGCCTATGCGCACAAGCTCTTCGGCGTGTTCCAGCGCCTCCACCGCGCCGAGGAGTTCGAAGGGGTCGGTATCGGCCTCGCGAATGTCAGGCGCATCATCGAGCGGCATGGCGGCCGCATCTGGGCCGAGGGAAAGCTCGGCGAGGGCGCCGCCTTTCATTTCACGCTTCCTCGCTCGGGCGTGCTTCCGGACCAGGACCCGTGAGATGGCGCAGCTGAGACCAATCCTCCTCGTCGAGGATAGCCTGAACGATATCGAGCTGACGCTGGCCGCGCTGGAAAGAAGCCGCCTTGCGAACCCGGTGCAGGTGGCCCGGGACGGGGTGGAGGCGCTGGACTTCCTGTTCCGCCTCGGCAACGCGCCCGATTCCATGCCCGGGCCCCTGCCGGTGGTGATCCTGCTGGACATCAAGCTGCCCCGCGTGGACGGGCTGGAGGTGCTGGAGCGCATCCGCGCGGAACCACGCACGCGGCAGGTGCCGGTGGTGATGCTCACCTCCTCGCGCGAGGAGCAGGATCTGGTGCGGAGCTACGGGCTGGGGGTGAACGCCTTCGTGGTGAAGCCTGTCGGGCACCGCGAGTTCTTCGAGGCCATTCGTGACATCGGTGCCTTCTGGGCCGTGCTGAACGAGCCGCCACCCACCCACTCCGGATCGCCTGAATCGGGAGCGGCGGAATGAGCGGTTCGGCCGCCATGGATGGCCGTCCCTGCCGCATCCTCCATCTTGAGGACAGCCCGATCGACGCGGAGCTGGTGCAGGAGCAGCTGGCCCGCTCGGACCTCGGCTGCGCCATCCAGCTCGTGGTCACGCGGGAGGATTATGCGGCCGCGCTGCTGGAAAGGGGCTTCGACCTGATCCTGGCGGATTACGTGGTGCCCGGCTTCGATGGCATGGCGGCTCTGGCCATGGCGCGCGAGATCGCGCCTGACACGCCCTTCATCTTCGTCTCCGGCACGCTGGGCGAGGAGGAGGCGGTGGAGGCGGTGCGCCAGGGGGCGACCGATTACATCCTCAAGCAGCGCCTGGCCCGCCTGCCGGTCGCGATCCGGCGCGCCCTGGCCGAGGCGCGCACCCGGCGCGGGCAGCGCGAGGCCCTGGCTGCCCTGCGGGAGAGCGAGGCGAGGCTGCGCGTGGCCCTTGATGCCGGGCGGCTGGGGGCGTGGGAGCTGGATCTGCGCACCCTCGTCCTGAAGGCCTCCGCCACCTGCCAGGCCAATTTCGGGCGCCCGCCCGGGGCACCCTTTGCCTATGCCGACCTGCTGGCCGCCATCCACCCCGATGACCGGGACCGGGTTCAGCAGGCGATGGCGCGATCGATCGCCGAGCGCCTGGACTACGACGCGGAGTACCGCGCCATGGGGTTGGACGGGGTGACGCGCTGGGTGCAGGTGCGCGGCCGCGCCATCCATGCCGCGGATGGCACGCCGGTCGGCATGGCCGGGGTCTCGCTCGACATCACGGAGCGCAAGGCGGCGGAGGAGCGGCAGCTCCTTCTCTCGCGCGAGGTGGACCACCGGGCGAAGAACGCGCTTGCCGTGGTGCAGGCCATGCTGCGGCTGACCTCGGCGATGGATGTGCCGAGCTATGTCCGCTCGGTCGAGGGGCGGGTCGCTGCCCTCGTGCGTGCGCAGACCCTGCTGGCCCGGGACAGCTGGGCCGGCGCGGATCTCCGCACGCTTCTGGAAGGGGAGCTGGGGCTCTTCCTTGAGGGGCAGGACCGGCGCGTGCGCCTGCAAGGGCCGCCTGTCTCCCTCCCGGCCACGGTGACGCAGCCCATGGCGATGGTGGCGCATGAGCTCGCGACGAACGCCGTGAAATACGGTTCCCTCTCGGTCGCGGAGGGAAGGCTCGACCTGTCCTGGGGGGTCGAGGAAGGCGGGGAACAGGTTTCGGTGCTGCGCCTGCGCTGGGCGGAGCAGGGCGGCCCGCCCGTCACCGGCAAGCCGAAGCGCCGCGGCTTCGGCTCGCGCGTGCTGGACGGCACCGTGCACGGGCAGCTGGGCGGCGAGGTACGCCTGGATTGGCGGCGGACCGGGCTGGTCTGCGAGGTGCTGGTGCCGCTGAGCCAGGCGCCGGAGGCGGTGCCCGGGCCGCAGGCGGTAACGCCCGCCATCCCGCAGCCGGCGCTGCATGCCCCGGTGATGCAGGACGTGCCGAGCGCGGCCGGGGAGTAGCCGCCCCACGCATCCCGGGCCATGTGGAGGTTGCGCTGCGCCTCTGGCACCATCGCGCGCGGAATCATCCGGAAGGACCTTCATGCTGCGCCAAGCCATCCTCGACGAAATCCAGGCCTATGCCGATGAGCTGATCGCGATCCGCCGCGACATCCACATGCATCCCGAAACGCGGTTCGAGGAGGTGCGCACCGCGGCCCTGGTGGCGGAAAAGCTGCGCGAATGGGGCCTGGAGGTGACGGAGAAGGTGGGCGTCACCGGCGTGGTGGGCACGCTGCAGGGCAGCCGGCCGGGCCAGCGCGCCATCGGCCTGCGCGCCGACATGGATGCGCTGTTCATCGAGGAGCAGAACAGCTTCGCCCATCGTTCCACCGTGCCGGGAAAGATGCATGCCTGCGGGCATGATGGGCACACGGCCATGCTGCTGGGCGCGGCCCGGTATCTGGCCGGGCATCGGGATTTCGCCGGCACGGTGCAGTTCATCTTCCAGCCCGCCGAGGAGGCCGCAACCGGCGCGCCGGCCATGATCCGGGACGGGCTGTTCGAGCGCTTCCCGGTGGATGCCGTCTATGGGATGCACAATTCGCCGGGCATCCCCGTGGGGCAGTTCGCCACCCGGCCAGGCCCGATCCTGGCCGGTTCCGACTTCTGGGGCGTGACCTTCCGCGGCACGGGCGGGCATGGCGGCGCCGCGCCGCATCTGGCGACGGACGCGACCGTCGTGCTGGGTCATTTCCTGCTGGCGGTGCAGACGATCCTGCCGCGCAATCTGAAGCCGATCGAGAATGCGGCGCTCAGCGTGGGGCATGTGGCCGGCGGTGCCTACAACTCCCCCAACGTGATGCCGGCGGAAGTGGTGGTGCGCGGCACGTCCCGCTACTTCCAGACCGAGGCGCAGGCGATCATCCGCCGCCGGCTGGGCGAACTGGCGGAAACACTGGCTGCGGCCCATGGCTGCACGGCGGAGTTCACCTATGAGCCGCTCTGCCCGCCGACGGTGAACGCGCCGGAGAAGGTGCCGGTGGCGCAGGCCGCCGCGGCGGCGCTGGTGGGTGCCGCGAAGGTGGGCGAAGTACCGCTGAGCACGGGCGGCGAGGATTTCGCCTTCATGCTGCAGGAAAAGCCGGGCGTGTTCATGCGGATCGGCAACGGGGTGAACCCCGATGGCAGCTTCCACAATGTCCACACGCCACTCTACGACTTCAACGACGCCGCGCTGGCCCTTGGCTCCGCCTATTGGGTGAGCCTGGTGCAGGAGGAACTCGGCCTCGGGGAAAGCTGAAGGCGGGCTTCCCCCGGCCCGACGGGCCGGGGGAGGGTGCGGTCAGTCGCCGGCCATCACCTTCACATAGCTGCCGGGTGCGTCCTCCAGCGCCGGCAGCGCGCCGGCACCGGGCTGGCGGGCCGGAGCCATGCTGCGGTCCTGCGCGGTGATCCAGCGCTGCCAATCCGGCCACCAGGAACCGGCGAATTCCGTGGCGTGCTCGAACCACTCGGCCGGGCTCTCCGGCGCCGGGCCGGTGCCGACCCAATGGCTGTACTTGCCGCTCTCCGGCGGGTTCACCACGCCGGCGATATGGCCTGAGGCCGCCAGCACGAAGCGCACGGGCCCGGAGAAGATCTGCGTGGCGCGATAGCTGCTCTTCCACGGCGCGATGTGGTCCTCCCGCGTGGCCAGCACATAGGAAGGCGTGCGGATCTCACGCAGATCCAACGCCACCCCGTCCAACTCGATGGCGCCCGGCTTCACCAGGTCGTTCTGCTGGTACATGCGGCGCAGGTAGAAGCTGTGCATCCTGGCCGGCATGCGCGTGGAGTCGCCGTTCCAGAACAGCAGGTCGAAGGGGAAGGGCTCCTGCCCCAGCATGTAGTTCTGCACCACGAAGGACCAGATCAGGTCGTTAGCGCGCAGCATGTTGAAGGTATCCGCCATCTCGGCGCCCTCGAGATAGCCGCGCTGGTTCATCTTGGCCTCGATGGCCTGCAGCTGCTCCTCGTCGATGAAGACGCCAAGCTCACCCGCCTCCTCGAAATCCAGCATGGTCGTGAAGAAGGTGGCCGAGGCAACCCGGTCGTCCCCCTTCTGCGCCATATGCGCGAGGGTTGAGGCCAGGAGGGTGCCGCCGAGGCAGTAGCCGATAGCATTGACCTGCCGCTCGCCGGTGGCCTTCTCGATCGCCTCCAGCGCGGCATAGGGGCCCAGGCGCATGTAGTCGTCGAAGCCCATCTCGGCCAGGCTCTCATCCGGGTTCACCCAGGAGCAGATGAAGACAGTGTGCCCTTGGCTGACGGCCCAGCGCACGAAGGAGTTCTTCGGGCGCAGGTCCAGGATGTAGAACTTGTTGATCCAGGGCGGCAGGATCAGCAATGGCCGCTTCAGTACCGTCTCGGTCGTCGGGCTGTACTGGATCAGCTCCATCAGGGCATTGCGATAGACCACCTTGCCCGGCGTGACCGCGATGTTCTCGCCGATCGAGAACTTGCTCTCGTCGGTCATGTTGATGCGCAGCTTGCCCTTTCCGCGCTCCAGGTCGGAGAGCAGGTTGGACAGCCCCTTCAGGAGATTCTCGCCACCGGTCTCGGCGGTCTTGCGCAGGACTTCGGGATTCGTGAGCCAGAAGTTGGTCGGGCTCATCGCATCGACGAATTGCCGCGTGTAGAAATCCACCTTCTGCGCGGCCTTCGGTTCCAGCCCCTCCGCCCCATGCACCAGATTGGTCACATAGCGCGAGGAGAGCAGGTAGGACTGCTTGATGAAGTCGAAGACCTCGTTCTCCCGCCAGGCGTCATCCTTGAAGCGCTTGTCGCCCTTGCGCTCCGCGATCACCGGCTCGGCCGCGCCGCCCAGCATGCGGCGCGCGGTGTTCTGCCAGAGCGTGAGGTAATCCTGCCAGAAGCCGATCTGCGCCTGCATGAGCCGGGCCGGGTTCGTCATCAACCGCGTCGTCATGTCCAGAAAGGCGCTGCCGATATTCAGCGGATCGGGATTGGGCGGCCCTTCGGCGCCGCCCTGGCGGCGCAGGAACTCGGCGACAATGCGCTGCCCGCGCTCCGCCACATCGGCCATGGTGCGGCTGACCAGGGCGGGATCGGGCAGGCGGAACCCGGCTTCGGCCGGCGTGGAGGGAGGCTGGGCCGCGGCGCGGGGTGCCTGCGGGGCCTCCTCGGGGGCCGGGCGGGCCGGCTCGGCAGCGCGGGCTGGCTCAGGCGCCTCGGCAGCGTGGGGCGGCTCAGCCGCCCGTGGCTGCGGGGCAGAAACCGGTTCCGGGGCAGGGGCGCCATCGGCGACCGCCATGGCGATCCGCGCCGCATCGGGTTCCACCGCCGGAACGGTCCCGCCGGGCGGGTGGGCCAACACCATCGGCGCCTGGTCGGCGGCGGCGAAATCCTTCTCCACAGCGGGATTCACGGCGGGCTTGCCCTTGCGCGGGGCAGGGGGGCTGCCCTCGGCCGGGCCGCCCAGCGCCGCGGCGCCGGCCTTCGCCAGCTCGGGCGGGGTCCGGCCCGTCTGCGGCTTCCTGCTCATGCTCGCGTCCTCTCCCTGGTCCGGGCTGGCGGTCCCGGCCGCAACATGCCGCGCCGGCGAAACCCGGCGTCCCGTTCTCCGGCTTCCGCCGCCCGCCATTCTGCGGCAAACCCCCCGGGAGAGGAGCGTGCAATGCGAGAGCAGGCCATGCCGTCCCGGATGGTTTCCGTCCGGTACAGGGAAGCTAGGGACCGGGAGGGAGCGAGACAAGCGCGCCCGGCCATGCGGATGGCCGCGTGCACCGCATTGCTGGCCCTCGCGGGCTGTGTGGGTTCCCCGGCCGAGGGACCTTTCGAGTTCTACCGGCAGATCTCGGGCGAGGCTCTGCAGGGCCGGCCGCTTCCGCCCGGGCTGGATGAACCGGGCCCGAAGCTGGGCAGCGTTCCGCAGCGCCCGGATCGCGGGCCCGCCGGCATCCGCGCGGAACTGTCCAGCCTCCTCGCCGCGAACCGGGCCGCCGCGGCCAATCCCCAGCCACCCGGCGGTCCCCTTCCGGAGCGCCCGCCTACCGAGGGGGCAGCCGTGGTTCCCGCCGCGCCGCCGCCGCCGCCGCGCCTCGCTCCCGCGCCGCCCATCGGCGCCGGCCCGGCCACGCTGCTGGTGCCGGGCACCGAGGCGCCACGCATGGACGAGGCCGCACCTGAGGCCCCGCCCGCCGAACTGACCGCCCCGCCGCCCCCCGGGCTTTCGGCGCCGCCCAGCTTCCCGCCGATCGCGCCTCGCGGCCTGTGATCGTCGCGGCTATCCTGTCCCTCCCAGACCGCCGAGCACCCGGACCATGAACGACGAGTTCCACCGCATCCGACGCCTGCCGCCCTATGTCTTCGCGGAAGTGAATGCCGCCAAGGCAAAGGCGCGCGCAGCCGCGGAGGACGTGGTCGATCTCGGAATGGGCAATCCCGACAGCCCCACGCCGCCCCATATCGTGGCGAAGCTTGTCGAGGCCGTGCAGGACCCGCGGACCCATCGCTACTCGTCGTCGAAGGGCATTCCCGGGCTGCGCCGCGCCCATGCGGCCTATTATGCCCGCCGGTTCGGCGTGAAGCTGGATCCGGAGACGGAGGTGATCGCCACCCTCGGCTCCAAGGAAGGGCTGGCGAACCTGGCCCAGGCCATCGCCTCACCGGGCGATACCATCCTGGTGCCGAATCCCTCCTATCCCATCCATCAGTTCGGCTTCCTGATCGCGGGTGCGAGCGTGCGCTCCATCCCCTACACGCCGGATGACGAGATGCTGCGCGCGATCGACCGCGCGGTTCGCCATTCCGTGCCCAAGCCGACGGCGGTGATCGTCAACTTCCCGTCGAACCCCACCGCGCTGGTGGCGGGCATCGAGTTCTACCGGGAGCTGGTGTCCTTCTGCCGGCGCCACGAGCTCTTCATCCTCTCCGACCTCGCCTATGCCGAGCTTTATTACGGCGCCACCCCGCCACCTTCGGTGCTGGAGGTGGAGGGCGCCAAGGATGTGGCGGTTGAGTTCACCTCCATGTCCAAGACCTACAACATGCCGGGCTGGCGGATGGGCTTCGCGGCAGGCAATCCGCGGCTGATCGCCGCGCTGACCCGCGTGAAGTCCTATCTGGACTACGGTGCCTTCACCCCGATCCAGGTCGCGGCCACCGCCGCGCTGAACGGGCCGCAGGATTGCATCGAGGAGATGCGCGTCCTCTACAGGGAGCGGCGGGACCTCCTGGTGAAGGGGCTGCACGCCGCCGGCTGGGAGGTGCCCTCGCCCGAGGCTTCGATGTTCATGTGGGCGCCCATCCCGGAGCGCTTCCGGCACCTGGGCAGCGTGGAATTCTCGAAGCTGCTGCTCGCCCGTGCCAAGGTCGCGGTCGCGCCGGGCGTGGGCTTCGGCGAGCATGGCGACGACCATGTCCGCATCGCCCTGGTCGAGAACAATCACCGCATCCGCCAGGCCTTGCGTGGCATCAAGACCTTCCTGCAGGGCGACAACGCCGCCCCTGCCATTGACGAGACCGTGAAAGAGGAACCCCTTCGCGCATGACACGTCCTCTCGCGGTTGCCGTCGCCGGCCTCGGCACGGTTGGGGCGGGTGTTCTTGGCCTGCTCCGGCAGAACGCGGATATCGTGGCGGCGCGCGCCGGGCGCCGGATCGCCGTCACCGCCGTGTCCTCGCGCGACCGTTCGCGCGATCGGGGAATCAGCCTGGACGGGCTACGTTGGTACGATGATCCCGTTGCCCTGGCGAATGATCCGGCGGTGGACGTCATCGTCGAAACCATCGGCGGCAGCGAGGGACCGGCGCGCGCGCTGATCCAGGCGGCGCTTGCCGCAGGGAAGCCGGTCGTCACCGCCAACAAGGCGCTGCTGGCCATCCATGGGGCGGAGCTCGCCGAGCTTGCCTCGAAGGCCAGCGTCCCGCTCGCCTTCGAGGCAGCGGTGGCCGGCGGCATCCCGGCCATCAAGGCTATCCGCGAGGGCCTGGCGGGCAACAGAATCACGCGCGTCACCGGCATCCTCAACGGCACCTGCAACTACATCCTGACCCAGATGCGCGAGCGCGGGCGGGAATTCGCCGAGGCGCTGACCGAGGCACAGAAGCTCGGCTACGCCGAGGCCGACCCCACCTTCGACGTGGACGGAATCGACGCTGCCCATAAGCTGGCCATTCTGGCCGCGCTCGCCTTCGGGCGCCCGGTGGATTTCGGCGCCGTGCATGTGGAGGGCATCCGCGGGGTTTCCGCGCTGGACATCAAGCTCGCGGAGGAGTTGGGCTACCGCATCAAGCTCCTCGGCATCGCCTCCTGCTCCGATGCGGGGGTGGAGACGCGGGTGCATCCCTGCATGGTTCCGGCTTCCCATCCTGTTGCCACGGTGGATGGCGTGTTCAACGCCGTGGTGGCCGAAGGCGACCATGTCGGCCGCGTGGTGCTGGTCGGGCGCGGCGCGGGTGCCGGGCCCACGGCCTCCGCGGTCGTGTCGGATCTCGTGGACATCGCCCGCGGCCGCCATACGCCGGTATGGGGCGCCGAATCCTTCTCCGCCCTGGCATCGGTTGGGATGGAGCGGCATTCGGGCGCCTATTACCTGCGCCTGATGGTGGTGGACCGGCCGGGCGTGATCGCCGACGTGACCGGTGCCCTGCGCGATGTGGGGATCAGCCTGGAATCCATGATCCAGCGTGGCCGCGCGCCGGGCGAGGCCGTGCCCGTGGTGCTGACCACCCATGACGCCAACGAGACCGCCATGCGCGAGGCCATCGCGCGCATCGCGGCGCTCGATGCCGTGCTCGAACCCCCCGCCCTCATTCGGATCGAAAACCCATGAGCCAGACCGCCTCCATCAACCTTGACGCGCCGCTGCAGAGCGACCGCAACCTGGCGCTGGAACTGGTTCGCGTGACGGAAGCCGCCGCGCTCGCCTCCTCCCGCTGGATCGGCCGGGGCGACAAGAACAGCGCAGACGGCGCGGCGGTGGATGCCATGCGCCGCGCCTTCGACAGCGTGGCCATCAACGGCACCGTCGTGATCGGCGAGGGTGAGATGGACGAGGCGCCGATGCTCTATATCGGCGAGAAGGTCGGCGCCGGCGGTCCCGAGGTGGACATTGCCGTGGACCCGCTGGAGGGCACCTCCATTACCGCGCGCGGCATGCCGAACGCGATTGCAACCGTGGCGGTGGCAGAGAAGGGCGGCTTCCTCCACGCGCCCGATATCTACATGGACAAAATCGCGGTCGGCCCCGGCCTGCCCGAGGGCGTCGTGCATCTTGATGCCAGTCCGAAGGAGAACCTGAAGAACCTGGCCCAGGCCCGGAAGGTTGCGATAGAGGACCTGGTCGTCTGCACACTGGACCGCGACCGCCACAAGGACATCATCCGCGCCTGTCGTGAGGCCGGGGCGCGCATCATGCTGATCCCCGATGGTGACGTGGCGGGCGTGGTCGCATGCTCGCAGCCCGAGGCGGGGGTGGACATGTATCTCGGCTGGGGTGGCGCGCCCGAGGGCGTGCTGGCGGCCGCGGCGCTGCGCTGCATCGGGGGGCAGATGCAGGGCCGCCTGATCTATGAAGATGAGGGCCAGCGCGAGCGCGCCCGTTCCATGGGCATCTCCGACCCGGACCGCATCTTCAACGTGATGGACATGGCGAAGGGCGACGTGATGTTCTCCGCCACGGGCGTGACCACGGGCGCCATGCTGCGTGGCGTGCGTCGCACCGTTACCGGCGCCATCACCCACTCCATCGTCATGCGCAGCAAAACCGGTACCGTCCGCTATGTCGAGGGGCACCACAACTTCACCATCAAGCCGAACCTACTCATTGGCTGAGGCGGGACTTCTGGAAGCCGAGGCACCGTCCGGGGCGGTCCTCGGCGTGGAGAGGAGCGTCACGGCCCGGCGCTGGGTCTGGCGCGCGGCGGATGCGCGAACGGGCCTGGCCATCGCGCAGCGGCTGGAGGTGCCGGAGCTGGTGGGGCGGCTCCTGGCCGCGCGCGGCGTCGGCGTGGAGGCAGCGGCCGATTTCCTGGAGCCCCGGCTGCGGGCGCTGATGCCCGACCCTTCCTGCATGCGTGACATGGACCTCGCGGCCGCGCGCCTGGCCCAGGCCGTGCGCTCGGGCGAGCGCGTGGCGGTCTTCGCCGACTACGATGCCGATGGTGCCTGCGCCGGTGCGCTGATGCTGCGTGTGTTGCGCGATCTCGGCGTGCCCGCCACCCATTACGTGCCCGACCGCATCAAGGAGGGCTATGGCCCGAACGCGCCGGCCATCGCCGCGCTCTGCGATGCAGGGGCGGGGCTGATCGTCTGCGTGGATTGCGGAATCTCGGCGCATCAGGCGCTCGATGCGGCGCGGGGCAGGGCGGATGTGGTGGTGCTGGACCACCACAAGGCCGAGGGCCCGCCGCCTGCCATTCTCGCCACGGTGAATCCGAACCGGCTGGACTGCGATTCTGGCCTTCGCGGGCTCTGCGCGGCGGCGGTGTGCTTCATGGCCGCCGTGGCGCTGCATCGGACCCTCCGCAAATCCGGCTTCTTCTCGGACCGGGCGGAGCCACCTTTGCTGGAGCTGCTGGACCTAGTGGCGACCGCCACGGTCTGCGACGTGATGCCGCTGACCGGGCTCAACCGCGCCCTTGTCTCACAGGGTCTCCGTGTGATGGCCCGGCGCGGGCGCCCCGGAATCGCGGCCCTGCTGGAGGTGGCAGGGGTGAAGGACGCGCCGAGCGCCCATTCCCTCGGCTTCGGCCTGGGGCCGCGCATCAACGCCTCCGGCCGGATCGGGGAGAGTAACCTGGCCCTGCGGCTCCTGCTGGAGGATGACCCGCTCGAGGCCCGCGCCATGGCCGAGCGGCTGGACATTACCAACCGCCGCCGCCAGGAGGTGGAGGCCGAGGTGATGGGCACCGCCCTCAGCATGGCCGAGCGGGGCATGGCGGCTGGGCATCCGGTGTTGCTGATCTGCGGAGAGGGATGGCATCCGGGTGTGGTCGGCATCGTTGCCGGCCGGGTGAAGGAGCGGTTCAACCGCCCCGCCCTCGTGGCCGGCGTCGCGGATGGGTTGGCCAAGGGCTCCGGCCGTTCCGTGCCGGGGTTGGATCTGGGGGCCGCCATCATCGCGGCCCGCCAGGCCGGGCTGCTGGAAACCGGCGGCGGGCACGCCATGGCGGCGGGCTTCAGCTTCCGCGCGGAGCGGCAGGAAGCCGTGCATGCCTTTCTGAACGAGCGGCTCGCGGAGGCCACGACCTTGCCCGACGCGGCGGCCCTGGTGGTGGAGGGCACGCTTTCGGTCGCCGCCGCCAACAACCTATTGGCCGCGCAGATCGGCAGGCTTGCGCCATTCGGCACCGGCAACGAGGAGCCGCTCTTCGCGATCCGGCACGCACGGGTGGTCCGCGCGGACCGCGTGGGAAAGGAGGGCGCCACCATCCGGCTGTTCCTGGAAGGCGAGGGGGGAGGGCGGCTGAAGGCGATCTGCTTCCGCGCCAAGGAGGGGCCGCTTGCCGAACTCCTGCTCAACGCGCGTGGGCGCCCGCTGCATCTTTGCGGCACCCTCCGTGCCGAGAGCTGGAATGGCGAGGTCTCCACCAGTCTTCATGTGCAGGATGCGGCACCGGCCTGAACAGTGAACGGGTTGTCCCAGCCCAGCTGGCGTCCTACCTCGCGGCCCGGGGCCCTAGGGGCTCCGCCGGATCGCCGGACCTCGTGGAGTTGCTATGCCGCCCAGCTATTTCCTCGTGCCCATGCTCCTCCTGGCGGGCTGCACCGGTAACTATTCGCCGGATACCTATTCCACCCGGGCCGTGCAGCAGGCGAATCCTGTGCAGCAGGGGGTCATTATCGGCGCGCGGGATGTGGCCATTGCCGCTGATGGAAACGCCGGCGCGGCCACGGGCGCGGCCGCCGGCGGGATCATCGGCGCGGCGACGCCGGGCAGCGGGCTCACCTCCGCACTGGCCGGGGTGGGCGGTGGCCTGATCGGCGGGCTCTTCGGCTCGGCTACTGAGCGGGTCGTCAATGATAATCGCGGCACAGAGTATATCGTTCGGAAGATCAACGGCGAGCTGGTGAACGTGACCCAGCGCGACATACCGCCGCTGCCCGTTGGAGAGCGCGTGCTCGTCATCGCCGGGCCTCAGGCTCGGATCGTCCGGGACTATACGGTTCCTGGCGCGGCTCCCCTTGCTGCTGGCCAGGCGCCTGCCTCGGTCGAAGCACCCGTTCGGGCCGAGCTTCCTCCCTCCGCTGTCTCTCCGCCCGTCTCCAGTGGCACGGCGCCGCAAGGTACGCCGCTGCCCCATGGCGAGAGCCCGGTTCGAAGCACTCTCCCGCCTGCCTCACCCACCGCCAGCGAAGCCCTGCCTTCCCCGCGAACGCCGCTTACGCCTCCGGAAGCGCCGCTGGCGCTTTGAGGGTGCTGGACGCGAGCCCCGGTCCGTTGTAGTCACCCCACCGCGCCGTGCTTCCGGCGCGGCTAGGCTCGTCCCGTTCGTCTAGAGGCCTAGGACGCGGCCCTTTCAAGGCTGCAACACGGGTTCGAATCCCGTACGGGACGCCAGCCGCTCCCCAAGTGGTTGAGGCACCAGCAAACACGATAAATCAGAGGCTTCCAGTGCGCCCGCTGCTACAAAGGGGTGCTACATCGGATGCCGCTCGTGACGTACCTTCATCGACATCCGCGAACGGGGATCTACTAGTTCCACCGTGCCGTACCGCCGGACTTGCGCGCCGCCCTTGGACGGCGCGAAATCGCGGAGTCACTCCGCACCAACCTCCCGACGGAAGCGAAGGTGCGCCTTTCAGGCGCTGCTACCAGGGCTGTGGCGGTGCTCGAGGCTGCCAGGAACCCCGGGGGTGCGGTTGCCCCGGATGGCTCGCCTCTCACTTCCCGGCCGTCATCGATTGCGGGACGCGGGACGCCCTTCACCAGAGCCGACGCGGAGCGGATCGCGGACGCCTACATTGCCTGGGCAGAAGAGCGGGACGCGAGGGCATACGCGGAGGGTGCGCTACACTCGATTGCCGCGGCGGAGAAGCTGCGACGCTTTCTTGAAGCAGCCGCCACGATGTGGCGCACCCACCGGCGCGAGCGCAACTGGGACATGGTCAGGCCGACTTGCCTCCAATGGCTTGCCAAGGCTGACATCCCCATCCCCAACGAGGTGGGGCCAGCCTACATGGCCGGTGCAGTGCTCCGCGCCTACGCCGAGATACAGGACCGATCCCTCGCCCAGCTCCTGAAGGCATGGCCGATCCTCGCGCCTCCAGAAGCGCCACCTCTCGCGCCACTCCTGCCGCCAGCCGGCGAGGTGGCAGGAGCACATCCGGCCGCGACGGGCGGCGAGCAGCCCGAGCCGCAGCCGGGCGTGACGCTGTCGCAGATGGTCGAGCTCTACAGGGCGGAGAGGGATCTCGCCGGAAAGAGCGCGGACGAGCTCGCTGCCGCGGCACGGCGCTCCGATGAGGTGCACGGGCTGGGCTGACCGGTGCGCAGCATCGGTAAGCTCGCGGTCGGGCGGTTCAAGACCGCGATGCTCGCCAAACCGGCGGTCCTAAGCCGCGCCGAGGCGGCTCTGCCCTTACCTGAGATTGTCGTGCGGCACGCCGGTTCGGCGAAGGCGCGTGTCCGCCGTGACCGTCGCGAAGAGCATGAGTCTGCTTTCGGCGACTTACGCCTGGGGGGTGAAGAACGGCTACCTTGCGGAGAACCCGTTCGCGGGCATGAAGCCCGCGCCTCGACGGGCTGGCCGCGACGGGAACTTTGCTTCGATCCACAACCAGCCTTGCTACACTGTCTCGTGGTCAGTCCGCGGTGGCGGCCCGGTCGATGAAGAGCGCACCACCAACCACCACGCGGGCACCCGTAGCGAGGCCGGACAGCAGCTGGACCTCGCCTCCCGCGCGCAGACCCGTTCGCACGGGACGAAGGATGAAGCGCGTATCATCCAGCGCCTCCCATACGGCGGCCTCGCCGCCGCGGTAGATAACAGCGGAGGCGGGCACGGAGGTCGAGCTCGCGGCGTCGCCGACAGTAATTCGGAAGCTCGCAAACATCTCGGGCTTCAGCACGCCTTCGGGGTCGTGCACGGCCGCGCGTACCGGCAGCCGCCGCGTGGAGGAGTCGAGTGCAGCGGCCACGTGCTCGATGCGGGCCGGGAAGACGCGCCCGGGCAGTGCATCCAGCCAGATCTGCACCTCCTGTCCCAGCCTCACCATCGGAGCATCGATTTCACGGACAGCGGCGACGAGCCACATCTCGGACAGGTCGGCGATGGTGAAGACGGGCTCGGCGCCGCCGGCGTTCAGCCACTGCCCGGGGCCGACACGCCGTTGCACGACTGCGCCGGACAGAGGGGCGGTGATCGGGACGACGGCATTGACCCGGCGCGTCCGCTCGATCTCGGCGATCGCCTGGGCGTCGCGGCCGAGCACGCGCAGCCGGTCGCGCGCGGCGGCCTGGGCTGCCTCCGCCGTCCGCTGGTCCGACAGCGCATTGGCGAGGTCAGCCTGCGCCTGTTCAAGGTCGCGGCGGGCGGCGGCGCGCGCAGTGAAAAGGTCCCGCTGCCGCGCTTCGTTCCGCCGCATCAGGTCCACCTGGATGCGCGCCTTTGCCAGCGCATCACCGGAAGCGAGCAATTCATTGGCCGCCTGGGTTAGATCTGTGGTTTCCACCTCGAACAGCACGTCGCCGGCGCGCACTGTCTGGCCTGCCTGGGCCACCACCCGGACCACCCGGCCGGTATAGGGCGGATAGACCGGCGTCGCGCGGTCCTCGTTGTAGGAGATGCGGCCCTCGGCCACGCGCTCTGGCTGGAAATCGCGGGTGCTGGCGGCCGCGATCTTCAGCAAACGCGCCTCGGCAGGGGAAATCCGGAAGCTGCCGTCGGGCAGGCGCCCGCCCGCGGAGGCAGCGGCGGCAGGGTTGACCACCGCCACGTGCGGCGCCTCCGCCAGATGCCAGCCAATCCCGGCAGCGACGACGGCGAAAGCAGCGGCCGTGTACATCAGCATGCTCCGATGGCGCCTCCCTTTGGCTCGCGGCGGCGCGGCGGGCGCCGCGACCTCGGTCATCGGCTGCGGGCCGGCCGGGACGGTTTCGGCAGGCGGGTTCACGTGCATGGTGGGGAACACCTTTCCTGGCGGATCTACGCGGTGATCGCGGCGCTGATGCCTTTTGAACGGCCCCGCTTACGGGCCGCTTACGCCCATACTTGACGCTTCCGCGGCGGCCGCGGCCCGGCCTATTGCCCGGCTCGACCAGATCCGGGAGGCGCTCATGCGTCAGATCGTCGCCATCGCGCTCGAGCGCCGCCCCCTCGTGCTGCTGCTTTTCGCCGTTTTCCTGGTGGTCGGTGCCGCCGGTTTCCTCAAGCTGAACATCGAGGCCTATCCGGACCCGGTGCCACCCACCGTTGTTATCGTCACGCAAAATCCTGGCCAGAACGCCGAGGAGATCGAGCGCACCATCACCATCCCGATCGAGGTGGCGATGTCGGGTCTGCCGAATCTCACCACCGTCCGCTCCACCTCGCTGTTCGGCCTTTCCGACGTGCGGGTGCAGTTCAACTTCAGCTACACCTACGACGAGGCAGTGCAGCAGGTGCTGAACCGGCTGGGGCAGCTCTCCGGCCTGCCGGACGGCGCTCAACCGGGGATTTCGCCCGCCTCGCCGATCGGCGAGATCATGCGCTACCGGCTCGTCGGCCCGCCGGGCTACCCACTCGAGGATCTGAAAACGCTGCAGGAATGGGTGCTTGACCGCCGCTTCAAGCGCGTGCCCGGCGTGATAGACGTGACCACCTTCGGTGGCCTGTCCAAGACCTATGCGGCGGAAGTGGACCTCGGGCGGCTGCGAGCCCTCGGGCTGAACCTGCCGGAGGTGGTGGAGGCGATCCGCAAGGCGTCCGTCAATGTTGGCGCGGGCACGATGAACCTCGGCGCACAGTCGCTGGTAGTGCAGGGAATTGGCCTGCTCCGCAGCGCCGATGAGCTCCGCAACGTCGTGCTCGGCAGTCAGGCCGGCGTACCCGTGCTGCTTTCAGATGTGGCGACAGTCAGCACAGGTGCGCTGCCGCGGCTAGGCGTTGCGGGCCATGAGCTGGACGACGATGTGGTACTCGGCACCGTGCTGATGCGTCGCGGCGAGCAGACGCTGCCGACCATCCGCGGGGTGCAGGAAGCCGTGGCGGAGATCAATGCCGGCGGGGTGCTGCCGCCCGGCGTGCGCATCGTCCCGCTCTACGACCGCGAGGATCTCGTTTCCACCACGACAAAGAAGGTGGTGAAGAACATCATCGAGGGCGTGATCCTCATCCTCGTTATCCAGTGGATGTTCCTCGGCGACTTCCGGGGCGCGCTCGTCATCGCGGCGACCATCCCTTTCGCCTTTTTCTTTGCTGTCATCCTGATGCTGACGCGAGGAGAGAGCGCAAACCTGCTGTCAGTCGGCGCGCTTGACTTCGGGCTGCTGGTGGATGCGACAGTGATCATGGTGGAGAACATCTTCCGCCACCTGTCGCTGGCCCGCCGCGCGCCCGGCGGACCGCACCCGGTCGCCAAGACCGTGCTGCGCGCTGCCGGCGAGGTCGGGCCGGCAATCTTCTTCTCGGCGCTTATCATCATCGCAGCGTTCCTGCCCCTATTCACCATGGGCGGGATCGAGGGCCGCATCTTCGGCCCGATGGCGAAAACCTACGCCTACGCCATCGCGGGCGCGCTGATCGCCACCTTCACCATCACGCCCGCCCTCTCGGCCACGCTGTTCCGGCCGGATACGGAGGAGCGCGACACGGCGGTGATGCGTGTGATCCGGCGCGGCTTCGACGCGACTTTCGCAGCCGGCATGCGCAGGCGCGTTGCGACCCTGGCGCTCGCCGCCGCGATGGTCGCCGGCTCGATGGGGCTGCTGTCACGTCTCGGCGCCGAATTCCTCCCTACCCTCGAGGAGGGCTCCATCTGGCTCCGGGCGACGATGCCAAGCACAATTTCACTCGAGGACGGGAACCCCGTTGCCAACCGCATCCGCCGCGCGCTGATGGAGTTCCCGGAGGTGATCACCGTCACCTCTCAGCAGGGACGGCCGGACGATGGCACCGATAGCGCCGGCTTCTTCAATGCCGAATTTTTCGTGCCCCTTATCCCCCAGGATCGCTGGATCACGGCGCATGACCGTGACGGGCTGGTGGCGGCGGTGAACCGGCGGCTGGCGTTGGAGTTCACAGGCGTCGAATTCTCCTTTTCCCAGACCATCTCCGACAACGTGCAGGAGGCGGCATCGGGCGTGAAGGGCGCTAACGCCGTCAAGGTGATCGGTCCCGACCCGGAAGTTGCATCGCGCCTCGCGGACGCCGTGCGGCGAGAGCTTTCGCAGGTGCAGGGGATCGCCGATCTCGGCGTGCTGCTCTCGGTCGGGCAGCAGACGCTCTCGATCACCGTCGATCGTAGCCGTGCGGCGCGGCAGGGCCTCACCGTCTCCGACATCAACACTGCCCTGGCCGCCGCGGTTGGCGGGCAGGAGGCAGGGCGCGTTTTCGAGCCCGGCGGCGACCGCAACTTCCCGATCATGGTCCGCCTGGCCGGGCGCTATCGCGACGGGCTTGAGGCGATCGGCCGTATCCCGGTCGGCAACGCCGCGACGCTCTCTGACGTGGCGCGGATCGAGCTGGTCTCCGGCCCTTCCTATATCTACCGCGAGAACTCGGCGCGCTACGTGCCCGTGCGCTTCTCGGTGCGCGGACGCGACCCGGCCAGCGCGGTGACGGAGGCGCAGGAGCGTGTCGCCCGCAACTTGTCCTTGCCGACCGGCTACCGGCTCGAATGGGTGGGTGAATTTCGAAACCTCCAGCTCGCCGTCGCGCGGCTGACGGTGGTGGTCCCGATCGCGCTCGCGATCATCGCCGTGCTGCTCTACGTCGCTTTCGGCCGCATCCGCGATACGGCGCTGGTACTCGCCATGCTGCCGCTCTCCATCTCGGGAGGAGTGCTGGCATTGGTTCTGGCCGGGCTGAACTTCTCGGTGCCGGCAGCGATCGGCTTCCTCGCCCTGCTCGGCATCACAGTGATGGAGGCGATCATCTTCCTCTCACACTTTCAACACCTGCGCGACCACGAGGGGATGGATTGGACGCCGGCGCTGGTGCAGTCCGGCTCGGACCGGCTGCGTCCCGTGATGATGACCTGCTTTGCCTCCTTCTGCGGTTTGCTGCCGATGGCACTTGCGACCGGCATTGGTGCCGACGTGACCAAACCGCTCGCCATCGTGGTGGTGGGTGGGATCGGCCTGGTTCCGCTCTTCATCCTCGTGGTGCTGCCGGCCGCGGTGGACCTTTTCAACCGCCGCGACGCACGCGCCGAGAACGAGGCGGGCGCCCGGGTGGCGCAGCCGGCCGAATGACACCCACTCGCCCGCACGGTAATCTGACCATGACACATACGATCCGCCCGCTGCTGCTGGGCGCCCTGCTCCTCGCGGCCGGCGGTGCCGCCGCTCAGCCGCGCCCGGAGCCGCCCCGCCTCGCCACGACCCAGCCACTACCGGCGAATGCTCTGACGCTCGCCGAGGCCGAGGCGCTGATGGTCGAGCGCAACCTTTCCCTGCTCGCCGCCCGGCGCGGGGTGGACATTGCTCGCGCGCAGCTCCTCGTGGCCGATACGCGCCCCGCGCCTGAGCTGGGTTACAGCCAGACCGTCGGCCAGATCGCCGAGGGGCAGCGATTCCGCAACGTACAGGGCGCGCGCGGCTACTCCCCGGTGCAGAACGCCTCCATCACGCTCTCGGTGTTGGTCGAACGTGGCGGCAAGCGGGAGCTGCGCACCCGCCTTGCCGAAGCACAGGTGACAGTGGCCGAGGCGCAGCTGCTGGACGCGCTTCGCGGCCAGATCTACTCGCTGCGCCAAGCTTTCCTGAACGGGCTGCAGGCCCGCGCCGATCTCGATGTGGCGCTTGCCAACCGCACGGCGCTCGACCGGACCGAGGCGCTGCTCCGCCGGCAGGTGCGCGAAGGGCAGGTGCCGGAGGTTGATCTGCTTCGATTCCAGGCGAGCCGGCTGCCCTTCGCGCAGGAGCTTGCCGCGGCGGCGCAGTCCTATGCGGCCGCCTCCGCCCAGGTCGCCGCCCTGCTTGGTGCCGACGCGACGCGCGTGGCCGAGCGTCGGGCCCCGGCGGGCGATCCGATGGCCGCGCTGCTCGCTCCGGTCCCGCTGGAACTGCGGGGCCGGCTGGATGTCGCACCCGCCGCGCCACCGGCACGCGAGGCGTTGGCGGAGGCGCTGCCGAACCGGCCGGACGTGCTCGCCGCCAGCCGCGGCGTCGGGGCAGCGGCGGCGAACACCCGCCTTTCCGAGGCCGCGCGCACGCGCGACGTGACACTGAATGGGGGTGTCACGCGGTCCGAGATCGCCACGGACCTGTCCGGAGGCGCGCGGGGCATCACCTCGCTCGGCCTCGGCGCCACGTTGCCGATCTTCACCGCCCGTATCACCGAGGCGAATGTCGCCGTTGCGGTGGCCCAGCAAGGCCAGGCGGCTGCGCAGGCGAGCAGCGCGCTGGCGGCGGCGCAGGCCGATCTTGCCACGGCCTGGGCCGGATACCGCCAGGCGCGCGCGCTGGTGGACCTTACCGCCGGCCAAGTGCTGCGCCGCGCGGAAGAGGCCTATAGTTCGACCGAGGCGGCCTATCGCGCCGGCGGTCGCACCTTGCTCGACGTGCTGGACGCGTTGCGCACGCTGAACGCCACGCGAGTCTCGGCCAATGCGGCGCGGGCACAGCTTCTGCTCTCCCTTGCGCAGCTCGAGCAGGCGAGCGGCGTAGCCGGGATCGCCCCGCGGCTCTGAGCGGGCTACTCGGGTGCCGCGTTGGCGGCGGCAGTCTCGGGCGCGAGCGGGAGGGTCACCGTGAAGACCGCCCCGCCGCCGGGATTGTCCCCCACCTGCACGCGGCCGCCATGGGCGCGCGCGATTCGTTCCACGATGCTCAGCCCGAGGCCAAGGCCGCGCCGGTGGGTGTCGCCTGCCCGCCAGCGCCGCCGGAACACCAGCGAACGTTCGGCGATCGGCACGCCGGGACCGCGGTCGCTTACCGCCAGCACCGCCTCGGCGGCCGGGCGGCGTTCATCGAGCCCGATCTCCACCGCGGTGCCGGGCGGCGAAATAGCCAGCGCATTCTCGACGAGGTTTCGCAGCACGCGGCCGATGGAGTCTCGGTCGCCACGTACCGGCAGCGGGCCGTCGCGTCCTGGGCCGATCACGCTGCGCCCCTCGCGGGCGAGCGAGGCGAGACGCGGCACCGCCTCCGCGACCAGCGCGGCGAGGTCGAAGCTGTCATTGCCCACGGGCACGTCGCTCGCCGCTTCTGCCGCCTCCAGCAGGTCGCCGACGAGACGCGATAGTTCCTCGACATCGCGCCGCAGCCTGTCCCGGGCGGGTCCTGGATCGAGCAGGTCCAGCTCCGCTTGTATGATCGCCAACGGCGTGCGCAGCTCATGGGCCACCTCCTCGGAGAAGCCGCGCTGCCAGGCGAGCGCGTCATCCAGCCGGTCTAGCCCGCCATTCACCGCCGTGATCAGCGGCCGCACCTCCACGGGCATCGAATCGAGCTCAAGTCGCGCCGCGCCGCCCTGGCCGATCGCCCCGGCCTGCTGTGCCGCGCGGCGCAGCGGACGCAACATCAGCAGCAGCAGCCCGGCATTGGCCCCAAACAGGAGCAGCGCGCCGACCGCAAGCACCAAAATGGTGGGTCCGAGCGCGGCGATCGGCACCTCATCGAGGACGACGTAGGACCGGCTCATATCTTGCGCGATCTGCAGCCACAGCCGCCCCTGCGGCGTCTGCACATCCTGGGTGACGCCCCAGAGCAAGCTGCCATCCTGCCCGGTCTGGAAGGAGGCGAGGGGCGTGCCTTCCTTCAAGCGCGGCAGGCCGGGTTCGGCGCCTGAGGAGGTGGCGATCAGCCTTCCGTCGGAGGCGAGCAGGGCGTAGCGCATGGAGCCGGTGGCGCTGTCGAAGCGGCGCGCGGTTTCCGGGGAGAAGGGGCGCGCGAGCCCAGGCGGACCCTCGCGCCCGAGTCGCTGGATCACCTCCGCGCCGGCGGCAAGAATGGCGCGCTGATGCTGCAGCCAGACCACCCGGCTGAGTGTCTGGTGCAGCACGAAGGCGCCGATGAACAGCGCGACCAGGCCGATACCGGCATGGATCAGCGCGAGCTGGCGGATTAGGCTTGGGCTCTGGCGCCCTGGCGCGACGGCTGGCATTTCCCATCCTACGCGCCTCCCTAGGTATTCCCCAAGGGCGGCCGGCGTCGCAGGGCAGGGACGGGCGCATGCGGGTGCTGCTGGTCGAGGACAACGAACGCCTGTCGGCGCTGCTGGCCGAGGGGCTGCGGCGCGCCGAGTGGGAGGCGCATGGGGTCTTCTCGTTGGAGGAGGCCGAGGGCGCGCTGCTGGTGGGTGAGTACGACGTGGTGGTGCTCGACCGTGGGCTGCCGGACGGGGATGGGCTGGAGCTGATCCGCCGCATCCGCAACCGGCCAGGCGCGCCGCCGGTCATCGTGCTCACCGCCCGAGGCAGCGTGAAGGAGGTGTGCGAGGGGCTCGACCTCGGCGCCGACGACTACATGGTGAAACCTGTATCACTGGCCGAGCTGGTGGCGCGGCTGAATGCGGCGCGGCGGCGCGGGTTCACGGCGGTGCCGGCGATCACGCTCGGCTCGCTGAGCTATGACACCCTCTCCCGAAACATCACGATCGGCGGCGAGCCCTTCGACCCGCCGCCGCGAGAGAGGACGCTGCTGGAGGCACTCTTGCGCGCAGCACCACGTCCGGTCGCGAAGGAGACCCTGGAGGCGCGGCTCGGCGGGCTAGGCCGGGCTGTGCAGGCGAACGCGGTTGAGGTCTACATCCACCGGCTTCGCCAGCGGCTGACGACGCAGGCCGGCGACGTCGCCATCCAGACTGTGCGCGGGCTGGGATACCGGCTAGCCCGGGCCGGTGACCCAACGCCGGACGGCATCTGACCCGGGCGTCAGAATGTGCTTGGGATGCGAAGCGCTCAAAGGTGGACCGGCCCGCGGTCGGCGTTGTAGGCGGGGTTGACCGCGATCTGGTAGTTCAACGCGGCGTTCAGGCCGGGCGCGTGGCGGGTGTCTTAGCTCGACTTTGGCCATTTGAGCTGAGGAGAGGCGGCGGAGCGGGCTGACCGGCTAGGGTGGATGCGTCCCCGCCAAGAGACGCCGCCATGCTCTGCCTGCCGACCCGCTTCGCCGCGGT
>NZ_JAGIZB010000020.1 GCF_017813395.1 Pararoseomonas baculiformis | reverse complement strand
TGAGGCGCGCAAGGAAGCCATGGCGGATCGCGTCATCCAGGCCATGGGCGGCTCGGTGGCGGGCAAGACGATCGCGGTGCTCGGGCTGACCTTCAAGCCCGAGACGGACGACATGCGCGACGCCCCCTCCCTCGTGGTCGTGCCCCGCCTCGCCCAGGCCGGGGCAACCATCCGCGCCTACGACCCACAGCCCGCCCATGCCCGCCAGCTCATGCCGGCTGCCACCCAGTTCGCCGAAACCGCCCTCGACGCGGCCGAAGGCGCGGATGCCCTCGTGCTGCTGACCGAGTGGAACGAGTTCCGCGCCCTCTCGCCCGAACGCCTCCGCTCGGCCATGCAGGGCAACACCGTCCTCGACCTCCGAAACGCCTGGGACCCAGAGGCCTTCCGAGAAGCCGGCTTCGCATACCAGTCCATCGGTCGACCCTGAGCCAATTCAGTCAAAGAGACGCCCGTGATGCCGAATTTCAGCCACCGCTTCGACCCGACGAGCCTGCGCGAGTACGACATCCGCGGCGTGGTCGGGAAAACCCTCTCCGGCGAGGACGCCTTCGCCATCGGGCGGGTCTTCGGCACCATCGTCTCGCGCAAGGGCGGGACGAAGGTGGCGGTCGGCTATGACGGCCGCCTCTCCTCGCCGACGCTGGAGGAGCGGCTGGTGGCCGGCCTCATGGCTTCGGGCATGGAGGTGATCCGCATCGGCTGCGCGCCGACGCCGATGCTCTATTTCGCCGCCTATCACTTCGGCACGGATGGCGCGGTGATGGTGACCGGCAGCCACAACCCGCCGGACTACAACGGCTTCAAGTCCATGATCGGCAAGAAGCCCTTCTTCGGCGCCGACATCCAGAACCTCGGCAAGATGGCGGCCGAGGGCGATGTGGTGGCGGAGGCCCAGGGCTCCTCGCGCCAGGTGGACATCGCCGAGGATTACGTCGCCCGCCTGATGCAGGACTATGACGGCGGCGACCGCAAGCTGAAGGTCGTGTGGGATCCGGGCAATGGCTCGGGCGCCGAGATCACGAAGATGCTCGCGGCCCGCCTGCCGGGCGAGCATGTCGTCATCAATGGCGAGATCGACGGCAACTTCCCGGCCCACCATCCCGACCCCACGGTGGCCAAGAACCTTGAGCAGATCATCGCCGAGGTGGCCCGCCAGGGCGCCGATCTCGGCATCGCCTTCGACGGCGATGCGGACCGCATCGGCGTGGTGGACAATGAGGGCAACATCCTGTTCGGCGACCAGCTTCTCGTCGTGCTGGCGCGCGACGTGCTGAAGAGCAAGCCGGGCGGCACGATCATCGCCGATGTGAAGGCCAGCCAGGTGCTGTTCGACGAGGTGGCGAAGGCCGGTGGCACGCCGCTGATGTGGAAGACGGGCCACTCGCTGATCAAGTCCAAGATGGCCGAGACGGGCGCCCCGCTGGCGGGCGAGATGTCCGGCCATATCTTCTTCGCGGACAAGTGGTACGGCTTCGACGACGCGCCTTATTCCGCCGTGCGCCTGCTGGGCATCATCGCACGCATGGACGAAACGCTCTCCCAGGTGCGGGAGGCCATGCCGAAGGTCATCAACACGCCGGAGCTGCGCTTCGACTGCGCGGAGGACCGCAAGTTCGTGGTGGTGAAGGAGGTCAAGGACCGCCTGGCCGCCGAGGGTGCGAAGGTGCAGGACGTGGACGGCGTGCGCGTGCTGACCGAGGATGGCTGGTGGCTGCTGCGCGCCTCCAACACGCAGGCCGTGCTGGTGGCCCGCGCCGAGGCGAAGAGTGCCGAGGGGCTGGAGCGGCTGAAGGCCGGTATCGCACGCCAGCTGGAAGCCAGTGGCCTCGCGGCGCCGGACTTCTCCGGGGAGAATGCCGGGCACTGAACCCGGTCTTTCTCTACGGTACCCTGCTGGACCGGCGCATCCTCGCGCGCCGGTCCGGCGATGCCGGGCTGCCGCGCCGGATGCGGCCGGCCAGCCTGCCGGGCTTCACGCGCGGGATGCTGCGGGGAACGCCCTATCCCACGCTTCTTCCCTGCCCCGGTGCCCGCGTGGAGGGCATGCTCATCCGCCCCGTGCCGCGCGCCATGGTGGCGCTGAAGAGGTATGAGGGCGCGTGCTATCGCCTTCTGCCCGTACGGGTGATGACGGCGCGCGGGCCGCTCCGTGCGCGGGCCTGGATCGTGCCAGGCTTCCTGGCGCAGCGCTGATTCGGACTTGCCCCGGGGACAGGCCAGGCCAGGATGGCGCCATGCGACGCCGCTCCCTCCTGCTCCTTCTCGCTGCCGCCCCCGCCAAGGCGCAGGTGCCTGCCCTGCTTCCGGCCGAACAGGCCCTGCCGCTGCTGCGCGAGGGCGGGCTGAACATCTATATGCGCCACGCGACGACCGACCGGAGCCAGGTGGATACGGGCCGGCTGGGAGACCGCGGCGGACAGCGCAACCTCAGCCCGGCTGGCGAGGCGATGGCCCGGGATCTCGGCGCGGCCATGCGGCGCCTGGGCGTGCCCCCGGCCGAGGTGCTGACCAGCGAGGTGTTCCGCGCACAGGACACCGCCCGGCTGGCCTTCGGCACGGCGCGGATCCACCCCGCCCTGATCGCCGATGACTACACGCGCCGCGATGCGCGGCAGGACGCGGCGGAGATTTCGGCGCTGCTCGGCGAACGGATTCGCGGCGGCAACCGGTTGATGGTGGGGCATATCGTTCCGCTCGGGATGATCCTGGGCCGCTCTCTCGCCCAGGCCGAGTTCCCGGAAGGAAGCCTGGCGCTGTTTCGGCCCGGTGATGCTGGCTGGCGCTTCCTGGGCATCGTCCCGGCCGAAGTGCTGATCGCCGCGGCGCGCTGACGGACAGCCCCTGGCGGCCAGCCCGCCGCCCGGTAGAATCCCGGCGATCACGGAGTACACCCATGCTGCAGCCGCCCCCCGCCGAACCCGGCATGCGCGAGGAGGAGGTGGACACCCCCGCCCTCCTTCTCGACCTCGACGCCTTCGAGGCCAATCTGGACGCCATGGCCGCGCGGCTGGCGGGAACGGGCGCCAAGCTGCGCGCCCATGCGAAGACGCATAAGTCGGCCGTTGTCGCGCATGAGCAGATGAAGCGCGGCGCGGTGGGGCAATGCGTGCAGAAGGTGGCCGAGGCCGAGGCCCTGGCTTGGGGCGGCGTGCCGGACATCCTTGTCTCGAACCAGGTGGTGGATGCCCGCAAGCTGCGGCGCCTTGCGGCCCTGTCCGGCATCGCCAAGGTGGCGGTCTGCGCGGATGACGCGGCGGGGATCGACACCATCGCCACCGTGGCCGAGGCGGCCGGGCGGCGGATGGAGGTGCTGGTGGAGATCGATGTCGGCGCGGGGCGCTGCGGCGTTCCGCCCGGGCCGGCGGCGGTTGCGCTGGCCGAGCGCATCGCCGCCTCCCCGCACCTGATCTTCGGCGGGCTGCAGGCCTATCACGGGAATGCCCAGCACAGGCGGACCCTGGAGGAACGGCGCCAAGCCATCGGCTTCGCGGCCGAGGGTGTGCGGCGGACCGTTGAGCAGCTCACCCAACGCGGCCTGCCCTGCCCCATCGTGGGCGGCGCGGGCACCGGCACCTATGAGCTGGAACTGGAGTCGGGGCTCTGGACCGAGATCCAGGCGGGCTCTTACGCCTTCATGGATGCCGATTACGCCGCCAATGGCGAGCCGCCCGCCTTCCGTCAGAGCCTGTTCGTGCTGTCCCAGGTCATGTCCGCCCCGCGGGACGGGATGGCGGTGCTGGATGCCGGGCACAAGGCGGTGGCGGTGGATTCCGGTCTTCCCCTGGTCTGGGATCGTCCGGGCATTCGCTATGTGGGCGCCTCGGACGAGCATGGCTCCCTGGTGGTCGAGGGGGGCGTGCAGCCGAAGCTAGGGGAGAGGCTTCGGCTGGTGCCGGGCCATTGCGACCCGACGGTGGATCGCTACGACTGGTATGTGGGCGTGCGGAACGGCCGGGTGGAATGCCTCTGGCCCGTTTCCGCCCGCGGCGGGATGGCCTGAACGAGAAAGGGGACCGGCGAGCCGGTCCCCTCCATAACTTCCGTGAAGCGCCGGCAGCCTTCAGCGGCGCGCCGGCTTTGCCCGCAGCGCGGATGCCGGCGGTGCGGCGCGCTTCGAGGCAGCCGGGCGCGGCGCGGCCACGCGGACAACCCGTCCGCCATCACCCTGCTCAACCACACGGCGCGTGCGGGCGGCGGTGGCGCGGCTGCCGGCACGCGGCGCCGGCTGGGCCACCGGGGTGACGGCCGCGGGGGCGCGGCGGCCGCGTGCCTGGGCGGCCGTGTCCGGGCGGGCCAGCACCGGCCGGGAGACGCGGAGCGCCACCTGGCGGATGCCGGGGCGCGGCGCGGCCACGGTTTCCACGGTGGCGGCGCGGGCGCGGCTGAGCACGGCGGGTGCACGCGCCATGACCATTCCGGTCTCCGGCGCGCGTGCGGGCGGCGCGACGCCGAGGCGCGAGAAGCCGTCATCCAGCAGCAGGGCCGCGTGGCGGTCACGCTCCACCCAGGAGGAGCCGCCGAACACCGAGACGAAGACCCGCTGCCCCTGGCGCTGGGCCGAGACGACATTGTTGAAGCCGGAAGCGTTGATGAAGCCGGTCTTCACCCCATCCACGCCCTCATACTCGGTGAGCATGCGGTTGTGGTTGCGGAAAGCGTAGTTGCCGGTGCGAATGTTGGAATTGCCGAAGTAGTGCCAGCGTTCCGGGAAATCGAGGAAGAGGCGGCGGCCCAGCGTGGCCATGTCCCGCGCCGTGGTCACCTGGTCCCAGTCCGGCAGGCCGGAGGCGTTGCGGAAGGTGGTGTTGGTCATGCCCAGCTGGCGCGCCTTCTGGGTCATCATCTGGGCGAATCGGTCTTCGCTTCCGCCCAGGGCCTCACCCACCGCCGTCGCCACGTCGTTGGCGGACTTCATGGTGAGGGCGTAGATCGCGATTTCCACCGGGATGGTCATGCCGGGGGGAACGCCCAGCTTAGAGGGGATGCGGCTATTCGCCTCCTCGCTGATGTAGATGCGGCTGTTCATGGTGATGCGTCCCTCGCGCATCGCCTCGAACAGCATGTAGAGGGTCATCATCTTGGTCAGGGATGCGGGGTAGCGGGGTGCGTCCGCATTGGCGCCGCCCAGCGCCTGGCCGGTGCGGCCATCCATGACGAAGGAGGCATAGCGCTCGCTGCCGATCTGCGCCGCGGCCGGCTGGGCGGCCAGGAGCGCGGGCAGCAGCGCCACGGCCCAGCCGGCTCGCCTGGCCATCGACCGCACGCCATCCCGACGCAGGCCGCACCAGGCCGCCAAACCATTTGCCATGATCATCCCCCTTTTCGCTCCGGCTCCGCCCCCGCGGAACCGGTTTCGCGGCATGGCCCCCCAGCCACGCGGGCAGGACGATACGGGGGCATGGCCGCGCCTGTCCACCGCAAGTTGCAGGATAAAACCCTACAATCCGGTTATTGCAGGATTTTCCAGCGACGCACGAAAGGGTTTCACGCCGACCGCGGAAAATCATGCTGCGCCGCAAAAAAGTTGTGGACCGGGCTTTATGACAGTCGCTACAACGACCATGTTGCACCGCAGCAAAGCCATGGCACCAATCATGGCATGCCCAACCAAACTCCAGGAGATGCCCCCATGGCCAATGAGAGCCCCAAGGTTGCCCGCCTCGCGACCGACACCGTGACCAACGCCACCTCGACCATCAGCCAGGCTGCCGAGACGACCACGGCGAAGACCGCCGGCTTCGCCGAGGCCGGCACGACCCAGCTCCGCACCACCATGGAGCGCAGCATGGAGCAGGCCAGCAAGGCCGCCGAGGGCAGCTTCAAGGCCGCCCAGGAGTTCGCCGAGTTCTCCCGCGGCAATGCCGAGACCCTGGCCCAGGTGGCGCAGACCTGGATGGTGGGCACGCAGGACCTCAGCCGTCAGTTCTTCGCCTTCGGCCAGTCGCTGACGGATCATGCCCTTGAGGGCGCCCGCGCCCTGGCCGGCGTGAAGAGCCTGAAGGAAGCCGCCGAGATCCAGGCGAACTACGCCCGCGGCACGATGGACAAGGTGATGTCCGAGACCGCGAAGCTGCAGGAGGCCTCCCTCCGCCTGGCCGAGCAGGTCGCCACCCCGGTGACCCAGCGCGTCTCCCTCGCCATGGAGCGCGCCGCCAAGCCGCTCGCGGCCTGAAGACAGGGATGGCCGGCTGAGGCCGGCCATCCGACCCGGGCTGGCGGAGCTTTCCGCCGGACCGTTGATCCGGGGGCCCTGCCCTCCTGCCCTACGGGGTGGGTGGGCGGGGCCTTTGGCGTTGCGGGCCTGCGCCACGGAAGGCAGCCCGGGGGTAGTGGCCGCCGCGGCATGGCAGCCCTGAGGCAAGCGCCCCCTGGCAAGGCAGGCGCCAGTCTCCCATATCCGTCAGGCAGCGGGACACTTCACCTCGCGCGGCACGTTCCGATATCCTTCCACGACAATTGTAGCGCGGCGGACGCGGCGGCCCCTTGGCAGGCCGATGATCCGTGAGACCATGGCGGGGCGATGAGAGAGCAGGACAGGCGCCCGGGCGGCATGACGGGCAATAACCCCGAGGACCCCGACAAGGGGAATGGCCCCTCGCGCCCGGCTGTTCCGCCGGGTGATGGCGGGGCAGGCACCGACAATGGCGGGCCCGCGACCGGCGTGGTGGTGAAGGCGCGCCCCCGGACGCGCAAGCCCACCATGTACAAGGTGCTGATGCTCAACGACGACTACACCCCGATGGAGTTCGTGGTGCACGTGCTGGAGCGCTTTTTCCAGAAGAACCGGGACGAGGCGACCCGCATCATGCTCCATGTCCACCGGCGCGGGGTGGGGGTCTGCGGCGTGTTCACCTACGAGGTGGCTGAGACGAAGGTAACCCAGGTGATGGACCTGGCCCGGCAGAACCAGCACCCTCTGCAGTGCACGATCGAGAAGGACTGATTCGGGACGCCGGCCCGGTCAACCGGCCGGTAAGGCGCCCCGGGCGAAACACTGAAACAACGCGTAACCCACCCCTTCTATTCGCGTTCGGGAGTTGGGTCACAATATAGGCTTCTAAGTGACGGCCGCCCCAAGCTTGGCGTCCATGGGGACGCCCCGCGGGAGATCCCGGCGGCCGGTTGAGATAGGGGAGCGTCGATTATGCTGTCCCGTAACCTTGAACAGACGCTCCATCGCGCCCTGGGCCTGGCCAGCGAGCGCCGGCATGAATATGCCACGCTGGAACACCTGCTGCTCAGCCTCGCGGAAGACACGGATGCGACGACCGTCCTCCGCGCCTGCGGCGTGGATGTGGACAAGCTGAAGCGCGACCTGGCCGAGTTCCTCGACAAGGACCTGGCCGGGCTGGTGACCGATCGCGGGGGCGACCCGAAGCCCACCGCCGGGTTCCAGCGTGTGGTCCAGCGCGCGGCGATCCATGTCCAGTCCTCCGGGCGCGACGAGGTGACCGGCGCCAATGTGCTGGTGGCCCTGTTCAGCGAGCGCGAGAGCCATGCGGTCTACTTCCTGCAGCTGCAGGACATGACGCGGCTCGATGCGGTGAACTTCATCTCCCACGGCATCGCCAAGGCCCCGGGCCGCAGCCAGGCACGCCCCGTGCAGGGCAATGCCGGCAAGGATGGCGAGGGCCAGGACGAGAACCGCGGCGGCGAGGAGCGCCGTGACGGCGCAGCCAAGCGCGGCGGCGACGCGCTGTCGAACTACTGCGTCAACCTCAACAAGAAGGCTGGCCAGGGCAAGATCGACCCGCTGATCGGGCGCGCCGAGGAGATCGAGCGCACGATCCAGATCCTGTGCCGCCGGACCAAGAACAACCCGCTCTATGTGGGCGACCCGGGCGTGGGCAAGACCGCCATCGCCGAGGGGCTGGCCAAGCGGATCATCGAGGAGGACGTGCCCGAGGTCCTGCTCAAGTCCACCATCTACGCGCTGGACATGGGCAGCCTGCTGGCCGGCACGCGCTATCGCGGTGACTTCGAGGAGCGGCTGAAGGCCGTGGTGAACGAGCTGGAGCAGCAGCCCGGCGCGATCCTGTTCATCGACGAGATCCACACGGTCATTGGTGCCGGTGCGACCTCGGGCGGTGCGATGGATGCGTCGAACCTGCTGAAGCCGGCGCTCGCCCAGGGCACGCTGCGCTGCATCGGCTCCACCACCTATAAGGAGTACCGGCAGCACTTCGAGAAGGACCGCGCACTGGTCCGCCGCTTCCAGAAAATCGACGTGAACGAGCCGAGCGTCGAGGATGCGGTGAAGATCCTGACGGGTCTGAAGACCAACTACGAGAAGCACCACAAGGTGAAGTACACGCCGGAGGCGATCCGCGCCGCGGTGGAGCTCTCGGCCAAGTACATCCACGACCGGAAGCTGCCGGACAAGGCGATCGACGTGATTGACGAGGTCGGCGCCTCCCGGATGCTGCTTCCGGAGAACAAGCGGAAGAAGACCGTCACACTGCAGGACGTGGAGAACATTGTCGCGAAGATCGCGCGGATCCCACCCAAGTCCGTCAGCACCGACGACAAGGAGACGCTCAAGAGCCTGGAGCGCGACCTGAAGTCGATGGTCTTCGGCCAGGACAAGGCGATCGAGGCGCTTTCCGCCGCGATCAAGCTGGCCCGGGCCGGGCTGCGGGATCCGGAGAAGCCGATCGGCAACTACCTGTTCTCCGGCCCCACGGGCGTCGGCAAGACGGAGGTGGCCAAGCAGCTCGCCAAGACGCTCGGCATCGAGCTGATCCGCTTCGACATGTCCGAGTACATGGAGCGGCACAGCATCAGCCGGCTGATCGGCGCGCCTCCGGGCTATGTGGGCTTCGACCAGGGCGGGCTTCTGACCGACAGCATCGACCAGCACCCGCATGCCGTGCTCCTGCTCGATGAGATCGAGAAGGCGCACCAGGATCTCTACAACATCCTGCTGCAGGTGATGGACCACGGGAAGCTGACGGACCACAACGGCAAGACGGTCGATTTCCGCAACGTCATCCTCATCATGACCACCAATGCGGGCGCGGCGGATATGGCGAAGCCCGCCATCGGCTTCGGCGCGGTGCAGCGGGTGGGCGAGGATACCGAGGCGATCAACCGGATGTTCACGCCGGAGTTCCGCAACCGCCTGGATGCGGTGGTGCCTTTCGCCAATCTCTCCCCGGAGATTGTCGGCAGCGTCGTCGAGAAGTTCGTGATGCAGCTGGAGGCCCAGCTCGCGGATCGGAACGTGACGATCGAGCTGTCCTCCGCCGCCAAGGAGTGGCTGGCCGAGAAGGGTTACGACCGCCTCTATGGCGCGCGGCCGCTGGCTCGCGTGATCCAGGAATTCATCAAGAAGCCGCTGGCGGAGGAACTGCTCTTCGGCCGGCTGGTGAAGGGTGGTTCCGTGAAGGTGGGGCTGAAGGAGGATGCCCTGACCTTCGACATCGCCGAGGCGCCGCCGCCGGCCCTGCCCAAGCCCGATGAGGGCTCCGGTGGCCCGGATGGCGATGGCGAGGCGGAGCGGGAGCCGGAAGCGGCGGGTTGACCCCTTCCCCCTCCGGGGGCTCCATGGCGGCCGATCACAGTAGGAGGTGAGCGGCCGCCATGGGACGTCTTCAATCGATCTTCAGCCCGATGGGGCTGGTGATCCTTGCCTTCCTGCTTCTCGTTGCAGTCCTGACGCTGGCGCGGAGGCGGATGGTAAGCCGCTCCGGCAGCATGGACATGCTCGGCATGGATGGCGAGGGAGAGGCGGCCGGTCGGGATGGCCCGATCCACATGGCGGTGCATCCCGATTTCCGCAGCCTGCTGGATCACGTGGTCCTTCCCCGCCGCGAGGCACATCCGGATTGGGAGCGGCTGGATGGTGCCTGGGGTGTGCCCGGCAAGCCGATTGCGCGCTTCGACCGGAATGGCATGGCTTACGCCGTGAATGGGGAGACGAGTTTTGCGGCGCTGGAAGCGCTGGATGACTGGATGCGGGCGCACCCCGGAGAGGATCCGTTCGTCGTGATCCCCGGCAAGGGTCCCAAGGGGAGGCTGGGAGCCCGCCCCGAAATCGGCTGGACCGATCAGAAGGCTCTGCGCATCGAAACGGACTGACTCACCGTCGCGGAGCCCTGCAGGCCGCGGATCCAACGGCCCACATCATCCAGCACCGGCGCACCTTCCAGTCCAAGGACGCGCAGGGGCCTCGCCACTGCGGCGATGATCCCGATATGCCCGAGGCCCGGATAAAGCCGGGTGCTCACCTTCACACCCTCATTCCTCGCCAGTGCGGCCAGGCGTGGCGCCTGCACCGGGCGCACCGTCTCATCCGCCTCGCCCTGAAGGAGCAGCAGCGGCGCTGCTCCGCGCATCGCAGCCGGGTCCTCCGGCGCGGCGTGCGCATGCCCGCCCGGGGCCTGCGCGAAGATGCCGTTCGGGTCATCCTCCGGCCCGAATGCGTAGGGCCCGGCGAGGCCGATCGATCCTGACAACTCCCGCCGCTCCGCGCCGAGCCATGCCGGGTCCAGGGCCAAGGCGAGGGCGATGAAGGCCCCGGCCGAATGCCCCATGAGGAAAACGGGCCGCCCCGCGCCCGGACCGGCACGGATCGCGCGGACCGCCGCCGCGCCATCCGTGACGAAGCCGGGCCAGCGTGTTCCGGGGAAAAGCCGGTAATCCGGCACCGCGACCAGCACGCCGAGCGAAGCCAGGGAGCGGGCCACGAAGCCGTAGTCGCCACGATCCCCGGACCGCCAGCCGCCGCCATAGAAGAACACGATCAGCGGCGCTTCTGCCGCCGCGCCCGGGGGCGTGTAGAGATCGTAGCGTGCCCTTTCGCCGGCCCCGTAGGGCAGGCCCTCGGCGAGGCTGATGCCGCCGCCAGGCGTCAGCCCGTTCGCGATATCCAGAGGGGAGCAGGCGGCCGCCGGCAGGGCGGCCGCGATCAGGAGACGGCGGGAGATCATCCCTCCCCTAACGCGGCTGCCCGGTCCCGGTCGCGCACCGCCCGGGCGCGGCTGCCGGGCCGGATGGCGCTCAGGCCAGAGCGTCCCTGGCGCGCAGAAGGGAATCCCTCGCGCCCGGGTCAAGCTGGGGAAACTGGAGGTCGAGCGCCTCCATCGCCCCCGCGATCGTCTCGGCGATCAGCAGCCGCGCGAGCCACTTGCGGTCAGCCGGGATGACGTACCAGGGCGCATGCGGGAAGGCCGTGGCGCGGATGGCCTCGTCATAAGCGGCGAGATAGGCGTCGCGCCGCGCCCGATCGGCGATGTCGCCGGCCTGGAACTTCCAGTTCTTGGCCTCGTCGTCGATACGCTCCAGCAGGCGCTCGCGCTGCTCCTCCGCCCCGAGATGGAGGTAGAATTTCAGGATGAGCATGCCCTGGCGCGCGAGGTAGCGTTCATGCGCGACGATGTCCTCCAGGCGCTCCGCCCAGATCTGGGGCCCGGTGAGCCCGGCCGGGAGCGGCGCGGCCTGCAGCACGGAGGGCTGCACGCGGGGCACCAGCACCTCCTCATACCAGGAGCGGTTGTGCACGCCGATGCGGCCGCGCCGAGGCAGGGCGAGGTTATGGCGCCAGAGGAAGCCGTGGGAACGCTCCAGCGTGCTGGGGGCTGAGAAGGATTCCACATGCACGCCCTGCGGATTCACACCGGAAAAGACGTGCTTGATCGTGCCATCCTTCCCGCTGGCATCCATGCCCTGCAGGAGGCAGAGGACGGACCAGCGGGCATCCGCATAGAGGCGCTGCTGCTGGGCTGCTATGCGGGCGACGATCTCAGGCAGGAGTTCCTCCCCCGCCTTCTTGCCCAGACCGAGCCCACCATCCTCATCCGTGCGGCGGCCAGCGAGGGAGAAGGCGGCACGATCCGTGACCTGACAGGCGGCTGCGAAGGCGCGAAGATCGGGATGGGCGGACATGCAGGTTCTCGGGCTGTGGTTGCGGATGCAACGCGCCAGCGGCTCAGCGGATGTCGAGCATCACGCTGACCGGGCAGTGATCCGAGAGGCGGGCGCGCCATTCCGGCTCGCGCTCGGCATAGACGAGGACGCGGAGGCTGTTCGGCACCAGCCATTCGCGCGCCGCGCCCCCCAGCAGGATGTGGTCGATGAAGGGCCGCCCGCCCCAGCAGGGATTCGAACGCCCGGCCGTGGCGCGGGCCAGAGGAGCGGCGCGTTCGAGCGCCGGCAGGATGGCGGGGTCGCGGTCGAAGCGGCGGTTGAAGTCGCCCGCGATCGCGAAGGCCTCCCCGGCGCGGTGGCGCGCCCCGATCCAGCCGGCGATCACCTCCGCTTGGCGGGTGAGGCTCTCGCATTCGCGGCCCTGGTCATCCGGCTCGCGGCAGCCGGCATTGAGATGCACCGAGAGAACGCGGAGCGCCCTGCTCCCCTCGCCGACCGTCACATCCACCCCGCGCCGGAGCGAGAAGCGGGCGCCGGCGCGTAAATCGAGTTCCGCCAGGTCCGGGTTCTGGCGGGCGGGCAGGTTCCGGCGCACGGCGATGGCGCTGCGCTGGATGTCCCGCTCCTCCGGGAAGAAGAAGCGCCACTGGGCCGGATCCAGCACCAGGGCGGCGGCTTCGGGCCCATCCACCTCCTGCAGGGCGATCACATCGGCGGCGAGGCGGGCGGCGTAGCCTCGCAGGCGCTGCAGATCCTCCCGCCCGCGGGATGCGACATCGCGCGGGAGGTCCGGGTCGCCGGCGGCTCGCGTGGTGAGCCAGGCGATGTTCCAGGTGGCCAGCTTCACCTCTGCGGCGGCGGCAGGGGTGGCCAGAAGGAGAAGGGCGAGGAGGGCACGGAGCATGGTCGCGTCGGGCATCCTGCGAGCGGATGGGATCAAAGGAGAGTGGCCAGGGCTGCGGCGGCCGGACGTACCTCCAGGGCGCGCACACCACAGGCGGTGAGATAGGAAGCCACCGAGTCCATCTCCTCCGCGTTGCGGGTGGGATCGTGCCAGGGACCATCCGCCGCCGGGCTGCCCGGCGGCACCCAGATCACCGTTTCATACCGGGCCCGGGTGAGCAGGACCCTGTAGGTGTTGAGGATGAAGGCGCGCTCCGTGTCATTCTTGACCGTGTTCCACCGGCTTCCGGAAAGGCTGCGCATGCGCCAGACGCCACCGAGACGCAGCATGTCGCCGCCCCAGGCGAGGCCGACCTGGTCCAACTCCAGGCCCTGGCAATCATACTCCGTGGCATAGGTTTCCAGCGCGTCGGAGGCGCGGATATCCGGCCAGCGATCCAGGAACCAGTGGGGGATGTCGGCAGCCTGCACGCCAAGCCCTTCCGCGCGCAGCCGGCGCGCACCGGAGGAGGCGACGATCCCCGCCCGGCGCATCCCGCGTGAAAGATGGCGCAGGGCTGCGCGCATCGCGCCGAGGTCTCGTGTCATGAAATAGGGGACCCCGCCGGCATCCCGGGCGATCCGGGCGGCCTCGCCGGCATGGCCGGCCAGCACCGCATCCACCCAGGGCGCGCCCTGCGGATCCCGCACGGAGCGCATGGGGATGGTCAGGTCCAGATCATCGTCGATGCCTAGCCAGGGCTGCGGTCCTTCCGCCAGGCGCTGGGACGGCAGGGGTGCGGACAGGGCGCGGGATGGCGCGACAGCCTGCCAGCCCGGGCTCTGCGCCACCACCCTTCCCCATTCGGCCAACCCGGCCTCGCCCGTGTTGATCTCCTGGCCGTTGCCGATCAGGGCGACGATGACCGACCAGTCGGCATGGCGGGCCATGATCTCCAGCGTATCGGCCGGCTCGCTGTCCCGCAGCTTGCTCGCACCGCGGCGCTGGGAGGGCTTGGTGGCCTGGGCACGATCCCAGGCCCGCTGCGCCTCGTCGAAGACGATGACCCGTTCGGGCGGCTTCTCGGCAGAGCGCTCCACGTAGTGCTCAAGGAAGCGGTGGACATTCTGCAGGGCCGTGACGGCCTGGGCACGGGCCTGCATGCGTGGGCGCCCGCCATCCGGCGCGGCTTGCCGCACCAGGCTCTCCCGAAGAACCTCCACCAGCGGCGTGTTGCCGGTCAGGAAGGCGGCGCCGTCGCCGCGCAGGGCGCCGAAGACGATGTTCAGACCGCAGAGCGTCTTGCCCGCGCCAGGAATGCCCGTGACGAAAACGGCAAGATGCTTGCCTTGTGTCCGAGCAGCCTCGATGGCGCGTCGCACGGCCTCCGTGGTGCGGGTAAGATTCGCGGCATCGGCCCGGGCGGATACCATCTCGGCGCTGCGATGCCGGTCGAAGAGCATCGCGGCGGCTTCGAGCACATTAGGCACGGGGCGATAAGGAGCGGAGAGCCATCCGGCATGGTCCAGCGCGGTCGCGGGCACGCCGATGGAAGCGTGGATCGCCTGCAGCGTCGTGGCAAGCGAGCGGCCATTTGCCCGGAAAGGATGGGGCGGAACGCCCTGCCAGATGAGCGGTGGATCGAAAGGGATCGCCGCGCCACGGGTGGCGACCAGGATGGGAACCACCGGGACATGGCGGCATCCCGCGTGGAAATCGTGCAGATCCAGCGCGTAATCCTCGGCTTGCCTCAGGTCCGCCAGTGTGTGGGCCGTGGCCCCGTCCTTGATCTCAAGCACCAGCACGGCGCGGTCCGTCAGGATCACGCAATCCGCGCGCTTCTCCAGCCGGAGCAGGTCATATTCGAGCATAACCCTCCAGCCCGAGGCTTCCGGCATGGCCAGGGCAAGCTGGAGAAGCCGTGCGGTGGCAATCCAGGCGGCCCGCTGGGTGAGTTCCAGTGTCGCGTGCCGGGCGGCCTGGGCGAAGGCAAGGCGGGCGGCGATGTCCTCTGGCGGCGCTGCCAGAAGCTCGGGAACCGTCAGCGTCAGCCAGGGTCTCAACGCGCGGTCCTCGATGGCCAGGTGGCCAGGAGCATACTGGCCAGGAGCAAACCAAATCCCAAGGCGTGGGTCACACTCGGCGCCTCGCCGAGGAAGAGGATCGCGCAGGCTGCGGCCGTGGCCGGCAGGAAGGCACTGAACAGGCCGGCGATGCCCGCGGGGGCACGGCGCAGCCCGCCATACCAGAGCAGGAGGGAGATCACGCTCGCCGTCAGGCCGTGGAAGACGAGCAGCGCGAGGAGGAAGGGATCGGCGAGGCTGGCCATGGCTCCGGCCTGCGGCAACCAGGCCGGCAGCAGCAGCGCGGCGGAGAAAAGCTGCATCCAGAGGCTGGCGGTCAGGAGCGGCAGGGCGCCGGCGGCGCGCTTGGCCAGGAGCACATAGGCGGCTTCCCCGCAGACACCGAGAAAAACGAGACCGTTGCCGAGGAGGCTGCCGCCCTCCCCTTCCCCGCCGCGCGCGAGGACGATGGCGGCCATCCCGCCCATGGCCAGCGCCACGGCCGCCCAGCCGCGCAGGGGCAGGCGCTCGCTCAGCCACCAGGCACTTCCGACCGCGACCACCGCCGGCATGGTGGCAAGGACAAGGCCGCCTTCCAGCGCGGTGGTGAGGCGCAGGCCAGAGAGCAGCGCCACATTGTAGAGCACCGTGCCGGCGATCGCCTGGAGGAGAAGATTGCCGAGGATGCGCCGGCCCGGCCGGGGCGTGCCGTCCCGCCACAGGGCCAGTGGCAGCAGCACCGCGCAGGCGATGAGGCAGCGCAGCCCGAGGATGAGGGGAATCGGCAGGGCCGCCGCCAGCGCCTTGGAGACCGCCACATTCGCGCCGGTGAGGATCATGGAGCCGGCGAGCTGGGCGTAGGCGGTCAGCACGCCTCCTCGCCGTCGCGGCGATAGGGAGAGAGGGTGTCCAGCTCCGCCATCTCCTGCTCCATCGCAGCGCGCTCCTGGCGAAGGAAATCGCTCACGGCGCGGCGCAGGCCGGAATGGGCGATGAGATGCGCGGAATAGGTCGGCACCGGGCGGTAGCCGCGCTGGATCTTGTGCTCGCCCTGCGCCCCGGCCTCCACGCGCTTCAGCCCATGGGCGATCGCAAAGTCCAGGGCCTGGTAGTAGCAGAGCTCGAAATGCAGGAAGGGCGCCTCCACCAGGCTGCCCCAGTTGCGGCCATAGAGCGCGTCGCGCCCCATCAGGTTCAGCGCGCCCGCCACGGGAACGCCGTCCTTCTCCGCCACCATCAGCACCACCTTGTCGCCCATTCGCTCCGCCATCAGCGGCCAGAAGCGCGCGGTGAGATAGGCGCTGCCCCATTTGCGGTCGGTGGTGCTGCGGTAGAACTTGTGGAAGCGGCGCCAGATCTCGGGCGTGATCTCGCTGCCGCGGAGGGTGCGCATGGTCAGGCCGGCGGATTGCGCGTCGCGCCGCTCGCGGCGGATGGCCTTGCGCTTGCGGGAGGACAGGGCCCCGAGGAAGTCGTCGAAGCTTCCATAGCCCTCATTGGTCCAGTGGAACTGCATGCCCATGCGCTGGAGCCAGCCGGCCTCGCCGAGGGCGTCCCATTCCTCCCGCGTGCAGAAGGTGACGTGGCAGGAGGAGAGCTTCAGCGCCTCCGTCGCCTGGGCCAGGGCCTGGGCCAGCGCCGCATGCGGTACGCCGAGGCCCGGGCGCAGCATCAGCCGCGGGCCGGGAACGGGGCTGAAGGGCACGGCGACCTGGAGCTTCGGGTAGTATTCGCCGCCCGCATTCTCGAAGGCGCGGGCCCAGCCATGGTCGAAGACGTATTCGCCATAGGAATGGCTCTTCACATAGGCCGGGGCGACGGCGAGGAGCACGCAGGCGGTGTCGCGCAGCGCCAGATGCTGCGGCAGCCATCCCGTGCGCGGGCCCGTGCAGCCCGATTCCTCAAGCGCGAGGAGGAAGCCGTGGGAGGTGAAGGGATTCCCGGTTTCATTGCAGGCATCCCATTCCTCGGCCGGGATGTCGGCGATGCGGGAATGCAGCGAAAGGGTCAGCTCAGAAGCCATGCAGGCCCATGTGCGGCGTGCGGCGCCGGGTGCAAGCGGCGGGGATCAGCCCTGCGCCACATGCGCGAAGGCGCCGAAATCCGCGACCGCCTCGACGCCCGCGATCAGCCCGTCCCGGACGGTCCAGACATGCAGGAAGGGAACGGTGCCTGTCCTGCCGCTGGCATGGCGCGCATCATAGGCGCCGGAGGCGAGAAGGCGGCCATCGGCCAGGGGCACGAAGGAATCCACCGCGATCCGCCAATGCGGGAAGTGGCGGCGCAGGGCGGGGAAGAACTGCCCGGATACCTCGTCCCGACCGCGCCATTCGGTGCGGGGCACAGGATAGCCGGGGGAGACGCGCCACGAAACATCCGCCGCCAGAAGCGAATGATCGCCGCCTTCCATCCAGCGGCGGATCAGGGCTTCGGCTTCGGTCACGCGATCTCGAACACCGCCTCCACCTCCACCGCGGCGTCGCCGGGCAGGGAGGGGACGCCGATGGTGCTGCGGGCATGGCGGCCGATATCGTCGAACACGGCGACGGCCAGGTCGGAGGCGCCGTTCATCACCTGGGCGTGCTGGGTGAATTCCGGCACGGCCGCGATGAAGCCGCCGAGGCGGACCACCCGCTTCACGCGGTCCAGGCTGCCCAGGGCGGCCTGGGCCTGGGCCAGCACGTTGATGAAGCAGAGCTGCGCGGCCTGCTGGCCGATCTCCACCTGCACCCCGGAGCCGAGCTTGCCGCGATAGGCGATCTTGCCCTCACGCATGGGCACCTGGCCGGAGACGAAGAGCAGGCTCCCGGTGATGACGGCGGGAACATAATTCGCGATCGGCGTGGCCGGCTCGGGCAGGGTGACGCCCAGCTCGGCCAGGCGGGCGCGGATGCGGTCAGCGGAGGCCATGGCTCAACCCACGAGGCGGAAGGCGCGGCGGCGGGCCGCCGGCGCGGGGGTGGAAGGAAGATCCGGCAGCAGGGGAAGCTGCTGGGCGGCGGTGCCGGGATGATCCGCGCCGCACTCCTCCTCGGTCGGGTCGGGCAGGGCCCGGCCGCCGAGATGGTCCAGCGCCAGGCGGCGGAAGGCCCAGTCCAGCACCGACGAGGCGCGCTGGATGGCGGGGTCCCCCTCCACCAGCCCAGCCGGGCCGAAGCGGGTATAGGCGAAGGACTGGACGTATTCCTCCAGCTTCACCCCGGCGGCGAGCCCGACGGTGACGGAATGGCAGAGCGCATCCACCATGGCGCGGAAGGCGGCGCCGTCCTTGGCGAGGGTGAGGGAGATCTCCTCGAGTCCCGCGGCGCCTTCCATGGTCCGCAGCGTCACGCGGTGACCGCCGATGGTGACCTTCCACACGGCGCCGCGGCCATGGGCGGCCTGTCCCTGGGCCGGGCGCGGCTTCGGTGCGGGACGCGGGGCCTGGGCCGGCGCAACGACGCCAGCCGGCGCGGCATGCAGCCAGGGATGCAGCGCGGCCTCCATGGCGACGCGGGCCTCGGGGCCACGCGGGGCGAGGAGGCGTGCGGCGTCCGGCCCGGCGCGCAGGGCGGCGCGGGTGGGGAGCTCGGCCACTCCGCCATCAAGGGTGGAGACGAGGCGTGTCGGTGCCGGCGCGGGGGCGAGGCCCCCGGTTTCGGCGCCGAGAAGCGCTTCCACCGCATCGGGCGGGGAGAGGACGAGGATGGCGGAATGGCGCAGGCCGGGTGCCCCGGCGGCTGCGTCCAGCGCCGCGCGCGCCGCCTCGGCCAGGCCGGGGACGGGGGTGGCCTCCGGGGGCTGCGGCCAGAGCAGGGAAACCGGCTCGCGCGCGCCGAAGGTTTCGGCAAGGTCGCCGGAGGCTGCCTCGGCCACGCCACGGGTGAGCGCTGCGATGGCGGCCGCGACGGCGCGCGCCTCGCCGGATTCGTAGTCCAGTCCCAGCCCGGCCAGCAGCCCGGCGAGATCGGCGAAGCCGAGGCGCAGGCGGGACGCCTTGGCGTTGCCCAGGATTTCCAGCGCGGTGACGCCGAGGCGAATGGCGGCGGCATAGCCGGCGCTGTCGAAGCCCTCCTCGTCCAGGAAGGCGGGCAGGTTCAGGACGAAGCGGGACTCCGCCTTGGCGTCATTGGCCCAGGTTCCGGCCCCGGGAGCGCCGCGGCGCGCGAGGAGAATGGCGCGCAACCCGGCGGCGAAGCCCTCGGCGGCCTCGGGATTGGACAGGATGCCGAGCTTGCGGCCGCGCGCGGCGGTGCGGCGGATCCAGCCCTCGGCCAGGCGCGGCAGGGCGACCGGCCCCTGCCCCGGGGCAAGGGCGGCAAGGGCCTCGGCGGCCTCATCCTCCCAGGATGCGGGCAGCGCGACCGGGCGGGGATCGGCGTCCGGATCGGCGCCCGCACGGGTCCGGCGCAGGGCCACCCTTTCCCAAACAGTGTTCTGGATCGAGCCATCGCGACGCGTCATGCCCGGACCATAAGCGGCCTTCCGGCGGGGGTGAAGGCACCATGTCGTGGGTCGGCCGAGTCGCAGACACAATATCGGGTGTCATGCCCCTCCGGTCCCTTCCTGTTCCGGACCATGCGGCCCCGCGCCTTCCTCCCGGGCGCTGGGCGTGCCATATGCTCGCCTTCTATTCCTTTTGCCCGCAATGGCAGGAGCTTCCCCCCATGTCCGCCATGAAGCGCTGGCTCTCCGGCCTCACTGGCCGCAGGATCGGCACCGATTCCGCCGGCAACGCCTATTTCGAGAGCCGGGGCGATTACCTCGGCTATGCCCGCAAGCGCCGCTGGGTGGTCTATGCCGGTGCCCCCGAGGCCACCACCGTGCCGCCGCAGTGGCATGGCTGGCTGCATCATTCCGTGGATGCACCGTTGGAGGTGCGCCCGCTGCCCTGGATGAAGCCGCACCAGGCCAACATGACCGGCACGCCGCAGGCCTATCGTCCCAAGGGCCATGACTATGCCGGCGGGCAGCGCATGCCCACGGCGGGCGACTACGAGGCCTGGACTCCAGGTTCCTGATGCCGGACCGGATGATGGAACACGGCGCGTGAAGGGACGGGGAATCGCGGAGATCGCGGCTGGTGCCGCGGTGCTGCTCGTGGCGGTGATCTTCCTGGCCTATGCCATGACCAATTCCGGCCGCTCCGGCGGTGGAAGCGGCCTTGTGCTCACCGCGCGCTTCGACCGGATCGATGGGCTGGCGCCGGGGGCGGATGTCCGCATCGCCGGGGTGAAGGTGGGCAGCATCACCGCCCAGCGGATCGATCCGCAGAGCTTCCTGGCCGTGCTGACCATGAACATCGATTCAGGCCTGCGCCTGCCCGATGACAGCTCGGCCGAGATTACCTCGGAAGGGCTGCTGGGCGGGAAATACGTGGCCCTGGTGCCGGGCGGCAGCGAGCGCAACCTGTCCAGCGGCAGCGAGGTGAAGATCACCCAGTCGGCGGTGAACCTGGAAAGCCTGCTGGGGCGCTTCATCTTCTCCATGTCCCAGGGTTCCTCCACCCCGGCGGCCGCGGCACCTGCCCCTGCCCCTGCGCCAGCCCCTTCGGGCCGCGCCGGCAACCCGCCCCGGCCGAGCGGGCGGTGAGCGCCGGTCCCCTCGCCCCGCCGGAGCGTTGGCCCGGCGCGGATGGGCAGCCCATCTCCTGCCGGGAGAAGCTGAAAATGCTGGCCGAGAACCATGAGGAGGTGGCGCAGGTGCTGCGCGATGCCTTTGAGGATGCGGTGCTGATGGGAGTGGACGAGGCGGCCATGCGGCGCGTGCTGACCGATTTGGTGGCGGCCCTGCCCAGCCCGAAGCGCCCGGCATGAGGCGCGCGGCCTTTCTGCTCCTGCTGGCCCTCGGCGGCCCGGCCCTCGCCCAGGGTGCAGGCCAGGGGGCCGGCCAGGGCCCGCCATCCGAGCCGGGCTGGGTGCGCAAGCGCGGCGCGCAGCTTCAGGCTCTGGACAAGGTAACGGCGCGGATCACCGTGCTGGAGGCGAATGTGGGCCAGCCCGTGCGCTTCGGGACGCTGACCGTCACCGTGCAGGCCTGCAACGCCAGGCCGCCGGACGAGGTGCCCGATGCCGCGGCCTTCATGGAAGTGCGCGACAGCCTCGCGGGCGATAATGCCGCCCCCGTCTTCCGGGGCTGGATGCTGGCGAATGCGCCGGCCGCCAATATGCTGGAGCATCCGGTCTACGACCTCCGGATTCTCGACTGCCGCTGAGGCGGATGGAGGGGCGATGAGCGAATCCAACGAAGCCGGCCCCTCCTTGCCGGGCCCTCCCCTGCCCGGCCCGGACACGGCGCTGTTCCTGGACATGGATGGCACGCTGCTGGACATCGCGGCGCGCCCGGATGCGGTGGTGGTCCCCGAGGAGTTGCCTGGCCTGCTGATGCGTCTGCAGGAGGCGCTGGGGGGTGCCGTCGCGGTGGTGACGGGGCGCGGTCTTTCGGTGGCCCGCGGCTATGCGGGGGTTCCGGACCTGCCGATCGGCGCCGAGCACGGGGCTGTGCTGGACCCGGCCCTGCCCGGAGCCCCTCCGCTGCCGGTTCCGCCGTCCGAGTGGCGGCGTGCGGCCGATGAATGGGCGGCGGCGCGGCCGGGAACCCTGGCCGAGCACAAGACACATGGGCTGGTGCTGCATTTCCGCCAGCGCCCCGAGGCGGAGCCGGAGGCCCTGGCGCTGCTGCGGGAGTTGCTGGCAGGCGGCGATGGCAGCTTCCGCATCCTGCCGGCCCATGCGGCGGCCGAGCTGCGCCCGGTGGGCGCTGACAAAGGGGGGGCGGTGCACCGGCTGATGGCGGTGCCCCCCTTCACGGGCCGGCGCCCGATCTTCATCGGCGACGACGTGACGGATGAGGACGGGATGGCCGCCTGCGCCCAGTACGGAGGCTACGGGCTGCGCGTGCCGGATGATTTCGCCGGGCGCCCGGCCCTGGTGCGGTCCTGGCTCGCCAGGGTGGCAAATGCTGTTTCGGGAGGCGAGCCGGGTTGATTAGCCCGGGCGCTCAGGGTGCGCAACCTTGCTCTGGCCGCCGCGCTCCCTAAATTGTGGCGGAATTGAGGAGGCATCCGGGAGGCTGAGAGCCTCCCCTGGAGAAGTGGGTCCCCTGGCCCCAACTCACCGTGCCTGCCACCGGGGGGCAGCGCATGCGCTCGCCCCCCATGCTCATTCGGCAGACCGGCGCTGTTCCGGCGCCCTGACAAACATGGGGGAGGAGAAAGAGTGGGTCGCCTCGTTGTCGTCTCGAACCGCGTTCCCGTTCCGAAGCGTGGGGAAGCCCCTGCCGCGGGCGGGCTCGCCGTCGCGCTGAAGGACGCCTTCAGCGGCCGGGGCGGGCTGTGGTTCGGCTGGAGCGGGACGGCGTCCGAAGAACCGGCCGACCTGGTGCGCCATGCGCGCCGTGGCGGCGTGGACTACGCCGTGATCGACCTCTCCCGCCGTGCCTATGACGGCTTCTACGCCGGCTACGCCAATTCGGCGCTCTGGCCGATGTTCCATTTCCGCCTGGGCCTGCTGAGCTATGATCGCGACCAGGCGGAATGCTACCGCATCGTCAACCGGCGCTATGCCGACAAGCTGATGCCCCTGCTGCGCCCGGACGACACGATCTGGGTGCATGACTACCAGATGATCCCGCTGGGCGCTGAGCTGCGGGCCCGCGGCTCCAAGCACCGGATCGGCTATTTCCACCACATTCCCTTCCCGCCCTGGGCCGTGTTCTCCGCCATGCCCGGCGCGGAGGACCTGATCCGCGACCTGCTGTCCTATGATCTCGTTGGCGTGCAGACCAACCGGGACCTGACGGGGCTGATCGACAGCATGGCGCAGGGCACGGGCATGAAGGTGCGGCCCGGCGGCGAGGTGCGCTTCCGCGACCGGCGCACCCGGCTGCGCAGCTTCCCCATCGCCATCGCGACTCAGGAATTCGCCGATCTGGCGGCGGAGAGCGTGAAGACGCCCAAGGTGCAGCGGTTCCAGGAAAGCCTGGCCGGCCGCTCCCTCGTGATCGGGGCGGAGAGGCTGGACTACACCAAGGGGTTGCCCGAGCGGCTGCGGGCCTTCGGGGCGCTGCTGGAGGGGTTCCCCGAGCACCGGAACCGCGTGACCTATCTCCAGATAGCCGCCCGGTCGCGCGAGGATGTCGAAAGCTACAAGGACCTCAAGCGCGAGATCGAGACGCTGGCCGGCCGCATAAACGGCGACTATTCCGAGGCGGACTGGACGCCGGTCCGCTATGTCGGGCGCGCCCAGCCCCGCGACCTGCTGGCGGGCTACTACCGCATGGCGCAGGTGGGGCTGGTGACGCCGCTGCGGGATGGGATGAACCTCGTCGCCAAGGAATACGTGGCGGCGCAGGACCCGGAGGATCCCGGTGTGCTCGTGCTCTCTCGCTTCGCGGGCGCGGCGGAGAGCATGCCGGAGGCGCTGCTCGTCAACCCGCTGGATGCCGTGGGCACCGCGGAGGCGATGAACACCGCCCTTGTCATGCCTCTGCAGGAGCGGCGCGAGCGGCACGCGGCCATGTTCCGCCGCCTGGGCGAGAACAGCGTGCAGGACTGGGCGAAGGATTTCCTGAATGTCCTGGAGGGAAAAGATCCCGCCGAGGCGCCGCCGGCCCGCGCGGCGGCGCTCTCGGTCTTTCAGCCCCGGGTGATCGAGCGTAGCGCCTCTACTTCCTCCGAGAGCTCTTCCGAGGAAAGGGAGGTGAGCCAGGTGGCGGGGCTGTCCACCGCCTGAGCCAGGCGGGCGCGGTAATCGGCCTGGGGGATCTCCTCGCCACCGAAACGGGCGAGGTGGTCGTTCAGGAACTGCGTGTCCAGCAAGGTGAAGCCGCCACGCCGCAGCCGCGCGACGAGATGGACGAGCGCGACCTTCGAGGCATCATCCGCCCGCGCGAACATGCTCTCCCCGAAGAAGGCGGCGCCGATGCGGATGCCGTAAAGGCCGCCCACCAGCGCACCGCCCTCCCGCACCTCGATGGAGTGGGCATGGCCGATGCGGTGCAGGGCGTTGAAGAGATCCTCGATCTCCTCGTTGATCCAGCTGTCCTCGCGCCCCGGCGCGGGTGCGGCGCAGCCGGCGAGCACGCCGGGGAAATCCGTATCCGCCGACACGTCGAACCGGCCGGAGAGCACGGTGCGGCGCAGGCTGCGCGGCAGGTGGAAGCGGTCCAGCGGCAGGATCCCTCGCAGCTTCGGGTCCAGCCAGTAGAGGCGGCCGGAGCCACGGCCTTCGGCCATCGGGAAGAGGCCGGCGCGATAGGCACGCAGGACGAGGTCGGGCGTGACCGGAAGCGCGCGGCAGCTCATGCGGCCGGCCGGAGGTGGAGCAGGACGAAGCCCATGGGACGCCACATGGGGCAAGGATAGGCGCATCCCCGGCGCGGCGCCACATGGACGCACCGGGGACGCGCCGGGGGCTGCGATCAGCCGCCGGGCGTGTGCCGGCCGACGAAGCGTTCCAGCCAGTGGATGGTGTAGTCGCCGTCCTGGAACTCCGGATCATCCATGATGATCTGGTGCAGCGGGATGGTGGTGCGGATACCGTCCACCACCATTTCGGTCAGCGCGCGGCGGCAGCGGGCGATGGCCTCGGCCCGGGTGGCGCCATGCACGATCAGCTTCGCGACGAGGCTGTCGTAATGCGGCGGCACCGCGTAGCCGGAGTAGAGTGCGCTGTCGATCCGCACGCCAAGGCCACCGGGCGCGTGATAGGCGGTGACCCGGCCCGGGCTGGGCGCGAAGGTCACGGGATCCTCGGCCGTGATGCGGCACTCGATCGCGTGGCCGTTGAAGCGGATGTCTTTCTGCTCGTAGCCCAGCGGCTCACCGGCCGCGACGCGGATCTGCTCGCGCACGAGGTCCACGCCGCAGACCATTTCCGTCACCGGATGCTCCACCTGCAAGCGGGTGTTCATCTCAATGAAGGCGAACTGCTCGTCCTGGTAGAGGAATTCCAGCGTGCCGGCGCCGCGATAGCCAAGCTGCTTCAGCGCCTGCGTCACCGTCTCGCCCAGCGCGTCGCGCGCGGCGGCGGTCAGCACGGGGCTGCCCGCCTCCTCCACCAGCTTCTGGTGGCGGCGCTGGAGGGAGCAGTCACGCTCGCCGAAATGCACCACGTTCCCGTGGGTATCGGCCAGGATCTGCATCTCGATATGCCGGGGGCGGTCGAGATACTTCTCCATGTAGACGCTGTCATCGCCGAAGGCGGCCTTGGCCTCGGTGCGGGCGACGCGCCAGGCCTCCTCCAGCTCGTCGGCATTGTGGGCGACCTTCATGCCGCGCCCGCCGCCGCCGGCGGCCGCCTTGATGAGGACGGGATACCTGATCCCTTCCGCGATCTCCCGCGCCTCCTCCAGCGAGGAGAGCGCGCCGGGCGAGCCGGGGACGAGCGGCACGCCGAGGCGGCGCATCGCGTCCTTGGCGGCGATCTTGTCGCCCATGATGCGGATATGCTCGGCCGTCGGGCCGATGAAGGCGAGGCCATGGGCCTCCACCATCTCGGCGAAGCGCGCATTCTCGGAAAGGAAGCCGTAGCCGGGGTGGATGGCCTCCGCGCCGGTGATCGTGGCGGCGGAAAGGATGGCGGCGGCGTTCAGATAGGAATCGCGCGCCAGCGGCGGGCCGATGCAGACGGATTCATCCGCCAGGCGCACATGCATCGCCGTGTCGTCGGCGGTGGAATGCACGGCCACGGTGCGGATGCCCATTTCCTGGCAGGCGCGGTGGATGCGAAGCGCAATCTCGCCCCGGTTGGCGATCAGGACTTTGTTGAAGGCCGGTTTGCTGAAGCTGGGCACGCGATCACTCGATGACCAGCAGGGGCTCGCCGAACTCGACCGGCATGCCGCTCTCGATGAGGATGCGGGTGACGGTGCCGGCCTTGGGCGCCTTGATCTGGTTGAAGGTCTTCATCGCCTCGATCAGCAGCACGGTCTGGCCCTGGGCAACCTTGGCACCGAGGGTGACGAAGGGGGCCGCGCCAGGCTCGGGCGAGAGATAGGCGACGCCGACCATGGGGGAGGTGACGGCGCCCGGCGTGGCGGCGGTGACCTCGTCGCTCACCGGCGCCGCGGAGGCGGCAGGTGAAAGCTGGGCCGGCGCGGCGGCAGCGGCGACGGGCGCCGCCACGGCCTGCACCACCTGCTGCGCCGGAACATTGCGCGCCACGCGGATGCGGCTCTCGTTCTCAACCAGCTCGATCTCGGTGAGATCGGTTTCACGAAGGATCTTGGCCAGGGCGCGGATCGCGTCCGGGTCGAAGGAAAGGCCACTCATGGCGTGTCGTCCTGACCGATGATGCCGGCAATCGCGCGAAGGGCCAGGGCATAGCCCCCGACCCCCAGGCCGCAGATCACGCCCACCGCTGCGCGGGAGACGTAGGAGTGGTGCCGGAAAGGCTCCCGCCGGTGAATGTTGGTGATATGGACCTCGACCACCGGCAGGTCCACCGCCAGCAGCGCATCCATCAAGGCGATGGAGGTGTGGGAGTAGCCTGCGGGGTTGATGATGATGCCGGCGGCGCTGCCGCGGCATTCCTGCACCCAGGAGATCAGCTCGCCTTCCAGGTTGGTCTGCCGGAAGTCGATGGCCAGTCCCAGTTCCTCCGCCGCCTCGGCGCAAAGGGCCTCGACGTCGTCCAGCGTCGCGGTGCCGTATTTCTCCGGCTCGCGCGTGCCCAGCATGTTGAGGTTGGGGCCGTTCAGCACGGCAATCAGCGGGGGTTCCAAGGCTCTGGTTCCGGTCCTCCCGGGGTTTGGCCGGGGTTCTGGCCGGGCGGGCTAGCATGGCGGCGCGCGTGCAGGCAAACGGCCCTGGCCGGGAACGGCTTCATGGCAGGCTTCACCCTGCCGCCCCTTCAACCCGGCGGCCGGGCGTGCCACATGCGGCGGACCATGCCCGGACCCATTCAGATCACCGTGAACGGCGAGGCGCGAGTGCTGCCCGCCCCCCTGCCCCTGGCCGATTTCCTGGCCGGCGCGGGGCTGGATACGCGCAAGGTGGCGGTGGAGCGGAACGAGGAGATCGTTCCCCGCTCCACCTATGGGACGACCCTGCTGCAGGCGGGGGATGCGCTCGAGATCGTGCACTTCATCGGGGGAGGCTGAGGCCATGGACGGCGTGATGACGGCGCAGGACGACTCCTGGGAAGTGGCCGGCCACCGGTTCCAGTCCCGCCTCGTGGTCGGGACCGGGCGCTACAAAAGCCTGGAGGAAACGGCTGCGGCCATCGAGGCTTCGGGCGCCGAAATGGTGACCGTGGCCGTTCGGCGGGTGAATCTCTCGGATCCCGGCGCGCCGATGCTGCAGGATTTCGTGCCGCCGGACCGCTACACCTATCTACCGAACACCGCTGGCTGCCACACGGCGAAGGACGCCGTGCGCACGCTGCGCCTGGCGCGCGAGGCCGGGGGCTGGAACCTGGTGAAGCTGGAGGTGCTGGGGCCCCCGCCCTTCCTCTACCCGGACATGCCCGCGACCTTCGAGGCGGCGGAAGCCCTCATCAAGGATGGCTTCCAGGTGATGGTCTATTGCGCGGATGACCCGCTGGCGGCCAAGCGGCTGGAGGAGATGGGCTGCGTGGCGGTGATGCCGCTGGGCGCGCCGATCGGCTCGGGCCTTGGCCTGTCCAATCCCTTCATGCTGCGTTCCATTATTGAGAACGCGAAGGTGCCCGTGCTGGTCGATGCCGGGATCGGCACGGCGAGCGAGGCGGCGCAGGCGATGGAGCTGGGCTGCGACGCCGTGCTGCTGAACTCGGCGATCGCCCATGCCAGGGATCCCGTGCGGATGGCGCGGGCCATGAAGGCCGGCGTGGAGGCGGGGCGGCATGCCTACCTGGCCGGGCGCATGCCCCGGAACTACGCCGCCGATGCTTCCAGCCCCATGAGCGGGCTGATCCGCTAGCCATCCTTCGCGGCGGCTGGCGGGGAGCGCCGCCCTGCCGCCAGTTCCGGCCTGGCTCAATCCCAATAGGGCGGCAGGTATTCCAAATCCCTGTTGCTTTCCGTGCTGAGCCGCGTGGCGCAGAGGATGTCGAGCAGCGCGACACCCGCTACCGCCGCCAGGGCGATCTTCACGGTCGCCCGCTCCCGCCGGCCGAAGGAGGGGGTGCCGGCCAGCGTGGCCATGTCCAGCGCATCCCCGGCGACCCGCGCCCAGAGGAGCGGGGCGCTGCCGGGATTGGCGAGGATGGCGAGCCCATTCGTGACCTCGCGCACGCCGAAGGCGCGGAAGAGCTTTGTCCGCCCGGTCATGCCCAGCTTGCGTGCCAGGGTTCGGCCGCAGAGGATCTGCATCGCGCCGAGGCCGATGCTGAACCAGCCGAGAAAGCGTGACAGGCGGATCACGTTCATGAGGCGTCTCTCCTTGCCGGGCCTTGACGGTGCTGTCGAAACGCCGCGCACGCCGAATGGCTGTGCCGGAAAACGCAGCCTCGTGGTCCGGGGCGACCCGCCGGCCGCCTCAGCCCCCTGCCCCATCCAGGCGAAGCTGGGCCAGAATGTCCGGCATCGGCGGGCGGGAGGCGGGATCGGGCGCCATGCAGGCCTGTTGCAAGGCGCGCATGGCCGCCGGTGGCTCGGTGCGGCACCGGTCCAGCAACTCGCCGAGCAGGATGCCCCAGGCCCTGGTCTCGATATGGCAATAGGCCCGGGCCGCCTGGCCATCGGGTAGGAAGGAGGCGGCGCCGAAATCGGTGAGGACGGCTTCACCCGCCGCCCCGTCCCAAAGCGTGTTGTGGGCGTAGAGATCGCCATGGAGCAGGCCGCGCCCGTGCAGATGGGCGGTTGCCGCGCCGATGCAGCGGGCAAGGCGCAGGGCCACCGGCCATTCCAGCCGCAGCGCGGGATCATACACATCCCGGGTGCAGCTTTCCGGGCTGGGCGGGCCGGCGAGGACGCGCCAGCCCTGGGGCAGAAGCGGCATCAGCAGGCCGTCCATCCCGCCGGGATGGCCGGTGAGCCGGCCCAGGGCGCCGGTGAGGTTCGGATGGTCCCCGGCGGCGAGGCAGGCCGCCATCTCCCGCTCCGGCAGGCCATCGCTGGTCATGCTGCCTTTGAAGAGCTTCAGCGCGACGGGCTTCCCCCGCCACCGCGCCTCGAGGACACGCCCCGAGGCTCCTTCCCCGAGCAATGCGCCCGTCTCGAGAGAGGCCCATGGCAGGTCCGGCGCGGCAGGTGCAGGGCCGCGGTCCAGCGGGTTGCCCGCCCAGGCGATCCAGGCGAGGCGCGGCAACGCCGGAAGCCAGGGCGGGAGGGATTCGAAGCGGTTGGCCGAGAGGCGCAGGAGCTCCAGTCCCGGGGCGCCCGCGAGGCTCCCGGGAAGCCGGTGCAGGCGGTTCCCGGCCAGCATCAGCTTCTGCAGAGCGGGGCGCTGGCCGATGGCGGCGGGCAGATCCTCGATCCGGTTGTCGGTCAGGGTCAGCCATCGGAGGCCGGGCGGCAGGGATTCGGGCGGCAGATGGGCCAGGCCGCAGCCGCGGAAGCCGATCTGGACCAGGGCGGGAAGTTCACCCAGCACGGACGGCAGCGTCCCGAAGGGGCTGCCGGAGCAGAAGAGGACGCGCAGGCGGCGCAGGCGGGCGAAGTCCGGCGGCAGCGTGCCGAAGGCGTTGCGGCCGAGATCAAGCTCCTCCAGCGTGTCCGCCAGGCCCAGGATCTCGGGCGGGAACTCGGTCAGGCCCATCCCGGCGAGGCTGAGGGAGCGGGCGCCGGACAGATCGCCCCGGCGCAGGGCCTCCAGTGTCGCGGCACTCACGCGCGGGGCTCCGGGCAGGTCATGCCATGCGGATAGGGGGCCGGCGCCGGGCCGCGCAAGCCCCACCCCCCGTCAGTGGGCGGCGCCCCCTGCCCCGGGCCGCGGCGCGCGGACGAAGATCACCAGCGGCACCGCCAGGGCAAACAGGGCGGCGATCACCACCAGCACATCATTATAGGCGAGGATGGTCGCCTCCCGCGTGATCATGGAGGAGACGCGGGCCAGCGCCGCGTGGTCGGCGGCCTCGCCGAGGCGGCCTGAAAGGGCCGAGGCGATGCCGTCTATGGTGTCGCTCACGCCGGGGCGCGCCCAGTTGGTTGCCTCGCTGAGATGCAGGCGGTGGAAGGCGGAGCGATCGATCACCAGCGTGTTGATCAGCGCCAGCCCGACCGCGCCGCCGAGGTTGCGCATCAGGTTGAACAGCCCGGCCGCGTTCTTGATCTTGGCCGCCGGCAAGGTGCCGAGCGCCACCTGGTTCACCGGCACCATCGCGAACATCGTGCCCACGCCCCGCAGGGAAAGCGGCAGCCATAGCTCCGCGAAGGAGGATTGGGCCGTCAGGCGCGAGGTCATCCACATGGCCAGGGCCGTGGTGGCAAGGCCGAAGGCGAGCAGGATCCGGATGTCCAGCACGCGCGAGAGCTTCCCGACCACGGGCGCGGCGAGGAACATGGCGAGACCGGTGACGAACATCGTCTCTCCGATCTGCAGCGAGTTGTAGCCGCGGATGCGCCCGAGGAAGAGCGGCACGAGATACACGGCGCCATAGAGCCCGATCCCGACCAGGAAGGCGAAGACGCTTCCGAAGGCGAAGTTCGCGTTCCCGAAGGCGCGCAGCTCCACGATCGGGTCCTGCCGGGTGAAGGCCCGCCAGAAGAAGACCAGTCCGCCGGCCAGGCAGGCCAGGGCGAAGGCGGCGATGGTGGGATCGTCCAGCCAGTCCCAGCGCGGGCCCTCCTCCATCACGTATTCCAGGCTGCCCAGGAACACGGCCATGGCGATCAGCCCCCACCAGTCGAACCGGCGGAACAGGCGGGGGTCTCCCTGGTCGATATCCATGGTGTTCCAGACCACCACGGCGATGAACACGCCGATGGGCACGTTGATCAGGAACAGCCAGTGCCAGGAGAGGCTTTCCGTGAGGTAGCCGCCCAGGGTCGGGCCGATGGTGGGGGCAAGGGTGGCGGTGAGGCCGATGAGAACCGAGACGCCGGCGCTGCGCGGCCCCTTGAAAAGGATGAAGGCGGTGGCGAAGACCGTGGGAATCATCGCGCCGCCGAGGAAGCCCTGCATGGCGCGCGCCAGCACCATCACCGGCAGCGAGGTGGCGGTTGCGCAGAGCAGCGAGAACACCGTGAAGCCCGCGGCGGAGATGGTGAAGAGCACGCGGGTGGAGAGAAGGCGCGAGAGGAAGCCCGAGAGCGGGATCATGACGATCTCCGCGATCAGGTAGGAGGTCTGCACCCAGGAGGCCTCGTCCGGGCTGGCGGCAAGGCCGGCCTGGATGTCCGAAATGCTGGCGGAGACGATCTGGATATCCAGGATCGCCATGAACATGCCGAGCACCATCGTCATGAAGCCGAGGAAGTGCTTCGTGGAGACGGCGCCCTGCGGCGTGGGCAAGGCGGTGCCGGCGGTGGTGGCGGACATCGGGCTGGACCTGGGCTCGGCTGGCTTCAGTGGCCGCGGATCATCGCCGCGGCGGCACCGAACAGGCTGCGGGGGGCATGGGGATCGTCACGCGTGTCCACCTCGGCCTCGACCGAGAGGCCGGGGCGCAGCCGGCCCAGCTCCTGGCCGGGATCGAGGGCGATGCGCACGGGCACGCGCTGGACGATCTTGGTGAAGTTGCCCGTCGCGTTCTCCGGCGGCAGCAGGGAGAACTGGGCGCCTGTGGCGGGGGCGAGGCTCCGCACGGTGCCGTGCAGCGCGCCGCCCGCATCCACCGAGAGCTCCACCGGCTGCCCCTCACGGATGCGGCGGAGCTGCGTCTCCTTGAAGTTCGCGGTGACGTAGAGCCGGTCCGCGGCGGGGGCGACCGCGATCAGGCTCTGGCCGGCCCGCACATGCTGGCCGGGCTGGGCGGCGCGGTTGCCGGCAATGCCCGCGAAGGGGGCGCGGATCACCGTGTGCTCCAGGTTGGATTCGGCCAGGGCCAGCGTCGCCCTCGCGGCATCGCGGCGGGCGATGGCGGCGTGCGACTGGGCCTCCAGCACCGGGATGGCGCCGCGGGCGGAGGCGAGCCCTGCCTGGGCGGCCGCCACGGAGGCCTCTGCCTTGCGGCGGGCAGCGGTGGTGCGGTCCACCGCCTCGCGCGTGCCATAGCCACCGGAGGCGAGGGTTCCGGCGCGCCCGGCATCGGCCGCGGCGCGCACCCGCTCGGCCTCGGCCTCGGCGACGCCGGCTTCGGCGGAGGCGACCTGGGCGCGGGCCTGGGCGACCTGGGCGGCGAGCGTGCCGATATTGGCCTCGGCTTCGGCCAGGGCGGCGGCGGCCTGGTCTCGCCGGGCCTGCCAGTCCTCGCGCTCCAGCTCGATCAGGGGCTGGCCGGCCTCGACCATCTGGTTGTCGGCCACCAGGATACGGGCGACATCGCCCTCGATCCGGGAGGAGAGCACCGAGATGTCGCCGGCCACATAGGCGTTGTCGGTGGATTCGATGTACTGGCCGACCTGCCAGTACCAGTTGCCCCCCGCACCGGCGCCGGCCAGCAGGAGCAGACCGATCAGGGGCGGGAGGCGGCGCAGGCGGGAGCGGCGCGGCGTGGCGGGCATGCTGGCCCGCGTGTCGGGGTCGGGAATGGCTTGGGTCCGGGCATTCATGGCTGACTGAACCGTTCAGTTCAGTCGACTAAATGAGCATCGCCATGCCGCTTGTCCATGGAAAACTGGACGGTTCAGTATCAATTGTAGCGGCACCCTCGCCTGGAGACCCCTGAAGCCTTGTCCGTCGCCATTGCCTCCCCCGCCGAATCCTCGCCCAAGCGGGCCGCCATCCTCTCCGCCGGCGCGCGGCTCTTCATGGGGGTGGGCTATGCCAGCGTCTCGATGGATGCCGTGGCGAAGGAGGCGGGCGTCTCCAAGGCGACGGTCTATGCGCATTTCAGCAGCAAGGAGGCGCTGTTCGGCGCCATCGTGGGGGATCGCTGCAGCGCCATCGCGGCGCAGGCTGAGGAACTCGCCTCCCAGGCTCCCTCGGCGCAGGGCGCTTTGCGGGAGTTGGGCCGGCTCTGGATGCGGTTCCTGCTGCACCCGGACAGCATGGCCATCCATCGGACCGTCATTGCCGAATGCACCCGGTTTCCCGACCTGGCGCGCGCCTTCTACGAAGCGGGCCCGGCGCGTGGCCGGATCTGGCTTGCCCACCGCATGCAGGAGGAGCTGCGCCAGGGCCGGCTCCGGGCCGATGCGGATCCGGGAATCGCTGCGGATCACCTGATGGGGATGCTGCGGGGCGAGCTGTATATCCGTGCCGTGCTGGGCGGCCCCGCCCCGGACGACGCGGCGATCGACGCGACCGTGGACCAGGCCGTGGCGGCCTTCCTGCGCGCCTATGGGGCTGCCCCGGAAAGTTCCGGACCGTAATCCCCACGGTGCCTGGGCGATTCGGCCCAGGTTTCGGCGGGTCTGCCCTGCATTCATCCGGGGGCTTTCCGGCCCTGGTAGCTGCTCACGAAAAAAAATCGCGGCCTGGGGGAAGATCGCTCTTGCAGGGCCGGGGCCGGGGGGCTATCTGCCCCCCAGACGCAGTACGCACGTGCCTCTGGCCCACAAGGTTACGCAACGACGTCAAGCGTTCTGGCAACCCCCGGGGGCTCCCGCCGCCGGGCTTTCACTTTGGTCGCTGGTTCGTTCGACCGTTCGTCAACCTGAGCAGGGCCGCTCCGCAAGCCGCGGATGCCTTGCCGCCTCGCATGGGGAGGGTGGTGCGATGACCCCGAAGATCGCGCAGTTCCTTGCTGATGTTCAGCCGGCGACGCCGTGCCTGGTTCTCGACGTGGATCGCGTCGAGCAGAACTACCGGCGCCTGCAGTCCGCGCTGCCCCTCGCCCGTATCTACTACGCGGTGAAGGCGAATCCGGCGCCGCAGATCCTGGAGCGCTTGGCTGGCCTCGGCTCCTGCTTCGACGCGGCTTCCTGGGAGGAGGTCTCGGCGGTGCTGGAGGCCGGCGCCCCGGCCGATGCCATCTCCTACGGCAACACCGTGAAGAAGGAGAGCGCCATCCGTGCCGCCTATGAGCGCGGCGTGCGGATGTTCGCCTTCGACTCCGAGGGTGAGCTGGAGAAGCTGGCGCGCTCCGCCCCGGGCTCGCGCGTCTATTGCCGCATCCTTGTCGGCAATGACGGCGCCGAGTGGCCGCTGTCGCGCAAGTTCGGCTGCGAGGTCGAGATGGCGCGCGAGCTGATGGTGAAGGCGGGCGAGATGGGGCTGGACCCCTTCGGCCTCTCCTTCCATGTCGGCAGCCAGCAGACCAACACGGCGGCCTATGCGGCGGCGATCGCCAAGGTTGCCATGCTGTTCACCGACCTCAAGGAGGCCGGCGTGAATGTCCGCATGGTGAACCTGGGCGGCGGCTATCCCGTGCGCTACCGCGCCGAGGTGCCGGAGATCGACGCCTTCGGCGACGCGATCATGGGCGCCATGGCGAAGCACTTCGGCAATGCCCTGCCGGACATCGTGGTGGAGCCCGGGCGCTTCATCGCGGGCGATGCGGCGGTGGTCTCGGCCGAGGTGGTCCTCGTCTCCCGCAAGGGGAAGGAGGATCCGGTGCGCTGGGTTTACCTGGACATCGGGCGCTTCGGCGGCCTGGCGGAAACGGAGGGCGAGGCGATCAAATACGCCTTCCGCACCCCGCATGACGGCACCGAGGAGGGGCCGGTGACGATCGCGGGCCCGACCTGCGACAGCACCGACACCCTCTACGAGAAGTCCAACTACCGGCTGCCGACCCAGCTTCAGTCCGGCGACCGGATCGAAATCCTGGCGACGGGAGCCTATGTGACCACCTATGCCAGCCAGGCCTTCAACGGCTTCAAGCCGCTGGCCGAGCACTACATCTGATCCAAAAGGGCGCCGCAAGGCGCCCTTTTTTGTTTCGAAACCCTTTCTGAAGCAAGATTCTGTCCGTTTAGCGCTGGTTGGAACGGATTCCGCTTCCTTGGGGCGGTCGCCTCAGCGATAGTGCCGCAAAAGACTTGGGGGCTGGCGTGGCGGAGTTCTGGGCAGAATACGGAGCGCTCGCTTATCTTCTTGCGGCGGTCTGGGCCTTTTTCGAAGGCGAAACCTTCGTGCTGGCGGCTTCGGCCATGGGCGCCATGACCGGGGCGGTCGATCCCTGGATCCTCATGTTCTCCGTCTGGATCGGATCCTTCCTGGGTGACCAGACCTGGTTCACCCTGGGCCGGCGATACGGGCCGCGCATCATGAAGCGTTATCCCAAGGCCGAGGCCAAGATGGCCAGCGCCACCGCCATGCTGCTGCAATATGGCACTCTCTTCGTCCTCAGCTTCCGATTCCTCTATGGCATCCGCAACGTCGCGGCGGCGGCCTGCGGCCTGGCTGGGATGGGGCGGCTGCGCTTTGCCGTGCTCAACTTCATCGCCGCCGGGGTATGGGCGAGCAGCTTCGTGGCCGCCGGCTGGTATCTGGGCAGGCTGATCGGGCCCGAGCGGCTGTTCCACGCCATCGCGGGCGGCGCCCTGCTCATCCTGGCCATCTTCCTGTTCCGCCGCTTCTATCGCCGGCGCCGGCAGGCCCGGACGGTGCCGGCAACCTAGCCTGTCCGGGCCATGCGGGCCGTATCGCCCGTCTGTGGACGCCGCCCTCGTGGCGGCGTTCGCGATTCCGGCACCCGGCTTCCCGGTTCCCCCCCGTGCCTTTCATCATCAACCCGGGAGGCGCAACGGATGATGCGCGGATTCCCGCCCTTGCCTGATTCCAGCCTTCCGCGAACCGAACTAGGCTGCACGCATGGACGAGATTGACCGCAACATCCTGATCGCCGTGCAACAAGACGGTGCCGCGGGGCTGTCGGAACTCTCCAAGGTCGCGGGACTCTCGGTTTCCGCCACCGCGGAGCGCGTGAAGCGGCTGGAAGAGCGCGGGACAATCCGCGGATGGCACGCGGCCCTGGATCCGGCGGCCGTGGGCTGCCCCCTGCTGGGCTTCGTGATGGTGGGCATGCGGCCTGGACGGGATGACGCGAATTTCCGCAAGGCCATGCGGCGCGCGGATGCCGTGCTGGAATGCCACGCCGTGAGCGGAGGCTGGGACTACATGCTGAAGCTGCGCCTGCCGGATCTCGCCGCGCTCGAGCGCTTCGTGGCTGATGAGGTGCGGGGGCAGTCCGGGGTGGAACGCACCGAGGTGATCATCTCTCTCTCCTCGACGAAGGAGACGATGATTCTTCCCGTGGCCGAGGCCGACGAGGAGTAGGGGCGGCCCCGGGGGATCAATCCCGGGGCCGCCTTCCCGCCTCAGGCGGGCTTGGCTTCCATGGCCACGCTGCGCTCATCCGCGCGCGCGTTGTAGTCGAGGCCGCGCTTAACGGCCCAGACATTGACCAGCTGCATCAGCGGGATGAAGGCCAGGTCGTCCATGGCGATCTTCACGCCCTGCTGCAGCAGCTTCTCGCGCTCGCCGTCATCCAGGGTGGAGGTGGCGCGGGCGGTCACCTCGTCCAGGCGCGGGTTGGAGTAGCGGCCGTTGTTGTTGGCGCCGAGCCGGGCCGCCTGGTCGTAGGTGCTGAGGATGTTGACCAGCGTATAGGCCGCCTCGCCGGTGGTGCTCGCCCAGCCGAGCAGGCGGATGTCGAATTCCTGCCGGGCGTTGCGGGCCGAGAAGCTGGCCCAGGGCGCCGCCTCCACCGAGGTCTGGATGCCGATGCGCTGCCACATCTGGGCGACCGCCTGGATGATGCGGGAGTCGTTGGGGTAGCGGTCGTTCGGGCCGTGCAGGGTGAGCTTCAGCCCCTGGGGGAAGCCGGCCTCCGCGAGCAGCGCCTTGGCGCGCTCGGGATTGTAGGTGTCCGGCTTGACCTCGGGGTTGTGGCTGTAGGTGCCCGGTGCCAGCCACTGGCCGGTCGGCTGGGCCGTGCCTTCCATGATCTGGCGGCACAGGGCCTCGCGGTTGATGGCGGCCGAGAGAGCCTGGCGGAAGCGCAGGTCACGGAACGGGTTCTTCGTCAGCTTCTGGCCGTTGAGGTCGGTCGCGAAGTTGGGCGCCCCTTCCCGCGAGTAGTCGGGGAACAGGTAGATGACCCGGAGGCCCTGCGTCTCCACCACCTTCACGCGGTTGTCCCGGCGGAGGCGGGTGATGTCGCTGGTGGGCACCTGGTCGATCATGTCCACGTCGCCCGCCAGCAGCGCGGCCACGCGGCCGCTGTCATTGCCGATGAAGCGGTAGGAGACGCGGGCCCAGGGCTGCTTGGGGCCGAACCAGGCGTCGTTGCGGGCCAGTTCCGTGCGGTCGCCGGGCGTGTAGGAGACGAGCTTGTACGGGCCCGTGCCGATGGCGGCCTTGCCGGAGTTGTAGTCCTCGGTCGCCGTGCCGTTCACATGCTTGGCGATGATGGCGACGGAGGCGAGGTCGGTCGGGACCAGCGGCGCCGGGCGCTCGGTGTGGAAGCGGACGGTCAGCGGATCCACGATCTCCACGCGCTTGATCGAGCGCACGAAGCCGCCGAAGCCGCCCGGGGAGTTCGGGACATTGGGCGCCCGCTCCACGGTGAAGGCGACGTCCTCGGCCGTGAAATCGCGGCCATCATGCCACTTCACGCCGGGGCGGAGCTTGAATTCCCAGACCGTCTCGGACACCGGGGTCCAGCTGAGGGCGAGGCCGGGCTGCAGGCGGGCCTGGGCGTCGCGCTCCACCAGGCGGTCGAAGATGTGCATCGCCAGGCCGTTATTCGGCGAAGCGTTGTAGAAGTGCGGATCGACCGAGGTAACCGCACCGCCGATGCCGATGGTCAGGGTCCCGTTTCCGGACACGGCGGCCGTCTGGGCCTCAGCGGTGAGGGGCGCGAAGCCGCCGGAGATGGCGGCCATGGCTGCCGGGGCAGTCACGAAAAGACGGCGGGTAATGGACGCTGTCACGTAAAACTCTCCCTTTTGTAATCTCGATAATACCGCAACCTAGCGGGAGAGGCCCCGGACTGCTAGAAGGGCACCAGGGAAGGCGCCATCGGTGCAACCGGGGGACGAATGAAGAAGATGGGTTTGGCGGCCGCTGCGGCCGCCTTTTCGGCATTGCCGATGCTGGGCGCAGGGGCGCAGACGCTGAATCTGGCGGTGGGGGCGCCCGTCACCTCGCTTGATCCGCATTACCATGCGCTCTCCCCGAACTATGCCGTCGCGGACATGCTGTTCGACAGCCTGACCGCCTTCGACGCCCGGGCCCGGGTCCAGCCGCGCCTGGCGCTGAGCTGGACGCCAGTGGCGGAGACGGTCTGGGAGTTCAAGCTCCGGCCGGGCGTGAAGTTCCACAACGGAAACGACTTCACAGCCGAGGACGTGGCCTTCACCATCGCCCGCGTGCCCACGGTGCCGAACAGCCCGTCCTCCTACGGGATCTACACCCGCGCCATCCAGCGCGTGGAGGTGGTGGACCCGCTGACGGTGCGCTTCCACACCGCCTCGCCCTATCCTCTGCTGCCCGTGGACCTCGCCCAGATCCAGATGCTGGACAGCGAGACCCATGCGAACCCGCTGACGGAGGATTTCAACTCCGGCAAGCTCGCGATCGGGACCGGCCCCTTCCGGGTGCTCGCCCATCGCCAGGGCGAGCGGATCGAGTATGCGCGCAACGACGCCTATTTCGGTGACAAGCCGCACTGGCAGCGCGTGAACTACCGCATGATCACCAATGATGCGGCGCGCACCGCGGCGCTGCTCTCGGGCGATGTGGACTTCATCGACCAGGTGCCGACGAGCGACATCGCCAAGCTGCGCAGCGACCAGCGCGTGACGCTGAGCGAAGCGGACGGGCTGCGGTTGATCTTCCTGGCGCTGGATCATTCGCGGGACGGCAGCTCCCCCTTCACCACCGACAATGACGGCAAGCCGCTGGAGCGGAACCCGCTGCGCGACGTGCGCGTGCGGCGCGCGCTCTCCATGGCGATCGACCGGCAGGCCATCACGGACCGGGTGATGGAGGGGGCCTCCCTTCCCTCCACCCAGCTGCTGCCGCCGACCGCCTTCGGCGCCTTGCCGGACCGCCAGGTCGGCCGGGCGGATGCCGATGCGGCCAGGCGGCTGCTGGCCGAGGCCGGGTATCCTCAGGGCTTCCGGATCACCCTGCACGGGCCGAATGACCGCTACATGAACGATGCCCGGATCATCCAGGCGATCGGGCAGATGTGGACGCGCATCGGCGTGCGGACGGCGGTGGAGGGGCAGCCCTGGGCCACCTTCGTGGCGCGTGCGGGCCGGCAGGAACTGTCCGCGATGCTGGTGGGCTGGGGTACCTCCTCGGGCGAGCCGACCAGCCCGCTGCGTTCGCTGCTGGCGACCTTCACCCCGCCGCGCGGCTGGGGCGGTTCCAACCGCGGGCGCTATTCCAACCCGGCCATGGACGCGAAGCTGGACGAGGCCCTGCGGACCCTGGACGATGCGAAGCGTGAGGCGCTGCTGCGCGAGGCGACCACCATCGCGATGGACGATGTGGGCATCATCCCCATCCACATCCAGAAGAACATCTGGGCGATGCGCCGCGGGCTGCAGCACGAGGCGCGCGCGGATGAGCTGACCCGGGCCCAGGACATCCGGCCGGCGCAATAGCGCCGGCCATCCTGGCACCGGGGTCGAACCTGAACATTCGGAACAAGGCGGGAGAGAAAGCGATGCGTAAGCTGTTCCTGGGCGCCACGGTGGCCCTTGCTGCTTTGTCCCATGTTCAGGCCCAGACCCTGACCATGGCCGTGGGGGCGCCCATCACCTCGCTGGACCCCCACTACCACCAGCTATCGCCGAACAATGCCGTGGCGGACATGACCTATGACCGCCTCGTCAACACCGACGGCAAGTCCCGGCAGATCCCGGGGCTGGCGACGGAGTGGCGGGCGACGGCCCCGACCACCTGGGAATTCAAGCTGCGGCCGGATGTGCGCTTCCACAACGGCAATGCCTTCACGGCGGAGGACGTGGCCTTTACCATCGCCCGCCTGCCGAACGTGCCGAACAGCCCCACCTCCTTCGGCATCTATTCGCGGCCGATCGCGCGGGTGGAGATCGTGGATCCGCTGACAATCCGCTTCCACACCCACCAGCCTTACCCGCTGCTGCCGCTCGACATGACCAATGTGCGCATCCTGGACAAGGAGACGCATGAGAACGCGTCGACCGAGGATTTCAACGCCGTGCGCGTCGCGGTGGGCACCGGCCCCTTCCGCGTTCTCTCCCATCGCAATGGCGACCGGATCGAGTTCGCGCGGAACGACGCCTATTGGGGCCCGAAGCCTGCCTTCGAGCGCGTGAACTACCGCATGATCACCAATGACGCGGCGCGCACGGCGGCGCTGCTGGCGGGTGACGTGGACTTCATCGACCAGGTGCCCACGACGGATCTGGCGAATTTGCGCCGGGATGCCCGCATCGCGCTCAGCGAGGTGGTGGGCACGCGGCTGATCTTCCTCGGCCTCGATCACCAGCGGGGGCCAAACGAGAATTCCCCCTTCATCACGGACAATGATGGCAAGCCCCTGGGCCGGAACCCGCTCAAGGATGTGCGGGTGCGCCGGGCGCTTTCCATGGCGATTGACCGCGGCACCATCACCGAGCGGCTGATGGAAGGGGCGGCGACCCCGGCCGGGCAGTTCCTGCCGCCGGGCGTCACCGGCCATGTGCCGGCCATCCAGGCGCCAGCCTATGACCCGGAGGGCGCGAAGCGGCTCCTGGCCGAGGCTGGGTATCCGAACGGCTTCCGCATCCAGCTGAACGGGCCGAATGACCGCTACATCAATGATGGGCGGATCATCCAGGCGGTAGGGCAGATGTGGACCCGGATCGGGGTCCGCACCGCGGTGGAAGGGCAGACCTGGGCGGTTTTCGTCAACCGCGCGGGCAAGGGGGAGTATTCCTCCCACCTGATCGGCTGGGGTTCCAACCCCGATGGTTCCCATCCCCTGCGGAACATCCTGGCGACGGTCACGCCGGATCGGGGCTGGGGAGCCTCCAACCGCGGGCGTTATTCCAACCCGGAGGTGGACCGGCTGCTGCTGTCCTCCCTGACGGAGCTGGACGAGCCGAAGCGCCAGGGCCTGGTGGGGGATGCCCTGCGGACGGCGCTGGAGGATGTGGCGGTGATCCCGATCCACATCCAGACGAATATCTGGGCGATGCGGCGTGGCCTTGCGCATGACGCGCGCATCGATGAAGCGACCCGGGCGCAGGATGTGCGCCCGGCCCAGCCATGACCGGGGCGGCCCTGGCCGCGCCCGAGGGGTTTGAGACATGAGCGTTTATCTGTTGCGCCGCCTGATCCAGGCGGCGCTGGTCATGCTGGCGATGTCCGTCATCGTCTTCATCGGCGTCTACGCCATCGGCGACCCGGTCGAGATCCTGATCTCGCCGGATGCCGACCAGGCGGAACGCGCGCGTGCCATCGCGGCGCTGGGGCTGGATAAGCCCCTGTGGCAGCAATACCTGTCCTTCCTCACCAATGCGCTGCAGGGCGATCTGGGCCGGAGCTTCGTGTTCAACGAGCCCGCGCTGAAGCTGATCGGCCAGCGGGCGCCGGCGACGCTGGAGCTGGCCTTCGCGGCCATGTTCCTGGCGATCCTGGTGGGGCTGCCGCTCGGCCTCTATGCCGGCCTCCGGCCCAACGGGGCGGGAGCCAAGGTCATCATGGCCGGCTCCATCCTCGGCTTCTCCCTGCCCACCTTCTGGGTCGGGCTGATGCTGATCATGGTCTTCGCCGTGCAGCTGGGCTGGCTTCCCTCCACGGGGCGCGGCGAGACGGTGGAGATCATGGGTCTGCGCTGGTCCTTCCTCACCCTGGATGGGCTGGCGCACATGGCCATGCCGGCGCTGAACCTGGCGCTGTTCAAGATCAGCCTCGTCATCCGCCTGACCCGCTCGGGCGTGCGCGAGACGATGCTGATGGATTTCGTGAAGTTCGCGCGCGCCAAGGGCCTTTCCCCGAACCGGGTGATCGGCGTCCATGTGTTCAAGAACATCCTGATCCCGGTGGTGACCGTGACCGGCCTGGAGCTGGGCTCCACCATCGCCTTCTCGGTGGTGACCGAGAGCGTCTTCGCCTGGCCGGGCATGGGCAAGCTGATCATCGACAGCATCAACGTGCTCGATCGGCCCGTGATCGTCGCCTATCTGATGAGCATCGTGCTGATGTTCATCATCATCAACCTGGTCGTGGATCTGCTCTATTCCGTGCTTGATCCCCGCGTGCGGCTGGAGAGCAAGTGATGAGCGCCACCACCGCGCCCCCCATTCCCGACAAGGCGCCGCGGGTCGAGACGCCGCTGCAGCGCTTCGTCTCGGAATTCGCCGAGAGCAAGATCGCGCTCGGGGCGCTGATCGTGTTCCTCTGCATCGTCCTGATCGCGATCTTCGCGCCCTGGATCGCGCCGCAGAACCCCTATGACCTGGCGCAGCTGGACATCATGGATGGCCGGATGGAACCGGGGACCGTGGGCGGCGCCGGCTTCACCTACTGGCTCGGCACGGATGACCAGGGGCGCGACATGCTCTCCGGCATCATGTACGGGCTGCGGATCAGCCTCGTCGTCGGCGCCGGCTCCGCCATCGTCGCGGCGCTGGTGGGCGCCTCGCTGGGGATGCTCGCGGCCTATGCCGGCGGGCGGACCGACACGATCATCATGCGCCTGGTCGACCTCCAGCTCTCCTTCCCGACCATCCTTTCGGCCCTGATGATCCTGGCCTTCCTGGGCAAGGGCATCACGAATGTGGTGATCGCCCTGATCGTGGTGGAATGGGCCTATTACGCCCGCACCGTCCGCGGCACCGCACTGGTGGAGCGGCGGCGGGAGTATATCGAGGCGGCGCAGTGCCTGGCGCTGCCGACGCGGCGGATCATCTTCCGCCACCTGCTGCCGAACTGCATGCCGCCGCTGATCGTGGTGGCGACCATCCAGATCGCCCGCGCCATCGCGCTGGAGGCCACCCTCTCCTTCCTCGGCCTGGGCGTGCCGATCACGGAGCCGTCCCTCGGCCTGCTGATCGCCAATGGCTACGAGTACATGCTCTCAGGCAAGTACTGGATCTCCTTCTACCCCGGCATCGCGCTGCTGGTGACGATCGTCTCGATCAACCTGGTCGGCGACCACCTGCGCGACGTCCTCAACCCGCGACTGAAGAAGTAACGTGGAACCGAGCATTCCCGCTTCGGCGGCCCCCCCGACCCTGCAGGTGCGCAACCTGCAGACGAGCTTCTTCACCCGCGCCGGCGTGGTGAAGGCCGTCAATGACGTCTCCTTCAATGTCGGCCGTGGCAAGGTGCTGGGGCTGGTGGGGGAGTCCGGCTCCGGCAAGACCGTGACCGGCTTCTCCATCATGCGCCTGGTGGACGAGCCCGGCCGGATCAGCGGCGGCGAGATCCTGTTCGGCGGCCGGGACCTGGTGAAGGCCTCGGAGGAAGAGATGCGGCAGATCCGGGGCAACCGGATCGCCATGATCTTCCAGGATCCGATGATGACGCTGAATCCGGTCCTGCGCATCGACACGCAGATGATCGAGACGATGCAGGCGCACCGGAAGATCAGCCATGAGGATGCGCGCCAGCGCGCCCGCGACACGCTGGGCATGGTGGGCATCCCCTCCCCGGATGAGCGGCTGAAGGCCTATCCGCACCAGTTCTCCGGCGGCATGCGCCAGCGCGTGGCCATCGCCATCGCGCTGCTGCACGAGCCGGAGCTGATCGTGGCGGACGAGCCGACCACGGCGCTGGACGTGACCATCCAGGGCCAGATCCTGGCCGAGGTCCAGAAGCTGGCGGCGACGACCGGCACCTCGATCATCTGGATCACGCACGACCTTTCGGTGGTGGCCGGCCTCGCGGACGATATCGCCGTCATGTATGCGGGCCGCATCGCCGAGTACGGGGCGGTTTCGGATGTGCTGGACCATCCGCTGCATCCCTATACCGTCGGGCTGCTGGGTTCCGTGCCCAGCCGCAACAAGCGCGGCGAGCCGCTGCGGCAGATCCCGGGCATGACGCCCTCCCTGCTCAGCCTGCCACCTGGCTGCCCCTTCCAGAACCGCTGCCCCCGGGCGGCGGATGTGTGCCGCCAGGACCCGCCCATGGCCGAGATCCTGCCCGCCCATGAGGCGCGCTGCTTCCGGCCGCATCTTGAGAAGGCCGAGGTGGCCGCATGAGCACGACGATTCAGGAAGCCCCGTCCCCCGTGCGGGCCGAGGGCGACAGGATGATCGAGGTGGTGGGGGTGTCCCGCCGCTTCGCCAAGCGGCTGGACTTCGCCGGCAAGATCCTCGCCAAGCTCGGCGCCCCCATCCGCGAGGAGGTGGTGCATGCCGTGGACAAGGTGGACCTGACCATCCGCAAGGGCGAGGTGGTCGGGCTCGTGGGTGAGTCCGGCTGCGGCAAGTCCACGCTGGGGCGCATGGTGGCGGGCATCCTGCCGCCTTCCGACGGCACCATCCTGTGGAAGGGCAAGGACCGCACGGGGCTGGGGAGCAAGGATGCGCGGGCGGCGATGCTGCAGGCGCAGATGATCTTCCAGGACCCCATGTCCTCGCTGAACCCGCGCCTGAAGGTGGCGGAGATCATCGGCGAGGCGCCGCTGGTGCATGGGCTGACGACGCGCTCCGAGCTCGGCCGCTACGTGGATGACCAGATGCGGCGGGCAGGGCTCGATCCCGTCTTCAAGGCGCGCTACCCGCACCAGTTCTCGGGCGGGCAGCGGCAGCGCATCGGCATTGCCCGCGCGCTGGCGGTGCAGCCGGAGTTCCTGGTCTGCGACGAATCCGTCGCGGCGCTGGACGTTTCCATCCAGGCGCAGATCCTGAACCTGTTCATGAAGCTCCGTGAGGAGCTGGATCTCACCTATCTCTTCATCTCCCACGACCTGAGCGTGGTGGAGCATCTCAGCGACCGGGTCGTGATCATGTATCTCGGCCGGGTGGTGGAGGAGGCGCCGACGGAGGTGGTCTTCTCCCGCGCGAACCACCCCTACACCCAGTCGCTGCTGGCGGCGGTGCCACGGATCGAGGCGCGGAAGAAGGCCTTCGCGACGGTGCAGGGTGAGATCCCCTCCCCGCTCAACCCGCCATCCGGCTGCCACTTCCATCCGCGCTGCCCGCATGCCTTCGACCGCTGCCGGGCGGAAATCCCCGCGCTGAAGGAGGTCGCGCCGGGACATAAGAGCCGCTGCCACCTGAACGACCTGCCGAACCATGGCGGGATGCCCGTGTGATGCGGGCCGTCCTGGTGGTCATGGCGCTGCTCGGCCTTGCCGCTTGCGAGCGGCGCGAGGGAGCGCGTGGCCCCTATCTGGGCGCTAGTGGCGGGATGAACATCTCGCGCTAGGCTGCGCCGCGATTCCCATCCCCGGTGACCGCGCCGGGGATGGCCGCGCCGCAGAGGAAGCAGCCGTGACCCGTTTTGCCTTCGACCATGTCCATCTCCGCAGCCCTGACCCCGACGCGACGGGCCAGTGGTTCGAGGATCATCTGGAGGCGAAGCGGGTGCGGCGGCTGGAGGGCCCGAACAGCCTGCGCGTCATCCTGGATCTGGGCGGGCTGAACCTCTTCATCGATCGCGTACCGGCCAGCACGCCTTCCGTCCCGCCAGCGCCCTTCCTTGGGATCGAGCACCTCGCCCTGGCTGTGACGGGCATTGACGCCATCATCGAGGATCTGCGCGCCAAGGGCGTGCGCATCGTGATGGAGCCGAACAACCCTAACCCGACCACGCGCATTGCCTTCATCGAAGGCCCGGAGAATGTGCGCGTGGAGCTGCTGGAGCGCCAGGCGGCCTGATCCGCCGGGGGGAGCCCGAAGGCTCCCCGCTGCCGGCTTATACGGCCCCAGCCATGCCGAAGGCGTTGATGCGGGGCCGGGGCGCCGGATAGGTCAGGCGCCAGACCGTTCCGCCCTGCCGCGTCAGGGAAATTCGCCCGCCGATCTGGCCTGCCAGTGCGGTTGCCAGGGCAAGGCCCGCACCCCTTCGTGTGGCCGGCATCGGATCCGGTATTCCAACCCCATCGTCCCGGATCGTCAGCTCACCATCCACATCATCCGTCGGCGCCTGGAAGGACAGCCACAAGCGTCCCTTCCGGGCGTCCGGGAAGCCGTGTTTCAGCGCGTTCGCGAGCCCCTCGGCCGCGGCTAACCCAAGGGGAATGGCGGTGTTGAGGTCCACGAGATCCTCGCAGGGAGCGACCTCGACGGTCACTTGCCCGGACATGCCGTAGCTGGTCACCGTGGCCGCCGCGAGGGAACCCAGGTATTCGGCGAAGTTGATCCCGCTCGTGTCCTGCCCGCCATAGAGCTGGTCATGGACAAGGCTCATCGCCTTGATGCGCCGCAGGGTTTCGGCGAAGGCATCGCGCCCGGCGGGATCGGCGGACTGCTTGGCCCGGAGCTGGATCAGCGCCGCGACGACCTGAAGGTTGTTCTTGACCCGATGGTGAACCTCCTTGAGGAGGGCGTCCTTCTCGGAAAGGGCCCTTCTGAGGTCGCCGGTCCGTTGCTCGACCCGCTGCTCAAGCTCGGCATTGGCGCGCGCCAGGGCCCCCTTGGCCTGCTTGACCGAGCTGCTCTCGATCATCGTCCAGGCGCCACGCCGGCGGGCTAGCGCGAATTCATGATTCTGCACCACATCGAGGGCACCGCCTGCATCGCAACGAAGCGTGCAGTAGCTGCAAAGAGTGAGAATGCGTTGGTCGCAGAGGCAGCCATTCACCTTCGCTTCGTATTCGGCAAAGGAATCCCAGTCATTCGCCTCAAGGAAATAGGTGTTGCCGGTGACACGGAGGCCGGCATAGCCCCGCGACAGGGCTTCTTCCTTGCGCTGCAGCCAGCCGGAGATCACGGCATCGGCGCCCATCTTGCCCTGACCCGTCTGGTACCACTGGTCGTGGTCCATGATCTCGATGTCCCCGCGCGCAAGCCGCCGGTCCAGCTCCGGGACGGCGTTGCGTAGCGCATCCGTCGCGTCATGGGCGCGGAGGGGCTGGGCGGTGACCCACATGCAGCGCTCGCTTCCATCGAGCCCGGCTTTGAAATAGGGCACGAGCGTGCTCACCAGATCATCGGCCGTCTCGTAGAACTGGCAGAAATGGGTGCCCCAGGCGACATCGCCGATCGCCTCAATGCCACTGTTGATCGTCTCGGACAAAATGCTCTCCGCATCCTGGGTCAGGCTGGCGAAATCGGAGATACCGGCATCCGAAAACGGTGCCTTATAGAACCTGTCGCGGCACCTGTCCGGTTAAATGCCAGGCCGGCATCTTCCCCTGGCGGTCCCACAGGCCCGCTCGTCCTTCAGCCCGTGAAGACTGCCGGATCAACAACTAGGAACAGGTCCGTGTCGCCGGTGCTTTCGCCGGCAGCCGTGATCAGCGCGTGGGCCTGGCCACGGTGATGGGTCTGGTGGTTGAAGATATGCGTCGCCACCACCCCCATCGGGCATGACATCTGCCGGTTGGCGGCCGCGCTGAACCAGGTGAGATCGCCGGCCAGGCGCTCAGGCGTCAGCCCATCGGCCCAGGCGGCGATCCGCGCATCCAGGGCCACGCGCTTTTCCGCCAGAACCGCGAAGTCCGGCTCCATCGCCGCGCTTCCCCTGAGATCCACGGGTGGCTTCTCGCCACCGTCCAGGCGGGACATCCATTGCATGTCACCCCAGAGCAGATGGCTCAGCGTGCCATGTAGGCTTCCGAAGAAGACACCCCGGGCCTCGCGGCGTTCGGCATCGGGCAGGCGCGACGCGGCGGCATAGAGGCGCCGGTTCATCTCGGCATTGTAGGCCGCCATGATGCGGCACCAGCCCGGCGTGACCATCAGGGGTGCTTCCAGAAAAAGACCGTGTCCGCCAGCTTGCCATCCGCTTCCAGTGCGTAGCCCGGGATGGCGCCCACCTCGTTCCAGCCAAGGGAGCGGTAGAGGCGCTCGCCCTCGTCGCCGGCACGGGTGTCCAGCACCAGCAGCTTGCGCCCGATGCCGCGGGCCGTCTGCTCGGCGCGCAGCATGACGGCGCGGCCGATGCCTCGGCGGCGGAAGGCGGGGTCCACCAGCAGCTTCGAGACCTCGGCGCGATGGGCGGCGTTGGGCTGGGGCGCGAGGTCCAGATGCACGGTGCCGGCCAGCTGGCCATCGCACCAGGCGCCCAGCAGCACCTTGCGGCCGGTGGCGACATCGGCGGAGACGTTGCGCCAGAAGGCGCGCGCGACCTCCGGTGAAAGGGGCGGCAGGTAGGAGACGGAGGCGCCGGCATTCACGCAGGCCACCATGATCTCGGCCAGGCGCCGCTCCGCGCTGGCGGCGGCGGCTGCGTCCAGCGCCTCCACAACCACGCCGGTGGCGGGCTTGGCGTAGCGGAACTCCAGCGACTTGGAGATGTCGTCTAGAATGCGGATGGAGCCCGCACGCACATAGCCGCGCTTCTCGTAGAAGCGATGCGCGGCCTCGAAGCGCGTATCGGTCCACAGGATCATGCGCTGCGCGCCATGCTCCACAGCATGGCGCTCGGCGCCGTCCAGCAGGGCATGGGCAAGGCCGGTGCCGCGGGCGGCCTTGGCCACATACATGCGGCCGATTTCCCAGGCCTCGTCATCGTCGCGCAGAGGGCGCGTGGCGACCATGCCGATGATGGTGCCGTCCTCGCCCTCGGCGGCCCAGAGGGCGCCGCCGACCTTCTCGAAATGGGTGGCGAGGGCACGGAGTTCCGGCACCTCGCCATCCACGTCGAGCACGCAGTTCGGGTACTCGGCCCAGGCCTTGTCGATCAGCTCGATGAAGCCTTCCGCATCGGCATCGCGGCCGGGGCGGATCACGAAGCTCACTTCAGGCCCCTGCAGAAGTCCTGGATGCGGGCGCAGGCCTCGCGCAACGTCTCCGTATCGGTCGCGTAGGAGAGGCGGATATAGGGGCTCATGGAGTAGGCGGCGCCGGAGACGGTGGCGACGTGCTTCTCCTCCAGCAGGGCCATGGCGACGTCCTCATCCGTTTCCAGGCGGCGGCCGCCCTCGGTGGTCCTGCCCAGGCAGCCGGCGACACTGGGATAGACGTAGAAGGCGCCCTCGGGCCTGTGGCACTGCAGGCCGGGTGCCTGGTTCAGCATCTCCACGACGATGTCGCGGCGCTCGCGGTAGATGCGCTGGCGCTCCTCCACCAGGTCCTGCGGGCCATCGAGGGCAGCGATGGTGGCGGCCTGGGCGACGGTGGCTATGCCGTTCGTCGTCTGGCTCTGCATATTGGTCATGGCCTTCACCAGCGCGCGCGGGCCGCCGCCGAAGCCGACGCGCCAGCCCGTCATCGCATAGGTCTTGGAGGCGCCGCTGACCGTCAGGGTGCGGTCCTTCAGCCCGGGCTCGACAGCGGCGATGCTGTGGAAGCCCGTGTCCACATAGGAGATGTGCTCGTACATCTCGTCCGAGAGGATCCAGACATGGGGGTGGCGCATTAGCACCGCGGCCAGCGCCGCCACCTCATCGCGCGTCAGCGCGGCGCCGGAGGGGTTGTTGGGGAAGTTCAGCGTCACCCACTTCGTCCGGGGGGTGATGGCCGCTTCCAGATCCTCGGGGCGCAGCTTGAAGCCGTTGTTCTGCGGGCAGGGCACGAGCACGGGCACGCCGCCGGCCAGCTTGCCGATATCGGCATAGGCCGACCAGAAGGGGGTGGGGATGACGATCTCGTCGCCCGGATCGACCGTGGCGAGGATGCCGTCCAGGATGATCTGCTTGCCGCCATTGGCGACGATGATCTCGTCCAGCGCGTAGTCCAGCCCGTTCTCGCGGCGGAACTTGCGCTGCACGGCGGCCTTCAGCTCCGGCCAGCCGTCATTGGGGGGATACTTCGTCTTGCCAGCGAGGGCGGCCTGGTGCGCGGCCTCGATGGCATGGGGCGGGGTGGCGAAATCCGGCTCGCCGACCGTGAGGCTGATGACCTTGTGCCCGGCCTCGCGCAGCTCGCGTGCCCGGATGGACATGCGGGTGGAGCCGGAGATGACGATCTCCTGCAGCCTCTGGGCCAGGGCGGGCATTCGGTGATTCCAGTGAGGGCGAAAGGAGTGCGGAAACTAGGCCCCCCGCACAGCCGCGCCAACCCCGGGATGCTCATAGTGCAGGTCGAACGCGGACTCATGCGTCAGCCGGAAGCCCGCGCGCTCGTAGAAGCGGGCGGCGGGGCTTTCCTTGAGCACCTCCAGTCGGACAGGCCGCGCGGGCTGCTCGGCGAGGATGGCGTCGAGCACGGCGCGGCCAAGGCCGCGGCCCTGGGCGGCGGGCTCGATGTAGAAGGAGTGGATCTCCCGGTGGTCCGGGTGGTCCAGCACGGCCACGCAGCCGGCCATGCGCCCTTCCGCCTCGATCAGGCGGAAGGCGGCAGGATCGAACGCGGCGCGCATCCGGGCGCGCCGGCGGGCGGGATCGAAGCGCCCCACCCGTTCCAGATGCGGGCGCATGACCCGCACCGAGAGGTCGAGCAGGGCCTCGAAATCCGCCTCCGCCGCGGGGCGGAAGGCGAAGATCAGTGCAGGCCCTGGCAGAAGCGCTGGATGCGCGTGCAGGCTTCCTTCAAGGACTCATCCGAGGCGGCGTAGGAGATGCGCATATAGCCCGGGAAGAGGAAGGCGGAGCCGTGCACGGTGGCGACGCCCTCTTCCTCGAGCAGGGCGAGGACGAAATCCTCGTCCGTCGCCAGCAGCTTCCCGCCCTTGGTGGTCTTGCCCAGGCAGCCCGTGACCGAGGGGAAGACGTAGAAGGCGCCATCCGGCGTGTTGCAGTGGATGCCCGGGGCCTCGTTCAGCATGGAGACCACCATGTCGCGGCGGCGCTCGAAGGCCTGGCGCATCGTCTCCACATCGTCCTGCGGGCCGTTCAGCGCCTCGACGGCGGCGGCCTGGGAGATGGAGGACGTGTTGGAGGTGGACTGGCTCTGCAGCTTGTCCATCGCCTTGGTCAGCGCCGCGGGGGCGCCGGCGAAGCCGATGCGCCAGCCGGTCATGGCATAGGCCTTGGAGCAGCCATTCATCGTCAGCGTGCGGTCGCGGAGCTTCGGCTCCACCTCGACGATGGTGGCGAACTTGAAGTCGCCATAGACGAGCTTCTCGTAGATGTCGTCCGTGAAGATCCAGACATTCGGGTGGCGCAGCAGCACGTCGGTGAGGGCCTTCAGCTCCTCGGCCGTGTAGGCGGCGCCCGTCGGGTTGCAGGGGTTGTTCAGCATCACCCACTTCGTCTTCGGGGTGATGGCGGCCTCCAGCTGCTCGGCCGTGATCTTGAAGCCCTGGTTCGGGCCGGCCGGAACGATCACCGGGTTGCCATCGGCCAGTGAGACGATGTCCGGGTAGGAAACCCAGCAGGGCGCGGGGATGATGACCTCGTCGCCCTTGTCGAGCGTCGCGACCATCGCGTTGAAGATCACCTGCTTGCCACCGGTGGAGACGATGATCTCCTCCGGCTTGTAGTCGAGATGGTTGTCGCGGGCGAACTTGGCGGCCACGGCCTTCCGCAGCGCGGGCGTGCCGGAGACGTCGGTATAGAGGGTCTGGCCCTCCTCGATCGCCTTCACCGCGGCGTCCTTGATGTTCCGCGGCGTGGGGAAATCCGGCTCGCCGGCCGAGAGGCTGATAATGTCCCGCCCCGCCGCCTTCATCTCCCGCGCCTTGGTGGAGATGGCGATGGTCTGGGAAGGGGAGACCTTGTTCAGGCGCTCAGCGGTGAGTGACATCGTTCTCGGACTTCGAGGGTTGCGCGACGGGGGCGGACCCTAGACCCGCTTCGCGCCAGGCGGAACCGGCGGAATGCGCATTTCAGTCCCGTCGCTGCAACAAAAGCCCCATGATCCCCAGGGTGAGCCCAGCCGCGAGCAGCAGCAGGGTGGCCAGGGCGTTCACCTCCGGCGTCATGCCCAGCCGCAGCATGGAGAAAAGGGCGACCGGCAGGGTGGTGCCGGATGGGCCGGAGGTGAAGGAGGCCAGCACCACGTCGTCCAGCGAAAGGGTGAAAGCCAGCAGCCAGCCCGCGGCGAGGGACGGTGCCATCAGCGGCAGCGTGATGGTGGCGAAGCTGGTGGCCGGGGTGGCGCCGAGATCGAGCGCCGCCTCCTCCAGATCCCGGTCGCGGCTGGCGAGGCGGGACTGCACGATCACGGCCACATAGGCGCTGCCGAGCGTGGCATGGGCCAGCAGCACGGTGAGGGCACCGCGTCCCGCCGGCCAGCCGGTCAGGCCTTCCAGCGCGACGAAGAGTAGCAGCAGGGAAAGGCCCGTCACCACCTCCGGCAGCACCAGCGGCGCGCCGGCCAGGGTGCCCAGCAGGGCGCGGCCGGCAAAGGGGCCATGGCGGGCCAGAACCCAGCCCGTGGCGCCGCCCAGCAGCACGGCGAGGCTGGCGGCGCCGCCCGCGACGCGAAGGGAGAGCCAGGCGGCCTCCAGCAGCCTTTCATTCGCCGCCAGGGCCGTGAACCAGCGCAGGGAGAAGCCGCCCCAGCGGAAGGGCACGGGATCGCCCGAGAAGGCATAGGCTACCAGCAGGGCCACCGGCAGCCAGAGAAAGGCGAGGCCGGCCCAGAGGGCGGCGCGGACCCAAACGGGGATCATGCGGCCCGCCCCAGGCGCTGGAACAGGATGATGGGGCCGATCAGCAGCAGGAGCAGCGCGACGGCCAGGGCCCCTGCCACGGGCCAGTCCCGGTTCTGGAAGAACTCCTGGAAGAGCACGCGGCCGACGAGGGTGGCGTCGGGTGGGCCGAGGAGCTCGGGGATCACGTATTCCCCCGCGGCCGGGATGAAGACGAGGAGGAAGGCGGCGGCCAGGGCGGGCAGGAGCTGCGGCAGGGTGACGGTAAGGAAGGCGCGCCCAGGCGTGGCGCCAAGATCGGCCGCCGCCTGTTCCAGCATGGGGTCCAGCCGCGTGGCGGCGGCGAAGACGGGCAGCACGGCGAAGGGGAGATAGGCATGCACCATGCCGATGAGCATGGCGCCATCCGTATAGAGCAGCGGGATGGGCCCGTCCGTCAGGCCCAGCCCGGCAAGGAGGGTGTTGATCCAGCCCTCGTCCCGCAGCAGCCCGATCCAGGCGCCGATGCGGATCAGGAAGCCGGTCCAGAAGGGCAGCAGCACCGCCCCCAGCAGCATGCCCCGCCACCGCCCGGCGCGCGCGATGGCGATGCCCATGGGAGCGGCGAGAAGCAGGCAGAGCGCGGCGGTGCCAGCCGCCACCGTAAGGGATTGGAGGAGGGCGTCCCGATAATAGGGGTCCTCCAGCAGCAGGCGCAGATTCGCGGGGTTCAGCCCCTGCCCCGCCCAGGGAGGGCTGTAGGGCGGCACGCTCTCGTCTTGCCAGGACAGGGCGATGATGCCCACCAGCAGCAGCGGCGCCGCCACCAGCAGGGCCAGCCAGAGGCCGGGAAGGAGGCGCAGGGCGAGCCTCATCCCAGGAGCGGCACCACCGAGGCGGCGTCCCAGTTCACCCTCACCCGGCTGCCGCGCGGTGGCGGCACGCCGTCCTCCTCGGCATGGGAGACGCGCAGGAGGGCGCCGCCCGAGAGGCGGATGAGGAGAAGGCTGCTCTCCCCGCGGAAGGCGGCTTCCTCCACCGTGCCGGTGGCGCTGTTCTCGCCGGGCCGGGCGCCGATGCGGATGCGCTCGGGGCGAAGGGCGATGGCCTCCGCGCCCTCCGGCAAGGGGTCCGCGGCGCGAATGGTGCAGCCGGCGCCGGGGCAATCCAGCGCGCCATCCGGCCGGCGCGTGCCAGGGAGAATATTCGCGGCGCCCAGGAACTCCGCGACGAAGCGCGTTGCGGGGCGGTCATAGACCTCGCGCGGCGGGGCCACCTGCACCAGGCGGCCGCGATCCATCACCGCCACCCGGTCGGCCAGGGCCAGGGCCTCGGCCTGGTCATGCGTGACCATGATGAAGGCGGCGCCGCTCTCGCGCTGGATGGCGCGCAGCTCGAACCCCGTGCGCTCACGCAGATTGGCGTCCAGCGCGCCCAGCGGCTCATCCAGCAGCAGCAGGCGGGGGCGCTTCACCAGTGCCCGGGCAAGGGCCACGCGCTGGCGCTGGCCGCCCGAGAGAGCGTGCGGGCGGCGGGATTCCAGCCCCGCCAGCCCCAGCATGGCCACAGCCTCTTCCAGTCGACGCGCGATCTCCGCGCGCGGGCGGCCTTCCCGCTTCAGCCCATAGGCGATGTTCGCGGCGACGCTCATATGCGGGAACAGCGCATAGGACTGGAACATCATGTTCACGGGGCGGCGGTGCGGCGGCAGGGCGAGCAGATCCGCCCCATCCAGCTCCACCGCGCCGGCATCGGGCGCCTCGAACCCGGCCACGACCCGCAGCAGGGTGGACTTGCCGGAGCCGGAGCCACCAAGCAGCGCGAGGAACTCCCCGGGCGGCACGTCCAGCGACACATGATCGAGCGCCGCCACGCTGCCGAAGCGGCGGGAGACGCCGCGCAGGGAAAGGCGTGGGGTCAACGGCCTGCCTTGAAGCGCGACCAGGAGCGGGAGCGCGCGCGCTCCGCCGCCGGGCCGGGGGCGGAGACGGTGAAGCTGCGCGCGATGGCCTCGGGAGGCGGGTAGATGTTCGGGTCCGCCGCCACCTCCGGCCGCAGATGCGGGCGGGAGGCGGGGATGGCGTTGGGATAGCGCACCTGGTTGGTCACGCCCGCCATCACCTCCGGGCGAAGCATGTAGTCGATGAAGCGCTGCGCGGCCTCGGGGTTCGGCGCATCGGCGGGAATGGCCAGCATGTCGAACCAGAGCTGCGCGCCATCCCTGGGCTGCACATAGGCCAACCCGGCCTCGCGCCCCGCATCGCGCGCACGCGTCTGGGCCTGCACCACGTCGCCGGAATAGCTCAGCACCGCGCAGTACTCGCCCTGCGCCAGCGCATCCGTGAGGGCGGCTGAGGAGATGATGGCACGCACATGCGGGCGAATGGCCAGGAGCGCCCCCTCCGCCGCACGGGCATCGGCGGCATCGGCGCTGTTGGGGTCCTTGCCGAGCCAGCGCAGCACCGAGGGGATCACGTCGATCCCGCTATCCATGATGGCGATGCCGCAGCGGGCGATGCGGCGCGCATTCTCCGGCTTCAGGATCAGGTCCAGGCTGTCCAGCGGCGCGTCGGGCGCCAGGGCGCGGATGCGGTCCGGGCGCAGGCCCAGGCCGACCGTGCCCCAGAGATAGACGGCGCCGTGCCGGTTATCGGGATCGCTGCTGGCCACCTGGGCCAGCAGGGCGGGGTCCTGGTTGCCCCAGTTGGGGATGGCGGCGCGGTCCAGCGGGCGCAGCGCGCCGGCCCGCACCAGCCGGGCGAAGCTGGGCTCGCTGGTGGGGACGATCACGTCGTAGCCCGAGCGCCCGGCGGAGAGCTTGCCCTCCAGCGTCTCCAGGCTGTCGAACACGTCGTAGCGCACGCGGATGCCCGTCTCGCGCTGGAAGCCCTCGATCGCCTGGGGATCGATGTAGTCGGTCCAGTTGTAGACGTTGAGGACGGGCTGCTGGGCCAGGGCAGGCCCGGCCAGAAGCGGAAGCAGCATCAGGGCGCGCAGAAGCGGGCGGAAGGATCTCATGCCGTCTCCCGGGATGGCTGGGGCGGCGCAGGTTATGACGAAGCGGGCCGCGCGCAAGCTGGCTGTCTAGCCAGGTGATTTATAGGACTTCATTCTTGACAAAAAGATAGCGGTCCTGTATCTCGCCTCCCGCCAAGGGGATAGTCGCGTCCTTCCCCTCGCCCCCCAACCATCCTCGCCAGCCCCGCCCGGCCCCCGCCGGAGCGGGGCTTTTCGTGTCCGCGGCGCCCCGTGCCCGCAGCAGGAGCCCTGCCCGCATGCCCTTCATGGCCAGCAGCCTGATCCCGCTCGTCGCGGCGGACAGCTTCACCCTCTGGCTCTACCGGACCACGGACACGCGCGCGGCGGTGCTCTCGCCCGGCTATTTCGGCGCGGCCGCCGACCGGCTGCGGGCCGGCCACATGCTTCTGCTGGGTGCCGCCGACGCGGCCGCGATCCTGCCCGTGCGGAGCGGGGCAGAGGTGGGGAACGGCCTGGTGCTGGATGCGGCCTCCTCCCCCCTGCGCCTGGCCGCCACCGGCTCGCTCGGCTTTTCGGCGGATCTCTCCGCCTCGGCGGTCGCGCGCTGCGTCAGCCTCCTCGCCATGCCGTCGGGCGTGAATGAGGGCGAGAGCTTCACGGTGCAGGCCATGGCGGCCGGCGCCACCAGCGCCGTTCTCTTCAGCGTGCTGGACCGGGGCGGCACCGTGATCCTGGGCCCGGCCACCGCGCCGGTCACGGCGGGCCTGGCGAGCGCCAGCTTCGGTGCCCCGCCGCCCGGCACGGGCTACCGGGTGAAGGTGGAGGATGCGGCGGATCCGCTCGTCGCGCAGATCTCGCCCAGCTTCGTCGTGCTCTCCGCCTTCGCCCTGCTGATGGAGAGCGGCCTCAGCCTGTTGGCAGAATCCGGCCAGCGCCTCGTGCTGTAGCGCCGCTCCCTCCATCCCCAGCCCTTCCAGCCCAGCCAACCGAACGGAGCCGCCCCCGATGGCCGATGCCAAGATCAGCGACCTTCCCCCTGCCGCTTCCTTCTCCGACACGGACAGCGCGCCCTTCGTGCAGGGCGTGGGCGCCGCCGCGGAGACGCGGCGCGCAAGCTTCGGGCAGCTCCGCAGCAGCCTGATGGCGGATCGGCCGCTGCATGTCCGGGATTTCGGTGCCCAGGGCAACGGCACCACGGATGACACCGCCGCCTTCCAGGCCGCGCTGAACGCGGCCTCGGCCGCGGGCGGCGGCATCGTGCTCATCGGGCCGCGTCGCTACCTGATCGACAGCGCAGATCTGGTGATTCCCGCCAATGTCACGCTGCAGGGCGGCGGCGATCCGGGCGGCTGGCGCGTGAACAACGACTACAGCGCCCTGCCCTACTGCCTGCTGCTGAACCCGGCCCGCACCATCCGCCTGCGACGCAACGCGGCGCTGGAACAGATGGCCATCCTGCGGAAGGGCTTCACCTCCCCCACCACGCTGCGCGAGGGGCTGGACGCGGTCTATGCCTTCGCGGGCACGGCCGTCTCAATCGGGGACGGGTCCACCGGTTCCAGCGCCACCAACGCCACCGACGCATCGGTCCGCGCGCTGCTGATCATCGGCTTCAACTGGGCCATCTACAGCAACGGGGCCAGCCGGACGCGCATCCGCGACATCATCGGGGACTGCACCAACGGCCTCTATCTCGGCAAGTCCTACGACATCGCGCAGAACGAGCGCATCAACTGGCACCCGCTGGCCACCACCGGCCGCGGCTTCACCAACACCACCTATGCCGTGAGCGGTTGCACCAACAACGGCGCCGGCCTGGTGCGCCTCAGCACCAGCACGGCACATGAGCTGCGGGCGGGAGATGTGGTGGTGGTCAGCGGGGTGGGCGGCGTGCCGGGCGCCAACAGCCGCTTCACCATCGCCGCGACGCCGAGCAGCACCACGCTCGACCTCGCGGCCAGCACCTTCTCCGGCGCCTATACCAGCGGCGGCACGGTGAACCCGGCGCTGAACCACCGGCGCGGCAAGGGCTTCCACATCTACGACGCCGACATGCCGAACTTCATCAACTGCTTCGAGTTCGGCCATGACATCGGCTGGCATCTGGATGACCTCTGCCACTCCGCCCAGATCGTGAACTGCGGCCTGGACGGCATCGTCATCGATCCCGGCACGATCGGCGTGCAGATCAACGGCCTGGCCAACCGCAACAAGTGGTATGGCGGCTTCTGGTCCAGCAAGGGCCGGGCGCTGGTGGTGAATGTGCAGGCCGCGGACCAGAACACTATCGCGGGGGTGATGCTGCCCTCCGGCTCCGGCCGGTCGGTGGAGCTGCTGGATGGCGGGCTGGTGCTGATGGGCTGCGACATCTACGGCGCGGTGCACCTCTTCGACAATGCGGACAGCCTGCAGATCCTGGGCTGCGACCTGAAGAGCGCGAGCTTCACCGGGCAGAGCGCCGCCGCCTTGCAGAAGATGCAGATCTCCGGCAGCCGCATGGCGAATGCGGTGGGCGTGGCCCGGATGATCGCGGGGCAGTCCGAACTGGCCGCCGTCTCCCCCTCGGGCGTGATCGAGACGCGGCTCTCGGCCCGGAGCGACGGCGTGGTGGCGCTGCACCGCCGCAATGCCGGCGCAGGGGCGATGCTGCGCCTGCACGGCCATTCGGATAGCGCCGCAGCCTCGATCAGCGTCGCGGGCACGGATATCTTCCTCGCGGGCGATGCCGCGAACAACCCCAATCCCGTCTTCGCCTTCGGCAATGCCGGCATGACGCAGGCGCTGACCCTGCGCCTGCGCCGGCTCTCCACAATGTCGGCGGCGAATGACCGCATCTTCTCGATCGAGGCCAGCGGCTACAACAACATGGCGGCCGAAGTGACCTACGGGCGGATCGCGGCGGTCGCGGAGAGCGTGGCAGGCGGCGCGGAAACCGGCGCCATCGTGGTGGAGACGCGATCGGGCGGCACGATGGGTGAGCGGCTTCGTATCTCCGCCGGCGGCGCGGTCACGCTTACCGGGCCACTGAACCTCGCCACCGATCCCGGCTCGGCCATGCAGGCGGCCACCCGGAACTACGTGGACAACAGCCATGTCCAGCGCGCCCTGCCGGTGCTGCCCGTCGCCACGGCCACGGCGCTCAGCTTCGCCGGGCATAATGCGCGATTGCTGGTCGCGAACCCCGGCGCCAGCCTGGCGCTGGACTGGGGATCAAGCGGCCAGGGCTTCAGCTGCATGGTGGTCAACCGCACGGGTGGAGACCTGCCGGTCTCGCTCAGCGGCTTCTCCGCCGGGATGGTGAACCCGGATGGCCATACCAGGATCCGTGCCGGCGGCATGGCAAGCCTGCTGGTCTATTCGCCCGATGGCGGCACCACGCGGCTCTGCCAGCTGACCGGCGCGGGCGCGCCCTGATTCTAGCCGGCGGAGCCAGCGCCCATCACTCCTTGAACAAGACGGAGCCCCCATGTCCGACCTGACCGACTACGCCCGCAACCTCCTCGCCCGCACCATCTGCGGCCGCGCTCCCGCCCAGCCCGGTGCGGTCTATGCCGCCCTGGGCACCGGCGGCAGCGCCGCCGCGGGGCTGGCGGGGGAACCGGCGGGCGGCGGCTATGCCCGCCAGCGCGTGACCTTCACGGGCAGCGGCGCCCAGCGGAATGCCGAGGCGATCCGCTTCGCCTTTTCCGGCATCGCGGGCACGCTGACCCATGTCGCGCTGTATGACGCGGCATCCGGCGGCAATGCCCTGCTCGTCTCGCCGCTCGATGCACCGGTGGCGATGACCGGGGCCGGCACGGTGACGGTGGCGGCCGGCAGCCTGCTGGTGAACCCGGGCTGAAACGGGTGGGCGGGGCCCGCCCGGCCCCGCCCACGCTTGACAGTTCCATGACATTCGCGGCCTCCCCGGCTGCGGTGGCGCCCGAGATGCATCATCATCGGCCCGCGCCCTTGCAATGTCCCGCCGCCCCCCTTCGCGTCGGCCGCCGGGTGAGAGACCGGATTTTGGACCTCATCGCCTCCTTTCTCGGCGGGCTCGGCCTGTTCCTCGCGGCGGTGCGCGGGCTGGGCGGGCAGCTTCAGCAGATGGCCGGGCGGCGCCTGCGGGCCACGGTTTCCAGCGCTACCAGAGGCGGGGCCGGGGCGGCGCTCACGGGCGTGCTGCTGGGCGCCCTCACCCAATCCTCCAATGCCGTCACCTTCGTCGCCGCCTCCATGGTCCAGGCGGGAATCCTGCCCCTGGCGCGCGCCCTGCCCGTTGTGGCCTGGTGCAACCTGGGCACGGTGGCGCTGGTGCTGGCGGCGGCGCTGGACCTGCGCGTGGCGGCGCTGTGGCTGATCGGCATGGCCGGCTGCGGGTTGGCCCTGGCGCCGAATAGCGGCGGGCGCTGGAAGCCGGCCCTGGGCGCGGCCTTCCAGCTCGGCCTACTCTTTCTCGGCCTTGCCATCCTCAAATCCGGCGCAGGGCCGCTGCGCGATTCCGAATCCGTGCGCGCGGCCATGGAACTCGCCGATCACGCGCTGCTTCCGGCCTTCCTGCTGGGCATGGTGGTCACCCTCGTCGCCCAGTCCTCGTCCACCGTCACCATCCTGGCCATCACCCTGGCCGAGATCGGATTGCTGGATGGCGGCCAGGCCGGGCTGGCGGTCTGCGGCGCCTCGCTGGGATCCGGCCTCTCGGTGCTGCTGCTGGCGGGCGGGCTGCATGGGCCCGCGCGGCGGCTGGCCAGCTTCCAGGCCCTGTTCAAGGCCTTCGGCGCCCTCCTTCTCGGCCTGCCCTTCGTCCTCTGGCGGATCTTCCCCGAATGGCCGGAGCCCTGGGCGGCAATGGACCTTACCCACCGGCTCGGCCTGCTCTTCGTCGCGCTGCAGCTGCTGCCGGCGCTCCTCCTCCTCCCCGCCTATCCCGCCTTGCCCAGGCTTCTGGAACGCCTCTCCCCCGCCCGGCCCGAGGAGGCGCTGTCCCGCCCCAAATACCTGTATGAACAGGCGCTGGAGAACGTGCCCACGGCCCTGGACCTGGTGGGGCGCGAGCAGGCGCGACTGCTGGCCCGCCTGCCGCAATTTCTGGACAGGCTGCGGGAGGATGGGCCGCCCGTGGTCATCCCCCGCGCCACCCTCTCCAATGCCAGCGCCGAGGTGGAGCGCGCCGTGGGCAGCTTCCTGCAGGAGGTGCTCGGCCGCGGTTGCCCGCGTGAGGACCTGGAGCGCGCCGTGGCGCTGGAGAGCCTGAACGCCCTGATGGCCAATCTGCGGGAAACCACCTCAGACCTGGCCGCGGCGCTGGAGGCCGTTTCGGCGCGCGACGCGCGCGACCCCATCCGCGCCCTCGCCCCTCCACTGCTGGAGGGGCTGCACATGCTGCTCTCCGAGCTGCATGACGCCGCGCGCTCCGGCGATCCGCTGGATGCGGAAACCCTGTCCGAACTGGCGGCCGACCGTTCCGCCATGATGGACTCCCTCCGCCGGCGCGTGGCGCGGGCCGGGCAGGACCTGCCCCAGGATGCGCTAGGCCTGCTCTTCCGGTTTACCTCGCTTTTCGAGCGCGCGGTCTGGCTCGTGCGGCGCGGGGCGCTGTTGCTGCCTTCCACCTGGGGAGCGAGCAATCCGGGCCGGGACGTGTCGGAGGTGTCGGCCCACGCCGCCCTGGACATGCCGGAGCCCGGTTCCAGGGCCGCCCTCGCGCCATGAAGCGATCTCTTCGCGTCTGGCGGCGGCCATTTCCCGGAAAAGGCCCGGCCCGTTCCGAACATCACCTGCCAATGGCCTGAGGCTCCCGGAAGCCGTCTGGCTGCTGCGGACGGTGCAGCACACGGCTTCCGCCCCCTATCCTGCCCGCGCAGTCGCCTAGGGTCGTTGAGTGGAGCCTTGCCCAGCATCTGAGCGGGCCGCGATTCCGGCCCCGTTGGCCGTGAGGCTGGCAGGCAAGCCCCTCACCCCCCGCCGCATCACGGGGCGGGGTAGGCAGAGGCTTGGGATCGGGGCGACAAAGCGGGGATCATCGCCCCCCAAAGCTTCTCATCAAAGCCTGCCGTGGCAAGCCTTGGGCCGGGTTCTCAACCCAGGGCTGGGCGCCTTCAGCGCTCCAGCGGACGTCCCTCGCTCGGGCCAAAGGCAGCCACCGCGGCGGAGAAGCGCGCTCGCATTCGGATGGCATCAACCGGATCACCGCTGACCGGCGCTTCGGCGAGGCACCGTTCCAGCTCCGCCCGCAGGGAACGCAGGGCATCAACCCGCAGTTCGTGCGGCATGCGGGACAGAATGCGGTCCAAAGCCTCGGTCACCGCATGCTCCAGCGCGTCCTCTGGGTTCGTGGAGTGCATGGGAGGCATGGGGGTCAAAGGGTACTCTCCTTACGAAGCAAACTGCGTGTAGCTCATCTCATAATCCCAACGTAGCCGGACTCGCGTGGACGATCGCCACAACATGGTGAGGCAGAACGAGCCACGCAATTCCTCAGGATCCGTTACGATTTCTTGTACATGATGATCTTTTCCCTACCGCAGCACGTTTTCGCGACATTCGCTGGTGGTGTTGGCGCGGGACACGGTGTGTCTACTCGTCCATTCCACCAGCGCAGGTAGCAGAGAGCCTGCGCCACTCCTCGCCAAGTCCTCGGATGGCAGGATGTTGCCGTTGTCTCGTTTTTCGCTTCACGACTAGTTTCCATCCCCTGAACACGAATTTCGAGCGCACCCGGCCCTGCTGAACGAATCACTTTGGCAGGGCGTGCATTACAAGGGATCATGCGGTCTCCCGGCGCAACGTCCGAAATATTTCGAAGGAGCATCTGTGCTCCACCTCGCTCTTCGCCTGGATTCCGACGGTTCACGGCCTTCCAGGGCGGCAGGCCCGCTTCCTCCTTGTGCCCCGGGCCGCGACACACTAGAACATTCAGCGAACAATCGGACGGAAGTGGCTTCGGCCGGAGCCGCATGGTCCGGAGTTGCCCGGCATGGACCCCAAGGCTCCCGCATGGCTCAGAAGCAATCCTCCTCCCCGCAGCGCGCCGCGATGCAGCGCATCTCCGAGCTTCTCGGCCGCGGCGCCGGGCCGGACCGCATGGACCGTGAGGTCGATGCGATCGTTTCCAGGCTGCGGGCCGAAGGTGAGGCCGAGCAGGTGCAGGAATGGCTTGAGACGTTGCGGGACGGCTTCGCCGAGAATGCCGAAGCCGCGCTGGAGGCGGTGGACGAGATCGAGAGCACGGAGAAGGCGGCCCGCCGCCATGCCGAGAATGCCGCCAGGGCCATTGCCGCCTGCCGCGATGCCTTCTCCCGCCATCTGCGCGCGCCTGTTGCTGCCTGAACGTCGTTTCCCAAGAACTCACGCGCCTGGCGCTTCCACCCAATCGCCAGGGGGCTAATCAACCTTGTATTTTTCCTAAGTATTTTCCCGAAGGCGCGAAGAAGGCGTGGCTGGCGTATTCAGCGTCAACACGGCTTCCGCCTGGCAATCCCGCTCGGGCGGCCGGCAATACGCGCAGGTCACCATGACCAGATCCGACCAGCAGTTGATCGAAACCTCCGCCTTCCATGCGGCGCTCTACGCTGCCACCTGCCTCAAGCCTGAAATGCCCATCGCGGCACGCTGGATGCTTTTCGGTGAGGCGCTGGCCGCACTCGAGACTATCGAGGCCGTGGCGGATGAAGCACGCGATGCCTTTGCGCCATCCCTTCCATTTCCTTCGGCGGACTGGATCGGGCAGCAACAGGCATCTGGCGCCATTCATGTGCGGGGCCACCATTTCGGCAGGCCAGGCCTGATCGGTGCAGCCTGACGCGCCGGCCGAAGCCGTGCGGGAACGGCATGAGCCATATCCCGACAGATGGGCCTGACCAGGAACTGGAAGCGCTGATCGACGAGTGGATTGATCGCACCCTCGATCTCCTCGCCGGTTCGGTCTTGTCCGGGAGCATCCTGGCCGGGCTCGTGATGCCCCCATGTGCCGAGGACACGGAAGACCACCAGCCGGTCCAGGCCGTGTGGCCCAGCCGGTCCAGCCCGTGATGCCGGTGCGCCGTACCCAGGGATGGGATTGACCCGGACCAGGGCTGGCCAGGCGCGACGTCCCGATATCAGTCAGGACCACCAGGCATCAGGGTGGAGCTGGCGCCAACAGGGCCAGTGTTGCTCAGCGAAAGGAACCCTCATCGCGATTCGGGTTTCCTGAGAGAGCGGGGGCCCGCAAGCTCCAATGCAAGGGCGCGGCGAAGCCGATCCCCTTACGGCACAAACCTCCCCTCCGGATCCGACGTTACGGCGGAAACAGCGTTGGAGGTTTGCATGTCGAAAGCAGGCTATTTCGCACGCCCCGTGGAGTCGGATGGCAAGCACCATCCGCAGGGCAGCCAGAAGGATGAGGGCGACCAGTCCCGCTGGTCCGACACGGTCCACAAAGTGGCCGATACCATCCGGGGCTGGCTACCGTCCGGCACCGCTTCCAAGGAGCGCTGAGGGCGCAGGACTAAGACAGGCTGATCCGCCCGCCCGCCGCACCAACGGCCGGCGGGCGCTTTGCCTTTCAGACTGAAATCGACGACCAGCCGCGTGCCGCGCTTCCCGACCCGAACGAGTTTCTGGCGGCCCGCAGCTACATCCCGGGCGCCCTGGGCGCATCGCCGCGATCCGATGCGAATCCGGAACGCCTGTCCCGCAGTTCCGCTGTGACTGGTGGTGGCGGGCCCCTCTCGGGAGAGGGACATTCCGCCGGCGTGGACGGCCACCTCACGGATCAACGGTCCGGCCGAGGCCACCGATCTCAACATCTTACCCTCGAAAAAGGCAGGTCGCAGGCCGCCATGTGCCGGCCCTGCGGCCACACTGCCGCCTGCCAAGCCCGTCGGCGCACCTCTTCTAGAAGGGCCAGCAAGACTCCACTGTGAGAAACGTCTTGCACATATTCGTGAGATACCTCAAATATCCGCGAACAGCCGCCGCATCAGGACAACCATTACATGTCTATCTTTGCCGGGACGAGCAGCGCGCCAGACACCCTGCTCCAGGTGCCTTCCGCCCGCGTTCCGCTTGCGATGGTCATGGCCATGCCAGCTTTTGCCGGAACGACCGGCGCGACCGGCAGCCGTCCGAAGGCGCCTTCCCGCTATGCGCCGTTCGCGCTGGTGCTTGGCGTGTCCAGCCTTCTCTGGGTGGCGATTGCCGCTTCAGCGGCCCATCTCCTGGGGTAGCCTGCCCAGGCACGAGAAAAGTGCCGCTGCCTTCGCAGCCTCGCACAAATGGTCTGACAGTCTGAGATTCTGATTGCGCGCCGCCCGAGGCGCTTTCGGCCTTGGCAGCTTTCCGCGCCTGCCCCCATCCAGCGGATCGGCTAGCGGGCGATCATGGCCGGCCTGCAGCTGCACCCGGGCGGGGTGATCCACTATATCGCCATCTTATTCAGGGTTGAGTACGAGCGAAGAGGATCCCGCACGGGTTCGGATCTTCGGTCATCATGTACGGCGCAGAAAGCACAAAGCCGATCACCACGTCGCGCCGCTGCACTGATATGGATCGTGCACGAAAGCGCGGTACAGGAACGGCCAAGGCTCCGGAGCGGGCGATGACCCAGCCAATCCCAAAATCATTGGGCGGCATCCCGGCATTTGGGCACTTGGTTCAGCGCCCCCCCAACCGAACGAGCCTGCTGCTCCGCAAGCCCCTGACTTCGGCGGGCGCACCTATTGCACGCTCAGCTTAAGGATTTCGCTCGATGAACGGAATCCGAACACGAGCATGAGGAGTCGGAGTGACCAACAAGCAAGGGGGATGAAGAATGGTGCTGCCAGAGAGGATTGAACTCTCGACCTCTCCCTTACCAAGGGAGTGCTCTACCACTGAGCTACGGCAGCATCCGGCCTGCGGGCGAGGCGCTTCCTAGCGGCTGTGACCGTGTCGCGCAACCCTTCCCCTTGACGAGAATGCGCCTTCGCCAAATGCCATGTCCCATGGATGATGAAGCGCCCTCCCCCGCCGTCCCGGCGCCCCGCCCCACCCCCTCTGAGCGCGAGCGGCGCCTGGCCGCGGCGCTGCGCGAGAACCTGAAGCGCCGGAAGGCGCAGTCCCGAGAAAGGGCGGAGGCGCCGGCCCCACCCCCTCGGCCGGAGGATGAGAAGCCGGCATAGACAGGCCACGCTGCCCATCCCCGTTGCCCGGCTGCGGCCCAGGGTCTATCCCGCCCGGCACTCCCGATGCAGGGGCGCCCCGGCGCCCGGCCGGGCTGGCCTCAAGGGACCCCACCATGCCGATCATGCCCGACCACTGGATCCGCCGCATGGCGACGGAGCACGGCATGATCGAGCCCTTCGTGGAGGCGCAGCGGCGGGAAGGGGTGATCTCCTACGGCCTCTCCTCCTATGGCTACGACGCCCGGGCGGCCGGCGAGTTCAAGATCTTCACCAATGTGGACAACGCCATCGTGGACCCGAAGGCCTTCTCCGATGAGGGCTTCGTCACCCGCAGGGGCAATACCTGCATCGTGCCGCCCAATTCCTTCGTGCTCACCCATACGGTGGAGTATTTCCGCATCCCGCGGGACGTGCTGGTCATCTGCCTGGGCAAGTCCACCTATGCCCGCTGCGGGCTGATCGTGAACGTCACCCCCCTGGAGCCGGAATGGGAGGGGCAGGTGACGATCGAGATCAGCAACACCACCCCCCTCCCCGCCCGCATCTATGCGAATGAGGGCATCTGCCAGTTCCTCTTCCTGAAGGGGGATGGCGCGCCGGACGTGTCCTATGCGGACCGGGCCGGCAAATACATGCGTCAGCGCGGCGTCGCGCTGCCGCGGCTGTAAGGGGAACCAAGCCCATGGACCGCATCCGTCTCCGCGGCGGCCGCCCGCTGAAGGGCGTGATCCCGATCGGCGGCGCCAAGAACGCCGCCCTGCCCCTGATGGCCGCCGCCCTGCTGACCGATGGCCCGCTGGTGCTGACCAATGCCCCGGCGCTGGACGACACCCGGACCATGGCCAGGCTGCTGGAACAGCACGGGCTGACAGTGGTGCACGACACCAGGGCCCGCACCATGACCCTGTCCGGGGCGGCCACGAACCATGTCGCGCCCTATGACCTCGTGCGGAAGATGCGCGCCTCGGTCCTCGTCCTGGGCCCCATCCTGGCCCGCTACGGGCAGGCCAAGGTCTCGCTTCCCGGCGGCTGCGCCATCGGCACCCGGCCCGTCGATCTCCACCTGAAGGGGCTGGAGCAGATGGGAGCGCGGATCGAACTGGACTCCGGCTACATGAACGCCTCGGCCCCGGATGGGCTGAAGGGGGCGAAGATCTACTTCACCCAGGTCTCGGTGGGCGCCACCGAGAACCTGCTGATGGCCGCCACCCTGGCCAACGGCATGACCGATCTGGTGAACGCCGCGCGGGAGCCGGAGATCGACGACCTCGCCCACTGCCTCGTTGCCATGGGCGCGAAGATCGAGGGAATCGGCACGGACCGGCTGCGGATCGAGGGGGTGAAGAGCCTCCACGGTGCCACCCATGCCATCGTGCCAGACCGGATCGAAGCGGGTTCCTTCGCCTGCGCCGTCGGCGTCACCGGGGGCGAGGTGCTGCTCGAAGGCGCCCGGATGGAGCATCTCGGCGCCGTCGCCCGCGTGCTGCGGGAGGCGGGCGTGGAGCTGGATGAGGTGCCGCCCAACGGCTCCGCCGGCGGCGTGATGATACGCCGGAACTCCGGGCTGCGTGGCGTGGACGTGATGACCGAGCCCTTCCCGGGTTTCGCCACGGACATGCAGGCCCAGTTCATGGCGCTGATGGCGGTGGCCGAGGGCGCATCGATGATCACCGAGACGATCTTCGAGAACCGCTTCATGCATGTGCCCGAGATGAACCGCATGGGCGCGCGCATCAACGTCCAGGGCCGCTCGGCCATTGTGCGCGGCGTCTCCCGCCTTTCCGGCGCGCCGGTCATGGCCACGGACCTCCGCGCCTCCATCTCCCTCATCCTGGCCGGGTTGGCGGCGGGGGGCGAGACGATCGTCAACCGCGTTTACCACCTGGACCGCGGCTATGAGCGGCTGGAGGAAAAGCTGGCGGCGGTGGGAGCGGATATCGAACGCATCCCGGGCTGATCGCGCCCCCATCCCGGCGCTGGATGCAGGGCGGGGCCGCGCCTCCCGCGGTTCCGCCCGGCCGGAAAACGGCCTAGCTCAAGCATCCTTCATCAAGGCGCCTATCGAAACGTCACAAGAAGGGCGCTAGGCTCTCCCATGGACCACCCCATCACCTCTCCGACCCTCCCCGGCTCCATCGCCCCGAAGCAGGCCGCCGCTTCCAGCCTGATCCTTGCCCTTCCGAAGGGCCGCATCCTCAAGGAGGTGCAGCCCTTGCTGGCCGCGGCCGGTCTGGTTCCCGGCGGCGACTTCCATGACGAGGACAGCCGCCATCTCCGCTTCCGCACCAACCAGCCCGGGCTGGACGTGGTGCGGGTGCGCCCCTTCGATGTCGCGACCTTCGTCGCCCATGGCGGGGCGCATATCGGTATCTGCGGCGCCGATGTGCTGATGGAGTTCGACTACCCCGAAATCTACGCCCCGCTGGACCTAGGCGTCGGCCGCTGCCGCGTGAGCGTCGCCGGACCGGCGGACGACCCCATCGCCGATGAGGTCTCCCGCCTGTCCCGCCTGACGGTCGCGACCAAATATCCCGGCATCGCCCGGCGCCATTTCGCCGCGCGCGGGGTCCAGGCCGAGATCGTGCACCTGAACGGCGCCATGGAACTGGCCCCCTCGCTCGGCCTGGCCCGGGTGATCGTGGACCTCGTGCAGACCGGTTCCACCCTGAAGGCCAACGGGCTGGTGGAGCGCGAGGTGATCGCCCAGGTCACCTCCCGCCTCATCGTCAACCGCACGGCCCTGAAGACGGAGCCGGAGCTGATCGGCGCCTGGCTGGCGCGCTTCCGGGAAGCCCTTTCCGCATGAAGAGACTGGACACGCGGGAAGCCGGGTTCGAGGCCGGCTTCGCCGCCCTGCTGGACATGGCGCGGGAAACCACGGCCAGCGTGGACGGCGCCGTAGCCGCGATCATCGGCCGGGTCCGGGCCGAGGGCGACGCGGCCCTGCTGGACCTCACCGCCCGCTTCGACCGCTGGCGGCCCGCCAGCGCCGCCGCCCTGCGCGTGACGGCGGAGGAGATCGCGGATGCCATCGCCTCGGTCGATCCGGCGCTGATGGAGGCGCTGGACACGGCCGCGACGCGGATCGAGACCTTCCACCGGGCGCAGATGCCCGCCGATGTCACCGTGCCGGACCCGGCCGGGCTGACCCTGGGGATGCGCTGGAACGCCGTGGACGCGGCGGGCCTCTATGTGCCCGGCGGCAAGGCGGCCTACCCCTCCTCGGTGCTGATGAACGCCATTCCAGCCCGCGTGGCCGGGGTGGAGCGTGTGGCCGTGGCGGTGCCGACGCCGGATGGGGAGATCAACCCGCTTGTCCTGGCCGCCTGCGGCCGGGCGGGTGTCACGGAGGTCTGGCGCATCGGCGGGGCCCAGGCCATCGCCGCCCTCGCCTGGGGCACGGAAAGCATCGCGCCGGTGGACAAGATCACCGGCCCCGGCAACGCCTATGTCGCCGAGGCCAAGCGCCAGGTCTTTGGCCGCGTCGGCATCGATTCCATCGCCGGCCCGTCCGAGGTGGTGGTGCTGGCCGATGGCGGGCAGGACCCAGCCCGGGTGGCGATGGACCTGATGGCCCAGGCCGAGCATGACGAGGCCGCGCAATCCATCCTCATCACCGACAGCCCGGCCCTGGCCGATGCCGTGCCCGGCGCGGTGGAAACGGTTCTGGCCAGCCTGCCCCGCGCCGCCATCGCCGGCGAATCCTGGCGGCGCCACGGCGCCGTGATCCTGGTGCGGGACTGGACCGAGGGCGCGGCCCTGACCGACCGGCTGGCGCCGGAGCACCTGCAGGTGATGGTGGCCGATCCCCAGGCGCTGTTCGCCCGGATCCGCCATGCCGGCGCGGCCTTCCTGGGCCCCTGGTGCCCCGAGGCGCTGGGCGACTACGTGGCCGGGCCCAACCATGTGCTGCCCACCGGCCGCACGGCGCGCTTTGCCTCCGGGCTGTCGGTCTTCGACTTCCTCAAGCGCACCACCTGGATTGCCGCCGAGGAGGCAGGGCTGCGCGCCACCGGCCCCGCCGCCGTGGCCCTGGCCCGTGCCGAGGGCCTGGAGGCCCATGCCCGCAGCATTGCCGGGCGGATCGGGATGCGCTGATCTGGGCGGAGTGAGGCTCCCGCGCATCGCGGGGCCGCATTCCGATGCTGGAATGGCCGCATTCCTTGACCCATGCGGCCCGGGGCATCATGTTCCCGATGCTCTGACACACGATGCGCGGCCCCCACCAGGGGTCGCGCCCGCTTGCGTGCCGGGCCGGGCGCGCATCCGCGCCGCCCGCTTTCCGCGCCGCCCCTTCATCGAGCGGGGTCGCGGCGCCCCCGCGATGATGAAGGATACGCATGTCGAAGGAAGACATGATCGAGTTCAGCGGCCAGGTGGTGGAGCTTCTGCCCAACGCCATGTTCCGCGTGAAGCTGGATAACGAGCACATGGTCCTTGCCCATACCAGCGGGAAGATGCGCAAGAACCGCATCCGCGTGCTGGCCGGCGACCGCGTGAATGTCGAGATGACGCCCTATGACCTGACCAAGGGCCGGATCACGTTCCGCTTCAAGTGATTCCGCTGCGCGGCCTCGGGCCGCTCCACATGACGCTTGACCGCTTGCCGCCATTTGCCGGCGGAGCTTCCGTTTGAGCACCACGCTTGACGAGGCCGCCGAGGCGGCCGCTTCCTTCCGCCCGCCGCTGGTGCTGGCCAGCGCCAGCCCGCGCCGCCTGGACCTGCTGGCCCGGCTGGGCATCGTGCCGGACCGCGTGGACCCCGCCGATGTGGACGAGACGCCACGCAAGGCCGAACTCCCGCGCCAGCTCGCCGGCCGCCTTGCCAAAGCCAAGGCCGAAGCGGTCGCCGCCCGTTCTCCCGGAGCCCTGGTGCTGGCCGCCGATACGGTGGTGGGGGTGGGCCGCCGCATCCTGGGCAAGCCGGAGGATGCCGCGGAAGCCCGGCGCTTCCTCGAACTCCTCTCCGGCCGCCGCCACCGCGTGACGACCGGCGTGGCGCTCATCGCGCCCGATGGCGGCCTGCGCACGCGGCTGGTGGAAACCACCCTCGCCTTCCAGCGCCTGACCGACGCTCAGATCGAGGATTACGTTGCCTCGGGCGAGTGGGAGGGAAAGGCCGGCGGCTATGCCATCCACCAGCGGGCCGAGGTCTTCGTGCGCTTCCTCTCGGGCAGCCATTCCAATGTGGTGGGCCTGCCGCTGTTCGAGACGGCGCAGATGCTGCGCGGCATCGGGTGGCTGCATCCCTGACCGGGCCCGCGCCCGCCCAGGGGCGCTTCCCGGGTGGCTTGAACGGGCCCTTCCATGACCGACACCGCGATCCTTCTCTCCGCTTCCCCGGGTGAGCGCCGCGTCGCGCTCTGGCGGGATGGAAGGCTGGACGCCGCTTTCGTCGAGCGCCCGGCCCGCCCGGACGGGGTGGGCGATGTCCATCTCGGCCGCATCGCCACGCGCGTGCCGGCCCTGTCCGGCGCCTTCGTGGCGCTGGAAGGCGGGGCAAGCGGCTTCCTGCCCGATGCGCAGGGGGGCGAGGGACTGACCGAGGGCACCTACCTGGCCCTGCGCGTGACCCGCGCGCCTCAGGGCGGCAAGGGCCCGCGCCTCGCCGGGACCGGCCTGCCCAAGGACCTGCCGCGCGCTTTCGAAGGCCCGCCCCGCCTGCTGCGACGTGGGCCGGATGCCGCGCTTCGCCTGGCGGCCGCCCATGCCGCCCTTCCCGTTCTGACCGACAGCCCGCGGGAGGCGGCGCGGCTGCGCGGCCCGCTGGGCGCACAACGGGTGCGGCTGCTGCCGCATCCCGCCTTCAGCGAGCCGGTCGAAGCAGCCTTCGACGAGCTCGCCTCGCCCGAGATACCCCTGGAAGGCGGCGGAAGGCTGCTGATCCACCCCACCCCCGCCCTGACTGCGCTGGACGTGGATACGGGATCCGCCGCCGGCCGTTCCGCCACGGCGCATCGCAGCGTGAATGCCGCCGCATTGGCGGAGGCGGCGCGGCAGATCCGGTTGCGCCACCTGGCCGGGCCCATCCTGCTGGACCTGGCAGGCGGCAGCGCCTCCTCCCGCGCCGCCCTGCTGCCGGCCCTGCGCTCGGCGGCCTCGGCGGACCCGCTGCTGCGCGTGGTCGGGCTGACCGGGCTGGGACTGATGGAGATGGTGCGCACCCGCATCCACCCGCCGCTGCACGAGGTTCTGGGACAGCCCCTTTCGCCCCTTACCCAGGGGCTCGCGGCGCTGCGCCGCGCTGCGCGGGAGTCAGCGGCCCGGCCCGGCGCCGCCCTGGCCCTTCGGGCCCATCCCACGGTGCTGGCGGCCCTCCGCGAGTTGCCGGGCGCGCTGGAGGACTACGCCGCAGGCGCTGCCCATCCCATCTCCCTTCGCCCCGACGCGGCCCTGCCGCCGGGCGCCGAGATCATCGAGGAGGCCCCGCATCATGAAGGCTGACACGAAGCAGAAATCCACCTGCCCCGTCTGCGGCAGGCCCGCCGAACAGGCGACCCGCCCCTTCTGCTCGCCCCGCTGCCGCTCGGTCGATCTCGGCCGCTGGATGGGCGGAACCTATGCCATCCCGGGTGCCCCGGTGGCGGATGACGCTGATGAGTCGGAAAGATGATGGAGCGCTCTGGACAGGGGCCGAAGCATCGTCTATCCCCCGCTCACTCTACCGGCGGCGCTCGCCGCTAGCTTGGGCCCAGGTAGCTCAGTTGGTAGAGCATGCGACTGAAAATCGCAGTGTCGGTGGTTCGATTCCGCCCCTGGGCACCATCTCCTTCAGCATTGTTTTCAGGCGAAAGTTCGCTGCGAGAGTGTCTCGCGGCGCGATTGGGTCCTGCGGCCGTCTAGCCGTTGCGGACTCATCGCGGACTCATCCGTGTATGACCTGCCCCCGCCCCCCCCGGCATGGGTCCTTCCGGCCCCCTCCCCCGACTGCGGGGGGTTCGCGGCTCGCGACCCCGCCAGGTTCCAGGCCACCCAAGGGGGTTGTGGTGGTTGCCGAGGGCACGGAAACCGACTTCCGCCTTTGGGAGATCGCGGAGAACCTACACCGCGCCGAACTGACAGTGCAGGAGCGGTCGGAGCACATTGACGAATGGTTGCGGCTCAAGGAGCGAAAGGCATCTGAGGGAGTTTCGCGTCAACTTGACGCAAAACCCGGGCGCCCGACCGGTGGTCGTCGCGCCGCTGCGCGAGAGATCGGTGTGAGTGAACCGGAGGCGCGGCGCGCAGAGAGGATCGCCAGGATTAGCGCAGAGGCGAAGCAAGCCGCTCGCGAGGCCGGGCTGGACGACAACCAGTCCGCTCTCCTCGCAGTGGCGAAGGAGGCCACGGCGGAGGCGCAAGCCGCCAAGGTGGCACAAGTTGTGGCACCTGTGGGAGGCAGGCCCGGCGCTGCAGCTGCGGCTGCTCTCGAGGCCGGTCTGGACGGCTCTAGTTGACGGTCGCGGCGGCCTCAGCAGCTTCCATGGCGGCGAAGGCGCGGGACGTTTCGCCCGAGGCGAGGATCAACAGCGCCTCATGCACCAAGTCAGTCAGCACCGCCTGCGCCTCAACCGGCGTCGCCTTCCCGATCACCAACGGGGCGGCCTTGTAAGGTAGCGCCAGGAAGCGTTCGCGGGCGGATGAGACCAGGGCCCCGAACACCCGCTCCAGATCCCCGGCGGGGACGAGCTCGCCCCGAGTGATCGCATTCTTCATGGCCGTGGCATCGGCCTGCTCGGCCGCGAGGCGGGCGCGTTCCTGCACCAGATCGAGGCCTTCTCCGCTCTCGGCCGAGGCGCGGCCGGCGGCGACTTCCCGGAGGTGGCGGACGTAGGCGAGACGGCAGGCGTCCAGATCCAGTCCCCCTTTGCCCGCTGCGCCGGGGAGGATGGCCCGCTGGATGAGGGCGGAGACGGCTTGTTGCGATAGGCCCAGATGGGCAGCAACCTCAGCCTGCGTGGCCATGGGTGGCGTCCTCCAGCTCTTTCCATTCCGCCTCAGTCAGGGGCGGTTCCGTGAACCAGGGGTGATCGCCCCAGCTATCGAAGCCTGGCGGGGTCCCGTCCTCGTCCGCGCATTCGGCGGCCCCCTTCCGGATCCTGGTGATGATGCCCTCCACGATCGGGCGCAGTTCGGCGAGGGGGATGCGGTCCTGCAGGGCTTCGGTGATGTCGATTGCGGCACCGCTGACGACACAGGCCAGGGTTAAGACCAGCGAATATTCCTCGGCGTGCCGGTGGCCCATCTCCGCGGACCAGGCGGTGTCACCTGTAACCCTGGGGGTGACACTTTTGCGGACAGTCCGCGCGATCCGGGGCTTGAGGGTGACACTGTCCAGCCGCGACCGGCCGGCGGCCGAGAGGTTCGCGTTCGAGGCTTCCACATCGATCAGGGCGCCCGAAAACCGCAGATATCCGCGGGTTTTCCACTCGTAGGCTGTCTTTCGTGAGACGGAATGCAGCCGGGCGAACTCGGCCATCGAAGCGGTGGTCACGGTCTGATGGGTCACCCTGTCACCCAGTTTTGGGGGTTACAGCTAGAGGCGGCGCGGGGTCGCGAAACCCCCGTGTTCGATAGGGGGCCCGGAAGGACCCATACCAGGGGGGTACCCCCCCTGCCTGCCTGGGGTCCAGGGGAGGCGCGAACGTGTACGAACCCGCCTCCCCCTCCCCGATGCGCCCGGCGCGGGGCTCCCGGCGCTTTGTTGCATCCACCCGCGCCGTGCGCACAGCTCGTCGTCAGGCCTCGGCCTTCGGCATACCGCGCCCGGCATAGCGGGGCAGATCCGCGCGGCTGACGGTGAACTCATCGCCGGCATTCACCACGCGGCCCTCAGGCTCGTCGGGATTGCCGACGATGGTGAAGGACGTGGTGGCGATCAGCGTGACGCTGCCAGGACCGGCGGCGGCAGCCTCGCGGGCTTCCTTTTCCTTCTGGCGCTGCACCCCAAGGGCATGAGCCTGTCGCACAGCCTCATCGGGCAGTGGCGGCAGGCTGGTGGTGCGGATGGCTGCGCTGGCCATGCTGGTCCCCTTATGTGTGATGGTGCGGCTCGTCATGCCCATCCGCCTTCTTCTGGAGTGATGCCGGCGATGGGCCCAAGCGGATCCATGGAGCCGGTCGGATGGCGGGTGACGCGGACAGCCACGCGCTTTTCCTGGCCTTGTTGGTTGGCTCGCCGCTCTCGCTCGTGGCGCTCATCTTCGGCGCGGTCATGGGCGGCCAGGGCCTCACGCCCGAAGCGCTCCGCCGCGATGACAAGAGCGGTGCTGTCGGTGACCGGGATGGGGCGGCCGTTGCCGTAGGTGACGGTGGGGCTCGGGTGAATATCCCGCGCCTGCTGCTTCACCTCGCCCGTCACCGGGTGGCGGATGCGGCCTTGCCGCCAGAGACGATCTGCCTCCTCCGGGGTGGCACGCAGCGTGTCGCCGGCGCCGAGGTGGAGCGGCCCAATGCCGGGGATGCCGGAGGGATGAGGGGAGACGGTGACGGTCTGCCCCTCCGCGACGGTGACGAGGATGGTGTCGGCCATATCCTGCACTCCCTCAGGTCAGTTGCCATTGCGGGAAGTACTTGCGAGGCAGGTCGCCCGGCATCGGCGGCACCTCCACGCCCAGCGGACCGGCTTCACGGACCTCAGGGCGGGCGTATTCACCGCGGACCCGCTCCAGGTACGCATCACGTTCGGCCTTGGCCTCGTCCTCCAGCCGGAAGCCCTCGGCCATGATCGCGGTCAGCTTGGGGAATTGCGTCCGCTGCCAGGTCTCGAGGGCAGCCACGGCTTTCTGCACGGCACCGGCACCGGCCCGGAGTTCAGTCAGGGTCTCGGCGCCTTCCGCCTTCGCCAGATCGTCGCGGATCATCGGCAGCAGGGCGTCGATGCGCTCGACGGCCAGGCGGGCCGCGGCTGCGTCCTGCTCGGCTTTCAGCAGGGTCGTGTCATCCACGTTCAGCAAGCCCCGGGCGCGAACGCGGTCGAGCTCGCCGGCCTTCACGGCCAAGTCCTTGCGCGCCAGATCCGCTTTGGCGAGGGCGGTCCGGTAAGTGTTGCTGTCGCCGCTGCTGGGACGCAGCGCGAGGATGTCTTCAAGCGTCATGTGGGGTCCCCTCAGCGCCGCACACGGCGGGTGTCGCCGTGCATAGCGGCGACGACGGACAGCGCCGTGCGATCGGGCGGCGAGGCAAGGCGAGCCTGCATCTCCGCAAAGCTGGCGCGCCCCTCTGGGGTGTCGATGTGGGCGAACTCGCCCCGAGCTTTCACTTCAGCCGCGATGGCCTGGGCAGCAGAGGCGTTGCCGGCGGCGGCCTCCGCCAGCAGGGCGTTCCAGGACGCTTCAGACATGCGAGTGCTGGTCATGGTGATTTCCTTTCGAATGGGCGGTTGGTGCTGGCTGTCGCTCAGGAGGTGTGCTCCCTCCGCAGCACCTCGCACTCCACGGCATCGAGCCGCTCGAGCGTCAGGTGCAGGCGGTCTGTCTCTGCGTCGATCTCGTGGATAATGCGGTCCGAGAGGTCCGAGAGCAGCAGCGCGTCACGCCGGCGAGACAGGGCGAGGATGGCTTCGGACACGGCTGAGCGCTCGACCGAGAGCCGGGCGAGCGCAGAGCAGGGCGGGAGTGAGAGCAGGGAAGACACCAGGGTCACGGCAGGCTCCTTCTGATTCGAAGATGCCGCCGCCTGCGTGTAAATGTTGGGCTGAGTTTTCAGCCGCGTCCGCTGCGCGAGTACCGGAGCACGTTGAGCACCTGTTCAGCCCCGATCGGCGTGCCGTTATTCAGAAGCGCGATGCGATGCAGGGCGGCGCGGTAGGTGCCCGCCATTGGCTCGGCTCCTGCTCCACGGTTCCATCCCGATGCCAGATAGCGGGTCAGGTCCCGTGACAGCACGCGGGCCTGCTCTGTGTCAGACATGCCGGCGACGAAGCTCCGCGTCATCCGGATTGCCGCATCTCGCTCATCGCGACGCCGTGCCTGGACAGCCCACTTCGGCAGCGGATGCCGCGCCAGGAAGGCTACGTCTTCCGCCGAGAGGGAGTGGAGGATGCGCTGCAGCCGGGCAGTCTCGTTCGTCTCACCCATGCCGGCCTCCCCGGTGCGCCGCAAAGCCTCGCAGCAGCCCCTCCGCCAGTAGGTCCCGCTCGGGCAGTTCAGGCCCGGCCGGCGTGGTATAATGAGCTGCCATGGCCTCCGCCTCGGCCGCGTCGTGGTCCAGCTCAGCCCTCCAGCGGGTCGCCAAGGCAGAGAGAGAAACTTCGTTTTTACCCAGGCCTTGCGCTTTTCGGTCGGGACGGTCGGGGCGGTCGGGACAGCGTTGATATTGCTGGTGATTTCGGTGTCCCGACCAACTTTCGCTGGTCGGGGCGGTCGGGACAGGGGGGGCGCTCATTGGGCAGCCGCCTCGCCCATCAGATCCGGCAGGACCCGATATACGCGGATCTTTCCCACGCCTGGCAGGCGGACGGAGGAGGTTAGGTTCTTGCCGTCGCCTGCCTCCAGGAAGCCTTCGGCCCGAAGCGTTCGCCCCGCCTCCGCCGGGTCGATCCCCGCCTCATGGCAGAGTTCACGCCATACCTCAGGGGCGATTAGGTACTCGTCGCGGTCGTCAGACCTGCGGCGGCGCCAGCCCGCCCGCTTGATGACGGGGCGGTCGGGGTGGGTCTCGATCCAGGCGTTCACATCCTGGCTCTTGTCGAAGTGCAGCGCCACAAAGCGCGAGGCGCCGTGCTCGGTCAGGAAGAGGCGCACCGCCCGAACGTGCTGCGCTTCCTCGGAGGAGGCGCTGCCGCCACGCTTCTCGATCCAGCGGGCAAGCATTGCCTTCGACGCGCGCTCCGCCTCGCCCTCGGGCCAGGGCAGCACGCCCCAGAGCGTGGCCATCTCGCCGGCCAGGGCCACCAGGGCGCAGCGCCGCGCCACGTCCCGCACCTGAGGATCCGCCTCGGCCGGCAGGGCGGCGGCGAAGCGGTCGCGCATTGCTGCGGCGGCCTCGGCCAAGCCCTGTGCGTCATCACGGCGTGCCTCTGCCAGCTTGGCGATGAAAGCCCGCGCCGCGGTGCCGTGCTGGCGCCGCACCGCGCCGTGCAGTTCACCCATCAAGGCCTCGGCCGAGGCGCGGCCATGGCGCTCCGGCCAGGCGGTTGCCGCATCCACGTTAATGGAGGGCAGCCGCACTTCTGCCCCAGCCGGCAGCGTCTGCCCGGCCTTCGCCACGACGGACGCGATGTCGAGCTCGCCCGTGGAGAGGATGAAGGTGCGCCAGGTGCGGCGGCGCTGCGCGGTGGTGTCGCGCCGCATCCGGCCTTTCCCGCTCTCGTTCGCAATCATGTAGACGGCGCCAGCAACGTCTCGCGGGTCGGCCTGATGCAGCTCATCCAGTCCGAGCACCCCGTCGCCAGCTTCCTCGGCCGCGCCCTCCATGCCGTTGGCTGTGGAGCGCCAGTCCCGGAGCATGGCACCCTTCACAGGCGGACCCCAGGCGGAGAGCGCCAGGCGCAGCGCCAGCGTCTTCCCGACCTTGCTGCGGCCGGCGATGTGGAAGCCGCCCGAGGGCTCGCCGCAGGGCTCCAGCAGGGGGCCGGCGAAGGCGGCGGCAAGGAGGAAGGCGGCGAGCGGGTTGCCCACGGCCAGCGCCGCCACCTCGGCCTGCCACCCCTCCAGCGTGCCGGCCTGCGCGACCATCTGCGCCGCGTTCTCGGGCGGCGCCTTCATCACCAAAGCTTCGGTCCCGTCGCCGATCACCGCGCCGTCCGGCAGCACGTAGGAGGCATCCCCGGCGCCCTGGGCGTGCCAGCCGGCCCGTGAGACCAGCGTGACGCGGGAGCCGGCCTGCACCTCGCCCAAGGCCTGCCGCAGGGCCAGCCGGGCTGAGGGATCGGCCGAGACCTGAAGGCCGCGGTCCACCAGCTCCGCTTCCAGTTCGCCGGGCCCGACCATGAGCATCCGCTTCGGCATCGGCCAGGTGTGTGGGCGGCCATCGCGGTCCCGCCAGCGCAGCCACAGGCTCCACGCCTCCCCGGCCGCGTCCCGGGCCTCGCCCAGCACGTCCAGCGGCGCGCACAACCAGACCAAGCCCTTCTCGCCGGCATCGGCGTGGAGGCCCTCATTCTCCATCGTGAAGCCGAAGGGCCAGCGCACCTCACCCGGGCGGGGCGGCGCCTTCCGGCGGGCGGCGGCGGCACGCTCCTGCTGGCGCTTTGCACGCTCCGCCTTCACGAGCTTGTCGAGAGCGGAGAGGGTCATCCCACACTCGCGCGCCGCGGCTTTCCGCCGCTGCTGGTAATCGGCCTCGGCCAGGCCGGCGAGGCGCACCACCTCCAACGTGACGTCCACCACATCGGCGGGCGGCTCGTCTCCTGCGTCCCTGCCGGCGAAGCCGTTGAGGATCGGATCCTCATCCATCCGGGCGTCCATCAACCCCGCCCTCCGATCGGCAAGTTGCCGGCGTCGGTTCGCTGCGAGACGGCCCAGGCCGCGATCTTCGCGCCCTCGCCCTTAGGCTTGCCTGCCTGCTCCAAGGCGCCATCGACAGCGCGGATCACCTCGTCGGCGGTCATCGTCCCGGCCACCACGAAGCGGGCGAGCCCCCAGGCCTCGGCGACCGCAGTCGGATGCCGCGCGCCCTCGGCGGCGGTGGCGATGTTGCTGCAGGCCCGCATCAGGGCAGCACGGACATAGCGGTCGCTGGTCTCAGCGCTGACGGCGCGCGACGGGCTGGCCGCCGGGCGCGGTGGAGGCTGCAGCTCGGCCTCGGTCGGGCAGGCTACCGCATCCAGCCCGGGCAGCATGGCCAGCCGGCGCGGCAGCGGATCCGCCATGTCCACGAAGAGCGGCGCCGCCGTGTACGTCACCTGCGCGGCCCGCAGCGTGGAGGGGTCCACCCCAGGCACGCCGCGGAGCCAGCGCTGACAGTCGGCGCCGGTCAGCGCCCGCTCCAAAAGGAACCAGAGCCGCAGCCGAAGTCCGGGCTTGATGGCGTGCCCGGCCGTAGCCTGGACGATGCAGGCGACGTTGTGGAAGGCGGCCGGCATGGTCAGGCGAGCAAGGATCCCGCAGGCATCCAGGTCGCGCCGGTCCATGCCCTCCGGTGCGGGAATGCCGTCGCAATCCAATGCGACCAAGCGGCACGGCGCATCCACCAACGTCGGCCGTTCGCCCGTCTCCTTGTCGGGGTGCACCAGGCGGCGCACCCCTTTCGTGTAGTTCGGATCGAGAATTGCGCCGCGCACTACGCAGTGCTCGGGACGATGAGCCAGCGCAGCGAGGTGGTCCCGCAGCCCTTCCAGGCCGTCGAAGCTGACAGAATGCATGTCGTAAGTGCGGGCACTGTCGTAACCCTGCACGTCGCCACCGGCACGGATCAGCTTGGCCAGGCGCCGCCCCCGGCTGCGGAGGATCGTGAGAGTGTCGGTGCTCATCGGCCGGCCTCCATCACTGGATGGACACCGCCGCGCGGCGTCGCGCTCCAACACAGGCACGGAAGACGCTGACCGCCCTTTGCCCGCCGCTCCGCTTCGGCCCGTACCAGGCCGATCCAGGCATCCTCCATCACCGTGCCCGTCTCGATCAGCAGCACGCGGCGCATGATGGGCACCGCTGCGGCGATGGCAGCGTAGTGGCCGCGGGCACCGCCCGTGGCATGGATGACGATGGAGGCAGCCCAGGACAGGAGGCGCGGCAGCCTGGAAAAGGCGGTCGGGGGCGGCGTCGGGGCTGGGAAGTCCGGATCACCGGAGAGGATGATCACGGTGGGCGGGCGCTTGGGGTCCAGCACCTTGGCAGGCAGCCGCCCGCCCGGGAGCGCCGCCGCGATGCGGTACTCGCCCGCCAGTGAACCGCGCCACAGCGGGACGGCGAAGTCACCGCCGGTGCCCTCCATGCGGCGGATCACCTCGCTGATCCTGGCCGGCGGCAGATCCATGAAGGTCAGCAAAGGAAGGGGCGTGGGAGAAGTGTGGAAGGACTGCATCACCGGCTAGCCTCCATCGCGCGCTTGCCGGCGAGGGCAGCGGCCATGCTGGCGAACATCAGGAGGACCGGGCGGCGCTGTTGCGTGCCGGGGCGCGGTGGCACCTCAAGGGCGACGCGTGGCTCGCTGTCAGCATCGACGGCAGCGGGGATATGAACGAGACGCACGATTGGAGCGGAATTGCCGATCTTGCGGCGCCGCACTCGGGTTTTCGGCATGCTCTTCTCCTTCGAAGAGCACGAGAGCCTTGAAGAGGGATCCTGGAACCGCTAAGTATGCGGCGGTAGATGCGCTCGTTGGATGGTAGTTTTCCAGGATGCCTCGGGCCTCGCGCCCGGGGTTTTCTCGTTTCTGGGGTCCTGGCTAGGCGGCGGTCTTCGTGCGCCGGCCGCCGCGTACTGCCGGCGCCGCGTCCAGCAGGGACTGGGCGTGGGCGAGCAGTTCGGCAGTCGGGATCACCGCCTTGCCGTTGACGCGCTGCGTGGTGAGCGGCCAAGCCTCCAGCGTTCGGTGCGACACCGGGAACAGCAGGCGTGTCACCAGCTCGGCGCCGGTCCGGCGGTCAACGCGCGGCGGCAGGTCCGGCAGGTTAGGGGTCACTGTCGCGTAGCTCATCGGGGGTCTCCGTGACGTAGCGGCACGAAGATGGACGATGCATCTAAGGTATTCTTGGGGAGTGTGGTCAGTCGCTGACCAGTCAGCGCCTTTGACTACTCTGACTGCTTTAGCTGCCGGGCAAGGCGCTTCACCTTGCTGTCGGCTGAACCTGCGCCGACTGCCCGCCCTACTACCATTCGCGCTGCATCCTGTGGCCCTCGCGCACGCCCTTCCGCGATTAGTCGGCGCATTTCGTCTACCAGTGGCGTGTCGACTGAACGATACGAGAGGCCCCGGGGCAAGCTGGCTACCGATGCCTGCCGCGCCGGCTCCGCCGTCGGTTGTGGGATGCTCGGGCGGGGAAGCAACCGCGCTCCTGTGGCTTCGATGGCAGCCCAGTCCTCTGGGCTGATCGCGCGGACAAGGCCGTATTCCTGTCCTCTTCCATCCACCGGCACGGCGACGTTCTGGCCTACCTGAAAGCGCCATTGGCCTAGAGCCAGAGGATCGAACGCTGTGAATACCGGACCTGGCGTTATCGGCTTTGGTGCTCCGATGAGAGTTACCATCCCGTGCGCTGCCATTCGGAGGAGCGGGGCTGACATTGCAGCCTGCTCTTCTTGCGTCAGAGGCGTGCCGAGGCGGAGCGTCAGCTTTTCGGGCCATCCTCGAGGCAGCGTCTGAAGCACTGCTGACCCGAAGGTCTCGCCAGGAAGCCGGCTGGACAGCACATCGTAGTCGCTGCCGACGAGTGGGATGGTGTGCACCGTAGACTGCTGCGTAAAGATAAAGAGGACCCGCTCCGGGTCGTCGGGGTGCGGCACGACCGCATCGAGAACTACGGAGCCGGTGTGCGGATCGTGAAGGAAGATGACACGCGCGTTCATGCGGGGTGTTTTCGAGCGCTCGTCCTTGATCACTGTAGGCCCCTCCGCTGGGCATTCCGCATGGGAAAGGCGGCAGGGCAGCCCGACGCGGAGAGCCGGGCGTTCGGCGGCCAAACCTAGCCCCGCCGGGGATGACTGTAGCAGGCACAGCACGACAGGGAAGGAAGCGCGGCATGGTGCCGCGCCTCTCGCCCGAATCTGCCTCCTGCTTGGTGGTATCAAGCAGCGCCATCACCGGAGCGTCCCCACCGCCAGTAACAGAGCCACGGGCAACAGCCAGAGCGGGATGCCGCAGCGTGACGCCACGACGGCCAGGGTCATGGCGCCAGCAGCGAGCACGCCGGCTAGGGCCAGCCACATGGGGAGGAAGCCGGTCACGTCACCATGCTCCCATGATCTTGGCGCGCCGGCGCAGGTCATGGGCGAGGCACCCCATCCCGAAGGCAATAGGGAGCAGGGCCCAATTCCAGACTGGCCCGCCCGCCATGCTGACCGCACCGAGCGCAACGAGGGCTATGGCGTTCAGCCAAAGCGCAAGGACTGAGATCTTCATGTCCTCGCCCTCCGCAGCATCGCCCGCACCGCGGCCGCCGACATGCCCAGCCGCTCGGCCACGTCCTGCAGTTCACAGCCCTGCGTGAGCATGGCCCGCGCCACCTTCACCCGCCGGGGCGTTTCGGGATTGGGCGGGCGCTTTCGGTGCAATGACCGCAGCCCGGCGCGACGGGCGCGCATCCGAGCCGCATCGCGGTCGAGCCCCAGGACGTCCCCGAGCGTGCGGTAGGTCGCGCCCCGGGCCAGGATGGCGGCCATGGTGTCTGGAAGGGTCATGCTGGCGCCTCCCAGGCCGCTACCTCGGCCTTCATGGCGCTGAGCGCCCGCTCCAGAGTGGGGATTGCTCTTCTGGTCCTCTCGATCTTCTCGGCCGGCGTCGGCTCTTGGATTTCCGGGACGGGTCGAGCAGCCCTGGCCGCCGCGGAAGCTTCTCTTCTGAGTAGAAGCCCCTCACAACGGGCCTCGTATTCCTTCACGGCCTCATCCCCGGCGAGCTTAGCCAGTAGAGTGAAGGCGATCCGCTGAGTGCCGTCGTCGTCCCAGAAGCCTGGCGCCTGCCCCTCAAAACAGAGCAGCGCCACGCGGGCCATCGCAGCCATCCCTTCCGGGGTTTGCGACTCGGCCTCTATCACTAGGTCCTGCGTGCTACAGTACTCGGGCCAGTAGCTTGTCTGATCGACATCCAGCAGCGCCTCGGGCCCGGTGCGGCCCTCTATTGCTGCCTCCAGGTGCAGATATCGGGCGCAGGCGCGGATCAGCTCGGCATCGGGAGAGGGCGCCGCCAGGGCAGGGAGAGGGGCGCTAAGGGCGGCAAGGCCACCCAGGACGCCACGACGTGTCGCGCGGGTCATGTGCATGCGCTCCCCAGCAGATCATCCACCAAGGACGCGGCTAGCCACTCCTGGGGCGTGTGGAAGCGATCGCAGGTGGTCTGATGGTCGCCAAGAACCCACCAGCGCACCGCCTCTGCCTTAGCGCGCATGCCCTCCGGGCTGCGGGCGGGCATGGATGCAGCCTGGATCACCAGGGCGTGCCAGGGTGGCCGCGTGGTGAGATCCGCGAGAGTGGCGTTCGGGCCAAGGGGCGTAGGCTGCCATTCGCGCCACTGTCTTCTCGCCTCCGCCAGAAGGGCGATTAGCTCGCCATCCAACTCGGCCGCCTTTGCCGCGCCGGCGGCCGGCGCGGCCATCATGACCAGGGTAGCGGCACACGCGCCGTTAAGGACTGCCCGGCGGCTTCTGGTGGTGCGGCGGATCATGCGCGCGCCCTCCTGGCTGCCCTCTCGGCATCCTCAATCCGGCCGCCGAGGGTGCTGAGCTGTTCCTGCAGGCGGCTTGCCACCCACTCCACCGCATTCACAGCGCGGTCGCGCTCCGGACCTTCGGCGCGGAAGTTCTCGTGGTGTAGGAGCATGGAGATCGTAATCACCCCGAGCTCGGCATCGATCACGTCGCTGTAGAAGCCTTCGAGCTGTTCCGCGCTCATGCTACGAACCTCCCCAGAAGGCTGCGGAGGTTCGCGGGCACGGGATCGCCGTTGCGGCGATACGCGGCGCGCATCTCGGCACGGGTGGGGCGGTGGATCGTCACGGGGGGCGCCCAGGTGGGGGCCAAGGTCACGGGCTGGGCGGAAGCCTCGTCCGGCTCCGCCTCGCCGTCGGCATCGGGCTCTAGGTCGAGTAGCGGCGCGTCGGCCGCGTTGAGGAAGTCAATCAACGCCTCGGCGCGGTCCAGCAGGGTCCGGATCTCGTCGGAGATCCGGGCGCGGGTCGGGCTGTCGATGGTGATGGCGACCGGGGGTCTTCTTCTTGGTTCGGCCGCGGTCGAGTGATCGGATCTTCTAGCCTGGCCCTCCGCGGGCTGGGGCACTCTTCTGGACGTTAGTATGGTATGAGCGTGGTTAACCATGATCCGTGCTGCTCCACAGCGAGGGTTGCGGTTAGGCTGAGGGACCGGGATTGCCGTCCCACCCTCGGCCGTCGCCCGGAGCCCCAAACGCGGTTGCCGCCGCAGTTGAGCCAAACCGGTTGACGTGGTACGATTTGGACCACTCCGGGCGGGGTGTCAACCGAATTGGCTCACAAGGTCCGAAATGGCTCTAACAGGCGCTCAGATCAGGATGGCGCGGGGGTATCTGCGCTGGTCCGCAGCCGACTTGGCCGCAAAGTCAGGTGTGGGTGTCTCGACAGTTAAGAGGGCCGAGGCTGAGGACGGCCCGCCTCCAATCAACCCGCCAAACCTCGCCGCCATCCGCGGCGCCCTGGAGGCAGCCGGCGTGGAGTTCATCGCCGAGAACGGTGGGGGTGCGGGCGTTCGGCTGAGGAAAGGCGCCGCGTGACACCGGAGCAGTGCAAGGCTGCGCGGGAGTTGCTGGGCTGGCATGCGGAGCGCCTTGGGATCATGGCAGGCGCCAGCTATCATACGGTCAGGGATTTCGAACGGCAGGCCCGTAGAACCCTGCCGCGAACCATCGACGCCATCCGCGCCGCTCTAGAAGCCGCCGGTGTGGAGTTCATCTCTGATGGAAGCGACAAGCCTGGCGTGAGGCTGCGCAAGGCCAGCGAATGACCCCTGAACAGTGCCGCACAGCGCGTAGGATCTTGGGCTGGGACGAATGGGCCTTGGCGCAGCGCAGCGGCCGGTCGGCACAGACGATCAAGAATTTCGAGGCGGGCCGTCACAAGCCGCACCTCGGCACCGTGCAGTCGCTTCGGAGCGCCTTTGCGCGGGCCGGACTGCTCTTCGCGGAGGGTGGGGCCGTCAGCTACGCCGCACGTACGCCAACAGGTTCGCACGCCAGTTGACCGGTGCGGATGCGGGTTGCATCTGATCACTTGGGCGCCTTGGCTATCGTGCTAAGCGCACCCCATGCCCGACGTGATCCGCTGACCACGCCACACTCCGCAGAGGGAAATGCTCCAGCAGGGTAGCGGCTGCGTCACAGCCTTGCGGTGCCAACATCGGGTGTACCGCCTGGCCGGCTGGTCCCGCGGCACATCTGTTGAGGCTTCGTTCGATGCCGCCTGGCGCCCGATGCTATCAAGTAAGAATGGACGAGCAAGCAGCTTGGACCGCTGCCACTGGTGGTGACGAGGACAGCCTTTCACAGGCGCAAATTCGAGTACTGCTAGAGGCTTGGGCGGCGTTCGCTATGGGAGCTGAGTGCGTGACGCTACTCAGTGGAGATCAGGAATTGGCCCGCCTATTCCCCGATGGCCGCGTGGAAAGCACAGACGCGTTTGGGTCCGCCAGCCAAATACGCTCTTACGGATGAAGCCGTACCTAACATTGTTTCCAGACCAACGTTCCGGAATTGAGGCCCCTGCGTTTTGCCGTTCTAATCTCGGCCTACCGTGGTGGGCCTGGAGGCGGTCCCGGTGATTCTATCCCTCTTGGGGTCGCTCCCCTGCGCGATGCTGCCACGGTGCATAGCACTTCGTGAGTGACAGCCTTGGTGCCCCGCAGACTGCTGGTCAACTCTGGCGCTGACTGCGCCTAGTGATTGGGGCTTCCACAGCCAGGAAGTAAAGGGTGAAGAGTGTAAGGCCGCTCTCATCTGTCACCTTGAGGCTCCACTCGCCCTCCGTCCAGAACGTCTCGGCGTGGTGCTTCAGGATCTCGCCTGCGAGCTTGACAGCATTGACCCTCGCCGCGAGCAAGTCCGGCAGTTCAGTGCCTTCGTTATCAGGAAGGGCCTGGTCGTTCTGTACATGGAAGAAGTAGCGCGGCATGGTCTAGCCCGGACATGGGGAGATGTGCGGGCATAACGCGTACCGGCCGCGAGGGTCACCGCTCAGCAGCCCGGTCGCGCCAAGGAGCGGAGTGAAACCACCCATACCCAGGAGGAGGTCGCGTTGGGGCCGCTAGTCTGGGTGCTTGATGCCGCACCGGGGAAGGCGAGCGCAGCCCTGACCGTTGAGCCTTGAAGGGGGCGAGGACGGCTGCCCGTGAGAGTAAGCCGCGCCTCGGGCAGCCTCAAGCTGGCATCCGGTTAGCGGGGAAGGTCTCAGGGCGCCGGGATCGGGATCAGCTTCTCGTGCAAGAAGGCCTCGCCGATCCTGAGCTCGCTGATGCGCTGCGGCGGAAGAACGACGATTTGCGGCCCCTCAGCCGTCTCATACTCGACGGAGAACCGGATGCCCCATGTCAAAACGGGCTCATCCACTGGGGACATGTTGATGACCCGGGCCATGCCTGGGGGGAGTGCATCCATCATGATCAGCACTTACCCGAAGCGGGCCGCAGCCATGCTTGGCGGGTGCAGCACGGTGGCTGCGGCGACCGGGCACAGATCCTGGACCTGCATCAACGCCACCTAGCCCAGAAAGGCTTGGGCGAGGAGCATGAGACCGGACAGCAGCGCCGCAAGGGTGTTGCCGCCGGAGTGAATCTGACCCGGTCGCCGGTTGGAATCTGACCCAGGTCTAGGGTGCCCCGTCGTGGTGATGGGGGGCCGGATGGTCGGAGAGGAACTGGCGTTGGAGATCCGGGTGT
>NZ_JAGIZB010000002.1 GCF_017813395.1 Pararoseomonas baculiformis | reverse complement strand
TTACTGACACGATCTGCTCGACCAAGAACCGTTTCTTCATGGCCAATCTCCTCATTCATCATGGGGAAATCCGCCGAAAAACTAAAATCTCAGATGGACCACTTTCGCCAGGTCACCTCACCTCCGGAACAGCGATCAGGCGGAAGCTGCCTAGGAAGATTGCCTGACGACTGAGCTGTCCAGGCTCACGCATGGGCGGGCACGCTTGCTGCGCACCTGAAACCCGCTCACCGAACAGCCCTGGCGCATCAGGTCCATCGGATGCGCAGCTGGGCATACAGGTCGTAAGGACAGAGACGTGGAGACGCAATGTTGCCCAGGCAAGCTGGGCACCAAGCCTGCGCGCACCAGGCCAGCGTGTGCGGCGTTAGGGCAGGCCAACCGCACGGGCAGAAACGCCGAGATGGAGGATGAGTTAAGCATCAAAGATTGACACAAGGACCCAGGGCAGGTTGTACACACCCTTCATGGTCGCCCGCAAAACGCGCAATGTCTCCCTCACTCCCGAGATCGAGGCCTTCATAGACGGCCGCGTCGCGGCAGGACGCTACCGTAGCGCGAGTGAGGTTGTGCGTGCGGCTCTTCGGCTCCTCCAGGAGGAAGAGCGCAGGTGGGAACAGCGAATGCGGGTTCCCGGGAAGGACTGCGCCGAAGTCGCGCTCGATGACCGCTGAGGCCGGGCGGGTGGCTCCTGTCCCCGGATTTCTGGCAGGCGGTGGCGAGATGGGCGCGCGTATGCGCTCATATCCCTGGCAGGCCTCGCCGCTGGGCGTCCCGGGGAGTTGGGCTCAGCCGCTGAAGACTCTGACTGCCGTGCTACTTGCCTCGAACCAGGCGATGTTCATCGCCTGGGGTCCCGAAAGGACCATGCTCTACAACGACAGCTACGCAGAGGTCCTCGGGCTGAAGCACCCCGGGGCGCTCGGCCAGCCCTTTCACAAGGTCTGGTCCGAGATCTGGGCGGATATCGAGCCTATCGTGGCCCGCTGCTACGCGGGCGAGCCTATCCAGATGGACGACCTCAAGCTGGTGATGCACCGGCACGGCCATCCGGAGGAGACTCATTTCGCCTTCTCCTACACGCCGGTGCGCGACGAGGCCGGGGAGGTCTCCGGTGTCTTCTGCGCCTGCATGGAAATCACGGCCAAGGTGCTGGCTGACCGCCGGCAGGCATTCCGGCTCGAACTCGGGGAAAGGCTTCGCGGTTTTTCCGCGCCAAGGGAGATCATGGCGACCGCGGCCGAGGCGCTCGGTCGTCACCTGGATGCGGCGCAGGCTGGCTACGCGGAGGTCGGTGCCGACGGGCATGCTACCACCGGAGGGGAGTTCGACGATGGCCGCCTCCCGGGTTTTCGCGCCGGTCGCTACCGCCTGGTGGATTATGGCCCGGCGATGGCCGCCGATATGGCGGCGGGCCGGGCCGTGGTCGTGCACAACATCCACGAGGACGTCCGGACTTCGGCGCCGGACACGCTCGCTGCCTATTCCGTCATCTCCCTCCGCGCCTTCATCATCGTCCCGCTCGTGAAGGAGGGGCGGCTGACCGCCTATCTCTACGTGGCTCATCCCCAGCCCCGGCAGTGGTCGAAGGAGGATTTGGCCCTGGCACGGGAGGTCGCCGAGCAAACCTGGGGCGCCGTTGAACGGGCACGCGCCGAAGCGGCGCTGCGGGAGAGCGAAGAGCGGTTCAAGTTCCTCGACCGCTTAGGTGAGGCGACATCGCGCGCCTCCGCGCCACGCGAGGTCATGGCGGTGACGACCCAGCTTCTCGGCGAGCATCTTCAAACGACGCGTTGCGCCTACGCCGATGTGGATGCGAACAACGACCGGTTCATCATCCGCGACGACTGGACGAATGGCGTCCCCAGCAGTGCCGGAGAGTACAGCCTCGGCCTGTTCGGCTCGCGCGCGGCAGCCGACATGCGCACTGGGCGGACGCTTGTCATCCGGGACGTGGACGCGGAGCTATCCAACGACAATGGCGGCGCCATGTTCAGCGCGATCGGCATCAAGGCGATCATCTGCTGTCCGCTCGTCAAGCGCGAGCGGCTCGTGGCGATGATGGCGGTGCACCAGTCCTCGCCGCGTGATTGGACGAAGGGTGAGGTTGCGCTCGTGGAGACCGTGGTCGAGCGTGCCTGGGCGCATATCGAGCGCGTCCGCGCCGAGGAGGAGCTGCGCGAGAGCGAGGCACGGTTCCGCTTGATGGCTGACGCTGTCCCACAGATCGTCTGGATCACGGATGCCAGCGGCCGGGCGGAGTTCTTCAACCGGCAATGGTCCGACTATACTGGTGCGCCCTTCGAGGCGACGACGGCGGCAGAGGTCGCCGCCAGCTTCGTTCATCCCGATGATGCCGCAGTGACCATGGAGCGGTTTGAGACCGCGCAGAAAACGGGCGGCCCTTTCCTTGTCGAGCACCGCATCCGATCGAGAGGTGGCGACTATCGTTGGTTTCTGGTCCGTGGCGAGCCGCTCCACGACAGCCGCACCGGCAAGATCACCCGCTGGTTCGGGGCCTCGGTCGATATTCATGACCGCAAGCAGGCTGAGGCGGCACTTCGTGAAAGCGAGGCGCGCTGGCGCGGTCTGTTCGAGCGCATGCAGGAGGGCGTCGAGGTTGACGAGCTCGTCTACGACGCCGATGGACGGGCAGTGGATTTCCGGTTTCTGGAGGTCAACACCGCGTGGGAGCGGCAGACTGGCCTGCGGCGAGAGGCCGTGTTGGGCCGCCGTGCCGGTGAGATCTTCCCGGCGGAGGATCTGAAGTTCTGGGTCGAATCCTTCGCGCGGGTCGCTGAGACGGGTGAAGCGGCACATGTCGAACGCTATGTCGCTCCGCTCAGCCGCTGGTTTGAGGTGATCACCTATCCCTTCGAGCGGAACCGGACCGCCTCACTGCTGCTCGACGTGACGGCACGCAGGGTGCATGAGGAGCGACAGACGCTTCTCATGCGCGAAGTGGACCATCGCGCGAAGAATGCCCTTGCCGTGGTGCAGACGATGTTGAGACTGACGCGAGCGGAGGATGTGCCCTCCTTCGCGCGTGCGGTGGAAGGCCGCGTCACGGCGCTGGCGCGCGCGCAGACATTGCTTGCGGAAGAGCGCTGGAACGGAGCCGCTCTGCACGCAATGCTGTCAGGTGAGCTTGCCCCCTTCCTTGCCGGCCAGCGGGCCGAGCTGGACGGCCCGTCCGTAGTGCTGCCGCCCGGCACGGCGCAGCCTCTGGCGATGGCCGTGCATGAGCTCGCGACGAATGCGGCCAAGCATGGCGCCTTGTCCGTGCCTGAAGGGCGCGTTTCGGTGTCCTGGCATCTCGGCGCCGGCACGCCGGGCGTGCTGAGATTACGCTGGGCCGAAGCAGGGGGTCCCCTGGTGACCCAGCCACCAACCCGGCGTGGCTTCGGTTCGCGGGTGCTGGAGGGAACGTTGCGCGGACAGCTCGGCGGCGCCGTGTCCCTTCAATGGAAAAGGGCGGGGTTGGTCTGCGAGATGGAGGTGCCACTCGGTTCGGGTTCGGCTTCGAGTGACATGGCAGACACGGGCAAGCCCGCCGCAGATTGACACGGCGCGGATTTGCTGAGGCGGCTTTCATCATCCTGCCTCAACAATCCCGCCCAGCTTCGCCACGACCGCCTCACCGCCAGCACGTGCCGCGTCACAAGGGCCCGTGCATTCGGGACGCCATGCGAGACCAGCGGGGCCGCCGCACAAGCTTGATTGCCCTTGCTTCGCCAACCTGGCCGCCTTGAGACCTGCAATTTGGCGGCGTTAGCCCGATCCCCCAAAGACCCCTGCCAAATACTAGGGTGCGGCCGAGGCTTCCTCGCCCAGTATGCCCGGAAGCGCCTCACCGTCCCGCACCATGCGCCGCAACGCCGTCGCTGCGGAATGACCGATCACCGGCTCGGCCAGCTCGTGGAATTTCGCGTCCAGTTCCGCGTCGGTCAGCGGATCCTCCGGGTCACCCTTACGGATCGGCTGTTCATGCTCAATGATCGTTCCGTCGGCCAGCACAAGGCGCAGCCGGGCCGCGCGGCGGCGCGGGTACGCGTCCGCGAGGTCCGGCGCCAGGCTGACAGAGACCTTCGGCATGAAGGCGTGCAATGCGGGGTCCGACAGGCGCTCCGCCGAGAACGCGTCCAGCCGCACCGCGCCGTGGTGCAGGAGGGTGGCGACGCAGAACTGCGCGCTGAAGCGGGCCTCCTGTTCCGTGGACACAGCAGGGCGGTCGCACATCTCGGCGGTGGCACGATAGCCGGCGATGTGGAGGCTCACCACCTCCTCCGGCCTGAAAGGGCGCCGCTCGCGGAGGGCGATCATCCCGTCCAGAGCAGGGAAGATGTGGCCACAGCAACCATGGTTCTTGAAGGTGATTGCGCCGATGACGAAGTGCTCGTCCAGCCCGTCCAGCGCCCTTTCCCACTTGCCGGCATCCTCGCTGGTCGCGGCAGCAAAACCGGCGCGGCCATGCAGCACGTCCGGCGCCCCGGTTACTCCGGCGGCGGCGGAGCGCGCTGCCAGAATCCCGGCCATGGCGGCGTGTCCGGGATGGAGGGGCTTGCTCATTCCTTCGCCCCTGAACGCCTGCTGCAGCCCGCCCGCCATCGTCGCCGACAGGGAGATGGCGTGGGCCAGCCGCGTAGTGTCGCACCCGAGCAGAAGCGCCGCCGCGGTGGCGGCGGCAATCGTGCCTACCGTCGCGGTGGTATGCCAGTAACGGTAATGGCTCGGCTGGATGGCCAGCGCGATCCGTCCGCCTACCTCATACCCGGCGGCCATGGCGCGCAGCAGCGCATCCATCCCGGCGCCCTGCGCCTGCGCCACTGCCAGCGCGGCCGAGACTGTTGGGCTGCCGGGATGCAGCCCTGAATCGCGATGGATGTCGTCGAACTCCACCGCATGGCTCGCCACCGCGTTCAGCAGCGCCGCGTGACGCGCTGAGCCGCGGCGGCCATCGACGTAGCACACCGCCCTCCCCTCACCGCGCTCGTCGGCCAGGGCCGCCGCCATCAGCGTGGCAGGCGGCCGGACGGTGCCGGGCAGGGTTGCGGCGAACCAGTCGAGCAGAGCCCGCCGCGCATGGTGCTCCAGCCCCGCCGGCCAGGGACGATCCCGCCAGCCCGCGGCGTGCGCCGCCAGCACGGGCAGTGGGTTCGGGTTCACCGCAGCACCACCAGCCCGTCAGCCGCACATGCGCCCTGCCCTTCCGGCAGCACGAACAGTGGGTTGATCTCCGCCTCCAGCAGGCGCTCCCCAGCCGCGCCGGCCATGGCGGCGAAGGCCATCACGGCCTCGACCAGGGCCGGGATGTCGGCCGGCAACGCGCCGCGGTAGCCACGGAGGAGGGCCGCGGACTTCAGCTCATCCACCATCGCCTCTGCGTCGGTCCGGGCGATGGGCAGCAGGCGCAGGGCGGTGTCCTGGAACACTTCCGCCGCGACGCCGCCTGAGCCGAGCAGGATCACCGGGCCGAGCTGCGGGTCGCGGTGGAAGCCGAGGATCATCTCGACGCCGCCTCGCACACGCTCCTGCACCAGGAAACCTTCCGGCGCCGGGGCGCCGGCCGCGCGAAGGCGCTCCAGCATGGTGGCGCATGCCTCGGGCACCTGCCCCGCCTGCAGGCCTACCTTCACGCCGCCCAGGTCGCTCTTGTGGGCAATGGCGCGGGAGAGGATCTTCAGCACCACCTCCCCGCCTAGCGCCCGCGCTGCCGCCTCAGCGCCGGCAGCATCGCCAGTCGCGTACTCGCGCGCCACCGGCACGCCGAAGCGGGCGAAGATCGCCTTGCTCTCGGCCTCGTTCAGGTTGCCCGCGGGCAGTCCCTCAAGCAGTGCCGCGTCGGCCGCCACGGGAGCGGGCGCTGGCGGAAGGGTGCGGCGGCGCAGGGCGCCCAGCACCGAGGCGCAGCTCTCGGGCGTTGCGAAGGCCGGGATGCCCTTGCCATTCAGAAGCCGCACGAGATGGGGGGCGTGCGGGCTTACATAGGCCAGGATGGGCTTCGTGCTGCCCGCCTGGCACTCCAGAATGGCGCCGGCCACGATGTCCGGCGTCGCCAGGGCTGAAGAGCCGATCACCACGACGACCGCGTCGTAGGATGGACTCTCCAGCAGCGCGGCGATCGCGCCGCGGAACAGTTCGGGCCGGAGCCCGGCGAGCGTCACATCCACGGGGTTGCGTCCGACCGCCGCCGGGTCCTCGTTGAGCAGCGTCGCCAGCCTCTGCGTCGTGGCCGCGTCCGGCGCCGGCACATCGATCCCCGCCAAGCCGCAGTTGTCCGCCAGCAGCGTGCCGGCCCCCCCTGTGGAGGTGAGGATGGCAACGCGGTCGCCTTCTGTCCTGCGCCCGGCGACGAGGGCGGCCGGAATGTCGAGCAGGTCGGTGAAGGTTTCTGCCCGGATCACGCCGTACTGGCGGAACAGCGCATCATAGACGCGGTCCGCGCCCGCCAGTGCCCCGGTGTGGGAGGTGGCAGCACGAGCCCCGGAGTCAGAACGTCCGACCTTGTACACCACGACGGGCTTGCCAAGCTCGGCGGCGCGCCGCGCAGCCCGCTTGAACACCTCCGGCCGCCGCAATCCCTCCAAGTAGACGGCGATCACGTCCGTTGCCTCGTCCTCCACGAGGTGCTCGATCAGGTCGGAGCTATCGAGGTCGGCCTCATTGCCGGTGGATACAAGCTTGGCGAAGCCGATGCCGCGATCGGCAGCACGCGACAGCAGTGATCCCAGGATGCCGCCGCTCTGCGAGACGACGGAGATCCGCCCTGCCGGCAGGTCGCCCACCTCCAGCGCGCCAGTGGCCGAGAGCATCATCTGGTCGGTCAAGTTGACCAAGCCGATGGTGTTGGGACCGAGGAGCCGCATGGAGGCGGCCGCCTCCTTCAGCGCGGCCTGCCGGCGTGCGCCGTCCTCGTTCGCCTCGCCGTAGCCGCTGGCGAGCACGACGGCAGCGAGGCACCCCTTCCTGGCGAGGTCGCGCACGGCGGCCTCAGCCCGGTCAGGGCCCAGCAGCACGATGGCCGCGTCCGGCGCGCCGGGCAGAGAGGCGATGTCGGGATAGCAGCGCAGGCCCGCGATGGTCTCGGCGCGTGGGTTGACCGGCCAGATCTCGCCGCTGAATCCGTATTTCTGCAGGTAGCCCACCGGACGCCCGGTCATTTTGGAAAGGTCTGCGGAGGCGCCAATGATGGCGACGCTGCGCGGGTTCAGAAGGCCGGCGATCGCGCTCATGCCACGTCTCCCTTTGCCTTGGCGGCGCGGCGCTGGGCCACGCCTTCCAGGAAGGCCGCGACCGATTCCTGATGCTCCTTGGAGGAGTAGCAGATGGCCTGGGCCTGGCTTCCCATGGCAAAGACCTGCTCCACCGAGAGCTCGAAGGTCTGGTCGAGTATGGTCTTGCTCAAGGCGAGAGCCGCCGGCGCGCCCCTGCCGAGCTCGGCGGCCCAGGCGCGGGCATCGCCGAGCAGGGCCTCCGTCGTCGTCACACGGTCAATCATGCCGAGGCGCAGCGCCTCCTCGGGCTCCACGGTGCGGCCGGTGAAGATGAATTCCTTGGCGCGCGAAAGGCCCACACGGCGCGGCAGAAAGTACATGCCGCCGCCGTCGGGGATCAGCCCGCGCAGGATATAGGTCATGGCGAAGCGCGCGGCATCCGACGCGATGACGAAGTCGCAGCAGAGCGCGACGTCGCAGCCCAGCCCTGTGGCCGCGCCGTTGACGGCGGCGATGGTCGGCTTAGGGAGGGCATGCAGCATCGAGATGGCGTGATGCGTGCGCTGCTGCCGCCGCCAACCGTTGAGCGCCACCTCGTTCTGGGGCACCGAGAGGCGTGCCTGCATCGACTTCACGTCGCCGCCGGCGCAGAAGCCCTGACCGGCACCAGTGACGACGAGCGCCTTGATGGAATCGGTGCGGGCCACGTGGTCCAGCGCGGCCATGAGGTCGGCGCGCATGGCGTCGTCGATGGCGTTGCGCGCTTTGGGTCGGTTCAGCGTCAGCACCGCCACGGGGCCGTCCGCTTCCAGCAGGATCGCGTCCGAAACAGGCTCATCCGGGGTCATGGCAGGGTTCCTTGGCTGTCGCGCGCGGCGTCGTTCAGCGGCCGCGGCAAGGGAAGGCCGGCATTCCAGGCCCGCAGGCAGGCCGTCGCACCTTCGAAGTAGCGGCGGGCGTTCTGCTGCGTGACGTAGCCCAGATGCGGCGTCAGGATGGTGTTCGGGGCGCGGCGGATTGGGTCCTCCGCCTCCATGGGTTCCGGTTCGTGGGTGTCGATGGCGGCGCCGCCGAGATGCCCGCTCTCCAGCGCGGCAATCAGCGCCGCCTTGTCCACGAGCGGGCCGCGCGCCGTGTTCACCAACAGGGCGCCGGGCCTCATCAGCGCCAGCTCAGCCGCGCCGACGATCCCGCGCGTGGAGGCACCGAGGCCGAGATGCAGCGAGACGATGTCGGCGCCGCGGAACAACCCAGGCTTGTCCGTGAGCGTCGCGCCTGCGGCCGCGGCGACCTCGGCCGTCATGTTCGGGCTCCAGGCCAACAGGCGCATGCCGAAGGCGTGGGCGATGGCGGCGACACCAGCCCCGATGCGGCCGAGACCGGCCACGCCTAACGTCGCGCCCTCCAGCCCCAGCCCGGCACCCATCTGCCATTCGCCCTGCCGCAGGCGTGCCTCCTGCCACGGGATCTGCCGGGCGAGGGCCAGAATGAGCCCCCAGGTCAGCTCCACGGTGGGGGAGGCCTGGGAGTCCGTACCGCAGACGGCGACGCCGCGCGCAGTGCAGGCCTCCAGGTCCAGGACGCGGTTCCGCATGCCGGCAGTGACGACGAGGCGCAGCGATGGCAACTGCTCGATGAGGCTAGCGGGGACGGCGCTCCTCTCCCGGATCAACACGAGGGCGTCCGCCTCTGCTAGGCGAGCCACCCGCTCAGCGTCCGGAACCGGCGCCCGCAGGAACTCCGCGGGCAGGCCGGACCAGTCCGCCGCTCCGGCGGCAATCCCTCCGAAGTCGTCCAGCACGAGGACGCGGCGCAGAGCGGGCCTGGGCATCACTCGGCCCGGATGTTCGCGCGTGTGACAACTTGCTGCCAGCGCTGCCGATCGCGTTCGATGAAGCGGCTGAAATCCTGCGGCGTCGGACTTGCCTCGATCTCGACCCCCTCTTCAGCCAGTCGCTGCTTCACGCTCTCATCGGCAAGGGTCGCGTTCAGCGCCTGATGCAGAGCGGCGACGCGGTCGGCCGGCGTACCTGCCGGCGCCAGCAGCCCGTACCAGGTGGAGGAGAGGACGTCGTTGAAGCCCTGCTCGACGGTCGTCGGGACCTCCGGCAGGAAGGAGAGCCGGCGCGGCGCCGCGACCGCAATGGCGCGCAGGCCGCCCGATGCGATATGCGGCCGCAAGGGCGCAGCAGCGTTGGTCAGGATCTGCACGCGCCCTGCCAGCACGTCCGTGATGGCCGGCCCGGTGCCGCGATAAGGAACGTGCTCCATCTCGGCTTCAAAAGTGAGGGCGAGCAGGGCCCCGAGCACGTGGCCCGTGGTGCCGACCCCGGGGCTGGCATAGGAGAGCGGCGGCCGCGCGCGGCGCGCGAGATCACGCAGCTCGCCCATGCTGCGCGCCTCAACCCCGGGACTCACGGTGATGACGTTCGGTGCGTTGCCGACGAAGCCGATGGGCGCGAAGTCGTTGATGATGTCGTAAGGGACGCGCGGTTGCACCAGGCTGCTGATGAGGAAGCTGCCGCTGCCGCCGAGAAGGATCGTGTAGCCATCCTTCGGCGCCCGGGCCACGGTCTCGTTCCCGAGTATTCCACCCGCGCCGCCGCGGTTCTCCACCACGAAGGTCTGCCCCAGCCGCGCGCCCATGCTCTCGGTCAGGACGCGCCCGACGATGTCGTTGCTGCCTCCCGCCGCGAACGGAATGATCACGCGGATCGGCCGGTCCGGGAAGCGGGATCCCTGCCCGATGGCCGGGCGGCATAAAGGCACGAGGGCGGCCAGGGCGGGTGCGAGACGCAGGACTGTACGGCGGTTCTTCATGGGTTGTGTTTCCTCCAGTGCAGTTACGTCCCGTCACTTGCGGGTCTGCCTTCAGCGCAACCTCTCCGCCCGCCGCCGTGCTGTGAAGTCCAAGAATTTGTTGCTCTGCCCCAACCTGACGTTATGCTTGCAGGATGCGGTCGGCTCTGCCTTTCGAAAGCCTCTGGGCTTTCTATCTCGTCGCGGAGACCGGTAGCCTGAGCGCCGCGGCTGCTGCCCTGGGGGTGACCCAACCGGCTGTCAGCAAGCGCCTTCGCGACCTGGAGGCTTTGCTCGGTTGCGCCCTTGTCCGGCGTGGTGCCAACGCACTCAGCCTCACCGAGCCGGGACGACGCTTCGCGGAAGAACTTGGGGACGGGTTCGGAAAGCTGCAGGCCGCCACCCAGCACCTGAGATCAGCGCCCAAGCCGCTGCGTATCCGGGCTTACACAACCTGGGCGCTTCGCTGGCTGATTCCGCGACTGCCCGACTTCCGGCAGCACCATCCCGGGATCGATGTCGAGGTCAGCACCTCTACAGCTGCCGTGGATCTCGCGCGCGAGGGTGTGGATGCGGCGGTCAGCACGGCGCCACATGACCTGCCACCCTCCCCGACCGCCCGCCGGTTGCAGCCGGTCGTGGTGGCGCCCTTCTCGGTGCCTTCCCTGGCCCGCACCTGGTGTCCTGGCCAGCCGGGCTACCGATTGCTGGGCAGCAAGGTACGACGGCTCGACTGGCCGATGTGGCTGCGCGCGAACGGGATGGCCGCAGGAGCCGAGCCGCTGCTGTTCGAGAGCACCACGCTCGCCATCCAGGCCGCTCTGGAGGGGCTGGGGATCGTCATCTGTGCTCCCGGCTATGTGCGCAGCGAAGTCACGTCCGGCCGCCTCGTCGCCTTGCCGGGTAAGGCGCTCCGCACCGGCGACTGCTACTGGCTGATCCTGCCTGCAGGGCGGCTCGACATCCCACTCCAGATCTTCGCCGACTGGCTTGAGGGCGAAGCTTCCACCGAGGGCGATCGGCCCTTCGGCACCACCTTGCCATCCTGAGCCTACGGCACCCCGTACTCTGCACGTAGCGGGCGGTAGGGCGGAGTGGGGCCGCATGCGGCGTCCGTTGACGCGCAACGTCCGCCGCCCGCGAGCGCTTGTAGGTCGGCGTTCACGCATCACAGAGGAGAGGCCCATGCCGAAGAAGCACCCGAACACCATTCGTTGGGGCGGCCCCGGAGCGAGCCATGAGGATCGCACGAAGCCGATTCCCGATCCGCCGCCCGCCCATCCGGAGGATGCGGTCAGCACCAACCCCCGCGTGAGCCTGCGCTCCGGCGGGGGCGGTGAGCGGGACGAGAAGCACAGCGCGGTGGACCCGATGCGCTCCTCCAAGTCGCACGCAACAGACGGGGCAAGCCCGAGCGAGTTGGACCGTGCCTACAAGCCGAACCGCCCCCGCAACGACCGGGATGCCCAGGCCCACGCCGAGAACGAGGCCGAGGGCGGAGACGAGGACGAGGACGAGGATTTCACGGACGAGGGGGCGGAGGACGAGGCGGCCGAAGGCGTCGAACTTCCTGTGCTCCTGAACACGGATTCCTCGGTCGAGGGCACGGAGCGCCTGGCCGGGCGGGTGGAGCGGATTGTCCGGGCGCGCCTGCGCCACCTTGCGCCCCACCTGACCCGGGTCGAGGCGCATGTGACCGACGCCAAGCGCGCGGGGACCGGGCCCAATGACATGCGCTGTGCGCTCGAGGCGCGTCCGAGGCACTCGAAGCCTGTTGCCGCGGATCATGTTGCCGCGACCGCCGAGGATGCCGTTCGCGGCGCCGCGGGCAAGATCTCCCGCCTGCTCCGCTCGCAGTTCGGCCGCCGTCGTCAGGCAAAGGGAGGCGAGACCATCCGGGGAACGACGACATGACTCACCTCGTCCGGATAGCCTGGCTCACGCGCAAGCAAGACTGAGGCGGCCCAGAACCAATTCGAAGCCTCCGCATCAATCACGACCGGCGCGCCCCTGTCTTGGGGCGGCCGGAACAGAGGTGCAGCATGCAGACATACCCGCGCCCCCCCGCCCCGTGGCCAGGAGGCCCGCCCTCGTTGCCACTCCAGGAGCGCCGCTTGTTCCTGCATGTTGCAAATGCCGCGACCACCCTGAGCCCCCGAATTTTGCCGACAGGTTACTTCTCGGAATGAGACACCAGCGAAGGACTGCATGGCAGCTCTCCCCAGCCCCGGATCTCGGCCCGGAGCGGCGTGACTATCAGCCGATCGAGGACTACGGCTTACTCGGTGATGGGCACGGGAGTGCTCTTGTGGCCCGCGATGGGTCGATCGATTGGGCGTGCCTTGAGCGATTTGATAGCCCCCCGCTCTTCTCCCGCCTTCTGGACCGCAGGAGGGGCGGCTTCTTCCAGATCCGGCCCGCGGCTGGCTGCGACGTGACACGGCGCTATCGCGGCCACACAAACACGCTGGAGACCCTCTTCACTTCTCCCGAGGGCGAACTGCTTCTGGTTGATGCACTGGTGCGAGACTCGGACTCCGAGACCGGCCGCGATCTTCTACTGAGGCAGATCTGCTGCCTGCGCGGCGATGCTGATGTCCTGCTTCGCTTCCAGCCGCTGGCGGGCTTCGCGACCGCCTTCCCGGAACTGAATGTCGGAACCGGCAGCGTCATGTTGTGGCCAAGTGGCCCGCATCTTCTGAGTGACTTCGATTGGAAGGCCGAGCACGACCATGCCTCCGCCCGCCTTCACCTGAGAAAGGGTGATGAGCGGCACGTCATGCTTACCTCTCGCAAAGGTGCTGAAATCAGGCAGTTCTCCGGCCTGCTCGCGGAATCCGAGAAGGCGTGGACGCAGTGGTGTTCTGACGGTGCCTATGCGGGCCCCTGGAAAGAGCCGGTCCGGCGCAGTGCCATGGTGCTCAAGGCTCTCACCTTCCGCCCCACCGGTGCCCTTGTTGCCGCGCCCACCACCTCCCTTCCTGAGGAGATTGGGGGCATCCGCAACTGGGACTACCGCTACTGCTGGCTGCGGGATGCCTGTCTGTCCTTCTATGCGCTCAAGAAATATGGGCAGATGGATGAGGCGGAGGCTTTCCTCGGCTTTGTGCGCAATCTCTGCACCCGCGCGCTCGAGGAGCTGCCGCCCTTGTTCAGCGTGGATGGAAGTTCCGATCTGACGGAGACCTGCATCTCCCACTTTGAGGGCTATCGTGGGAGCCGCCCGGTGCGCTGCGGCAACGAGGCCGCGGAGCAGCACCAGATCGATGTCTATGGCCAGGTGCTCGATCTGTTCGACCTCTATGTGAGGCTTGGCGGCACGCTGGATGATCACCTGCGCGAGATCGGGACTGCCATGGCTGACATTGTCGCCGGATGCTGGCGGGAGCCCGATGCCGGGCTCTGGGAGCCTCGTCAGCCACAGCAGCGTTATGTGCATGCTGCCATGATGTGCTGGGTTGCGATGGACCGCGCGATCCGGCTCTTCGGCCCACGGGCGCACTGGGTCGCCGAGCGGGAGGCAATCCTGGAGGACGTGCGGGCAAACGGCGTTCACCCGAGCGGCGGGCACTTGACCCAGGTCATGCAGGGCGAGGCCGTGGACGGGGCGCTCCTGCTCGCCTCCGCGGTCGGCTTTCCGATCGGGGATGATGTGCTCGGTCGCACCGTGGACAAGGTGATCGAGGAGCTCGGTCACGGGCCGCTCGTCTATCGCTACCGAACGGAGGACGGGCTGGAGGGGCATGAGGGCAGCTTCGTGCTCTGCGCCTTCTGGCTGGTCGATGCGCTGCTCGCGCTAGGCCGGGCCGAGGAGGCGCGAACGCGCTTTGAGGCGTTGCTGGGCCATGCCAATGATCTCGGCCTCCTGGCGGAGGAGCTGGCGGAGGATGGCAGCTTCCTCGGCAACTTCCCCCAGGCCTTCAGCCATCTCGGCGTGATCCACAGCGCGTTGATGCTGGATCTTTATGAGGCAGGCGGCGTGGAGGCGGTGCGGGGAGGCTATGCGGACCGCGCCCTGCGAGAGACCCGCAACCGGTCAGTCCCGTGCCTTGACAGACCAGGGCCGCCCCGTGGAGCGGCGTAACCCGGCGAGGGCATCCCGCGCTTCCCTCACCTTGCCATGTCGCAGGGCCACCTAACCTGCTCAGTGGAGACGGCGATGACACCCGTGACCGTGCCGCCCGAGACCAGCGCGAGCCTCTACCCGGCCGATCTGACAACCGTGCTGGACCGCCGCCCGCGTTCAACGGCCTGCGAGATCCGGGCCGGGACACCGCTTCCCCGCCGGGCGCTGCAGGTCAGCAGATGACGATCTTCGTCTCTCGGGGGATTGCACGTCACTCGCCTCCCTGGGATTCGAGCTCCGCACAGTGCTTCATCACGGCAGCCCCTGTCAGGTTCCACGTGGTTACACCGCCGACCATGAGGACTTGCACGAGCCCTTCCGCAAGCTCAGGCAGAGTGAGCCCCAATCGCATCGCGGCGGCTGCGTGGTTCTTCGCGCCGGTTGTTTGTCCAGCCAGGGTGTCGAGGAGCGCAAAGATGAGCTCCTTGGTCTTGAGATCCAGCGCCCCTCCCGCTTCGGGTCCGCGCATAACGAAGCTGCGCATAAGCCCATAGCCCGCGAACGCGCCCGGGGCGTGCTCCGCAAGTAGCTTGAAGTTGTCGGGCACGCGACCAAACGTTGCCATGAAGCTGTCCATTCCCTGCTGGACGGCTTCTTTCGTGATGTCGGCCATATCGTGCTTCCTTCGGGCTGCCATGTGGCAGGCGGAACCTGCTGGGTAGGGGCGTCTCGGTGCTATAGCCTTGCCCCGATCAGTAGCGCCTCCATCGGAGCGAAGCGTTCATCAAAGGGTGTCCGTGACGAGCGCTCCGGCATCTTAATCACCATTGAGCATACGGGCATGTCCTTCGCCCAAATCTTTGCCGTTCTGGACGAATGACCTCGCGGGGGTGCTTGCGCCGCTACGCCTTGCCTGCGCGCAGGCCAAGCGCAAGAGAACGCCGCAGACATCTTTCGCGTCATCGGCGGGACCGCGGACAACCGCGTCAGGATCGCCCGGCCGTGTTGCGGCGCGCCAGACTTTGCCCGGCAATGTAGCCCCAGGTCATGTTCGGCCCGATTGTCGTTCCAGTGCCGACATTGCGCGTGCCGATCGGATTCGCCATGGCGAGCCCCGCCGCATAGAGGCCAGGGATGATGCTGCCATCGGCACGCAGCACCTCCGCATGCTCGTTGGTCCGCGCACCGCCCTTGGTGCCGAGGATGGAGCGGCTGAACGGCATGGCGAGGAAGGGCGCCTCGCAAATGGGTTTGATGCCTGCCCTTCGCCGCCTGTCACCCGCCGCAGCCGCATCGGCCCGGGCCGGGCGGCCGAAATCATCGTCATGGCCCTTCTCCGCCATGGCGTTGAAGCGCGTGACACTGGCTTCCAGCGCTGCAGCCGGCATGCCGGTCAGACCGGCCAAACCCGCGAGGTCCGGCGCATGCCGCAACCATCCCGGATCGGCGATGGCCGCCCAGCGGACCGGCGGAACCTCCCGCAGCATGCGTGCGTCCGTGACCACCCAGGCCGGCAAATGCACGGGCTCGCCGGTCGCAGGGTCCCTCCGGTCCAGCACTTCGCCGAGGTTGAAGGTCAGCTCATTGGCAAAACGGTGCCCGTGGCGGTTCACCAGCATGGCGAAGGGCTCGGTGTGGAAGGGCACGGGCTGTGCCAGCAGCCGCCCCTCGTAGCGCACGGGAACCGAAGGGGTGATCGTCGCCTGGTCCATCCGTGCCAGCGCCGCCCCCGCTGCCGCGGCCATGCGCTGCCCGTCGCCCTCATTCGCCCCGGGGCTGCCGCGGTAGTCCAACGGGCCGGGAAAGTGGCGCGCCATCAGCGCGGGATCCCATTCAAACCCTCCGGTCGCGATGACCACCCCGGCCCTCGCGGACCAGGTCTCACGCTGTCCCGCGCGGTCCACCACCGCCCCGGTCACGCATCCCGCGCCATCCTGCGTCAGCGCCGTGGCCCGGGCATGCAGAACCACATGCACGCCGGCATCGAGGCAGCCGCGCAGCAGCCCCGTCACCAGCGCCGTGCCCTTGCCGCGCGAATTTGCCAGCAGTCGCCACAGCAACCTCGGCCAGAGCGCCAGGGCACTGCGATACGGCTTGTGGTAAAGGTCGGTCGTCACCGCCTCGTGGTAGGTGAAGATTTCGGGGATGGTGGAACGGCGGATGCGGAAGGCGAAGCGCCCCGCACGCCAGCGGCTGAGCGGCAGGGGTGACATCATCCGCCCGCGCGGCTTCGCCCCGGGCAGGTCGCGCAGCGGGTCCGGCTCCGGCGTCAGCGCGAAGCGCAGCGGCGTTTGTGCCTCCACGAATTTGAGCATCTCCGGCGCGGCGCGGACGAATGCCTGCCAGAGCGCATCCTCCTCCGCCGCCCAACCCGGAGGCGCGGCGGCGCGGATATAGGCCAGGGCCTCCTCCGCGCTGTCCTCGATGCCCGCGGCGGCGGCGTGGTGGTTCGCGGGGATCCATGTTCCGGCACCGGACATCGCGGAGGTTCCGCCGATCCGTTCGGTTTTCTCCAGCACCGTTACGGAAAGGCCCCGCCGGGCCGCCGTGAGGGCGGCCGTCAGCCCCGCCGCCCCGGAGCCGAGCACCAGCACATCCGTCACGTGTTCCGCCATGCAATCCGCCGATCAACCTACACCCGTCCCCCTTCGCACCGGAGGAAGCCGGGCGCCAGGGCCGCGATCAGGACGTGACGCGGGACCGGTCCCAGAGGTTGGGAACCGCATCGTTGGAATAGCCCGAGATAAAGCTCTTTCCATGCCCCGCCATGTCGAAGACATGCCGGTTCACCGCACCGATATTGCCGCCATAGAGATGAATGCTGACAGAGACGCGGTCCTCGAAGGCATTCACAACCTGATGGATGTCGCCGATTTCCGGCGCTACCGCATCGATTTCCCCGGGCTCCAGCCTCACGGCCTGGCCGGACGGCACCAGGTTTCCATCCGCGCCGCGCGCGAAAGGGGTGGAAATCTCGGCACCGCGCAGCATGCCGATCAGTCCCCAGACGGTGTGGTCATGAATCGGCGTCCTCTGCCCCGGCCCCCAGACGAAGCTGACCAGGGAAAAGCGTTCCGCGGGATCGCAATGCAGAAGATACTGGCGATAGTACTGCGGATGCGGGACGGCGCAGGATTCCGGCAGCCAGTCATCCTGCGCGATCAACCTGGCGAGGAGCGGCCGCGCGGCCTGCATCAGGGGCGCGCCGGGCGGGGTGGCGTCGGCCGCCCGGGTCATCGCCGTCACGAAATCCCGCAGCCTGCCGATGTCCATGGCCTCTCCTCGCCTTCCTCATGCGGATGCGGCGACGATGTTGCCGGCATGCCGCCTGCCATCGCACGCCGGCCTCGGGGCCCCTGGAAGGGGTCTTGTTCCGTCGTTGCAGCATCCCGGCGCATGGCGCGGCGTGTCAAGCCGGTCGCCGCGTCAGCGGCTGCAGGCCGCGCCGCCCAGAACACAGAAGCGGGCGCAATGCGGATGGTTCAGCGGCACGGGCCGGCTGGCCTCCGCCAGTGTCGCGCCCAGCTCGAATTGCGCGTCATAGGCGAGCAGCGTGCAGGCCAGCACGGAAGGCCCCGCCGCGCCCTTGCGCCGCACCACCATGCGGGAGGAAGCGCACATCACGCTATCCGGGGATTTGTTCAGGATGCCCCAGCAGGCCTCCGTGATCTCCGGCACATCCGCCTCAGGGTCCATCTCGGGGAAGAGCATCAGGGCCACGGGATCCCCGGCATCCACGGGAATGCCGTGTTCCGTGAGAAGCCGCGCGAAGCCGGCCCGCATCGCCGCCTCGGGCTCATGCCCGAAAGCGGCGCGACCGGCGAGGTGAACGCGGAAGCCCCGGGCGGCGAGCCACTGCATGCTCTGCATTGTCGTCGCAAAGCTGCCGGGCCCGCGCTCCTGCTCGTGCAGCGCCGGGTCGTGGTGGTCCAGGCTCACGCGGATCGTCAGCAACCCTGGATGAGCGGCGTTCAGGGCCTCCAGCCGCTCCTGGTGACGCATCATCGGGCGCATCGCATTCGTCAGCACCAGCGTGCGGAAGCCGCGCGCCAGTGTATCCGCCAGCATCTCCGGCATCTCCGGGTTCATGAAGGGCTCTCCGCCGGTGAAGCCGATTTCCTGGACCGGCATCCCCTCCCGCTCCACCTCGTCCAGGTAGCCGGCCACCTCCCGTGCGGAGAGATAGGCCAGCGCGTCGTTCCGCGGGGAGCTCTCGATGTAGCAATGCGCGCAGGTCAGGTTGCAGAGCGTGCCGGTGTTGAACCAGAGGGTCCGGAGGGCGGATAGCGCCACGGCGGCGCGGCGCTCGCCCTTGGCGGTGCGGACGGGATCCCGGAACTTGCCCGGTGGCAGGACGGCGTCGGGCATGGTCTGGCTCGTCACGGCGGAACCTCGCGAAAGCGGCTGCGCGGGATATGGGGGCACCCTTGCGCATGCCAAATCTCCCCCTCGGGGCCGAACCGGCGCTGCGCCTGCGGGTTATCCTCCGGCCCTGCCCGCCAGTGCCCGATCCAGGAGCGAGGCCCGCCATGATCTTCCACGACCGCGCCGATGCGGGCGCCCGCCTTGCCGCCCGGCTCCGGCATCTCCGGGGCGCCGATCCGGTGGTGCTCGCCCTCCCCAGGGGCGGGGTGCCCGTGGCGGCGGCGATCGCCGAGGCGCTGGACGCGCCGCTGGACCTGCTGCTGGTGCGCAAGATCGGCGCCCCCGGAATGCCGGAACTGGCCGCCGGCGCCCTGGTGGATGGCACGCCTCCAAGCATCGTACTGAACGAGGAGATCCTGCGCCGCCTCCGCATCACCGACGCCTATCTGGAGGCGGAGACGGCACGCCAGCGCGCAGAGCTGGAGCGCCGCCGGGCCGCCTATCTCCGGGGACGGGCGCCGGTGCCCCTCACCGGCCGCACCGTGGTGGTGGTGGATGACGGCGTGGCCACCGGGGCCACCATGCGGGCCGCGCTGCGCGGCCTGGCGGAAGCGGGCGCGGCACGTCGCATCGTGCTGGCCGTGCCCGTGGCCCCGCCTGAAGTGGCGGAGGCACTGCGCCGCCTTTGCGACGAGGCGGTGATCCTCGAGACGCCGCCGGATTTCCAGGCGGTCGGCCTGCATTACGGCCGCTTCGACCAGACCGGGGACGAGGAGGTCACGACCCTGCTGGACCGCGCGGCGGCGCGGATCGCCGGTGGAAGATGAGGAAACGGGCGGGCCGCCCCTGCCCGCGGGGCGCCGGCCATCTCATCGGCGCATCCGGGCCAGCAGCCCCGCCCAGCGCCGTGCCCAGGGGCCGAAGATCCGCCCCTCAAAGGCCGCGAAGGCCACGGCCTTCGAAAGCTCGGAGCGCGTGGGATAGGGCACCACCGCCCCCGATATGGCCCATGGCGATGCCTTGCGCCGGATGGCGAGGCTCCAGGGAAGCACCAGCTCCCCTACCCCCGCCCCGACCAGCGTGGCACCCAGCACCCGGCCCCGCGCCATCACAAGCTTCACGAACCCCTCCGCCTCGCCATCTGCCAGGGCGCGGTCATTCTCCGCGAAGGCTTCGCGATGCACCACGATATCCCCATGGCGCTCCCGCGCCGCTTCCTCGGTCAGCCCGGTCTGCGCGAGTTCGGGATCGGTGAAGGTCACCCAGGGAAGCGCCGCATGGTCGAGCCGCGCGGGGATGCCGAAGCCGATGGCCATGACCGCCAGGCTGCCCTCCTGCCCCGCCGCATGGGTCAGCCGTGGCCCCTCCCGCACGTCGCCGATCGCCAGGATGGCGGGATTGGTCGTGCGGCAGCGGCCATCTACCCGGATGCCGCCCGGGCCGAGCACGACTCCCGCCGCCTCCAGCCCCAGCCCCTCCACCGCGGCCCGCCGCCCGGTCGCGACGAGGAGATGGCTGCCCTCCACCTGTCCGACCCCATCGGTCTCAAGAACGATCCGGCCCGCGCCATGCCTGGCGCTGAGGGCGCGGGTGCCGGCCAGGACGCGCACGCCCTCCGCCCGCATCCGTCCCAGCACCACCGCCACCGCTTCCGGATCATCGCGCGACAGGGGCTGCCCTGCCTCGATCACGGTCACGGCGGAACCCAGCCGTCGGAAGGCCTGGGCCATCTCCATCCCCACCGCGCCCCCGCCGAGCACGATGAGATGGTCCGGCAGGGTTTCCAGATCCCACAGGGTCTCGTTTGTAAGGAAGGGTGTGTCCGCCAGCCCCTCCACGGGTGGAAGGGCGGGCCGGGAGCCGGTGGCGATGACGATGCGCGGTGCCTCCAGCCGGCGGCCGCCGACGGAAAGGCTGCGCCCGTCCAGGAACCGGGCCTCCCCGCGGATCACCTCCACGCCCCAGCCCCGGAAGCGCTCCTCGGAATCATGGGGCTCGATCCGCGCGATCGTCGCCCGCAGATGCGCCCGCACCCCGGCGAAATCCACCTCGGGCTCGGCCGGCCGGATGCCCAGGGGCCCGGCACTCCGGAACCCCTGCGCCGCGCGTGCCGCGGCGATCAGGGCCTTGGAGGGCACGCAGCCCGTGTTGAGGCATTCCCCGCCCATCCGGTCGCGCTCGATCAGCGCCACGCGCAGGCCCAGCCGGGCGCAGCCGCCGGCCGCCGTCAGCCCGGCCGCGCCGGCGCCGATGACGATCAGGTCATGGGTGCGCCCCATGGCCTCCACCCCCGTTCTTCCGACGGCCCAGGATGGCACCGCGGGCCCCCTCCTGTAACCTGCGCGGTCCTGGGATGGCCCCCGGCATGACGGAGCGTCGGCTGAGCGAGATCGAGAGAACCGGCCCCGCCCTCCGCGTTCTTGTCACCGGCGCGTCGGGGCTGCTGGGGGGCACCCTGGTGGGCCATCTCGTCGGTCGAGGCCATGGGGTGCTGGCAATGCTCGGGCGCAAGCCGGCCCCGCCGGGATGGGCCGGCATGGCGGAGGCATGGAGCGGCAGCTCGCCCGCCCCGGGGCGCGTGGCCACCCTTTCCGCCGATCTCCGGCAGGACGAGCTGGGGCTCGGCGCCGCGGCCCTCCATGCCATTGCATCGGGGGTGGACCTCATCATCCACTGCGCCGCAGTGACGGGATTTGGCCTTCCTCCCGCCGCCTATCGGCAGGTGAATGTCGAGGGCACGGCGCGCATCCTCGCCCTGGCCGAAGGCGCCGGCCCGGCGCCGGTGCCGCTGCTCCAGGTCAGCACGGCCTATGTGTGCGGAGAGCGCAGCGGCCCGATCCCCGAGGCGCCGCCCGCCCCGGGCACGCGCTTCGCCAATGGCTACGAGGCCAGCAAGGCGGAGGCGGAGCGGCTGGTGGCGGCGGCGCGCGGGCGCGGCCTGCCGACAGCCGTGGCGCGCCCCTCCATCGTGGTGGGTGCCTGGGCCGATGGCGCGATCGCGCGCTTCGACAACCTGTATGGCGTGATCCGGCTGGTGACGGAGGGGCGGATCCGCAGCATCCCGGCCGATCCCGCCGCCACCCTGGACCTCGTGCCGATCGATCACGTGGTCCAGGGACTGGCGGACATCGCCGAGCGGATGGAGCGGGCCGCCGGCAGGATCTTCCACCTTGTCTCGGGCGTCCCCGTGCCCGTGGCGCGGCTGCGGGAGCTGGCCTTGAGCTACCCGCAATTCCACGCTCCCCGCTTCGTCCCGGCGGGAGACTTCGAGCCCGCGGCCCTGGATGAGGAGGAAGCCTGGTGGCATGGGCGGGTGACGGATCCCTATGCCAGCTACTTCCTGCGCGACCCCCGCTTCATCGACGCCCATCTCCGCGCGTTGAGCGGGCGCGCCTGCCCGCCGGTGGACTGGGCCTATCTGCGCCGGATGATCGACCGCTGCATTGCCGAGGGCTTCCTGCGCGGCACGGAGGAGGTTCAGCGCACATCGGGGTAATGCCGGTCCAGGCGCTTCCGTATCCCCAAGCCCCAGCGCAGGCCGACCTGCAGATAGATCCAGTTGGCGCGCAGCCCGCCCCAGGCCGCCACACGCCGGTCCGAGGTGAGCACGACGCGGTTCACCAGCCGGATGCGGCCACGCCCGGTGAAGCGGATGCAGAGATCCGCATCCTCCATTACGGCAAGCCCCGTGTCGCATCCGCCGACCGCCAGGAAATCCGCGCGCCGGAAGAACATCGCATGGTCGCCGAAGAGCAGCCTTCCGCCGCGCAGGAAGAGATGCGGCCGGAACAGCAGCGGCGCGTACCAGGTCTTGATCCAGTTGTGGAAGCTCGTACCCCACCGGACCGTGTCCGGCCCGCTGAGGAGCGGCGTGAATCCGGCGAGCGCGGTGCGCGGCTCCGCCATCACTCTCCGGATCACCGCCACCGCGTCATCGGGCAGAAGGGTGTCGGCGTGGAGCACGCAGATGATGGGGGCGGAAACCTCCTCGACGCCCCGGTTGATCTGCGCCGCGCGGCCGCGCGCGGAATGCTCCACCACGCGCAGCCCCCCGGCGCGGGCGATCGCCACCGACCCGTCGCCGCTGCCGCCATCCACGGCCACCACCTCCTCCGGCGCGGGATCGAGGGCGGCAAGGTTTCGCAGCAGCCGCGGCAGGCTCCGCGCCTCGTCCAGCATGGGAATGACGATGGCGACGCCGCTCATGCCAGGAGGCCGGGCCAGCGCGCCAGGTCCTCCGGCCGGTCGAGGTCCGCCAGGGGTTCCAGCAGGGCCGGCGTGACCCCATGGGCGGCGAAGCGCGCCATGGTGGTGGAGAAGACCGTGGCCGTGCCCCATTCCATCGGCTCGAAAAGGAAGGGCATGGGCTCCCGCAGGCCCAGCAGGTAGTAGCCGCCATCCTCGGCCGGGCCGATCACCGCCGCATGGTCCCGCAACGCCCCGGCCGCCGCCTGGAGATGCCGCGGGGAGAGATCCGGCAGATCGGCACCGAGGAGGATCACGGGCGTGGCCTCCGCCGCCCGCGCCATCCGCGCGCCAAGGTCCCCCTCCCCCTGCTCCACCATGGGCAGCGCCTGTCCAAGCCAGGCCCGGAAGGCAGGCTCCGGCGCCCCCGTGTGGCGCAGCTCATGCGCCAGCCCGCTGGCACACAGGGCCTGGAGGGTGCGCTCGGTCAGGCGCCGGTGCAGGTTGGCCGCGCCTTCCGGCCCCAGGGCGGGGATCAGCCGCGTCTTGGCGCGGCCCGGTTCGGGGTAGCGCGAGAAGAGCGCAACGCGGGGCGGCTGGATCACGACCCTGGCCTGGCGGCATGGCGCGCATCCTTGCCGGCCCGCGCCCGCCCCCTCATCTCGCCTGGCATGCGCCCCGCCTCCGCCCGCTTCCCCGGCAGTCTCGCCCTTCGTGCCCATCCTGCAAAGCAGGGCTGGGCTAGGCCGGCCATGGCGGTCGGGCTTGGTCTAGCGGCTGGGGCCATATTCCTCGCGGAACGGCGCGCACCGCTGCGGCGGCGCGGGCAGGCGGAGCCGGCGCGCACCCTTCGCAACCTCGCCATGGGTGCGCTCAGCATGGCCGTCGTGGCCGCGGTGGAGGGACCGGTGACCCGCCGCCTCGCCCGGCATGCGGAAGGGCGGCGACGCGGGCTCGCGCAATGCCTGCCCCTCCCGGCCTGGGCGCGCGACGCGGCCGCCTTCCTGCTGATGGACTACACGATCTATCTCTGGCACGTGCTGACCCACAAGGTTCCGGCGCTCTGGCGCCTGCACCTGGTCCACCACATCGACCTTGATCTCGACGCCTCGACGGCGCTTCGCTTCCACGCGGTGGACATGCTGGTTTCCGTGCCCTGGCGCGCGGCGCAGGTGGCGCTGCTCGGCGTCTCGCCCCGCGCCCTGCGGGCCTGGCAGGGCTTCTTCTTCCTTTCCGTTCTCTTCCACCACTCCAACCTGCGCCTGCCCGCCCGGCTGGAGCGGGTCCTTGCCCTGGTGCTCACCACACCGCGCATGCACGGCATCCACCACTCCACCGTTCGCGAGGAGACGGATTCCAACTGGTCGAGCGGGCTGAGCTTCTGGGACCGGCTGCACGGGACCTTCCGCCTGGATGTGGCGCAGCGGGATCTCCGGATCGGGGTGCCGGCCTATCGCGATCCGGCCGAAACAGCGCTGCGGCCGTCCCTCGCCATGCCCTTCCGGGCGCAGCGGGATGACTGGCGCCCGCGCGAGGCGCAACGGCTCAGTCGAGCCCCCGCGCAACGGGGAGGATAGGCGCGCTGCCGATGCAACAGCGGCCCGGCCAGGGCGTTCCTCCGCCGCGAACCGGAGAGCGCCATGCCCAGCCCGTCCCAGCTCAGCCGTGACCTTCGCCTGCGCAGCGACCCCGACCTGCGGCGCCGGCGCTGGCTGGTGGGCCTCTCGCTTTTCGGGGTCGCGATCGGGCAGGTGGTTGCGCTCTACCAGACCGGGATCCTGCGCCGCCTGCCTGACCCGCCCGTCGGCCCCTTCGACTCCGAACGCGTGAACGCCTCGGATTATGCCTATAAGCGCCTGCAGGTGCCGGACGCCTTCCTGATGGTGGCCACCTATGCCGCCACCGCCGCGCTCGCCGCCGCCGGGGGCCGCAACCGGGCGGAGCGCAGGCCGCTGTTGCCCATCGCGCTGGCCGCGAAGACGCTCTTCGATGTCGGGACCAACCTCAAGCTCGCCCGGGAGGAGTGGGAGGAGAACGAGGCGCTCTGCGCCTATTGCCAGACCGCCACCCTCGTCTCGGTCCTCTCGGTGGCGCTTGCCCTGCCGGAGGCATCCCGCGCCCTGCGTCGCTGGCGCCGGGGATGACCGGGCGCTTGGTTTAGCCCCGCCCGGCTTCAGCCCGGGCGGGATTGCTGGAGGGCGGCGTAGTAGTTCTCCAGGTCCCGGAGCCCCGCCGGGTCCTTGATCGTCTGGCGGCCGGCCTCGACCGCCAGGCGCGCGTGGCGGATCAGGGCGGCGCGGCGCTCCGGCCGGCCCTCGGCCAGCATCACCCGCCCGAGGGTCTCGACAATGCGGATGATCACCATCGCCGATGCAGCGCCGTTCTGCCGGATCAGGTGGAACATGGAATCGCAGAGGCCGTCATAGTCGGTCACCTTCCGGTGCAGCACCGCCCGGCCATCCCGGATCGCCACGCCGCCGGGCAGGTGGAGCGGCACGATTTCGCAGAGGGTCGCGCCGAGGCGCTCGATCACCGCGGCGGCCGTGAAGGGATCATTCGTTCCCGGGGACAGGGCCCGCACAGCGACTTCCACCAGCTGGCGCACGGCAAATTCTAGGTCCTGCGCTGCCGCCTGGCGCGCACCGAGGGAAAGCGCGCCATCGACCGCCTGCTCAACCTCCTCCGCCGCCACGTCCCCCTGCACTTCCGCTACGGGCACGCCGGGCAGCAGGTAGTCGCCCGGGCGAACCAGCACGACAAGGGTGGCGCCGTGCTCCGCGGCCCAGTCCGCCAGCCCGTCCACATCCACGGAGCGCAGATAGCCCTGACGGCGGATCACGACCGGTTCGCCGCGTGGCACCCCCTCATCAAGCACGGGCGGCTCGTCCTGGCTGAGCCTCCGGATGGCCGATGAGAGCTCCTCATGCACCATGTCGATCACGGTCTCGATATTGATGCCGGAGGCGACGTGGTGGACGAACCAGACCAGCGTGCCCGTGCAGAGGATCGCGAGCATGAGGGCGCCCGTGATCCCGAGATGGGGCACGAAAGCCACCTCCTCCACCGAGCGCACGGTGCGGAGAACCACCAGCGCGTAGGCGAAGGTCCCCAGGAACACCCCGAGGACAAGCTGGTTCCCCGGATCGCGCACGAAGTTGCGGAGCAGGCGCGGCCCCATCTGCCCCGAGGCGAGGGAGAGGGCCGCGACGGTGATCGAGAAGGTGGTGCCGGCGACGCCGATCATGGATCCGGCGACGGCGCCCAACATGGCACGCGCCCCGGCCTCGCCCCCCGCATATACCCAGCTTTCCGGCAGCCAGGATGGGGAAAGCTCCTTCTGTTCCGCCAGCACCGCGGCCTCGCCGAGCAGGATGCCCAGCAGCACGAGAGCGGCAGGCCGGATCCAGAAGGCGTCGCCCAGCCTTTCCAGCCAGTCCCGTATACGGCTGGTCACCGCCCTACCCGGCCCCTTCCGGCGCTTGCACGGTGCGGACGCTCTCCAGCGTCCCGCGGGAACCCTCGGGGGGCGGGTTCTTGATCACGCTCATGCTGCCATCGGTCTCCAGCACCACCGCGGCCACGTCGGCGGGCTCCGCCGCCCCCGCCCCCCGCAGCGAGGCCAGGATCTCCTCACGCGTCACGCGTTGCTCCCGCAGGCTTCCCTCCAGGAAGCGCCCGCGATGCAGCAGAAGCGTGGGCTCGGACTTCACGGCCTCGCTAAATCGCTTGGAGCGCACCGAAAACCAGGCAACGACGTATTGGAGCCCCACCAGCAGCGCGAAGGCCGTGATCCCTTCCAGCAGCGCCACGGATTCGGTCAGCAGCACCGAGGCCAGGGTGGAGCCCAGGGCCACCGTGACCACCAGGTCGAAAGCGTTGAGCTTAGCCAGTGTTCGTTTGCCGGAGATGCGAAGCGTGACCACCAGCGCCGAGTAGGCGAGCGTGCCAACCACCAGAACGCGGAGGATTCCGAACCAGTTATCGAAGAACATGGGCCTCGCCCTCCTGTGTTCGGCGCAGGGCACCGATATGTGCAGGCCCGGCCGGTGTTGCTCCGGCCTGCCGCGGGGCCGGGCGGCTCAATCGAAGCGCCAGGGCAGGCGCGCCGGCGGCGCCGAGGCCGTCCATAACGATGTCGATGATGGTGTCGTGCTTGCCCTTGGTGACATCGCCAGAAGCGAGCTGGTCAAATCCCCACTCGGCCACTTTCCAGAGCGCGCCGAGCCCAATCCCGATGCAGGCGATCACGAAAAGCGCAGCGAGGTCGCCGCCCCTCTCACGGTCGATTGCGCGCGGGATGACCATCAGGGCAAGCCACAGCGTCACCGCCAGCATCGTGGCGGCGTGCAGCCCCCAAGCGATCCGCCGTCCTTCCGTGCTGACCTGCATGCCTCGCCTCCCTTCCCGCAGCGCGGCATCGCCGGCGCTGCCCGGCACCGGGGGAACCAATGGCCGCACCAGCGGTTTCCGATCACCACCACGATGAGCGGAGAGAGCGCTTGTCTCTGCCCCTGTTAGCCTTCGCCATCGCATGCGGCCTTGCGGCGGTGCATCTCTTCGTCGGCGCCATGCGGTTCCTTGACGGCGTTCCCCGCAGCCGATGGCTGTCCGCCGCCGGCGGCGCCTCGACCGCCTACATTTTCCTGCACCTGCTGCCCGACCTAGCGGCGGCCCATCACCGCGACGGCGCCGAATCCGAGGTGCGGTACTTCCTGATCGCGCTCGCCGGGCTGGTCGCCTTCTATGGCGTGGAGCGGCGTGTCCGGCTCAGCCGGAAGGAAACAGAGGAGGAGGAACACGGGCCGGGCGTGTTCTGGCTGCATGTGGGAAGTTTCGCGACCTACAGCCTGATCATCGGCTATCTCCTCCTGCACCGGGAGGAGAGCGGGACGCTGTCGCTGCTGCTGTATGGCGGGGCCATGGCGCTGCACTTCCTCTCCAGCGACTACGGCATGCGGCTTGAGCACCGGGACCGTTACGACCGGACTGCCCGCTGGGTGCTGGCCGCCGGGGTCATGCTGGGCTGGCTGATCGGCTGGCTGGTCGAGATCCCGCGCCCGATGGTCGATGCGCTCTTCGCCTTCCTGGCAGGCGGGGTGGTGCTGAACGTGATGAAGGAAGAGTTGCCGGAGGAACGAAAGAGCCGCTTCGGCGCCTTCGTGTTCGGCGCCACCATCTACGGTGCCCTGCTCGTCGCGGTGCAGTAACAGCGGCTGGTGCGCAGGCCGGCCGGAGTAAACCCCAGCGCCGCAGGAGCGTTGGGGCCCCAGGTGGTCATGCACCGCCCGCACCGATTCCGGAGTGGGGGAAGCAGGTGGCGCAGGACCGGCGGCAACCATCCGCTCTGCTCCCCGGGCATGGCCATGGCCGCGCCTGCACGACAGCCTGCCGGCGATGCGAGACGGCACGCGCGGAACCCCTGCGCGGCATGAGCCCGCACCGCGATCTTTCCTGCCCTGTGGCGCGCAGCCATCCCGCCGCTGCAAATCCATAAGGGTGGCCAAAGCGCCTCTTACCGAGCCCGGCCAGCGGCCGCCCTGGTTTCCCTGAATACGACGCTTCGGCGCCGCAACGGAGAGCGAGCGATGCAGGAAGCAAGAAGGGGCTATGGCCCCGCCATCATGGCGATCCTTCTGGGCCTGCTGGGCCTGGGCGCGGCGGGAGGAGGCCTCTGGCTCGCCGCGCTCGGCGGCTCTTGGTACTATCTCGTCGTCGGGCTTCTGATGTTGGCCACCGCCCTCCTGCTCTGGCGGCGCAGCTCCTCAGCCCTGTGGCTCTACGCTCTCCTCACGCTCGGCACGCTGGCCTGGGCGGTCTGGGAAGCCGGGTTGGACTGGTGGCCCCTTGCTGCACGGGGCGACGTGGTCTTCCTGGTGGGCCTTGCCCTGCTCACCCCCTGGATCACCCGGCGCCTCGGTGGCGCCTCCGGGGAGCGGCGGGTCACGGCCTTCCGCGGCGGGGGCCTGGCGCTGTCCGCCACGCTCCTCATCGCGCTCGTGACGGGGGCCGCGGCCCTGCTGAACGACCCGCACAGGGTCGAGGGCGCCTTGTCGCAGGCCCGGGCCGAGGCCGCCGCCGGAACGGGCGAGGTGCCGCCGGGCGAGTGGCACGCCTATGGCCGTACCGGCTTCGGCCAGCGCTACTCGCCGCTGGACCAGATCACGCCCGCGAATGCGAGCCAGCTGGAGGTGGCATGGACCTACCACACCGGCGATGTCCGCGGCCGCCCCGGCGATCCGGTGGAGACCACATTCGAGGTGACGCCGCTGAAGATCGGGGACCGGCTTTTCCTCTGCACGCCGCATCAGAACGTCATCGCGCTGGACGGGGATACGGGGCGCGAGATCTGGCGCTATGACCCAAAGATCCAGAACGAGCTGGCGCTGCAGCACCTGACCTGCCGCGGCCTTTCCTATTATCAGGCAGCCGGAGGCACCGCGCAGGCCCCGGCCGCGCCCGCCGGGCCTCCCTCCGGCGCCCCCACGGGCCAGGAGGTGCAGGCCCGGCCCGAGCAGGCGCCGCCGCCGCTGAACCTGCCCGCTGCGGCGGATGGGGCTCGCACCGTCGCCTCCTGTCCGCGCAAGCTCTTCATGCCCACCGCGGATGGCCGCCTGATCGCGCTGGACCCGGAGAGCGGGGGCGTCTGCACCAGCTTCGGTGAAGGCGGGCAGGTCAATCTCTGGGCCAACATGCCGAATGTGAAGCCGGGCGGTTACTACTCCACCTCCCCGCCGGTGGTGGCGCGGAACCTCGTCATCATCGGCGGCACGGTACTGGACAATGTCTCCGTCTCCGAGCCGGCGGGCGTGATCCGCGCCTTTGACGCCGATACGGGCGCCCTGGTCTGGAACTTCGATCCCGGCAACCCGGACACGACCGCCCCGTTGCCGCCCGGCCAGACCTATGTGCCGAGCACCCCGAACAGCTGGTCCATCTCCAGCGTCGATGAGGCGTTGGGCATGGTCTATATCCCCTTCGGCAACCAGCCGCCGGACCAGTGGGGCGCCAATCGCAGCCCGAACACGGAGCGCTTCGCCTCCTCCGTCGTGGCGCTCGATCTCGCCACGGGTCAGCTACGCTGGGTGTTCCAGACCGTGCATCACGACCTCTGGGACTACGACGTTCCCTCCCAGCCGAGCCTGATGGACCTCACCATCGAGGGCCGCCGCGTTCCCGCGCTGCTGCAGCCGACCAAGCAGGGCGAGATCTACGTGCTGAACCGTGAGACGGGCCAGCCCATCCTGCCGGTGAACGAGGCCGCGGTGCCGCAAGGCGCGGTGCCGCCGGACCGCACCGCGCCGACCCAGCCCGTGTCGCGCCTGTCCTTCGACCCGCCGCCGCTGACGGGCGCGGAGATGTGGGGCGCGACCATGTATGACCAGCTGGCCTGCCGCATCGCGCTGAAGCGCCTGCGCTACGAAGGCCGGTACACCCCGCCTTCCCTGCAGGGCACGCTCGTCTATCCCGGCAATTTCGGCGTGTTCAACTGGGGCAGCATCGCGGTGGATCCGCGTCGCCAGGTGGCCTTCACCACGCCGGCCTATCTCGCCTTCGTCTCGCAGCTCGTGCCGCGGCAGGATGACACCACGCTCTACGTGCAGGGCGGAGAGCGGCCGGAGGGCAGCCTGCCCGCGCTGAACGAGAATTTCGGCGCGCCCTATGCGGTGAAGCTCTACCCCTTCACCTCCGTGCTCGGCCTGCCCTGCCAGGAGCCGCCCTGGGGCTATGTGGCGGGCGCCGACCTGACGACCGGGCAGGTCCTGTGGCGCCACAAGAATGGCACCACCCGGGATGCGGCGCCGGTCCCGCTGCCCTTCCCCATGGGCGTGCCCAGCCTGGGCGGCCCGATCATGACCGCGGGCGGCGTAGCCTTCCTCTCCGGCACGATCGACTACTACCTGCGGGCCTATGACGTGACCAACGGGCGGGAGCTTTGGAAGGCCCGCCTGCCAGCTGGAGGCCAGGCGACGCCGATGACCTATCTCGGCCGGGACGGCCGGCAATATGTTCTGGTCTCGGCGGGTGGGCACGGCTCCCTCGGCACCAAGGCGGGAGACTCCGTAATCGCCTACGCCCTGCCGCGCGGCGGGCGCTGAGCAGGGAAGGTCCGTCCCCGGGTGGAAGGGGCACGCGGGTGGATCGCCGCGCGCCCCCCTCCTAGACTGCCGGCCTGCCGCCCGGGCCACCGCGCCCTTGGCGCGGCGGACGGCATGAGGGGAGCCGATGCGAGTCCTGCTGATCGAGGATGATCCCGCGACGGCGGACTACCTTGCCAAGGGGCTGGGCGAGGAAGGGCATGTCGTCGATCTCGCGCGCAACGGGAAGGACGGCCTTTTCCTGGCGCTGAACGAGAGCTTCGACGTGATCGTCACGGACCGGATGCTGCCCGGGCCGGATGGGCTGACCATCCTGCGCGCGATCCGCGCCTCCGGCATCGCCACGCCGGTCCTCGTCCTCACAGCGCTGGGCGAGGTGGATCGGAAGGTGGAGGGGCTGGAGGCCGGGGCGGATGACTACCTCGCCAAGCCCTTCGCCTTCGCCGAGCTGCGGGCCCGCATCCGTGCCCTTGCCCGCCGCCCCGCCGCGCAGGCCGAGCAGCATGCGCTGGTGGTGGGGGATTTGCGGATGGACCTGCTGCGCCGCGTGGTGGCGCGCGGGGGGCGGGCCGTGGAGCTGCTGCCCACGGAGTTCCGCCTCCTCGAATACATGATGCGCCATCCGGGCGAGGTGCTGACCCGCACCATGCTGCTGGAGAAGGTGTGGGACTTCTCCTTCGACCCGACCACCAATGTGGTGGACGTGCATGTCAGCCGCCTGCGCCGCAAGCTGGAAGCGGGTGGCGAGCCGCCGATGATCCGCACCGTGCGCGGCGCCGGCTATGTGCTCGCCGCGCCGGAGCCGGCGCGGACGGAAGCGTGATCCGCCTCCGCTCCTTCGCCCCGCGTGTCGCGTTCACCATCGCGGTGGTGGTGCTGGTCTGCTCCATCCTCGGCGCCGGTTGGGGATGGTTCCGCGCGCAGGCGGCGCTGCGGCAGCAGCTCGACCTCGTCCTCGCCGCCGAGGGTGAGGGACTGCTGCGGGACTACGAGGCCTATGGGTTGCGTGGCCTGTCCGAGGCGGCGGAGGTGCATACCCGCCGGCGCGGCCCGCTCCTCGTCCTCGTGCAGACGCCGGATGGGCGCCCCATCGCCGGCCGCCTGCCCGGCGCCCCGCGCGTGCTGCGCGGCTACGCCACGCTGCGCGAGAGCGGCGACGCCCCGCCGCTGCGCGCCCTGGGCGCCATCCTGCCGGGCGGCGTCAACCTCGTCCTTGCGACCGACCTCTCCTCCGTGGACCGCGCCGCCTATGCGCTGGCCTGGACGCCGCCCGTGGCCGCCGGGCTTGCCGCCCTCGTCGCGCTCGGCCTCGGCTTCATCCTGGGGCATGGGCTGGAGCGGCGCCTGGCCGGGATCAGCGACGCCGCCCGCGCGGTGATGGGCGGCGACCTGACCCGGCGCCTGCCGGAAAGCGGCCGGGGCGACGAGTTCGACCGGCTGGCCATCACCATCAACGCGATGCTGGCCAGGATCGAGACCCTGGTGGCGGAGGTGCGGCAGGTCACGGACGACGTGGCGCATGACCTGCGCTCCCCTCTCTCCCACCTCCGGCAGCGGCTGGAAGCGGCCCTGGCGCGCGCGCGGGAGCCGGAGGCCGACGCGGCCGTGCTGGAAGCGGCGCTGGAGGAACTGGACGGGATCCTGGCCACCTTCGCCGCCCTTCTCCGCATCGCCCGCACCGAGGCGGGAGCGGGGCGCGAGGGCTTCGCGCCCCTCGATCTGTCCTCTCTCGTGGCCGCGGTCATCGAGGCCTATGCACCGGCCGCCGAGGAAGCCGGGCGCCGGATCGAGCCCGAACTGGCGCCCGGGCTGCAGGTGACAGGAAGCGCCCCCCTGCTGCGCCAGGCCCTGGCCAACCTGCTGGACAACGCCCTGGTCCATGGTGCCGGGACCATCCGCGTGGCGCTGCGCCCCGGCGCCGAGCTGGAGGTATCCGATGCCGGCCAAGGGATTCCGCCGGAGGAGCGAGAGAAGGCCCTGCGGCGCTTCTACCGGCTGGACCGGAGCCGGGGCACGCCGGGAACGGGGCTCGGCCTCTCGCTGGTTTCCGCCGTGGCGCGGATGCATGGGGGCCGCCTGACCCTGGGCGAGGCGCCGGGCGGCGGGCTTTCGGTGCGCCTGCGGCTGCCACAGGGCGGCACGGGCAAATTCTGAAAACTCTTTCATGCTGCTGTCGGGGACCCTCCACCGCCGGCACCCGAGATTGCGTCCCGCGAGGCGGGGTTCTCCCTGCCGCGGGAAGAGGAAAGACGCAGCATGAGCAAGCATAACCATCGCCGACATGGCGCCGCACTGGGCGCCCTCCTGCTGGCCGGGACCGCCCTTTCCGGGGCTGCCGGCTGGCTCGCCGTGCCGGCCTTCGCCGAGGGGCAGGCCGCGGCCAATGCGGGCGTGCCGGCCGTGGCCGCGCCACAGGTTTCCCTGCCGGGCTTCGGCGATCTCGTCGCGCGCGTGCGCCCGGCCGTCGTCACCATCACGGCCACCGAGCGGCAGCAGGCGGAGCAGGCCAGCTCACCCTTCCCCCAGGGCTCGGAGCAGGACCAGATGTTCCGCCGCTATTTCGGCCAGCGCGGCGGGCGCGGCGAGGCACGCCAGGCCCAGGCGCTCGGCTCCGGGTTCATCGTGGACGCGCAGGGGCATGTCGTCACCAACAACCATGTCATCGATGGCGCCAGCCAGGTGAAGGTCACGCTGGATGACGGGCGGGAGCTCTCGGCGCGCATCGTGGGCCGCGACCCGCGCACAGACCTCGCCCTGCTCAAGGTGGATGCCCCCTCGCCCCTGCCCTTCCTGAACCTCGGCAATTCCGATGCGGCGCGGCCGGGCGACTGGGTGGTGGCCGTGGGCAACCCCTTCGGCCTCGGCGGCACAGTGACGGCCGGCATCGTCTCCGCCCGTGGGCGTGACATTCATAGCGGCCCGTATGACGACTTCCTGCAGATCGACGCACCCATCAACCGTGGCAATTCCGGCGGCCCGCTCTTCTCCCTGGACGGCTCGGTGATCGGCGTCAACACGGCGATCTTCAGCCCCTCCGGCGGTTCGGTCGGCATCGGCTTCGCCATCCCCTCCAACCTCGTCAGCAGCGTGGTGTCGCAGCTGAAGGAGAATGGCCGGGTGGATCGCGGCTTCATCGGCGCCAGCACGCAGCCCGTGGACGCGACCATGGCCCGCGCCCTGCGCCTGCCGAAGCCCGAGGGTGCGCTGGTCGCCCAGGTGGAGCCCAACAGCCCCGCCGCCCGTGCCGGGCTGCAGCCGGGCGACGTGGTGACCGCCCTGGGCGAGACGACGGTGCGGAACCCGCGTGACCTGGCCCGCGCTGTCGGTGGCCTGCGCAGCGGCGCCGAGACCACGCTCACCGCCCGGCGCGACGGGCGCGAGACGCAGCTGACCGTGAAGCTCGCGGCCCTGCCCGACCAGGGCGCCACGGGGAAGGAGCAGCCCGCCGAGGCCGCGCCGCGCGGCCAGCTCGGGATCGCGCTGACCACCACGGAAGAGGCGGCGAAGGGCGGGCTGGAACTGCCGCGCGGCACCCGCGGCGCGGTGATTGCCGAGGTCCGGCCGGACAGCCCGGCCGCCGAAGCGGGGCTGCGGCAGGCCGATGTGATCACGTCGGTGGGCGGCAAGGCCGTGGATGGGCCGGAGCAGGCCATCTCCGCCATCCGTGAGGCGGTGCGTGCCAATGACGGCGCAGTGGCCCTGCAGGTGATCCGCGAAGGCCGCCGCGCCTTCGTGGCGGTGCAGGCCGCTGCCCCGGGCAGGAACGCCGCCACGCAGCAGGGCTGAGCTTGCCTGGGCGGCGCGGTCCCTCAGACGGGCCGCGCCGCCCTTCAGGGCATGCGGGCGGAGATCCCGCCATCCACCACCAGCTCCGTGCCGGTGATGTGCTTCGCTTCGTCCGAGACCATGAACAGCACGGCATGGGCGATGTCCCAGGCATCGCCCATCTTGCCCAGCGGCACCTGGGCGTTGCGCTTCGCGATCAGCGCCCCGGCATCATTGGCGCCGAGCTGGCGCACCAGCCGATGCTCCACCAGAGGCGTGTGCATCAGCCCCGGCACAACCGTGTTGCAGCGGATGCCATGCGGCGCCTGTTCCATGGCGACGGAGCGCGTGAGGGCCAGGATGCCGTATTTCGCGGCGCTGTAGGCGATGTGGGGCCGGTCCGCGCTCATGCGCAAAGCGGCGATGGAGGAGAGGTTCACGATCGCGCCGCGCCCACGCCGCCGGATCTCGGGTAATGCGTGCTTGCAGCACAGGAAGGCCGAGCGGAGATTGAAGTCGATCTGGCGCTCCCAATCCTCTTCGGACAGGCTCTCGGCGCCGCCGGGATGGGAGCCGCCGACATTGTTCACCAGGATGTCCAGCCCGCCAAGGAGCGCCACGCAGGCGGAGACAGCGGCGAATACTTCGGAAGAGGAGGTCACGTCGGCCACATGCCCCGTGGCTTCCCCGCCCTCGTCGCGGATGATGCCCACCGTCTCCGCCACGGCCTCCTCGCGGTTGTCGATGGCGAAAACCCTCGCGCCCTGACGCGCGAGCAGCACCGCTGTAGCCTTTCCATTGCCCCAGCCCGGGCCGGCCGAACCCGCCCCGGTGACGATCGCCACCCGGCCATCCAGTCTCAGCATTGCCGGCGCCGCGCTCAGTTGCGAACGGCGGCGCAGAGGCCGCCATCCACGAGGATTTCCGTCGCGGTGATGTATTTCGCCTCGTCCGAGGCAAGGAACAGCGCCGCATGGGCCACATCCCACCCCTCGCCCATGCGGCCCATCGGCACCTGGTTGTGGCGGCGCCGCGTGAAGGCATCGAGATCCGCCCCCGTATTCTCGCTGGCGAACTGTTCCGCCAGCTTGCGCACCAGCGGCGTGTCCATCAGCCCCGGCAGCACGCAGTTCATCCGTATGCCGCGCCGCGCGTAATCCACCGCCGTCACCTTGCTGAACTGGATCAGCCCCGCTTTCGCCGCCGCATAGGCGGCCTGCGGCTTGCCCGTGTTCCGGATGCCGGCGGTGGAGGCGATGCTCACCACCGCGCCCCTGCCCTGCTGCTCCATGATCGGAAGAATCGCCTTGCAGCAGAGGAAGGCGCTCTTCAGGTTCACGTCGATCTGCGCGTCCCAGAGCGCCTCATCCATCGTCGCGGGGTCGCCCGGCATGGAGAGGCCGACATTGTTCACCAGCACATCGATGCGGCCGAAGCGCGCCATGCAATCCGCCACCAGCGCGTTCACCTCCTCGGCGCGGGTCACGTCCCCGGTGGCGGCGATGCAGCGGCCGCCTTCCGCCTCGATGATGCGCCGGGTCTCGGCTGCCGCGGCCTCGTTCCGGTCCACGCCGTAGACGACGGCGCCTTGCCGGGCGAAGAGAACGGCGATGCACTTGCCGTTGCCCCACCCTTCGGCCTGCGAGCCGCAGCCCGTCAGGAAGACCACCTTGTCAGTCAGGGTGAACATCGGGGCCGGGCTCCTTGCCGAATACCAGGACGCTAGGCGACGAGCGCCAGGCCGGGCTCCTCCCATGGCATCTCCAGAAGCTTCCCCGTATGGGAGAGCGTGACATAGGCGGTCCGCCTGCCTTCGCCGCCGAAGCAGATATTGGTGGGCATCCGCTCGCCGCAGCGAACCACGTCGATGATGCGCCCTTCGGGCGAAACGGTGGTGATCTCACCCGAAACCAGCGTGGCGACGCAGATATTCCCGGCCTGCGTCACGGCCAGGCTGTCGAGGCGGCGGAAGCCGGGGAACTGGCACAGCAACGTGCCGCCATGCGGGCTGGGCCAGGGATCCTTCCTCAGCTCGCCCGGCCCCAGGATGTCGAAGGCCCAGAGACGTCCTGTCTCGGTTTCCGCCACATAGAGCCTTCGCCCATCGGGCGAGAGGCCGAGGCCATTCGCCCCGCCGGGGAATGGGTGGGCCGCTTCCAGAATGCGGCTGCCATCCAGCGCCGCCCAGTACACCGTGCCGTGGTCACGGTCATGCGCGCGGACCTTGCCATAGTCGGTGAACCAGAAGCCGCCCTGACCATCCAGCACCAGGTCGTTCGGACCGCGCAGCCGCCGCCCGTTGCAGGCATCATAGAGCCGCGTGGATCGGCCGGTGGAGGGGTCGATCCGCTCCACCCACCCGCCGGCATAGCCGGGCGGTGCCCCATGGGGGCGAAGCGTGCCCTCGGCCTCGATCCACTCGAAACCGCCATTGTTGCAGACATAAAGCATCCCGTCCGGCCCCAGGGCGAGGCCATTGGGGCCACCGCCCGGGCTGGCAAGCACCGTCTTGCTGCCATCAGGTCCAATCGCGGTGATCCGCCCCGCCTCGATCTCCACCAGGGCGATCCGCCCGTCCGGAAGCACCACAGGGCCTTCGGGGAAGCGCAGCCCGTCCGCCAGGATGCGCGCCCCCGGCACGGCTATGGCGTCGCGCCCCTCTGGATCCATCCCTGACATCCGCATCATCCCCCGATCTGGCTTTTTTGTGCACCGAGCCGCTGTGCGATGGACCAGGCCTGCTCTGCCATGCCGCGATAGCGTTCACGGTAGCCGATAGCGCGCGGGTCGGACGCGTTGCCGTCCAGAGCACGGCGCCATACGCCCGCGACGATGGAGGCCAGGCGGAACATCGAGAAGACCACGAACACGTCGAGGTTCTCCGGTACGGGCCGGCCGGCATGGCGGCAATATTCCGCCACAAAGGCATCCTGCGTGGGTATTCCCAGCGCCTGGTAATCCGTCCCCAGCACCCCCGTCAGCCCGGAGGGGCCGGGAGGCATGTGATAGGTGAGACAGGCATAGGCGAGGTCGGCCAGGGGATGGCCGATCGTTGCCAGCTCCCAGTCCAGCACGGCAACGATGCGTGGCTCCTGCGGGTGCAGGATGACGTTGCCGAGCCGATAATCGCCATGGGCGATCGCTGTCTCGTCATCCGGCGGGAGATTCGCGGCCAGCCAGGCGGCGGTCTGGTCCATGGCCGGCATGTCCTCGACCCTGGATGCCTCCCATTGCCGCGTCCAGCGCTGCACCTGGCGTTCCATGTAGCGCTCGGCCCGGCCGAAATCGGCGAGGCCGGCGGCGCGCCAGTCCACCCGGTGAAGCTCCGCCAGCACGCGCGCGAGTTCCGCGTAGACGGCCCCGCGCTCCGCCGGCGTGCCGGCCAGCATCACGCGGTCTGCGTAGATCCGGCCGGGAACGTGGTCCATGACGAAGAAGGGCGTGCCGATGACCGCCTCGTCCTCGCAGAGCAAATGGGTGGCGGGCACGGGGACGCCGCTTCCGGCCAGGGCCTGCATGGCGCGGAACTCCCGCTCCACCTGGTGCGCGGATGGGAGCAGCTTGCCCGGTGGCTTCTTGCGCAGCACATAGTCGCCGCCGGGGGTCTGCAGGTGGAAGGTGGGGTTCGACTGGCCGCCCTGGAACTGGCGCACCACGAGCCCGTCTCCGCGGAAGCCCGGCAAGCGGCCGGCCAGGTATCGCGCCAGCGCCACCTCGTCGAAGCGATGGTTCTGGAGGACCGGCACCAGCACCGGCATGCCATCCGACGGCACGGGCACATCCCCGGCCATGCGCTCAGTCCTCTCCGATCATGGGCGGACCGGCCAGCACGCCACCATCGATGGTGATAGTCTGGCCTGTCATGAAGCTGCCCGCCGGCGAGGCAAGGAACACAGCCGCGCCCGCGATCTCGTCCGGTTCGCCGATCCGCTGCAGCGGCGTGTCCCGCGTGCGCTTGCGGAGGATGGCGGGGTCCTCCCAAAGCGCCTTGGCAAAATCGGTGCGCACCAGCCCGGGGGCGATGCAGTTGGCGCGGATGTTCTTCGGCCCCCATTCCACCGCGAGGTTGCGCACGAGCTGCATGTCGGCCGCCTTGGAGATGCCATAGGCGCCCAGCACCGGAGAACCGCGGAACCCCGCGATGGAGGAGATGACGATCACCGACCCCGAGCCACGCTCCGCCATGCCCGGCATGACCATATGGGCCAGCCAGAGATTGGAGCGGATATTCGTCGCCATGATCTTCTCGAACACCGCATCCGGCAGCCCGGCCGAAGCCCCGAAATGCGGGTTGATGGCGGCGTTGCAGACGATGGTGTCAATGCGGCCCCAGCGCGCCATGGTGGCATCCACCAGCGCCTGAAGCTCCTCCTTGCGGCCGATGTTGCAGGCCTGGGCGAAGGCCTCTCCGCCCCGCTCGCCGATGCCTTGCACGACCTCCTCGCAGGCCTCGATCTTGCGAGAGGAAACCGCCACGCGGGCGCCGTGCTCCGCCATGCGTTCGGCGATCGCGCGGCCGATCCCGCGCGATGCCCCGGTGACGATCGCGACCTGCCCGGTGAGGTCGAAGAGCGCGCCCCTCACGCGGCAGCCCCGGCCTGGGAGTTGCGGGGCGGCTTGTACTTGTTCAGCTCCATCCGGCCGAGCTGGAACCGATGCACCTCATCGGGCCCATCCACGATCCGCAGCGTGCGCGCGATCTTGAACATGTAGGCCAGGTCGAAATCCTCGGTGACGCCCGCGGCACCATGCGCCTGGATGGCCCAGTCGATCACCTGGCAAGCCATCTGCGGCGCGGCCACCTTGATCTCGGCGATCTCGGTCCGCGCTTCCTTGTTGCCCACCATGTCCATGCGCCAGGCGGCGTGCAGGGTGAGCAGCCGCGCCTGGTCGATGAGGATGCGGGACTGCGCGATGCGCTCGACCATCACGCCCTGGTCCGCCAGGGGCTTGCCGAAGGGGCGCCGCTCCAGGGAGCGGCGGCACATCATCTCCAGCGCACGCTCGGCAAGGCCGATGGCGCGCATGCAGTGGTGGATGCGCCCCGGGCCAAGCCGCCCCTGCGCGATCTCGAAGCCGCGGCCCTCGCCCAGCAGGATGTTGCTGGCGGGAACGCGCACATTCTCGAAAAGAATCTCCGCATGGCCATGCGGGGCATCGTCGAAGCCGAAGACCGGCAGCATGCGCTTGATGGTGACGCCCGGCGTTTCGCGCGGGACGAGGATCATGGATTGCTGGCGGTGCTTGTCCGGATTGTCCGGCGATGACTTGCCCATGACGATGAAGATGGCGCAGCGCGGATCGCCCGCACCCGAGGACCACCATTTCCGCCCGTTGATGACGTAATCATCGCCGTGGCGCTCGATGCGAGTCTGGATGTTCGTCGCGTCGGAAGAGGCGACCTCCGGCTCCGTCATGGCGAAGCAGGACCGGATCTCGCCGTTCAGCAGCGGCACGAGCCAGCGCTGCTTGTGCTCCTCCGTTCCGTAGCGCTCGATCGTCTCCATGTTGCCCGTATCGGGCGCGGAGCAGTTGAACACCTCGCTGGACCAGGGGATGCGTCCCATGATCTCGGCCAGCGGCGCGTATTCCAGGTTCGTCAGCCCCGCGCCGTGGGAGGAGGCAGGCAGGAACAGGTTCCAGAGCCCGGCCTCGCGGGCCTTCGGCTTCAACTCCTCCACGATGGGCACGGGCTGCCAGCGATTCGTCATCGCCGCATGCTGCGCGTGATGCAGGTGGTTGTTCGGGATGACGTGCTCATCCATGAAGGCCTGCAGCCTGGTCCGCAGTTCCTGGACCTTTGCCGAATAGCCGAAATCCATCTTAACGCTCCATCCCGCCGATATTGGCTTGTGCCCTGGGTCGTCCCACGCACAGTCTGCTGCGCATGAACATGAAGGGAGGACGCCAGGGATGAAAGCCGTGTTGTGCCGCGAATACGGGCCGGCTTCCACACTTCGGGTTGAGACCGTTCCCGATCCGCGGCCCGGGCCGGGACAGGTCCTGCTCCGCGTGGAAGCCTGCGGCGTGAATTTTCCGGACACGCTCATCATCGAGGGCCGCTACCAGCAGAAGCCGCCCATGCCCTTCGTGCCGGGCGGCGAGGTCTGCGGCGTCGTGACGGCCCAGGGTGAAGGAGTGAGCGAGCCCGCCATCGGCGCGCGCGTTGCGGCCGTCATCACCTATGGCGGCTTCGCCGAGGCGGTGGCGGTGGACGCAGCGAAAGCCGTCCCTGTCCCGCCCGGCGTATCGCCGGAAGCCGCGGCGGCGCTGGGCCTCGCCTACGGCACCGTGCTGCACGCGCTGGAGGATCGGGGTGCCCTGGTGGCCGGCGAAACCCTGCTGGTGCTCGGCGCCTCGGGTGGCGTGGGCATGGCCGCCATCCAGCTGGGCAAGATTCTCGGCGCGCGGGTCATCGCCGCGGCCTCCTCGGCCGAGAAGCTCGAAGCCTGCCGGGGTGCCGGGGCGGATGGGTTGGTGGACTACTCGGCCGAGGGCTGGCGTGAGCAGCTGCGCAGCCTGACCGAGGGGCGCGGCCCCGATGTCATCTTCGATCCCGTCGGCAGCCCCTATACGGAGCCGGCCCTGCGCTCCATCGCCTGGCGCGGGCGCTACCTCGTGGTCGGCTTCGCGGCCGGGGAGATCCCGCGCCTCCCCCTCAACCTGGTGCTGCTGAAGAACTGCGCCGTGACCGGCGTGTTCTACGGCGAGTTCACGCGGCGCGAGCCGGCCGCGAACCGCGCCCTGCTCTCCCGCCTCTTCGGCTGGGTTGCCGAGGGGCGGCTCCGCCCGGCGGTGTCGCAGTGCTACCCGCTGGAAGGGGCGGCCGAGGCGCTGGAGGCACTCGCCGGCCGCCGCGCGACCGGGAAGCTCGTCCTCCTCACCCATGCGGCGCGGCCGGGCTGAGGGCGATCAGCGCATCCACCGCGATCTGGCGGCTGCCCGCGCAGATGACCGGATTCACGTCGATCTCGGCGATCCGGTCCGCATGGTCGGCAGCCAGCTCGGAAACGCGCTGGATGATCCCGGCGAGCATGTCCCGGTCCACCTCCGGCAGGTTGCGGAAGCCGGAGAGCAGGCGCTCGCCCTTCAGGCGCCCGAGCATGCCGCGCGCCTCCCCGGCACCCACCGGCGCCAGGGCCACGACGCTGTCCCGCATCAGCTCGACCAGAATGCCGCCGAGCCCGACCAGCACCGTGGCGCCGAAGAGCGGATCCCGCCGCGCGCCCACGACCATCTCGATCCCTGGCGGCACCATGGGCTGGACCAGCACGCCGTTGATCGGCTCGCCCGGCGCGGCGCGATGCGCATTGCGCATCACCTCTGCGAAGGCATCGCGCACCGATGCCGCGTCAGGCAGGTTCAGGCGGATCACCCCGGCCTCGGTCTTATGCGGCAGGGCCGGGCTTTCGACCTTCAGGACCACCGGATATCCCACCGCCTCGGCGGCGGAAACCGCGGCTTCGGCATTCTCCGACAGGATTTCCTGGACGACCGGAATGCCGTAGGCCGCCAGCACCGCCTTCGCCTCGCGCTCCGTCAGGACCGGGCCGGAAGCCTGGTCCAGCAGCCTCGCCGCCGCGTCCCTGGCCCCGGGTGGGGAGAGCCGCGCCGGAGCCCGCGCCTCCACCTCGCCCCTGGCACCCTGCCGATGCCACGCGGCAATCGCCGCCATGCAGCGGTCCATCGAGCGGAACATCGCCACCCGCTCCGTATTCTCCACCTCCCGTGCGCCAGGGCCCTCCAGCCACTGCGTCGTCCAGACCACGCAGCCCACCTTGCCATGGCGCGCGGCCAGCTCGTCCAGCAGGTGGAAGCGCGGTGTCGAAACGTCATAGGCGAAGCCATTGGGCAGAAGCAGCGCCCCATAGGCCGGGTCGGCCAGCAACGCCTCCATGCAGTCCTGCAGGGAGCCCGGGTCGTTCAGCACCTGCGCCGTCACGTCGCAGGGATTGCGGGCGGATCCGAATTCGGGAATGCGGGCGGACAGCACGGCCTGCGCATCCGGCCCGGGCTGCGGCAGCGAGACGCCATGCGCCTCCGCCCGGTCCGCGGCCATGATCGCCGCGCCGCCGGAGGTGGAAACCACGGCCACGCCGGGGGCGCGCGGCCTGCCCGCCTTGGCAAGGAAGCTGGCGAGTTCCAGCAGCCCCTCGAAGCTTTCCGACAGGACCATGCCTGCCCGCTCGAAGGCCGCGCGATAGACCTCGTTGGATCCGGCGAGCGAACCGGTATGGGACATGGCGGCCTGCGCGCCCTGCTCACCTGTGCCAAGCTTGTGCACCACCACCGGCTTGCCTTTCCGACGCGCGATGGCCGCCGCCTCAATCAGGCGCGAGGGATCGGCCATGCCCTCGAAGAGCAGCGCGATGGCGGAGCAGCCCGGATCCTCCCCAAGGGCCGCGACGAGGTCGGCCACATCGATATCGCCTGAATTGCCGCAGGTCAGCACGCGCGAAACCTGCGCGCCCGCCTCCACGGACTGCGCGAGGGCGAAGCCGAGATTCCCGGACTGGCTGACAATGCAGAGCGCGGGCCGCGTGGGCGGGGCCTGGGGGCGCGGGATGGCCACGAAGCTGATCTCGGCCCGCCGCACATAGTCGGTCAGCCCGATGCAGTTCGGGCCGAGGAGTCGCAGTCCACCCTGCCGCGCCATGCCCACGATCCGCTGCTGCAGCGCCACGCGCTCCGGCCGCCCCGTCTCGGCGAAGCCGGCCGCGTAGAGCACCAGCGCGCCGACGCCGGCCGCGACGCAATCGCGCACCACGTCCTCGCAGGCCTCCATGGGAGTGGCGGCGACCACGAGGTCCGGAACTTCCGGCAGGGCCGCGACCGAGGCATGGCAGGGCGCGTCCCCGATGCGGTCATAGCGCGGGTTCACCAGATGCAGGCGCCCGGAGAACTGCGCGAGGTTGCGCGCCGTCCTCTCCCCGAAGGAGCCTGCCCGTGCCGAGGCACCGACAACGGCGATGCTCTGCGGCTCCAGCAGCTTCAGCAGGTCGGCCCGGCGATAGACGGGGCGGCGCCCCTGCGGCAGCGCGTCGGAAGAAGGGGAATGCAATGTGTCCGGACTCATGGTTGCGCCAGCGGCCTCGCCTCGGGAACAGGTGCAGGGGTGGTGGGACGGGTCACCAGGCGGCGGAACAGCCCGTCCAGCCCGCCCGGCAGAAGGGCCAGCGCCGTCACCAGCGCTCCTCCCAGGATGATGGCGTTCACGTCGCCGCCGAAGGACAGGAAGCGCTCCTGCCCGACCACCAGCGCGGTGCCGATGAGCGGCCCGAAGAGCCGGCGGCGCCCGACCAGCACAACCGCGGTGAGCATGAGGACGAGGAAATACGTCTCGAACAGGTCCGGCCCGATATAGGCGCGCTGGTAGGCATAGAGCCATCCCGCCGCCGCGCTGAACGGCGCCGAGAGCACGAACACCGCCAGGCGCACGCGCCGGACATCGATCCCGGACATGGTGGCAAGCCTGGGGTTGAGATGCACCATCATCGCCATCGCCCCCAGGCGCGAACGCCGGAATTGGCGGATCGCGTAGAGAGCGATCAGAAGGAGCGCGAAGGCATAAGGCCAGAGTTCCGCGTCATTCGTCGCGGCCAGCCGCACGGGGCCCAGGGAGAGATCCAGCGTGGGAATTCCGGAAACCCCGTCCGAGCCGCCGAGCACGTTCCAGTTATGCGCGATCGCCGCCGCCACGACGGTGGCCGCATAGGTCACCAGCGAGAAGACGAATTCCCGCAGCGACAGCGTGACGAGCCCAAGGGCCAGCGCGATGAGCGTGCCGACCGCGATCGCGCCGAACAGCGTGGCCCAGGAACCGAAGCCCAGCCGCGTGGCGAGAAGCCCGGTCGCATAGGCGCCCGCCGCGAAGAACACGGTATGGGCGAGGCTCACCTCCCCCAGATCCGAAACCACGATATCCAGCCCATAAGCGGCCACCGCCATGATGGCGATCACGGCGAAGGCGCCATGGACACCGCCGAGCCAGCCCGGCAGCAGGAAGACCAGTATGGCGGCCAGCAGCACCGCCGCCGGCTTGAGAACCCTGTTCATCGCCGTCCTCCGCCGGCACCCAGCGCCAGCCCGCTCGGGCGCAGCACCAGCACCACGATCAGCACGCCGAAGGCCGCGGTCGTCGCATAGGCTGGCGAGACGAAGCCGCCGAACAGCGCCGTGAAAATACCGAGCCCCAGGCCGGCCACGTAGCTTCCCGCCACCGAGCCGATCCCGCCGAGCACGACGACGACGAAGGTGACGATCACCTCCTCGAAGCCGATGCTGGTGAGAATGGGCGTGCGGGGCGCAACCAGTGCCGAGGCCAGCGCCACCGCCGCCCCTTCGAAGGCGAAAACCGAGAAATACACCTTCCGCACATCGATGCCGGCGAGCTGCGCGAGCTTCGGGTCCTCCGCCACCATCCGCGCGGTGCGGCCGAGCGAACCGCGTTCGAGCACGAAGTGCAGCAGGGCGAAGGCGATGATGCTGACGATGATCACCGCCATGTCCTGCGCCGTGACCCAGGCGCCCGCCACCTCGAAATCGATGTAGCTCAGCGGCGTCTCCAGCACCTGCGGCTGCCCGCCGAAGACCAGGCCGGCGATCCCGCGCATCATGTGTCCGAAGCCCAGGGTCACGATCATGATGGAGACGAGGTCCTGGGTGAAGGTCAGCCGCAGCATCGCCGCCTGCATGATGAGCCCGATCACCACGCCCGCCGCCATGGCGACGAGGATGGCCACAGGATAGGGCAGGCCAAGCCCAGCCACCGCCCACCATGTCACGAAGGCCGCCAGCATGTAGATCTGGCCATGGCCGAAATTCACCAGCCGCGCGACGCCGAGCAGCACGGTCCAGCCCACCGCGATCAAGGCATAGGCATGGCCGAGGACGATGCCGTTGATCAGCTGTTGCACCAGGTTCATGCGGCGGCCTCCCCCAGATAGGCTTCCAGGATCCGCGGGTCGTCCCGCATCTCCGCCACCGGCCCCTGGGCGATGATCCGCCCCCGCTCCAGCAGGACCAGACGGTCCACAACCTCGATCGCGGCCCGGACGTTCTGCTCCACCAGCAGCACGGAAAGGTTCTCGTCCACCAGGCCGCGCACGGCGCGCAGCACGTCCGCGACAAGGCGCGGCGCCAGCCCGATGGAGGGTTCGTCCAGCAGCAGCGCGCGCGGCCCCAGGCGCAGCGCCCGCGCGATCGCCAGCATCTGCCGCTCCCCGCCCGACAGCGCCGAGGCGGCGTGGTCCAGCCTTTCCCGCAGCCGGGGGAACAGCGCGTAGATCTCCGCCTCGTCATGGCCCCGCCGCCCGGCCGAACGGGGCGGGCGGGCCGCCGCCAGGTTCTCGGCCACGGTCAGGCGCATGAACACCGCGCCTCCTTCCGGCACCAGGGTCAGCCCGCGCGCCACGCGCTGGTGCGGGGCCATCGCGCCGATCTCCTCCCCGTCCAGCCGAACGCTGCCGCTGACGGAGGGCGCGCCGCGGGACCAGCCGAGCAGCGCGTTCACCAGGGTGGACTTACCCGCGCCATTCGCGCCCACCACCCCGACCAGTTCCCCCGGTGCCAGGGCGATGTGCGGGATCTCAAGCGCGACATGCCCGCCATAGGCGACACGCAGGTCCCGTGCCTCCAGGACCGGCGCCGTCATGCCGCATGCCCCAGATAGGCTTCCAGCACGCGCGGGTCGCTCTGGATCTCCTGCGGCCTTCCGGTTGCCAGTGCCCTGCCCTGCTCCAGCACGAAGATGCGATCGGCCACCGACATGATGAGGTCCATGTGATGCTCGATCACCACCAGGGCCACACCCGCCTCGCGCAGCCCGCGCAGCAGCTCCGCGAGCCGCGCCATATCGGCGCCGCCCAGCCCGGCCGCGGGCTCGTCCAGCATCAGCACCCGTGCGCCGCGCCCGAAGGCGAGCGCGATGGAGAGCATGCGCTGGCTGCCATAGGGAATGTTGCCGGGGCGCAGCCCATGCATGGCGCGCGGAACCCCGAAGCGCTCCAGGATCTCCGCGGCCTCGTCTTCCAGCGCCGCGCGGCGCGACGCCTCGCGCCAGGGCATGAACAGGCTGGGCAGGAGGCCCGTCCCGGCCTCCCGCGCGAGAACGGCCACCATGTTGTCCAGCACGGTCAGCGTCGTGAAGAAGGCATTCTGCTGGAAGGCGCGCTTGAGGCCGAGGGCGGCGAGCCGGTGGGGCGGCACCGCCGTCACCTCCTGCCCATCCAGCCATACCCGGCCGCTACGCGTGGCCATGTTGGTCGTGGCGTCATAGCAGGAGCTCTTGCCCGCGCCATTCGGCCCGATGATCCCAAGGATCTCGCCCGCCGAGACCTCCCAGCTCACATCATCCAGCGCGACGAGGGCACCGTAGCGAACGCCCAGGCCCTCCACCCGCAGCACGGGTGGGGGCTGGGCTCCGCGCCCGGGCACATTCACGCCCGGACCTCGATCTTGCCATCCTTCACCGTGAAGAGCCGGTGGCTGGAGGCCAGCTGCCCCTCCGGGCTGAACCGCGCATCACCCAGGACGGTGCCCTGGAAGGAGCCTCCCCGGATGCGCGCGCCGATCTTCTCGCGCTCCAGCGTCTTCAGCTCATTGGCGGCCATGGCCCAGACCTGCAGCGCCCCCGCGCCCAGCGCCATGAACTTGTCCGGCGTGTAGCGGATCTTCTCCTCCGCGCGGCGAACGAAATCCTGGTTCACGGGGTTGGAGGCGAAGGGCTCCTCCTTCGGGAAGTAGATATCCGCGCCGATGATCCCGTTCGCCGCCTCCCCGGCCACCTGGATCACGCTGGGGGCGACGGTGCCGACGGCGGTGACAAAATCCCCGCGCAGCCGCATCTGCCGGGCCTGGCGGATCAGGGCGGGCAGGCCGGAGCCCTCATTGGCGTTGATGGCCACCACCGCATCGGCGTTGCTGCCGCGCACATTCGTCAGTGCCACGCGGAAATCCGCCTGGGCAAAGGGGAACTTCTCCTCCGCCACCTTGGTGTAGTCATGCCCGATCGCCTTCAGCTCGTTCTCGATCGAGGCCTGGGCACCGTTCCCATAGGCGTCATTCTGCGTCAGGAAGGCGATACGCTTCGCCCCCGTCGCCTTCAGGTGCTCGGCGATCACCCGGCCATCCTGGGCATTGGATGAGTTCAGCCGGACCGCCAGCGGGTTGCCGCCGCCGGTCAGGATCTGGTCCGCCTTGGAAATGGCGGTGATGTCCAGCACACCCGCGCGGGCGAGCACCGTCTGGATGGCAAGGGTCACGGGGCTATTCCAGCCCTCGATCACCACCGCCACACCCTCCCCGATCAGCTCATTGGCACGGCTGACGCCAACGGCCGGGGTGGATTCGTCATCACGCCGCAGGATCTGCACCGGGCGGCCGAGCACACCGCCCGCATCATTCACCATGGCCGCGGCGATCTCGATCGCCTCGCAGACATGCTGGCCCTGCACCGCCGCCCCACCGCTGAGCGGGAACAGCGCCCCGACCTTAATGGGGTCGGCGGCCCGGGCCAGCCGTGGCAGGCCCAGCGCCAGCGTGCCGGCCGCGCCGAGCTTCAGGAAATCCTTGCGCGAGATCGTCATTCTTCCGTCCTCCCTGTCCGCCATGTGTTCATGGTCGGATCCTTGCCCGGTGGCAGTCCGCGCCGGGCCCGCGGCTGGCGGGTTCCGCCTGTTCAGGGCGGCAGCACGCGCTGCCGCTGCAGTTCACGCAGCCACCAGTCCAGCATGGCGGCGCTGTCGATGCATTCGCCAAATCCGGCCTGGCGGATCTTGATCGTGCTGAGCAGCGACGCCGCCTGGTCGTCGCGGCTGAAGGCGAAGTCGGCGAACTGCCAGGAATCCCCCACCAGCGCCCGCAGGCTGCTGGGCCTGAGCCCGTGCTGCTGCACGATCCGCTGCCAGGCAGCCTCCTTGTCCGCCATGATGGCGGGGAGCGACATCGGATGGTCCGCCCCCTGCTCCATGCCGAAGGCCCGTGCGAGAACCGGGAACATGCTCCGCCAGGTCAGCACGTCGCCATTCGTCACGTTGAAGATCTGGTCCTGCGCCGCCGGCGCGCTGCCGGCCCAGGCGATGGCGGAGGCCAGCAACCGCGCATCCGTCACCTCGGTCACCCGGTCCCCGCGTCCGGGAAAGACCAGCGGCAGGCCCATGGCGCGGCTGATCGCGGCATAGGCGCCCATGGCCGCCAGCAGGTTCATCGCGCTGCCCATGGCGAAGCCGATCACCGCCTGGGGCCGCAGCACCGTCCAGTGCCAGGAACGGCCGCGCTGCCGTTCGCGCAGATAGTCCTCCTGCAACCAGTAGAAATTGGGGTGGATGTGCCGGGGCGCATTCTCCTTGCCCGGGATCGGCATCTGCCCGAGATGGACGCCATAGGCCTTGGTGCCCTGCAGCAGCGTGATGTGCCGCAGCGCGCCGTCCTCTCCGTCCAGCGCCTCCACGCAATGCGACAGCATCGCGCGGTTGGTCTCCATCTGCTCCGTGTCGAGCCAGCCCGCGCGCAGCTCGGGCTTCTCGTACAGCGCGCTGTAGACGAGATGCGTCGCCCCCAGCCCGGACAGGGCCTCGCGGCAGGCGGCCGCATCCGTCAGATCGACGGAGATGAACCGTGCGCCCAGATCCTCAGGCGGGCGGCGGCGGGAGAGCCCCACCACCTCCCAGCCATCGGCCAGGTAGCGGTCGAGCGCCGCGCGCCCGACCAGCCCCAGCGCACCCGCGATGACGACCCGGCCCGGCATCGCCCGGCTCAGGCCCGCGCCAGCCGGCCGACCAGCTCGCGCCAGCGATCCGCGTCACGCTTGAGATAGGCCGCATAGTCGTCCGGGGTTCCCCCCGCGACATACTGCCCCTCGCTCAACAGCCGTTGCCGCAGCTCCGGTGCCTCCATGGCCTTGATTGCTGCCTGGTTCAGGCGCTGGATGGCGGAGGCCGGCGTGCGCGCGGGCGCCAGCAGGCCGAAATGCGTCTGGCACACCATGTTGGGGCCCAGTTCAGAGAAGTTCGGCACGTCCGGCGTCACTGCCAGCCGCTCTTTCTCCCCGGTCCAGCCGATGATCGTGCCGCGGCCCGAGCGCATGGCGGCCAATGCCGAGCTGCCGCCCACCACGATCACGTCCAGCGTGCCCGACATCAGGTCGGTCAGCTGCTGCGCATCGCCACGGTATCCCACCTCCTGCATCCGGATTCCCAGCCCCTCCATCACGGCGATCGCCGCGATGTTGTTGAAGCTGGTCGGGCCGTTGGATCCGTAGTTCAGCTGCCCGTTGCGGGACTTGGCAAGGGCGACGAAGCTCTGCACATCCGTCGCCAGCCCCTTCTTCACCACCACCGCGAAGGGCAGCGTCGTCACCAGGACGATCGGCGTCAGGTCCTCGGCCTTGTAGGCCAGCTTCTCCGGCAGCAGCGGGTTCAGCGTCATCGTGGTGCCGGAGGCCATCAGGATGGTGTGGCCATCCGGCGCCGCGCGCGCCACGGCATCGGCGCCGATCGCGGTCTGCGCGCCGGGTTTGTTGTCGATGATCACGGGCTGCCCCAGAAGAGGGGCCATCCGCTCGGCCAGGGTACGGGCCGCCACGTCGGTGGCGCCGCCCGGCGGGAAGGGCACCACCATCGTCACGGGCCGGGAGGGAAAGGCCTCCTGCGCGCGTGCCGCCGGCAGGCCAAGCCCGGCCGGAATCATCGCGGCGGATGCCAGGCCAAAAAGCGCTCTTCTCTGCATCGTTTTTCCTCCCGTGTTGCGCCGGCCTTTCGTGGCCGGTCTGTCGTCATTCCAGCAGGCTGTCCCGCAGTGCCGCCAGCCGGTCCCGGCCGAAGCCCATGGCCCCGGCGAAGAATGCCTGGGGTGTCGGATATCCGGCCATTGCGCGTTCCAGCGCTGCCTCCAGCAGGTGCCGGTGCGCGCGGTTCAGCGCCTCTGCCACCTCGGGCGGGGTGCCCTCAGGCAGGGCATGCTCGCGGCGCCAGAAGCGGTTCGTGGCAAGGTAGTCCTCCATCACCTCCTCCCGCTCCACACCAAGGGCGAGGAGCAGGATGGCGGTGCCGAACCCGGTGCGGTCCTTCCCGGCGGAGCAATGGAAAAGGACGGGCCGCCGCGCCGGTTCCGCCACCAATTCCAGCAGGGCCCGGAAGCGCGGCAGCTTCTCCGTGGCATAGGCGGCATAAGCCCGGCCGAGCAGGGTGAGCACATCCTCGCCGGTCGCCTGGCCCGTCGCCAGGATGTCCCGCAGCGAGGCGCCAACCGTCGGCTCCACCGGCAGGGCCACGATCTCGGGCGCCGGCTGCGGCAGGCGGGACGGTGCGCGCCCGCTCTCCTCCACCCCGCGCAGATCGACGATGGTGCGCAATCCCAGCGCCCCGATGCATGGCAGATCGTCATCGGTGAGGGAGCCGAGCGAGGCCGCGCGAAACACCTGGCCGAACCGCACCCGCCGCCCGCCATCACCACGATAGCCGCCGATGTCGCGGAGATTGGTGCAGCCCGCCAGCTCCACCCGGCGCGGCAGCGTTCCGGCGAAAGGGGCGGATGCCTCCATGCTCACCGGCCCTCGAACACCGGCTTGCGCTTGTCGAACCAGGCGTTCACCGCTTCCTCATGGTCCCGCGTGGTATGCGCCAGCGCCTGGAAGGCGGCCGACATCTCCAGCAGGGAGGAAAGACGCATATGCTGCCCCTCGCGCAGCAGCCGCTTGGTCATGCGCAGCACCTGCGGCGGATTGCGCGCGATGCGCCCGGCCAGCTCCCGCGCCGCGTTCATCAGTTCCCCATCCGGCACCACGCGCGAGATCAGCCCGCAGTCCAGCGCGGCGCGTGCATCCAGCCGGTCCCCGGTGAAAGCCATTTCGGCCGCCTTGGACTGTCCGACCGCGCGCGGCAACAACCAAGCCCCTCCATCGCCGGGTACGATGCCGACGCTGACGAAGCTTTCCGCATAGAGGGAACTTTCCGCGCCGATGCGGATGTCGCACATGCAGGCCAGGTCGAGCCCCGCGCCGATGGCCGGCCCGTTCACCGCCGCGATGGTGGGCACGTCCAGTTCGTAAAGGGCAAGCGGGATGCGCTGGATGCCGCGCCGGTAGCTCTCGCGAATATCGGCCGGCTTCATGCCGAAGCGGTCGCGCATGGATTTCAGGTCGCCGCCGGCGGAAAACGCCGTGCCCGCGCCGGTCAGGATCACGGCCCGCACATCCGCCTCGGCCGCAATGCGCCGGCAGGCCTCGGTGAAGGCTTCGGTCGTCTCCCCCTCGATGCCCAGCGCGTTGCGGCGCTCCGGCGCATTCATCGTCAGGGTGATAACCGGCCCTTCGCGCTCAAGGAGAAGGAAATCGCTCATGCACTCGCCTCCGGTGCTGCCGGCCCCAGCTGCGCGCGCACGAAGGCCAGGGTTTCACCCGTGTTGTCCGCCAGGAAGCGCCGACCCAGCCAGGCGCCCCAATGCGCCTCTCCACCGAAGCGCATCCGTCCAGCTTGCAGGTGGCCGGTCAGAAGGTGAAGGTCCACCTCCTCCGTGATGCCCATGGCGCCATGCACCGCATGGCCGATGGCCGCCACGCGCACCGCCGCTTCCCCGACCCGTAGCTTCGCCGCCGCGATCCGCACCGGGTTCAGCCGGGCCACCCCATCGCCATCGGCCACCGACGCGAGCTGCGCCGCCATCCGGCTGGCGAAGACATCCTCGGTCATCACGCTGATCTGCTGCTGCACGGCCTGGAAGGACGCCACGGGGCGGCCGAATTGCTGCCGGTCCTGCGCGTGGCGCACGGTGTCCTCAAGGATGCGCTCCATGGCACCGGCCATGACGGCGATCTCCGCCCAGGCCCCGGCAACCAGGAGGTCGCCCGCCGGCACGCGCCGCCCGGCCCCTTCCGGCCAGCGCAGCACCCGGCCCAGGGGAGAGCCCGCCGCCTCGTCCTCCACCGCGGCCCCGGCAGGAAGCAGCAGGGCCGCCTCGTCCCGGGGGAGCAGCACCCAGTCAGCCCGCGCGAAGGCTGGAACGCGCGCCGCGTCGCCATAAGCCTCGCCGAGCAGGATCGCGCCCTGCGGCACCGCTTCCCCGGCACCGCCCAGCACGGCCCGCGCCAGCATGGTTTCTCCCAGCGGCAGCGGCACCGCGAAGCGCCCCGCCGCGATCAGCACCGGCAGCGCCTCGGCCGGCCCGAGCCCGATCCCGCCGGCCTCTTCCGGCACCAGCGCGTCGAGGAAGCCCGAATTCTCCAGCTCCCCCCAGAGCGATCCGGGCGAGCCCCCCGCGCGGATGGCACGCACCGCCTCTGACGAGGCGTGGCGCGAGAACAATTCCTGGGCGGAGCGGACGAGAAGGCTGTCCATCACCGCAGCCCCATCCCGCGCGCGATCATGCCGCGCAGGATTTCCCGCGTGCCGCCGCGCAAGGAGAAGGATGGCGCGATGGCGGCGGTGTAGGCCAGGGTCCGCATCAGCGATCCGGGCGCCACCAGGCCCGGCCGCGCCAGCGTCTCGGCGATGACGGTGGGGATCATCTGCTCGAACTCGGTGCCAAGATCCTTCACCAGCGCCGCCTCCACGATCGGGCTTTCGCCCTCCACCAGCCGCCCCGTCACGGCGATGGACATGGCACGCAGCACCGCCAGATGCGCGATCAGCCGCCCCAGCAGCGCCTCCGCCGCCTCGCCCGCACCAACCTCTCGGAGCCAGTTCGCCCACTCGTCCAGCAGCACGGCGGAGGAGAGCACCCGTTCCGGCCCGCTGCGCTCGAAGGCGAGCTCGGCATTCACCTGCATCCAGCCAGAGCCCTCCTCGCCGATCAGGGCGTCCCCGGGCAGCAGCACATCCTCGAAGACCACCTCGGAGAAATGCGCATCCCCCGCCAGGTCCCGGATGGGGCTGATCCTCACGCCCGGTGCGTGCAGGTCCACGATGATCTGCGACAGGCCCTTGTGCCGGTCACCCGGCGCCCCGCTCGTCCGCACCAGGGCGATCATGTAATGGGAATGCTGCGCGTTGGTGGTCCAGATCTTCGCCCCGTTCAGCCGCCATCCATCACCCTCGCGCACCGCACGGGTGGTGACGCTGGCGAGGTCCGATCCGGTGTTCGGCTCGCTCATCCCGATGCAGAAGAAGGCTTCCGCCCGGCAGATGCGCGGCAGGTAGAACCGGCGCTGCTCCTCCGTCCCGAAACGCTGGATCAGCGGGCCGCTCTGCCGGTCGGCGATCCAATGGGCGGAAACCGGCGCACCCGCAGCCAGCAACTCCTCCACCAGCACGTAGCGCGCGAAGGCACCGCGCCCGGCGCCGCCATACTCCTTCGGGAATGTCAGCCCGAGCCATCCGCGGCCCGCCAGCTTTCGGCTGAAGCCGGGGTCGAAACCCATCCAGGAGCGTGCGCGCCGCTCGGGCGGGATCTCGCCCACCGCCTCCTGCAGGAAGGCACGGATCTCGGGCCGCAGCGCCTCGTCCTCGGGCGGAATGGCGGCAAGGGGAAGGGCACCGATCATGGCGCTACTCGAGCCTCACGCCGCTCTCGGCGATCACCCGGCCCCAGCGCTCCGTCTCCGCGCGCAGGATGCGGCCATATTCCTCGGGGGTGGAGCCCAGTGGCTCCGTGCCCTGCTGCGCCAGCTTCTCCCGCACCTCCGGATCGGCCAATGCCTGCATCGCGGCAGCGTTCAGCCGCTCGATGATGGCAGGCGGGGTGCGCGCGGGCACCATCATCCCCTGCCAGGCGCCCACATCGAAGCCGGGGATCAGCGTTTCGGCGATGGTCGGCACATCCGGCAGGGGCGCAAGGCGCCGCGGACTGGTCACGGCAAGGGCGCGCAGCCTTCCCTCCCGGATCAGCGGCAGGGCGGAGTTCACCGTATCCGTCAGGAACTGCACCTGCCCGCCCGCGGCATCCACCAGCGCCGGCGCGCTGCCGCGATAGGGCACATGCACCGCTTCCAGCCCCTGCGAGCGCAGCAGGAGGAAGGCCGCGAGATGCGTGACATTGCCGCTCCCGGCCGAGCCATAGGACAGCGCGCCGGGCCGGGCGCGGAGATGCTCCACGAAGCCCTTCACATCGCGAACGGGCAGCGAGGGGTTCACCGCGAGCACCAGCGGGATGGTCGCCGTCTGCAGCACCGGGGCAAGGTCCCGTTGCGCATCATAGGAGAGCCGGGTGTAGAGCGCAGGGCTCAGCGTGATGGAGGAGGTATTGTAGAGAACGGTATGGCCATCCGGCTCTGCCTTGGCGACGGCGTCATTGCCGATATTGCCGTTGGCGCCGGGCCGGTTCTCCACCACCACCGGCTGGCCCAGGCTGCGCGCCATGCGCTCCGCCAGCACACGGGCGACGATGTCCGTCGGCCCACCCGGGGGGAAGGGCACGACGAGCCGGATCGGCCGGGTCGGCCATGGCGCGGATTGCGCCAGCGCGGCCGGCGCGGCGGCCAGTCCCGCCAGGGCGCCAAGGAGGAAGCGACGACCCATCTGCCTCATGCTGTCCTCTCCGCCTCGCTGTCCTGGCGCATGGGCCCGCCCATGGCGACCACGCCCGCAGCCCGCAGCGCCTCGATCTCCGCCTCGCTCAGCCCGAGTTCCGTGGCCAGCACGGCCCGCGTGTCCTGCCCCAGCCGAGGCGGCGCGAGGCGGTAGCTGGCCGGGCTGCGGGACAGGCGGCCGGGGAAGCCGATCACCGTCACCTCCGTCCCGTCGTCCCTGCGCATCACCTGCAGCATCTCCCGCGCGATGATCTGCGGGTCCGAAAGAACCTGGTCGATGGTGTTAATCGGGCCGCCCGGCACGCCGGCCTCCGCCATCGCGGCCAGCAGCTCCGCAGCACGCCAGGGCGCGATGGCATGGGCGATCTCCAGCTCAAGCCTCCTGCGATCCCGCAGGCGCCCGGCATTGGTGGCGTAGCGCGGATCGTTGGCCAGGTCCTCGCGGCCAAGGAGCGTGCAAAGCGCACGGAACTGCCCGTCGCTGCCGCAGGCGACGAGGATGTAGTCGTCCGCCGCCGCGAAATCGCGATAGGGCACGACGTTTGGATGCGCATTGCCCAGCCGCCGCGGCACCTCGCCGCCCACCAGGTAGTTCATCGCCTGGTTCACCAGCAGCGCCACCTGGCTGTCCAGCAGGGCGCAGTCGATATGCTGCCCTTCCCCGCTGCGGGTGCGGTGGTTCAGCGCCGCCAGGATGCTGATCGCGGCATAGAGCCCGGTGAAGAGATCGCTGACGGGCAGGCCGACCTTGAGCGGCCCCTCCCCGGCTTCGCCCTCCGGGCGGCCGGTGACGCTCATCAGCCCGCTCATGCCCTGGATCAGGAAGTCGTAGCCGCCGCGTGACGCATAGGGCCCGCTCTGACCGAAACCCGTGATCGAGCAGTAGATCAGCCGCGGATTGGCCGCGAGAAGCGCCGGCGCGTCCAGCCCGTATTTGGCCAGCCCGCCCGTGCGGAAGTTCTCGACAAGGATGTCCGCCTCAGCCGCTAGGCGCCGCACCAGCGCCGCGCCTTCCGGGCGCGAGAAGTCGATGGCGATGGAGCGCTTGTTGCGGTTCGCGCAAAGGTAATAGGCGGCATCCGGGCGGTCCGAGCCATCCTCCAGGAAGGGCGGGCCCCAGCCGCGCGTATCGTCGCCCTTTCCGGGCTGCTCCACCTTCAGCACCTCGGCGCCGAGATCACCGAGGATCTGCGTGGCCCAGGGTGCCGCGAGCACGCGCGACAGGTCCAGCACCTTCATCCCGGCCAGGGGCCCAAGCGCTGGGGCTGCCGCATCGTCCATCAAGGCTGGGCCGCTCAAGCGGTACGGGCGCAAGGCGGCGCCCGATGGTGCGTTGGAACCACGCATTCCTCCCTGCCGGACAGGGCAACGCAAGCTGGTCGCCGATTGCGCTCCCGCCCCGCCCCTTTTTCTTCCCTGGACGCGATTTCATCTTTTGAAATCGTATTTCAATAAGACTATGGCATGCTCCCAGGCCGCTGGAAAGCGGAAAAGGACGTGCCGTCGGGGAACGAGTCCATGCCCTCCTATGAACCGGTCACGGCGCTGCTGCGCGGGCTGGACGTGCTGCGCGCCGTGAACCGGCTCAACACCGCCGGGGTCCGGGACATCCACCGCCTGACCGGGCTGAACCAGCCCACCATCGTCCGGATGCTGGAAACGCTGATCCATGCGGGCTACGTCATCCGCCACCCGCACCAGCCCCTCTACATGCCCACGGGAAAGACCCTGGAACTCAGCGGGGGCTATGCGCTGCACCGACAGATCGGGGTGGCCGCCATCCCGGTCATGAGCCGCCTCCGGCAGGCGGTCGGCTGGCCTTCCGATGTTGGTGTCTTCGACGGCGACGCGATGGTTGTCGCCCATACCAGCCGCGGCGAAGGCCGCTTCCTATTCGAGCGCCGCACCGGCTTTCGCGCACCGATCCTCGCCACTTCCCTCGGCCGCGCCTACCTGGCTTTCTGCGCCGAGGCGGAGCGGGAGCGCGCCCTCACCCTCGCCGCCCGCTCGCCCGAGCCCTGGAACGCCCTGGCCGCCCGCCCTGCCGAGGTGGCGGCATGCCTCGCCGGCATTCGTGCCGCTGGCTATGCCACCATGGATGACGCCTATGCCTCCCGCGAGTATGGCGGGCTGGCCAGCGCCATCGCCGTGCCGGTCCTGGCGGGCGGACTGGCCGTGGCCTCCCTCAACCTGATGTATCTGCGCGATGCCATCGGGCTGGAGGGCGTGGTGGAGCGCATGATGCCGCTGCTACGGGAAGCCGCCTCGGAGCTGGGTGGCCTGATCACCGGCATCGCCCAGCCCACCGGCTAAACGCCGTACACTGCATCCCAGCCACCCTGTTCCGCCCTTTGGGTGTCTGGTCAGGACGCGCGCGCATGCGCATTCTGGCGGGGGATGGAAACTTCACCAGTCGGAAACGCGGCGGGCTCGCCACGTGGCCTGTTCAGATCACGCGAGTTCCGGCGCCTCTGGGCCATCGGCGCGGCCACCAACGCGATGCGCTGGGTGGAGATGCTGGCCGCGGCTCTCTTCACCTTCGAGACGACGCAATCCGGCATGGCCGTGGCCGTCGTCTCGGCCCTCCGCACCCTGCCCCTTCTCTGCTTCGGCGCGATCATGGGGGTGGTGTGCGAGGCGGTGAGCCGCAAGCGCATTCTCTGGGGTGGTCTTCTTCTCAGCGGCACCGCCTCGCTCTGCATCGTGCTGCTGGACGCGGCAGGCCTTGCCCGGCCCTGGCATATCGGGATGGCAGCCTTCCTGAGCGGCTGCGTCTGGGCCACGGAGATGGCCGTGCGCCGCCGCATGGTAAGCGAATCCGCCGGCCCTTCCATGATCCAGCGGGCGGTCGCGCTGGACAGCCTCACCGGTGCATTCTCCCGCATGGCGGGTCCGCTGCTGGGCAGCGTGCTCTATGCCTGGTCCGGGCTGGACGGAGCCTTCGCCACGGCCGCCCTATGCTACCTGGGCGCCGCGCTGCTGGTGCCGGGGCTTCAGTACAGCCAGCGAACCCGCGACCTCATCCTGGCCCGCATCCCCAGCGAGTTGCTGGAAAGCTTCGCCTTCGCCCTGCGCCAGCCCACGGTGCTGATGGTGCTGGCCGTGACGGCCACGATGAATGTCTTCGCCTTCTCCTATGTCGCGCTGGTCGCGCCCATGGCGCGCAGCGTCTACGGGGTCTCCGACGCGCTGGTCGGCCTCCTGGCGGCCGGCGAGCCGCTGGGAGGGCTCATCGGCGGCTTCCTCCTGGCGCGGCGAACGCCCCGCGCCAACCCTCGCCACCTCATGATGGCCGGATCCATCGGCTTCCTCGTCACGGTGCTCGCCATGCCGCTGATGCCGAGCTACGCCCTGGCCTGCGCCATCCTCGTGCTGGGCGGGCTCGGGCTCGCCCTGTTCAGCAACATGCAGACCACCCTCATCCTGTCCGATGTGCCGGAGCATCTGCGCTCCCGACAGCTGGGGCTGGTCACGGTCTGCATTGGCCTCGGCCCTCTGGGCCAGCTGCTGATCGGTGGGCTGGCGGAGGGATTCAGCCCCTCGGGCGCGGTGATCATCTGCGCCACGGCCGGGCTCACCGCCTTGGCCGCCATTCTTGTCCTGAACCGGCGCAGCAGGCCCCGGGGCTGATGCCCAGCGCTGCCCTAGCGCCAGGCTTCCAGCAGCTCATCCGTCGTCACCGTCTCCACCTGGCGCCCATAGCGTTCCCGGTAAAGGGTGAGCAGCGCGTCATGCGTGCGGTCGGAGGATGAGCAGAGCGCGTCGGTGGGGATGATCACGCGGTAGCCCAGATCCACCGCGCCCAGCACCGCCCCGAGCACGCAGACATCCGTCTCCGCCCCGGTGACGACGAGCGTATCCGTCCCCCATTCCTTCAGCAGGGCCTGCAGCTCCGGCTCCCCCCAGGGGGAATAGACCTTCTTGTCCACCACCCGCGCGGGCGGCACCAGCCGGGCCAGCGGCGGCAGCAGTTCGATCATCTCAGGAGGCAGCGCCTCCTGGGTCATTTCGCTCCAGTGCTCCCAGTATGGGCGCCAGGTCCCCTGCCCTTCCCCGGGACGGGCGGCGGGGATGAAGCGGGTGAAGACCGTCCGCTCCGGATGGGCGGCGGCGATCCGCTCCACCACGGGCAGCACGCGCTTCATCCAGGGCGTGTGCCACTTGGTGCCCTCGGCGAAGAGGTTCTGCATATCCACGCAGAGATGGGCGCAACCCGCGCCCGGAGGCCCGAAGCGAAGGCCCTTTTCGTCCGACATCCAGCCGTTCCTCCAGATTGGCCCGGAGGAAACGCGCCGGATGCCGCCGGGATTTCCCGGGAAAGGGCGCCTAGCGCCCCTTCTCCTTACGCCAGGCCGCAAAAGCCTCAAGATTGGCGGGATCGGTCGCGGGATAGAGGCCGATGATGGGCTGGCCGCCACGCACGCGCTCGGTGACGAAATCCTCATAGGCGGTCATCTCCACCGCCTCATTCGCAATCTCATCGGCCAGATGCGCCGGGATCACGATCACCCCGTCGCCGTCGCCCACGATCACGTCGCCCGGGAACACCGGCGCGTCCCCGCAGCCGATCGGCACGTTCAGCTCGATCGCCTGGTTCAGCGTCAGGTTGGTCGGGGCGGAGGGGCGGCTGTGATAGGCAGGGATGTCCATCTCGGCGATCTCGGCCGCGTCGCGGAAGCCGCCATCGGTCACCACCCCTGCCACGCCGCGCACCATCAGCCGCGTGATGAGGATCGAGCCGGCGGAAGCCGCGCGCGCATCCTTACGGCTGTCCATCACCATCACGGCGCCGGGCGGGCACATTTCCACGCCCTTGCGCTGCGGATGCTCGGGGTCGCGGAAAACCTCGAGCTTGTTCAGGTCCTCCCGCGCCGGGATGTAGCGGAGGGTGAAGGCCTCGCCCACCATGCTCTCGGAACGGAGGCGCAGCGGCTTCACATCCTGGATGAACTGCTGGCGGAACCCGCGCTTGTAGAGAGCCGTGGCGAGCGTCGCGGTGGAGACGCCCTTGAGCTTCTCCCGCGTCTCATTGGACAGGGCCATGAATCGATACTCCCCCTTGGATCAGTAGATCACCGGCTCGGGCACAGGGGCGCCGAACTCGGTGCGCAGGAAGTCGAAGTCGCAGCCTTCGTTCGCCTGCTGGATATGCTTGGTGAACATGTAGCCATAGCCCCGCTCAAAGCGCGGCTCGGGCGCCTTCCACTCCGCGCGGCGCTGCGCCAGCTCCTCCTCGGAGACCTCCATGTTGATGGTGCGGGCATCCACATCCACCGTCACGATGTCGCCGTTCCGTAGCAGGGCCAGCGGGCCGCCGATATAGGATTCCGGGGAAACATGAAGCACGCAGGCGCCGTAGGAGGTGCCGGACATGCGGGCATCGGACATCCGCATCATGTCCCGCAGCCCCATCTTCAGCAGCTTCTTCGGCATGGGCAGCATGCCCCATTCCGGCATGCCCGGGCCGCCCTGGGGCCCGGCATTGCGCAGCACCATCACCGTATCCGGGGTGAAGGGATAGTTCTCGTCCTCGACGGCCTTCTTCATGGAGGGATAGTCGTCGAAGACCACGGCCGGGCCGGAATGCTTGAGGAACTTCTGGTCCATCGCGGCCGGCTTGATGACGCAGCCATCGGGGGCCAGGTTGCCCTTCAGCACCGCCAGCGACCCCTCGCCATAGATGGGGTTGGAGGTCGGGCGGATGACGTCCTCGTTATAGACCCGCATGCCCTCGATGTTCTCGCCCAGCGTCTTGCCCGTGCAGGTGACGCAGGTGAGATCGAGATGCTCGCGGATGTTGTTCATCAGCGCCCTGATCCCGCCCGCGTAGAAGAAGTCCTCCATCAGGTAGGTGGAGCCGGAGGGGCGGACATTGCCGATGACCGGCACGCGGCGGGAAAAGCGCTCGAAATCCTCCAGCCCGATATCCTGGCCCGCGCGGCGGGCCATCGCGATCAGGTGGATGATGGCGTTGGTGGAGCAGCCCATCGCCATGGCCACCGCGATGGCGTTCTCGAATGCGGCCCTGGTCTGGATCTTCTGGGGGGTCAGGTCTTCCCAGACCATCTCCACGATCCGGCGCCCGCTTTCACTGGCCAGGCGGATATGCCCGGCATCGGCGGCGGGGATGGACGAACCGCCCGGCAGCACCATGCCCACCGATTCCGCGATGGCGGTCATGGTGGAGGCCGTGCCCATGGTCATGCAGGTGCCGTAGGATCGGGCGATGCCGCCCTCCACGCCCAACCAGTCCTGGTCCGTGATCTTCCCGGCGCGCAGCTCGTCCCAGTACTTCCAGCTGTCGGAGCCCGAGCCGAGCACCTTGCCCTGCCAGTTGCCGCGCAGCATCGGGCCGGCCGGCAGGAAGATGGCCGGGATGTTCATGCTGGTCGCGCCCAGCAGCAGGCCCGGGGTGGTCTTGTCGCAGCCGCCCATCAGCACCGCGCCATCCACGGGGTGGGAGCGCAGCAGCTCCTCCGTCTCCATGGCCAGGAAGTTGCGGTACATCATGGTCGTCGGCTTGACGTAGCTCTCCGACACCGAGATCGCCGGAAGCTCCACGGGAAAGCCGCCCGCCATCAGGATGCCGCGCTTCACGTCATCCACGCGCTGCTTAAAATGCACATGGCACGGGTTGAGGTCGGACCAGGTGTTGACGATGGCGATCACCGGCTTGCCCGTCCATTCCTCGGGCGCGTAGCCCATCTGCATGGCGCGGGAACGGTGGCCGAAGCTGCGGAGGTCGGCGGGGCCGAACCAGCGGGCCGAGCGCAGCTCGGCGGCGGTCTTGCGCTTCGGGCCGGGCTCGGTGGGGCCAGGCTCGAGGGACTCGGGCGGCAGGTTCGGATCGGCCATCACGCATCCTCCGGAGTGATCTTGGGACTGACATAGCAGATTTGCAGAATGGCGCCAGGGGCTCCGCGCGGCTCGGCGGGCCGTTGCGGCGACGCACAAGGCCTGTTTCCCTGCGCCGCAGCATTCCCATGGATAGGACGACCGATGGAAAGGCTTTTCCGGCTCGCCGAGAACGGCACCACGCCCCGGCGGGAGATGATGGCCGGCCTGACCACCTTCCTCGCCATGGCATACATCATCGTGGTGAACCCGCAGGTCATGGCCGCGGCGGGGATCGATCCCGGCGCCGCCTTCGTCGCCACCTGCGTCGCGGCCGCCATCGGCTGCGCGCTGATGGCGCTGCTGGCGAACTTCCCCATCGCTCTCGCCCCGGGAATGGGCGTGAACGCCTATTTCGCCTATGCGGTGGTGGGCGAGATGGGCCTGTCCTGGCAGGTGGCGCTCGGGGCGGTCTTCCTGTCCGGCATCATCTTCCTCATCGTTTCCCTCTCGGGCTTCCGGGAATGGCTCATCAACGGCATCCCGCTGTCGCTGAAGCTGGGCATCGCCGCGGGCATTGGCCTCCTGCTCGGGCTGATCGGGCTGCAGAACCTGGGGCTGGTGGTGGACCATCCGGCGACGCTGGTCACCCAGGGAAAGCTCGGCTCCGCCCCCGTGCTGCTCGGCTCGGCCGGGTTCATCCTCATCGCCGCCCTCACGGCGCGGCGCGTGCCGGGCGCCATCATCATCGGCGTGCTGGCCACGGCCCTGGCGGGCATCCCGCTTGGCCTCACCCGCTTCGGTGGCCTTGTCTCCGCACCGCCCTCCATCGCCCCCACCCTGCTCCAGATGGACCTCGCCGGTGCCTTCACCCTGGCCGTGGCGCCGGTGGTCTTCACCTTCTTCGTGGCCGACCTGCTGAACAATGCGGGCACCCTCATCGCCACCACCCATCGTGCCGGGCTGATGCGGCCGGATGGCTCCGTGCCGCGCCTCGGCCAGGCGCTGGTGGCGGATAGCGGCGGCGCCATGATCGGCGCCGCCCTCGGCACCTCGCCCACCGTCAGCTATATCGAGAGCGCGGCCGGCATCCAGGCCGGCGGACGAACGGGGCTGACCGCTCTCACCGTCGGCATCCTCTTCATCCTCGCCCTGTTCCTCTCGCCGATCGCAACGGCCATCCCGGCCTTCGCCACCGCACCGGCCCTCGTCTTCGTGGCCTGCCTCATGGCGGAACCGCTGAAGCACCTGGATTGGGGCGACATCACGGAATACCTGCCGGCTATCCTCGGCGCGATCACCATGCCCTTCACCTTCTCCATCGGAACAGGCATCGGCATCGCCTTCACGGCCTATGCCCTGATCAAGCTCGCGGCGGGACGGCCTGGGGAGGTGCATGGGGCGGTTTGGGTGCTCGCCCTTCTCTCCGCGGCCCAGCTCGCCCTGTCCTGATCCGACAGGGCACCCTGCATTCCTGCGCCCCGGGCAACGGAGGGGCGGCTAGAGGTCTTCCTTGCGCCGGATCATTTCGGTCAGCAGCAGGCGGGCGATGTCATGCGGGTCGTCATCCCCGGCATGGCCGCTCTCCTCGCCCCCGAAATCCTCGGAGCGCACCGTGACGAGGTCGCCCTCCACCCGGTACTCGCCGACATGGCGCTTCCCGGCCACCTCCACCGTCACCATCCTCGGCTCATCCATTCCTTGTCCTCCTTCTCCGGATTGAACCGCAACGGGATGAAAGCATCGCGTCCGGCCGGCGTTGCCGAAGGAGGGTTCAGCCAATCCCGGCCCGCCGGAGCTCCTCGCCCAGCCTCCCCGTGACGAACAGCCAAGCCATCCGCAGGTCGGAGCCAAGCGACCAGAGCGGATAGGTGAAGGTGGCCGGCCGGTTCCGCTCGATTGTCATGTGGCTCACCCAGGCAAAGACATAGCCGCTCACCAGGCCCGCCAGCATCAGCCACCAGCGCCCCAGCACGACTCCGGCCACGAAGAGCGTGACGCCGATCAGCGTTCCCGCGACATGGACGGCCCTTGTCCGCGGGTCCGCATGCTCCCGCAGGTAATAGGGCCAGAATTCCGTGTAGGTCGTGATCCGCCGGGCCATGGACGGAGCCTAGACGATCGGCATCGTGAATCGCGAGCCCGCGATGCAAACATGCCCTTGAGCATCCCGCCCCGCTCCACCACCCTGGGCACCGCACCGCATCCAGGAGGGCAGCCCGAGCGGGCCGCCGGCCATGGCCGGTCCGAAACCCTCAGCCCCCTCCGGTCCTTTCCCCCGCCGATGCCCGCCCCCACCGCTTTCGTCCCGTTCCGGAACCCCGCCTTCCGGATGCTCTGGGTCGCCACCCTCATCAGCAATATCGGCGGCTGGGTGCAAAGCACCGGCGCCGCCTGGCTGATGACCTCCCTCTCCCCCTCCCCTGTCATGGTCAGCCTGGTCCAGGTGGCCTCCATGCTGCCGGTCTTCCTGCTGGCCCTGCCAGCTGGCGCGCTGGCCGACATCATGGACCGGCGCCGTTTCCTGATCGGCACGCAGATCTGGATCTGCGCCATGGCGCTGCTGCTCTGCGTCCTCACCGCCGCGGGCGCCCTCGGGCCCTGGGGGCTGCTCGCCCTCACCTTCTGCATCGGCATCGGCGCGGCGGCGAACTTCCCCGCCTTCGGCGCCACGACGCCGGAACTGGTGGTGCGGGAGGACCTGGTCCAGGCGATCGTCCTCAACGCCATGGGCTTCAACCTTTCGCGCGCCATCGGCCCGGCGCTCGGCGGCATCGTGCTGGGCTGGGCGGGCGCCGAGGTCGCCTTCGCGCTCAACGCCGCCTGCTTCCTCTATCTCACCGGCGCGCTCTTCCTCTGGAAACGCCAGCCGCAGACGGACCTTGCCCCGCGCGAGGGCCTGGTGGATGCGATGGGCAGCGGCGTGCGCTACGTCCTCGCCAGCCCGGTGATGCGCGGCATCATCATCCGCGCCACTTTCAGCTTCTTCGCGGGCTCGGCGGTCTGGGGCCTGCTGCCCATCATCGTGCGCTTCCGCCTCGGCCTTGGCCCGTCGGCCTTCGGCCTCATGCTCGGCGCCATGGGCGTGGGCGCCGTGGCCGCCAGCTTCGGCCTGCCGGCGCTGCGGAACCGCCTCTCCCGCTCGAACATCGTCGTGGCCTGCTCCTGCATGATGGGCATCTCCATCGTCCTGCTGGGCCTTTCGCCGCACTGGCTGCCCGCGGGCATGGCCATGCTGCTCTACGGTGCCTCCTGGCTCGGGATGACATCGACCCTCAGCGCAGCCTCGCAGTTCGCCGCCCGCCCCTGGGTCCGGGCCAGGGCCATCGGGCTGTTCCAGGTCGCCACCTTCGGCGCCATGGTGCTCGGCTCCACCCTGGGCGGCATCGGCGGCTCGCTCATCGGCGTGCCGCAGACACTCGTCATCTTCGGCGTGGCAAGCATCCTTCTCTCCGTCCTCTCCCGCCGCCTGCCGCTGGAGGCAGCACCGCCGGAGCCGGTTCCAGCGCGCCTGGTGGAGCCCATGCCCGAGGCCCCGGCGCCGGAGATCATGCCCACCCTCCGCACCCTTGATGCGCGGCTTCTCGAATCCGTCCGGTATTCGGTCCCGCCCCATTCCAGGGATGCCTTCCTGAAGGCCATGGCCGAGGTTCGCGGCGTGCGCCTGCGTGCCGGCGCCATTATTTGGCGCCTTTATGAGGACGTGGCGCATCCCGAGCGCTACATCGAGCTCTGGGCCGTCCGCTCCTGGACCGACCATCTGCGGGAGCAATCCCGGCTGTCCGAGCAGGACCATGCCCTTCTTGCCAGGGCCGCCGCCTTCCAGCAGCCCGGCACGGCGCCCGAGGCCGAGCGCTTCGTGCAGCTGCCCGTATAGGGAGCAGTATAGGGAGGCGCCCTGGGGCGTTCCGCCGTGCGGGCCATGCGCGGCAGGCGGGGCACCTTCTTTCCAGAAACCTTCTCCGCCCCGGGGCATTGCGGTTGCCGAGGGCGTGCTTCACCCCATGATGAAGCCCGTCCATCGGACTCGAACGCGAAGGAGCCATCATGGCCAAGGCCGAAACCGCCAAGGTGCCCAACAAGACCCGCAACGACACGCCGAGCAACGGCAAAGCCGTCAGCGTCAACGTGCTCCAGGGCGCCCTGGCCGACATCATCGACCTGACCAATGCCACGCGGCAGGCGCATTGGAACGTGAAGGGCAGCCATTTCTACGGGCTGCACAAGATGTTCGAGGAGTTCTACACCATCCTCAACGAGCAGTCGGACGAGCTGGCCGAGCGCGCCGTCCAGCTCGGCGGCATCCCGGATGGCACCACCCAGGCCGTCGGCGCCCAGACCCGCATCAAGCCCTATGACGCCAAGCTCCTGGACGGCATGGACCACTGCGCCGCCCTGGCCGACCGCTACGCCCAGATGGCCCAGGCCTTGCGCGAGGGCATCGACGCCACCGACGAGGCGGGCGACGCCGACACCTCCGACCTGCTGACGCAGGTCTCGCGCGAGGTGGACAAGGCGCTGTGGATGATCGAGGCCCATCTGCAGGGCAAGAACTGACCTGACGGGCATCCGGGCCACGGCCCGGCGCTGATGGCCGCCCGCCTGCTCCCCCAGGGCAGGCGGCGGTTGCATCTGGCTCCCCGGATGGCTAATTTGGGCCGGGGACCCAGAACAAGACATGAACGATCTATTCGGCGGCCGCCCTCCGAAGGGCCCGGCCCAGCAAAGCTATTCCGCGGCTGACATCGAGGTGCTGGAGGGGCTCGAGCCCGTCCGCCGGCGCCCGGGCATGTATATCGGCGGCACGGACGAGAACGCCCTTCACCACCTGGCTTCCGAGATCATCGACAACGCGATGGACGAGGCCGTGGCTGGCCATGCGGACCGGATCGAGGTCACGCTGGAGCCGGACAACTGGCTGACGGTGCGGGACAATGGCCGCGGCATCCCCGTGGACCCGCATCCCAAGTTCCCGAAGCTTTCCGCGCTGGAGGTGATCCTCACCACCCTCCATTCCGGCGGCAAGTTCTCGGGCAAGGCCTATGACACCTCGGGCGGCCTGCACGGCGTCGGCTCCTCGGTGGTGAATGCCCTCTCCGAGCGGATGGAGGTGGAGGTCGCGCGCGACCGCACCCTGTTCACCCAGGCCTATTCGCGCGGCAAGCCGCTGGGCAAGCTGAAGAATGCCGGGCCGGTCCATAACCGCCGCGGCACCACCATCCGCTTCCGGCCGGACCCCGAGATCTTCGGCAAGCTGCCCTTCCTGGCCGCGCGCCTGTACCGGTTCTGCCGTTCCAAGGCCTATCTCTACAAGGGCGTGGAGATCCGCTGGTCCGCCGATCCGTCGCTCATCAAGGACGAAACCCCCGCCCAGGCCACGCTTCACTTCCCCGGCGGCCTCTCGGACTACCTGGGCGCCGCCATTGAGGGGAAGGTCACCGTCACCCCCACCCCCTGGGCCGGCGAGGCCACTTTCCCGAACGGCGCCGGCCGCGCCGAATGGGCGGCCACCTGGCTGGAGCAGGGCGAGGGCTTCCTCTCGACCTATGCGAACACCATTCCCACGCCCCAGGGCGGCACGCATGAGGCCGGGTTCCGCAATGCCCTGGTGAAGGGCCTGCGCGCCTATGGCGAGCTGCGCAAGGAGAAGCGCGCCGCCAGCGTCACGGCCGAGGACCTGTTCGGCGGGCTCGCCGGCATGGTTTCGGTCTTCGTGCGCGAGCCGCAGTTCCAGGGCCAGACCAAGGACAGGCTTACCTCCCCCGAGGCCGCGCGCCTCGTGGAGAACGGGTTGCGCGACCACTTCGACCACTGGCTGACCGGCGACACGCGCAACGCCGACAACCTCCTGTCCTGGGCGATTGAGCGCGCCGAGGAGCGCATCCGCCGCCGCGAGCAGAAGGAGGTTCCCCGCAAGACCGCCACGCGCAAGCTGCGCCTGCCCGGCAAGCTTGCCGACTGCTCCAGCGAGAATGCGGAAGCCACGGAACTCTTCCTGGTGGAGGGTGACTCCGCCGGCGGTTCCGCCAAGCAGGCGCGGGACCGCATGACCCAGGCCGTGCTGCCGCTGCGCGGCAAGATCCTGAATGTGGCCTCCGCCAGCACCGAGAAGCTGCGCGCCAACCAGGAGCTGCGCGATCTGGTGGAGGCGCTGGGCTGCGGCGTGGGCGAGCGCTTCGACCTGGCCCGGCTGCGCTATGGCCGCATCATCATCATGACGGACGCGGATGTGGACGGCGCCCATATCGCCGCGCTGCTGATGACCTTCTTCTACAAGGAACTTCCTGCCCTGGTGCGGGACGGCCGCGTCTTCCTGGCCCAGCCGCCCCTCTATCGCCTCCAGCACGGCGCGAAGTCGATCTATGCGCGCGACGATGCCGACCGCGAGCGCATCCTGAAGCGCGAATTCAAGGCGAACCAGAAGGTCGAGGTCAGCCGCTTCAAGGGCCTGGGCGAAATGCCCCCGGCCTCCCTGAAGGAGACGACCATGGACCCGAAGAAGCGCACCCTTCTCCGCGTCGTCCTGCCCGCCGAGGCGCGGGCGGAAACGGCAGAGCTGATCGAGGCGCTGATGGGCCGCAAGCCGGAGCTCCGCTTCAGGTTCATCCAGGAGAACGCATCGAAGCTGGACGAGGCCGAGGTGGATGTCTGACGGGGCATAGGGGCGGGCGACCTGGGGGCGGCGGGCCGCTCCTGCCCCTCAGGCAACCTCCTTCAGGAAATCCACGAAGGCCCGCAGCGCCGCCGGCATGTGGCGCCGCGAAGGATAGTAGAGGAACGGGCCCTCAAAGGGCGGCAGCCACTCCTCCAGCACCGGGATGAGCTGCCCGGACCGGATGAAGGGCTCTGCCCAGCCCTCGAAGGTGGCGTAGAAGCCCAGCCCCTGCAGGGCGGCAGAGATGCCCAGATGGGCATCGCTGGTGATCAGCGGCCCCTCCGGGCGGATGGCCACCACCTGCCCCTCCCGCTCGAATTCCCAGGGCAGCATCGTGCCGCTGCTGAAGCGCGTCCGGATGCAGGGCAGCCCCAGCAGGTCATGCGGCGTGGCGGGGCGGCCGGTGGCGGCAATCAGCGCCGGCGAGGCGACGACGACATAGCGCTGCGGCCCGCCCAGCCGCACGGCGATCATGTCCAGCGCCAGGCTTTCCCCGTAGCGCACGCCGGCATCGAAGCCTCCGCGCACGATGTCCACGAAGCCGCTCTCGGAGGTGACATCCACCACCACGCGCGGATGGCGCGCCAGGAAGCGCGGCAGCAAGGGCGCCAGGACCAGCTGTGTGACGGGCGGCGGCGCATTGAGGCGCAGCGTGCCCGAAACCCCCGCTCCGGCCTGGCCCGCCGCCGCCAGCGCCGCCGTGATCTCGTCCAGCGCGGGCGCCAGCCGGCCCAGAAGCGCCGCGCCAGCCTCGGTCGGCGCCACGCTGCGCGTGGTGCGGTTCAGCAGGCGCACGCCAACGCGGTCCTCCAGCGCCCGGATCCGCTCCGTGGCGCTGGACGGAGACAGCCCAGCCGCCTGCGCAGCCCGGCGGAAGCTGCCATGGCGCACCACCGCGGCAAGAAGCTCAAGGTCCTCCAGCGACGGCCTGATCATTCGCGATTCCCGAACAGCCCGTGCGGATCATACGGGATTAAGCGGGAGACCGCCTGGGCGCATATCGGCTCCGTCACCTCAACCGATGGAGCACCCCATGGAACAGCGCCAACTCGGCCGCACCGGCCCGCATGTGTCCACCCTCGGCCTCGGCTGCATGGGCATGTCCGACCTCTACGGCCCCGCCGACCGCGCGGAGGGCCTCGCCACCATCGCCATGGCCGTGGAACGGGGGATCACCCTGCTCGACACCGGCGACTTCTACGGCATGGGCCACAACGAGATGCTGATCGGCGAGGCGCTGCGAAGCCTTCCCCGCGAAAAGCTGGCGATCAGCGTGAAGTTCGGCGCCCTGCGCGGGCCGGATGGCGAATGGAACGGCTATGATTCCCGCCCCGCCGCCATCCGCAACTTCCTTGCCTATTCCCTCCGCCGCCTCGGGACCGACCACATCGACCTCTACCGCCCTGCCCGCCTCGACCCGGCTGTGCCGATCGAGGAGACGATCGGCGCCATGGCGGAGCTCGTGCGGCAGGGTCATATCCGCCATATCGGACTGTCCGAAGTGGGGGCCGAGACCATCCGGCGCGCCCATGCCGTGCACCCGATCGCCGACCTGCAGATCGAGTATTCCCTTCTCTCCCGCGGCATCGAGGATGAGATCCTTCCCACCTGCCGGGAACTGGGCATCGGTATCACTGCCTATGGCGTGCTCTCCCGCGGGCTGATCAGCGGGCACTGGTCGAAGGACCGCGGCGCGCACGGAGACTTCCGCGCCATGTCACCCCGCTTCCAGGGTGCGAACCTGGACCGGAACCTGTCGCTGGCCGAAGCACTGGGCCGGGCCGCCGAGGCGCGCGGCGCCACAGCCGCGCAACTCGCCATCGCCTGGGTGGCCTCCCGCGGTGCCGATATCGTGCCCCTGATCGGCGCGCGCCGGCGGGAAAGGCTGGACGAGGCGCTCGGCGCCCTCTCCGTCCAGCTGGACGAGAGGAGCCTCGAGGCAATCGAGGCGGCCATTCCCCGGAATTCCGCGGCCGGCGCCCGCTACCCCGAGGCGCAGCTTGCCCATATGGACAGCGAAGCCCCGCATCGCTGAGCGACAGGCCGCTGCCGGGTCAGGCGGCGGTCGCCTCCGCGCCCGCCTTTCCCTTCGCCCGGGCCCGTGGCTTCTGCCCGGGCCCGCCTGCCGGCTTGCGCGCGCGCTTTGGGGCCGGCGCTGCCTTCTGCGTCTTCAGCTTCGCCAGCAGCGCCAGCACGGCCGCCTCCTCCGGCCGGAGATGGGCGATCTCCTCACGTAGCTCCTCCTCGGCCGCCTCGGCGATCTCCAGCGCGAGCTGCCCGGCCATGTAGCCATCCAGCAGGTCCGGATGGACGTAGCATTTTCGGCAGACCGTCGGCGTGTTGCCCAGGCGCGAGGACACCTGCTCGATGGCTGCACGGATGTTGCGCTTGGCGGCGGCCTGGCTGTCGAAGGTCTCGAACTCCCGCAGCGCGAGGGCCGCCATGACCGTGCCGGCCCAGGTGCGGAAATCCTTCGCGGTGATGTCCCGCCCCGTGATCTCGCGGAGATACTCGTTCACGTCGCCGGAGCTGACATCATGCACCGAGCCGTCCTCATCGGTGTAGGCGAAGAGCTCCTGCCCCGGCAGGTCCTGGCATTCCCGCACGACCTTCGCCACGCGCCGGTCCTGCACGCCCAGCTTCCAGCTCTTGCCGCTCTTGCCCTTGAAGGCGAAGCGCATCGTCCCGCCCTCCACCTTCACATGGCGGTTGCGCAGCGTGGTCAGGCCGAAGGAGCCGTTCTCCTTGGCGTAGTCGTCATTGCCCACACGGATCAGCGTCGTCTCCAGCAGCCGCACGACCGTGGCCAGCACTTTTTCCCGTGGCAGGCCCTTCTTCTGCATATCCTCCGCCACCCGCGCGCGGATGGCGGGCAGCGCGGCCGCGAATTCCGCCATGTGCTCGTATTTCGTCGCGTCCCGCGTCTCGCGCCAGCGCGGATGGTAACGGTACTGCTTGCGCCCGCGCGCATCCCGCCCCGTGGCCTGGATATGGCCGTTCTCGAAAGGGCAGATCCACACATCGGTATAGGCCGGCGGAATGGCGAGGCTGCGGATACGCTCCAGCACCGCCTCGTCGCGCACCGGCTCGCCCGAGGGGGCGCGGTAGAAGAAGGCGTCGCCCTTCGCATGGCGCGTGATGCCCGGCTTCGTATCGCTCACATAGCGCAGGCCGGCCGCCCGCGCCGCCTCGCGCGGGTCAACGATGATCTCATCCCCATCCGGGGTGCTTGTCGTGTCGCGTGGCATGACGTCGTTCCTTCCTGGGGAAGGAAGCGGCCCGGCTCGCCCCCGGTTTCAGAGCTGCTACTACTAGCCCACCCGGCCCCAGGCCCGCCCGCCATTGCGCGCCGGGCAGGCGCAGGCATCGCCTGCCGGCACCGGCCGCTCCAGCGGGCAGATATAAGCCCCGGCATAGCAGGCCTGCCCCGCCGCGCGCGGTGCCACATAGGCCGGTGGCGGCGCATAGGCGGGAAAGGGCGGCACGTACCAGGCCGGCGGCGGTGGGTAGGCATACGGGTAGGGATAGACAGGATAGGCTGGGCCGATCCCGATGCCGAAGCTCACCTGGGCCGCGGCCGTACCGGCGGAAAGCAGCGGAAGCGCCATCAGCGCCACCGCCAGGAAGGGGCGTCTGGCCTGTCTCATGCCCGCGAGATGGGATGCGCTAGCTGCCCGTTGAAGATGCGCCGCCCAGCCAGTCGCGCAGGATGGCGTTCACGACCTCCGGCGCCTCCATGCTGGGCAGGTGCGCACAGCCCGGGATGATGCGGAGCACCGCCCCGGGGATTCCCTCCGCGATCTCCCGCGCCAGTTCAGGCGGGGTGAGGATATCCGCTTCCCCTACCGCGACGAGGCTTGGCACCGCGATGCCAGAAAGGTCCCCGCGCGAATCCGGCCTGCCCAGGATGGCGGCCTGCTGGCGCAGGAAGGCGTCGCGCCCCACGCGCTCGGCCATGTCCATCACCTCCCGGGCCAGCGGCCCGTCCTGGTTCGTGGCATGCAGCAGGCGCGGCAGCAGGCGGGGCGTGACGCCGCGGAACTGGCCGGACCGGGTGAGCGACATCAGGCCGCGCCGCTGCCGCGACTGCTCGGGCGTGTCCGGTCGGGCGGAGGTGTCGAACAGGGCCAGCCGCTCCACGCGCCCGGGCACCTGGCGCATCACCTCCAGCGCCACGTAGCCGCCCATGGAAAGGCCGGCCATGGCGAAGCGTCCAGCGCCCGCCTCGTCCATGGCGCGCACGGCCCGCGCCGCCATGGCCACCACCGCATCATCCCTGGTAAGGTCCGCCACCACCGGCCGGGCGAGGCCTGCCAGCCCGGCCACCTGGTCGCGCCAGAGCCGCTCGTCGCAGAGAAGGCCGGGGAGGAAAAGGAGCGGCGTGCGGGTCATCGCCCTGGTGAAACATGGCGGGAAACCGGGGGCAACCGGGCCGAATCACCCCGTTCAACCTTGCATCGCGGCCGTTCCGGGCGCATATCGCGCGCACGCGGCTGCGTGCCGCGCGGCTGTCAATCCTGCCGGCGTCGCCGCCGGGGTGAGAATGGCCGCGCCACGCCGGACCATCGGCCGGGCGCTTCCGGCCATGCCGCATGGCGCCCGACACCATTGATGAAGCAGCCGACTTTCGCCGCCCCCGCCATGTATGGCCGGGCGGCGGCACAGGAACACACGCTTGACCGAAAACGACCAGCCCCGCCCCGCCGATAGCGACGCCCAGGAGGGCCAGGCCCCGGAGACCGTTCCGGAGACCCTGCCCACGGCCGCGCGCGAGGCCCTGCCCGAGGCAGGCGCCACCGGCAGCACGGAAGGCGCCGCCGATGGCGACCCCGTGGGCGAGGGCGAATCGCCCCGCTTCGCCGAGGCCCCGGCTGTCTTCGAGACGGCCCAGCCCATCGAGGCCCTGATGGCCTCCGGCACGGAGGATGCCGGGCAGACCGGCGCGGATGCCGATGATGCCGGCGAGACCGGCTCCGACCTGCCTCCCCTCTCCGGCGAGGAGACGGAGGATGGCGAGGACGAGTCGGACGAGGACGACGAAGACGAGGAGGAGGAGGAGGACGAGGCGGCAGCCGCCCCCCGCGCCACCTTCGCCGATCTCGGCCTTTCCGACCCGATCCTCCGTGCCGTCGTCGAGACCGGCTATGTCCACCCCACCCCGATCCAGGAAGCCGCGATCCCCGTGGTGCTGATGGGCCGGGACGTGCTGGGCTGTGCCCAGACCGGCACGGGCAAGACCGCCGGCTTCACCCTGCCCATGCTGGACATCCTGGCCGGTTCCCGCGCCAAGGCCCGCATGCCGCGCAGCCTGATCCTGGAGCCGACGCGCGAGCTGGCCCTCCAGGTCGCCGAGAACTTCGTCAGGTACGGCAAGTATCTGAGCCTGACCCATGCGCTGCTGATTGGTGGCGAGAGCATGGATGAGCAGAAGCAGGTGCTTGAGAAGGGCGTGGACGTCCTGATCGCCACCCCGGGCCGCCTGCTGGACCTGTTCGATCGCGGGCGCATCCTGCTGGCGGATTGCAAGGTTCTCGTCATCGACGAGGCCGACCGCATGCTGGACATGGGCTTCATCCCCGATGTCGAGCGCATCGTCTCGATGCTGCCGAAGCTGCGCCAGACCCTGTTCTTCTCCGCGACCATGGCGCCGGAGATCCGCCGCCTGGCGGACGCCTTCCTGCAGAACCCGCGCGAGATCAGCGTCTCCGCGCCCGCCTCGGTGGCCACCACCATCACCGCCGGGCTGGTCTGGGTGCAGGAGCGCGACAAGCGCGAGGCCCTGCGCCGCCTGATCAAGCGGGAGAAGGTGCAGAACGCGCTGATCTTCTGCAACCGCAAGGTCGATGTGGACATCCTCTACAAGAGCCTGAAGAAGCACGGCTTCAGCGTGGGCGCCCTGCATGGCGACCTGGCCCAGTCCGTGCGCTTCGCCACGCTTGAGAAGTTCAAGGCGGGTGAGCTGCAGCTCCTGGTCTGCTCCGATGTCGCGGCCCGTGGGATCGACATCGGCGGCCTCTCCCACGTCTTCAACTTCGACGTGCCCTATCATGCGGAGGATTATGTCCACCGCATCGGGCGCACGGGCCGTGCCGGGCGGGAGGGCCATGCCTATACCCTTTCCACCGCGGACGAGGCCAAGGCCGTGGCGGCGGTGGAGGCCCTGACCGGGCGCCCGATCCCGCCCATGACCATCGAGGGCCTGGACCCCGTGGACCCCGAGGAGATCCAGGCGGCGCTGAAGGCCACGGGCCGTGGGCGCGGCCGGGGGCGCGGAAACGACCGTGGCCGCGACGCCGCGAAGTCCGGACGCGGCGAGGGCCGGCGCGAGCGCGGCGGCGAGTCCCGGGAGGCCGGCCGCCGCGAGGGTGGCCGCGGGCGCCGCGACGAGCGTTCCCCGCGTGAAGAACGTGCCCCGCGTGAGGAGCGTGCCCCCCGTGAGGAGCGTGCTCCGCGCGAGGAACGCCCGATCCATGCCGCCCGCGAGGAGCGCGAGGCCCCGCGGCGCGAGAGCCGCTCCGCCGATCGGGTGCTTGAGGAGGTGAACCGCGACGCTGCGCGCGAGTGGAGCCGCGATGAGCGCCCGCGCCGTGACCGCGAGGAGCGCCCCAGGCGCGACCGCGATGAGCGCCGCTACCGCCAGGACGATCTCGGCCCCTCCGTGGTCGGCTTCGGCGATGCCATTCCCGCCTTCATGCTGATCCCGGTGCCCCGCCCGAAGCGGGTGCGGGACGACGAGGCCGAGGCGGCCTGAGCCTCGGGACTGGCCGGGGGGACGAGTCCCGTCTCCCCGCCGAAGACGGAGCGGTGCGTGCCCGCCGCTCCCGCGCTAAAACAGGGCACAAAGCGCCGCGCCGGGCCTGCCCGGCATGGCAGCCGCGGCCCTGCTGGGGCAGGATGCGCCGCCTTCTGGACTGCCCATGAGAGGAACGCAGAGATGAACGTCGTCACCCAGGTCATGCCGGAGGCCCCCCAGGCCCGCGTTCCGCAGAAGATGGGCACCTTCGTGTGGGACGACCCTCTGCTGCTCGAGGAGCAGCTGACCGAAGACGAGCGCATGATCCGCGACGCGGCGCGCGAGTTCTGCCAGTCCAAGCTGCTGCCCCGCGTGATCGAGGCGACCCGGCGCGAGCACTTCGACCGGGAGATCATGAACGAGTTCGGCGAGATGGGCTTCCTGGGCGCGACCCTCGACAGCCATGGCTGCGCCGGCGTCGGTTATGTCTCCTACGGCCTGATCTCGCGTGAGGTGGAGCGGGTGGACAGCGGCTACCGCTCCGCCTTCTCCGTCCAGTCCTCCCTTGTCATGTACCCGATCTGGGCCTTCGGCTCCGAGGAGCAGAAGGACAAGTACCTGCCGAAGCTCCGCACCGGCGAATATGTCGGCTGCTTCGGCCTGACCGAGCCCGATGCCGGCTCCGACCCGAACTCCATGCGGACGCGGGCGAAGAAGGTGGATGGCGGCTATCTCGTCTCCGGCTCCAAGACCTGGATTTCCAACTCCCCGATCGCCGATGTTTTCGTGGTCTGGGCGAAGGACGACGAGGGCGTGCTGCGCGGCTTCATCCTTGAGAAGGGCATGAAGGGCCTGACCGCGCCGAAGATCGAGGGCAAGCTCTCGCTCCGCGCCTCCGTCACCGGCATGATCATGATGGATGAGGTCTTCGTGCCGGAGGAGAACCGCCTGCCCGGCGTGAAGTCCCTCGCCGGTCCCTTCTCCTGCCTCAACCGCGCCCGCTACGGCATCGCCTGGGGCGTGATGGGCGCCGCCGAGGATTGCTGGCACCGCTCCCGCGAGTACACGCTGGGCCGCAAGATGTTCGGCAAGCCGCTGGCCCAGACCCAGCTCATCCAGAAGAAGCTGGCCGATATGCAGACCGAGATCACGCTCGGCCTGCAGGGCGTGCTGCGGCTGGGCCGCCTGTTCGATGAGCACAAGGCCGCGCCGGAGATGATCTCCATGATGAAGCGGAACAACTGCGGCAAGGCGCTCGATATCGCCCGCGTGTCCCGCGACATGCATGGCGGCAACGGGATCGTGGACGAGTACCACGTGATCCGCCACGTCATGAACCTGGAGACGGTGAACACCTATGAGGGTACGCATGACGTGCATGCCCTTATTCTCGGCCGCGCCCAGACCGGGCTGAACGCCTTCGGCTGATCCGGACCGGTATCGCGTTCACAAGGGGCGGCCCTGCGGGGCCGCCCTTCTTGTTTTGGAATCCAGGATGCGCGTGACCATCGAGGCCCTCGGCGCTGCCGGGGACGGCATCGCCCGCGACGAGGCAGGGCGCCCCCTCTTCGTTCCCTTCGCCCTGCCGGGCGAGGTGGTGGAGGCCGATCCCGGCCCAGCCCGTGGCGATGGCCGCGCCGCCGCCCTCATCGCCGTGGAATCCCCTTCCCCGGACCGCATTGCCCCGCCCTGCCCGCATTTCGGCACCTGCGGCGGCTGCGCGGTGCAGCACTTGGCCGATGCCTCCGTGGCAGCCTGGAAGGCCGCGCGCGTAGCGGAAGCCCTCTCCCGCGCCGGCTTCCGCGACGTGCCGGTCGAGGCGGCGAAGCCCAGCCCGCCCAATAGCCGGCGCCGTGCCGATTTCGCCATCCGGCGCCGGCCCGGGGGTATCACCATCGGCTTCCATGCGCGCGGCTCCGCCGAGCCTTTCGACATGGAGGTCTGCTTCGTCGTGCAGCCCCGCATCCTGGCGCTGGTCGAGCCCTTGCGGGCGATGCTGGCCAGCCTGCCCGCGCTTCACCGTGCCGGTTCGGCGATGGTGAACCTGCTGGATACGGGCCCCGATCTCTGGCTCCGCACCGATGGCCCGCTCTCGCCCAGGGACCGCAGCCTTCTCGCGGCCTTCGCCGAGGCCCAGGGTATCCCGCGCATCGCCTGGTCCCGGGAGGGCACGCGCGAAACGCCGGAAATGGCCGCCCAGCTCGGCCCTGTCGCTGTTACCCTTTCCGGCGTGCCGGTGGTGCCTGCCCCCGGCGCCTTCCTCCAGGCCACGCCGCAGGGCGAGGCCGCGATTGTTGCCGCCGTCCTCGAAGGACTGCCCCGGCGCATGCCGGGCAAGCCCCGCATCATCGAGCTGCATGCCGGGCTCGGCACCCTCACCTTTCCCCTGGCCGTCCGCGGGCGCGTGGAGGCGTATGAGGGCGCCCCCGATGCGGCCGCGGCCCTGGCCAGCGCTGCCGGGCGGGCCGGCGCCCGCGTGAAGGCGACGCGCCGGGACCTGGTGCGCCAGCCGCTTCTCCCGCCGGAACTGAACGGCGCCGCCGCCCTGGTGCTGGACCCCCCCTTCGCCGGCGCGGCGGAACAGGCCGCCATTCTCGCCCGCTCCACCATTCCACGGGTGATCTATGTCTCCTGCAACCCGGCCGCCCTGGCCCGGGACCTCGGCGTCTTCGCCCGCGCGCCGGGCTGGCGGATCGAGCGGGCCGTGGCCGTGGACCAGTTCCTCTGGTCCTCCCAGGTTGAAGCCGTCGTGACACTTTCACGCGGCTCTTGAACTCTGGCGGGAAGTTCAGAACTCTTCTCCGATCCCGAAGGGAACGGACCAATGCAACGACGTGAGATGCTGGCTGCCGGCCTGGCAGCCCCTGCCCTCCTCGCCGCCAGCGAGGCCAGGGCGCAGCAGGCCCCCGCCCCTGCTGCCGCCGGGCAGCCTGCCCAGCAACAGGTGCCCGGCTACTACCGCTTCCGCGTCGGCCAGCACCTCGTCACCATGGTGCATGATGGCCAGGCCGTCCGGCCGAACCCCACCCAGGGCTTCGTCCGCAACGCCTCGGCGGAGGAGGTGGCGGCCTCCATGCGCGCGCAGGGGCTGAACCCGGCGCAGCTGGTGAATCCCTTCACCGTCCCCGTGGTCCGCACGCCCCGGGGCACGGTGATGTTCGACACCGGCAATGGCCCGCAGACCGCCGCGGACAGCCGCGTGGGGCAGATGCCGGCCAATCTGTCGGCCGCCGGGATCGACCCGGCCTCCATCGATATCGTCGCCTTTACCCACTTCCATGGCGACCATATCGGTGGGTTGCTGGACGGCTCGGGCAACGCCGCCTTCCCGCGGGCCCGCATCGTGGTGCCGGAGAAGGAATGGGCTTTCTGGATGGATGAGGGCCAGGCCAGCCGCGCGCCGGAAGCCATGCGCCCCGCCTTCGCCAATGTGAGGCGCCGCTTCGCCCCCTATGAGAGCCGCGTGGAGCGCGTGGCGGACAATGCCGAGATCCTGCCCGGCCTGCGCCTCACGGAAACGACGGGCCACACGCCCGGCCACAGCTCCTACCACCTGTCCGATGGCGACGCGCAGGCCATGATCCTGGGCGACCTGACCAGCCGCCCGGAAATCAACCTCACCAATCCCGGCTGGCACGTGATCTTCGACATGGATCCGGCGCAGGCCGAAGCCTCACGCCGCCGCATCTTCGACCGGGTGGCGGCGGACCGCATCCGCTGCGTGGCCTATCACTGGCCCTTCCCCGCGAATGGCACGGTGGTGAAGGAAGGGAACGGCTACCGCCTGGTTCCGGCGGAGTGGTCGAGCGTCATCTGAGCGCGGGCATCCCGCGGCGCCCTGGCGCCGCGGGAACCCATGTCAGATGTGGAAGCTCTCGCCGCAGCCGCAGCGGCCCTTCTCGTTCGGGTTGGTGAAGGTGAAGCCGGCGGACATCGCCTTCCGCTCGTAATCCATCACCGTCCCGATCAGGAACAGCGTGGCCTTGCGGTCCACCAGCACGATCAGGCCCTTGTCGTTCACGACCTCGTCGCCTGGCCCGGCCGCATCCACCCAGTCCATCTGGTAGGACATGCCGGAGCAGCCCTTGGTGGAGACGGAGATGCGCAGCAGCTTCCCGTCTCCCTTCGCGTAGAGCGCGCGCAGCCTCTCCGCCGCCGTGTCGGACAGCGACATCAGCGGTGGCAGCGCCCGGCGCGGCTTCGGAGTATCCGTGGTGGTCGTGCTCATGACGCCCTCCATCAGTACATGTTGAGAGCGAGCTTGGCGTCCTCGCTCATGCGGGACGGATCCCAGGGCGGATCCCACACCACCTCGACCTTCACCGAGGTGACGTTCTGCACCCCCTTCACCGCCTGCTCCACCTGGGCCGGCAGCTCCTGGGCCGAGGGGCAGGACGGAGTGGTCAGGGTCATGTCCACCCTCACCGCGCCATCATCCTCGACCTCGACGGCATAGATCAGCCCGAGCTCGTAAATATCGACCGGGATCTCCGGGTCGAACACGGTCTTCAGCGCATCGAGCACCGCGACCTCGCTCACCCGCGAGGGCGCGATCGGCCCGTCCGGGGACCAGGCCTCATGCGTCGCGCCCTCCTGGGCCTGCGCAACGGGCTCATTCACTTGAAGCCTCCTTCCCGCCATCAAGGGCGGTGTTGAGGGTGTGCCAGGCCAGCGTCGCGCATTTCACGCGGCTGGGAAACTCATGCACGCCGGAAAGGGCCTGGAGACGGTCCATGTCCTCCTCCAGCGCGCCGCCGCATTCGGGGCAGGTGCCCGTCATGGCCATCTCGCGGAACCTGGCGGCCATCTCCCGCGCTTCCGCGGTCGTCTTGCCCTTGACCGTCTCGGTCATGAGCGAAGCACTGGCCATGGAAATCGCGCAGCCCCGGCCCTGGAAGGCCGCGTCGGCAATGCGATCGCCCTCCATCCCCAGGAACAGTTCCATCCGATCGCCGCACATCGGGTTGTCCCCGCGTGCGTTCAGGTCGGGCGCTTCCAGCCGCCGGAAGTTCCGCGGCTTGCGCCCGTGATCCAGGATCACCTCCTGGTAGAGATCGCGCAGATCATCGAACATCAGGTGAAGAACCTCCGCGCCGAGGCCAGTGCCTCCGCCAGGAAATCGACTTCCTCATGCGTCGTGTAGAGGCCGAAGGAGGCGCGGCAGGTGCTGTCATGCCCGATCCGGACATGCAGCGGCTCGGCGCAATGCCGCCCGGCCCGGACAGCGATGCCCACCCGGTCCAGCAGGGTGGAAAGATCATGGGCATGGGCATTGCCGAGGGCGAAGGAGAACACCCCGCCCCGGTCCTGCGCACGCCCGATCAGCGTGAGATCCTCGATGGCCGAGAGCTTCGCCATGGCCTGGTCCACCAGCGCGCGCTCATGCGCCTCGATGGCATCCATCCCGATGGCGCTCACATAGTCGATCGCCGCATGCAGCCCGACCGCCTCCACGATAGGCGGTGTGCCGGCCTCGAACTTGGCTGGCACCGGCGCGGGCCGGAAGCCCTCGCGCGTCACCTCGGAAATCATGTCGCCGCCGCCCAGGAATGGCGGCATCGCGTCCAGCAGCTCCATCCGGCCCCAGAGCACGCCGATGCCGGTGGGGCCGTAGAGCTTGTGCCCGGTGAAGACGTAAAAATCCGCCTCCAGCGCCTGCACATCCACCCGCCGGTGCACCACGGCCTGGGATCCGTCAAACAGCACCTTCGCGCCATTGGCATGCGCCAGCGCCGCGATCCGGGCCGCCGGCGTCACGGTGCCCAGAACATTGGACATATGGGTGACCGCAACCAGCCCGACCTTCCCATCGGCCAGCTTGGCCTCCAGGTCCGCCATGTCCAGCTCGCCCGCATCCGTCACGTCGGCGATGCGCAGCTCGATCCCATGCGCCTGGGCCAGCATCTGCCAGGGCACGAAATTGGCGTGGTGCTCCATCTCGGTCACCACGACAGCTTGGCCCGGCTTCAGCACCCCGCGCCCATAGGAATGGGCAACGAGGTTGATGGCCGCGGTGGAGTTGGTGGTGAACACCACCTCCCGCACGTCGCGCGCGTTCAGGAAACGCGCCACCGCCTCCCGCGCCGCCTCATAGGCTGCGGTGGAGGCCTCGCTCAGGTGATAGGCACCGCGATGCACATTGGCATAGCTCGTCTCCATCATCCGGAGCATCGCATCCAGCACCGCGCGCGGCTTCTGCGCCGAGGCCCCGGAATCCAGGAAGACCAGTGGCTTGCCATGCACCGTGGTAGACAGGATCGGGAAATCCTGCCGCACGCGCCGCACGTCGAAGGCCAGGGCAGAAGAGGGGCGCACGGTGCCGTCCATCACGCAGCTTCCCCGTGCTGGGCCCACCAGGCGGAAACCGCCTCCTCCAGCGCCTCGCGCGCCGGCTCGTCCTCGACGATCTCCACCGCCTCCTGGAGGAAGGCGCGCACCAGCATGGCGCGGGCCTCGCCCGCCGGAATGCCGCGGGAGCGGAGATAGAACAGGCTGTTCTCGTCCAGCGCACCGGCGGTCGCGCCGTGGCTGCACTTCACGTCGTCGGCGTAGATCTCCAGCTGCGGCTTGCTGTCGATCTCGGCTTCCTCCGAAAGCAGCAGCGCCTGGTTCATCTGGTAGCCATCGGTCTTCTGCGCCTCGCGCCGCACCAGGATCTTGCCCTGGAACACGCCGCGGGAACGTCCGGCCAGCACCGTCTTCACAGTCTGGCGCGAAGCGCAGTTCGGCGCCGCATGGTCCAGCGCCGTCGTGGTGTCGGCCAGCTGTCCCTCGGCCACGAGCTGCGCGCCGTTCAGATGCGCGGTCGCGTTCGGGCCGTTGAGCGCCAGATGCGTTTCGCTGCGGCTGATCCGCCCGCCCGCATTCAGGACGAACCCGTCATAGACGCCGCCCTCGGCCACGCGCACGCCGAGATGCGCCAGGTGATAGGCACTCTCCGCCTCGCGCTGCACGCGGACATGGGTGATCCTGGCCTCCTCGGCCACCTCGATCTCGAAGACCGGGTTGTGCAGGTGCCGTGCGCCGGTCGCCGAAAGCGCCGTCTCGAGCAGCACCAGCTGCGCGCCGCGGCCCAGCCGGATCAGGTGCCGCGGATGGAGGGTGCTCGCGGTTTCGCCGGATGCCACGGAGAGCAGTTCCAGCCGCCCGGCATCCGTGCCCTCCGGCACCTCCAGCACCAGCCCGTCCTCGAAGAGAAGGGTGTTCAGGGTGACCATGGGCTGGGAAGCGGAGGCGATGCTGTTGAGGCGTCCCGCCACCGTCTCGATCACCTCGGCCAGCGAGCCCGCGACGAGGCCATCCAGATCCGAGAGATCGGCGCGGAAGCGACCATCGACGAAGACGGCGCGGCGCTCCGCCCGCTTGGCCGGCAGCTCCACGGCCTCGTCCACCGCCGTCAGCGCCTCGCGGAACTCGGCGCGCAGCATCGGGGTGAGGTCGGTGTAGCGCCAGGCCTCCACGCGGCGGCTGGGCAGGCCGCCCGCCACCAGCGTCTCGGCCGCGGCTTCGCGCAGCTTGCGGATCTCGGGGATGGAAGCCCCCGGCAGGCGCCCGGCCAGCCCGGCATAGCGGTGCACGAAGGCCGCCGCGTTGCCGGAAGGGGTCACGCTGTTCATCTCATATCCCTCAGGCGGCTTCTTCCAGCACGCCGGCATAGCCCTCGGCCTCAAGCCGCTGCGCCAGCTCCGGCCCGCCCGAAGCCACGATGCGGCCATCGGCCAGCACATGCACCCGGTCCGGCACGATGTGGTTCAGCAGGCGCTGGTAGTGGGTGATCACCAGGGCGGAGAAGGCCGGGCCGCGCATGGCATTCACGCCATCGGCCACGATCTTCAGCGCGTCGATGTCCAGGCCGCTATCCGTCTCGTCCAGAATGGCGATCTTCGGCTGGAGCAGCGCCATCTGGAGGATCTCGTTCCGCTTCTTCTCGCCACCGGAGAAGCCGACATTCACGCCGCGCTTCAGCATGTCCTCGGGCATGGAGAGCTCCTTCATGCGGGCGCGCGCCAGCTTCAGGAACTGCATCGCATCCACCTCCGCCTCGCCGCGCGTGCGGCGGATGGCGTTCAGCGCGGTGCGCAGGAAGTTCGCGTTGCCGACGCCCGGCAGCTCTACCGGATACTGGAAGGCGAGAAACAGGCCGGCGGCCGCACGCTCCTCGGGCTCCATCTCCAGCAGGTCCTGGCCGTTCAGCAGCACGGAGCCGCCGGTGATCTCATAGCCCTCGCGCCCGGAAAGCGCGTAGGAAAGCGTGGACTTGCCGGCGCCGTTCGGCCCCATGATGGCATGCACCTCGCCATCCGGGATCTCCAGGGTCACGCCCTTGAGGATCGGCTTGCCCTCGACCTCGGCGGTCAGATTCTCGATGCGCAGCATATCAGCCGACGCTCCCTTCAAGGCTGATCTGAAGCAGCTTCTGTGCTTCGACCGCGAATTCCATAGGAAGTTCCTTCAGCACCTCGCGGCAGAAGCCGTTCACGATCAGGCCCACCGCATCCTCCTGCGACAGCCCGCGCTGCCGGCAGTAGAAGAGCTGGTCCTCCGCGATGCGGCTCGTGGTCGCCTCGTGCTCCACCTTCGCCGTCATGCAGCGATTCTCGATATAGGGCACGGTATGCGCGCCGCAGAGATCGCCGATCAGCAGGCTGTCGCACTGGGTGAAGTTGCGCGCCCCCGAAGCCTTCGGGCTGATCCGCACCAGGCCGCGATAGGTGTTCTGGCCCTTGCCGGCCGAAATGCCCTTCGAGACGATGGTGCTGCGCGTGCCCTTCCCAAGATGGATCATCTTGGTGCCGGTATCGGCCTGCTGATGGTTGTTGGTGATGGCAACAGAGTAGAACTCGCCCACCGAGTCCTCGCCCTGCAGGATGCAGGACGGGTACTTCCAGGTGATGGCGGAACCCGTCTCCACCTGCGTCCAGCTCACCTTGCTCCGCTTGCCGCGGCAGGCGGCACGCTTCGTGACGAAGTTGTAGATGCCGCCCTTCCCGTTCTCGTCGCCCGGGTACCAGTTCTGCACCGTGCTGTACTTGATCGAGGCGTCATCGAGCGCGACCAGCTCCACCACCGCCGCGTGCAGCTGGTTCTCGTCGCGCTGCGGTGCCGTGCAGCCCTCGAGGTAGGACACGGTCGCGCCCTCATCGGCGATGATCAGCGTCCGCTCGAACTGGCCCGTGCTCTTCGCGTTGATGCGGAAATAGGTGGACAGCTCCATCGGGCAGCGCACGCCCTTGGGGATGTAGACGAAGCTGCCATCCGTGAAGACCGCGCTGTTCAGCGCCGCGAAGAAGTTGTCCGTGTGCGGCACCACCGTGCCCAGATACTTCTTCACCAGCTCCGGATGGTTCTGCACCGCCTCGGAGATGGCGCAGAAGATGATGCCTTCCTTCTCCAGCCGCTCCTTGTAGGTGGTCGCGACGGAAACGCTGTCGAACACCGCGTCCACGGCCACGGGCATGCGCGCGCCATCGGCCGGCACCTCGCCCGCGCCCTCGACGCCGGCCAGGATCGCCTGCTCCTTCAGCGGGATACCAAGCTTGGCATAGGTCTTCAGCAGCTCCGGATCGACCTCGTCCAGCGACTTCGGACCGACCTTCTTCTTCGGCGCGGCGTAGTAATAGGCATCCTGGTAGTCGATCGGCGGATAGGTCACGGCGGGCCAGCGCGGCTCCTCCATGCCCTTCCACGCCTCGAAGGCACGCAGGCGCCAGTCGAGCAGCCATTGCGGCTCGTTCTTCTTGGCGGAGATGAAGCGGACGATGTCCTCGTTCAGCCCCTTGGGGGCGAACTCCATCTCGATATCGGTCTCGAAACCCCACTTATAGGCGCCCTGTGTGGCGTCCCGGACGGTATCGATGGTCTCTTCGACGGCGGGCATGACGGGGTCCCTTATTCGGCGGCCACGGAGGCCGCCCCATGGGCAGCAGGGGGAAGAACGGGTGCGCGGTGCAGTTCGCTGCAGGAAGGCCGCGCCAGGTCGGCGATGCTGATGGTGGAGAGCGCGGTGCGGACGGCCTCGTTCACCGGGTCCCACCGGCCGCGCACGGCGCAGTGGTGTTCGGACTCACAGCCGCCGCTCGCGCCATCGACGCAGGCCGTCAGCGCGATCGGGCCATCCATCACCACGATCACCTCGGAAAGCGGGATCTCCGAAACGGGCCGCGCAAGCCGGTGCCCGCCCCGGGCGCCACGCTGCGCTTCCACCAGCCCACCCTGAGAGAGGGCGCGGAGCACCTTCGCGACCGTCGGCTCGGCGATGCCGGTCGCCACGGCGAGGGATGGGACGGTATGCAGCCCGCCCTCCCGCCCGAGCCGGGCGAGGAGGACGACGGCGTAATCCGCCAGTTTCGACAATCGCAGCACGGGAATTCCGACCGCTGAGGGGGATACCAGACCACAGCGGTCCGGTATGGCCGGGAAATGCGTCTCCGCCCCCCGACTGTCAAGGCGCCCACAGCCCCGTGACCACGGAAAACAAGGTGTTGAGAGCGATTCTCGGTTAGGACAACGGCCGCGCCCCGCCTCTCTGGCCGCCGCCGAAGGCCGGGGGCACAATGGGCCCGGCTGGGGCCCAAGGGGTTCCGCTGCCCTATAAGCGCCGCAACACCGGCCGAGAGGAGGCGCCATGCCCACACCAATGCGCCCGACGGATTTCACAGCCACCGGCGAAGCCCGCCCGGAGAAGCCCGCCCGCCCGCGGGATGCCGCCACGCTCCTTCTCTGGCGCGAGGGACCCAGGGGCCTGGAAGTGCTGATGGGGGTGCGCAGCGCGAAGCACCGCTTCATGCCCAGCCGCCTGGTCTTCCCCGGCGGCCGCGTGGACCGGGAGGACCGCACCGCCCCAGCCGCCTCCGAGCTGGACCCGCAGACACGCCGCTGCCTTGAGCTGCGCGCCGCCCCGCGCCTGGCCCGCGCCATCGGGATCGCCGCCATCCGGGAACTGGAGGAGGAGACCGGCCTCGTTCTCGGGCAGTTGGAAGCGGGGCGCCTGCGGGCCGACCTCGCGCCGCTCCGCTATCTCTGCCGCGCCCTTACCCCGGCGATGAGCCCGGTCCGCTTCAACGCCCGCTTCCTCTTCGCCCCGGCGGAACTGGCGACCGGCAGCCTGGCCGGCTCAGGCGAGCTGGAGCACCTGGACTTCTACCCCATCACCGAAACCCCGCCCCATGAGCTGGCCCCGATCACCGCCAAGGTGCTGGGCGAGTTCCGGGATCTCATGGCCCTGCCAGAGGCAGAACGGCAGCGCCGGCCGCTGATCTGGTACCAGGGGCGGGACACGCGCCGTCTCGAAAGGGTTAGCCAGCCAGGGCGGGTGGCCGCACCGGAGCGCGAATCAGTCGCCTGAGGCGCCCGCCTCCGGCCCGCGCGCGAAGGCCCAGCGCAAGGTCCGGGCGATGCCGAGCGTGCCGGCGCGGATCAGGGGCCGGCTGAACACCGGCGCGGGAAGGCCGTGCATCCGCCGCGCCCAATCCGGCAGCAACTCCACCCCAGCCTGCAGCGTGAGAACCTGCAGGGGCTCGGTTGCCGCGTTCAGCGCCTTCTGTCCCAGCACCAGCCGCGCCACCTCTCGCGTGCGTGAATCGCAGCGGAGCGCCGGGCGCATCGCGGCGATCAGCCGCTCCGCCTCGGCGCGGTTCCGTGGTACCGGATCGGCGCCGAGTGCCTCCCCCATCCGTGCCATCTCCGCGAAATACCGGTCCTGGTCGGCACGGCTCATCCGCGGTTCCGCATAGCGGATCCAGGCATCCAGGAAGCTGACCGCCTCCGTCACATGCACCCAGGCCAGCAGCGCCGGATCGTTGGCGGAATAGGGCGTTCCCTCCGGCAGGGTGCCGCGCACCCGGTCATGGATGCCACGCACCCGCGCGATCACGGCCTCCGCCTCCTCCCGGCCGCCATAGGTCGTCAGGGCGATGAAGCGTGCGGTGCGCCGTAGCCGCCCATGCATGTCCGCGCGGAAGTTGGAATGGTCCCAGACCCCCGCCAGCACGGCGGGGTGCAGCATCTGCAGCAGCAGCCCGGCCACGCCCCCGACCATCATGGTCGCGACATCCCCGTGCACGCGCCAGGCGACCGAAGCCGGACCGAAAAGCCCGTCCGGCCGCCGCGCGACGGGCTTCTCGCCACGCGCCCGGTCATTGAACAGCGCCACCACCCGGGACGTGATCGCGTTCTTGATCGGCCGCGCGAGGGAGGCGCTTGGGCCGGGCTTCGCCATCAACGGCGCGCTGCCCGGAGATGCCAGCCTCGGAGATACCAGCAAGGGAAGATCATCCGCTTTAAACGGCCATGCCGCGACCGCGTTGCGCCGCCATCTCAGCGCCTCCGTGTCAACGCTCCGGGCGCAGCGCCTCGTCCGGCGAGGACGAAACCATCTCCGCCGCCGCAAGAAGCACGAGCAGGGCGATCACCGCCTCCAGCAAGATGGAACGTCGCAACCTGGCCCCGGCGCCGGGACGAGAGGCCGATAGCGGCGGGGTCAGCCGAAGCCGGTTCCAGGCAGCAAGGTGCAGCTCTGCGCGCGATTTCATCCGGGAGCTTCGGGGAAGGCCCGGCAGCCGGGAGCGCCGGGCCATTCCGTCAGTGCCGGTGCTGCCCGCTGGCCGGCGTTGCCATGCCATGGCCCTGATGGCCAGCACCATGGCTGCCATGGTGCCCGGCATGCCCTGCGTGACCTGCTCCGCGCGGCCCATGCGCTGTGCGACCCGCGCCAGGCTCCCTGCCCCCAGCACCATGTTCCGCATGGCTTGCACCATGGCTCCCCTGGCTCCGGCGGTGCCCGGAATGGCCGGCACCATGATCGCCATGCCTGGCGCCCTGCCTGCGGCGCGGGCCGTCGGCGGACGGGCTCGCCCCGCCCGTGGGGTGATGAGGCGCCTGCCCCATCTGCCCCGCCCCATGCCCATGATGGGCCGGCTCATGCCCGGCATGGCCAGCCGGCGGCGTGGCGAAGGGCGCCGCACCATGCGCTCCATGCCCACCATGGGACATGCCCTCCATGCCGTGGATCATGGAAGCGGGAACATGCACCGCGTCCGGGTTGCCCGGATAGGCCGCGATCACGCGCCGCATCAGCGCAATCTCCTGGGCCTGGTCCGTGACGATGTCCACGTTCATGAGGCCGAGAAAGCTGTTCCGCGCATTCGGGTCCGCCTGATAGGCGGCGGCCATGTCGAGCGCGCCCTGGTGGTGGATTGTCATCGCCTTGGCGAACTGGACATCCCGCTCGGTCACGGGTGCGTCGGCCCGCTGGATCGGGGTCAGGAAGCCTGGCACGGGATACCTGGAATACCGGAGCTGCTGCGCCAGCCCCTCGGAAGCGGCGGGCTGCAGCGCAAAGCGGGCGAAGCCGAGATTCACCACCGTGGCCTCCTGGCCGACACGGCGACCCACCTCGTCCAGCACGGCGATCTCGTAGCGCTGGTTGTGCATGATGGCGCGCGCCAGTTCCTTCAGCGCCGGGCTGCTGGCATCCGGGGCCGCCAGGTACTCCTGCGACATGGTCAGGGCGCCCGCGTGATGCGCCCGCATGCCAGCCACATAGTCCTGGTCGGCCTTCACCGCTGCTGCCAGCTTCTCCGGCCGCACGACGCTGTAGGAGCGGGAAACCACGGGTGCGGCGCCTTCGCCCTCCCCCTCGCCGACGAGGGCCCAGGAGGGAGTGGCGGTGAGAACAGCGGCTGCCGCGACACCCGCGGTGATGGCCAGCCGGAGCCGCCATGCTCCCGCCATGCTTCCGCGAACCGCCGGAGTGGTGATGATGGAGGACATTCTTCCGATCCCGTCACTCATGCCGCAACGCCTGGCCAGCATCCGTGCCATGGCCCAAGGTGCTGCCGCGCCCCTGGAAGGGGCATTGATTCCTGAAAACGATGGTGGCGCCGGGGCGATGATCCCGCGGGCGTGGACCGGGCCGAGGCCCGGTCAGGCCATGGATCGGGGTGGCGGAAGGGATGGAAGAACCTCGATCCCGAGTTGGCGGCGCATCGGCTCGGCAGAGGCGTGGATCCTCTCTCCCGCCGAGGGCTCCGGCCCAGGATCAACCGAAGGAAGCGCCGGCACGCCGAGAGGACACGCCCCAGGGACGCAGCAGCCCAGGCTGCTGCCCGCAACGGCGCCGCCGCACTCGGCATGCTCATGCTGCGTCTGCGGCATCGCATGCTGATGGCCGCCATGCGTCGCCGCAGCCCCGGGGCAAAGCTCGGCATGGGCATGATGCGGCGCGGTGGCCGCCCAGCCATGCCGGGCGATCGGATTGGGTAGCGCGAGCAGGACCAGCGCGAGCAAGCCCGCGACCATCCTGCCGACCACGCCAAAGCTCCTCGCCACGGCGGATTTCCTCAACAGCCCGGCGCCATTGCTGGGGCCTTCCACTATGGGAAGGTCAAGAGGATTGATGGGCCCGGGCAGCAAAGCGATCCGCGGGCCCCACGCAACAGTCAGGCTCCCTGCCGCCCGCTATAGCGCCCGAAAGCCATCCCCCTCGGGCGTGGCCTTCCCGTCCGCCGTCAGCTTCAGAAGATGCGCCAGAAGGCTCCGCGCCGCGGCCGGCACGAGCCGCTGCTCCAGCACCGGTCCGTACACCGGCGGGACCAGCTCGGCGGCATGAACGGGCCGATCCGCCGCCCGAAGCGCCTCCAGCACCCGCGCCTCCCTTTCCCGCCGATGCGCCAGCAGCGCCGCGATGAAGGGGGCGGGATCGTCATGCGCCGGCCCATGCCCCGGCAGAAGCAGCCGATCCCCCCGTGCCGCCACACGCTCCAGGGACCGCATATAGTCGGCCATGTCGCCATCCGGCGGGGAGACGACGCTGGTGGACCAGGCCATCACATGATCCGCGCTGAACAGCACGCCCGCCGGCGCCAGCGCCGGGTCGGCTTCCAGCGCGAAGCAGAGATGATTGGCGCAATGGCCGGGCGTGTGCAGCGCGATGAGCCGCCAGCCATCTCCCTCCACCGCCTCGCCATCGGACAGGCGCCGGTCCGGCAGGAAGTCATGGTCTCCGCCCTCGCCCTCCGCGGCAGGGGTCAGATGCGGCCCGAAGCCCAGCATCTCCGCGCCGGTCGCCGCGGCCAGCGGCGCCGCGCCGGGCGAATGGTCCCGGTGCGTATGGGAGACGAGGATGTGCCTCACCCGCTCCCCCGCCACCGCCGCCAGGATGGCCGCGCGATGCGCCTCGTCCGCCGGTCCGGGATCCAGCACCGCCACGTCGCCGCGCCCGATCAGATAGGTGTTGGTGCCGCGCCAGGTGAAAGGCCCGGGATTGGCGCAGAGGATGCGCCGGATGCCCGGCGCCACCCATTCCACCACGTCCGGCGCCAGCGCGTCATCCCGCCGGAACTCTGGGCTCATGCCTTCCTCCCCCGGAACTCGCTTCGCAACACGATGATTCCCGCGCCGACGATCAGCAAGCTGCCCGCCAGCATGGCCACACCCGGCGCCTCGCCCCAGACCAGCCAGCCCAGCAGCGCCGCCCAGAGAAGCCCCGTATAGGAATAGGGCCCGAGGGAGGAGACCTGGGCGCTGGCGAAGGCCTCGGTGTTCAGCACCTGGCCCACGCCGCCGATCAGCCCCATCACCACCAGCAGTCCCAGATCGCCCCAGCTCGGCGTCACCCAGACAAAGGGTAGGAACAGCCCGATCATCGCCGTCATCAGCAGTGCCTGCCAGAGCACGATGGTGGTGCTCGCCTCTGTGGCGGAGAGCTGGCGCACGAGCATGGTGGACAGTGCGCCGAAGAACCCGCCCATCACCCCCACCGCGCAGCCCAGCAGCAGGGACTGGGACAGGCCGGCGCCGCCCGCCCCCTGCCCCGCCGCGATCACCAGCACCCCGAGGAAGCCGGTCACCACCGCCGCCCAGCGCGCCCGCCCCGGGCGCTCGCCCAGCCAGGGAATGGCCAGCAGGATGACGAAGAGCGGCTGCGTGTAGTTCAGCGCCGTCTGCTCGGCGAGCGGCAGCAGGGTCAGCGCGAAGAAGGCGCAGCCCATTCCCATCAGCCCCGACGTGGCGCGCACCACATGGCCGCCGAAGCGCCGCGTGCGCAGCAGCGCCCCGGACCGCATGCCGGCGGCAAGCACGATGGGGAGGGAGAGCAGGTTCCGAAAGAACATCAGCTCCAGGAAGTTGTAGCGCGCGCTCAGCGTCTTCACGAAGACGCCCATCAGCGCGAAGGAGGCCGTGGCGCCCAGCATCAGCAGCGCCCCCCGCCGGAGATCGTGGCGCAGCGGCATCAGCCCGCTTCCCCGGCGGACTCACGGGCCCGCACCCGCGCCCGGTGCAGGTTGTACAGCCCCGCCGCCACCACGATCGCGGCGCCGGCCAGGGTCGTCCAGGCCGGCACATCACCCCAGACGAGCACCCCCACCACCGTGCCCATGACAAGGGTGGAATACTCGAAGGGCGCCAGCAGCCCCACCGGCGCCAGCGCGAAGGCGCGCGCGAAGAGGAAATGCGCCGCCCCGTTCCCCATCCCCAGCAGGATGATCGCGACCACCCCGCCCCAGGAGGGCCAGCCCACCGGCGGGAAGAAGGGCAGCATGGCAAAGCCGAAGGGCACATGCGCCACCATGAGCCAGAAGGTAACCGTCGCCGGCCGGTCCGTGCGGGCCAGCAGGCGCATCCAGATCCGCGTCACGGCCATGACGATGACGCCGCCCAGGAGCACCGCCGCCTCCCAGCGCCAGAGATCCCCGCCCGGCCGCACCATCACCATTACGCCGAGGAACCCGACCAGCGTGGAGAGCCAGCGCCGCCAGCCCACTGTTTCGCCCAAGAGGGGAATGGCCAGTATCGTCATGGCCAGGGGCGAGACCGCCGCCACCGCGTAGCTGTCCGCCAGCGGCATGCCGCGGAACCAGGCGAAGTAGAAGGTCACGGTCACGGCGCAGTGCAGCAGGCTGCGGGCCACCACCAGCCGCCCGTTCACCGGCCGGATCCGCGGCGGCGCGCGCAGCCCACCCGCCAGGGCCAGCACCACGAAGGCGCCGATCGTGCCGCGCAGGATCATCGCCATCGCGACGCCGATCTCCGGCAGCACCCATTTCACCGCCGCGTCCGAAACGGTGACGATGCAGAAGCCCAGGGCGATCAGGCCGATGCCGCGGAGCGCCTCGTCCGGCCGTTCCGTGGTGGATGCTGAGGCAGCGGAAGCAGGGGCCGGCGACACCGCCGCCGACCCCCTGGTTTGGTGGTCAGACAAGAATGGCCTCAGCTTCCTGGCAGGTCGCGCCTGTCTCGTCCCGCGTCTCCAGCCGGATCACGCCCGCCGCGTCCCGTTGCCCCAAGAGGGTGAGGCGCCGCCCGTCAAAGCAGGGCCGCTTGCCGCGATAGGCGAAGCGCGCCAGCGCCGCGCCGGGCCCGGCGAGGTCCAGCGCATGCCGCGCCAGCAGCGTCGCCTGCAGCGGCCCGTGCACCACCAGCCCGGGATACCCCTCCTCCCCGGTCACATAGGGGTGGTCGTAATGGATGCGGTGCCCGTTCCCGGTCAGGGCGGAGTAGCGGAACAGCATCACCGGGTCCGGCACCAGCGAGGCCTCCAGCGCCCCCTCCCAGGCCGGGGCAGGCGGCGCATCCTTCACGGCCGCCCCCTCGGCACCGCGGTAGACGATGTCCTGCTCCTCCTCGACCAGCACGCCGCCCGGGCCATGCAGCACATGGGCCACGGTCACGAAGACCAGCCGCCCGGAGCCGCCGGCCTTCTCCTTCACGGAGCGGATGGTGCTGACCCGCCGCACCGCATCCCCGGTGCGGACCGGCGCATGGAAGGCCACGCGCCCGCCGGCCCACATGCGGCGGGGCAGGTCATAAACAGGCGGCAGGAAGCCGCCCCGGCGCGGGTGCCCGTCCGGCCCCAGCCCGTCCGGCATCCGCCAGTCCTGGAACAGCATCCAGTGCCACAGGGCGGGCCAGGCCTCGCCCTGGAGAGGGCGCCCCAGCGTGGCCGCAAGGCCTTCGGCCAGCCTTGGATCGGCGCGGTCCTCGCGCGTCTCCTCGCGGCCGACATACTCCTCGAACGCCATCCATTCCCCCATCGACCCGGCGGCTTACCCGCCAAGGGCCGCCCCTGCCGCCAGCTTACCCGCAATGCGGGAGGACGACAGGGCGCCACCCTCACAATCCGCCACACCCGCGCCGGGTTCCGCCTCAGCCATCATGGCGGAGTTCGAGCAGGTCGATCTCACGCATCAGCCTATGTGCGGTTTCGCTGCGGATCCGGCGCGAGCGGCGCATGGCCAGGATCGCACCGCGCTCCGCCTTCAGCGCCGCCAGCAGCATCAGCCTCTCCGCCGCCTCTGTCCGCCGGGCATTCGCCACGGCATCCCCGTCGCCGGACCGGTGGTCGATGCGGGAGCGGTAGAAATCCATGATCCGCGCGGCCGCTGAAACATAGAGATCGGCATCGCCCCGGCCCTCGGCGAGCGCGTGCTGCGCCCGCTCCACCGCCGCGATCGCCGCCTCCGCCGCGGCGATGCGGGCGCGATCCTCTTCCTCCACGTGAGAGTCCTCCGCCGGCATCTCCAGGCCCCGCAGCAGCAGCGGCAGCCCGATATTCGCCACGACGAGGGAGAGGATGATCACCCCCATGGCGAGCAGGATCGCGAGGTCCCGTGCCGGAAAGGGCGTCCCGTCCTCCAGGGCGAGGGGCAGGGTAAGGATGCCGGCCAGGGTGATGGCGCCGCGCACACCGGCCACCGAGGTGGCCACCACGAGCCGCCAATGCGGTCGCCGCATGGCCTCGCCGCGCAGATTGGCCCGGAACAGGGTGAAGTTCAGCGAAACCCAGACCCAGAGCAGGCGCAGCGCCGCCAGGGCCAGGTTAATCGCCACGACATAGGCGAGCAGCCACCAGGGATCGTCATGCCCGGTGATCCGCACGGTTTCCGATGCCCAGGCCAGGATCCCTGGCAGCTGCTCGCCCAGCAGGACGAAGATGATGCCGTTCGCCGCGAACTGGATCGTGTCCCAGACCGTGCTCCGCTGAAGCCGGGTGTTCGCCAGCAACGGGCCGCTCGCCTCGGCGAAGCTCATCGTGATCCCGGCCGCGACGGCGGCCAGGATGCCCGAGCAATGCAGATGCTCGGCCAGCAGATAGGAGCCGAAGGGGATCAGCAGGCTGACCAGGATCTGCGTCCCGCTCTCCTCCCCGATCCGGCGCGCGAGCCAGATCTTGCCCCGGGTGACCACCAGGGAGACGAGAACCCCGATGGCGATGCCGCCCAGCGCAATCCAGAGGAAGCTCAGCGCCGCATCGCCCAGCGAGAAGCTGCCCGTCAGCATCGCCGCCACGGCGAAGCGGAAGCAGACCAGGCCCGAGGCATCGTTGAGGAGGGACTCCCCCTCCAGGATATGCATCAGCCGCTTTGGGATCGGCACGCGCGCGGCAATGGAGGAGACCGCGATAGGATCGGTGGGCGAGAGAATGGCAGCGAGGGCGAAGGCCACCGGCAGGGGGATGGCCGGCATGAGCCAGTGGATGAAATAGCCCATCCCGAGCACGGTGAACACGACCAGCCCCAGGGCCAGCTCCAGGATCGTCGGCGCGTCCCGCAGCATCTCCTCCTTGGGAATGCGCCACCCGTCAAGGAAGAGCAGCGGCGGCAGGAAGAGAAGGAAGAAGACCTCCGGCTCCAGGGCCACCCGGACATCCGCGGCCAGCCCCACCATGGCGCCGAGCGCGATCTGCACCAGCGGCCGTGGCACCGGCCAGGGAAGCGCCCGCGACACCCAGCCGCTCACCACCACCACGAGCAGCAGGATCAGGACCAGCGTAACCGTCTGCAATGCGCCGCCCCGCCCTCTCTGCCCGCCGCCTCAGTCCGCGCGGATATACAGCTTGTAGCCCTCGATCTCACCCATCTGACGGTAGTTGCGGAATGCCTCGGCGAAGAGAGGGTGGCGGCTGAAATACTCGATGAAGTCGAATTCCTTGCCGCACCAGGGGATGCCGACATGCCGGGTGACGAGCACCGCGGAGGGCGGCGCCGCGGCGAAATCCTCCGCGACCGTGCGATAGACGAAGAACTCCGCCCGCGACATCTCCCAGGGCTGGCGGTACCGCTCGCCATTCTCCGGGCATGTGCGGTTCACGCCCTGGAGCAGCCAGAGATTCATGAAGCGCAGCGTGGACTGGCTCTGGGCGTAGTTCAGCGCCGGATAGATGGGCCAGATATCCGGGGTGAGGATCAGCAGCCGCTCGTTCCAGGCATGCTCGCGCAGCCAGGCTGTCAGCCGCCCACCCTTGCCATCCTCGAAATTGATCTCGCGCAGCGGTGCCTCGCCGCCCCGGATCATGCCGAGGAAGAGCAGCGCCGCCATGGCCGCCGAAAGCGCCGGCGCCGCCGCCCGCGCCCGCCCGGCAGGCAGCGCGCCGTCCAGCCAGCGCGCGGCCATCACCCCCGCGGCCAGCCCGCCCAGCATCAGCACCGGTGCCACATGATAGGTCCAGCCCTTGTGCTGCACCCAGGCCGATAGGAAGGCCCCGCCCATCGCCGCCCAGAGCGCGAGGACCAGCGGCCCGAAACGCAGCAGCAGGCAGAGCGCGGAGAGCATGGCCAGCAGGAGCGTGGCGGGCGCCATCTGCTCCGTCAGCAGGGTGCTGAAGGCCGAAAGACCGCCGAGGTCGATGTAATACTCCCAGACCAGCGGCACGACATGGCCGAAGAAATCCGGAAAGAAGACGGGTATGGAGGCGAGATAGAGCAGCCAGATCGCCGCCATGGTCCAGGGCACCGGATCCTTCAGCCCCGCCGCGGCGCGCCGCCAGGCCGGCCCCGAGAAGCGCCCGGGCACCAGCGGCCGCAACAGGACGGCCGCCTCCACCAGCAGCGGCACGCCCAGGAAATGCGGCTTCAGCGCGAAGCCCAGCGCCGCCAGGAAGGCGACGCCGAAGGTCATGGCCCTGGAGGTCGGCAGCTCCTGCATGCGCCGCGCCGCCAGCACCGCATAGGGAATGGCGACCGTCGCCATCAGCACCTCGCGCTGGCCGAAATCATAGCCCGGCATCACCAGGACCAGCGGCACCAGCGCGGCCAGGGCAGCGGATTCGACCGGCCCCTCCGCCATGCCCTCCCGAAGACGGAGCGAGAGCCACCAGCACAGCCCGCACAGCGCCACGAGGCAGAAGAGCAGCGAGCTCACCCCATCCAGGGGCGTGAATTCGGACAGGTAGCCCGGGATGAGGTTGAGCACGAAGATCAGCGGCGGGTTCACGTCGATCAGCTGCGAGTACAGCCTTTCACCCGAGATCCAGCGCTGCGTGAAGTTCAGCACCGCCGCCACGTCGTGGTTCAGCGGCGGGGAGAGGACGGTCAGCAGGAACAGCGCCGCCGGCACCAGCGCCACCGCGCGCCACAGCCGCGCGCGCAGCCCGCTGCCATAGGTCAGCGGACCCAGGAGCCCGTCCAGCGGCGGCAGCCCGCCATGGGAAGCGCCCGCCGTCTCAGGCCCAGGCGAGGTGGGAAGGGGAGCGTTCATGCCTGGCGTTTCTGCGTGCGCATCCTGGGTGGCGCGGTTTCGCCGCGCAATCCGCCGCCCGGCGGAAACCGGGGTTAGACACCATTCTCTGCCACGATTGAGGCACGCGATGGGCGAAGCTGCCTTGTCCCTGCCGCAGCCCCCTGCCAGAACAAGGCTGCCCCGGCGCCGCCCACCCCGTGCTCGTCACGCCGGCCCAACCGCGCCCGCGCTCCTGCCCGGAACCAGCCTTGGAAGACGCCGAATACACCCTGATGGACGCCGCCGAGGACGGGATGTGGTGGTACCGCGCCATCCATGCCCGCCTGCTCGGCGCGCTCCAGGCCCGGCCCGGGCTGGCTTGCCTGCCCGTGCTGGATGCCGGATGCGGCACGGGCGGCTTCCTGGCACGCCTGGCCGAAAGCTCGGGACGGCCGGCCTTCGGCCTGGACTACAACCCACGCGCCGCTGCCCGCGCCGCCGCCAAATCCGGTCGCCCCATCACGGGCGGGACGATCAATGCCCTGCCCTTCCCGGATGCGGCCTTCGGCGCCGCGGTGTCGGTGGACGTGATCTGCCATGCTGGGGTGGACCAGGAAGCCGCGCTCGCGGAGCTGCGCCGGGTGATCGCCCCGGGCGGCACCCTCATCCTGAATCTGCCGGCCTTCGCCTGGCTTTTCTCGGCGCATGACATACGGGTCCACAATGCCCGCCGCTACACCGCCGCCAACGCGGCCGCGCTACTGCGGGAGGCGGGCTTCTCCGACATTTCGGCGCGCTACTGGAACAGCCTCCTCCTTCCCCTGATGGTGCTGCAGCGCAAGGTGCTGGCCCGTGGACAGGACCATGCCAGCGACGTGGGGGACTTCTCCCCCTGGCTGAACCGCCTGCTGCACGGCGTGACGGAAATCGAGCGCCGCAGCCCCTTCCCCTTTCCGGCCGGCGGCTCCGTGCTGCTGACAGCGACCCGTTCCTAGAGGACCACGCCCCATGCGCCCCGAGATCACCCAGGCGCCCATCACCAGCAGCACGGCCGGCGAGACAGTCGGCCTTTCCATCGTCGTGCCGGTCTACCGGGGCGCTGCCACGGTCGGCACCCTCGTGGCCGCCCTCTCCGCCCTGAAGCCTGCGGGCGGGATCGAGATCGTCCTGGTGAATGACGGCTCGCCCGACAATTCCGGCGAGGTCTGCCGCCGGCTTGCCGCCGAGGCGACCGTTCCCCTCACCTATGTTGAGCATGCCCGCAACTTCGGCGAGCACAACGCGGTCATGTCCGGCCTTCGCGTGGCGCGCGGCAGCTATGTCATCACCATGGATGACGACCTGCAGAACCCGCCCGAGGAGGTGCTGAAGCTCTATGACCACGCCCGTCTCGGCGGCTTCGACGTGGTCTATACCCGCTACGCGGTGAAGGAGCATGAGGGCTGGCGCAACCTTGGCAGCCGCTTCGCGAATGGCGTGGCGGACCTGCTGATCGACAAGCCCAAGGGCCTCTACCTCTCCTCCTTCCGCTGCATGTCCGCCCTCGTGGTGCGCGAGATCACGCGCTATTCCGGCCCCTATCCCTATATCGACGGCCTGATCATGCAGGTCACCCAGCGCATCGATTCCATCGAGGTGCTGCATCTCAAGCGCGTGGAAGGCCGCAGCAACTACACGCTGCGCCGCCTGGTACGCCTCTGGCTCAACCTCGCCACCAACTTTTCGCTACTGCCGGTGCGTCTGGCGGTCTTCGCCGGCCTGGCGATGGGTGTGCTGGGCGTCTTCGCCGCCCTGTTCGTCATCGTGGAGGCGTTGACCGGCGAGACCCCCTCCGGCTGGGCCTCGACGATGACGGTTACGCTGCTGATTTCCGGCGTGCAGTTCCTCATCCTCGGCGTGCTCGGGGAATATGTCGGCCGCGCCTTCCTCTCGGCCAATGGCACGCCCCAAGGCGTGGTGCGGGAGGTGGTGCAGGCCCGCCCGGCCGGCCCGGCCCGCATCGAGGATGCGGCATGAACGCCTACTGGCTCACCCTCCTCGCCGCCATCTTCACCTCCATGGTCGGCCAGGTCCTGCTGAAGAGCGGCGCGACGGGCGAGGGCAATTTCATTGCCCAGCTCTTCCGCCCGCAGACCATCATCGGCCTCGGCCTCTATGGCGGGGCCGCGCTCCTCTACATCGTGGCCCTGCGCAAGATCCCGATGTCGGTCGCCCTTCCCTTCACCGCCGTTTCCTATGTTGTGGCCGTGCTGGTCGGGCACTTCTTCTTCGGCGAGGGGCTGGGCACGCAGAAGATCCTCGCGATCCTGCTTATCAGCGCCGGCGTCGTCGTCCTCGCCGGAGCATGAGGGCGGCGGCGCTCCTGCCATTGTTCCTGGCGGCCTGCGCCGCCCCACCCCGCTGCCCAGCGGGAACCGAGCCGGCGGTGATCGCTACCCTCGCCTTCGGCCGCAACCAGGGCGGCGCCCTCCGGGTGACCGATGCCGACTGGGCTGCCTTCCTGGCCGAGGAAGCGACACCGCGCTTTCCCTCCGGCCTCACCACCCATGACACCCAGGGACAATGGCGGGGCGCCGATGGCGTGATTGCCCGCGAGCCGGGGAAGCTCCTCTGGCTCGTCATCCCGAATGCCTCTCCCGAGGAGGCGGCGGCCCGCACGGCGCCTCTTGTTTCCGCTTACCGGACGCGCTTCGGGCAGGAAAGCGTGCTGTCCAGCTTCGCCCGGGGCTGCGTGTCCTTCTGACCCGCGGCACTCCCGCGGGCCGCCGATCGGCGTGATAGGCGCCGCGCTATGGATCATGCCGCAATGATGTGAGAGGGTTTGCACAACCCAGAGTGGAATAGCGGATGACTTTCTCAACCGATCTGCGCCGCATAGCCCTGGCGCTCGGCCTCCTGTTCCCGGCCATCGCCGCGCCCCGCCCGGCCGAGGCCATCCTGCTTCATTGCGGCGCCCTCGAACTCAGCACCGTCTACACTGTCGTGACGCCGGAAGGCGCCAACTCCACGGTCGAGTACCGCTCCGCCATGCTGAACCGCGCGCCTTCGCCGGTCGGCGTGCGCGTGCAGGCGGTGCGCGTGCCGGCGAGCCTCGCGGTGCTCCGCACGGGAGGCGTCTTCCTCCCGGCCGGCCGCCACGGGCAGATTTCCCTCATCACGATCCGACTGCCGAACCCGGCAGGCGCCGGCGCCCCCGCGGCAGCCGCCATGGTCGATTACCTCGACTTCGCCTGCAGGACGCGCTGACGCCCCGCACCGCCGCCTCTACGCCACGCGCCGCTCCGGCGTCACCAGGCGCCCCATCCCCCAGGCCAGCGCCATCGCCGCAAGCACCAGCCCGAGCCGCCCCGGACCGGGAACCGCGTGCACGAAGGCCGCGACCAGCCCCGCCGCGCCTAGCATCAGCCGCGGGACCGGGCCGGTCGGCGCGGTGAAATAGCCGGCATAGGAGGCTGTAATGGCCGCCAGCGCCCCGACCTGGATGGCAACCGCCAGGAGGATATCCGTCAGGCTGCCCCGCATCATGATCCCGGGATCATAGATGAAGGCGAAGCCCACGGTGAATCCCGCGATGCCGAAGCGCGTGGCATGCAGGCTTGTGATGGTGGGCTTGGCCCCGGCGATGGAGGCCGCGGCGAAGGCCGCCGCCGCCACGGGCGGCGACACATCGGCCAGCACCGCGAAATAGAAGATAAACAGATGCGCCGGCAGCATCTCCACCCCCATCGCCACCAGCTGCGGCACGCCGATGGCGGCGGCGATGATATAGGAGGGCGTGGTGGGCAGCCCCATGCCCAGCACCAGCACCGTCAGCGCCAGCAGGATGAGCAGCAGGGGCAGCGAGCCGCCGGCCAGATCCTTGATGATGCCGCCGAAGGCCACCACCATGCCCGTGGCCGTCAACGCCGACACAACGATGCCTGCCCCGGCGATGGCCACCGCCAGCGGCGCCATGGTCAGCCCGGCATTCAGCAGGCTGTTGAAGATGGCGCGCGGCGACATGCGCGTGCGGCGACGCAGCAAGGCGACGCCGACCATGGCAAGGGTGGCGCAGAAGGCCGCGTAATTTCCGGACCAGCGCTCCATCATCAGATAGGCGAGCACGCCCATGGGGATGATGAGATGCGCATCCGCCAGCACCTCGCGCCAGGTCGGGATGTCCGCCTCCGCCATGGGCGCGATGCCCATGCGCTTCGCCTCGAAATGCACGGCGGCCAGGATGGCGAAATAGTAGAGCACCGCCCCGAGGGCAGCGGCGACGACGATCTCGCCATAGGCGATGTTGGTGATCTCGGCCATCACGAAGGCCGCGGCCCCCATCACCGGGGGCATGATCGCGCCGCCCACGCTCGCCGCGCTCTCGATCCCGCCCGCGACCGCCGGCCGGTATCCGATGCGCTTCATCAGCGGGATCGTCATCGCCCCCGTGGTGATGACGTTCGAGACGGAGGAGCCGCTCATCGTCCCGAACAGGCCGGAGGTGATCACCGCCACCTTCGCAGGCCCGCCCGTGAAGCGCCCCGCCGCAGCCGCGCCCAGGTTGCTGAAGAACCGCCCCGTGCCGCTCCCCGCCATGAAGGCGCCGAAGATGATGAAGACCGCGATGGTGGTCGCCACGATCCCGGTCAGTGGTCCATAGACCCCGCCCGCCGTGGGCACGAGCCAGGAGGCCTCCAGGATCTCCGCCACCGAGAAGGGGCGCGTGTTGAGCACGCCCGGCAGGAGATGGCCGAACCCCATATAGGCGATGCTGATGACCACCATCCAGGCCAGCCCCGGTTCCACCGCGCGCCGGGTCGCCTCCAGCAAGGTGACGATCGCCAGGATGGCCATGGCGGACATCACCGGGGTGAAGTCGTCTACGTATTCCATACGGTCGGAGACCGCGCCGGCCTGGAACCACACCCAGAGATGCGGCGCCGCGGCCGCGGCGAACCAGGCCCAGTCCAGCAGGCTCGGCCGCTCCCTCGGGCTTTCCGGCCGCGCGGGCCAGAGCAGGAAGATCGGCGGCACGAAGGCCAGCAGGTGGAAGGCCCGCATGGCGATCGGCTCCGGAAAGCCGAAGCCACCGAAATACAGATGGGTGGCCGCCGCAAGCGCCAGCCACCCCGACAGGACCGGGCCCAGAGGCCCTTTCAACTCACGCAACGGAGTATGCTCAGCGCGGCATCACGCCGGCTTCGCGATAGGCCTTGGCCGCGCCCGCATGCAGTGGCGCGCCCTCGTACTTCCACGCCACGGCCGGGTCATAGGCAGCCATGGAGGCATGGATCTGCGTCAGCCGCGCGCCCTTCGCCGCGATCAGCGCCTTGGTGAGCTTGTAGGCCACATCCTCCGGCACGCTCTCATGCACCACGATCACGCTGTCCATCGTGGTCACGGGCAGGTCGCCGGTCTGCAGCGCCGGATAGGTGCCGGCCGGCAGGATGCCCTGGTTGTAGGCATAGGCCTCGATCAGGTGCTTGCGGACATCATCCGGGAAGGCGACCAGCCGCGCCGCGCGCCGCCCCTGGCCGATCTCGGTCAGGATCGCGGCCGGCTTGGCCAGGGCGCAATACATGTAGTCCACCTGCCCATCGGCGAAGGCGGCGGCGATATCGTTGTAGGAGCCATTGAGATAGGTGCCGCCCTCAGCCCGGATCTTGTCCGGCGAGGTGCCGATGAACTTCATGATGCGCTGCAGTGTCATCTCATCGGTCGAGGAGCGCTGCGGCGTGCCGATCCGCAGCCCGCGCTGCGTCAGGATCGCCCGCATGTCCTCCAGCGGCTTGTCCGCCGCCCGGAGGAAGTTGTGCTCGGTCGGGGAATAGCCCGTGCCGAGGGTGCGGATCTTGTCGTGCTTGGCGCGATAGGGCTCCTCGCCCCGCACGGCGGCCGCCGTGAAGGCGTCGATGCCCCAGCCCATCTGGGACTGGCCGTTGTTGATGCGCGTGGGGTTCGCCAGCCCGCCGCCCGGCACCACGCGGATCTGCAGGTCCGCCTCGTCCTTGGCCAGGGCCGCGATACCGGCGCCCATGGTGTACCAGCCACCACCGAGCGAGCCTGCCACGAACTCATAGGTCTGCTGGGCCGAGGCCGTGCGGATGAAGGGCATGGCCAGGGCACCGCCCAGCACGAGGCGGCGGGGAAGGATCGGGAGCATCTGGGCCTCCTGAGGGGCGGTTCACCGGACCGTCATGTTGAGCGTGCCGGCGCAGCGGGTGCAATGCCCGTGGCAAGCAACGCCCGTGCCGCCCCCCATCGCCCTCAGCAGGCCTGGGCCATGAAGACCCGGGATGGCGTGACGAATTCCTCCTGCGCGGCCACCGTCAGGATCTCCCGCGACTTCTCCTCCGCCGTGCGGCGCAGCAGCCCATAGATGGATGAGGTGGCTGCCGAGAGCGCCAGCCGCGAGTCATCCCAGCGAAGCCGGTGGAACAGGAACAGCGCCGCCATGGCATCCCCCGCCCCGTTCACCGAGATCGGCAGCTTCGGCGTGCGCACCCGCCAGAAGCGCCCCTCCTCTCCCGCCAGCAGGTCCACCGCATCCTCGGGCGTGTCCTCCACCTGCAGGCTCGTCACCAGCACCGTGCGCGGCCCCTTGGCCTGCAGCTCCGCCACCGCCGCCTTGGCATCCTCCAGCGACACCACCCGGCGCCCGGTCAGCCATTCCAGCTCGAACTGGTTCGGCGTCACGATCGAGGCCTGCGGCACCGCCCGGTCGCGCATGAATTCCGGTATCCCCGGCCGCACGAAGATCCCGCGCCCCACATCCCCGATCACCGGATCGCAGCACCAGATCGCCGCCGGGTTGGCCGCGCGCACCTTGTCCACCGCGCCCAGGATCGCCTCCCCGATCCCGGCATCGCCCATGTAGCCGGACAGCACGGCATCGCAGCGCGACAGCACGCCGCGCTCCTCGATCCCCTGCACGAGATCCCCGATCAGCTCCGCCCCGAAGACCTGCCCGCGCCAGGCGCCATAGCCCGTGTGGTTGGAGAACTGCACCGTGTTCAGCGCCCATACCTCCGCCCCCAGCCGCTGGAGCGGGAACACGGCGCTGGCATTGCCCACATGCCCGTAGGACACCCAGGACTGGATCGAGAGGATGTTCATCGCAGCACCCACCCCGCGACACACCGCGAATCGCGCCCACGCCCGCGGGGCGGCGTAGGGGACACCACCCCTAGACCCGGGCTAATGGTGCTGTCACGCCGGGTGATCCGGCGAAGCCCCGCATCCCCGTTTCCTGCCCCAGCTGGCACGCGGCCGGGACAGGTGGAGGGACCCCGGGGGAGCGGCGCTCCCCCGGGCCATTCGCTAGGCCGTCCGCCCCCCATCCACCGGCAACAGGATACCGGTGATGAAGGAGGAGGAGTCCTCGGCCAGCCATACGCAGGCATTGGCGATGTCGGCGGGGGTGGAAAGGCGCCCGATGGGAATAGTGGCCAGGAAGCGCTGCCGGTTCTCGGGCGTGTCCTCCACCCCCATGAAGGCGGAGGTAAGGCCCGTGACGCCCATCACCGGGCACACGGCGTTCACCCGCACATTGTCCTTCGCCCATTCCTGGGCGAGCGACTGGGTAAAGACGTTCACCGCGCCCTTGGTGCCGTTGTACCAGGTCAGCCCCGGCCGCGGCCGCAGCCCTGCGGTGGAGGAGATGGTGATGAAGCTTCCGCCCCCCCGCGCCTTGAGGGCCGGGTAGGCTGCCTTTGCCATCAGGAACACGGACTTCACGTTGATGGCGAAGACCTTGTCGAACTCCTCCTCCGAAACATCGAGGGAGGGCTGGTTGCGGTAGGTCCAGCCGGCATTGTTCACCACGATGTCCAGCCCGCCCAGGGCCGAGACGGTGCCGTCCACCATGGCCTTGATGTCGGCGGAGCTGGCCACGTCGCCGCCAAGCGCCACCCCGCCGATCTCCCCGGCGACGCGTTTCGCCCCTTCCAGGTTGAGGTCGGCCACGGCCACCTTCGCGCCCTGCTCCGCATAGGCCCGCGCGATCCCTTCCCCGAAGCCCGAGGCCGCTCCCGTGACGAGCGCGATCTTACCCTGAAGGCGCATGGTATCCTGTCCCTGGACGTTGCCGGGGCAGTCTGGGAACCGTCTCCCCACCGGTCAACGCCCGGCGGGGTTGCACCCGGGCGGGGTGGCGGGATAGGGGCGCAATCCGGCTGGAGGGCGGGCGGCGATGCTGCAGCGGCTGAAGGACTGGGCACGGGCCATCCGCCAGGACGTCCACGCCCTTTATCTCGCGGCACGTGATCCGCGGACCCCCTGGTATGCCAAGGCCTTCGCGCTGGCCATCGCCGCCTACGCGCTCAGCCCCATCGACCTGATCCCGGACTTCATCCCGGTGCTCGGCTATCTGGACGAGGTCATTCTCCTCCCTATCGCCATCAGCCTGGTCATCCGGATGATCCCGCCCGGGATCATGGCCGAACACCGCGCCGCCGCGCGGGCTGCCGCAGAGCGCCCGGTCAGCCGCCTGGGCGCCGCAGCGATCATCGCGCTCTGGCTCGCCGCGCTCGTCCTGCTGGTCTGGTGGCTCTGGCCCGACCCCGCCATGTGAACGGCCCGGCGGGGGCGCTGAATGGTTGCGCCGGGCACGCCCAGCCGCTAAACGCCGCGCTTCGCGCTTCCGGTCGGCATCGGCGGCGCCACAAGGTAATGGAACCCGCCCCATGAAGTCCGACATCCACCCCGACTACCACGAGATCACGGTCATCATGACCGATGGCAGCACCTACAAGACCCGTTCCTGCTATGGGCAGCCGGGGGACACGCTGCGTCTCGACATCGATCCGAAGTCCCACCCGGCCTGGACCGGCGTGCAGCGCATCGTGGATACGGGCGGGCAGATCGCGAAGTTCAACAAGAAGTTCGCCGGCATCGGCGCCCGCAAGGGCTGACCAGCACCCAGCGCAAGGCTGGGATGCTTTAGATGCATGTCAGGGAGGGCTCCGGCGCTTGAAGCGCCGGGGCCCTTTTCTTATCTCCCGGCCTGTCAGCGGTGCCCGAACGGGGCCGCCGACGCGAGGCGAACCGGGAGCACGGCCCAATCGGGGGTGCACCAGCCCGGAAGCCACGCATCGCTTTTCGAATGAACCTTGCTCTCGCAGGAGGTCTCTCGTGAACGCTCTCGACTTCTCCCCCCTGTTCCGCACGGCCATCGGCTTCGACCGCCTGGCCCGCCTGATGGACACCGCGCGCGCCGCGGCCGATGCCCCTTCCTACCCGCCCTACAACATCGAGCGCACGGCGGATGACGCCTACACGCTGACGATGGCGGTGGCCGGCTTCGGCCAGGACGACATCGAGATCACCGCCCAGGACAACGTGCTGCTCATTTCCGGCAAGGCCCCGCAGCCTTCCGATGACAGCCGCTTCCTGCATCGCGGGATCGCCGGCCGCGCCTTCGAGCGCCGCTTCGTCCTCGCGGATCACCTCCGCGTGGAAGGTGCCTCGCTCGAGAACGGCCTGCTCCATGTGGCCCTGCGCCGCGAGGTGCCCGAGGCCCTGAAGCCCCGCCGTATCGCGATCGGCAGCGGCCGTCCGCAGCAGCCCGCGCTTGAGGGCCGCGTTGAGGCAGCGAACACCCAGGAGGGCGAGGCCAAGGCTGCCTGAGCAGCCCGGCCTGAGTTCCGTCTCCTGGGGAATCGCAGGAACAAGGGGCCGGCGGAGCGATCCGCCGGCCCTTTTCTATGCGCCCGGCTTCCGGAAGAAGGCCTCGGCCGCCGCACGCTGCGCGCCCCGCGCCGCGATCGCCGCCTCCGCCCGCCCGATCTCGGTGCGGAGCGCCGCGATATAGTCCCGCAGCGCCTCCTCGGACCAGTCCGCCAGCGCCGCCGGCCTGAAGGCCGTGGCAGCCGGCCGCTTTTCCTCTTCCTCAAACATCATTGCCCTCTCCTTCCGGCTTTGACCGTCCCCCTCCCCCTCTCTATATCCCCTCGCAACAGCAAGGGGGCCCCTCGCCCCCTCACGAACGCCCCTCAAGGGTTTCCAGACATGCCCACGCCCCTGATGCCCAAGGCCACCGCCGTGTGGCTGATCGACAAGACCTCCCTCACCTTCGATCAGGTGGCGGATTTCGTCGGCATGCACCCGCTCGAAGTCCAGGCCATCGCCGATGGCGAGGTGGCGCAGGGCATCGTCGGCTATGATCCCGTCGCGAATTCCCAGCTCACCCGTGAGGAGATCGTCCGCTGCGAGGCCGATCCCAACGCCCGGCTGCGGATGATGGAGAGCCACCTTCCCCAGCCCAAGGTCCGCGGCAAGGGCGCCAAGTACACGCCCGTAGCCAAGCGGAACGACCGGCCGGACGGCATCGCCTGGCTGCTGCGCCACTACCCGCAGCTCACCGATGCCCAGGTGGCCAAGCTCCTGGGCACCACTAAGGAGACGATCGCCAAGGTGCGGGACCGCAGCCACTGGAACACGGCCAATATCAAGCCGCGGGATCCCGTCATCCTCGGCCTGTGCAGCCAGTCCGACCTGAACGCGCTGATCACCTCGATCGGCGCCGAGCCCGCCCCGACCTCGGTCGAGGACGACGCGGCCTGAGGGCGGCCCGGAAGCCTTCCGGAATCAGAAGGGCGGGTCCCAAGGGGCCCGCCCTTTTTCATGTCCGGGCAGGCGGCCCGGCGCCAGATAGCGCCGGGGCCGCCGCGGATGGGCCGCCTATTGCGGCCGGCGGCGCTGTGCCGCGAAGCGCTCCATTTCCTCTTTCAGGCGGAGCTTTTCCCGCTTCAGGCGCGCCAGTTCGAGGGTGTTCGGCATGGGCCGGGCGTCCTCTTCGAGAATGCGGCGGTCCAGGGCATTGTGACGATCCTTGAGCGACTGCAGCCGGTGCGGGTTCAGCATACGCTTATCCTCTTCCTGCTTCGTAAGGTCGTAATGCGCGGCGTCTGTCACCGCCGCGCAGGAGATGATATGGCAAGCCTGAGCCAGGGCGCGACAAATCTCACGCCCTTATCACCCTGACCTCAACCCGCCCTTCCGGCAGCCGGAAACGGGGCGACCCGACCCATCCGGGGGATCATGCTGGCCGAACGCGACAGCCTTCTGCGCCGCCTCCACGAGCTGCGAAGCGAGCACCGGGACCTCGACACCGTCATCTCGCGCCTGGAGGACAACCTTCACGACCAGCTTCAGCTCCAACGCCTGAAGAAGCGCAAGCTGAAGCTGAAGGACGAGATTGCCTGGCTGGAGAGCCACCTGGTGCCGGATATCATCGCATGAGCGACGCCATGAAAGGCCCCGCCCCCCTCGTTGGCATCATCATGGGTTCCCGCTCGGACTGGGAAACCATGCGTCATGCCGCCGAAATGCTGGAAGGGTTGGAGGTTCCGCATGAATGCCGGGTCGTCTCGGCCCACCGCACGCCGCACCGCATGGTGGATTACGCCGAGGCAGCCCTGGGGCGCGGGCTGAAGGTGATCATCGCCGGCGCCGGCGGCGCCGCCCATCTTCCAGGCATGACCGCCAGCCTCACCCGGCTTCCCGTCCTCGGCGTGCCGGTGGAGAGCCATGCCCTCAAGGGACAGGACTCCCTTCTTTCCATCGTCCAGATGCCGGCCGGCATCCCGGTCGGCACCCTCGCGATCGGCCGCGCCGGGGCGGTGAATGCCGCCCTGCTCGCCGCCTCCATCCTGGCCCTGTCCGACCCCGCCCTGGCTGGGCGGCTGGAGGCCCACCGGCGCGCGCAGACCGAAGGCGTGGCGGAGACCCCGGCGTGAGCGGCGCCTCCACCGGCCCGCTTCCCCCGGGCTCGACCATCGGCATCCTCGGCGGTGGCCAGCTCGGCCGCATGACGGCGCTGGCGGCAGCGCGCCTCGGCTATCGCTGCCATGTCTATTCCCCGACCGCGGACGAGCCCGGCACCCAGGTCGTCGCCGCCAGCACCATCGCCGCCTATGACGACGAGGAGGCCCTCGGCCGCTTCGCCCGCTCGGTGGATGTGGTGACCTTCGAGTTCGAGAACGTCCCGGCCGCCGCACTGGACCTCCTCGCCGCCCTGGTTCCCTGCCGCCCCGGCACCCGCGCCCTGTCCATCTGCCAGGACCGGCTGCTGGAGAAGGCCTTCCTGGAGAAGGCGGGCGTTCCGGTCGCCCCCTGGGCTGCCATCCACTCGGCCGCCGATCTTCCGGCCGCCCTGGCAAAGGTCGGCCTGCCTGCCGTGCTCAAGACCACCCGGCTCGGCTATGACGGCCGCGGTCAGGCGGTGGTCCGCAGTGCGGAGGAAGCGGAGGCGGCCCTGGCCCGCCTTTCCCCGCACCCGCTGATCGCCGAGGCCTTCGTTCCCTTCGCCGCCGAGATCTCGGCCGTGGCCGCGCGCGCCGTGGATGGCACCACCGCCACCTATGACGCGGTGGAGAACCGCCACGCCCACCACATCCTGGACCTTTCCTTCGCCCCCGCCCGGGTGGCGCCGGAAGCCGCGGACTCGGCCCGCCGCCATGCGGCGGCCGTGGCGGACGCGCTGGAACTGGTCGGCGTGCTCGCGGTCGAGTTCTTCCTGCTGCCGGATGGCACGCTCCTGGGCAATGAAATCGCGCCGCGCCCCCATAATTCCGGGCATTGGACGATGGATGCCTGCCAGGCCAGCCAGTTCGACCAGCATGCCCGCGCCGTGGCCGGCCTGCCACTCGCGCCCACGGAGCGTCATGCGGACGCGGTCATGCGGAACCTCGTGGGTCCAGAAGGCATGGCCCGCTGGCCAGGCCTGGCCGGCGCTCCCGCCACCTCGGTCCATCTCTATGGCAAGGCCGAGGCCCGGGCGGGCCGCAAGATGGGCCATGCGACGCGGCTGTTCCCGGCCGGCACCCTGCTTGCCAAGCCAGATTCGGACCTGCTCCTTGATCTGTGACCGAAATGCCAGGGTCCGCTGTGGCGCACACGCCACAGCGTTCCGAAACCCATTCGACACAGGGTGCTCTGCAATGGACCCGGCCCGCCACGGTGATAGATAAAAGCCACGCCGCGCCGGAATCGGGAGACTCCTGAAGCCCGCGCAGTGCGCCCCTGGTGGATCGGGAGTTCACATCATGAGCCTGAAGAAGGCCCTTCTGGCCGCGACGATCCTGTCGCTGCCGCTCGCCGCGCAGGCCCAGCCTGTTACCGGCCTCTACATCGCCGCCGGCGCCGGCGTGAACTGGCTGCAGAAGTCTGACATCGACCTGCCCGTTCCCGGCACGAACACCGTGATCCGTGGCGTTGGCAACGTCGAGTTCGAGCATGGCTACGCGGCGCTCGGCAGCATCGGCTACGGCTTCGGCAACGGCCTCCGCCTCGAGGTCGAGGGCAACTTCCGCGAGAACGACGTCTCCGACATCTCCGTGGGTGGCCGCCTCCTCGCCACCGGTGGCCGTGCGCGCTCCTACGGCGCCATGGGCAACGTGCTGTTCGACATCGCCATCCCGGGCCTGCCCGTGATGCCGTATATCGGCGGCGGCGTCGGCTATGTCTGGCACGAGTATGACAGCGTCCGCGGCTACCGTGGCGCGAGCCGCCTGACCATCGACGACACCGATGGCCAGTTCGCCTATCAGGGCATCGCCGGCGTGGCGTTCAACCTTGGCGTCCCGGGCCTGGCCCTGACCGCCGAGTACCGCTTCCTCGGCACCCTGCAGCCCGAGCTGAACGCGCGTGAGACGAACTTCGTCACGGGCGCGGCCATCGCGAACAACAAGGTCGAGGTGGACAACTACAACCACTCCGTCCTCGTCGGCATCCGCTACGCCTTCAACGCGCCGCGCCCGGCTCCGGTCGCCGTCGCCGCTCCGGCTCCCGCCGCTGCTGCCCCGGCCCCGGCCCGCACCTACCTGGTGTTCTTCGACTTCGACCGCGCTGACCTGACGGACCGCGCCCGCCAGATCATCGGCGAGGCCGCCCAGGCCGTGCAGAGCACCGGCACGACGCGCATCGAGGTGGCCGGCCATGCCGACCGTTCGGGCACGCCGCAGTACAACCAGCGTCTGTCCATGCGCCGCGCCGAGGCGGTTGCCGCCGAGCTGTCGCGCCGTGGCATCGCCCGCAATCAGATGTCGATCCAGGCCTTCGGCGAGAGCCGTCCGCTGGTCCCGACCGCCGATGGCGTGCGCGAGCCGCAGAACCGCCGCGTCGAGATCGTGCTGCGCTAATCCGCAGCACCTCTCGCGAGGGAAAAGAGGGGGCGGGGCCGAAAGGCTCCGCCCCTTTTCTTGTGCCGCGCAATACGCTTTGACCCGGGGCCCGCCTCCGCGTTTTCCTGGGCTGATTCCCCTCCCGGAGAACGGAGGATCAGGCCCTGCGTCCCGTGATCGTCCTTCCGGCTGTCCTGGCGCTCTGCGCCTGCGTCCGGCCGCCACCTGGTGAACCCGGCCTCGCCGGCTATCTGCATATCTTCCGGGCTGTGCAGGACGAGCGGCATGCCTGCGCGATGCTCGGCCCGGACTGCGCGGGCCCGCTGGAGCAGAGCCTCGCCCGATCGGAGGCCATGACACCCCCCGGCCTTCTCCTGGATCCCGGGGATGCGGCGATGGAGCGGCACCTCGCCCAATCGGCCATGCAGGCTGCCCATGCCGATTGCCGGGCCCGGGGGATAAAGCCGGGCTCGCCCCGCTGGGACAGCTGCCGCGTCGATCGCGGGATAGCGCGGCTGAACGAACTGGCCACCCTGCGCTGAGAGAGGGCGGATACCTGAAACGCAGAAGGGCGCCTCGCGGCGCCCTTCCGAAGACCTGGAACCCTGGGACGGGTTCAGCGGCCCTGGGTCGAAACCCGGCGCACCGCGGCGCGACGCTCCGTGCGAGCCGGGGTGGGGCTGCTGGCAGCCGGCGTGGTCGCGCTGCACTCGCTGCGCCCATGCGGGTTGGACAGGTTGTTCGCAACCGCGAGGCTGGCGAGCCCTTCCGACGTCTTCGGCGCCGCCATGGCGGCGGTGAAGAGGGAGGCGACGTTCTGGCAGAACTGCGAGCCCTGGCGGCCGCTGTCCATCTGCTGGACATTGGCGAGCTCGGTCACGAAGTTGTCCCGCATACGCACGCCCACCGCACCATTGGTGCGGCGATAATGGGTGGACATCCCCTCCCAGGCGGAGGCGAGCGGCGCCTGGAACTGCCGGACGAAGCTGTTGTACTGCTCGTCCTGCTTGCAGATCAGGGCAGCGACCATCAGCTGGCTCTGCAGGGAACGCACCTCGAACGCGGCCTTCTCGGCCGGGCGGAGGCAGCTCTGCGCAATGGCAGGGGTCGCAACAACGGCGGCCACGAGGCCGGCGGCAAAGAGGCGAATCGGCGACATCTGAACCGGGGTCTCCCGAGGCAATTGGGGCGGCAACTCCGCCGCGGCCGAACATCTATTCATTCCCGGCCCTGGATGCACGCGGCATTTTCAGGGCAGGAGCCGAATGACGTCAGCAACTTACAAGGCGTGGCGGAAATGCCATGGCAACAGGGCACCGGCTGTCCACGCACCGCGCCACGAAACGCCCGGGGACAGGCTCAGCCCTGCTTCGTGGCGCGCCGGCGCTGCATCCGCGCCAACCCCTCCAGCCGCCTGTCAAGAAATTCCAGCGCCGCTGGAACACCGCCGGGCTCCCTCAGCCAATAGGCCATGGTGGCGGCGTAGATGGCCGCGAGGCTGGCGCGCCGCGTGTACCAGGAGATATCGGCGGAACTGTCCCCGGCCGCCGCCCAGATGGCATCCGCCGTGCGCCCCAGGCTCCGCGCGGCCACACCGGCATTCCAGGGCAGGGCCAGCAGCGCCGTAGCCCGGCGCAGCGCCTCCCGCTGCGGCTCCGCGGCACGCAGCCGGATCTCGATCAGCCGCCGGATCCGGGCGGGGATGCGGAGGGCGAGGAGATCCTCGCGCGCCGCCATGTCCTCCATCTCCCGGTCCCTCAAGTCGATCCAGGCCTCCACCACGCCCACCGGCCCACGGGGGAACAGCCAGCGATGGGCCGCCGGTTCCTGCCCGGCATCGCGAAGCCCCGCTTCCAGCGCCGCCGTGGTCCAGCCCAGGCGGGGCACATGCGGCAGGGTGGCGCGGATGGCCGCATCCCGCTCGGGACTCCGCTCGATCACCGCTTCGCCTCCTTCTCGCCACCGGTCGTGCCAGGGCCATTCACCGGCTGGTTGCGGGCCAGCTCCTCGACGAAGCCGATCCGCGAAAGATCCGTCATCCGCATGGGATAGAGCAGCCCGTCCAGATGGTCGAACTCGTGCTGCATCACCCGCGCGGCCATCCCCTCGGCCTCGCCCGAAACCGGCCTCCCCTCGGCATCCAGCCCCTTCCACGCAACCCGACGGGCGCGCTCGACCTCGCCGCGCAGGCCGGGAATGGAAAGACAACCCTCCCACGCCGCCTCGGCCTCCTCGTCCAGGGGAAGGATTTCCGGGTTGAACAGGGCAAGGACCCGCGGGCCGTCCCGCATCACGAAGACCCGCAGCGGCACATGCACCTGGGGTGCGGCCAGCCCGAGCCCGTTCGCATCGATCATCGTCTCCGCCATGTCCGCCGCCAGGCGGCGCATCTCGGGCGTGGTCGGGTCCGCGACGGGATCGGCACGGCGCAGTAGCACCGGGTGCCCCATGCGGGCGATCTTCAGAATGGCCATTCGCGATCCAGACAGGGGCTCGGGGCAACCGTACCCCGCCTCGCATGTTGGGGCATGGGCCGGATTCGTCACCAGGGCGGCAGGGAAAGGCGTTTCCCGCTTCCACCCGCCCCCCTGCCTGTGTTAGACGGCCGAGCCTTCGCTGGATGGATTCGTCCATCCGGCCGTTAACCCATCCGTCATCACCACCCTTGGCAAGGAGGACGTTGCCGCGTGCAAGTCGTCGTTCGGGACAACAACATTGACCAGGCGCTGAAGGCGCTCAAGAAGAAGCTGCAGCGCGAAGGCGTCTTCCGCGAGATGAAGCTCCGCCGCCACTTCGAGAAGCCCTCCGAGCGCCGCGCCCGTGAGGCTGCCGAGGCTGTTCGCCGCGCCCGCAAGGTCGAGCGCAAGCGCCTGGAGCGCGAGGGCTTCTGAGCCCCTGCCTTTCCCGGACCGGGGAAGGCGCATCAGAGACGTTTGAGGCCGCGGCGCGGGGACATCCCCGCGAACCGCGGCTTTGGCGTTCGGGGCTTCGGCGTTCAGGCCTGTTTTCGGAGATTCCAGAAGGTCGCGAAATTCGGGATCACGTCGCGCAGCGTGTTCCGGTGGGCGGTCGCCTGGAAATACTGGCCCAGCGGCGAGAAAGGCACGGTCTCGAAGGCCCGCCGCTGCATCCGGCCCGCCACGGTCTTCTGCACCTGCAGGTCCGGCGCATCGAACCATTCTCCCCGTAGCGTCTCGATCTCAGGATCATCGGGCCAGCCGAACCAGCCTGCCTGCCCATTGGCGCGAAGCTGGGTATTGGCCGCGGGCGTGGCATTGTCCGCCCCGGCGCTGAAGGTCACGAAGCCGCTCCAGCCCCCCTGCCCCGGCGCCGCCTTGCTGCCGCGCCGGGTCAGCACCGTGCCCCAGTCTACAGCCTGATAGTCCACGGACATGCCGATCTTGCGCAGCGTGTCCGCCACCACCTCGCTCATCGCGCTCACATGGGGCAGGTCCGTCGGCACCAGGAACACCACCGGCTCGCCCTTGTAGCCCGCTGACGCGAGTTCCTGCCTTGATCGCCCCAGGTCCCGCGGGCCGCTCAGAACATCGAGGGCAATGTCGTTGGCAAGGGGGCTTCCGGGCGTGAACACCCCCGCCGGTACCCGCCACATCGCAGGGTCGCTGCCGGCGCAGGCGATCATCAGGTCCTGCTGGTTCAGCGCCCCCAGCACCGCCCGCCGCACCAGCGGATTGTCGAAGGGCGGGTGCAGGTGGTTCATCCGGAAGCTGGCGCAGTAGCCCGCCCGGTCCAGCACGGCGACGGTGACGTTCCGGTTCCGCCGCAGCAGTGGCAGCAGGTCCGGCGTGGCGAAATCCCACCAATCCACCTCCCCTGCCATCAGCGCATTGGCGGCGGTGGCCGGATCGGGCGTGGTGAGCCATTCCACCCGGTCCAGATGAACGATCTTCGGCCCTGCTGTCCCGCTGGGTGTGCCGCCGGGGGCGGGCACGTAGCGCTCGTTGCGCGCATAGGCCGCGCGGGCGCCCGAGATTCGCTCATCCGCAAGGAAGCGGAACGGCCCGGAGCCCACCATCTCCGTCACCTGCGTGGTGGCGGGCGTGCGGGCCAGCCGCTCCGGCATCATGGCCGGCATGTAGACGCCGAACTTGCCCAGGGCGTTCGGCAGCATGGGGAATGGCTTCTTCAGCCGGAAGAGGATCCGCCGGTCATCCGGGGCGGAAAGCTCCTCCGTCGCTGCCATCAGCGTCGCGCCGAAGCCATCCCGGCTGGCCCAGCGGCGGATGGAGGCGACACAGTCCCGCGCCAGCACGGGCTCTCCATCATGCCAGCGGAGCCCTTCCCGAAGGGTAAGCGTCCAGCGCCGGCCATCCTCCTCCACCACATGGCCTTCCACCATCTGCGGGCGCGGCGCGTAGTCCGCATCTGTCCCGTAGAGCGTGTCGAACACCATGAAGCCGTGGTTGCGGGTCACATAGGCGGTGTTCCAGTGCGGATCGAGCGTGGAGAGATCCGCCTGCGGGATGAACTTCAGCACCCGCTGCCCCTGGGCCGCCCCGATCCGCGGCGCCGCCAGCCCTGCCATGGCCAGCCCCGCGCCCGAGAGAACCTGCCGTCTCCGCATCGCACCCTGCCCCGCTGATTCGCACCATGGCAGCACGCCCCGCGGCGGGCGTCACGCATATGACAAGGCGCAACGGCCCGAAGCCTGCCAGCCGCCCGCGCGTTCCCCCCAGCGATGCCCCAACTCACCCATGAACTGATCGCGCGGGCCGTGCGCCCGCCTCCGCCCGGCCCGTCCGCGCCCCCGCCGGACGAGGCGCGGCTGCGCGCCGAGATGAAGGTCTTCCTCCATGGCCGGGACCCGGAACTCGGGATCTGGGTCTTCGCCTATGGGGCGCTGATGTGGAGCCACGCCGAGGCCGCGCCGGACATCGTCACCCCGGCCCGCCTCCCCGGCTTTGCCCGCCACTATGCGTTGCAGGACGTGCATGACCGCGGCACCCCCGCCGCGCCGGGGCTTACACTGGGGCTGGGAGAAGCCCCGGCCCTGTCCTGCTCGGGCCTCCTCCTCCATCTGCCCGGTCCGGATGTGGAGGCCCGCCTCTGGCCTGTATGGAAGCAGGAGATGGGGCCGGGCTTCTACCGGCCAAGCTGGCAGGACGTGGTGATGCAGCCCAGGCGCGAATCCGCCGGGACCACCATCCGCGCGCTCTGCTTCATCACCCGTCCGGACTGCCCCGCCTATCGTGGCGAACTCCCGGTGCGGGACATCGCGGAATGCCTTGCCGCCAGCAGCGGCAGCAACGGCTCGGCGGCCGCCTATCTCCTCGATGCGGCGGAGACGCTGCGGCAGAACGGCATGCGGGACCCGATGCTGGAGAGCATGGAGGCCGAGGTGGCCAGGCGGCTCGCCGGCATCCCACACCCCGTGAGCCCTGCCTCCACCCGGGCCAGGGCGACGCCCGCCACCCCGGATCCCGCTTCGCGCTTCTGAACCGGCGCGGCGGCGCCCGAGGCGGGCCTGGGAGGGGCAAGCCCTCCCAGGCCCGGCGCGCTATTTCTGAAGCGCCTGCACGATCTGCTGCGTCACCTTCTTCGCGTCGCCGAACAGCATCATCGTGTTGTCGCGGAAGAACAGCTCGTTCTCCACTCCCGCATAGCCCGAGGACATGCCGCGCTTGACGAAGAACACCGTCTTGGCCCGGTCCACGTCGAGGATCGGCATGCCATAGATCGGGGACGCCTTGTCGGTCTTGGCCGCCGGGTTGGTCACGTCATTCGCCCCGATCACGTAGGCCACGTCGGCCTCGGCGAATTCGGGGTTGATCTCCTCCAGCTCATGCACCTCGTCATAGGGAACATTGGCCTCGGCCAGCAGCACGTTCATATGGCCCGGCATGCGGCCGGCGACGGGGTGGATGGCGTATTCCACCGTCGCGCCCTCCTTCTTCAGGAGGTCCGCCATTTCCCGCACCACCTGCTGCGCCTGGGCCACCGCCATTCCGTAGCCGGGCACGATGATGACCTTGCCGGCGTTCTTCATGATGTAGGCCGCGTCCTCCGGGCTGCCGGACTTCACGGGCCGCGCGGGCTGCGCCGCCCCGCCGCCGGCGGGAGCGCCGCCGGCCTCCGCGCCGAAGCCGCCCAGAAGCACGTTGAGGATGGAGCGGTTCATCCCCTTGCACATGATGTAGGACAGGATGGCGCCCGAGGCGCCGACCAGCGCGCCGGTGACGATCAGCAGCAGGTTGCCGATGGTGAAGCCGATCCCCGCCGCCGCCCAGCCGGAATAGGAATTCAGCATCGAGACCACCACCGGCATGTCCGCGCCGCCGATCGGGATGATGAGCAGGAAGCCCAGCCCGAAGGAGAGCAGCGCGATCAGCCAGAACAGCCAGGCCGGCCCGCCCGTGGCGACGAAGACCGCGATCAGCAGCAGCAGCAGCACGCCGAGCGCGGCGTTCAGCATGTGCTGGCCCTTGAACAGGATCGGCGCGCCCGACATCCGCCCATCCAGCTTCGCGAAGGCGATCACCGAGCCGGAGAAGGTGATGGCGCCGATGGCAAGGCCCAGCGACATCTCCACCAGGGACTGCGCATGGATATCCCCGGGCACGCCGATGCCGAAGCTCTGCGGCGCATAGAGCGCGGACGCCGCGACGAAGACCGCCGCGAGGCCCACGAGCGAGTGGAAGGCCGCGACGAGCTGCGGCAGCGAGGTCATCTGGATCCGCCTGGCGATCACCGCACCGATGGTGCCGCCGATCAGGAGCCCCGAGAGGATCAGCCCGATCCCGCCCAGGCGCATGCCCGGCACGGCGAGGGTGGCCAGGATGGCGATCCCCATGCCCACCATGCCCATCAGGTTGCCGCGGCGGCTGGTGGAGGGGTGGGAAAGCCCTTTCAGCGCCAAGATGAACAGGATGGAGGCGACGAGATAGGCCAGGGTTGAAAGCGTGTGGGACATCGCCTCAGCCCTTCCGCTGGAACATGGCAAGCATCCGCCGGGTGACGAGGAAGCCCCCGAAAATGTTCACCGCGGCCAGCGTCACCGCCAGGAAGCCGAAGGCCTGGGCGAGCCAGGATTCCCCCAGCCCCGTGGCCAGCATCGCGCCCACCACGATCACCGAGGAGATGGCGTTCGTCACGCCCATCAGCGGCGAATGTAGCGCCGGCGTCACGCTCCACACCACATGGTAGCCGACGAAGCAGGCCAGCAGGAAAATGGTGAGCAGCAGCAGGAAGGGCTCGGCCGCCGCCGCCCCTTGCTCGATGGCGGGCATGGCCTCTCCGGCCGCCGCGCGAGCCTCCAGGGCCAGGGCCATGGCGCGCTCGGCCATGGCCTGGGCGCGGAGGGCCAGTTCCTCAGCATTCATGTCTTGGATTCCCTCAGCCGGCCGCGAAATTCGGATGCACCACCTGGCCGCCGCGCGTCAGCATCACGCCGCGCACCAGGTCATCCTCCGCCGGCAGCACCGGGCGGGAGGTGTCCTTGTCCCAGAAGGTGGTCAGGAAGGTCAGCAGGTTGCGCGCATAGAGGCTGCTCGCCGCCGCCGGGATGCGCGCGGGCCAGTTGCGGTATCCCAGGATCGTCACGCCCTGGCCCGTGACCAGCTTCTCGCCCGGCTGGGTCAGCGCGCAATTGCCGCCCGCATCGCTGGCGATGTCCACGATCACCGAGCCCGGCTTCATGGAGGCGACCATCGCCTCCGTCACCAGGATGGGCGCCTTCCGCCCCTGCACCAGCGCGGTGCAGACCACGATGTCCATCTTGGGGATCGCGCCCGCCACCACCTCGGCCTGGCGGGCAAGGAACTCGGCGCTCATCGCCTTGGCATAGCCACCCGCGGTCTGCGCCGCCCGGCTCTCCTCGTCCTCATAGCCGACGAAGCTGGCGCCGAGGGACTTGATCTCCTCCTTCGCCGCCGGCCGCACATCGGTGGCCGAGACGCGCCCGCCCAGGCGCCGCGCCGTCGCGATGGCCTGGAGTCCGGCAACGCCCGCGCCCATCACCAGCACATTCGCGGCCGGGATGGTGCCCGCCGCGGTCATCAGCATGGGAAAGCCCCGATCGAAGGCTCCGGCCGCCTCGATCACGGCACGGTAGCCCGCGAGATTGGCCTGGGAGGAGAGCACGTCCATGCTCTGCGCCCGGGTGATGCGCGGCAGCATCTCCATCGCCGCCGCATCCACCCCGGCGGCGGCGTAACGGCCGGCCGCATCCTTGTCGGCGCCCATCGTGCCGATCAGCAGCGCGCCGCGCGGTATCAGCGCCAGCTCGTCCAGCGTCCCATCGCCCGCGGCCAGCGGAGCCCGCACCTTCAGCACGATCCCGGCCCCGGCCAGGGCAGAGGCCGCATCCGCCGCGATCTCGGCCCCGGCCTCGGCATAGGCCGTGTCGGGGAAGCCGGCCGAGAGGCCCGCCCCGCTCTCCACTGTGACGGTGCAGCCCAGCGCGATCAGTTTCCTGGCCGTCTCCGGGGTTGCCGCCACCCGGGCCTCATCCGCCCGGCGCTCCTTTAAAACGGCAAGCCGCATCATCCGATCCCGTCGCGCTTATGGGCGGCGAGGATTGCGGCGCGTTCAGAAAGGCGCAAGCCCGAACCCGTGATGCACAACCCGCGTGGGGCGCAATTCTGGCCTGCGGGATGCCCCTCGGGCGAAACAATGCTTCCGGTAGGGAGCGGCGCGTCGGGATGAGGCCTCGCGCGTTAGAACGGCATGATCCTTCGCGAAGCCGAGGACGGCGCGCGCCTCCTCATCCCCCAGCCCGCCCACGCGCTCCTTTCCGGCCAGATCCTGGCGGCCTGGGGTGGCCCAGGCTTCGCCGCCCCGGAACCCGCGGCGGAGGTGATTTTAGCGGCGTCCCAGCACGACGTGGCCTGGATGGAATGGGAGAGTGCCCCAAGCCTTGACCCGCGAACCGGCCTTCCACACGCCTTCACCGCCATCGGCCCCGCCATCCATGCCCCGATGTGGGCGCGCGGGGTGGAACTGGCCCGGGCGGCATGGGGTCTCTGGCCCGCCCTGCTCATCTCCCGCCACGGGACGCATATCTATACGCGCTACGCGAATCCCGAACGCGAGAGCCCGGAGGACCGGCAGGCCAGAACCCGCTACCTGGAGGAACAATCCGCCCTGCAGGCGGCCTGGGCAGAGGCGCTCGGCGCGGATCCCGCGCTGGTGAACGCCAATGCCGCCCTGGTCGCGGTGGCCGACGCCCTCTCCCTGGCGCTCTGCTTCAACCATGAGGGCGCAGCCGGAGAAGCCCCAACCATGGACGGCACCCTGGCCAGCCTGAAGCTCACGCGCGGCGCCCCCGCGCACTGGCTTCTCACCCCCTGGCCCTTCCGGGTCGGGGAGCTGGTCCTGCACTGCAGCGCCATCCGCCTTCCGGCCGATGCACGCTGGACGGAGCAGGAGGCGATGCGCCGCGCGCTGCGCGACGCACGCCGGGTGACGCTGACCGAAACCTTGGGCCCGGCCTGACGGATCAGACCGCGGGCGTCTCCGTCGGCGGCACCCCGGCCTTAGCCAGTGCCGAGGCCTGGCGCTCGGCCAGATCCGCCTCGCGGTAGTCGTCGATCAGCTCGTGGAACAGGTTGTGCCAGTTCATCTCCGCCTTCAGGCGCAGGAACACGCTGCCCAGCCCCACCGCCGCGCGGTCCATCAGCACGAATTCCCGCGGCGGGCGCACACCACCCACGCGCTTGAGCCCGGCATGAACCTCCTCGGCCACCTTCCGGCCGAATTGCGGGTCATTCGTCTCCTGCACCGTCCGCACCCGGTCTTCCAGGAGCGGCTCGTAAAGGAAACGGGCCCAGCGGAGCAGCACCTCCATGGTCTCGCGCTTCAGGTCCTTGAAGCCCCAGAGCTCGAAGGCATGCGCCGCCTTGTCGTTGTCCCCGTCCCGCACCGCCTCATAGAGGGTGAGCGTGCCGGTGATGAAGCGGGGCGGGAAAACGCGGATCGCGCCGAAATCCAGGAGGTTGATGCCCCCCTCGTCCGGCCGCACCTGATAGTTGCCGAGATGCGGGTCGCCATGGATCACGCCGTACCGGTAGAGCGGCACGTACCAGGCATGGAACAGCGCCTTGGCATAGGCGTTCCGTTCCTCCAGCGAGGGATCCTCCTCCAGCCGCGTCAGGATGGAACGCCCGTCCAGCCAGGTCATGGTCAGAAGCCGCCTGGTCGTCAGCTCGCGCACCGGCGTGGGCACATGCACATGCGGCACCTCGGCCAGCATGATGCCGTACATGCGCATCTGCGCGGCCTCACGCTCGTAATCCAGCTCCTCACGGAGCCGCTCGCGCAACTCCTCGTACACGTCGTCGTGCTGGATGGTGTTGTCCATCCGCGCATAGAGGCCCATGGCCATTCGGAGCTGGCGGAGATCGGCCTCCACCACGCTTGGCATGTCCGGGTACTGCAGCTTGCACGCCACCTGCTTGCCATCGGGCAGCATGGCCCGATGCACCTGCCCGAGCGAGGCCGCGGCCGCCGCTTCGCGCCCGAATTCCCGGAACCGGCCCTCCCAGCCCGGGCCAAGCTCGGTCCCCATGCGCCGGCGCACGAAGGCCCAGCCCATGGGCGGCGCATTCGCCTGCAGCGATGCAAGCTGCTGCGCATATTCCTCCGGCAGGGCGTTCGGCACGGTGGAAAGGAACTGCGCGACCTTCATCAGCGGCCCCTTCAGGCCGCCAAGGATGGATTTCAGGTCCTCGGCATGCGCCGCCTTGTCGGTCTTGATGCCGAGGAAGCGCTCACCCGCGACGCGGGCGGCAATGCCGCCCACCGCGCCGGAGGTGCGCGCCATCCGGCGGATCTCGCCGAACAGCGTGTTCTCGCGGTCCTCAGCCATCGGCGCGCTCAAGCTCGTCGATGAAGCCAGCGATCACATCAAGGCCCCGCATCCAGAATTTCGGATCGGAGGCGTCCAGCCCGAAGGGGGCCAGCAGCTCCTGGTGCCGCAGCGTTCCGCCCGCCCTGAGCAGGTCGAGATACTTGGCCTCGAAATCCGGCACCTGGCCGTCCTGGTACACGCCGTAGAGCGCGTTCACCAGGCAGTCCCCGAAGGCATAGGCATAGACGTAGAAGGGCGTGTGCACGAAATGCGGGATGTAGGACCAGTAAACCCCGTAATCCGGCGTGAAGTCGAAAGCGGGGCCGAGGCTTTCGCGCTGCACCTGCATCCAGATCTCGGCGATCCGCTCGGAGGAAACCTCGCCCGTCCGGCGCTCGTCATGCAGAAGCGTCTCGAAACGGTAGAAGGCAATCTGCCGCACCACCGTGTTCAGCATGTCCTCCACCTTGGAGGCCAGCATCAGCCGCCGCCGCGCCGGATCGGTCTCGCCGTCCAGCATGGCGCGGAAGGTGAGCATCTCGCCGAAGACGCTCGCCGTCTCGGCCAGGGTCAGCGGCGTGCCGGACATCAGGTAGCCCTGCTGCGCCGCCAGCCGCTGGTGCACGCCATGCCCGAGCTCATGCGCCAGCGTCATCACGTCCCGCGTCTTGCCATGGTAGTTCACGAGCAGATAGGGATGCGCGGAAGGCACGGTGGGGTGCGCGAAGGCACCGCTGGCCTTGCCCGGGCGCAGCGCCGCATCGATCCAGGGCTTGTCGAAGAAGTCGCGGCCCAGGGATGCCAGTTCCGGGCTGAAGGCTCCATAGGCCGTCAGCACCCGCTCCTGCGCATCACGCCACGGAATGGTCCGGTCCACATCGCCCGGCAGGGGCGCGTTGCGGTCCCAGTGCTTCATCCGGTCCAGCCCCAGCCACTTCGCCTTCATGGCGTAGTAACGGTGGGACAGGCGCGGGTAGCTCTCCACCACCGCGGAGACGAGCGCATCGACCACCTCGTCCTCCACCATGTTGGCGCGGTTGCGGGAGGTTCCGGGCCGCGGATAGTTCCGCCAGCCGTCGATGATCTCCTTGTCCTTGGCCAGCGTGTTCGTGATGAGGGAGAAGAGGCGGACATTCTCCCCGAACGCCTTGGAAATGCCGGCCGCCGCCGCCTCCCGCACCGCCCGGTCGCGGTTGGAGAGCAGGTTCAACGCCGCCGAGACGGTCAGCTCCTCCGCCCGGCCCTCGCGCGTCACGGGCACGCGCATATGGGCGATGGTCTCGTCGAACAGGCGGTTCCAGGCCGAGCGGCCCGTCACCTCCTTCTCGTGCAGCAGCTTCTCCGCCTCATCCGAGAGCTGGTGCGGGCGGAACACGCGCAGGTCCCGCAGCCAGGGCCGCCAGCGCGCCAGGGCGGCGGAGGACGCCATGCGCGATTCCAGCAGGCTGTCGTCCAGCCGGTTCAGTTCCAGCGTGAAGAAGAGCAGATGGCTGCCGATGAGCGTGACCCGCTCCTGCATCGTCTGGTAGAAACGCCCGTTCTCGGCATTCTGCGCATCGCCGCTGAAGAGCAGCTGTGCATAGGACATCGCGCGGCCGAGCACCTCCTCGATGCGCTCGTATTCCCGCAGCCCGGCTTCCAGCGCATCACCCGAAAGGGAAGCCAGCTTGCCCGCATAGCGCCCCTCGAAGGCCCGGGCCGAGGCCTCGGCGGCATCCAGGTCGCCCAGCAGCCTCGGGTCGTCCGGACGGGCATAGAGGTCCCGCAGATCCCATTCCGGCAGCACCTCTCCTTCCCGGGCACCCCCGATCCGGGCCTCGGTGTCGCGCAGGGGAAGCGGCTTGTGCAGGTTCATCAAAAGGAAGGGCCTTGTGGAATCGGGATTCTCCATCCCGATATAAGCCCCCGAGAGGGCGAGCCAAGGCCGCGCCCCCGGGGTCGGTGGATCAAAGCGGCGACAAGGGAGCGGCATGAGTCAGGATATGGCGCGCTGGACGAGCCTGCCCGGGATGATGCTGGGGCTTGCCGCCCGTCATCCGGAGCAGCCGATGATCCGGCACTGGGAAGGCGGCGGCTGGAAGCGGACGACATGGCGGGATTTCGCCCTGGCGGTTGCCAACGTGGCGGCGGGGCTGCGCGCCCAGGGCGTCTCCCCCGGGGACAGGGTGGTGCTGGTCAGCGACAGCCGCCCGGAATTCCTGATCGCCGACACGGCCATCATGGCCATCGGCGCCGTCACGGTCCCGACCTACACGACCAACACGGTCCAGGACCACGCCCATATCCTGCGCGACAGCGGTGCCCGCGTCGCCATCGCCGGCACGGCCCGCTTGGCCCAGCGCCTGCGCGAGGCCGCGGGCGAGGCCGGGCTGGACCTGCTGGTCTGCCTTGAGGACGCGCCGGGCATCCTGGCCTGGTCCACCCTCGCGGCCACGCCGGGCGATCTCGCGATGCTGGTGGCGGAGGTCCAGCACATCCCGGAGGGCCGCCTGGCCTGCCTCATCTACACCTCCGGCACCGGCGGCCTGCCCAAGGGCGTGATGCTTCCACACCGCGCGATGCTCGCGAACACCGCGGGGGTGCGGCCCTTCCTGCATCGGCTCGGGCTTGAATGGACAGGTGCCTGCTATCTCTCCTTCCTGCCCCTCTCCCATGCCTATGAGCACACGGTGGGCGGCTTCCTCTTCCCGGCCTGCGGCATCGAGATCGTCTTCTCCCGCGGGGCGGAACGGCTGGCGGCGGAGTTCCAGGAGGTCCAGCCCCAACTCATCACCGCCGTCCCCCGCCTGTTCGAGGTGCTGCGCGGCCGCATCCTGGCCGGGTTGGAGAAGGAGAAGCCCTGGAAGCGAGGGCTGTTCGAGCGCGCCGTCACCCTCGGCCTCCGCCGGATGGACGGACCGCCGCTGAATCTTCTCGAAAAGCTGGAGGATGCGGTGCTGGACCGCCTGGTCCGCAGAAAGGTCCAGGCCCGCTTTGGCAGCCGCCTCGTCGCCATGGTCTCCGGCGGCGCCAGGCTTGACCCCGACCTATCCGGCTTTTTCCTCGCCCTCGGGGTGACCGTGCTCCAGGGCTACGGGCAGACCGAGGCGGGCCCCGTCGTCTCGGTGAACCTTCCCTGGGACAATCACCGCCGCACCGTCGGCGCCCCCGTGGCGGGGGTCGAGGCCAGGATCGCCGAGGATGGCGAGCTCCTCGTCCGCGGCCCGCTGGTGATGGATGGGTACTGGGGGGACCCGGAATCCACCGCCCGCGCGCTCTCCACCCCACCCGGCGAGGACGATCCCTGGCTGCACACAGGGGATGTCGGCACGATTGACGAGGCGGGCCGCATCACCATCACCGACCGCAAGAAGGACTTCATCAAGACCCTCGGCGGCGACATGGTCAGCCCCGCCCGGATCGAAACCCTGCTGATGGCGGAGCCCGAGATCGCCCAGGCCGTGGTCGCCGGGGAAGGCCGGCCCGGCATCGTCGCCCTCGTCGTCCCGGCGGAGGGCGCCTCGGCCGAGAAGGCGATCCAGCGCATCAACGGCAAGCTCAGCGGCCCCGAGCGCATCCGCAAATGGACCGCCGTTTCACCCTTCACGGTGGAGGACGGCACCCTCACCCCCACGATGAAGGTGAAGCGCCGCATCGTGCTCGAACGCAACGCCGGGGCCATCGCCGATCTCTATGGCTGAGATCGGCGTGGGTCCGATTGACCCCTCCCCCCGGCTGGCGCAGCGTTCCCGCGCAGAAACAAAGGACCTGCCACCTTGACCATGCGTCGCCACCTTCTGGGGGCAGGTTTCACCTTGGCCGCCATGCTTTCCATGGCCGGCATCGCCCGGGCCCAGCCTGCCGGAGAGATCCGGATCGCCCTTGCCGGCCCGCTCACCGGCGACCAGGCCACGATTGGCGAGCAGATGCGCCGTGGCGCCGAGATGGCGGTGGCCGACCTGAACGCCGCGGGCGGCGTGCTCGGCCGCCGCGTGGTGCTGCAGATGGAGGACGATGCCTGCGACCCGCGCCAGGCCGTGGCCGTGGCCAATCGCATCGTCGGCCGCAATGTCTCCTTCGTGGTGGGCCATTATTGCTCCGCCACCTCGATCGCCGCCTCGGATGTCTATGCCGATGCCGGCATTCCCCAGGTTTCGCCCGGCTCCACCAACCCCCGCTACACCGAGCGCGGGCTGGGCAACGTCTTCCGCGTCTGCGGGCGGGACGACCAGCAGGCCCAGGTGGCCGCGGCCTATGTGGCCCGGCGCTTTCCCGGCCAGCCCGTCGGCATCACCAACGACCTTACCGCCCCCGGCGTGACCCTCGCCGATGTCTTCCAGTCCCAGCTCCGCTCGGCCGGCATGCAGGAGGCGGTGCGCGCCCAGGTTACCAAGGGCGAAACGGACTTCAACGCGGTGGTCACCCGCCTGAAATCGGCGGGGGTGCGCGTGTTGTTTCACTCCGCCTATCATCGCGAGGCGGCGCTCATCCTGCGCCAGGCCAAGGAGCAGGGCCTGGACCTGCAGCTCATCTCGAATGACGACCTGAACGTGCGCGACTTCTGGGGCATCACCGGCCCGGCCGGCGAGGGCAGCCTCTTCACCTTCGAGGCCGATCCGCGCCGCACCCCCGCCGGTGCCGATATCGCCCGGCGCTTCGAGGCCGCGAATTTCGATCCGAGCGGCTACACCCTCTACAGCTATGCTGCCGTGCAGATCTTCGCCCAGGCCGCCACCTCGGCGAACAATGCACAGCCCGCCCGGATCCTCGCTGCCATGAAGGGCCGCGAGTTCAACACCGCCCTCGGCCCGATCCGCTTCGACGCCAAGGGAGACCGTGAGGGCGCCGCCTATCGGGTCTATGCCTGGAGAGACGGGCGGATCGCGGAAGCGGAGTAGCCTTCACCGGCTGCCCTGGGGAAGGCCCAGCCTCCCCCAGGGCGCCGCATCACATGCCCAGCGCGCGACGATACAGGTCGAGAAGGGTCTCCATCTCCTCGACCTCGGCCGGCTCCTGCTTCCGCAGCCGGATGATCTGGCGGACCACCTTCACGTCAAACCCGGCGCTCTTCGCCTCGGCGAAGATGTCCTTGATATCGTCGGCCAGGGCCTTCCGCTCCTCCTCGAGGCGCTCCACGCGCTCGATGATGCTGCGCAGGCGATCGACAGCGATGCCGCCCACCGCGGGGTCCGGATCAGCCTCCTGCCTCGCGCGGCTCGCGGCTGCCTCGTCCATGGTGTCGAAGGGCACGTCAGACATGGGCTTCTCACGCTCTTTCAGAAAAGGTTAGCAAAGGCCGCCGCTGCGCCCGGTGCGGGCCGGCATGCGGCAAGGCCAGGGTCACGAAGGCGAAGGGACTGAAAGGGGCTTACCGGGCAGGGGCCCGGTCAAGGCACGGCAGCTCGAGCTGGATATCCGACATGGCGAGGCCCCCCTACGCGAGCCGCGGGTCTTACCCGCCCAATCCGCCCGCCTCAATGGGGAAGAGAGAACCCTTCAGGAACAATCATCTGGACGGCAGAGTTCACGAGACCGGACCTTCTGACCCGCGATGGAGCAGATGGGTCATGGCCGCCGTTCCCAGCACGGGAACCAGAAGGTTGGCGAAAGGCACGATTGCCAGCGCCGCCATTACCCCGCCCAGCGCCAGCACGGAGAATTCCCGCCGCTTCCGCAGCAGCCGCGCCTGTGGAACGCTCATCCGCCGCTGGGCCACCCCCTCGAACAACCCATGGCCGAGCGAGACGGCCGCCACGACCCAGAGAACCACCGCCCCGACCACCGGCAGCAGCAATGCCACGGGCAGCAGCACCAGGTTCAGCGCCAGCACCTTCAGCGCCAGCACGACATTGAACACGCCCTGCGCGGCCAGGGAGGCGCCCCGCGCCTCGGGCAGCCCGGGATAGTGCCGGCGCTCCACCGCGGCCGCCGTCTCCTCCAGGAACAGCCCCGCGATGGCCAGCACGAAGGGCACGAAGAGCCAGAAGGCGGCGAAAAGCGCCGCCACCCCGCCGAGCACCCCGGCGATGGTCGCCAGCCAGCCCGTGCCGCCGGCCACCGCATCCATCGCCCAGCCCATCAGGATGATCAGCCCGCCCAGGGAGAGCACGGCGCCGAGCACCCCCTTCAGCAGCGGCCCGCGGAACCCCTTGTCGAAAACCTGGCCGAGCGGAAGGAGCAGGCTGGTGAGAACAGCGGACACGCGCGCTCAGTGCCCCGGATTCGCCTTGGCGAAGGCGGCCTTCTGGTCGGCCGTCGCCTCGCGCTGGTACTTCGCCTGCCACTCCTTGTACGGCATGCCATAGATGATCTCCCGCGCCTCGGGATCGGTCAGGGCGATCCCCTGCCCCTCGGCAGCCTCGCGGTACCAGCGGCTCAGGCAGTTCCGGCAGAAGCCCGCCAAGTTCATCATGTCGATGTTCTGCACGTCGCTGCGCCCGCGCAGATGCTCCACCAACCGGCGGAAGGCTGCCGCCTCAAGCTCCGTGCGGGTCTTCTCATCGATCTCGGTCATGGGCTCCCCCAAAAGGTCCAGGCGTCCGGGTCAGTTCGTCGGGCGCCCAAGATGGTGCCGCCCGGCGTGGCGCGCTATCCCCGCCCCTGCCCGTCCTCCCGGCTGCCGGGATAGGCGGGCAGCCCATCGGAGACGTGCAGCCAGGATATCCGCGCGGCCGTGCGCGTATGGTCGGCCGGCGGCACCCGGTCCGGCTCGTCCAGGCTCGCCGTCGTCACGTCGATCTCCTCGAGCAGGTCATGCGCGGCGAAGGTCATGGGCGTGCCACAGGCCGCGCAGAAGCCCCGCATTGCACGCGGGCTGGAGGCGTAGTGCCGCATCTCCCCGCGCACGACGCGAAGATCCACCCGGGCGACGCTGAACCAGGCAACACAGGGTGAACCCGCCACGCGGCGGCAATCCTCGCAATGGCATATCGTCGTGTTGAAGGGCGTGCCATGCGCCTCGTAGCGCACCGCGCCGCAATGGCATCCACCTGTCAGCATCGGCGCTTCCCCCCCTGAGCGGGATGGGAGACTGACACCGGCCCCGCCGCCGGGGAACCATCCCGGCCCGGCATGGCGCGCCAGTGGCGGCGCGCGAAACGCCGGGCAATGCCGGGCATGAACCATGCCGCCACTTTTCCGTTACCAGACAGGTGGGGCCTGTCCCCGATCCGCCGGCGCCACCCTGCCGGTGCCGGAACGCCGCCCGGGGCGGCGCCTTCCCTCCCCGCAAGCAAGAGGTCTCCATGGCGAAGAAGGTCGGCGATTTCTTCTGGGAACGCCTCCATGAATGGGGCGTGCGCCGCGTCTTCGGCTATCCCGGGGACGGGGTGAACGGCCTTCTCGCCGGGCTGCAGCGCTTCGGCACCGACCGGATCGAGTTCATCCAGGTCCGGCACGAGGAAATGGCGGCCTTCATGGCCACCGCCCATTCCAAGTTCACCGGAGAGGTCGGCGTCTGCCTCGCCACCAGCGGCCCCGGCGCCACGCACCTGATCACCGGCATGTATGACGCGGCAGCGGACCACGTGCCGCTGCTCGCCATCGCCGGGCAGTCCGCCCGCACCGCGGTCGGCAGCCACTACCAGCAGGAGGTGGACCTGGTCTCCGCCTTCAAGGATGTGGCCGGCGCCTTCGTGCAGCAGGCCATGGTGCCCGGCCAGATGCGCCACCTGGTGGACCGCGCCATGCGCACCGCCATGGGGGAGCGCCGCGTGACCGCCCTCATCATCCCGAACGACCTGGGCGACGAGCCCTATGAGGATCCCCCGCACCAGCACGGCAGCACCCACTCCGGCGTGGGATGGAACCCGCCCCGCATTATCCCGCGCGACGAGGACCTGCGGCGCGCCGCCGCCGTGCTGAACGAGGGCAGCAAGGTCGCCATCCTCGTCGGCGCCGGGGCCGCGGGGGCGATGGCGGAGGTGATCCAGGTCGCCGACAGGCTGGGCGCCGGCGCCGCCAAGGCGCTGCTCGGCAAGGCCGTGCTGCCGGACGACCTGCCCTGGGTCACCGGCTGCATCGGCCTTCTCGGCACCCGCCCATCCTCGGACATGATGGCGGAGTGCGACACGCTGCTGATGATCGGCTCCAGCTTTCCCTGGGCCGAATTCCTGCCCAAGGAGGGCCAGGCCCGGGGCGTGCAGGTCGATATCCGGCCCGCCATGCTCAGCCTGCGCTACCCGATGGAGGTGCCGCTCTGCGGCGATTCCGCCGAAAGCCTTCGCGCCCTGCTGCCCCTGCTCGACCAGAAGACGGATACCGGGTGGCGGGACCAGATCGCCGGCTGGAACAAGGACTGGCGCGAAACGCTGGAAAACCGCGCCCGCGCCGCAGCTGATCCTATCAACCCGCAGCTGCCCTTCCAGGAACTCTCGCCCCGCCTGCCGGAGCGCGTGATCCTGACCAGCGATTCCGGATCCTGCTCCAACTGGTTCGCACGGAACCTGCAGATGCGGCGCGGGATGATGGCGTCCCTCTCCGGCGGCCTCGCCAGCATGGGCGCTGCCGTGCCCTATGCCTTCGCCGCCAAGATGGCGCATCCGGACAGGCCCGTGATCGCCATGGTGGGCGACGGCGCCATGCAGATGAACAACATGGCCGAGCTCATCACCGTCGCCAAATACTGCCAGGGCTGGTCCAACCCGACCTGGATCTGCATCGTGCTGAACAACCAGGACCTGACCGAGGTCACCTGGGAACAGCGCGTGATGGCGGGCATCCCCAAATTCGAGGACACCCAGCGCATTCCTGATTTCCCCTATCACCGCTTTGCTGAGCTCGCCGGCCTGCGTGGCATCTTCGTGGATGATCCGGCCAGGCTGCCCGAGGCGCTGGACCAGGCCCTCGCCTCCGACCGCCCCGTGGTGCTGGAAATCCGCACGGACCCGAATGTCCCGCCCCTGCCGCCGCATGCCACGGCCAAGCAGGCCGCCAGCTTCGCCGCCTCCCTGGTCGGGGAGCCGGAGCGGGGCAGCGTTCTCAAGGAAACCGCACGGCAGGTGATGAGCGCCGTGCTGCCGGGCGGGAAAACCTAACCCATCAGCGGCAAGGGGATCACTGCTCTCCCTGCGCGCCCCGGCAGGAGATCTGGTTTGCCAAGTCCTTCATGTGGCCTGGCGGCCGCTGCGCAAAATCTGGGCGAAGGGGCACGCGCGGCCCCGCGGCCCGAGACCCGGTCAGCCCGGCGGATCGGCCCGCCCCCGCCGACGCTTGAAGACGCTGCGCAGCTCCATCCGCTGCAGCACGACAAGGCCGACGATGGCGACGGCCACCACCACCAAACCGATGAGGATCGAGTCGGGCATTGCGGGCTTTCTCCTCGCCTGGTTCCGCGTGACAGATGACGAAACCCGTGAGGACCGGCCCGGCTGCGGCTTGATCGCGGTGGAAGCGATCAAGCCCTGGCGACCGGATCCCGGTCAGTCCGCGTAAACCCCCGCCGCCTGGATGATCGGCCGCCAGCGCGCCACCTCGGCCGCGAGGTGGCGGCGATGCGCCGCCGGGGTCGCCTGCTCGGGCGAGGCGACCTCCGTCACCAGATCGGCGAAGCGGGCCCGCAGGCGCTCCTCGCGCAGCGCGGCGCGGATGGCGGCGGAAAGCCTCTCCTGCACCGCTTCCGGCGTGCCCGCGGGGGCATAGACGCCGTGCCAGGTGCTCATCGCGATCCCCGGCGCGCCGGATTCGGCCGTGGTGGGCAGGTTCAGCCCCTCCACGCGGCGGTCGAGCGTCACCGCATAGGCCTTGATGCGGTTGTCGCGGATGAAGGGAGCGGTGTTGGTCGCCTGGTCGCAGAACACGTCGATGCGGCCCGCCATCATCTCCTGCAGCGCGGGCGCGGAGCCGCGGAACACCACCGTGGTCAGCGCCTTGCCGGCCGCCTGCTGCACCAGCATGCCGCAGAGCTGGTTCGCGCCACCCAGCCCGGAATGGGCGAGGTTCAGCCGGTCGCCCTGCTCCTTCAGCGCAGCGATGAAGCCCGCCATGTCATTCGCCGGAAAATCCGGCTTCGCCACGATCGTCATCGCGGCGTCGGAGACGAGGCCGAGCGGCGCGAAGGATGTCTCCACGTTATAGGGCAGCTGCCGGTACAGCGTGGCGGCGGTGGCGTGCCCGATATGGTGGACCAGCAGCGTGTAGCCGTCCGGCCGCGCCTGGGCCACGCGCGCGGCAGCGATGGTGCCGCCCGCGCCCGTGACATTCTCCACCACCACGGGCTGGCCGAGATCCTTCGACATGCCCTCGGCGACGAGCCGCGCGATGACATCGGTGGGCCCACCCGCCGCGAAGGGGACGATGACGGTGATCGGGCGGCTCGGGAAGGACTGGGCCATCGCGGACGGCGCGGCCAGCACCGCGAAGGACGCCGCGAGCAGGGCACGGCGCAGCAGCTTGGACATGGGACGATTCCTCCTTTGTTGGTTTCACTCTGGCACGGAAGTCAGGCCGGAGCGTTCGCTCCCTCGATCGCGGCGATCACCGCGCGCGTCACGGTTTCGGTATCTGCCGTCCCGCCGAGATCGGCGGTGAGGACGCCGTCGGCGCAGACCCGCTCCACCGCGCCCATCAGCGCCTTGGCGGCGGCTGGCTCGCCCAGATGCTCCAGCATCATCGCCCCGGTCCAGAAGGTGGCGACGGGGTTGGCGATGCCCTTGCCCATGATGTCGAAGGCCGAGCCATGGATCGGCTCGAACATGGAGGGCGCGCGGCGCGAGGGATCGAGATTGGCCGTCGGCGCCACGCCCAGCGAGCCCGCCACCGCGCCGGCAAGATCGGAGAGGATGTCGGCATGGAGATTCGTGGCGACCACTGTGTCGATGCTGGCGGGCTTGCGCACCATGCGCGCCGCCATCGCGTCCACCAGCTCCTTCTCCACGGTCACGTCCGGGTAGTGCTGCGCCACCTCGGCCGCGATGTCGTCCCACATCACCATGCCGTGCTTCTGCGCGTTGGACTTGGTGACGACCGTCAGCAGCTTGCGGGGCCGAGCGCGCGCGATGTCGAAGGCCACGCGCATGATCCGCTCCACCCCCGCGCGGGTGAAGATGGAGGTCTCCGTCGCGACCTCCTCCGGGTGCCCGCGATGCGCCCGGCCGCCATGGCCGGCATACTCGCCCTCGGAGTTCTCGCGGACGATCACCCAGTCGATGTCGCCGGGCTCCACTGCGCGCAGCGGGCTCGTCAGCCCGGGCAGGACGCGGGTCGGGCGGATATTCGCGTACTGGTCGAAGCCCTGGCAGATCTTCAGCCGCAGGCCCCAGAGCGTGATGCTGTCCGGCAAATCCGGGTCGCCCACGGCGCCGAAATAGATCGCGTCGAACTTCCGCAGCGCCTCCAGCCCGTCCTCCGGCATCATCACGCCGTTCTGGCGGTAGTAGTCGCTGCCCCAGGGCAGGGTTTCCACCTCCAGCGCGAAGCCGCCATCGCGCCGGGCCAGCGCCTCCATCACCCGAAGCCCGGCGGGGATGACCTCCTTGCCGATCCCGTCGGCGGGAATGGCGGCGATGCGGTGACGGCGCATAATCAGTAACCTGTCCTTGCCTGTTGGAATTCCGGGCGTCGGCTGGCATGCCGGGCCCGATGATCGACGACCCGGACGCGAAGGCGCGCACGAGCCTTGGGGAATCCGCCTATCGCGCCCTGCGCGTGCGGCTTCTCGAAATGACGCTGCCCCCTGGCCACCAGGCCAGCGAGGGGGAGCTGGCGGCGCAGCTCGGCATGAGCCGCACGCCGGTGCACGAGGCCGTGCTGCGCCTGCAATCCGAAGGCTTCCTGGAGGTTCAGCCCCGCCGCGGAATCCGCGTGCTGCCCATCGACCCGACGGGGATGGCCGAGACATACGAGATCCTGATCGCCCTGGAAGGCGCTGCCGCCGCGCGCCTGGCCACCCATCCGAACCCGGCCGCCACCGCGGCGATGGCCGAGGCGACCCAGGCCATGCGCGCCGCGCTGGAAGCCGGCGACCGCCGTGACTGGGCCAGCGCCGATGACCGCTTCCACCGTGCCCTCATCCAGGGATGCGGCAATGCCCGCCTCGCCCGGCTGGCGCAGGAAGCGGCCGATCTTGCCCAGCGCGCCCGGCTGGCCACCGCGGCGCTTCGCCCGGAGCCCCGCGGTTCGGCGGAGGAGCATGGGCGCATCCTCACGGCCATCGGCGCCGGTGATGCGGATGGCGCCCGCGCAGCCCTTTCCGCCCATCGCCAGCGCGCAAGCACCGAGATCCTGCAAACGCTCACCCTGCCGCTCATGCGGCTCGGCGGCCACTGAAGCCAAGGCCCGTCTCCTCACCCGGGGACGTTCTTCCATGCAACCTTCCATACCACAAGCGGAAATCACCACGGCCCCACCTTGCCCGGCGGGGAAGGCTGGTCATGATGCCGGCGAACGGGAGGGCCTGAGTTGAGCCAATGGGATGATGCGCGCGCCCGCGTCGCGCTGCGCCGCCTTTTCGATGCCGCCGTGCGCAGCGCTGATCCCCGGGCCATCCTGGCCGGCTTCCTGCCGGAGCGCCCCAAGGGCCGTGTCGTGGTGGTCGGCGCCGGGAAGTCCTCGGCCGTCATGGCGGCGGCACTGGAAGCCGCCTGGCCGGAGGTGCCGATGCAGGGCCTCGTCGTCACACGCTATGGCCATGCCGTTCCCACCGCCCGGATCGAGGTGGTGGAGGCCTCCCACCCCGTTCCGGATGCCGCCGGCGAGAAGGCCGCAGCCAGGATCCTGGAGGCCGTTGAAGGGCTGACGGAGGATGACCTCGTCCTCGCCCTGATCTCCGGCGGCGGCTCCGCGCTCATGCCGCTGGCTGCCCCCGGCCTGACCCTGGCCGACAAGCAGGCCGTCAACCGCGCCCTGCTCGCCTGCGGGGCCACGATCAACGAGATGAATGTGGTCCGCCGCCATCTCTCGGCCATCAAGGGCGGGCGCCTGGCGGCCGCGGCATGGCCGGCCCGGATTGTCACCCTTGCCATCTCCGACGTGCCCGGGGACGACCCGGCTGCCATCGCCTCCGGCCCGACGGTGCCTGATCCCAGCAGCTTCGCCGATGCCCGCGCCATTGTCGCGCGCTACGGCATCGCCCTGCCGGACGCCGTCCGCGCGCATCTGGAAGCGGCCGGGGACGAATCCCCCAAGCCGGGGGACCCCCGACTTGCCCGCGCGGAGTACCACCTGATCGCCACGCCGCTGATGGCGCTGAAGGCCGCCGCGCGCGAGGCAGAGGGGCTCGGCCTCACGCCACTCATCCTCGGCGACGCGCTGGAGGGCGAGGCACGCGAGGCCGGCACGCTGCTCGCCGGCATTGCCCGCTCGGTCGCCGCCCACGGCCTGCCGGTGCGCGGCCCGGCCGTCCTTCTCTCTGGCGGGGAGACGACCGTCACCCTCGGCGGCGCCCAGGGTGCGGGGGGACGCAATGGCGAAGCGCTGCTCGGCCTCGCCGCCTCCCTGGCCGGGCATCCGGGGATCTGGGCCCTGATGGCCGATACCGACGGCATTGATGGGTCAGAGGACAATGCAGGCGCCATTGCCACGCCGGATACCCTGGCCCGCAGCCGGCAGGCGGGCATCGATCCGATCGGCGCGCTTGCGAACCACCGCAGCCACCATGTGTTCAAGGCTGTGGGAGACATTGTGGTCACCGGGCCCACGCTGACCAATGTGAACGACTTCCGGGCTGTCATCATAACTTAGTATTTGTAAGCTCCAGCCCCCTCGAAGAGTTAACTTAAACCACCTAAGTGGGGGCCATGCGCGACAAGTCCCTCGAAACCCTGCTCGCCCAGCGCGGCGCCGTCACCCGGATTGCGGCCGGCCTGGGTATCTCCACCGCCGCCGTGTCCCAGTGGCGCCGCATCCCGCCTGAGCGTGTCGAGGAGGTAGCGCGCATCATGGATGTCGCGCCCGAAACGCTCTTCCAACCCGATCCCAAGCCCCCAGGAGCGTCCCGCTTGGCCAGCCGCATTCCGATCCGCCGCCGCCGGCGCACCAAGATCATCGCCACCCTGGGCCCGGCCAGCACCTCGCCCGAGGTCATCGAGCGCCTGTTCCGCGCCGGCGCCGATATCTTCCGCCTGAACTTCTCGCACGGCTCGCATGAGGACCACGCCGCCCGGATCGTGACGATCCGCGAGATCGAGCGCCGCACCGGCCGCCCGATCGGCATCCTGGCCGATGTGCAGGGCCCGAAGCTTCGCGTCGGCAAGTTCGCCGGCGGCCGTGTCCAGCTCCAGACCGGCCAGCCCTTCCGCCTGGACCTCTCCCCTGTCCCCGGCGATGTCCGCCGCGTGCAGCTCCCGCACCCCGAGATCATCCATGCGGCCCGCATCGGCACCACACTGCTGCTGGATGACGGCAAGCTCCGCCTCGGCGTGACCCGCCAGCGCGACGACCATCTGGAAACCGAGGTGCTCGTCGGCGGCCCGCTTTCGGACCGCAAGGGCGTGAACGTGCCCGATGTCGCCCTCCCCATCCCCGCCCTGACCGAGAAGGACCGGGCCGACCTAGCCTTCGCCCTGGACCAGGGCGTGGAGTTCATCGGCCTCTCCTTCGTCCAGCGGCCGGAGGACGTGGCCGAGGCCAAGGCAATCGCCGATGGCCGCGCCTGGATCATGGTGAAGATGGAGAAGCCCCAGGCGGTCGAGCAGATGGACGCCATCCTGGACATCGCCGATGCCGTCATGGTCGCCCGCGGCGACCTGGGCGTGGAATGCCCGCCCGAGGAGGTGCCGCTGATTCAGAAGCGCATCATTCGTGGCGCCCGCACGCGCGGCCTGCCCGTGGTGGTGGCCACCCAGATGCTGGAGAGCATGATCTCCGCCCCCACACCCACCCGCGCTGAGGCGAGCGACGTGGCCACCGCCGTCTTCGACGGGGCGGATGCCGTGATGCTCTCGGCCGAGACTGCCGCCGGACAGTTCCCCTTCGAGGCGGTGAACATCATGGACCGCATCGTCGCCCGAACCGAGCAGGACCCGGGCTGGCGCGCCATCACGGACAACAACCGCCCCGATCCGCGCCACACCTCCTCCGACGCCATCGCGGCCGCCGCGCGGCAGGTGGCCACCACCATCGACGCCGAGGCGATCGCCGCCTTCACCTCCACCGGGTCCACCGTGCTGCGCGTGGCGCGGGAGCGCCCTGGCGCGCCCATCATCGGCATGACCGCCAGCGAGCGCACGGCGCGCCGCCTCGCCCTGGTCTGGGGCGTGCACCCCGTGCCGAGCAAGGAGCCGTCCAGCATGACGGACATGGTGGCCAAGGGCGTGCGCGCCGCGGCAACGGAGGGTTTCGCCACAGCGGGCGACGAGGTGGTGGTGGTGGCAGGCGTGCCCTTCGGGACACCCGGCACCACAAACGCCCTGCGCGTCGCCATCGTGGATTAGCGCGTTACCGATCCCCATTCACAGGAGGCGCCCCTGCGCCGCATATGGCAGGGGCGCCTGGGATGGCGTGGCATGAGGACGATGATGAAGCGTATCGCGATGGCCGCCCTGGCGGCTTCCGGCCTGGCCCTGCTGGCGGTTCCGGCCCAGGCCCAGCGGAACGGGCTCTACCAGGTCAACGGCACCAACCCGGACGGCTCGGCCTATACCGGCCAGATGCTGATCCAGCAGGTCGGCCTCGCTTCCTGGCGCGTGGCCTGGCAGATCGGCGAGAACCGCTTCGAGGGCTATGGCATGTCGGCCGGGCCCGTCTTCTCCATCGGCTTCACCCTGGGCCAGTCGCCCGGCATCGCCATCTATCAGGTCACCTCTGATGGCGGCATGACCGGCCAGTGGACGATCGTCGGCAGCAGCGCCATCGGCACGGAGAACCTCACCCCGGTCGAGGCGCCGCCTGCCCGCACCGCGCCCCAGGCCCCGCCGGCCGCGGCGCCGACACGGCCCCGCCCGTAGTGGCGGGGAGCGCTGGGTGAGGCGCCGCCTCGCCCGGCGCCGCCCCATTCGCAGAGCCGGGGAGGCCTATTCCCCGAGGAATACTCGCCAGAGGCCAACGGCCAGGGCGGCGATGGCGCCGACCACTGTCAGCCACAGCAGAAGCCGCACGGCGCGCAGCACGGCAGCGCCCTTTCGCTCATCCTCGGTCCATTCGTCCGGCGGGCCGCTGGGATCCCAGGGCGCCATCTCCGCCTCGGCGAAGCGGCCCACGGCCGCCTCGCGCCCCGGCCGGGCGCCGCGCCGGCGGAAGGGATCATCATAGGTCGGATGCCGCTGCACGCGTCTGCCCTCCCGTTGCGGGCCGGGACTCGGGACCGGCCCGGCCTGTTGTCCGGGCATGTTGGCAGGGCGTGTCGCGCCACGCGAGATGAACTCGTTACTTCGCCGTGGCGGTCCCGCCCTCGCGCGCCAGCAGCGCCGCCTTGCGCTCCAGCCCCCATCGGTAGCCGCGCAGCGCCCCGTCCCGGCCGATGACCCGGTGGCAGGGAACGGCCAGGGCAATGCCGTTGCTGGCGCAGGCCCGTGCCACGGCCCGCGCTCCACGCGGCATTCCCAGCCGCGTCGCCAGTTCCGCGTAGTCCAGCGTATCGCCGGGCGGAATGGACCGCAGGGCTTCCCAAACCCGCTTCTGGAATGCCGTTCCGCGCAGGTCCAGCGGGAGATCCAGGGCGGCCCGCGGCTCCCGGACCCATTCCAGCACGCGCGCGACGGCGCCCTGCGCCGCCTCGTCCGCCGGTTCGATCCGCGCCTGGGGGAAGCGGGCCGCGAGGGAGCGCCGCAACGCCGCCTCGTCCTCCCCGAACTCGATCGCGCAGACCCCCCGCGCCGTCAGCCCCACCATCACGGGTCCCAGCGCGCTTTCCCCGAAAGCGGTCCGGATCACCTCGCCCGCCCCGCCCCGCCGTGCGGTGCCGGGCGTCATGCCCAGCAGCCGCGCCCCATCCTCATAGACCCGGCTCTCGCTCGAAAACCCGGCCCCGATCACCGCATCCACCACCCGCTCGCCCTCCGCCAGTGCCTGGCCCAGCCGCCGCGCTCGCAGCGCCGCCGCATAGGCATGGGGGGTCAGCCCCGCCACCTCCCGGAACAGCCGCAGGAAATGGTGGCGCGCATAACCCGCCCGCGCGGCCAGATCGGCCAGGGAGGGCAGATCCTCCCCCGCTTCGATCGCTGCCTCCATTGCCGCACAGGCCATCCGCACCGCGCCGGCATGGATCGCGGCCCGCGCCCCGTCCGGATCGCAGCGGCGGCAGGGGCGGAAACCTTCCCCCACCGCCTCGGCCACGCCCGGGAAGAAGCGCACATGCCGCCGCAGGGGCGGGCGCGCCGGGCAACCCAGCCGGCAGACGATCCGCTGGCTCGTCACGCCATAGAACCAGCCGGGAACGGCCTCGCGCCGCAGGAGCGACTGCCAGAGCGCTTCCTCGTCCGGGTGGGAGATGGTCAGTTCGGCTGTGTCGCGCATGCCGTCATGTCGCCCATGCGCCGCCGCAGGGGCCATCCGCCCGTTGCGGCGGAATGGCTCAGGTCGCATCCCCCTGCGCCCGGCGCCGCAGCTCCCGCCGGCGCTGCGCGCCCCCGGGCAGCTGCGGATGAATTCGCAGCGCCGCCTCCAGGCTCCGCAGCGCCCCTGGCGAGTCCCCGGCTTCTTCCTGAAGTTGGGAAAGGGCGAGCAGCGCGCCGAAATGCCGCGGCTCCAGCCGCAGGGCCTCCCGCAGATCCGCGGCCGCCGCGCGGCGGTCTCCGGCGGCCGCCTGGGCCTGCGCCCGCAGCACCCAGGATTCGGCGAAATCCGGCTGCAGCACGATGGCGGCATCCAGGTCCTCCACCGCCTCCTCCAGCGCATTGGCCTCCATGGCCCGCAGCCCCTTGCGGAGGAGCAGTCCGACGGCAGGCGTTCCGCCCTCGGCCCAGAGCTGCTGGATCCGGGCCTGGAGCGGTGCGGCCGAGGTCTCGTCCGGAGCCTTGGCGAGGGCGTCCATGAGCCGGTTCAGCTCCTCGCGCCGCTGCTCCGCCGCGCCCGGACGCGGCATGGGCACGGCGGGGGGCGGGATCGCCGGGGCCACCCCGGGCGCGCCGGGTATGGGCAGCACCTGCGCCGGGGCAGCGCCCGAGAGCATGAGCAAGAGCGCCGTCATCCCAGCAAAGCGCCGCATCCCGTCCTCCTTCTCGGCCTGGCGGCGCTACTCCGCCGCCAGGGTCTCCTGCCGGGCGCGCGCCGCCATCACGGCCGCCGGCGCCGGGCCGCCTGCCATCCAGTCCAGCAGCTCCACCGTATGCGCCACCGGCAGCCCGCCACCACCCAATTGCGTGAGGCAGCCGATATTACCGGAGGCAACGATGTCCGCCCCGGTCCTGTGCAGGAAGCCCAGCTTGCGGTCCCGCAGCTTCCCGGCAATCTCGGGCTGCAGGATGTTGTAGGTGCCCGCGCTGCCGCAGCAGAGATGCGCCTCGGCCGGCACGCGCACCTCGAACCCCGCATTTTCCAGCAGCGATTTCGGCACGCCCGTGATCTGCTGCCCATGCTGCAGCGAGCAGGCGGCGTGATAGGCCACCGCGATGCCGGGGGGCTCCCGCGCCGGCTGGTAGTCGAACATCGCCAGCACCTCGGAGACATCCTTGGCCAGCTCGGCCACCCGCGCCGCGCGGTCGCGCAGCCCCGGCTCCGCCTCGCGGAACATGTGCCCGTAGTCCTTCACCGTCGTGCCGCAGCCCGAGGCATTGATGACGATCGCGTCCAGGCCCTCGCCTTCCGCCTCCCGCACCCAGGCATCGATGTTCCGCCGCGCCAGCGCATGGGAGGAATCCTGGCGCCCCATATGGTGCGTCAGCGCGCCGCAGCATCCCTGCCCGGCCGTCACCACCACCTCGATCCCCATCCGCGTCAGCAGGCGGATCGTCGCCTCGTTGATGGAAGGGGCGAGCACGGTCTGCGCGCAGCCCGTCAGCAGCGCCACGCGCCCGCGCCGCACGCCCTCGGCCCGGTGCACCATGGCCGTGGCCGAGGGGCCCGGCGGCGGCACCACGGAGGGCGCCAGGTCCAGCATCGCGCGGAGGCGTTTCACGGTCGTGGACCGGCCGGTGAGCAGCGCCTTCACGGGCTGGGCCAGACGGGCCCCCGCCAGCGCGGCCCGGAACAGCGCCGGGCGGGGCAGCACCACCGCGAGCGTCGCCCGGATCAGCCGCTCCATCAGCGGGCGCCTGTAGGTTTCCTCGATGTGGTGCCGCGCATGGTCCACCAGGTGCATGTAGTGCACCCCGCTCGGGCAGGTGGTCATGCAGGACAGGCAGGAGAGGCAGCGATCCACATGCACCACCTCCTCCTTGGAGGCGGCGCGGCCGGATTCCAGCATGTCCTTGATGAGGTAGATCCGCCCGCGCGGGCTATCCAGCTCATCGCCCAGCAGCACGAAGGTCGGGCAGGTGGCCGTGCAGAAGCCGCAATGCACGCAGGTCCGCAGGATCTTGTTGGACTCGCGGATATCGGGATCGGCCAGCTGCGCCTCGGTGAACTCCGTCTTCATCCGCTTCCCCCCATGGAGCGCCCGTTGCGAGCGCAACCCGGAACAAGAACGTCCGTTCCCATCAAGTAGAACACGCCCCGAAGGGCTTCAAAAGAACAAGCGAGGGACACAGCCGCACGATGCCCGTTCTGCCCATCCGCCGCGCCAAGCCGCTGCGCCCGGACCATGCACGGCTGGGACCGCAGGAGGCCCGGAGAGAGGCGGCGCTGCTCACGATGGTGCCCCGGCACAGAAGCCGCTTCCCCGGCGATGGGGGCCGCGTTCTTCCCATGGGCGGCCCCGCCGCTTCGCGCGGCCTGTCCCGCCAGGCCGGCACTGCCTGACGCCGGGCGGCCAGGGGCGAAACATCGCCCCTGCCGTGCAATGTCAGCCCGCGAAGGGATCCGTCACCGTGATGGTGTCGTCCCGCTCCGGGCTGGTGGATAGCAGCGTCACCGGTGCCTCCACCAGCTCCTCGATCCGGCGCACATACTTGATCGCCTGCGCCGGCAGCTCCGCCCAGCTCCGTGCGCCGCGCGTGCTGCCCGACCAGCCCTCGACCGTCTCATAGATCGGCTTGGCCGCGGCCTGGGCCGCCATGGCGGCCGGCAGGCGCTTCACGGTCTCGCCGTTGATCTCGTAGCCCGTGCAGATCTTCAGTTCCGGCAGCCCGTCGAGCACGTCGAGCTTGGTCAGCACCAGCCCCTGCACGCCGCCCACCTTCACGGCCTGGCGCACGAGGCAGGCATCGAACCAGCCGCAGCGGCGCGGGCGGCCCGTGACGGTGCCGAACTCATGGCCGCGCTCGCCCAGCAGCTTGCCCGTATCGTCGAACAGCTCCGTCGGGAAAGGGCCGGAGCCGACGCGGGTGGTGTAGGCCTTGGCGATGCCGAGCACGGTGCCGATCGCGTGCGGCCCGATGCCCGATCCGGCGGCCGCGTTGCCGGCCACCGTGTTGCTGCTGGTGACATAGGGGAAGGTGCCGTGGTCCACGTCCAGCATCACGGCCTGGGCGCCCTCGAACAGCACGCGCTTTCCCTCGGCCCGCGCCGTGTCCAGCCGCTCCCACACCGCCTCCATGAAGGGCAGCAGCTTCGGCGCCCAGCCGAGAAGCTGCTCCATCAGCTCCTCCTTCTCGAACTCCGGCGCGCCCAGGCCGCGCAGCAGCGAGTTGTGGTGCAGCAGCAGCTCGTCGAGCTTCTTCGAGAGCGTCTCCGGCTCCGCCAGATCACAGAGGCGGATGGAGCGGCGGCCCACCTTGTCCTCATAGGCCGGGCCGATGCCGCGGCCGGTGGTGCCGATCTTGTCGCCGCCGCGCGCCGCCTCGCGCGCCTTGTCCAGCGCAGGGTGCAGGGGGAGGATCAGCGGCGTGTTCTCGGCGATCCGCAGATTCTCGGGCGTCACCTTCAGGCCCTGTGCCGTCACCTTGGCGATCTCGCCCAGCAGTGCATCGGGGTCCAGCACCACGCCGTTGCCGATGATGCCCAGCTTCCCGCGGACAACGCCGGAAGGCAGAAGGCTCAGCTTGTAGGTCTGGTTGCCCACCACCAGCGTGTGGCCGGCATTGTGGCCGCCCTGGAAGCGAACGACGATGTCGGCGCGGCTGGCAAGCCAGTCCACCACCTTGCCCTTGCCCTCGTCGCCCCACTGGGCGCCGATGATGGCGACATTGGCCATGGAACTACTCCTCAGCTCAGCTTCACGGCTTCGGTGCCGCGCAGTTCATGCGTGCAGCCCAGCGCCCGCGCGTCATCGGCGGGAGAGAGGGCGGCGATGGTGACGAAGCCCGCGCGCCGCAGCGCGGCGGCCGCTTCGGGATCATGCCCGGCGGGCAGGAAGGCGCGTTGCGGCAGGGGCGGCACGGGCGCGGCGCGCAGCGCCGCATCGGGATAGAGGCTGAGGCCCGTCGCGGGCTCATCCCCGCTCATGTAGCGCCCGCCGCGCCCCAGTTCCCCGGTGCGCCCCGGGCCATAGAGGGTGAAGGCCACGCCCGTATGGTAGCGGAAGCCCCGGAACTCCACCGGGTCCAGGGTGATGCGCAGACCTGGCAGCCGCCGGCGCAGCGCCGCGACAACCTCGGCCGCGTTGTCCGCGATCCGGCGCGGCCCCTCAGGCAACGGCGCGGCGCGAAGGGCGGCCAGCGCACCGTCGGCCGGCCCGGCCGCGGCCAGGAGCTCGGTCAGGAAGATCGCGGGCGGGCCGGCCATCTCGGCCAGCCGCGCGACCTCGGCGGCATCCTTGCGGTCCAGCGCGCGGGCCAGGCGGTGGCGCGCCACGCCCTCCAGCCCGGCCGCGTCCAGCAGCGCGGGGGACATGGAAGGCAGGGTGATGTCCAGCGCCAGCCCGGTGATGCCCACCGCCGCCAGCGCCTCCACGCCCAGGGCCGCCACCTCGGCATCCGCCTCGGCGCTGTCCACGCCGATCAGCTCCGCGCCCAGCTGGGGAAGCTGCCGCTCGGGCGCGATTTGCGTGCCGCGCACCCGCAGGACCTGCCCGGCATAGGAAAGGCGCAGCGGCCGGGGCACCTCCCGCAACCGCGTGGCGGCGATGCGCGCCACCTGCGGCGTGGTATCGGCCCGCAACCCCATCATGCGCTGGCTCACCGGGTCCATCAGCCGGAAGGTCTGCTCGGCCAGCGCAGCGCCGGAACCGGTCAGCAGCCCTTCCTCGAATTCGAGCAGGGGCGGCTTCACCCGCTCATAGCCATGGCCGGCAAAGACGGCCATCATGGCTTCCACCAGCGCCGCCTCCCGTGCCGCCTCAGGCGGCAACAGGTCGGACAGGCCGGCGGGCAGCAGGGCCGGGTTGGCCGAATCGAGGAGATCGTCGGTCATGGGGGAAAAGGGGGACGCTCGCGGCTTTTTCGCGGGGTGAATGGCAGCGCCGGCCCCGCGCCGCAACCCCGCAGCGCCCGAATCAGCCACCCCGCCACGTCATGGCGGCCCCATAAGCCAGCCCAGCCGCCCGGCGGGCAACAATCGCCACGGATTCCCAGAATGAAGCGCATCCTTCTCACCCTTCCCTTCCTGCTGGCGGCCTGCGGCGGCGGAGGCGGCGGTGGCACGGTCTCCGAGGTGACCAGCCGCATCGGGCTCTCCGACCCGCTGCGCGACGTGGCCCGCACCGCGGCCTTTGAAGGCACGAATACCGCCGGCAGCCCCAGGGCGGGCGCCCGCCTGGCCGCGGAGACGGAGGCCTTCGCCCATGCCGCCGAAACCGACCCGGCCTGGACCCATCCGCGCGACGCGACGCTGCTGCCCAAGCTCCAGATCGCCCGGCGGGAGATGCGCGGCGCGCTGGGCCTGCCGGCCTCTGTCCCACCGCCCGTCGCCATTCGCGCCTTCGCCACCGCCGTGGACGCGCTGGACCGCTACGATACCCCGGCCGCCATCGCCGCCCTTCGCCCCGTGGGCGGCGCCGCGATGCTCGAGCAGCTGGGCAATCTTCCACGCCTGCCGCGGGTGGAGGATGCGATGCAGGCGGTGGCCATCGAGGTGAACACCCCGCAGCTCGGGAATTAACGGCCGCGTCCAGGGGGGGTGGAGGCACCGCCTCCCGGTTTTCACGGCTTCTTCACCCCCGTCGCGCAGCATGCCCTTCCGCCAGGATGGCCGGAGGGACCCGCTTGCAAGTCCAGACCCAGTCGGGGATCGCGCCATCCGGCGCGCGCCCCCTTCCGCCCGGCGCGACGCCGGACTCGCTCGCCGCCCAGGCACTCGCCCTGCACCGCCAGGGCCTGCTGGAGGAGGCCGAGCCCCTCTACCGCGCCGCGCTCGCGGCCGATCCCCGCCATTTCCAGGCCCTGCACCTGCTCGGCCTGCTCCGGGCCACGGCCGGGGATCCGGCCGGTGCCCTCCCCTTTCTCCGCCGTGCCCTGGCCGAGGATGCCAGCCATGGCTTCGTCCACAGCAATCTCGGCAACGCCCTGGTGGAGCTCGGCCAGGCCGAGGAAGGGCTGGCAGCCTTTGAGCGGGCCATCCTGCTCGAGCCCGGGCTGCTGGAGGCCCGGGTCGGGTGGGGCAACGCGCTCTACGCGCTGGGGCGCCATGCGGAAGCCCTGAACGCCCATGACTCCGCCCGCGCCCTGGGCGCCGACATGCCGGAGCTGCACAACAACCGCGGCAACGCGCTGCGGGGCCTTTCGCGCCCTGTGGAGGCGCTGGCGGCCTATGACGCCGCGATCGCCCGCCGGCCCACCTATGCCGCCGCCCATGCCAACCGCGCCACCGCGCTGGCCGACCTGCACCGGGAGCCGGAGGCGCTGGCGAGCATTGCCATCGCCCTCATGCTCAGTCCGGACCATCCGGGCTTCCTGAACACGCAGGGCATCATCCTCCGCGCCCTTGCCCGGCCGGAGGAGGCGCTGGCCTGCTTCGACCGGGCCATCGCCCTGGCCCCTTCCCTAGCCGATGCCCATGCCAGCCGCACCGCCGCGCTCTGCGACCTCGGGCGGTACGAGGAGGCCCTCGCCAGCGCCGATACGGCGTTGGCCCTGTCCGACAGCGCGACCGCCCATCGCAACCGCGCCGCCACCCTTGCCCTGCTCGGCCGCCACAGCGAGGCAGAGGCCGCCGATCGAGCCGCCCTGCGCGGCGATCCTGCCTCTGGCGAGGCCTGGAACGGGCGGGGCAATGCGCTGGTGGAGCTGGGCCGCTTCGAGGAGGCGCTGGACTGCTTCCGGCAGGCCGAGGCGCTGCATCCGGGTGCTTGCAGCATCCCCTACAACCGCGGCAACGCGCTGCGCGGCCTGGGACGGCATGAGGAGGCCGTCTCTGCCTTCGCCGAGGCCCTGGCCCTCGATCCCGGCTTCGCCGATGCCGAGTGGAACGCCGCCCTCAGCCATCTCGCGCTTGGGCGCCTGCCGGAAGGCTTCGCGGGATACGAGGCCCGGTGGCGCCGCCGCGCCCATCCCGAGCGGCGGCATGCCGAAAGCCCGCTCTGGCTTGGCGGCCCCGTGCCCGCCGGCAGGCTGCTGCTCCATGCCGAACAGGGCCTCGGCGACACCATCCAGATGGTGCGCTACATTCCGATGCTTGCCGCCCGGGGGGCGCGCATGTTGCTGGAGGTGCAGCGCCCGCTCGTCCCGCTGCTCCGGAGCCTGCCAGGGGTGGAAGCGGTGATCCCCTTCGGCGAGCCGGCACCGCCACATGACGCCCAGTGCCCGCTCATGAGCCTGCCGCTGGCCCTGGGCACGGTGCTGGAGACCATCCCACCGCCGATCCCCTTCCCTTCCGCACGGGCCGAGGCGTGGCAGCATGTGCTGCCGGCGCCGGGGAGGCGCCTGGGCATCGTCTGCTCCGGGAACCCCCAGCATCGCGGGGACCGGCACCGCTCCATCCCGCTGGCGCTCTTCGCGCCGCTGCTCAGGCCCGGGGTCCAGGGTTTCCTGATCCAGACGGAGTTGCGGGAGGCTGACGAAGCCTTCCTGGCCGGGACACCGGGCCTGATGGACCTGCGCCCGATGCTCACCGATTTCACCGAAACTGCCGCCGCCCTGATGGCCATGGATGCGGTGGTCTGCGTGGACACCAGCGTGGCGCATCTGGCGGGCAGCCTCGGCCGGCCCACCCACCTCCTCATCCCGCCCCTGCCGGATTGGCGCTGGATGCTCGGGCGCGCGGACACGCCCTGGTACCCATCCATGCGCCTCCACCGCCGCGCGCGGGATGAGGGCTGGGAGGCGGTGATCGCCCGCCTCCCGCCTCTGCCATGGCCCTGAGCTACAGCATCCGCGCGGCGGGCGGGGGCAGGAACTCGTCCGTGTAGGCCTGCTCCGGCGTCGGGCGGTTCGCGATCTTGAAGGTGTCCACCACCGCGTCGATCTGCCGCTTCAGCCGCCCCGGCTCCACATGCGACAGCCCGTGCTGCCGCACATTCTCCGAGACGAGCATCTGCTCGAAGACCAGCTTCTGCCGCTCGGTCTCGATCGGCACATCCGTCAGCGCCTCGCGCGCCTTCAGCAGGTTGATGGCCTCGGCCGGGTTCCGGTAGGCGAAGACCATCCCCTCGATCAGCGCGGCCACCGCGGCGCGGATCGCCTCCGGCTTCTCGCGCAGCACGGCGCGGGTGGTCACCAGCCCCGATCCGTAGAAATCCATCCCGGCATCGCGGTAGTAGAAGACGCGCTGCTGCGGCAGGTCCATGCCCAGCGCCTTCAGCGAGAGCGCCGTGGAGGTGACGAAGCCGGTGATGCCATCGGCCCGGCGCTGCACGAGCATCGGCTCGCGCAGCTCCGGCGAGACGCTCATCCAGTTCACCGAAGCCGGGTCGATCCCGATCGCCTGGGCATAGACCGGGAACATCTGCCGGCCGCTGTCGAATTCCGGCGCCGCCAGGGTCTTGCCCGCCAGCTGCTTCGGATCGCGGATCGGGCCATCGGCCCGCACCGTGGCCGAGAGGGGGGAGCGGTCATAGAGGACGGCCACGCAGACCAGGCCGCGATCCGGGTTCTCGGCCATGAAGCGCAGCTGCGGCGTCAGGTCGCCGAAGCCCAGCTCATAGGTCCCGGCCGCCACATCCACCGGCACGCGGCCAGAGCCGTAGCCGCGGTTGACCGGCATCTCCAGGTTGTACTTGCGGAAGATCCCGTTCCGCTCCGCCGCCACGGCGAAGGCGTAGGCGCCATGGGGCACCCAGTCCAGGGTGAACTTCACCCGCTGCGGCGCCTGCGCCAGGGAGAGGCGCGGCGCCGCGAGGAGGCCCGCGCCAAGGCCGAGCGCCGTGCGGCGTCCGATGATCTGCATGCTCAGTTCCCTGCCTGTGGGCGGCCGGCCGCCCGGTGCAGGGACCAATAGACAGGCGCTCCCCTCAGGGGAAGGTGACGTTCGCCACGCTGCAGAGATCCACGCCCCGCCGCTCCTCGGCTGCCCGGTCCTCATACTCGACCCGGATGTCATAGGTGCACTCGCCGGCCGGCAGGCGGATGGCGAAGGTCCCGCCGGGCGGCACCACGTCGTTCCCCAGCCGGTCCTCGCCCCAGCTGCCATCCGAGGTCGGCGAGGCGCGCAGCACCTGGATGGTCTTGCCCGTGCGGTTCACCAGGTTGAAGGAGGGATTGCCCGTCCGCCCGGAGGTGGTCGGCCCGCGCTTGCCGCCGGCGGTCGCGCCACCCTGCTGGTTGCCGAACACCACCTCGTTCAGCGGGCAGGTATCCACCGCCCGCCGCTCCTCGGCCCGCCCGCCCTCATAGACCACGCGGAGGTCGTTCACGCACTGGCCCGAAGGAAGGCGGACAGGGAAGGAGCGCCCGTTCGACAGCACGTTCCGGCCGAGCAGGTCCTCGCCCCAGGTGTTCACCTCCGCCGAGGACACATAGAGCTCCTGGATGGTCGTGCCGGAACGGTTGACGACGTTGAAGCTCGGGTCGCTGTTCTGCGCCATCGAAGGCGCGATCCCGGCCAGAAGGAGGCTCGTCGCCAGCACGCCCCGCCGCAGCATCGCCAAAGGCATTTTTCTCTTCCCCGTGTAACCGTCGGCCCGGGATGTAGGCCCCTTGGTTCAGCCTGGAACACACAGCATTGCGTGAGGGTTACGCAAGACGGCACACGGCCTGTTTCAGCCTCCGGCCCGCATCCGGCCCGGGTTGAGCCGCCCAGCCGGGTCCAGCGCGGCCTTCACCCTTGCCGAGAGTCCGGCAAGGGCCGGCGGCTCCGGCGGGATCACCGCCATGGCAGCCCGCAGCGGATCGGGGGCGCGGAACAGAATGAAGATGCCGCCGGCCACCCCCGCCGCCGCCATCACGGCCGCATGGGCTTCCGCCGTTGCCGGCCCGGCCACCCAGGCCACGCCACCGCCCCAGTCCAGCAGCACCCGCGCACCGATTCCGTCGCGCAGCGCGGCCACCATGCCCGGCGCGCGGGAGGGGCGGACCGAAACCCGCCACACCGCCTCGTCCGGCGCGGGCGCCAGGGGCAGCACGTCCCGCACGGCCCGCCACAGCGCGCGGGAGGCCTCGCCCTCCAGAACCTCGCCACCGGGCATGGCGGCCCGAAGCCGCGCCATCCGGTAGGTGACGGAGGCTTCCACATCCTCCAGCCGCAGGAGAGCCACCGGCCCCGCGACACCCCCGGCCGAGACGCCGCGCGGCAGCATCGCCGCCCCCGTCACCCCGTAGGGGCTGGTCAGCCCGGCAGAGAGAAGGGCCACGCCCTCCGCCTCATCGGCCACCCGCACCACCAGCGTTGCCACGCGCTCGGCCGCGGGGCCCAGCTTCAGCGTCACCTCGGTGATCACGCCAAGCGTGCCATGGCTGCCCGCCAGCAGCTTGCAGAGATCCAGCCCCGTGACGTTCTTGTGCACCCGCCCGCCGGAGCGCAGCACCTCGCCCGCGCCGTTCACGAAGCGGATGCCCAGCACCGCGTCCCGCAGCGCGAACCCCGTGATCCGGCGCGGGCCGGAGAGATTCGCCGCGACCAGCCCGCCGATGCTGGGCGGCGGCGCATCGGGTACGCCCATCAGCACGCGGAGGTCCGGCGGTTCCGGCACCAGAATCTGGTTGTGCCCGGCGAGCGCCGCCTCGATCTCCGGCAGGGTGGTCCCGGCGCGGGCGGAGATCACCATCTCCTGCGGCCGCAGCAGGGTGATGCCCGTGAGCTTCCGCGTGGACAGGGTGCGCGAGGCCTGGACCGGCCGCAGCATGCCCATGGTGGTGCCGCTTCCCTCGATCGCCAGCGGCCCCGCCGCATTACGCAGGGCGGTGGCCACCTCCTCCTCGGTGCGCGGCGCCAGGTCGGGCACGGCGCTCATGCGGAGAGCAGGGGATTGTCGGAGAGCGGGAAGACCTTGGCCGGGTTCAGCAGCCAGCCCGGATCGAAGGCTGACTTGACGCGCCGCTGCTGCGCCAGCTCGGGCCCGGTGAACTGCACCGGCATCAGGTCGCGCTTTTCCACCCCCACGCCATGCTCGCCGGTCAGGCAGCCGCCAACTTCCACGCACAGCTTCAGGATATCGGCGCCGAAGGCTTCGGCCTTGCGGAAGCTCTCGGAATCATTCGCGTCGAACATGATCAGCGGGTGCAGATTGCCGTCGCCGGCATGGAACACGTTGGCGACCGCCAGCCCGTAGGATTCGCTCATCTCGCCGATCCGCCGCAGCACATGCGGCAGCTCGCCCGTGGGGATGGTGCCGTCCATGCAGAGATAGTCCGGGCTGATCCGCCCCACCGCGCCGAAAGCGCCTTTGCGCCCCTTCCAGATGGCCAGCGATTCCTCCGCGCTGGTCGCCACGCGCATGGAGATCGGGTCGAAGCGCGCGCAGATGTCGCGCAGCCGCGCCAGCAGCGCGTCCTGCTCCTCCAGGCTGCCTTCCACCTCGATGATGAGCATGGCCTCCGCATCCAGCGGGTAGCCGGCCTTGGCGAAGGCCTCGCAGGCATGGATGCAGGGGCGGTCCATGAATTCCAGCGCCACCGGGATCACGCCGGAGGCCATGATGGCGTCCACCGCCGCGCCGGCCACCTCGGTCGAGGAGAAGGCCGCCAGCATCGCGCGCTGCCCCTCGGCGGCGCGCAGGATCCGCACCGTCACCTCGGTCACGATGCCCAGCTGCCCCTCGCTGCCCGTGATGATGCCGAGCCAGTCATAGCCCGCCGCATCCAGGTGCCCGCCGCCGATCTCGATGACATCGCCGGTGATGGTGACGAACTTCACGCCCAGCAGGTTGTTCGCCGTCACCCCGTATTTCAGGCAATGCGCGCCGCCGGAATTCATCATCACATTGCCGCCGATCATGCAGGCAAGCTGGCTGGACGGATCGGGTGCGTAGAAGAACCCCTCCCCCTCCACGGCCTTGGTGATGCCGAGATTCGTCACCCCCGCCTCCACCACCGCCAGCCGGTCCGTGAAGGAGACATCCAGGATGCGGTTCATCCGCATCAGCCCGATCACCACCGCATCGGCCAGGGGCAACGCACCGCCGGAAAGGCTGGTTCCCGCCCCGCGCGGCACCACCCGCACCCCGTTCTCGTGGCAGAAGCGCAGCACCGCCGCCACCTGCTCGGTGGAGGAAGGCAGCACCACGGCCAGGGGCGGCTGGCGGTAGGCGGACAGGCCATCCGTCTCATAGGGGCGCAGCCGCAGCGGCTCGGAGATCACGCCGTCCCCCGGCACCAGGGCGCGCAGCCCTGCCAGGATCTCGTCGCGCCGGCCCATCACCTCGGGCTTCGGCGCGGGAAGGGCGATCATGGACATTCCTCCAGCATGGCAGCCCAGGATGGGATCGGCGCCCCGGCAGGGCAAGCATCTCCGGAAACGCGAAAAACCGCCGGAGGGGACCCCTCGGCGGCTTCACGACCGGCGCTCAGGCGGGAACCAGCCCCGCCCCGGACCAGCCCGCCCCCTTCCACCGGAAAGGGGCGGCGGCCCGGCCTCAGCCCTGGCGGGCCTTCAGGCGCGGGTTCTTCTTGTTGAGCACGTACAGACGGCCGCGGCGGCGCACCACCACGCAGTTCTTGTCGCGCGTCTTTGCAGTTTTGAGGGAGTTACGGATCTTCATTTGTCAGCCTGGCCACACGTCGAGGGGCGGGGCGACGTGAGCCGTCCCCCGGGGAGAGGGCGCGGTATATGGGCCACACGCCTCCGGGTCAACCACAAGGCGCGTCCGAAGGGCGAACCGGGGCGGATGGGTGACGTTCCCTTCACCAGACAGCCCGAAAGATCACCCGGAGCCCAACGGAGCCCTGCCCCATGATCGTGCGGACCATCGCAAGCCTGCGCCGAATCCTGATCCGGTTCAGCAGCCGCGGCACCTACCGCCCGGAGCGGCACTACATGCGCGGGACCAGGGGCCGGGGTTAGCCGCGCCCCATCAGCGCAAGCCCCTCGGCCACGGAGACGAACTCGCCCCCGCCGAAGATCCGCTCCTCCCCGAAGCGCCGGGCGAAGATCCGCCGCACCGCCGGCACCAGGGAGGTACCGCCCGTGAGGAAGACCCGCTCCACTGCCTCCGGCCCGAGTCCCGCATCAGCCAGGGCGGCCTCCACCGCCGCTTCCATCCGCGCCAGGTCCGGGGCGATCCAGGCCTCGAAATCGGCCCGGCGGATCGGTGCCTCGATCGCGAAATCCTCATGCCGGAAGGAGAGCACGGCCTCCTCCGAGCCCGAGAGCGCCGCCTTCACCGAGGACACGGCGCGGTAGAGCGCATAGCCCGCCTCATCCTCGATCAGCCGGACCAGGCTGTGCAGCTGCTCCGGCTCATCCGCCGTGCGCGCCACCTCGGCGATGTCCCGCAGCGTCTTCGGGCCGCGCATCAGGGGCAGCTGGTGCCAGCGGGCGAAGCTTGCATACCAGGCCGGGGGCACGGGCAGCTTCTTGCCCATCACCGTGTATTCTCCGCCCTTTCCCAGGCGCGGGGAAACCACGTGGTCAATGATCCGGGTGTCGAAGGCATCCCCCGCCAGCCCCACCCCCGCATGGCCCAGCGGCGTTACCCGCAGCGGCGGGCCGGGGTCGAAGCGCAGGACGGAAAAGTCGCTGGTGCCGCCGCCGAAATCGCCGACCAGCACGGTCGAGGGGCGCTCGATCCCGGCCGCGAAGCGCTGGCCCGCCGCCGCCGGCTCCAGCGCCACCTCCAGCTCGGGCAGGCCGGCCTGGGCGAAGGCCGCCCGGAGCCGAGCCTCACCCAGATCGTCCTCCGCCCGGTCCCCGACGAAGCGCACGGGGCGGCCCACCACCACCCGCGCCCCGGCCAGCGCCGCCCCGAAGGGCGCCAGCAGCTCCCGCAGGAAGAGCGCGATCAGCCCTTCCAGCGTCCAGCGCCGCCCGAAGATCCGCGTCTCCGTGAAGCTGCGCTGCGCCAGGTAGCTCTTCATGGACATCACGAGGCGGCTGGCGAGCGGTTCCTCCAGATAGGCCTCGATGCCTGCCGGGCCCGCCGCGTGGCGCAGGGCGCCGCTCCGCGCATCCGACCAGAAGCAGAGGACGGAGCGGAACACCTCCCCCGTGTCGTGCCGCAGCGTCACCGCGCGCCCATCGGGCCCCAGAGCGGTCACCACGCTGTTGGTGGTGCCGAAATCAATGCCGATGACAGGTCGCATGAAGGGGCCGCTCCGCCGGGGGCGCGGGTTCAACCCCGCCCGGCCGCGGATGGCAACCCCCGCGGACCAGGGAGTGGAACCGCCCGGCTCAGGTCACGAGCGAGTAGATCATCCGAATGGAGGTGATGCCGAGGAAGACGGCAAAGGCCCGCTTCAGCGCCAGGGGCGAGATGGTATGCGCCAGATGCACGCCCCAGGGCGTTGCGATCATGGAAGAGGGCACGATCAACGCGAAGCCGATCAGGTTCACATAGCCGATGCTGGCGGGCGGCAGCAGCGGATTGCCCCAGCCCGCATAGATGAAGCCGATCGCCGCGGGGATGGAGATGATGATCCCGAAGGCCGAGGAGGTGGCCACTGCGGAGCGGATCGGCGTACCGAAGATGTTCATCAGCGGAACGCCCACCGTGCCGCCGCCAATCCCCATCATGGCCGAGATGCCGCCGATGAAGACGCCCAGAACCTGGCGCAGGAAGCCGGTGGGGAAGGTCTCGCGCCAGCGGGCATCCACCCCGGTGAAGCCCATGTTCAGCGCCACCAGCAGCGCGACCGCCGCGAAAACCGCCGTGAGCGTATCGCCCCGAACCCAGATCGCGATCACCGTGCCCACCACCACGCCGACGAGCAGCGAGGGAATCATCGCCTTCAGCAGCGGCACGTCCATCGCGCCTTTCGCATTGTGCTTGCGGGCCGACATGATGGAGGTGGGGATGATCGTGGCCAGCGAGGTGCCCACGGCCAGTTTCATCTGCACCGCCTCGGGGATGTCCAGCAGCGGGAAGATGTTGAACAGGACCGGCACGATCACGATGCCGCCGCCAACCCCCAGCAGCCCTGCGAGGGTGCCGGAAGCCAGCCCGGTCACCGCCATCACTGCCGCGAGCGCCGCGATCCAGACAGGGTCCTGCATATGGTCCATGGGCTTGTCCTCGGTGGCCGTCTGGCGGGCATTCTGGGAATAGGTTCCGCAGCAAGGCGGACCGCGCACAAGGCTCTAGGCCGGAACGCCGCCCCTGTCAGGGGGGTGCTGGCGCAGGGCTGCCCCCCGGCGCATCATCCCGGCGTGCCCGTCATCACCGATCCCCTGTTCTATGGCCTGGCGATCATCGGCTTCCTGATCAACGGCATCAGCAAGGGGGGCTTCGCCTCCGGGGCGGGCAATGTCGCCGTCCCCATGATGGCGGCCGTCATTCCTGCCCCACAGGCCGTGGGCATCGCCCTGCCCGTGCTCTGCGCCATGGATGTGGCCGGCCTCCGGGCCTGGTGGGGCAAGTGGAGCACGCGGGAGATGCGGGCGGTCCTTCCCGCGGGGCTGCTGGGCATCGGGCTCGGTACGCTTGCCTTCGGCCTGTTCTCCGCCGCCGGCATCAGCCTGATGCTGGGCATCCTTACCCTGGGCTTCCTCGCCCGCGGGATCTGGCAGCGCCTGCGTGGCCGGGTGCCGCCGCCTGCCCCGCCCAGCCGCCCCCGGGCATGGTTCTTCGGCGCGGCCTCGGGCTTCACCAGCACCCTCGCCCATGCCGGCGGGCCGCCCCTGGCCATGTATCTCTATCCGCTGAAGCTCGACCGGCAGGTGCTGGCCGCCACCACCACGGTTTTCTTCGGGGTGGTGAACTACGCCAAGCTCCTTCCCTATTGGAGCCTTGGCCTGCTGGACTGGACGAACCTCCTCACCAGCCTCGTCCTCCTGCCCGTGGCGCCCATCGGCGTCCATCTTGGCATCGCGCTGCAGAAGCGGATCAGCGACCGCACCTTCTACGGCGTGGTCTATGTGCTGCTCGCGATCACCGGCACCAAGCTGGTCTGGGACGGGCTGCGCTAGCGCGCGCCTGCCCCTATACCGACCAGGCGAAGATGAGGGGGAACAGGGCGATGGAAGAGCGGATCCTGGGCGTGCTCGGCGGCATGGGGCCGCTGGCCAGCGCCGAGTTCATGCGCCAGCTCACCCTCCTCACCCCCGCCGGGCGGGACCAGGACCATATCCCCGCCATCCTCTGGTCCGATCCCCGCGTCCCGGACCGCACCGCCGCCCGCCTCGGTACCGGCCCCGACCCGCTGCCCGCCCTGTTGCGCGGAATCCATGGCCTGGAGGCGGCGGGATGCGGTGCCATCGCCATCCCCTGCAACACCGCCCATGGCTGGATCGAGGGCATGCGCGCGGCCACGCGCCTGCCCATCCTGCATATCGTGGAAGCCGCGGCCGAGGCGCTGCGCCGCGCCGGGATCGGGCCCGGGCCGGTGGGCGTGATGGGCACCGCCGCCACCCTCGCCATGGGCCTTTACCAGGACGGGCTGCGCGCCGATGGGTGGGAGGTTCTGGTCCCGGACGAGGCCGAGATGGAGCGCTGGGTCACGCCGGGCATTGCCCTGGTGAAGGCCAACCGCGTGGCCGATTCCCACGCGCCGCTGGCCGAGGCCGCCCGTGCCCTCGCCGCCCGCGGCGCGCGGGCCGTGGTGCTGGGCTGCACCGAGATCCCGCTCGGCATCGCCGCGGGCCCCGCCCTGCCCTTCGCGGTGATCGACACGATCGAGGCACTTGCCCTCGCCTCCATCCGCTGGGCCAAGGCCTAGGGCCGGAAGGAGCCTCAGCCCGGCGGTCCCTCGCCGCCCCGCATCAGCATGCGCCGCACCGCGCGGCGCATGAGATCCACCCGCGCCCGCGCCATGCCCTCGGCAATGGCTTCGGCATAGGCGGACGGGGCCACGGGTCCTGCGCTCTCCGGCTCGCTCTCGCTCCAGCCCTCCCGCCCCGCGCAACCCGCGAGCATGACCAGCGCGAGCAGCACCGCCGGGGCGATGGTCACATGGCGCATGAAAGGTCCCCCAAACCGCTCATCCTGCCCCCGATAGCACGTGGCCAAAGCGCCGGGGCGAGAATCCGATGGCGGCATGAACAGCCCCGCCCCCGGAAGCAGAGAAGGCCGGAGGACATCGTCCCCCGGCCCCGGTCGGCCTGGATGTGGAGCCCCCTCAGATGGGCGGCAGCATCACGATCCCGTGCCGCATGCCGGCACTGACGATACGTGCGAAGTTGGAGCCTGAGGCCGGCGGCACGGCCCAGTAGGCCACGGGATCGCCGGCATCGAGGAAGAAGCCTTCCTGGGCGCGGCCTGGCATGGTGATGCTCAGCATCCGGCTCAGCCGCCCACCCACCTGACGGAAAGCATGGGGCAGGTCGGCCGGGATGGGCACGAAGTCGCCCTCGCCCCGCCGCAGCGTCTCGTGGCCGATGGTGAACTCCACCTCGCCCTCGAGAACGAGGAAGGACTCCGCGTCCACATGGCGGTGCAGCGGCATGCCCGCGCCACGGTTCAGGGCCAGCTCGACCAGGGAGAAGGCGCCGCCCGTCTCGCCCGTGGTCGCCTTGAAGGTAACGAGCATGCCGAGCAGGTGGACCATCCGTCCGGGCTCCGCCCCGGTGGGGGCCAGGGGGACCCGGACGGAGTCACGCGCCGGCTGGGGGAGCTCGGCGGTCCGGGCAACCGACATGAGGGTTTCGATCGCAGCACTCATGCGCATCTCCTCTCGGCCGCGAGGGGGATCGGCCGGAATGATGACGCCTGAACCGCGGATCGCGTCGGGCGCCTGGACAGGGCGTTTTCTAAATTCCGCCCCGACCCTCCGCCCCCTTCAAATGGATGGGGTGTGGAAGCTCCCACACACGTGATCGTGCGCTCTCTGCTTGACCTGTAGATTTTATCCAATCTACCGTGCCGCCACCGCGCAGGAGTTTCCCATGGCGAAGACCATTGGCTGGCAGGGCGTGTTCCCCGCCGTCACCACCCAGTTCCGCGACGATTTCAGCCTGGACATCCAGGCCACCCACAAGGTCATCGAGAACCTCGTGCGCGATGGTGTCTCGGGCCTCATCATCTGCGGCACGGTCGGCGAGAACACCGCCCTGTCCCTGAAGGAAAAGGTGCAGGTGATGGAGGCGGCCAAGGACGCCGCGCGCGGCCGCGTGCCCGTCATTGCCGGCATTGCCGAGTTCACCACCGCCTTCGCCTGCGATACGGCCAGGGAAGCGGCGCGCATCGGGCTGGATGGCGCGATGGTGATGCCCGCCCTCGTCTATTCCGCGAAGCCGCATGAGACGGCGGCCCATTTCCGCGGCGTGGCCAGCGCCACCGACCTGCCGGTGATGGTCTACAACAACCCGCCCATCTACAAGAATGACGTCACCCCCGACATCCTGGCCAGCCTGACAGACGTGGAAACCATCGTCTGCTTCAAGGAATCCTCGGGGGATACGCGGCGCTTTATCGACCTGCGCAATCTCGTCGGCGACCGCTTCAAGCTCTTCGCGGGCCTCGACGACGTGGTGGTCGAGAGCGTGCTGATGGGGGCCGAGGGCTGGGTTTCCGGCATGTCCAACGCCTTCCCGGTGGAAGGCGAAACCCTGTTCCGCCTCGCGCGTCAGGGCCGCATGGCCGAGCTGATGCCGATCTACGAGTGGTTCATGCCGCTGCTGCACCTCGATGCCCGGCCGGACCTCGTGCAATGCATCAAGCTCTGCGAGTCCATCATGGGCCGCGGCTCCGCCGTGACCCGCCCGCCGCGCCTGGCACTGCCTGAGAAGGAGCGCGCGGAGGTGGAGGCGATGATGAACGCGGCCCTCGCCAACCGCCCGGCGCTGCCGGATGTCGGCCTGAAGCAGGCGGCCTGACCTGAGACTGCCGGAGCGGCCGGAAGGCCGCTCCCTACAACGATAAGAAACGCTGGGAGGCTCCACTCCGGCTCCGGGTGGGGCGCACGGCATCCAACGCGCAAGAGGATCGACCGATGAGCCTGACCCGCCGCAATCTCCTGTCCGGAGGCGCTGCCATCGCGGCCGCACCAACCCTGGGCGGCATGCCCTATATCGGGCCGGCCCGCGCGCAATCCGCCGCGCCGCTCCGCTTCATTCCCTCCACGCCGTTGCCCTCGCTCGATCCGATCGTGGCGACCAGCTACGTCATCCGCAATCACGGCTACCTCATCTACGATACGCTCTTCGCCACGGATGCTGATTTTCAGATCCGCCCGCAGATGGTTCAGCACTGGGAAAGCGCGCCAGACGGGCTGAAATGGACCTTCCAGCTTCGCGACGGGCTGATGTTCCATGACAACACGCCCGTCCGCGCGCAGGACTGCATCGCCTCCATCCGCCGCTGGTCCGCGCGCGACGCCTTCGGCCAGACCTTCGCCACCTTCGTCGATGGCTATGACGTGGTGGACCAGCGCAGCTTCGCCGTGCGCCTGAAGAAGCCCTTCCCGCAGATCACCGCGGCGCTCGGCAAGCTTTCCTCCAACGTGCCCTTCATCATGCCCGAGCGGGTGGCGATGACGGAGCCGACACGCAACATCACCGAAGCCGTCGGCTCCGGCCCCTGGCGTTTCCAGACCACGCAGTGGGTGCCCGGCCAGAACGCCATCTACGAGCGTTTCGCCGGGTACAAGCCGCGCGAGGAGGCGCCATCCTGGGCCGCTGGCGGCAAGGTCGCGAAGATCGACCGCATCGAGTGGGTCGGCCTCACCGAACCCTCCGCCGCCGTCGGCGCGCTGATCCAGGGCGAGGTGGACTGGTACGAGCAGCCGCCGGTGGACCTGCTGCCCGTGCTGAAGCGGGACCGCAACATCACCATCCAGAACGTGCCGCTCGGCCTCATCCTGCTGATGCGCTTCAACCACAGCCAGGCGCCCTTCAACAATCCGAAGATCCGCCAGGCCGTGATGATGGCCATGAAGCAGGAAGACTACATGCAGGCCGTGGTGGGCAGCCCGGACTACTACCAGGAGGCCAAGACCTTCTTCACCCCGGGATCGCCCATGTCCACCGGCGCGGGCGGTGCGGAGGCCATGCGCGCGGACATCAACCGCGCGAAGGCCATGCTGCGCGAAGCAGGCTACAACAACGAGAAGGTCGTGCTCCTCGCCCCTGCGGACCAGCCCATCGCCTACAACCAGTCCCTTGTCACCCAGCAGCTGCTGACGAATCTCGGCATGAATGTGGAGCTGATCTCCACGGACTGGGCCAGCTTCATCGGCCGCCGGGCCAATCGCGGCACGCCGGAGCAGGGCGGCTGGTCGGTGTTCCACACGCTCTGGTCGGGCGCCGACGTGCTGAACCCGGCGCTGCACCCGCTCATCCGCAGCAATGGCGCCACGGCCTGGTTCGGCTGGCCGGATGATCCGCAGATCGAGGCCTTGCGCGACCAGTGGATCGCGAGCGATGACCTGAACACCCAGAAGACCCTTGCCGCGCAGATCGAGCGCCGCGCTTTCGAGACCGTGCCCTATGCGCCGGCGGGCAAGGTCGAGCAGCCCATGGCCTATCGCAGGAACCTCACGGGCATGGTGCTTTCCCCCGTGCAGTTCTTCTGGAACATGGAGAAGAAGTAGCCCCGGACGGTGACGGCCGGAAAGCGCCTGGCTTTCCGGCCGTCACCGAAGGTGGAGAGGCTCTCGCCCCTGCCCTGCCTGTACACGCGAAAGGAGGATCGCCCTTCCAGGCGATCCTCCCTCCGGCCAGCCGCTTGCCTTTAGCGGGTGGTGGTCGTGTTGGTCTGGCCAGCGGTGTTGCCCGCCGCGCCCGGGGTCGTGCCCGAGGGGGTCGTGCCCATGGGGGTCGTGCCCGCGGCGCCGGTGTTCGCGCGGTTGTTGCCCCCGGCCGCCGTGTTGTTGGCGCGGGTGCGGTTGCCGCGGAACTCCGCCATGTCGAAGGCGGGCAGCGCCTTCAGGCTATCCTCGGTGGCGCCGGGCATGGTCCAGCGATCGCGCTCGGCATTGTGCTGCAGCTGGGAGAAGGGGACGGCCACGTGCCGCTCACCCAGGCCCAGGAAGCCGCCCACGGAGAGGATGACCACCGGGCCGCCCTGGCCGGCCTGACCGGACGGCTGGAAGATCACATCCTCCACCTCGCCGATCTCACGGTCATTCGCCCCGTAGACATCGGCTTCCAGCAGCCGGCTGGCGCTCATGCCGCCGCGCAGGCTGGCGGGATTGACGGCCTGGCCGGAGCCCATGGTCGTGCCGGTGCTGCCCATGGTGGTGGTGCCCATGGTGCCGCTGCGGGTGGCTGCGCCGGTGTTGTTCGCCGGATTGGCGGCCGTGGACGTGCCACCCGTGCTGGTGCTGCTGGAGGCGGTGCCGCCAGTGCCGCCGGAGGTGCTCATTCCGCTGGTGGCGCTGTTGGTGCCGGTGGCGGAGCTGGCCGCGCCGGATGACTGGGGCGGGTTCGCCGTCGTGGAGTCGGTCCGCGTCTGGGCAAGGGCGAGCGGGCTGGAGGCCAGCACTGCCGCGGCCATCAACGGGAGCGTAAAGCGACTGCGCATTATTTCCTCCGAAAGCTGATTGCGAATAGGGCCGCGGCCTGCCGCGTGGCGGGCCGTGGTTCCCCCCATAAGTGCCCAGGCCCCCACCGGGTTGCCCGGCCCCGCAAGCGAATCAGGGCTGCCGAGCCGGACGAAGACGGGCGCGGCCCCATAAGGACCGCGCCCGGAAATCCTGTTCGCTGGCGCCGGGAAAGCAGGACGCTACCCTGATGCCCTACTTCGCCATGGCCGGTGCGCCGCGCTCCCCGCAGGCCCATCCATGCGAATGGACAAGCCCGTCATCATGGTCCACCGGCCCGGCCACCCCGGCGGGCGCGTCGTCGTGGAACTGCGCCGCCTCTGTCGAATGCGCCAGCGCCGTGGTGGAGGACTTGCCGCCGCTCGCGGCTGTCGCCACGGCGTCGAAATAGCCAACCCCCACCTCGCGCTGGTGGCGCGTGGCCGTGTAGCCGTCGCGCTCCGAGGCGAACTCGGCTTGCTGCAGCTCGGAGTAAGCGGCCATTCCGCGCTCGCGATAGCCCTTGGCCAGGGTGAACATGGAATGGTTCAGGCTGTGGAAGCCGGCCAGGGTGATGAACTGGAACTTGTAGCCCATGGCCGCGATCTCGCGCTGGAAGCGCGCGGCGGCCTCCTCGCCCATCTTCCGCTTCCAGTTGAAGCTCGGCGAGCAGTTATAGGCCAGCAGCTTGCCCGGGAACTCGCGGTGGATGGCCTCGGCGAAGCGCCGCGCATCCTCCAGGTCTGGATCGCTCGTCTCCCACCAGAGCAGGTCGGCATAGGGCGCATAGGCCAGGCCGCGCGCGATCGCGTAGTCCTTGCCCACGCCAGGCTTGATGCGGAAGAAGCCCTCGGGGGTGCGCTCGCCGCTGATGAAGGGGTGGTCGCGCTCATCCACGTCGCTGGTCAGCAGCTGTGCGCTCTCGGCATCGGTGCGGCAGAGCAGCACGGTCGGCACACCCTCCACATCCGCGGCCAGCCGCGCCGCGTTCAGCGTGCGGATATGCTGGGAGATCGGCACCAGCACCTTGCCGCCGAGATGCCCGCACTTCTTCTCGCTCGCCAGCTGGTCCTCGAAATGCACGCCGGCCGCGCCCGCCTCGATCATCGCGCGCATCAGCTCATAGGCGTTGAGGGGCCCGCCAAAGCCGGCCTCGGCATCGGCGATGATCGGCGCCATCCAATGCGTGCCGTCCTCGCCACCTTCCTGCACCGCGATCTGGTCCGCGCGACGCAGCGCGGCGTTGATCCTCCGCACCACCTTCGGCACGGAATCGACGGGGTAGAGGGACTGGTCCGGATACATCTCTCCGGCCGAGTTCGCGTCGGCCGCCACCTGCCAGCCGGAGAGATAGATGGCCTTGAGCCCGGCCTTCACCTGCTGCAGCGCCTGGTTGCCCGTCAGCGCGCCCAGCGTGTTCACATAGTCCTCGCTGTGCAGCAGCCGCCACAGCCGCTCCGCGCCCATTTCCGCCAGCGTGTGGCGCAGGCGGAAGGAACCGGCCAGCCGCGCCACGTCCTCCGGCGTGTAGTCGCGGCGGATTCCGTCGAAGCGTCCGGGCGAAGCGGGGATGCCGCTGCCGGAACCATCGGGGGAGTAGTTCGGGGTGATCCTCGGGCGCATCGCCATCTCCTCTTGCAATGCGTAAAGGATTGACATTTCCGTCGGAAAAGCGAGCCATTCCAGGCGCTTCAACCCCGCAAACCAGTGAAGCCCTTCACTGATCCGGGCGAAAATCCGTAAAGGTTGTCAATCATGGCCCGTCCCATGATCGGCCGGGTCGTCCGGCGCCTTCGCCAGGAACGTGGCATCACCCAGGCCACGCTTGCCACCCGGCTCGGCATTTCCGCCAGCTACATGAACCTCATCGAGGCTGACCAGCGCGCCGTCACCGCCAGCCTCGTCTTCAAGCTCGCCGATGCGCTGGGCGTCGATCTCGCCCTTCTCTCCGGCCAGGCCGAGGGCCGCCTTGAGGCCGGGCTGCGCGAGGTGTTCCGCGACCCGCTGCTGGGCGCGGAATCCGTGCCCGAGGAACAGGCGGCGACCCTCGCCTCCGCGGCACCCGACGCGGCCCGCGCCGTGCTCGCCCTCTGGCGGGCCTGGCGCGTGGCGCGTGAGGATTCCGCCGGCCTCTCCCTCCCCTCCGGCCGGTTGTTGCGCCTGCCCGGCGAGGAGGCACGCGACGCCTTCCACGACGCCGCGAACCACTTCCCCGCGCTGGAGGAGGCCGCCGAAGCCCTTCGCGCGGCACTGGAGGATCCCTCCCCCCACGGGCTGGACCACGCGCTTGCGCAGCGCCTGCGCGTGCATCACGCGCTCAGCGTCACCATCGGTCCGCTCCAGGGCGCCGCCCTGCGCCGCTACGACGCTGCCGCTGCTCAACTCGCCATCAGCGAGACCCTGCCGCGCGAGAGCCGGACCTTCCACCTCGCCTTCACCCTCGCCCTGCTGGAAGCGCGCGAGGCGGTGGAGCGCAGCATCGCCGTGATCGGCCCTTCCAGCGACGAGGCCGCCTCGATGCTCCGCATCGGCCTGCTCAACTACGTCGCCGCCGCGGTGATGATGCCCTATGCGCCTTTCCTGGCCGCCGCGCGAGCCCTGCGGCACGACGTCTCCGCCCTCTCGGCCCGCTTCGCCACCTCCTTCGAGCAGAGCTGCCACCGCCTCTCCACCCTTCAGCGCGAGGGCGCGCGCGGCGTGCCCTTCTTCTTCCTGCGCGTCGATCCGGCCGGGAACGTCTCCAAGCGCTTCTCGGCCGCCGGCTTTCCCTTCGCGCGCGGCGGCGGCTCCTGCCCGCGCTGGATCCCGCACGCCGCATTCGCCACGCCCGGCCGCGTGGTGGTGCAGCTTGCCGAGCTGCCCGACGGTGCCGCCTTTCTCTGCTTCGCCCGCAGCGTGGAGCACCCGGCCACGCGCTGGGGCGAGCCCAATCCCGTCCATGTCGTCGCCATGGGATGCGACATCAGCCGCGCCGGGGAGGTCTGCTACGCCGACGGCATCGATCTCGCCACGGCCCGGGTCGGCATCGGCCTTTCCTGCCGTCTCTGCGACCGCCCGGATTGCCGCTCCCGCGCCTTTCCCCCGCTGGAGCACCGCCTCATTCTGGATCCGGCCCAGGCGGGCGCGCCATACCGCTTCTCGCCGCCAGGCTGACCCGATGCGCCAATTCACCGGCCTGTCACGCCAGCAGCGCTCGACCTCGGCCGGCGCCTGCGGCAAACCCACAGGATGCGGCGCCGCCGCCGGGGGAGGAGCGGATCGCCGCCATGAGCGACACCAACCATAGCCATGCCGCGCTGCCCTCCTTCGCGGAGGCCTTCCGCGTCTGGCTCCGCATTGGCCTCCTCTCCTTCGGTGGCCCAGCGGGGCAGATCGCCCTCATGCATCGCGAGGTGGTGGACCAGCGCCGCTGGGTGTCCGATGCCCGGTTCCTCCATGCGCTGAACTTCTGCACCCTGCTGCCCGGGCCGGAGGCGCAGCAGCTCGCCACCTATCTTGGCTGGCTGCTCCACGGCGTGCGCGGCGGCGTCGCGGCGGGCGCGCTCTTTGTCCTGCCAGGCATGCTCGTCATGCTTGCCCTCTCCATTCTCTACGTCACCCTGGGCGAGGTGCCCGCCATCGCGGGTCTCTTCTTCGGCCTGCAATGCGCCGTGCTGGTGCTGGTGGTGGAGGCGCTGCTGCGCGTGGCCCGCCGGGCGCTGAAGACGGGCACGGCCTGGCTCCTGGCTGGCGCAGCCTTCCTGGCGCTCTATGCCTTCGGCGTTCCCTTCCCTGCCGTCGTCCTCGCCGCCGCCCTCATCGGCTACGCCTTCCCGGCCGCCTTTCGCGCGGGCAGCCATGGCACGGCCCAGGATGGCCCGCCTGCCCTGCTCGACGCCGCCCTCGCCGCCGATCCCGGCCGCCCCGCCCGGTTGGCCGCCCAGGCCTGGCGTGCCGGCTGGGCCGCGCTCGCCCTCTGGCTGCTGCCCGTTGCCCTGCTGATGCTCGCCGAACGCGGCGTTTTCGCCGACATCGCGTGGTTCTTCGCCAAGATGGCCGTCGTCACCGTCGGCGGCGCCTATGCCGTGCTCGCCTATGTCGCCCAGGACGCCGTGCAAGGTTATGGCTGGCTCACGGCGGAGCAGATGCTGGTCGGCCTCGGGCTTGCCGAGACCACGCCCGGCCCCCTCATCCTCGTGCTGCAATTCGTCGGCTTCCTGGCGGGATACGGCCAGGGCGGCCTGGGCTGGGCCATCCTCGCGGCGCTGCTGACCATCTGGGTCACCTTCGCGCCCTGCTTCGCCTTCATCTTCCTCGGCGCACCCTATGTCGAACGCCTGCACGCGAACCGGAAGCTCACCGGCGCCCTTGCCGCCGTGACCGCGGCCGTGGTCGGCGTGATCGCGAACCTCGCTCTCTGGTTCGGCCTCCGCACGCTGTTCGCGGAGATCCGGCATCTGGAACTCGGCCCGCTCACCCTCGATCTGCCGAACCCGGCCAGCCTCGACCCCCTCGCCCTCGCCCTGGCCGCCATCGCGGCGCTCTGCCTGTTCCGCTTCCGGCTTGGGCTGTTGCCCACCCTGGGGGTGTCCGCCGCGCTAGGGCTCCTCGCGCGGCTGGCGCTGACCGGGCCGGTCTAGGGAAGAGCCGGCGTAACGCAACGCCAGCATCCCGATCGCGGGGATGTCGTCCAGCGCGGCATGCGGGAGCCCGGCCGGGGGCGGCACGTCGGAGGCGACGGCACAGATGGCCGGGTCCTCCGGGTGGATCCAGGGCTTGCCGTTCGCGGCGCGGTGGACCTCGATCTTGGGATGGGAGTCACGCTTGAACCCCTCCACGATCACGAGATCCACGGGATCAAGGCGGGCCAGCAGCTCCGCCAGCACCGGCTCCGGCCCGCCACGCAACTCCGTCATCAGCGCCCAGCGCCGGGAGGAGGCGACGAGCACCTGGGATGCGCCGGCTTCCCGGTGCGTGTGGCTGTCCTTGCCTGGCTTGTCCACGTCGAAGCCATGGTGGGCATGCTTGATGGTGGAGACGGTGAGGCCCTGCGCGCGGAGCCAGGGGATGAGCGCCGCGAGAAGCGTGGTCTTCCCCGCCCCGCTCCAGCCGGACAGGCCGATCACGCGCATGGGCGGGAATTCCGGCAGCGGGATGGAAGGGCGGCCCTGTTCATGGCGCAGGGCTGTAGCGCCGGGGGGGATGGGGCGCCAGCCGTGACCTTGCGGCTGGATGGTGCCAGCCTGACCGCGACCAGGGAGATTCCCCATGACCGAGAGCAATCTTCGCGTCCTGCTCCGCGCCCGCCCCGAAGGGCGGGTGGAGCCCGGGCATTTCGAGATCCGGGAGGAATCCCCGCCCTCCCCGCGCCCCGGAGAGGCGCTCCTGCGGAACCGCTATCTCTCGCTGGACCCGTATATGCGCGGGCGGATGAGCGCGGCGAAATCCTATTCGGCCCCGGTGGAGATCGGGGCGGTGATGGAGGGGCAATGCGTCGCGCAGGTGGTGGAGGATCCGACAGGACGCTTCCAGCCCGGGGACTGGGTTCTGGGCGGCCAAGGCTGGCAGCGCTTCTCGGCGGTGCCGGCCGGAAACCTGCGAAAGCTGGAGCCGGGGCTGGCGCCGGTGACGACGGCCCTGGGCGTGCTGGGCATGCCGGGGACCACGGCCTGGGTCGGTGTGACCGAGATCGCGCCGCCGCGCCCTGGTGAGACCTTCGTGGTGTCCGCCGCCTCGGGCGCCGTGGGCGGGGTGGCCGGGCAGATCGCCATGCGGATGGGCGCGCGGGTCGTCGGCATTGCCGGCGGGGCGGAGAAATGCGCCTTCGTGCGGGATGAGCTGGGCTTCCCGGAATGCGTGGACCATCGCGCGCCTGATTTCGCGGAGCGCCTGGCGGCGGCCTGCCCCGGTGGCATCGACAGCTATTTCGAGAATGTCGGCGGGGCCGTGCAGAAGGCAGTGTTCCCGCTGTTGAACGACTTCGCCCGCGTGGCCTTCTGCGGAATGGTGGCGGAGTATAACGACCCCTCCCCCGCCCCGGGACCGAACCTGATGCAGGTGGTGCGGAAGCGGCTGAAGCTGCAGGGCTTCATCGTTCGGGACCATCCCCGCGCCTTCGAGGTCTGGCCGCGCACCGGGGCGGCCTGGCTGCGGGAGGGTTCGCTGCGCTACCGCGAGGATGTGGTGCGGGGACTGGAAAAGGCGCCCGAGGCCTTCATCGGGCTGCTGGCCGGAAAGAACTTCGGCAAGCTCGTGATCGAGGTGACCTGAGCGGAAACCCGGCGTAGAGAGCGGGCCATGAAGAACGACCCCATCGCGCTGGACCGCCTCTCCGATGCCGTGGAGGCGAAGGCGCCCGCCTTCACCGAGTTGTCCGACCGGATCTGGGCGATGCCCGAATTGCGCTTTGCCGAGCAGCGCTCGGTGGAGGCGCAGATCGCGCTGCTGGAGGCGGAGGGCTTCCGGGTAACGCGCAATGTTGCCGGCATCCCCACCGCCTTCATGGCCGAGGCCGGGGAGGATGGGCCGGTGATCGGCTTCCTCGGCGAGTTCGATGCTCTGGCCGGGCTCTCGCAGGAGGCCGGGGTTGCGGAGCAGCGGGCGCTGGAGGCCGGGGGCAACGGGCATGGGTGCGGGCACAACCTGCTCGGCGCCGGGGCGATGCTGGCGGCGGTGTCCGCGCGGGACGCGCTGCGCGAGGCCGGGATGAAGGGCCGCGTGCGCTATTACGGCTGCCCCGGCGAGGAAGGCGGATCGGGCAAGACCTTCATGGCGAGGGAGGGCGTGTTCGATGGGCTGGATGCCGCGATCACCTGGCATCCCGGCGCCTTCAACGGGGTGATGTCGATCCGCAACCTGGCGAATTACCAGGTCTATTTCCGCTTCAAGGGCAAGGCGGCGCATGCGGCGGGCTCACCGCATCTCGGCCGCTCGGCGCTCGATGCCGTGGAGCTGATGAATGTGGGCGTGAACTACCTGCGCGAGCACATGCCGCAGGAGGCGCGGGTGCATTACGCCATCACCAATTCCGGCGGGATCTCGCCCAATGTGGTGCAGGCGAATGCGGAGGTTCTCTACCTGATCCGCGCGCCGAAGGTGGCCGAGGCGGCGGCGCTGTTCGAGCGGGTGAAGGCCTGCGCCGAGGGCGCGGCGATCATGACGGGCACGAGCTGGTCCTTCGAGATCGACAAGGCCTGTTCCGAACTCATGCAGAACCGCACGCTGGAGACGGTGCTGCACGGGAATTTCCAGACGATCGGCGCGCCGGAGCACGACGAGGCGGACCAGCGCTTCGCGGCGGAGATCCGGCGCACGCTGAGCGCGGAGGACATCGCCTCCGAGGTGGCGAGCTATGGCGCGGCGGCGGAGATGGGCGAGGCCGTGCTGCATGAGGGCGTGCTGCCCTTCGGCGGCACGCCGATTACCCAGGCCGGTTCCACCGATGTGGGCGACGTGTCCCAGATCGTGCCGACCGTGCAGGCCTTCGGCGGGTGCTGGGCCATCGGCACGCCCTTCCACACCTGGCAGGTGGTGGCACAGGGCCAGTCCGCCCATGCCCACAAAGGCATGGTGCAGGTGGCGAAGGTGATGGCGGCCACGGCGCTGGACGGGTTCCGTGACCCGGAGCTGCTGGCGCGGGCGAAGGCGGAGCTGCAGCAGCGCCGGGGCGGCAAGGACTATGCCTGCCCGATCCCCGCCGACGTGCTGGCGCCGCCGCTGCGCCGAGTATCCGCCTGAGGCAATGCCGGCGGCCTGCCCCGTCTTTCAGGGATTGGGCGGGCCAGCCCCGGGCAGCGCCGCGGCGGGTCCCTCGGCGGCGCGTTCACTGAGATCCGTCTCGCGCAGCATCTTCTGCAGCATCTCGTCGCCGATCTGGTTTTCCTCGCGTAGGCGCAGCAGGGCGCGTCGCACGGCTTCCAGCCCGCCGCCGCCATCCAGCTCGCCCTCCGCCGCGCGGGCGGCGACATGGCCGGCCAGGCGCTCCTCCCGCTTCTCCTCCTCCCGGTTCCCCAGCGAGGCCGCGCGCACCGCGCTTCGCAGCGTCAGCCCCTGCACCACCACCGCGCCGACGATCAGGAAGGCGGCCACGACCAGGGTCAGCCCCCGGTCCTCCATGCCCTGCGGCGCGGAGAGCGCAATGACGATGCCCAGGATGGAAGGGGTGCAGGCCCAGGCCATCACCCCGGCGGCCGTCAGCCGCGTGATCGCCCTTCCGGCCTCCTCCTCCCGCTCCCGCAGCGCCTCTGCCGGGGCCGGAAGGCAGGCAGCCAGGTAGGAGAAGGCGAATTGCAGGCCAAGGATCAGCAGCACGAGCGCCAGCGCCGTGCCCGCTGTCTGCCAGAGTGGCCAGGACCCCAGCGCCTGGAGCGCGCCTGGCAGCGCCCGGTCGGCGAGAAGGAAGAGCACGGCCGAGAGAAGCAGGCTCACCTCCTCCCAGAAGGCGGTGGCGGAGATCCGGGCCTCGGAGGAGGTGCTGGTCCGCCCGGTTTCGCGGTCCACCTCGCTGGATGACACGGTCAGGGCGGCCGCGATGATGGTGGCGGAGAGGGAGAGGCCCAGCGCTTGCGCCGTCAGGGCGCAGAGGAAGGGGAGCGCGACGGACACCGCAATTTCCACGGGCGCAGGGCCGACTCGGCCTCGGAGCCAGACCGAGCACCGCCCCAGCACGACACCCGCCGCCACCCCGGCCACCAGCCCCCAGGCAAACAGGCCGGCCGCCTCCAGCGGCGTGGGAGCACCTTCCTCGACCGCCTGGAGAACCAGGGCCAGCACGCCAAGCGCCAGGATGCGCGCGACCATCTCCCGCACCTTCAGCGCTTCCGCGATAGCGCGGGGCACCTGCGGGCGGCCTTCCGCCTCATGGAAAATGCGCGTGTCGAACAGGGCGCCGACGATGCCCAGCAGCAGGGCCGGCGCCCAGCCGAGCCCTGGCAGCAGCGCGCGGGCGGCAAGGGCGATGGCCGGTATGCCGATGGCTGCCAGCCCGATCCCGATTGCCACGCCGGTGCCAAGAGAGAAACGCAGCAGGTGCACGGTGACGCGGATCGCCGCCGCGAAGATGACGGGCGGCAGGAAGAGGGTGATCAGAAGCTGCGGATCCACCGGCGCAGGCGGAAGCCAGGGCAGGAAGGTCGTGGCCGCCCCGACCCCGACCAGCAGGAGCGAGGCCGGCAGCCGCAGCAGCCGGGCCAGGGCCAGCAAGGGCCCGACCGCGGCCAGCAGCAGGGCCATGAGGTGCAGCGCCGTCACGCTCAGCCCCGCGACGCCAGGCCGCGCTGGAGCGCGTTCGCGGATTCGGCTTGCCTCATGGGCCGGCTCTCCGATTGCAGCCCTGCTGCTTCCTGGGGAGCCGGTGTAACGCGCGGCGCGCGGCAGGATGCACGCGGGTGCCGCAGAGGCGCCCATGCTTCGGCACGGGGAATTCGCGCCGGCCAGGCCGTTCCCGGCCCGGGGCATGGCTGTCGCACCCGGCGCCGCGGCGCGGATCGGGTAAGGGGGCCGGCAGCGTGCTGGTTGCCGCCCCCGCGGATTGTGCCGCGGTGTGGCCCCGGGACCCCTGGCGAAGGAGCGGGGCATGCTGGATGGTCCGCCCCATCATGATCCGCCGCCGACCGTTTCTCCTCGCCCTGCCCGCGCTCGGCGCTGCCACCGCCCTGCCCGGCTGCGGCAGCGCGCCGGAAACCTTCCAGGGCAAGGGCCTGCCCTTCCGGCCCGAGGAGTTCTTCGCGGGCAAGTTCCGGAGCCACGGGATGTTCGTGACCCGGCTGGGCGCGATCGAGCGGTGGTTCACCGCAACGCTGGTGGGCGCCTGGGATGGCAGGCTGCTGACCTTTGACGAGATCTTCACCTACGACGACACCTTCGAGGACCGGCGCTTCTGGCAGCTGCGGCGCGACGAATCCGACCCGACGGGCGCGAGCTGGATCGGCGAGGCGACGGATGCGACCGGCCCCGTACGCGGCAGGGTCTGGGGCAGCGCCTTCCAGCTGGAGCACGAGCTGGACATGCTCACCCTCTCCGGCAAGCGCCGGCGGCTGGGCTTCGACCAATGGTTCATCCGCACCGCGGATGACATGGCGATCTCCCGTGCCGCGGTCTCCTGGTACGGATTCCAGGTCGGCACGGCGCAGGTCGCGTTCCAGCGGATCAGCGTGGGGGTGACGGAAGGGCAGGTTTCCCCTGGGCAGGCGGCGCGGGATGCCCTGCCCGCCGCGCCGCGCACCCCACCGGCCGCACCGGCCTGGCGCGATCCGGGCCGGGTGATGAACGCGCCGCCGCGTCGCTAGCGGCCGTTTTCACGGTTTCGTGCGGAAGGCTTGCCGCATCTTCATTCCCCCGCCCCGCCTCCCCGCGGGGAGCGCCCCGCGACAGGGCGCGGCGAGTGTGGCAGGGTACCCCCATGCGTCAGTTGCTGCTGCTGCGTCACGCCAAGTCCGCCTGGGACGATCCTGCCCTTTCGGACCATGCCCGACCGTTGAATGCCCGGGGGCGCCGCGCGGCGGCGGCCATGGCGGCCGCCATGCGCGACCTGGGCCTGCACCCTGGGCTGGTTCTCGTCTCCTCCTCCCGCCGCACCCTGCAGACCCTTGAGGGGCTGGGGGCGCTGCATGGACCGCCAAGGGTGGAGCCGCTGGACGACCTCTATCTCGCGCCATGGACGCGGCTGATGGATGCGCTGCGCGAGGTGCCCGATGAGATCGGGAGCGTGCTGCTGATCGCCCATAATCCTGGGCTGCATGATCTGGCGATGAACCTGGCCGGCCCGGCTTCCGGCCCGGAGGCGGCGGCGCTGGCCGAGGCCTATCCGACCGCCGCCCTGGCGGAGTTCGCGCTCGAGGAGCCCTGGGCTTCCATTGGCCCGCGCCGGGCGCGCCTGGTGCGCTTTCTTCAGCCGCGGGACCTGCCGGAGATGGCGGGGTAGCGCCAACCCCGCCCGGGCCGGGCAGATTGCCCGGGCAAAAGGAAGCAAGACCCGGCTTGTGCCAGGGCGCCGGGCCTTGCTAGGCAAGGCCGAGTGTACCCTCGTCGCCGCATCTTCCGCCCCGCCTACTCCCCCCGCCCCTGGCGTGGGCCCTTGCTGCTGCTGCTCGGCATAGGCGCCGGTGCGGCGGTGCTGATAGGGGGCCTGAGCGGGCCGACCCAGCTCTTCGGCAATTCCCCGGGCGAGCAGGACTGGGCTGCCACGGCCGCCGATGTGCGGGTGGTGGATGGAGACACGCTGCGGCTTTCCGACCACATCGTGCGGCTGCGCGGGCTGGAGGCGCCGGTGCGCGGCGAGTCGTGCCGCGATGGGGCGGGCCGGGTTTTCGACTGCGGGGCAGGTTCGGCCGAGGCGCTGTCCCGGCTTGTCTCCGGGCGCGAGGTGGCCTGCCGCGTGCGCGGCCGGGACCGCTTCGGCCGCGGCCTCGGCCAGTGCGAGGCGGAGGGGGTGGACCTGAACGGGGCGCTGGTTTCCGCGGGCTGGGCGCTGGCGGATGGCGGGGAACTGGCGCCGATGGAGCAGGCCGCGCGCGCGGCGGGGCGTGGGCTCTGGGCATCCGGGGCGCTTGCGCCCGCCGAGTGGCAGGACCGCCGCTGACGCATGGGCAGCGGGGCCCGGCCCCGTGCTCCAGGCCCGTATCATGCCGCTGAATGTTGCGTTACCGACCGTGCACGGCATCCCGCCGCCCCGCAGCACGTCACGGCGATCCCAGGGACGAACCGGTTCCGGTGGATGGACAAGAACAGCCACCGGCCTATCTTGCGGCGCATCATCCCGGGGGTCCTGGCCCGCGGGGACGGCAAGGGGCCGGCCTTTGGCCGCACCCGGCACCGCGCTTCCACCCATACGGCCGGTCGCACCGGCTGCGAGGATCAACGCATGAGCGACGCCTCCAATTCGGGTTCCGTCACCATCACGCTGGACGGCACGAACAAGTCCAGCCGAGCGCCGCTGGTGCAGGCGAGCGTCGGCCCGGCGGTGGCGGATATCCGCAAGCTCTATGGCGACCTCGGGATCTTCACCTTCGATCCTGGCTTCGGCATGACGGCGGCCTGCGAAAGCAAGATCACCTATATCGACGGCGACGAGGGCGTGCTGCTGTACCGCGGCTACCCGATCGAGCAGCTGGCGGAGAAGTCCAGCTTCACCGAGGTGTGCTACCTGCTGCTGAATGGTGACCTGCCGAATGAAGGGCAGCTGAAGCAGTTCACGCATGACGTGACCATGCACACGATGGTGCATGAGCAGATCCGGAACTTCTTCAACGGCTTCCGGCGCGACGCGCACCCGATGGCGATCCTGTGCGGCGTGGTCGGCGCGCTCTCGGCTTTCTACCACGACAGCCTGGACATCTCGGACCCGCGGCAGCGTGAGATCGCGGCCTTCCGGCTCATCGCGAAGGTGCCGACCATCGCGGCGATGGCCTACAAGTACTCGATCGGCCAGCCCTTCGTGTATCCGCGCAACGACCTGAGCTATGCCGAGAACTTCCTCTACATGCTCAACGCCGTGCCGGCGGAGGAATACAAGGTGAACCCGATCCTGGCGCGCGCCATGGACCGGATCCTGGTGCTGCACGCGGATCACGAACAGAACGCCTCCACCTCCACGGTGCGCCTGGCCGGTTCCACCGGCGCGAATCCCTATGCCTGCATCGCCGCCGGCATCGCGGCGCTCTGGGGGCCGGCGCATGGCGGGGCCAACGAGGCGGTGCTGAAGATGCTGGGCGAGATCAAGACGCCCGAGAACATCCCGGACTTCATCGACAAGGTGAAGGACAAGAACAGCAGCGTGAAGCTCATGGGCTTCGGGCACCGGGTCTACAAGAACTTCGACCCGCGCGCGCAGATCATGAAGGAGACCTGCCACGAGGTCCTCGCCGAGCTCGGCATCAAGGACGAGCCCTTGCTGGACATGGCCATGGAGATGGAGCGGATCGCGCTGAGCGACGACTACTTCATCCAGCGCAAGCTCTACCCGAACGTGGATTTCTATTCGGGCATCATCCTGAAGGCGATGGGCATCCCGACCTACATGTTCACCGTGCTCTTCGCCGTGGCGCGCACGGTGGGCTGGGTGAGCCAGTGGAAGGAGATGATCGAGGAGCCGGGGCAGCGCATCGGCCGACCGCGCCAGGTTTATACGGGCGCGACGAACCGCGACTACGTGCCGATGGGCCAGCGCGGCTGATCCCGCCCCAGGGCCGGCGCCGGCCCTGGGATGTCACACTGAAAACCCGCTTCGAAAGGAGCGGGTTTTTTTTATTCTCCCGGGATCTGGGTGAAGTTATCTCTGAAGATTTCCGCGCAAGTCCATGAAGGAGGAAGTTAACTCTCATTCGAATTTCATGTTGCTTTGCTCTGCCCTGCCGTCACCTTGCCATAACTTCTTTATTTTTAATCTCTACGCCCGATCTGTTTTCGTAACGTTCCCTTGATAACGCATCGGTGAACGGTTCTTCTCCATAGAGTTGCGGAGTAGGGGTATTCTTCCCGTGAGCCTTGCAGAGCCTGTGCGTATCCAACCTTTGTCCCTGGATGAGATGGTTCGTCGGCGCCTTCGCAACTGGCCACAGCACCCGCCCGGCGCACCGCACACGGCAAAGCAGCCGGGAACCTGGCTCCGCGCACGGCCCGGGGACCTGCAGACCGCGAACCAGCCCTTTCTGAAGCTGCCGGGAACGAACCGCCTGCGGACCCTTCCGGATGGGTTGTGGCTCCATTTCTCGCCCGATGCCTCGGACCCCTATGCGGATATCCTGTGCATCGAAGCCTGCTCCAGCCTGCAGAACCTGTTGGACAAGAGGTCGCGCTTCGCCCCCTCCACGACCTCGCTCCTGGCCGTCTGCCCGGTTCCCTGGCTGCTCTCCCCCATTCAGGCGCAGGATCCGACCCCGCGCTGGAAGCTGATCAGACTGATGCGGGGGGAGCCGATGGACCCGCTGGTGCTGCCGGTGCGCGACGTGCGGGTGCTCTACGGGTTGAAGGCGCGGCAATATGACGGCTTCGCCCGCACGCAGATGCCCCAGGCGCATGAGTATTTCTGCCCGATGGAAGCGCTGACCGCCGAGCGCGGGGATGAGAACCCGGCGATGCAGGCGCTGATCGCCCGGGCGAGCGCCGCAGCAAACTTCATGCACCTGCCGGGATAGACCCGCGCCACGCGAAGGTGGAAGCGCCCCCCCCCCGCTTCAGCTACCCACCTTCAGCGTTGAGACGAGCCCTCGCAGACAGGCCAGGATGGAAAGCGGCGTCAGCTTGCCGGTGCGAGGATTGGTTTCGCTAGGCACGCCTTCGATGCTCATGGTGAAGCGGGCCGCTGCGGCCTCCACGCGGATGGTGTGGGTGTTGCGGGCCAGCCCGGGTATGGCCCAGATTTCGACCATGGTGCGTTCGGGCCCGATCCCGGCCAGGGCGAGGGCGGCCGCCACGTTCACATTGGCCGGAAAGCCGCGCGCGGCTTCCAGCGCGTTTCCCTTGAAGACCAGCATGGGTTCGGTGACCGCCCCCATGTCGAGGCCCATCTCCGCCAGATAGGGAGCACCTTCGAGGCCACGGGGCGGCTTGCGGGTCTCGATGGTGACGCTCTCGACCGAGCCCTCGGCGGCGGCGCGGACCGCGTCCAGCCCAAGCAGCGCGCCGGTTGGCACGACGATACGGGCGCCGCTGCGGCGGGCTTCCTCCACCAGATGCATGCGCGGCAGGAGGGCGCCGACCGAGGCAGGGACGAAGATGCGGCCACGCGCGATGGCGGCGCCGGCCACCTGCGCGAAAACGGCGGCCGGGGCGCATTCGACGACGATCTCGGCCTCGTCGGCCAGGGCTTCGAGCGGCAGCAGGCGAGGCCTGCCGGAGAAGCCGGCGAGGTTGGCTCCGGCCTTCGCCTGGTCGCGCGCGGAAACGGCCACGAGGCGGAGGCCGTCCACCCCCTTGTCCAGCGCCCGGGCGACTTCCAGGCCGATGGCGCCCAGGCCCGCGATGGCGACGGTCTTTTCCAAGCGAATCTCCGGTCAGGTCACGGGCGAGGCGCCGCCATCGACATTGATGGCGGTGCCAGTGACGTAATCGCCGGGCTGGGAGGCCAAGGCCAGGGCCATGGCGGCGAATTCCTCGGCGCGCCCCATCCGGCGCATGGGGATGGATTGCCCCGCCTCCTCCATCCATTCCTCGTAGCTCTGCCCGCCGGGGTCGGCAGCGTGGCGGCGGACCCATTGGTCGCTGTCGATCTTGCCGACAAGGAGCGCGTTGACGTTGATGCCCAGCGGCGCACCCTCCCCGGCCAGGATCTTGGTCAGCGCCAGCCCCGCGGCACGGGAAACGGCCGTTGGCGCGCCCGTGGGCGGAGGCGCCTTCGCGCCGGTGTTCAGCACGTTGATGATGCGGCCATATCGGCGTTCCGCCATGCCGGGCCAGGCCAGGCGGGCAAGGCGAATGGCCGCGAAGAGCTTCAGGTCCAGATCGGCCTGCCATTCGGCATCGGAAATCGCGGTGAAGGGGCCGCGCTTGGAGGTGCCCGCGTTGTTCACCAGGATGTCGATCCCGCCCAGGGCGGATTCGGCGGCGCGGAAGGCGTGCTCGCAGCCCTCGGCGGTGGCGATGTCGGCCCGAACGGGCGTGCTGCTGGGGATCGAGGCCGCGGCGGCATCCAGGGCCGCTTGGTCCCGTCCGATGAGGACGACGCGGGCCCCGGCCCCGGCCATCGCATGGGCGGTCGCAAGGCCGAGGCCGCGCGATCCCCCGGTAATGAGGGCGCGACGGCCTGCAAGGGTGAGCTGCATGGTGTTCCTCCGACGGGCGGCCGCGCCGCTCCTTTCCCCGAGGTTCGGGAGCGGCGCGCCCCGGTGTCAATCCGCCGGGCGTATATTCAGGTGGTGCAGTTGATACGGAGTGCGCGCTGCACGTCCTGCACACCGGTCCCTTCCGGGCTGGCGATCGGCAGCGAACCGATGCGAAGCGGCAGGGCGTGCCCGGCAATGACGCTTCCGGCATGGTTGAAGTGGATGCCGCCGCCCGCAGGCAGGTCGTGGTCAACGCTGATCTGGTAACGGACAAAGCCGCTCTGTGCCCGGAGGAGGACGGCATAGTCACCCATCAGCCCGCCACCGGTGGTTGGGCGGTACTGCACGGTGACATCAGCCATGAGGCGGCCATCGCAATAGCGCTGCTGAGCGGCGGCGGGGCTGACCGCCATGGAGGCTCCGGCCAGGGTCAGCGCCAGGGCAGGCATAAAGCGCGTCCACCGGGTCTGGTTCATTCTCGTCTTTCCCTCTTCGCGGCTCGGTGCCGCTGGAGCAAGGGTATGAAAACGAGGGAGAAAGGACCAATCGGTGGTTTCTATGGCAACCTTCGACACAACCAGAGATTGCAAACCGGCCGCGTACAACGGATGTGGGAAAGGATTCAGATCCGGGAAAGAATGGGCGACCTACGGGGCTCGAACCCGTGACATCCACGACCACAACGTGGCGCTCTACCGACTGAGCTAAGGCCGCCATAAGGCCGACCGCGAATTCCGGTCGGCGGCGCGATTTAGAAGCATGGCGGGGCGGCGTCAACCGGGTTGGCTCGCTCAGGCTCGCGAAACCGGCCCGCCACCGCCGGGGAGTAGCTTTGACCGCTGCTCGACGACGCTCCTGTCCTTCATTGGCACACGCTGTCAGGCCTCATCAGGCTGCGGCCCAGCAACTTTTGACAGCTTTCCCGCTGGCGAGATCTCTCAGCAGGCGATTACAATCATGGCGGGCTTTGGAGGTTCGTTTGACAACCTTTTGGGGAAAATCGGCCGTCCGCCTCATCAAGGGTGAGGGCCCGACGGCGGGCCGCGCGAAGCCCAAGCTTTCCACCTGGCATCGTCATGACCGCGCCGTGCGCCGCAAACGCGCGTTACGACGCGCCGTGGGCTATGCGCCTCTCCTGCTTCTCGGCCTTCTCGCAGGAGGTTACATGGCCTATGCCCCGAGTCCTGCTACCCCGCAGGCCTGGATGGGGCATGGCGGCCAGGGCGCCTCGACCCTGAGCCTTGAGGCGCGGCATCGGATGGCGGCCCGAAGCTGTGATACGGCCCGCGCCGTCGGCCTGGCCCCTGCGAGGCGCGGGGAACCAGGCTACTGGCCGCATCTCGATGCCGATGATGACGGGATCGCTTGCGAACCCTGGCCGTATCGCGGCTGGCGGTGATTCAGGGACGGACGGGGGAGAACGGCTCCCCCTTCCCCACTACTCTCAGCCTGCCGCGCGCACCCCGGCGGTTCGGGCCTGCTTCCAGGCGGCAAGGCGGGCCAGGGCCTCATCCAGAACCGCATCGGCCTTGCAGAAGGCAAAGCGGGCGAAATGGCTCGGCGCCCCCTCGCCCGGCCCATAGAAGGCCGAAACGGGAATGGCGGTGACCTTCGCCGCCTCGGTGATGTGTCGGCAGAAGTCCACGTCGTCCCCGGTGTAGCCCAGCGGACGGAAATCGGCGGTGATGAAGTAGGAGCCTTGGGTGGGCAGCACGCCGAAGCCCAGCGCGGAGAGACCGGCCGCCAGCCGGTCCCGCTTTGCCTGGAGCGAGGCGGAGAGGCCGGCGAAGTAGGAGGTTTCCATGCCCAGCCCCACCGCCACCGCGCGCTGCAGGTTGGGCGGGGTGGTGAAGGTGAGGAGCTGGTGCGCCTTGGCGATGTTGGGGGCCAGCGACTTGTCGGCGGTGATGTAGCCCACCTTCCATCCCGTAAGGCTGAAGGTCTTGCCCGCGCTGCCGATGCGCATGCAGCGCTCGCGCATGCCGGGCAACGTCATCAGGGGGATATGGGCCCAGCCATCGAAGGTCAGGTGCTCATAGACCTCGTCGCACACGGCATAGGCGCCGTGGCGCTGGACGAGATCGGCGATGAAGGCCAGCTCCGCGGCGGTGAAGACCTTGCCGGCGGGATTCATGGGCGAGTTGAGCAGGATGGCCTTGGTCTTCGAGCCGAAGGCTGCGGCCAGTTCCGCACGGGGCAGCTCCCATTTGGGCGGGGTCAGGCGGACCAGCCGCGGGATGGCGCCGAGCATCCGCACCACGGGCAGGTAGGTGTCGTAGAGCGGCTCGATGAGGACGCATTCGTCGCCGGGGTTGAGCACGGCCATGAGGCAGGCAGTGATGGCCTCGGTGGCGCCGGAGGTGACAACCACCTCGGAGACCGGATCGATTTCCAGCCCGTAGAAGCGGCGGTTCGCCTCGGACACGGCGGCGCGGAGCTCCGGCACGCCGGTGAGCGGGGGATACTGGTTGCGGTTGTCCAGCAACGCCTCGGCCGCCGCGCGGATGACCGGCTCGGGGCCCTCATAGTCCGGGAAGCCCTGCCCGAGATTGATCGCGCCGTGTTGGACCGCCAGGGCGGACATCACGGTGAAGACGGTCGTTCCCGTGGCGGAGAGCAGATCGTTCTGCGGCTTGAGCGGGGGCGGGCTGGATGTGGTCATGACAGGCGCGGCATTCCAGAAGCTGCGGGCCTGGCCGGCGGGACGGGTGCCCGGGCGGGCCCGCCCAAGATGAATGGCCCATGATGGTGTGGCGGGGCCGGAGACGCAATCGCGCAGGGTGGGTTTGCCTGCCGATTCAGCAAATTGCACACAGCTAAGGCAAAATCGGTCCAGCAGACCGGAAAATCACCCTTCGGCATCCTTGCCCGGCCGGCACGGGCCGTGCAACGTCCGCCCGCTAGCGGTCCCTTGTGCCGGGGCGCAGCCAAAACGCGGGAGGAGCGGGGTGCGCCCGAGCCCCGCGGGATACGGAGCCGATGAAAAAGATCGAAGCTATCATCAAGCCGTTCAAGCTGGACGAGGTGAAGGACGCCCTGCACGAGATCGGCCTGCAGGGGCTGACCGTGGTCGAGGCCAAGGGCTTCGGGCGGCAGAAGGGCCACACCGAACTCTATCGCGGCGCGGAATACGTCGTGGACTTCCTGCCGAAGGTGAAGATCGAGGTGATCTGCTCCGATGACCTGGCCGAGCGGGCCGTGGAGGCGATCACCGCCGCCGCGCGCACGGGGCGGATCGGGGACGGCAAGATCTTCATCACCGATGTGCAGGACGTCGTGCGCATCCGCACCGGCGAGCGCGGCGAAGAGGCGGTCTGACGGTTTCCTGCCGCGTGCCCCGGAGAGGGATCCGGGGCTTGCGGCGGGCCAGGGCGGGGCCGACAAGGCCCCGCCGCGCGGGACGGCATGTCCCACGACGATCAACGCGTTTCAGGGGAACAGGACCCAGTAAATGGCGAACGACAAGGATAGCGTCTCCAAGGTGATGGAGATGATCAAGGAGAACAGCGTCGAGTACGTGGACTTCCGCTTCACGGACCCGAAGGGCAAGTGGCACCACACGGCCCAGCATGTCTCCACCATCGAGGAGGATACCTTCGCCGAGGGTATCATGTTCGACGGTTCGTCGATCGCCGGCTGGAAGGCGATCAACGAGTCAGACATGATCCTGATGCCGGACACGCTGAATGCCTGCATGGACCCGTTCAGCGCGAAGCCGCAGCTGATCCTGTTCTGCGACATCATTGAGCCCTCCACCGGCCAGTCCTACTCGCGCGACCCGCGCTCGACGGCGAAGAAGGCCGAGGCCTACCTCAAGTCCTCCGGCATCGGCGACACCGCCTTCTTCGGGCCCGAGGCCGAGTTCTTCGTGTTCGACGACGTGAAGTTCGGCACGGGCGGCAATTACGGCCACTACAAGCTGGAGAGCGGCGAGGGCCCCGGCGCCTCGATGAAGGACTTCCCCGAGGGGAACATGGGCCACCGCCCCGGCGTGAAGGGCGGCTATTTCCCCGTCGCGCCCGTGGACAGCGAGCAGGACCTGCGCGCCGAGATGCTCTCCACGATGATGGAGATGGGCGTCCTCGGCGAGAAGCACCACCATGAGGTGGCGCAGAGCCAGCACGAGCTCGGCACCAAGTTCGGCCCGCTGATCACGCAGGCCGACCACATGCAGATCTACAAGTACGTGATCCACAACGTGGCGCATTCCTACGGGAAGACCGCGACCTTCATGCCGAAGCCGATCTATGGCGACAACGGCTCGGGCATGCATGTGCACCAGTCCATCTGGAAGGACGGCAAGCCGCTCTTCGCCGGCAACGGCTATGCGGACCTGTCCGACTACGCGCTGTGGTACATCGGCGGCATCATCAAGCACGCCAAGTCCCTCAACGCGTTCACGAACCCGCTGACCAACTCCTACAAGCGGCTGATCCCGGGCTTCGAGGCTCCTGTGCTGCTGGCCTATTCGGCCCGCAACCGCTCCGCCTCCTGCCGCATCCCCTACGCGACGAGCCCGAAGGCGAAGCGCGTCGAGGTGCGCTTCCCGGATCCGGGCGCGAACCCCTACCTCGCCTTCGCCGCGATGCTGATGGCCGGTCTTGATGGCATCAAGAACAAGATCCATCCGGGCGAGGCGATGGACAAGGACCTGTACGACCTGCCGCCGGAGGAGCTGAAGGGCATCCCGACGGTCTGCGGCTCGCTGCGCGAGGCGCTGCAGTCCCTCGAGGCCGACCACGAGTACCTGCTGGCCGGCGACGTGTTCTCGAAGGACCAGATCGACAGCTACATCGAGCTGAAGTGGCAGGACGTGTACAAGTTCGAGCACACGCCGCACCCGGTCGAGTTCGAGATGTACTACTCCGTCTGATCCGGCGGAGCTTCGGGAAGTATCCCGGCGGGCGGCCCACGTTCCTGACGTGGGCCGTTTCGCGTTCCAGGGGCGGCGGAAGATCCCGCCGGCCCCACCCTCAGGAGGCGCGCCGGAGGTGGCGCACCGGGCGGCCCGGCGTGACCGTCTGCGCCGCCGCCGCGATGCCCTCCGCATCGATGCCGTTGATCCGGTACAGGTCGGCGATCGTGCCGGTTTGACCGAAGCGCTCCACCCCCAGGGCCCGGGTGCGGTGCCCTTCCACGCCGCCGAGCCAGGCGAGGGTGGCCGGATGGCCGTCCAGGACCGTGACCAGCCCGCAATGCCGGGGCAGCGGGGCGAGCAGGTGCTCGGCATGGCTGCGTGCGCCATGATTCCCCTCGTCACGCCGGCGCTGTGCCGCCAACCAGCCGGCATGCAGGCGATCGGCGGAGGTGACGGCCAGCAGGCCGACATCGCGCCGATCCTCGGCCAGCATCCCCGTGGCGGCGATGGCCTCAGGAGCAATCGCGCCCGCATAGGCCACCACCAGCTCGGCATTCGGCCCGGGGCGGCGGAGCCAGTAGCCGCCGGCCAGGATGTCGGCCTCCAGCTGCGCATCCATGCGGCGCTGCGGCTGCTCGATGCTGCGGGTGGAGAGGCGCAGATAGGCGGCACCGCCCGCGGCATCGCGCAGCAGGTCGTCCGGTGCCGGCGTCCCGTGGCGCTGCATCTGCTCAAGGGCGAAGCGCAGCATCACGGCCAGTTCGTCCACGAAGGCGGGCTCGAAGCTCGCCAGCCCGTCCTGCGACAGGCCGATCAGCGGCGTCTTGATGGACTGGTGGGCGCCTCCCTCGGGCGCGAGCGTCACGCCGGAAGGGGTGGCCACGGTGATGAAGCGCGCATCCTGGTAGCAGGCATAGTTCAGCGCATCGAGGCCGCGCTCAATGAACGGGTCGTAGAGCGTGCCCACGGGCAGGAGCCGCGCGCCGTTCACCGAATGCGACAGCCCAAGGGCGGAAAGCATGAGGAACAGGTTCATCTCCGCGATGCCGAGTTCCATGTGCTGCCCGCCCGGGGAAGCCTGCCAGTTGAAGGTGGAGGGAATGCGTTCCCGCCGGAAGATGTCCGCCATCTCCTCCCGCGCATAGAGGCCGCGGCGGTTCACCCAGGCACCGAGATTCGTGGAAACGGTGACATCGGGCGAGGTGGTGACGATGCGTCGCGCCAGTTCCGTGTCGCCCTTGGCGATCTCATGCATCAGCAGGCCGAAGCCCTGCTGGGTGGACATGACCGGCTGGGCCGGCACGCCCAGGGATGCAGGCACGGAAATGGCGGGAACCTCGTGCCGCCTTGCGGCCGGCTGCGCGAAGGGAATGGTGGTGAGAAAGGCGCGCAGCTCCGCCTCGGGCAGCTCCAGCCCCTCGAAGAGGTCCCACTCATGTCCCTCCCGCACCCGCATCGTTGCGCGGAAGCCCTCCAGCTGCGCGGGGGTCAGCAGCCCTGCATGGTTGTCCTTGTGCCCGGCCAGGGGCAGGCCGGCGCCTTTGATGGTGTAGGCGATGAAGCAGGTGGGGCGGTCATGCCGGGCCGCCGTCTCGAGGGCCTCCAGCAGGGTCGGCAGGTCATGCCCGCCGAGATTGCCCATCAGCTCCGCCAGTGCCTCATCCGAACGGCGGGCGATGAGGTTGGAGACCTCGCCCTGGTCGCCCAGGTCGTCGAGCAGACGCCGGCGCCAGGCCGCGCCGCCCTGGAAGGTGAGCGCGGAATAGAGCTGGTTGGGACAGGCCTCGATCCATGCGCGCAGGCGCTCGCCGCCCGGCTCGGCGAAGGCGGCCCGCTGCAGCGTGCCGTGGCGGAGGACCACCACATCCCAGCCGAAATTGCGGAAGGTCGCCTCCAGCCGGGACCAGAGGCCTTCGCGCACCACGGCATCCAGGCTCTGGCGGTTGTAGTCCACCACCCACCAGGTGTTGCGCAGCCCGTGCTTCCAACCCTCGGCCAGTGCCTCGAAGATGTTGCCCTCGTCCATCTCGGCGTCGCCAAGCAGGGCCACCATCCGCCCTTCCGGTCCCACGCCCCAGCCCTTCGCGCGGACATAGTCCTGCACGAGCGATGAGAAGAGCGTCTGCGCCACGCCAAGGCCGACGGAGCCGGTGGAGAAATCCACATCGTCCGTGTCCTTGGTGCGCGAGGGATAGGACTGCGCCCCACCGAGCCCGCGGAAATGCTCCAGCTTCTCGCGCGTCTGGCGGCCCAGCAGATACTGGATGGCGTGGAAGGCGGGCGAGGCATGGGGCTTCACCGCCACCCGGTCCTGCGGGCGCAGCACGGCCAGGTAGAGCGCTGTCATGATCGTCGCCATGGAAGCGGAGGAGGCCTGGTGCCCGCCGACCTTCAGCCCGTCCGGATTGGGACGGAGGTGATTGGCGTGATGGACGGTCCATGTGGCCAGCCACAGGATCTTGCGCTCCAGCTCCGCCAGGACACGGATCCGGTCTGTGGCCATGATGCTTCCCTCCACCTTCGTTGCTGGAACCCTAGGACGGCGGCAAGGGCATTTTTCGCCCCTTTTCGCCTTGGCGATGCGGAGTTGTGGCAGGATCTACCAATCAGGGCGGGATACAGGGCAGAAAATGGCTGAACGGGGTTTGGACGCGACGGACCGGCGCATCATCGCCGCGCTACAGGTCGAAGGCCGGCTGACGATCCAGGAGCTCGCGGAGCGCTGCGGCCTCTCCCCCTCCCCCTGCCTGCGCCGGATGCGGGCGCTGGAGGCGGCCGGGATCATCAAGGGCTATGCGGCGGTGATAGATCAGGCGCGGGTGGGGCTGCCCGTCAGCGTCTTCGCCTCCGTGAAGCTGGAGCGGCAGCGGGAGGAGGCGCTGGACCGGTTCGAGGCGACGATCGCCCGCTGGCCGGAGGTGGTGGACTGCTACCTGATGACAGGGCAGCGCGACTACCTGCTGCGGATCGTGGTGCGCGACATCGAAGCCTATGAGCGCTTCCTGAAGGAGAAGCTGACGCGGCTGGAGGGCGTGGCCTCCATCGAATCCAGCTTCGCACTGGGGCAGATCAAGCGCTCGGCCGCGCTGCCGATCGCCTGAGGCCCCACACGGTCCCTACCCCGCCGCGCGCCGTGCGCGCAGGAGGCCGTGCCGGGGTGAGGCGAGAAGGGCAAGGATAAAAAGGCCAGAGAGCACCACCACGATCGAGCCGGCCGTGGAGGCATCGAGCATGAAGCTCATCTGAATGCCCGCCACTACGGCAAGGCAGGCGCTGCCCACGGCGACCATCATCATGCGCCCGAAGCGCGCGGCCATGAGCAGGCCGATGGCGCCGGGCGTGATCAGCAGGGCCACGACGAGGATGACGCCGACCGCCTGGACCGCGGAAACGATGCTGGCGGCAAGCACAACCAGGAGGATGAGGCGCAGGCGGCCGAGATCGAGCCCCACGACCCGCGCCTGGCCCGGATCGAAGCAGAAGAGCATCAGGTCCCTCCCCCGAACGGCCAGGATGAGCAGCGCCGCCGCGGCAATGCCGAGGGTCTGCCAGAGGTCTTCTGCCTCGATGCCGAGGATGCTGCCGAAGAGCACGTGGGAGAGATGCATGTTGGAGCGGACCTGGCTCAGCATGACGAGCCCGAGGGCAAACATGCCGCTGAACACCACGCCCATCGCGGCATCCTCCTTCACGCGGCTGACCGCACGGATGGAGCCGGATGAGACGGCACAGAGAAGCCCTGCGGCGAAGGCGCCGAGCACCAGCGGCAGCCCGAGCAGCCAGGCGCCGACCACGCCGGGCAGGATGGCGTGGCTGACGGCATCACCCATCAGCGACCAGCCCTTCAGCACCACGAAGCAGGAGAGGATGGCCGAGAGAACGGCAACCACCAGCCCGACCAGCAGCGCCTGCTGCATGAAGTCATGGGTCCAGGGTTCGATCAGCGCGGTCATGCACCGCCCTCCGCCATGGCGTCGCGCGCGGCACGGCGCGTGGCGAGCACGCCATGGCGTGGCGCCAGGGCGAGGGCCAGCAGGAAAAGCAGCGCCTGGGAGGCGACGATGACGCCGCCCGTGGAACCATCCAGGAAATAGCTGGCATAGGCCCCGAACAGGCCAGTGGCAGCGCCTATTCCGGCCGCCAGCGCCGCCATGCGCCCGAAGCGGTCGGTCAGCAGATAGGCCGTGGCGCCGGGCGTGACGAGCATGCCGATGACGAGCACCGCCCCCACAGCCTGCAGCCCCGCGACAGCCGTGGCGGCAAGAAGCGTGAGGAGCAGCAGCCGCATGGCCGCGGGGCTGCCGCCGATCGCGGCGAGCTGCACGGGATCGAAGAGGGAGAGCATGAGGTCCCGCCCCTTCACCGCCAGCACGATCACCACGGCGACGGCGATGATGGCCATCTGCAGGATGTCCGCATCGGCGACGCCGAGCACATTGCCGAAGACAATGGTCTGCAGCCGGATGTTGGATGGAAAGAGGGAGAGCAGGAAAAGGCCGAGGCCGAAGAAGCCGGTGAAGACCACGCCGATCACCGTGTCCTCGCGCAGCGGGGTGCGGTCGCGCAGCGCGGCCATGGTACCGGCGGCGAGGAGGCCGGAGGCGAAGGCGCCGACCGCGAAGGGGATGCCGCCGAGCCAGGCCAGCACCACGCCCGGCACCACGGCGTGGCTCAGCGCGTCGCCCATCAGCGACCAGCCCTTCAGCACGACATAGCAGGACAGCAGCCCAGCCACAGCGCCGACCAGCATGCTGATCCCCATGGCGCGAAGCATGTAGTCGTAGAGGAAGGGAACCAGCAGCTCCTCGGACATCAGGCGGCCCGCCCCTCCGCGCGCTCCTCCGGCAGTCGCCCGGCTGCGCCGCGGCGCAGGGCATTGCCGAAGGCGAGGCGAAGATTCTCCTCGGTGAAGGCGGTCCCGGTCGGGCCGGCAGCCAGGACGGTGCGGTTCACCAGCACCACCTGGTCGCAGAAGGAGGGAATGCTGGCGAGGTCATGGGTGGAGACGAGCACGATTCGCCCCTCCTCCCGGAAGCCACGGAGCAGGGCGATGATGGCCTGCTCCGTGGTCGCGTCCACGCCGGTGAAGGGCTCGTCCAGCAACAGGATGCCCGCGCCCTGCGCCATGGCGCGGGCCAGGAAGACGCGCTTGCGCTGCCCGCCCGAGAGCTCACCGATCTGCCGCTCCGCGAGATCCGAGAGGCCGACCCGGCCGAGCGCATCGGCCACCGCCGCGCGGTCCGCCGCGCGCGGGATCCGCAGGATGCCCATATGCCCGTAGCGGCCCATCATCACCACGTCCCGCACGGAAACGGGGAAGTTCCAGTCCACCTCCTCGCCCTGCGGCACATAGGCGACGCGGTTGCGCCGGAGCGCGGCCTCCACCGGCTCCCCGCCGATCAGCACCCGCCCGGCGGTGGGGCGGACAAGGCCCATGATGGCCTTGAAGAGCGTGGACTTGCCGGCGCCATTCACGCCCACCAACCCGCAGATCGTGCCGGACTCCAGGCGGAAGCCGGCACCACGCAGGGCGGTGTGGCCGTTCGGATAGACCACCGAGACGGATTCGACCGAAAGGTCCGGTGCGAGGGGCTTCAGCATCAGCGGCCCGTCCCCCCGAAGGCGCGCAGGATGGTGTCCGCATTGGCCTCCAGCAGCCGCAGATAGGTGGGGGCCGGGCCATTGGCGGCGGTGAGGCTGTCCACATGCAGCACGCCGCCGAAGGGCACGCCGGCCTCGCGCGCGACCTGGCGCATGGGGCGCTCGTTCACCGTGCTCTCGCAGAAGACCGCGGGCGGCTTGGCCCGGCGCAGCGTGTCGATCAACGCGCGGACCTGGCGGGGCGTGCCCTCCTCCTCGGCGTTGATGGGCCAGAGATAGGCCTCGCGCAGGCCATAGGCCTGGGTGAGATAGCTGAATGCGCCCTCGCAGGTGGCCAGCACGCGGCGTTCGGCGGGGATGGCGGCCAGCCTTTCGCGCAGCCGCGCATCCACGGCGCGGATGCGCTCGGAATAGGCGCGGGCATTGGCCGCGAAGAGTTCGGCCCGGGCGGGATCGAGGTCGGTCAATGCCTTGCGGATGTTCTCGACATAGGTGAGCGCGATGGTGGGCGACATCCAGGCATGGGGGTTGGGCTGGTCGCGATAGGGCCCTTCGCCAATGCCGATGGGCGCCACTCCCTCGCTCAGCACGGCCTGCCGGGTGCCCTTCATGCGGTCGAAGAAGCGTTCGAACCAGCGCTCCAGCCCCAGACCGTTCCAGAGGATCAGGTCCGCGCCCTGCGCACGCGCCACGTCCTGCGGCGTTGGGTCGTAATCGTGGATCTCGGCGCCCGGGCGGGTCAGGCTTTCCACGATGGCTCCGTCGCCCGCGACGTTCCGGGCCATGTCGGCCAGGACAGTGAAAGTGGCAACCACGCGCCGTGGCGCGGCGGGCGCCTGGGCAAAGGCCGGCGCGACTGCCGCGAGGGAAAGCGCGGCGGCGAGCAACAGGCGGCGCGGCAGCAAGCGGGACATCAGGTTCTCCTGTTGAACGCACCCGAACATGCAGTCCATCGGGTATAATGTAGCCGATGCTACTTTCAAGCCAGGAAGCCAGGATTTCCGGTGTCGCGCCGGGATCGCGGGGAACACGGCTGCGTGGGACGGCGCGGTTGTAGCCAAGGCTACAAAAATGCAGCACCCTTTCCGATGGCGCGCCCTTCGGCTACCGGTGGTGGGTGACTGCAACGCCGAACCGCCGCCCGCCGCGCCCCGGCGCGAACCCACCCGCCGAGCTGCCCGCCGAGCCCGCTCAGGCGGCGCGGCACCGCCGCGCCCGCACCGCCCGTGCGAGCGCGCTGCTGGAGGATTATGTCGAGCTGATCGACGACCTTCTGGCCACGGGGGGAGAGGCGCGCGCCACTGACATCGCCCGGCGCCTCGGTGTCAGCCATGCAACCGCGATCAACACGATCAGCCGGCTCAAGACGGCGGGGCTGGCGCATAGCAAGCCCTATCGCGGCGTGTTCCTGACTGAGGCCGGGCACGCGCTGGCCGAAACCGTGCGGGCACGGCACCGGCTGGTGGTGGACCTCCTGCGGGCGATCGGCGTGCCGGAGGAGGTGGCGGAGGCCGATGCGGAAGGCATTGAGCACCATGTCTCCGAACCCAGCCTCAAGGCCTTCGAGGCTTTCCTCCGGGAGCGCGCGGCCCGGTCGGCCTGACGGGCCCTATCCCGCCTCATCCGGGACCACCCCGGCCGCCTCGTTCGCGGGCAGGGCAAAGCGGGTCCCCCGTGCAGCGCGATGACGACTTCGTGGCACGATCCGTTGGCTGAAATGGGGGACTGCAGGGTTGCCGGGCCTGGCAGCGCGCCCTATCCACGATCATGCCCCGAAGCGGAGACTTTCTTCGGATGCTGCGCCCGATTGGCCCAGGACGAACCCACCGCCCCGGATGGGCGCAGGACAGGGGCGGGATCCGGGGCGGGGCTGCATGAGCACCGAAGGGCAGGCCACGCCTCGCCCGGGACCGCAGCGCAGCAGGCGCGGCGCGCCGTCCCAAAATCTCACCACCGTCTCGATGCTGGCCTCGGCCGTGCTGGTGCCGGTCGGTATCCTTGCGCTGGGCGCCTGGGTCGCCTGGTCGCAGGTGTGGGACCGGGCCCGGGCGGAGGTGAACGCCACCGCGGGCGCCGCGGCCGAATATGCCGCGCGCGTGCTGGACGGCCATGGGCTGCTGGCGGGCCGCGTGGACGATCTCCTGCGCGACATCCCGGATGACGAGATCCGCCGGCGCGAAGCGGAGTTCCACGAGGTGCTGCGGCAGCTGGCCGCCCCGCGCCCGATCGTGCGCGGGCTGCACGCCCTGGACGCGCAGGGGCGGATGCTGGTCAGCGGCGCCGTGCTTCCCGCGCCGCGCGACATGGCGCTGCAGGACCGGGACTTCTTCATCCAGCTCCGCCAGGACCCCGCCTCGGGAACCGCGATCAGCAAGATCTATCCGAGCCGGCTGGACGGGGAGCTCTACCTGGCAGTCGCCGAGCGCAGGGGCAGTGCCGCCATGGGCACGGAGCACGCGGCGCCAGGTTTCAACGGCGTCGTTCTGGCCTCCCTGAGCCCGCATGAGCTGGCCGAAGGGTTGCGTCAGCTCGCGCCCGACCGTGACCAGGTCGTGACCCTGGTGCGGACCGATGGGGCGCTGCTCGCCCGCAGCACGGGTATCGATGCGCCGCCCCCTCCCCTCGCGGCAGGGAGCGCGCTGCGACAGGTGATGGAGGCAGGCGCGGAGCGGGGCACGGCCCAGATGGCCAGCCGTGAGGACGGGCAGGAGCGGCTGATGGCCTTCCGCCGCGTCGCGGGCTGGCCGGTCTATGCAGCAGCGACGCAGACCCGTGCAACCGTCGTGGCGCGCTGGCGCGAAATCGTCCTGTGGCAGGCCGGCTTCGGCCTGCCCGCCGTGGTCGCGCTGGCCGGGCTCGTCATGCTCTCGCTGGGGCGGACGCGGCAGGTGGCGGAGGCACGGGCCGCGCTACGGCGCGAGGCGGACCTGCGGCAGGCAGCCGGCGCGCTGCATGAAAGCGACGAGCGCTATCGCGCCCTGGCCCAGGCCACGCAGGAGGGCGTGGCCATTCACGACGAGGAGCGGGTGATCGAGGTGAACGACGCCTTCTGGCGGATGTTCGGCCACAGCTCGCGCGAGGCCGTCATCGGGCTCCATCCGCTGGATTTCATCGCGCCCGAGGAGCGGGACGCGGCGCGCGAGGCGCTGCGGCGGCGGGAGGCGCGGCAATGGGACACAGTGGGTATCCGGGCGGATGGCTCGCGCTTTCCGGCCGGGCTGCAATGCCGCCCCCTTGTCTACCAGGGGCAGCCGCGGCGGGTCGGGATCGTGGTGGACCTCACCGCGCGGCGGGCGGCGGAGCGGGCGCTGCGAGAGGCGGAGCAGCGCTCCCGCGCCCTGCTGGAGGCGGCGCCAGTGTCGATCGCGCTGATAGACCCGGACACGCTGCGTTTCCTGGACGTGAACGAGCATGCGTGCCGGGAGCTTGGCTATGAGCGGGAGGAGTTCACGCGGCTGACCCTGCCGGAGATCGATACCGGTTCGAGCGCGCGCGAATGGGCGGAGCGCATGGATGGCGGGATCCCCGAGGGCCAGGAGTTCGAGGCGCGGCTGCGCACCCGCAACGGGGCGACGCTGGACATGCTGTTGCGGGCTGAGCGGGTGACGATCGGCGCGCATGCGCTGCTCTACACGGCCTGGATCGACATCACCGAGCGCTCGCGCGACCGCCGTGCCCTGGCGGAGAGCGAGGCGCAGCTGCGCTCCGTCCTGGAGACCGTCCCCGATGCGATGGTCATCATCGACGAGCGCGGGGTGATCGCCTCCTTCAGCGCCGCGGCGGAACGCCTGTTCGGATGGAAGGCCGAGGAGCTGGTGGGGCGCAACGTTTCCATTCTGATGCCGGAGCCGCACCGCACCGGCCACGACGCCTATCTCTCGCGCTACCTGGCAACGGGCGAGCGTCGCATCATCGGCATCGGGCGGGTTGTGAGCGGAAGACGGCGGGACGGCTCGGTCTTTCCCATGGAACTGGCGGTGGGCGAGGTGCGCTCGGCCGGGCGGCACCTGTTCACCGGCTTCATCCGGGACCTCACGGAGCGGCAGGAATCCGACCGCCGCGTGCAGGAGCTGCAGGCGGAGCTGCTGCATGTCTCGCGCGTGAGCGCGGCGGGCGAGATGGCCTCCGCCCTGGCGCATGAGCTGAACCAGCCGCTCACGGCCATCGCCAGCTCCGTGAAGGCGGCCATGCGGATGCTGCAGGCGCCCGGGCCGGATGGGAAACCCGCGGCGATCCCGGCGCGTGCGATGGAGGCGATGGAACGGGCGGTGGGTCAGTCGCTGCGCGCTGGCCAGATCGTGCGGCGGCTGCGCGAGTTCGTGGCAAAGGGCGAGGCGGAGCGCCACCTTGAATCGCTGCCGGGGCTGGTCGAGGAGGCATGCGCGCTGGCGCTGGTAGGGGCGCGCCAGCGCGGCGTGCAGGCGAGCTTTCGCCTGGCCCCGGACCTGCCGCCGGTGCTGGTGGACCGGATCCAGGTGCAGCAGGTGCTCCTCAACCTCATCCGCAATGCGGTGGAGGCCATGACGGAGGAGGACGGGCCGGAGCGCCGCGAGCTGCTGGTCTCCGCCATGCCGCGCGGCGAGGAGGTGGAGGTGGCCATCGCGGATACAGGGCCGGGCCTGGCGCCGGGCGTGGCCGCGCGCCTGTTCGAACCCTTCGTCTCGACCAAGCCCGCCGGGATGGGCGTTGGGCTTTCCATCTGCCGCTCGATCATCGAGGGCCATGGCGGGCGGCTCTGGGCCGAGGGAAATCCTGGCGGCGGAACGGTGTTCCGGTTCACCCTTCCCGCCGCGCCGGTGGAGGAGGCGATGTCGTGAAGGGGTCTGCCATGGCGACAGGGGCCGCACCGGGCCGCGTGGTGCATGTGGTCGATGACGACGAGGATGTGTGCTGGTCGGTGGCTACGTTGCTCGGTTCCTTCGACCTGCTGGTGGAAACCCATTCCTCCGCCCCGGCCTTCCTGGCCGCACTTCCCGCCCTGCCCGAGCCGGGTTGCGTGCTGACCGATGTGCGCATGCCCGACATGGACGGAATGGAGCTGCTGCGCCGGCTGCGCGAGCAGGGCTTCCGCCGCCCGGTGATCGTGATGACGGCCCATGGCGACGTCTCCATGGCCGTCCGGGCGATGAAGGACGGCGCCTTCGACTTCATCGAGAAGCCGTTCGACGACGAGGCGCTGTTCGCCATCATCCGGGCCGCCCTGGCCCTTGCGGGCGGGGAGGCCCGGCCCGGAGGTGCGGCGCCGCAGGAGGCGCTGCGCCCGGAGATGGCCGAGGCGGCGGCGCTGATCGCCACGCTCTCTCCGCGCGAGCGCGAGGTGCTGGACCTGGCGATGGAGGGGAAGCCGAGCAAGCTGATCGCGCATGAGCTGGGGATCAGCCCGCGCACGGTCGAGGTGCACCGACTGCGCCTGATGGCGCGCCTGGGCGTGGGAAGCCTGGCCGAGGCCGTGCGCCTTTCGGTCTGGGCGGATATGGCGGGCGCCCGCGGGGGGCGGGAAGCCGGCGGCTAGGCAGCGCTGGCGCCGGGCGGAAGGGGCGCGCGCAGCGCGGCCCGGACCTTGTCCACCAGCACATCCATCTGGAAGGGATCGACGAAGGTCACAGGGGCGGCGATTTCCTTTCGCCGGCGCCGGACCGCACGGCGCAGGATGATCGCGGGGATCGCGAAGCCCTCCGCCGCAGCCCGGCTGGCCAGGGCGATCCCGCTTCCGCTCTGTCCGGAGAGATCCTCCTCGGCGAGCAGGCAGCGGGGGGGGCCGGACGGGGATGCGGCCAGGACGGGAAGCGCGGCAAGGAACGCATCGGCCGAACCGAAGGACCGGGCGGCGATGCCCTCCGCCTCCAGCATCAGGGCAAGGGCCCGTTCCACGGCGGGGTCCGAGCTCACGACGAGGGCAAGCGGTACGGCGACGATGCTTCCCTCCGGCTGGACCTCGGGAGGCGCCTCGCGCGGGGACATGGACAGGGTGGTTCCCTCTGGCTGGGCGCGCGCCGCGGGCCGTGGCGCAGGACGCAATCTGTGCCGGCGAAGGGCGCCCTGCGACCTGGGAAATCTACGTATCGCTGAAGGATCCCGCGCCAGGGCTACGTAGTTCCGCGTAGGGGTTTTTCCCGAATGTGCGGCGGTCCGGTGCCGGGATTACCAGTGCTCACGGAACCAGGAGTTGGAGCATCCCGATGCAGCTCGCCGCCACCGCCCGCAGCGCATCGCCGGCCAATGTCCTTCCCTTCCCGATCCCCGGCTTCGGCCGCGCCCAGGCGATGCTGAACCCGCTGGTGGGCCGGACGCTCCACTTCCAGCGCGGCGCCGAGATCTATCCCGCGGGCAAGGCGGCGGACCAGCTCTACCAAGTGTTCTCAGGCACGGTGCGCACCTGCCGGCTGCTGCCGGACGGGCGCCGGATGATCGCGCAATTCGCCCTGGCGGGTGAGCTGTTCGGGCTGGATGGCGTCGGGCGCCACCGCTTCTTCGCCGAGGCGGTGACGGATGCGGTGGTGATCGCCTTCTCCCGCCGGGACATCGCCGCCTGGGTGGACCGCGACCCCGCGGCCGCGCAGTCCTGGCATTCCTACACGCTGGAGAAGCTGGCCGCGGCGCAGGACCGGTTCATCCTTCTTGGCCGCCGTACAGCCGCCGAGCGCGTAGCGGCCTTCCTGCTGGACCTGGCGGATCGCGGCAAGGGACCGGACGGTGTGATCGAGCTGCCAATGTCGCGCTATGACATCGCCGATTTCCTCGGCCTGACGGCAGAGACGGTGAGCCGGGTGCTGACCACGCTGCGCAAGAACCGCCTGGTCGCCAATCATGGAACCCACCACCTGCGAATCCTGAACCGGGACGCGCTGGAGGAGCAGGCGGACGAGGAAGCGGCCTGATCGCACCCCGCGCGGCGCGTTCCTGCCCCGGATCCAGACCGGAACATGAGCAGCATCCTTCCGCTGACCCGGTCTGGAGGCTGCCTCTCCCACGGCTGAGCCCGGCGGGTCCGGCCACGCGGCTGCCAAGCGCGTGAGGTGGCGACGGAGGGCTTGCGACTCAATTGTTGGATCTCCTACGATCCCGGGGGAAGGCGCGCGGACAGGATGCGCCGGGAGGAGGAAGGTCCCTTGGCGCAGCCAGCGGGAGCATCGCGGCCAAGCATCCGGCCACGCGGCGGACGGCCGGCCCTGCGCGCCCTGCCGGGTGGCGGCGGCACGGTCCGGCTCGGGCCGCTGACGGAGACGCTCGGCTTCCATCTTCGCCTGGCGCAGGAGGCTTCGTTTGCCGCCTTCGCGCGGCGGGTTGGCGATTCCGGGCTGAAGCCGGGCCATTACGCCGCGCTGGTGGTGATCCAGGAAAACCCCGGGCTTTCGCAGACCGCCCTTGGTGGCGCCGTGGGGCGCGACAAGTCCACGCTCACCCCGAAGCTGACCGAGCTGGAGAAGCGCGGCCTGATCCGGCGTGACCGGGCGGCGGCGGACCGGCGGAGCTACGCGCTGAGCCTCACCCCGGCCGGGCAGGATGCGCTGGCAGCGCTGCAGGGCCATGCGGCGGCGCATGACCGGGCGCTGGACGCGCTGGTGGGTCCGGAGAACCGGCAGGCCTTTCTCGACACGTTGCGCCGCCTGCTGGCGGGGCTGGATTCGGACGAAGCATGATGGATGGGATGGGAACCGGCCGCGTGACGGTGCGCGAGGCGGTGTTCGAGATGCTGCGCGGGCTGGGCATCGACACGGTGTTCGGCAATCCCGGCTCCACGGAGTTGCCTTTCCTGGACCGCTGGCCGCGCGACATCCGCTACGTGCTCGGCCTGCAGGAAGCGAGCGTGGTGGGCATGGCGGATGGCTATGCCCGCGCGACCGGGCAATGCGCCTTCGTGAACCTGCATTCCGCCGCGGGCGTGGGGCATGCGCTGGGCAATCTGTTCACCGCCTACCGCAACGGCGCGCCGATGGTGATCACCGCGGGGCAGCAGACGCGCTCGCTGCTGCCCAACCTGCCCTTCCTGGGGGCGAGCGAGGCGGCGAGCTTCCCCCGCCCCTATGTGAAGTTCAGCATCGAGCCGGCGCGCGCCGAGGACGTGCCGGCGGCGATCGCGCAGGCGCACCGGATCGCGATGCAGCGGCCCTATGGCCCGACCTTCGTCTCGATCCCCGCGGATGACTGGGCGGCTGCGTGCCAGCCCGTGGTGCCGCGCGCCTGGTTCCCGGACACGGCGCCCGACCCGGCGGCGCTGGCCGAGGCGGCACGGGCGATCATGGCGGCCCGCCGGCCCGTGCTGGTCGTGGGGCCGGATGTGGATGCGGAGGGATGCGGGCCGGAACTGGTGATGCTGGCGGAGCGGATCGGGGCGCCGGTCTGGACCAGCCCCTTCTCCTCCCGGCTTTCCTTTCCCGAGGATCACCCGCTTTTCGCCGGGCATCTGCACGCGGCGCCGCAGCAGGTTTCGGACACGCTGATCGGGCATGACCTGGTGCTGGTGATCGGGGCGCCGGTCTTCACCTTCCACGTGGCCGGGGAATGCGGCCTGTTCCGCTCCGGCACGCCGATCTTCCAAATGACGACGGATCTGGAAGCCGCTTCCTCGGCGCCGGCCGGGACGGCCGTGCTCGGTGCGCTGCGGCTGGGCATCCCGGCGCTCGCTGCGCTTCTGCCGGAATCGGGGCGCAGCCTGCCCGCCCCGCGTCCTCGTCCGGCGCCGCCCGCGCCTTCGTCGCCGCCGAGCGCGGCCTATGCGCTGCACCGGCTGCATGCGGCGATGCCGGAAGGGGCGGTGCTGGTGGAGGAGGCCCCGTCCCACCGCCCGGCGATGCAGCAGCAGATGCCCATCCGCGAATGGGGCGGCTTCTTCACCATGGCGAGCGGCGGGCTCGGCTACGGGCTGCCGGCGGCGGTGGGCGTGGCGCTGGGACGTCCGGGGCGCCGGGTGGTGTGCCTGATCGGCGACGGATCCTTCATGTACTCGCCCCAGGCTCTCTGGACCGCTGTGCAGGAGAAGCTGCCGCTGGCGGTGATCGTGATGAACAACGCGGGCTACGGCGCCATGCGCTCCTTCTCCCGCGTGCTGCAGGTGCGGGACGCGCCGGGCATCGACCTGCCCGGAATCGATTTCGTTGCCATGGCGCGCGGCATGGGCTGCCCTGCGCGTGCGGTGGCGACGCCAGGGGAGCTGGACGCGGCGCTGGCCGAGGCAATGGCCGCCGAAGGCCCGTTCCTGGTGGAGGTGGCCGTCGATGCCGCCATCGCCACGCTCTACGACGAAAAGAAGTAGCAAGGGAGGAAAGACGAGATGCTGGACGTGCCCCTGATCATCGGCGAGGGCGATCGGCCCGCCACGGGTTCGGCGACCTTCGAGCGGCGCAACCCCGTGACGGGCGAGGTGGCGACACGCGCCGCCGCGGCGACGGTGGAGGATGCGCTGGCCGCCTGCGACGCGGCGGCGGCGGCCTTCCCGGCCTGGTCGAAGCTTGGCCCCAATGCGCGGCGCTCGATCCTGCTGAAGGCGGCGGATGCGCTGGCGGCGAAGGCGCCGGATTTCATCCGGCTGATGGCCGAGGAGATCGGCGCCACGGCCGGCTGGGCCGGGTTCAACGTGCATCTGGCCGCCGGCATGCTGCGCGAGGCGGCGGCGGCCACCACCCAGACCACGGGCGAGGTGATTCCCTCCGACAAGCCGGGCTGCCTGGCGATGAGCATCCGTGCGCCGGTGGGCGTGGTGCTGGGCATGGCGCCGTGGAACGCGCCGGTCATCCTGGGCGTCCGCGCCCTGGCCCTGCCGCTGGCCTGCGGCAACACCGTGGTGCTGAAGGCCAGCGAGACCTGCCCCGGCACGCACAGCCTGATTGCCCAGGCGCTGCGCGAGGGTGGCGTGCCCCCGGGCGTGGTGAATGTGGTGACGCATTCCGCCGAGGATGCGCCCGCGGTGGTGGAGGCGATGATCGCGCATAACGCCGTGCGGCGCGTCAACTTCACGGGCTCCACGCATGTGGGCCGGATCATCGCCATGCATGCGGCGAAGCACCTGAAGCCCGTGCTGCTGGAGCTGGGCGGCAAGGCGCCCATGATCGTGCTGGAGGATGCCGACCTGGACGAGGCCGTGAAGGCCGCCGCCTTCGGCGCCTTCATGAACCAGGGCCAGATCTGCATGTCCACCGAACGGCTGGTGGTGGTGGACAGCGTGGCGGATGAGTTCGCGCGCCGCTTCGCCGATTTCGTCGCGACACTGCCGGTGGGCGACCCTCGTACGGGCACGGTGTTCCTCGGCTCCGTGGTGGACGAGGCTTCCGCCGTGAAGGTGGAGCGGCTGATCGAGGATGCCGTCGGCAAGGGCGCGACGCTGCTGGGCGGCGGGGCGCGCAAGGGCACGATCATGCCGGCCTCCATCATCGACCGCGTGACGCCTGACATGGCGATCTACGCGGAGGAGAGCTTCGGGCCGGTGGTGGCCATGATCCGCGTGAAGGATGCGGAGGAGGCGATCCGCGTCGCCAATGACACCGAATACGGCCTCTCCGCCGCGATCTTCACGAAGGACGTGGCGCGCGGGCTGGCGCTGGCGCAGCGGATCGAGAGCGGCATTTGCCATGTGAACGGGCCGACCGTGCATGACGAGGCGCAGATGCCCTTCGGCGGCGTGAAGGCCAGCGGCTACGGCCGCTTCGGCGGGCGCGCGGGGATCGCGGAGTTCACCGAGCTGCGCTGGATCACGGTGGAGACGCAGCCCGGGCAATACCCCTTCCCGCCCGCGGCCAAGGCACCGCCGCCCGCGACGCCCGGCGCGCATTAGACGCCGCAAGAAACAAAGGGAGGAAACAGAAGAAATGAACAGCACCATCACCCGCCGCGGCGCGCTGGGCGCCGCGGCGGCCGCCCTGGCGGCGCCCGCTGTCCGGGCGCAGGGCGCGCCCTCCGCCGTGCGGATCGGCTATGCCATTTCCAAGACCGGCCCGAATGCGGGCGGGGCGGCCATCACCACCATCCCGAATTACGAGATGTGGGTGAAGGAGGTGAACGCCGCCGGCGGGCTGCGCCTGGGCCAGGCCCGGGTGCCGATCCAGGTCACGGAATATGACGACCGCAGCGTTTCCGAGGACACGGTGCGCGCGGCGGAGCGGCTGGTGAACCAGGACCGGGTAGATTTCGTCCTCCCGCCCTGGGGCACGGCGCTGAACCTGGCCGTCGCCCCCATCCTGAACCGCGCGGGCTATCCGCATCTCGCCTCCACCGCGGTGACGGACCGCGCGCCGGAGCTGGGGCGGCGCTGGACCAACTCCTTCTGGATGCTCGGCACCGGCTCGGGCGCCGGGGCGGGGCTGGTGGAGGTGCTGGCGCCGCTGAAGCAGCAGGGCCGGATCGGCGACACGGTCGCCCTCGTTTCCGTGGCGGACGGCTTCGGGATCGAGCTGGCGAACGGCATGCGCCCGGCCTTCCAGCGCGCCGGCTTCCGCCTGACCTATGACCGCTCCTACCCCGTCGGCACGCAGGACATGGCCCCGATCCTGGCGGAAGCCGCGCGCGGGAATCCGGAGGTTTTCGTCGCCTGCTCCTATCCGCCGGACACGCTGGCGATCACCGAGCAGGCGCGCGTCTCCGGCTTCAACCCGAAGGTTTTCTACACCGGCGTCGGCACGGCCTTCCCGCTCTACAAGCAGCGCTTCGGCGCGGCGACCGAGGGGGTGATGGGGGTCGGCGGGGTGGATGCCTCCAGCCAGCGCTTCCAGGACTATCTACGCCGCCATGTCGCTTCCGCGGGGCGGGAGCCGGATCGCTGGGCCTCGGCCATCACCTTCGCCAGCCTGGAAATGCTGCAGCAGGCCATCGAGCGCGTGGGGCGCATCGACCGCGCGGCGGTGATCCGCGAGCTGCAGACCGGCAGCTTCGACACGGTGATCGGCCCCGTGAAGCTGCAGAACAACCTGCTGACGGATCTCTGGCAGGTCGGCCAGTGGCAGGGCGGCGAGTTTTACGGGCTGATGCCGCTGAACAAGCAGGGCGCGAAGCCCGCCATCCTGCCCAAGCCCGCCTGGCCCGCGGCCTGAGGGGGGACGCGCCATGGAGGCCGCTGCCGCCACGATCGTGACCGGGTTCGTGCTGGGGGGCATGTATGCGCTGGTCGCGATCGGGCTGACGCTGCAATACGGCGTCGCCCGGATCATGAACCTCGCCTATGGCGAGTTCGTGGTGGCGGCGGCCTTCGCGGCGCTCTGGCTTTTTACGAGCCTCGGCGTCAGCCCGCTTCTGGGGCTGGTGCTGGTGATGCCGCTCGCCTTCCTGGCGAACTGGGCGCTCTACCGCGTTTTCCTCACGCCGCTGGTGCGTCGGGCGCCGGATGCGGGCGCGCTGGAGACGGACAGCATCCTGGCCACCTTCGGGCTGCTCTTCGTGGTGCAGGGGGTGATGCTGGCGATCTTCGGGGGCGCCTACCAGTCCTACTCCTATCTCTCGGTGCCCGTGCAGGTGCTGGGGGCCACCATCACGGCGAACAGGCTGGTCGCGCTGGCCTTCGCCGCCGTGATCGGCGGGGGGCTCTGGTTCCTGCTGGCGCATACGCGCATGGGCACGGCCGTCCGGGCCGTCGCGGTGAACCCGGCGGCGGCGCCGCTCGTGGGCATCGACATGGCGCGCACCGCCGCACTGGCCTTCGCCGTGGGGGGCGCGGTGGTGGCCGCTGGCGGCGTGCTCGTCTCCACCTTCCTGACCTTCAACGCGGCCATGGGCATGGTCTTCACCATGAAGGCGCTGGTGGTCGTGATCATGGGTGGCGTGGGGAACCTGATGGGCTGCCTTGTGGCCGGGCTGCTGCTGGGGCTGACGGAGACGCTGGTGGCCAGCTTCGTCGATCCAGGTCTGACGCTGGCCGCGACCTACGGGCTGTTCCTGCTGGTCCTGATCCTGCGGCCCGCCGGGCTGTTCGGAGTGGCCGCGCGATGAGCAACGCCGCCCTCGGGCTTTCGCTCCTTGCCCTGGCGGCCCTGGCCGCCCTGCCCTTCCTCGATACCGGCTTCTGGCTGGCCCTGGCGATCAATGTCGCGCAATACGCGGTGCTCGCGACGGCATGGGCGATGTTCAGCGGGCCGACGCGATACGTATCCCTCGCCACCGCCGCCTTCTTCGGGATCGGGGCCTATACCGTCGCCGTACTGGGGGAGGCGTTGCCCTGGCCGCTGGTGCTGCTGGTGGCCGGCGTGATCGGGGCGGTGATGTCGCTGCTGGTGGGCTTCGCCACGCTCCGCCTTTCAGGCGTCTATTTCGTCGTCTTCACCTTCGGCCTCGCCGAGCTGGTGCGGCAGCTCGTCACCTGGTTCGAGGTGAACGTCACGCGCAGCATGGGGCGCTACGTCTTCGTCGAGATCAGCCAGGCGCAGATCCTCTGGCAGCTGCTCGCGCTGTTCGGCGCGCTGCTCGCGCTGGGCACATGGCTCGCGCGCTCGCGCCTCGGCTTCGCGCTGCGGGTGATCGGGGAGGACGAGACGGTCGCCCGGCATGTCGGCATCGACACGGCGCGGGCCAAGGTGGCGCTCTTCGCCCTCTCCTCGGTCTTCATGGCGCTGGTGGGGGCGGTGATGGCGCCGCGCTGGACCTATCTGGATCCTGCCATCGCCTTCAATCCCTCCATCTCCTTTACCGTGCTCATCATGGCGCTGCTGGGCGGCACACGGAGCCTGCTCGGGCCGCTTCTCGGCGTGGTGCCTCTGGCCATGCTCTTCGAGGTGCTGACGGCGCGCTTCCCGAACCACTTCTCCATCCTGGTTGGGGTGGTGTTCCTTCTCGTCGTCTATGCGCTGCCGCAGGGCGTTTCCGGGCTGCTGGCGCGGCTGCGCCGGGGGGCCGTGGCATGAGCGCGGCGCTTGGCACGGATCCGTCCCCGCTGCTGCGGGTGGAGGGGCTGCGGCGCGCCTTCGGCGGGCTGGTCGCGGTGGACGGGCTCTCCTTCAGCATCCGCCCGGGGGAGATCCTCGGGCTGCTGGGCCCGAACGGCTCGGGCAAAACCACGGCGCTGAACCTTATCTCCGGCGTGCTGGCACCGGATGCGGGGCGCGTAGTGCTGGAAGGGCGCGAGGTGGCCGGGCTGCCGGCGCACCGGCTCTCCCGGCTGGGCATCGCGCGCACCTTCCAGCTCGTCCGCGTGCTGCCCGGACTCTCGCTGGAGGAGAATGTGGTGGCCGGCCTCGCCTTCGGGCGCGACCCGGCCTGGGGCACAGAGGCGCGCGCGCGGGCCGCCGCGCTGCTGGAGCGTGTGGGGCTGGGCGGGCGTGCGGCGCAGCCTGCCTCGGTCCTGACCTATGGCGACCAGAAGCGGCTGGAGCTGGCCCGCGCCCTCGCCCTCTCCCCGCGCCTGCTGCTGCTGGACGAATGGCTGGCGGGGCTGAACCCGACGGAGCTGCGCGGCGGGATCGACCTCATCGCCTCCCTGCGGGACGAGGGCTGCACCGTGCTGATGGTGGAGCATGTGATGGATGCCATCCGTGCCCTGGCCGACCGCTGCGTGGTGATGAATGCCGGCCGGTCCATCGCCGAGGGTCCACCCGCCGAGGTGCTGGCGGAGCGCGCGGTGATCCAGGCCTATCTGGGAGAGGACGATGCTTGAGGCGACCGGGCTTTCCGTCTCCTACGGGCGCCACCGGGCGCTGGAGGATGTCGGCCTCTCCGTCGCCCCGGGCGAGATCCTGGTGGTGCTGGGGGCCAATGGCGCGGGCAAGAGCACCTTGCTGAAGGCGCTGGCCGGGCTGGTCCGCCCCGCTGCCGGCGCGCGCATCGCCATGGGCGGGCGCGATATCGGCGGCATTCCCGCCCATGCGGTTGTGGAGGCGGGGCTGGCGCTGGTGCCGGAAGGGCGCGGCATCTTCGGCGCGCTGACGGTTCGGGAGAACCTGCTGCTCGGCGCCTATCCGGCGCGCGCGCGCCGGGGCGAGGCAGCGCGGCTGGAAACGGTGCTGGCCCTGTTCCCCCGCCTGACCGAGCGCATGGGCCAGGCCGTCCGCACCATGAGCGGCGGCGAGCAGCAGATGGTGGCGATCGGCCGCGCGCTGATGTCCGCGCCCGAGATCCTTGCGCTGGACGAGCCCTCGCTGGGGCTCTCGCCCCTGATGGCCGGGGAGTTGTTCCGCGCGCTCTCGCGCATCCGGGCGGGCGGCACGGGCATCCTGCTGGTGGAGCAGAATGCACGGCGGAGCCTGGCCATCGCGGATCGCGGCATCCTGCTGGAAGGCGGGCGCGTGGTGGGCGGCGGGACCGCCGCCGCGCTCGCGGCCGATCCGGCGGTGCGCCGGGCCTATCTGGGCGCGGCCGAGGCCGCGTGACGGGCAATCAATGCAACAACGGAGGACCGACGTCATGAGCCACCGCATTCCGCGCCGCATCCTGCTGGGCGTGCCGCTCGCCCTCGCCGCGCCGGCCATCGTGCGCGCCCAGGGCGCCCAGAGCGCAGGTGCCTGGCCGAGCAAGCCCGTGCGCATCGTTGTCCCCTTCCCGCCCGGCGGGCTGGTGGACACGCTGGCGCGCTCCGTCTCCCAATCGCTGGCCACCAGGTTCGGCCAGCCCTTCGTGGTCGATAACCGCGCCGGGGCGGGCGGGAATATCGGCGCCGATCTCGTCGCGAAGTCGGCGCCGGATGGCTACACCGTCCTCGCCGCCTCCATGGGGCCGCTGGCGGTGAACCAGTTCATCTACCCCTCCATGCCCTATGACACCAACGCGGCCTTCGCGCCGGTCACGCTGCTGGCCTCCACGCCAAAGGTGATCTGCGTGGCGAATGCACGGCCCTGGCGGAACCTGGGCGCGCTGATCGCGGCGGCGAAGGAAAAGCCGGGGCAGCTCACGGCGGGCTCGGCCGGTTCGGGCAGCAGCCTTCACCTGGCGCTGGAGCTGTTCAAGGGCGCGACGGGCACGGAAATCCAGCACATCCCCTATCGCGGGGCGGCGCCGGCCGTCACCGACCTCATCGCCGGCAATATCGACATGGTGATCGACAACCTGCCGAACATCCTCGGCCATATCCGCGGCAACGCGGTGCGTCCCCTGGCCGTGGCGACGGAGCAGCGGCTGCCGCAGCTGCCGGACGTGCCGACGACGGCGGAGGCCGGCGTGCCAGGATTCATCTTCGGCACGGCCTTCGGCATGGTGGCGCCCGCGGGCACGCCGGAGGCGGTGATCGCCACGCTGGCCGAAGGCGTGGCGGCCGCGATGCGCGACCCGGCGGTGGGCGGCCGGCTGGCTGAGCAGGGGACGATCCTGGGTGGCCAGGGGCCGCAGGCCTTTGCGGCGCTGATCGAGCGGGAGAAGCGCACGCTGGAGCCCGTGATCAAGCGCGCCAATATCCGCGCGGATTAGGACGGCCGGCCCCGCGCATACTGGCCTCGTGCGCACGGGGCGCGCGAGGCCGCCGGATCAGCCTGCCGCCACGCGGAAGATGTAGTCGCACCGGCCGTTATTGGCGCCGTCCATGGCGAGTTCCGGCGCGTTGACCGGGCCGGGCACGGTGCGGCGGAGCACCGTCTCCCGCGTGACCACGAAGCCGGGCGGGCTGAGCACAAGAAGGAAGGTGCTGTCCGCCACCGGGTCCAGCCGGGTGCCGACAATCGGGGCGCAGACCACCTCGGCCCCGCGGGACAATTGCGCGGTGAGGAAATGCGGCACGGGGGCCACGCCCGGCATGGACACATACAGGATGGCGGGCGGGGTGGTGGGCGCGCGGATCGGGATTTCGGACATCGGCGATGGAGGCGGGTTGGGCGCCCCGCAGGCCGCGAGGCCGAGGAGCGCGCCCAGGGCCGCGAGGGAGTGCATGCACGCGCGGATGGGCGCTCGGCGCATCGGGCCTGTCCTTCTCTGATCCGTCGTCGCAACGCCGGTGCGGGGCTGCGGCTTCGGGCAGGCTATCATCGCCGCCGAGTCCCACCCAGGGCGGCGGAGCGGCCGGTTGCGATGCCGCTACCCCTCCTCGGCCGCCAGCATTGCCGCATCGATCTGCGCGAGCAGCTGGGGGAAGTCCACGGGCTTGGGGTGATAGTCGTCGCAGCCCGCGGCAATCATCTTATCGCGGTCGCCCGACATGGCATGGGCGGTCAGCGCGATGATGGGGATGCGGGTGGTTTCGGGCAGCTCCCGGATTTTCCGGGCGGCCGTCCAGCCATCCATCACGGGCAGGTTCATGTCCAGCAGGATCACGTCGGGCTTCTCGGCCTGGGCCATGTCGACGCCCTGCTGGCCGTCATGGGCCAGCACCACGTCGAAGCCACGGCGGCGGAGGCGGCGGGAGAGGAAATCCCACAGCTCCTCATGGTCCTCCACCAGCAGGATCTTCGTCATCGCGTCGCGGTCTCCCTCTGCGCCTCCAACGGCGGCGGCGGCGGCGGGTTCCCTGGGGCTGCATTCGCGATCCGCTGCCCGGCAATGCGGCGAAGTTCGGTGAGAAGCGCCTCCGGCGGCTCGTCATCGGCGGGAAGGATGCGGCGGACCTGGCCGCGCAGTGCCTCCAGCTCCGCGGGTGCGACATGGCCGCCGGTCAGGGCGATGACCTGGATGCCCTTCCATGCCTCGTTGCGCCGGAGCTGGTGCACGAGGCTGAGCCCGTCGCCATCCGGCCCGGGAACGGCGACGAGGACGAGGCCGAGGGGCGGCGCGGCCGGCGAGGCGGCCGAGAGGCGCTCCAGGGCGGCCGAGCCGTTCCCTGCTTCCTCCACCGACCATCCTTCGCTTTCCAGAAGGCGGCGCAGCTCGTTGCGGGGCTCCGGCTCGGCCTCCACCACCAGGGCGGTGCCAGGCGCTCGGTAGCGTTCCAGCACCGTGCGAAGGCGGTGCCACTGCACCGGCTTCACGAGGTAGTCGGCCGCGCCGAGGGACACCGCGAGGGCGCGTTCCTGGACGATGGAAACCATCACCACGGGAATCTCGGACAGGTCCGGATCCGCCTTGAGCGCGGAGAGCACGGACCAGCCATCCATGCGCGGCATCATCACGTCCAGCAGGATGGCGGTGGGGCGGAGCTGGCGGGCGAGGCGCAGCCCCTCCTCCCCATCATGGGCGCAGGCGACGGAGAAGCCGTCCCGCACGACGAAGCGGGACAGCAGCTCGCGCGAGGCGGGGTCGTCATCCACGACGAGGACAAGGCCGGCCGTTCCGGAATCCGGCTCGGGGATGGTGGCCAGGCGCTGCTCGGCCGAAGGCTCCGGCCCCGTCTCGTGCATGTCCACCGGCACGCGGATGGTGAAGGTGGTCCCCCGCCCCTCCTCGCTCTCCACGGCGATGTCGCCGCCGAGAAGGGTGCAGAAGGCCTTGGTGATGGCCAGGCCAAGCCCGGTGCCGCCGAAGCGCCGGGTGGTGGAGCTGTCCGCCTGGCTGAACCGGCGGAACAGGCGGGAGAGCTGCTCCTGGTTCATGCCGATGCCGGTATCCGCCACCCGGAAGGCGATCTCCCGGCGCCCCATGGCGTCGCGCCCCGGTTCGGCCGAAAGGGTGATCACGCCCCCCTCGGTGAACTTGCTGGCGTTGGAAAGCAGGTTGATCAGGCACTGGCGCAGCTTCACCTGGTCGGTGCGCATGGTGCCGAGATCCGGCGGCAACCGCACATCCAGCCGGTTCTCCTTGCGGTCCATCAGGGCCTGCACGGTCGCCACGGTTTCGGACACGAGGGTGGAGACCTCGAATTCCTCCGCATGGGTCTCCATCCGCCCGGCCTCGATCTTGGAGAGATCCAGCACGTCGTTGATGAGCGACAGGAGGTGGCGTGCATTGGCGCCGATCTTCTGCAGGTCCTTCGTCAGCACCTCGCCGCCCTCGATGTCGGCGGCCTCCTCCTCGAGCATTTCGGAATAGCCGATCACGGCGGAGAGCGGGGTGCGCAGCTCATGGCTCATATTGGCGATGAACTGGCTCTTGGCGCGGTTCGCGTCCTCGGCCGCCTCCCGGGCCAGGGTTGCCTCCTCCTGCGCGGCGCGCAGCTCCGTCACATCGGTGTTGGTGCCGAACCAGCCGGTGATCGCGCCCTCCGGATTCTCCTCGTCGGGTTCCTCGCGCAGGGGCACGGCGCGGCTGAGGAACCAGCGGTACTCGCCATCGGCGCCACGCAGGGGGAAGAAATCCTCCCACGGCTCGCCCTGCGCGATGGCGGCGCGGAAGCTGGCCTCGGCCCGCTCCACATGGTCGGGGTGGTGGACGCTCTTCCAGCCCGATCCCCTCACCTGCTCGAAGCTGGTGCCGGTGAAGTCGTACCAGCGGCGGTTGTACCACTCGATCTCGCCCTGAGCATCGGTCTGCCAGGCGAGCTGCGGAAGGGAGTTGGCGAGGGTGCGGAAGCGCGCCTCGCTTCGGCGCAGGCGCTCCTCGGCCCGGCGCCGGCGGGTGATGTCCATCAGGATGAGGCCTGCCCCCTCGGCCCCGGCGGCAACCGGGAACAGGGTTGCGAGAAGGTGGTGCTTCTCCTCGGGATTGATGGGGCTGGGGAGTTCGATCGCGACATCGGATTGCGGGCGCCCGCCATCCAGCACGGCGCGCAGGCGCGGCTCGATGCGGCTGCGCATGGCCTCGGCCAGCGCCGGGGCGGCGTTGGGCGACCCGGAGTCCTGGCCGGTCATGCGCTCCGCGATCTCCGCCATGGAGCGATTGGCGTTGCGGATCGAAAGGTCGCGCCCGATCAGCCCGAGGCCGACAGGGGCATTGCCCATCACCGCTTCCAGCAGGGCATTGGCGCGGCGCTCCGCCCGGCGGCGCGTGACGGCATAGAAGCCGAGCAGGGCGCAGGCGAGCAGCGCGGCGCCGAGGGCCGTGCCGCCAAGCCAGAGCGCGCGGAGGTTGCTGCGGTGGTTCAGCTCGTCCACGCGCTCCCGCGCCTGGGCCTGCAGCCGCGCGACCTCGGCGCGGATCGCATCCATGGTCTCGCGTCCCTCGCCGCTTTCCACCAGCCCCTGGGCCGCGGCGGTCCCGCCCTCCCGCCGGGCGGTGACGGCGCGTTCGGCCAGACTCTCCCGCCGGGAGATCAGGTTGCGGAGCGGGGTGTCGGCGGCCAGGCCGGCGGGGGCGCGCAGGGCCTCGACGGCGGCGAGGCGCTCCTCCACGGCCTGGAGGCCGGCCTTGTAGGGCTCCAGGTATTCCTCGCGCCCCACCAGCATGTAGCCGCGCTGGCCGGTTTCCACATCTTTGATGGCGGAGAGCACGCCTTCGAGCGCCACCACGGTCTCGTTTCCGGCGGCGATGGCATCCGTGTCCCGGTCGTTCAGCGCATAGCTCACGGTTCCGGCGATGACGGCCAGCACGGCGAGAAGGCCGGCGAGGAGCGGCAGGCGCGGCCAGCGGCGGGGCTGCGCCACCCGGCCCGGGGTCGCACCCGGCGTCATTTCCGGGGCCGGGGCGCGGATGGGTTCGGGCACGGGTTCTCCTTCCGCCGGGAACTTCCCGCCACCCCCGCATGGGGTGGGGAAGATGGCATCCGGGCGCGCAACGCACCGGGGGGGTGGGGGGTTGTGCCAGAGATGCTGCGCCGGGAGCGCGGCCCATTCCCTTCCGGACACGAAACACCGCTTCATGGCCCTGCCCGACCGACGCCTCCCCCCATCCGCCGCGCCGGGAAACCCGGTGGCCGGGGCGGCCATGCTGGTTTCGGCCGCCGTGGTGGTGGCGGCGCTCTATTACGGGCAGGACGTGCTGGTGCCGCTGGTGCTGGCCGTGCTGCTCGCCTTCGTGCTCGCGCCCGTCGCGCGGGCGCTCCAGCGGGTTCGCCTCGGCAAGGGCGTGGCGGTGCTGGTGACGGTGCTGGTGGCCTTCGCCGTCATCGCGGCCATTTTCGCCGCCATCGGGATGCAGGCCGCCGAGCTGGCGGCGGAACTGCCGGGCTACGCCACCACCTTGCGCGAGAAGCTGGGGGCGCTGAGCGGACTGGGGAACCTGCTGCGACGGGCTGAGGCAATGCTGGGGAGCCTGGGGATCGAGGGGGTGCAGGAAACCCCCGCCCCCCCTGGGGCGCCGGTGGTGGTCGCGGCCCCGGCGCGGTCCGATGCATCGATCCTGAGCGTGCTGGGCTCCATCCTGGGCCCGGTGCTGGGGCCACTGGCCAAGACGGGCCTGGTGCTGCTCTTCACCGTGCTGACCCTTCTCTACCGCGAGGACCTGCGGGACCGCGCGATCCGGCTGGCCGGGGCCCGCGACCTGCACCGGACGATGACCGCGATGAATGACGCGGCCGGCCGGCTTTCGCGGCTCTTCCTGGCCCAGGTAGCGCTGAACGCGGGCTATGGCGTGATGATCTCCGCGCTGCTCTGGGCCGTGGGGCTGCCAAGCCCGCTGCTCTGGGGGATCCTGGCCGGGCTGATGCGCTTCGTCCCCTTCATCGGCACGCCCATCGCCGTGGCGCCGCCCCTGGTGCTGGCGATGGCAGTGGATCCGGGCTGGTTCATGGCCATCACGGTCCTGGCCGTGTTCCTGCTCGGCGGGGCGGTGATGGGCCAGGTGCTGGAGCCCCTGCTTTTCGGGCGGCGGACGGGGCTTTCGCCGCTTTCGGTGGTGCTCTCGGCCAGCTTCTGGGCCTTCCTCTGGGGCCCGGTGGGGCTCCTGATCGCCACGCCCCTGACGGTGGGGCTGGTGGTGCTAGGCCGGCATGTGCCGCGCTTCGAATTCTTCGACGTCATGCTGGGCGACCGCCCGCCGCTGCAGCCGCAGGAGAGCTTCTACCAGCGCGCGCTGGAAGGGGATGCGGATGGGCTGGTGGACCAGGCGCGCGAGATCCTGGCCGAACCGGGGGCCAGCCTGGGCGCCTATGGCGACGGCGTGGCGCTGCAGGGGCTGGTACTGGCGCAGACGGACTGGTCACGCGAGGCGCTGGAACCCGAACGGCTGGATGTGATCCGGGCGCAGGTGGGCGTGCTGCTCGACGACCTGTCCGACTTCGCCCCGGTGCCCGCGGGCGAGGCCGCACAGCCCGCGCCCTGGGCGGCCGAGGGGGCGGTGGTGTGCATCGCCGGGCGCGGTCCCTTCGACGACCTCACGGCGCGGCTGGCCGCGCTGGTGCTGCAACGGGCCGGGCTGGGCGCCCGGGCGGAGACGAGCGCGGCGCTGGAAACAGCCAATCTCGGGCGGCTGGACCCGACGCTGGTGCGGATGGTCTGCCTGTCCGTGCTGGAGGAGGGGAACAGCGTGGCGGGGCTGCGCTACTTCCTTCGCCGCATTGCGCGGCAATTGCCCGAGGCGAAGGTCATCGTCGGCCTTTGGCATGCGCCGTCGGACAGCCCGATGCTGGCGGCGCTGCGCGAGGAAGGCCCCGCCGAGGCGATCGTGACATCCATGGGCGAGGCCGCGGCGTTGGGCGAGGCGCTGGCGGCCCGGGGGGAGAAATCCTTTCCTTCCGCGCAAAGGGTCATCTAGCCTCCGGGGCAACCCGGAGGGAGACGGCGGAAGATGGCCGATGGCATGACCCTGTCGCGCAGGCTTTGCCTCGCCGCGCTTCCCCTCATTCTCATGGCGCAGGGGCCGGCAGCGGCGCAGGACCTGACGATCGGCGTGGGGACGGCCCCGACCTCGGTGGATCCGCACTTCCACAACAATGGGCCGAACAACTCCCTGACCATGCATATCTTCGACCGGCTGGTGGAGCGGGATGCACGCGCCCGCCCCATGCCGGCGCTGGCAGAATCCTGGCGCCCGGTGTCCGACACGGAGTGGGAGTTCCGGCTGCGCCGCGGCGTGAAATGGCATGACGGGCGAGACTTCACGGCCGAGGACGTGGTGTTCACCTTCGGGCGCGTGCCGCAAGTGGCGAACAGCCCGGGTGGCTTCGGCGGCTTCCTGCGGCAGGTGGCGCGGGTGGAGATAATGGACCCGCACACCATCCGCGTCCACACGCGCCAGCCGCATCCACTCCTGCCAGTGGACCTGACCCAGATCAGCGTCATCGCGCGGCATGTGAACGGAACGGCCACCGAGGACTACAACACCGGCCGCGCGGCGGTGGGCACGGGCGCCTACCGGCTCGTCTCCTACGCCTCGGGTGACCGGGCTGTGCTGGCGCGGAACGAGGAATGGTGGGGAGGGGCGGAACCCTGGGCGCGAGTGTCCTACCGCTTCCTGTCCAACGATGCCTCCCGCACCGCTGCGCTGCTCTCGGGCGATGTGGACCTGATCGACCAGCTGCCGACGAGCGACCTGGCGCGGCTGAAGAACGACCCGCGCGTGGTCGTTTCCCAGATCCCGAGCCTGCGGACGATGTTCATCGCGCCCGTTCATTCGCCTGAGGGCGGGCATCCGCAGATAACGGACCACCAGGGCACGCCCCTGCCGCAGAACCCCTTCCTGGACATCCGGGTGCGGCGCGCGCTGTCGCTGGCCATCAACCGAGATGCGCTGGTGGAGCGGGTGATGGAGGGCGCGGCGGAGCCGACGGGGCAATGGCTGCCGCGCGGCGCCTTCGGCTACAACCCGGATGTGCGGCCCGACCCTTTCGACCCGGAAGCGGCGCGGCGGCTGCTGGCGGAAGCAGGGTATCCGCAGGGCTTCCGGGTGGTGATCTCCACGCCTAACGACCGCTGGCCCAATGACGCGCGACTGAGCCAGGCCGTGGCGCAGATGTGGACGCGGATTGGCGTGCGGGCCACGGTGGATGCCATGCCCTATGCGGCCTTCGTGCCCCGGCGCACGCGCTTCGAGCTGCCGCTGCAGATGGCGGCCTGGGGCAGTTCCACGGGCGAGGCGACAAACTACCTGGTAAACATCACCGGCACGTCGAACCGGCAGCGCCTGACCGGCTCGGCCAATATGTGGCGCCATTCCGATCCCGAGCTGGACGAGATGACAGCGCGGGCCGCGGCCACCATGGACGATGAGGGACGCGAGGCGCTGCTGCGCGAGGCAGTGGCGCGCTATGCGGAGCGGGTGCCCTATATCCAGCTCGTGCAGCTGACCAACAGCTGGGCGGCACGCCGGGGGCTGAAACATGATCCGCGCATGGATGAACGGACCATCGCCATGGGCGTGCGCGCTGAGCCCTGATTCCGTGTGGGCTTGGTCCTGACCTGCCGCTCGCGGAGAGGGCGCTGCCCTCTCCGGACCCGCACCCGCCAAGGGCGTGAGGCCCTTGGAACCCCGCCTGGCTGCCGCGGAAACGGCGCAACACGGGGGCTGAGACCACCACAACCATTCTTGGCAGGTATCGGCTTGTCTGATCTTTAGCGGCAGCCAGCAGATAGGCCCCGGCCAGCGCGCAGCGGTGAACCCGGCTGCCCTCCACTGCAGCCGGGTTCCCGAAGGTCAGAGATCTACTCGCCCTGGCTTGCAAGGAGGAAGTTCCCCGCGGAAGGCGCGTGCGCCGCGGCGAGCATCAGGCGGTCATCCTGCCGGGCCCAGGCAGCCGATGCGGTAGGCCCGATGACGTACTGATCATCACCACCAGACAAGTGGCGGCGATCCCGACTGGCCTCGGCGGCCGGGGTGTACCCGGCAGGCTGAGTCCACGCAGGCGACACGGTGCGGGCGCCTATCAGGTAATCACCTTCGGCAAAGGCAGGGGCACCGCCGGCGATCAGGCTGCTGACCAAGGCAGCGGCGAAGATCTTGCGCATGGCGTTTCTCGGTTCGGAGATGATCGGGTGAGCGGGACGGCTCGGTTGCCCGGGTTGAGGGGATGACCCGCTCGGCCATGCTGGCCACAGCGGATGGGGGGATGCGCGACGAGGTTCCACTGGCGATGCGATGGAATTCCCGCCGGACGCGACGAGGACGAACGAAACTGGGCCTGCGCACTGACGTTCTGTGCGCAGCGCTGTTCCTGAGTTACCTCAGAGCCTTGTCAGCCAAGGTTGTGCTTGAACGAAGACCATCTGCCACAAAAAGCATTCCGGTCCTCCCTTACCAAGCGGCTTTCTATAATGATTCGGCCCGGCAGCTGTTTTGCCATCCGGTGAGTGCTTGATAGCCTGAGAACAGCATCGTGGTCCCGAAAACGGCCTGAAAACTTCGCGAAACTTTGGTGCAAAATCGACCGTGGTTTCACCGGTGTCCTTTGCCCTCAAGGCCGGGGTATCCGCTGGGGAGGGCTATGCTATGCCCGACCAAGGGCCGTCAGCCTTTTCGTTTGATGGCTTTTGCCTGGACCTGACCCGTGGGTGCCTTCGCGGGCGAGACGGTCTTGAACTCGCACTCCGCCGGAAGTCCTTTGAGACCTTGCGGTACATGGCGGAGAACGCCGGTAGGCTGGTATCCCGAACCGAGCTGATGGAGGCAATGTGGCCGGAAGCCACCGTCACGGACGATGGTATCACCCATTGCATTGCTGACATTCGGCGGGCGCTCGGAGCTGATGGCCAGCGAATCCTGAAGACGGTGGCAGGTCGCGGCTACCTCTTCACGGAGCAGGTGACACGCGGCGATACGGCATCCGCTCCGCCGTCAGGAGACAACGCTGGCAGCGTCAGTGGTACGGCTTCAGAGCATCCGTCGGGGCCACCCAGCCTGCCCCTGCCGGAGCGCCCCTCCATCGTTGTTCTTCCCTTCGACAACCTGAGTGGCGACCCGGAGCAGGACTATTTCGTCGATGGCATGACGGCGGAACTGACGTCCGCTCTGACACGCCTGCACTGGCTCTTCGTGATCGCGCGCAACTCAGCCTTCACCTACAAAGAAAAGTTCGTCGATGTACGTCAGATCGGCCGGGAGCTCGGGGTCCGTTATGTGCTGGAAGGCACGATCCGCAGGGCTGGTGAGCGCGTCAGGATCACCTGCCAGCTCGTTGAAGCGGAAACGGGCGTGTACATCTGGGCAGAGCACTTCGATGGTGTGCTGGATGATGTCTTCGACCTACAGGATCGACTGACGGAGACCGTGGCAGGTGCTCTCGAGCCGAGCCTGAGCCAAGCCGAGGTCCGAAGGGTGAGGCAGAAGCCGACCGACAGCCTGGGCGCCTACGACCTCTATCTTCGAGCACTACCGCACCATTACGCGCAAACACGCGAGGGCAGCGATGCCGCGCTGAGCCTGCTGCGGGAAGCAATCCGGCTTGATCCGTCATTTGTCCTGGCCAAGGCGTTCGCCGCTTACACGATGATCATGCGCGAGGTTCAGGGATGGATCATGCCCGACGAGCGGGAGGAGGGCGCCAGGCTTGCCCGCGAGGCGCTGTCCGATGCGAGGGACGATGCCACGACACTCCGCCTGGCAGGTCAGGCAATATCCTGGCTGGCCCATGATCGGGAGCACGGCGTCGCAGCGATCGAGCGAGCCCTCTCGCTCAACCCGAATTCAGCACAGATCAACGGCGGTGCCGCCTGGACCCTGCTCTACGTTGCACAGCCAAACAGGGCCATCAGCCTGTTCCAGCGAGCCATGCGCCTCAGCCCCCTTGACCCGGAGCTCTCCTACTTTCTCTCCGGCCTGGGCTACGCGTACATCATGGTGGGGCGCTACGAGGAGGCCCTGGATGTCGGCCGCAGGGCAGTGGCTGAGATGCCGATGCGTGCCACCGGGCATCGCGTGGTCGTTGTCGCCCTGCATGCTCTAGGCCAGGTGGAGGGAGCGATCCGTGCCGGGGAATACTACAGGCGCATGTGCCCTACTGGGGCGCGTGTCTTTGCGTCCCGTATCATGGGCGAGTTCGCGGACTCCAACTTTCATCGTGTCATGATCGAAGGACTGCGCGGCGGTGGCTTGCCAGAATGATTCTGGCCAGGTGCTTCGCCACGGTGCGGAGCACTCACTGCTTGTGCCTGCTACAGCGTTCAAGAGGCCGCCATAGGTGCTTCTGTAGTGGCGCGTGGACGGCTGCCTTCCTGCAGCTGCTCCATATATTTGGATCGCCAACCGGCCACCATATTATGCGCGGAGCGGCCTCGTGCGGCGTGGGCTGAAGCTGCTTGGCGGGAGGGCCGGATGCTGACTTGCGGGACGGCGGATCACGCGGAGGTCTGAAGCGCTTGCAGAAGCCCAAGTGGTTTCAACGCATTGATGTGCCGCCTTTCTGTCCTTCCTGCCCTTGCGATCGCCCTGGGCCATCGTCCCAAGGCGCACTGTCAGCCGAACCGCTTCGATGATGAGAGAACTGGCCGCGAGGGATCTCGGGAGAGAAGGCGCTTCTTCCTCCTCTCCCTGGGACAGACCTTCACCGCCGGAACAAAGACTTCGCCGGGTGCTGCCATCCGCTCAGGCGATGGCGGGCGGCAGCTCCTCCAGCATCCAGCGCGCGAAGCCGGTGGTGCGGGCGTCCATATGGGGATGGCCGATGACCTGGATGCCCATGGGCAGGCCGCCGACGGCCATTTTGGGGACGGTGACACAGGGAACACCCAGGGCGGAGGTGGCGGCGTTGTAGGCGATGTCTCCGGTCGGGCGTGGCGCCAGGGGCTCGCCGGGCTTGTCGCCTTCCCAGATCGGGGCTGGGCCTGGGGAGGACGGCGCGATCAGGGCATCGGCGAGCGGTGCGAGCTCGGCCAGGGCCCGGCGCATGGCTTCGCGCTGGAGAAGGCGGGCGCGATAGTCGTCCAGCGTCATCGCCATGCCGCGGGCATGGCGGTTGAGGAAGCGCTGGCTGACGCCATCAGGGTGGGATTCGATGAGGTTCTGCTGGCTCCAGCGCGTCTCGAAGCTGCCGAGGTCGTTGGTCACGGCCTTGGCGTCCGCGATGACGCGCTCGAAGGCGTCGATGGCAGGGGCGTCGGCGCGGGTGAGGATCTGGACGCCGGCGGCGCGGAGGCTGTCGAGCACGGCGCGGAAGGCCTGCCGGGAGGCGTCGTCGAGCAGGGCCCAGCCCTCGGCCTCCATGACGATGAGCCGGGCGGGCTTGCTGGCGGGGGGCGGGGATTCAGGGCCAAAGAGCGCGGGGGATCCGGGATCGCCGCCGGCCCGCATGGCGATGGCCATCGCCACCAGCCACATGTCCTGAATGGAGCCGGCATGGACGCCGGCCGTGCTCTGGGAGAGGCCCTGGCGCTCGCCCCGGTTGATCGCGCCCTGGGTGGGCTTCAGCGCCACGTTTCCGCAATAGGAGGCGGGGCGGATAATGGAACCGCCGACCTGGGTGCCGATCGCCGCCGGAACCATGCGGGCGCCCACCGCGGCGGCCGAACCGGATGAGGAGCCGCCCGGCGTATGCCGGGGGTGGAAGGGGTTGGTGGTGGGGCCGGGATGGCCCTGGCCGAGTTCGGTGGTGACGGTCTTACCGAGGATGACGGCGCCGGCATCGCGCAGGGCGCGGATCATGGCGCTGTCGCGTTTCGGGAAATTCCCACGATAGGCCTCGCAGCCCATCTGGGTGGGCATGTCCCGCGTCTCGATCAGGTCCTTGATGCCGATGGGCATGCCATCGACCGGCGAGAGGGTGCGCCCCGCCTTCCAGCGGGCTGTGCTGGCATCGGCGGCCTCGCGCGCTCCTTCGGGGTTGGTGGCGACCCAGGCCTGGACCGTGGGCTCGCGCGCCGCGATGGTTTCAAGGCAGCGTTCCAGGAAGGCGCGCGGCGTGTCGGTGCCCGCCGCGAAGGCGGGGGCGAGGTCGTGATAGGTGAGCTGCCGGAAGACGTCGGGCCGATAGGCCGCCTGGGTCATGCCATCCACGGTGTCGTCTCCCCAATGCCGCTGCCGGCATTGGGGGACGGGAGGACGGGATTGTCCAGCAGGGAGCAACCCGCCCGGGTCAGCTCCGCAGGCTTTCCGGCACGCGGCCGCCATTCTCGGCCAGCTTCCGCATGACCTGCTTATGGAGCCAGATGTTCATCGTGGCGGAATCGTCGGTGCTGCCGGCATAGCCCAGTTCGCCGGCCAGTTCCTTGCGTGCGGCAAGGCTGCTGTCGAGGTCGAGCAGCTTCATCAGGTCCACGATGGAGGTCTGCCAGTTCAGCTTTTGCGGGTTCTGCGCCGCCATCTGGCTGAGCACGGCCTCCACATCCACCGGCTGGGCGGGCGCTCCGCCCGCGGCGCTACCCTGTGCGGGCGCGGGCGCGCCTTCCGGCGCCTGGCCGAGGGCGGGGGTGCTGGGGGTCGTGGCCGGGGCCGCCATGGCGGTGCCGAGCCCGCCGAGGTCGCCGATGCCGCCGGAGGGGTTGCCCGTGCTGGTACCCGTGGTGGTGGCGGGGGTTGGGGAGCCCGCATCCGCCGGGCTGGCGGCGGCCGGGTGGCCGAAGATCTTGGACATGATCGAGCGGAAGACGCTCATTAGCTTGTCTCCTGAAGCCGTGATGGCCCTGCGGAGAACGGCGGGCGAGGGTGCGGGTTGTGCGGCGCCCTAACCCTCCCCTTCCCTGCCCGAGCGGTCACGGAAGCGGCCGCTGTGGAGGGGGTAGGCGGTGGTGTATTTCAGCTGCTCCATGGCGAAGCGCGAGGTGACGTTGCGCATGGGAACGGCGGCGATCAGCCTTTTGTAGAAGGCGTCGAACTCCGCCATGCCAGGGACGGCGACGCGGAGCATGTAGTCCACCTCGCCCGCCATGCGATGCGCCTCCATCACCTCCGGCATGGAGGCGATCGAGCGGGAGAAGGTGGAAAGCCATTCGGGCGTATGGTCGCCAGCCTCGATGGCGACATAGACGATCAGACCGACGCCGATCTTCTCCGGGTCCACCAGCGCCACGCGGCGCGTGATCACGCCATTGGCCTCCAGCTTCTGAACACGCTTCCAGCAGGGCGTCGCGGAGAGACCCACCTTGTCGGCGAGCTGGGCGACGGAAAGGGTGGCGTCGCCCTGGAGAAGAGCGATGATCTTGCGGTCGATTTCGTCCATGGGCGTTTCGGCGGGCGGGGCTGCGCCCCGCCCGGCCGGTTCAGGCAGGCTTCTTCGTGGGAAGGGTGGCGGAGCTGACATTCACCCATTCCGGGGTCTCGACCGCCGCCATGTCCGGAAGGTTGATCACGACCTCCTCGGTGCCGCTGCGCACGAGGGCGCAATGGAGCACCTCGGTGGAGGAAGCATTGATCTCCTGGTGCGGGACATAGGGCGGGACCAGGAAGAAGTCGCCGGCCTTGGCCTCGGTGATGAACTCCAGCCGGTCGCCCCAGCGCATGTGGGCGGTGCCGGAGATGATGTAGATGATGCTCTCCAGCGGGCCGTGGTGGTGCGGCCCGGTCTGGGAGCCGGGCTCGATCCGGTTGGTGCCGGCCCAGAGATGGGTGGAACCGGTGCGGCTGCCGGACACCGCCACCTCACGGTTCATGCCGAGGGTCTCGGGGGTGTCGCAGCTCTTCTGGGTGGCCGCGACATGGCGGATGCCCTTGCTGCGCCAGTCATGGCCCGGACCGGGCTGTGTGGAGGTTTCCTGGCCGGAACCCTGGGAGATCGTCTGGGAGATGCCGTCAGGCATGGTCGTTCTGTCCTTTGTCAGTCCCCCGCGGGCGGGACGGGGCGGTTCCGCCGCGGGCAAGGTCGTGGCAGGCAGGCCAGCGGTCAAGCCGCGCGGTTGCCGGCCTGGATGGCGGAGTTGAAGGAGGAGTCGAGCAGGTCCTTCGCATCGATGCGCCGGCGGACGAGGTTCGCGCGGGCGTAGAGATCGATGTTCTTCTGCTCGTCGGTGGCCACGCTGTCGTCGATGGGGACGACGCGGGTGGCGGCGCGGCGGAACCAGTGCTCGGCGACCGGGGCCGGGACGTTCATCAGCTCCGACCAGGTCTTCGCGTAGCCCTCCACATTCGCATTGGCCCAGGCACGGGCAGCGGCGAGGCGGCGGACGAACTCGGCCAGGTCCTCGCGCCGCGCCGCGATGGCGTCGTTGCGCGCGGCCTGGAAGCCCAGGCCGGGGGTGATGCCCTGCCCATGGGCCACGCGGCGGGCACCGTTCAGCACCTCCTCCTGGGAGACATAGGGCTCCCAGGTGGACCAGGCCTCGACCGAGCCGCGCGCCCAGGCGGCCTTGGCATCCGCCGGAAGCAGGAAGACGAATTGCACGGCGTCCAGCGGCAGGCCGGCATTCTCCAGCGCGGCCAGGATCACCTGGTGGCCGATGGAGCCGCGCCCGGTGGCGATGCGCTTGCCCTTGAGGTCCTGGATGGACCGGATCGGGCTGTCCTTCTGCACGAGAATGGCGAGGCCTTCGCGGTTCTCCCGCGTGGCGGCGATGGCCTTGATGGGCACGCCGGCGGCGGCGCCGAAGGTGAAGGGCGCGTCCCCTACCAGGCCGGTGTCGATGGCGTCGGCGTTCAGCGCCTCCACCAGCGGCGCGGCGGCCGGGAACTCGCTCCAGGCGATGCGCTCGCCGAAGCCCTTGAGCTGGCCGGAGGCTTCCATCACCGCGCGGGCATTGCCGCGCTGGTCGCCCACCCGCAGCGGGGCCTGGGCACGGAGGATGCGCGGCGCGGCCAGGGCGGCGGCGGCACCGAGAAGAATGCGGCGGGTGGCGATCATTCGGCGGCAACCTTGATGGCGCCACGCGCAGCGAGACGCTGCGCGACGAGGCGCTTCGTGATGGGGAGGAGCGAGCGGCCATACTCCACGGCATCCTCCAGCGGGTCGAAGCCGCGGATGAGGAAGGTGGTCACGCCGAGGTCGTAATATTCGAGGAAGGCCTCGGCCACCTGCTCGGGCGTGCCGACGAGCGCGGTGGTGTTGCCGCGCGCACCCGTTTCCCGCGCGATGGCGGTGTAGAGGCGGCCTTCCGGCCGGTCGCCGAGGGAGGCGGCATCGAGCAGGCGTTGGGAGCCGGCATTCTGCGGCGCCTGGGTGTTGGGGCCGAGGGCGGCCTGGCCGCGGATCTGGCGGATGCGGTGCAGGATCGTCTCGGCGCGGCCCCAGGCCGCGTCCTCCGTATCCGCCAGGATGGGGCGGAAGGAGAGCGAGAAGCGGATCTGGTCGGCACGGCCATGCTTCGCGGCCTCGGCCCGGACGCGCGAGATGATCTCGCGCACCTGGGCGTGGGTCTCGCCCCAGAGGGCATAGACATCGGCATGCTTGCCCGCGACACGCAGCGCAGCTTCGGAGGCGCCGCCGAAATAGAGCGGGATGCGCGGCTGCTGCACGCTGCGGACCTCGGGCGAGGCGCCCTTGATGCGGTAATAGGTGCCCTCATGGTCCACGGGGGACTTGGCGGCCCAGATCGACTTCAGGATGGCCAGGTACTCATCCGTGCGATCGTAGCGCTCATCCTTGCCGAGCCAGTCGCCGTCCCGTGCCTGGTCCGTGTCGTCGCCGCCGGAGATGGTGTGCAGCGCGGCCCGGCCATTGGAGAGCTGGTCGAGCGTGTTGAAGGCGCGGGCGGCGGTGGTCGGAGCCTGGAACCCCGGGCGATGGGCGACGAGGAAGCCGACCTTCCTGGTATGCGCCGCCAGGTGGGAGGCGAGCTGCAGCCCATCCGGGCCGTTGGAATACCAGCCGATCAGGATCCGGTCGAAGCCCGCCTCGTCATGCGCCTGGGCCGAGGCGACGAGATAGGCCGGGTCGATCGCCGCCCCGCTGGCCGGGTGGATCTCCGATTGCTGGCGCGGCTGGATCATGCCGATGAACTCGACGCCACCGATGGGGAGGGTGTTGATGGTCATGGGCGTTTCTCTCCGTTCAGATCGGGAGCAGCGCGGCGCGGCCAGCGTCGAGGAGGGCTGCGTCAGGCTGGGGGGTGTGGATGCGGGCGCAGAGGACGTCCCGCAGATGGCGCTCCAGCGGGTTGGAGCGCGCGAGGGCATGATTGCCGCAGAGGGAGACAGCCTCCTGCACGGCGGCGATGGCGTTGTCGGCGGCGACGGTCTTCACCAGGCCGAGCTCGGCGGCGGTGGTCTCCTCCCGCGCGGCGCTTGCGACGAGGCGCTCATTGGTGAGGATCAGCGCCTCGATCCGCCCCACCGCCTCCTGCATGCGCGGGAGGGTGGCGAGAGGCTGGCCGAGATTTGCCGGGATGCGGCCACGGAGGAAGCGGACGAGCCAGTCCCGGGCAGCGCGGGCAACGCCGGTGTAGAGGGCCGCGATGAGCAGCGTGTTCCAGGCCACGGCGTCGCCGTCACGCAGCGTCCATTCCTGCGGCGCGCGGAGTTCAAGGGCGTGATCCGCGGGGACCGTGGCGTCCTTCATCAGTACGTCGTGGCTGCCGGAGGCGCGGAGGCCGGCCTGGTCCCAGGTCTCCACGATGCGCAGGCCAGGGGCGCGCATGGGCAGGAGGAAAAGCCCGGTGCGCGGGCTCTCCTCATCCGTGCGGGCCCATACCAGGCCCCAATCCAGCGCAGGACTGCCGGTGGCGGTGATCTTCCGGCCGGTGAGGGACCAGCCATCCGCGGTGCGGCGCGCGGTGGTGGCGGGAAGGCCGCCGCGGGCGGGGGTGCCAAGCTCCGGCTCCACCCGGAGCGCGTTCATCAACTCACCGCGCAGGGCACCGAGCGCGAGGCGGCGGCGCAGCGCATGCGGGATGGCCACATTCCGCGCAATGCCCCGCTGCTGGATCAGCTGCATGGACAGGACCAGCGCCGTGGCCGGGCAACCCTCCGCGATGGTGCCGACGATCCGGGTGGCAGCCTCCAGCCCGATGGCCGGGCCACCGAACTCGGCCGGAACCGTAAGGGAGAGAAGCCCCGCCTCACGCAGTGCGGCGATGTTCTCGTGCGGGAAGCTGCCCTCGTGGTCGTGTTCGGCCGCCCCTGCGGAGAAGCGGCGCGCGAGTTCGCGCGCCGGATCCGAGTGAACGGGAAGGAGCGTTCCGTCCATCACGCGGCATGCCCCAGCCGGGCGACTTCCCGGTCCCGGTGAGCGGCGAGGAGGATGCTGCTGCGGCTGGGCATCAGGCGGCTTCCCGGATCACCTCGGCCTCCACGCCGAGTTCGGCGAGGAGGCGGCGGCGGAGCGCGACGAAGCGGGCATCGCCATGGCTGCGGGGGCGCGGAATCTCCACCCGGATATCCGCCGCGATGCGGCCGGCATCGAGGACGAGCACGCGGTCGGCCAGCAGCACGGCCTCGTCCACGTCATGCGTCACGATCAGCGTGGTGGGGCCGTGCACTCGCCACAGGTCCAGCACCAGGGCATGCATGCGGATACGGGTGAGCGCGTCCAGCGCGGCGAAGGGCTCGTCCAGCAGCAGCAGGCGCGGCTCCCGCACCAGGGCGCGGGCCAGGGCCACGCGCTGGGCCTCGCCGCCGGAGAGGGTGGCGGGCCAGGCATCGCGGTGGCGTGCGAGGCCCACCTCGGCAAGGGCGCGCTCGGCGCGGGGCTTCACCTCCCGCCCGGGCAGGCCGAGGGCGACATTGTTCCAGACCCGCTTCCAGGGCAGCAGGCGAGGTTCCTGGAACACCGCGGCGACGGCGGCGGGAAGACGGATCTCCGCATCCCCGGGCGCGGGATCCAGGCCCGCCAAGGTGCGGAGCAGCGTCGTCTTGCCCGAGCCGGAACGGCCAAGAAGGGCGGTGAAGGAGCCCGGCTCAAGATCGAGGTCGAGGCCGTGGAGGACGGTGTTGGCGCCGAAGCGGCGCGTGAGGCCGCGGACGGAGACGGTGCGGTTCTCGCTCATGGCTGTCAGGCCTTGATGAGGTTGGGACGCCAGGCGAGGGCGCGGCGCTCGAAGGCGCGGATGAGGGCATCGGCGCCGAGCCCGAGCAGGGCGTAGACGAGCAGGCCGACGACGATCACATCGGTGCGGAGGAAGTCGCGGGCATCGTTGATGAGAAAGCCGATGCCGGCGGTGGCGTTGATCTGTTCCGCGATCACCAGCGAGAGCCAGGCGCTGCCGAGGGCGTAGCGCAGCCCGACGAGGCCGGAGGGCAGCGCCCCGGGAAGGATGACGTGGCGGATGAGGCCGCGGCGATCCAGGCCAAAGACGCGGCCGGCCTCCGCCAGCTTGGGGTCCACCCCCCGGATGCCGGCGAAGAGGGTGAGATAGACGGGGAAGGCGCTGCCAAGCGCGACAAGGGCGATCTTCGGCGTCTCGCCGATGCCGAACCACAGGATGAAGAGCGGCACCAGCGCCAGGAAGGGCAGCGTGCGCAGCATCTGCATCGGCGCGTCCACTACCTCCTCGCCCAGGCGGGACAGGCCGGAGATCAGGGCAAGCACGATGCCGGCCGTCACGCCGATGGCGAGGCCAGTGGCGACGCGCGCGAGCGAGACAAGAAGGTGATGCGGAAGCTCACCAGAGACGAGCAACTCCCAGGCGGCGGCGAGGATGGTGGTGGGCGCGGCCAGGGTGCGCGGGGCGATCAGCCCGGCCATGGAGGCCGCCTGCCAGAGCAGGACAATGGCGAGCGGCGAGAGGAAGCGGCGGTAGCGCGCGAGATTGGGCCGCGGCAGCACGGCGCGCGGCAAGGACGGCGCGAGGCTTTCGCGCGCGCCAAGAGCGTGCTCGGACATGGGATACTCCGGCGATGGGCGGGGCGCCGCGAAGGATGCGGCTTCGCGAGGGGCTGCTGGGGCGGCGTTCAGCCGCGAGGCGTTCAGCCGGGCCGGGGCATTCGGCAGAGCAGCGGGCGAGAGCCGAACGAGGCGGCGCGGAAGGGCGTGTCGTTCATGCCCGGAAGGCTACGAAGGAGCCGCGCCGCCGGAAAGAGCGCGGTTTCCCAAAGATTTCCTGATGCGTAGCCGCGCCATCCTGCGCGGCAGGCGGGAAAGGGAATGGCATTCCCTCTCCCGCGTTCGTTACTCCGCGTCGGGCTGATTCTCCGGCGCCGCAGCGATGAAGGCCCGATGATCGGCGCAGGCCGCCGCGGCTTCCCTGATCCGTGTCAGGGCGGAGATATCCGCGCCGAAGCGCTTCGCATTACCAAGCTGGGGAATGAGGCAGATATCGGCCAGAGTCGGGGCGCGGCCGAAGAGGAAGGGCCCCTCCCCTTCACGCAGCAGCTTCTCGCAGGCTTCCAGCCCATCCTGGATAACCCAGCGCGCCCAGCCCGTGACCTTCTCTTCCGGCCAACCCTCCTCGCGCAGGCGGGCCAGCACCTTCAGGTTCTGCACGGGGTGGATGTCGCAGGCGATGGCCTGGGCGAAGGCGCGGATGCGCGCGCGCTCCAGCGCCGTGCCGGGCACCAGGCGCGGCTCGGGATGGGTTTCGTCCAGCCATTCGATGATGGCCATGGACTGCGTGAGGACCGAGCCGTCATCCGTCTCCAGGGCCGGGAGGAGGCCCTGGGGGTTGCAGCGGAGGAATTCCGGCGCGCGCTGCTCGCCCCGGCGGAGATGGTGGAAGCTGTGTTCCACCGTGATCCCCTTCAGGTTGAGCGCGATCCGCACCCGCCAGGCGGCGGAGGAGCGGAAATAGCCATGGAGGCGCATGCGGGTCAGTCGAGCGTGATCTTGAGGTCGCGGATCAGCGGCAGCCAGATACCCCGCTCGCGCTCCAGCAGCGCCTCGAACTCCGCGGGGCCGCCGGTGAGCGGCTCAAGGCCAATCTGCTTCATGCGGTTGCGCACGGAGGCATCGCGCACGGAGGCGTCCAGTTCGCGGGTGAGCTGCGCGACGATCGCGTCCGGCGTCGCCTTGGGCACGACGACGCCCTGCCAGGCATAGGCCTCGAAGCCGCGCAGGTTGAGGGCGGACTGCACGGTGGGGATGCTCGGAAGATCCTCGAGCGGCTGGGCGGAGAGGACGGCAAGCGCCTTCACGCGGCCGCTGCGAAGGTGATCGGCGCCCGAGGGATAGTCCAGCACCATCATCGGCACGGTACCGGCGAGAAGGTCGTTCAGCGCGGGTGCGGCGCCGCGGTAGGGGACGTGATTGAACCGGATCCCGGCCTCGCGGCCCAGCCGCTCCATGGCGAGGTGATGCGGGGAACCGATGCCGGGGGTGGCGCAATCGATCGGGCGCGCCTTGGACTGCTCCACCAGCGCCTGGACATTGGCGGGCGCGTTCTGCCCGGCCGCGAGGAAGAGCGGGAAACGCGCCATGAGCCCCACGGGACGGAAGTCCCGCACGGGATCATAGGGAAGGCGGCTGAAAAGCGCGGTGTTGAAGACAAGCGTGCCGTTATCGGCCGTCATCACCGTATAGCCATCCGCCGGGGCCTTGGCGGTGAATTCCGCGCCGATATTGGTGGCCGCGCCGGGCTTGTTCTCGATCACCACGGGCTGGCCGAGGCGCTGGGACAGGGTGGCCCCGACCAGTCTGGCCAAGGTGTCCGTGCCGCCGCCGGGCGCATAGGCGACGACCCAGCGGATCGCCCGCTCCGGATAGGCGGCCAGCGCGCGGCCCGCGGGGAGCGCGGCCGCGAGGCCAGCGCCCATCAGGGCGCGGCGGCCCAGCAGGATCTTCTTCATGGTTCTTTCCTCTCCACCGCCGGCTCGGATGGCCGGCTTGCTGTGTTGCGTCAGTTGGCCGGCAGGATGGTCGCGCGGCAATCCCCGAAGCCGATGCTGGCGAATCCATCCCGCGCGGCGCGAGCGCGGAGGATGATCTCGTCCCCATCCTCCAGGAAGCGGCGCGTTTCGCCGGAGGGCAACTGGACGGGCTCCTTGCCGCCCTTCGTCGTCTCGAGCAGGCTGCCGAAGCCGGCGGCATCGGGCGCCGAGATGGTACCGGACCCGAGAAGGTCTCCCGGATTCAGGTCGCATCCGTTGCAGGTGTGGTGCGTGACCATTTGCGCCACGGTCCAGTACATGTGGCGGGCATTCGATTGTGAAAGGCGATGCGGCGCCATGCCCTTCCCGCGCATCGCCTGCGTGGTGATGAAGACTTCGAGGGCGAGGTCGAAGGCACCGCCAGCCTGGTCGGCCTCGTCCAGCAGATAGGGCAGCGGCTGCGGGTCGCCCTCGGGGCGGGGCGGCTGCGCGATGCGGAAGGGCTCCAGGGCTTCGGGGGTGATGACCCAGGGCGAGACAGTGGAGCCGAAGTTCTTCGCCAGGAAGGGACCGAGCGGCTGGTACTCCCAGGCCTGGATGTCGCGCGCGGACCAGTCGTTCAGCAGGCCGTAGCCGGCGACATGGGCAGCTGCGCGGCCGATGGGAATCGCATCGCCCAGCGTGTTGCCCGGGCCGATCCAGATGGCGAGTTCCAGTTCGTAGTCCAGGCGTTCGCAAGGGGCGAAGCGAGGCGCTTCAGCATCCGGCGCCTTCAGCTGCCCCTTGGGGCGGCGGATATCGGTGCCCGAGGCGCGCACGGAGGAGGCGCGGCCGTGATAGCCGATGGGCACATGCTTGTAGTTCGGCAGCAGCGGATTGTCGGGGCGGAAGACCTTGCCGACATTCGTCGCGTGGTGGATGCCCACGTAGAAGTCGGTGTAGTCGCCGATCTTGGTGGGCAGGGTCATCTCGCAGCCCTCCATCGGGTAGAGATGCGGCTCCACCGCGGCGCGGTGCGCCGGGTTCGACAGCAGCTCGGAGAGCTCCGCGCGAAGGACCTTCCGCACCCCCTCCCCCAGTGCGAAGAGTTCGTTCAGCGCAGAGCTGCCCGCGGCCTGGCGGATCTTGTCATCCACCGGGGCCGCGGTGAGATCGAGGATCTGGTCCCCGATCGCCACGCCAACCCGCGCGCCGCCCATGTCGAGTGGGATGAAGACACCGAGGGGCAGGTTCTGGATCGGGAAATCCGGATGCCCGTTGGCGGATTCCACCCAGCTGCGCAGGGCGGGGTCGTGCGTGGCGTCGGTCATTCTCTACCGCTGGTTCGGGTTGAAATGCTTGCGCAGGCCCTTGCCATAGCCGGCATAGTCCCGCTGGAACTGCGGAGCCTCGGCCGCGTAGCGCGTGACACGCTGCGGCAGCCGCGTCTCGAGCATGAAGGCCATCGTGCCTTCCAGCCTGTGCGGCTTCAACTCCGCATTGCTCGCGGCCTCGAAGGCCGCCATGTCCGGTCCATGGGGCAGCATGCAGTTATGCAGCGAGAAGCCGCCGGGAACGAAGCCGCCCCCAGTCTTGGCGTCATAGACGCCCTCCACCAGCCCCATGAACTCGCTCATCACGTTCATGTGGTACCAGGGCGGGCGGAAGGTGTTCTCGCCGACCAGCCAGCGATCGGAGAAGAGGACGAAATCGATATTCGCCGTCCCGGGCGTCTCGCTGGGCGAGGTCATCACGGTGAAGATCGAGGGATCGGCATGGTCGAAGAGGATCGGGCCGACCGGGGAGTAGCGGCGCAGGTCGTATTTGTAGGGCGCGTAGTTGCCGTGCCAGGCGACGACATCCAGCGGGGAGTGTTCCAGCTCCGTGCGCCAGAGGCTGCCGCCCCACTTCACCGTCATGGTCGAGGGGACGTCCCGGTCCTCATAGGCCGCGACCGGCGTGAGGAAGTCGCGCTGGTTCGCCATGCAGTTGGCGCCGATCGGGCCGCGCTCGGGCAGGGTGAAGGCGCCGCCATAATTCTCGCACAGATAGCCGCGCGCCGGGCCACCCGGGATCTCCACCCGGATCTTCACGCCGCGCGGGATCACGGCGATCTCGCCGGGAGCGATGTCGATGATGCCGAATTCCGTCGCGATGCGCAGGGCGCCCTGCTGGGGCACGAAGAGCATCTCGGCATCAGCGTTGTAGAAATACTCGTCCTGCATGGAGCGGGTGACGAGATAGACATGGGCACCCATGCCCGACTGGCTGCCCGCATCGCCCGCGGTGGTGATGGTGCGGATGCCCTCAAGGAAGGAAACCTTGCCATCAGGCAGCGGGATCGGGTCCCAGCGCAGGGGCGCGAGGGGAAGATCCACCTCCACCGCCGGGGCGGTGCGCCAGAGGCCGGCATCCACCTTGGTGAACTGCCCCCAATGCGCAACGGTCGGGCGGATACGGTAGAGCCAGGACCGCTCATTCGTCATGCGCGGCGCGGTGAAGGGCGAGCCGGAGAGCTGCTCGGCATAGAGGCCGTATGGGCAGCGCTGGGGCGAGTTGCGGCCGATGGGCAGGGCGCCCGGCAGGGCCTCGGTCTCGAAGCCGTTGCCGAAGCCCGGCATGTAGCCGGTTTCGTTGGTGGTCAGCGGCTGTGGGCGGAACGGGGCGTTCATGGGGATGCCTCCTGTTACCGGTCGAGTTCGGCGGATTTCATCTCGGTGCCGTGCTCGAGCGCGCGCCACATCTCAACGTCACGCTCGGCGGTCCAGATGCGGGGGTGGTCCAGGCCCTTCGCCTCGTCATAGGCGCGGGAGACGTTGAAGGGCATGCAGTGCTCGAAGATGACCCAGTGCCCGTATTTCGGGCGCATCGCCGCGACGGCCTCGTCATAGACCTGCTTGAGCGACGCGCCGGCGGCGGCGCCCTTCCGCGCGATGGCGAAGAGGTCGGAGGTGAAGTCGGCCGTGCCGCGCAGGCCTTCCTCGATCTGGGCGGGTGAGGTGAGCGAGGCGCCGCGCCCCGGCACGAGGGCGACGGGCTTGAGGGCGCGAATGGCTTCCAGCGTGCCCGACCAATCCGCGAAATGGGCGTCGCCGCAATAGGGGGTGGCGCCGTACTCCACGCAGTCGCCGGAGAAGAGGACGCGCTCCTTCGGCAACCAGACAATCGTGTCCCCGGCCGTGTGGGAGCGGCCGACATGGATGATCTGCACCTCCCTCTTGCCCATCCAGAGAGTCATCTTCTTCTGGAAGGTCACGTCGGGCCAGGTAAGGCCGGGGATGCTCTCCTTGCCCCGGAACAGGCGCGGGAAGCGGCCGATCTCGCTGTCCATGTCCTGCTGGCCCCGCTCGACAATGAGGTCGCGCGTGACGTCGGATGCGATGATCTGGGCACCCTCATAGCCGCTGGCGCCGAGGACGCGGACGGCGTGGTAATGGGAGAGCACCACATGGGTCACGGGCTTGTCCGTCACCTTGCGGATGCGCGCGATGACGTCCTGCGCCATGCGCGGGGTGGCCTGGGCATCCACCACCAGCACGCCCTCATCGCCGATGACCACGCCCGAATTGGGATCGCCCTCGGCGGTATAGCCATAAAGGCCGGGCGCAAGCTCGTCGAAGGAGATGGTCTTCTCGGCGAGGTCTTTGGTGCTGGCGAAGCCGGACATGGGGTTTCCTTCAGGCGCGGATGGTGATGGTGGCGTCTTGACCGGCGGGGGTGATGCCCTGGCGGGCACGCTCCATCGCCTGGCGGAGCACCGCCATGTCGCCGATATGGTTGGAGAGAAGCAGTATCAGGCGTGCATCGACGATGCGCGCCTGTTCCGGGGTGAGGTCCTGGTGGATGGCGAGCAGGGCCTCGTAGAAATCATCGGGCGCAGCCAGATTGGGTTCGGTGTTGAGCATCACCCCCTCCCCGTCGCGCGGCGGAGCGCGGCGCGCACGGCTTCCGGATCGAAGCGGCGCCAGCGGGCGCAGACATGCTGGTCCGGACGGATGAGATAGGTTGTACCCGGGCGCGCATCGTAGCGCGTGGCCGCGAGGCCTTCCGCATCGTCCTCCGGAGTGATGTTGACGACGCGGAGGGCGGTTTCGCTCTCCGGCATGACTGGCGAGGCGGCGCCGAAATGCAGAAGGGTGAAGCCGCCACCGAGGCGGCGGAGCAGCCAGTCCCCGTCCCTCAGCGGCGCGTCCAGGGCCGGGGCGCCCGGCACCATCAGCCCTTCGAAGCGATCCGCATCCAGCGTGTTCAGCGGAGAGCCACAATAGGTGCTGGGCAGGGAGAGACGGCCGCTGTTCACCAGGCGGCGGGCAAAGGCGCAATCCTTCGCGAGATCCAGCACGGCGTCGCGGAAGGCACGGCTGCTCTCGTTCTTGGGCGTGATGAAGTCAGTGGAGCGGGTGGAATTGAGGATGTTCTCGTCCGCTGCCGCCACGCGCTCGGAATCGTAGCTGTCGAGAAGGGTTTCCGGAGCCTCCCCGCGCAGCACCAGGGCCAGTTTCCAGGCGATGTTCTCGGCGTCCTGGATGCCACTGTTCGCGCCGCGCGCGCCGAAGGGCGAGACGCCATGGGCGGCGTCCCCGGCGAAGATCACGCGGCCATGGCGGAAGCGCGCCATCCGCAGGCAGGAGAAGGTATAGACGCTGACCCATTCCAGCTCGAACGCCGCATCCTTCCCGAGCAGGGCACGGACGCGGGGAATGACGCGCTCGGGCTTGCGCTCCTCCTCCGGGTCGGCGTCCCAGCCCAGCTGGAAATCGATGCGCCAGATGTTGTCGGGCTGCGAATGCAGCAGGACGGACTGGTTCGGGTGGAAGGGCGGGTCGAACCAGAACCAGCGCTCGGCCGGGAAATCGGCCTTCATGCGGACATCGGCGATGAGGAAGCGGTCCCGGAAGGAACGGCCCTTGCTTTCGAGCCCCATGGCCTTGCGGATGGGTGAGCGGGCGCCATCGGCGGCCACCACGTATTCCGCGAGGATGCGGTACTCGCCCTCGGGCGTCTCGACCGTCAGCTCCACCCCGTCCTCGCGCGGGCCCAGGGCGGCCACCTTGTTGTTCCAGCGAATCTCGATCTCCGGCAAGGCGCCGGCGCGGTCCAGCAGGAAGCCCTCAACATAATATTGCTGAAGATTGATGAAGGCAGGGCGGCGATGGCCACCCTCTGGCAGCAGGTTGAAGCTGTAGACCGGATCGTCGCGGTGGAAGACGCGGCCCAGGTTCCAGGTGACGCCCTTCTCCACCATCCGGTCGCCGCAGCCCAGGCGATCGAAGATCTCCAGGGTGCGCTTGGCGAAGCAGATCGCGCGGGAACCGTTGGAGAGGCAGCGGTCATCATCCAGCAGCAGGACGCGAAGACCGGACTGGGCAAGGTCGATTGCCGTGGCCAGGCCCACGGGGCCGGCACCCACGACCACGACGGGGTGATGCGCCAGCTGCGCCGCCGATTGGTCCGGCGAGCGCCGGTACTCGAAGCGCAGCGACTGGTAGTCGATATGCAAGACCGACCCCTCCCGACCTTCCACCCTCCTTCCCGCTTCTGGCAGGCGGCGTGGGGCGGATGTTATGCTTGGGGCATATCATCTCGTTTGAGACGAAATCAACCCTGATGCATCCACGGAACCGTGAGGAGCCGCGCCATCCCTCCGTCGAAAGCCGATGCCCCGCTCCGCCTGGCGGAATTCCTGCCCTACCGCCTCTCCGTCGCGGTCGAGAGCGTCAGCCGGGCCTTCGCCGAGCGCTACGAGGCCGAGTTCGGGCTTTCCATACCGGAATGGCGCGTGATGGCCGTGCTGGGAGAGAGCGAGGCCCTCTCCACCCAGGCGGTGATCGCGCGAACCGAGATGGACCGGGTGAAGGTGAGCCGGGCCGTGATCCGGCTGGCCGACAAGGGACTGGTCAGCCGCCATCCGCATCCCGAGGACCAGAGGGCACAGATGCTGCGCCTGGCGCCGCGTGGCATGGCGCTGTACCGGCGGATCGTGCCGCGTGCCCATGCGCTGCAATCCGAACTGGCCGAGGTCCTGACACCGGAGGAGATCGAGCAGCTCGGGGACATGCTGGAAAGGCTCCGCGGCCGGGCAAAGCGTCTTCTCGGCGAGGACAACGAGGGCTGAGACGTCGAATTTCGGGCCGCGGGACCGGTTTTCGGCGCGGCGTCCCCTAGCCGCGTCGCCTTCCCTGTTCCTAGTCTGCGCGCCGGAATGCGCAGGCGCGATTCAGCGGCCGCGCCGGGGCTGGGCATGCGGATCGCGGTCATCGGCAACGGAATCGTGGGAAGCTGCTGCGCGGCCTGGCTGCAGCGGGACGGCCACCACGTCACCTTCATCGATCCCCTGGGCCCGGCCGAGGCGACTTCCTTCGGCAATGCCGGCTCCCTCTCGCCTTCCGCCTGCCTGCCGGTCGGGATGCCCGGCATGTGGAAGAAGGTGCCGCGCTGGCTGCTGGATCCGCTGGGGCCGCTCTCGGTGCGCTGGGCCTATGCGCCCATCGTGGCGCCCTGGCTGCTGCGCTTCCTGCGTGCGAGCGGGCGCGAGGAGGTGGTGCGGATCGCCACCGCCCTTCGCGGCCTGCTGGCGCCGATCTTCGAGTGCTACGAGCCGATCCTGCAGCGCGCGGGCGGCATGTCGCTCATCACGCGCGGCGGCTGCCTCTATGTCTATTCCGGGCCGGAGGCGGCCCGGCAGTGGAAATGGGGAATGGAGCTGCGCCGGTCCCTCGGCGTGGAGATGCGCGATATCGGCGAGGAGGAGCTGGTCGCGCTGGAGCCGGACCTGAAGGGGCGCTTCCGCTTCGGCATCCTGGCGCCGGAGAATGGCTCGACCACTGATCCCGCGGCGCTGACGCGCGCCATCTTCGAGCGCTGCGTGCTGGATGGAGCGGATGTGGTGCGGGCCAGCGCCAGCGGCTTCCGCCTGCGCGGCACCGATGTGGCCGCGGTTCAGCTCGACGGCGGGGACGAGGTGGCATGCGATGGGGTGGTGCTGGCGGGCGGCGCCTGGTCCGCGCGCTTGGCAAGGCAGCTCGGCCCCGCGATCCCGCTGGAGACGCAGCGCGGCTATCACGTGACCGTCGGCAGCAACAATCTGGCGCTGCGGCACACCGTGATGGCGGTGGAGCACAACATGATGGTGAACCCCATGCGAATGGGGCTGCGCCTGGCCGGATCGGTGGAGTTCGCGGGGCTGAAGGCGCCGCCGGACTTCGCCAGGGCCGACGTGCTGCTGGCCCGGGGGAAGGAGATGTTCCCGCATCTCGACACCAGCAGCGTGACACAATGGATGGGCCACCGGCCCTGCCTGCCGGACAGCCTTCCCGTGATCGGCGCCGCGCCGCGCGTGAGCAATGCCTGGTTCGCCTTCGGCCATGGGCATGTCGGCATGTGCGGCGCGGCGAGCACGGGGCGGGAGGTGGCCCACCTCGTGGCGGGCCGCGCGCCGGGGATCGACCTTTCTCCTTTCGCGCCGACACGCTTCCGGCGCGCCGCCTGAGGCGCGGCCCGGATCATGCAATCCCCTTCGACACCATCCCGAGGAGTACCGGCCATGATCCCGCCCATCACCCGCCGCGCGCTCGGCCTCTCCGCCCTGGGTCTTTCCGCCCTGGGCTTGGCGGCGGTGCCGGAAGCCAGGGCGCAGGCCTGGCCTTCCCGCCCCATGCGGCTCGTCGTGCCCTTTCCGCCCGGCGGCAGCACGGATGTGCTGGCGCGGCGGCTGGCGGAGCGGCTTTCCCCGGCCCTCGGGCAGCCGGTGGTGGTGGAGAACCGGCCCGGCGCGGGCGGCACCACGGGCGCCGAGTTTGTCTCCAAATCGGCTCCGGACGGGCACACGCTGCTGATGGGAGTAACAGGCAGCAACGCCATCGCGGCCAGCCTCTTCCCCAACCTTCCCTATGATCCCGTGGCGGGCTTCTCCCCCGTCTCGCGCCTGGTTTCCGCGCCGCTGGTCGTGACGGTGCATCCGGCGCTGGGGGTGAACGACCTCGGCGCCTTCATCGCGGCCGCCAGGGCGGCGCCAGGCGCCATCACCTATGCCACGCCGGGCAACGGCACCTCCATGCACCTGACCGGGGTGATGTTCGGACTCGCGGCCGGGGTTCAGCTGACGCATGTGCCCTATCGCGGCTCCGCCCAGGCGACGACGGATCTGGTGGCCGGGCTGGTGAAGGCTTCCTTCGCCGATCTGCTGGTCATCCTGCCGCAATTGCGGGCGGGCACGGTGAAGGCGCTGGCGGTGACGGGGGCCGAGCGCCACCCGCTGCTGCCGGAGGTGCCCACCGTGGCCGAAGCGGCGCTGCCGGGCTTCCAGGCGGAATCCTGGCAGGGCGTGTTCGCGCCGCCGGGCACGCCCCCTGCCCTTCTCGCCCGGCTGCACGAAGAGGTGGCGCGGGCGATGCAAGCGCCGGAGATCCGGGACTCCTTCGCGCAGCAGGGCTTCCGGGTGGAGGCGACCTCCCCCGCCGAGTTCGCGGGCTTTGTGAAGGCGGAGGTCGCGAAATGGGGTGGGGTGGTGAAAGAGGGCGGCGTGCGGCTCGATTGAGCCGCACGCCGCGCAATCAGGAGACGTCTTGGGTTGGAAATCGGGATTGATATTGGCGGCACCTTCACGGATGCGGTGCTGCGGCGTTCGGATGGCGCGCTTCGCTCGCTCAAGGTGCCGAGCACGCCAGACGACCCGGCGCGGGCGGTGGGGCATGCGCTGGAGCGACTGCTGGGCAGGGACGCGCCGCCGGGTGCGGTGCGGCGCTTCCTGCATGGTACCACCGTGGCCACGAATGCGATCCTGGAGAACACGGCCGCGCCCACCGGCCTCATCACCACGCGCGGCTTCGCGGATGTGATCGAGCTCGGGCGGATGACGCGCGCCTCCAACTACGACCTGCTCTTCGGGCCGCAAACCCCGGTGAACCTGATCCCGCCCGAGCGGCGGATGGAGGTGGATGAGCGGATCGGGGCCGATGGGGGCGTGGTGGAGCCGCTGGACGAGGCAGGCGTGGCCATGGCGGCACGGGCGCTGGAGGCCGCGGGCGTGAAGGCGGTAGCGATCTGCTTCCTCTTCGCCTTCCTCGATCCCCGCCATGAGCAGCGGGCGCGGGCGATCGTGCAGGAGACCTGCCCGGGGATGGCCGTGTCTCTTTCATCCGAGGTGGACCCGGCGCCGCGCGAATACGAGCGGACCTGCGCGACGGCCTTCGACGCCGCGCTGAAGCCTGTGATGAGCGACTATCTCGGGCGGATCGAAACCATCCTGCGCGGCAGCGGCGTGGGAGCACCGATGCAGGTGATGCATTCGCGGGGCGGGCTGCTCGGCGCAGGGGCCGCGCGCGGAAAGCCGATCCGGCTGACTCTGTCGGGTCCCTCCGCGGCTGCGATCGGCGCGGCGGCGGTGCTGCGCGGCGCGGGCCTCCCGGATGGCGTCTCCATCGATGTGGGCGGCACCAGCGCGGATGTGGCGGTGATCCGCGACGGCGCGCCGGCGCTGCGGATGGATGGGATGATCGGCACCTTCCCGGTGCGCGTGCCGACGGCGGATGTGCTGGCCGTGGCCGCGGGCGGCGGCTCCATTGCCTGGATCGACGAGGCGGGCGGGCTTCGGGTGGGGCCGCGTTCCGCCGGGGCAGCGCCGGGCCCGGCCTGCTACCGGCGCGGCGGCACGCGGCCGACGGTGCTGGATGCCTCCGTCGTGCTGGGGCTGGTCGATCCGGCGCGCTTCGCGACGGGGCAGCTGGCGCTGGATGCGGAGGCGGCGGCTGAGGCGATCGAACGCGATATCGCCGGGCCCCTGGGGCTGGGCCTGCGGGAAGCCGCGATCGCCATCCACCGCGTGATCAACGCCACCATGGCGGAGGCGGTGCGGAGCGTAACCGTGGCGCGCGGAACCGACCCGCGCGAATTGCCGCTGGTGCCCGCGGGCGGCGGCGGCGGGCTGCATGCCTATGCCATCGCGGAAGAGCTGGGACAGGCACGCATCGTCGTTCCCGCCGCGCCGGGCGTGCTGGCCGCGACCGGGCTGCTCGATGCGCCGCTGGAGCACGACGCCGCGCGTGGCTTCGGCCGCGTGCTGGACGTCCTGCCCGAGGCGGATCTGCGCCAGGCGATCGATGCGCTTGTGGCCGAGGCGCGCGGCGCCATGGCGGCGGAAGGCGTGGCGGCGGATGCGGCGGAGCTGCTGGTGACGGCCAGTGCCAGCTTCGTCGGCCAGGGGCACAGCCTGGACGTGCCCCTCCCGGCCGATGCGGCCGAGCCGGCCCGGGCGATCCGCGAGGGCTTCATCGCCGCGCATAAGGCCGCCTATGGCCATGCCCGCCAGGCGCCGGTGCGGCTGGTTTCGCTCCGTGTGGTGTGCCGGCTGCGCGCGCCGGAGGCGGCGATGCCCGTGGTGGCGCGGAGTGACTCGCCGCGCGGCAGCCGCATGGCCGTGATCGGCGGCGTGGCGCAGGAGGTTGCGGTGGTGCCCCGCGCCAACCTGGCGCCGGGCGAGGTGCTGCATGGCCCCGCCATCCTCGAGCAGGACGACACCACGCTTGTCGTGCCGGGGGATTGGCGCGTGACGACCCATCCCGCGCATCTGCTGATGGAGCGCATCGCATGAGCGCCGAACGCCTGGATCCCGCGACCATCGAGATCGTCCGCCGCAGGCTGGAAGCCATCGCGGAGGAGATGCAGGCGGTGATGCTGCGCTCCGCCGTCTCGCCCATCGTGCGGGAAGCGAATGACGCCTCGGCCAGCCTTTTCCTGCCGGATGGCACGGTGATGGCGCAGTCCATCTCCCTGCCCCTGCTGCTCGGATGCCTGATGCCCGCCGTGGCCCGCATGCTGCGTGACTTCCCCGTGGAGGGGATGCGGCCGGGCGACGTGTATCTGATGAACGACCCCTATGACGGTGGCACGCACATACCAGACGTGTCGCTGATGGTGCCGGTCTTCGCCGAGGGGCGGGTGATCGCCCTGGCCGGAACCATCCTGCACCACCAGGACCTGGGCGGGCTGACGCCGGGATCGCTGCCCACCACCTCCACGGAGATCTTCCAGGAGGGGCTGCGCCTGCCGCCGCTGCGCCTGGCGCGGGAGGGGGTGACGGATCAGCAGATCCTGCGGATCATCGCGCTCAACACGCGCACGCCCGATGCCTTCGCCTGGGACCTGGAAGCGCAGATCGCCGCCTGCCGCGTGGCCGCGGCACGCATGGAGGAACTGGCCGCACGCCACGGTGCCGACGGGCTTGCCGCGATGATGCAGGAACTTGTGCGCCGCGCCGAGGCCGCGACCCGAGCCGCGATCCGCGCCATCCCCGATGGCAGCTGGACCTATGAGGACGCGCTGGACAATGACGGCATCGAGCTGGACCGCGAGGTCCCGATCCGGGTGCGCGTGACAGTGGAAGGGGATGGGATCACCTTCGACTTCACCGGCACCTCCCCCCAGGTGCGCGGGCCGGTGAACGCGGCGCCGGCCGGGGTGATGGCGGGCTGCTTCTTCGCGCTGCGCGCCGTGACCGGGCCCGACATCCCGAACAATGGCGGTTGCGCGCGCCCCCTGCGGGTGATCCTGCCCGAGGGATCGCTGCTGAATCCGCGCATGCCCGCACCGCTGAACGCGCGCACGGGCACGGTGAAGCTGCTGACCAACGCCATCCTCGGCGCCCTGGCCCAGGCCCTGCCGGACCGGATCCCGGCCGCCAATTCCGGCTGTTCCACCGTGATGGCACTGTCCGGACGGCGGGAGGATGGATCGGCCTGGGTGGTGACCGAGGTCCTGGCGGGCGGCAGCGGCGGATCCGCCATGGGGCCCGGGGTGCACGGGGTTTCCACCGATGTGGGCAACACCATGAACCTGCCCACGGAGGCGATGGAGAGCGATGCGCCCGTGCGGGTGCATCACTGGCGCGTGCGCCGGGGCTCCGGCGGTGCCGGGCGGCACCCGGGCGGCTGCGGCATCGATCGGGAATACGAGGTCCTGCATGGCCCGCTCACCCTCACCTTCCGGGGGGAGCGGCACTTCCACGCCGCCAGGGGCGGCGCCGGCGGCGGGGATGGCCGCGTGGCGGAGGCCTGGGTGATCCGTGCCGATGGCGGCCGGGAAGAGGTGCGCTCGAAGCTCACCACGATTCTGAACACGGGCGACCGGCTGCTGATGGGCACGGCCGGCGCCGGAGGCTGGGGGCCATCCGCATGATGAAGCGCGCTTTCGCGACACTGATCCTGTCCTCCCTCGCGCTCGGGGCCCTGGCCCCGGCGGCCGAGGCGCAGATCGAGCCCGGGCGGACGGTCCGGCTTGTGGTGGGCTATGCGCCCGGTGGCTCCTTCGACGTGACCGGGCGGCTGGTGGCGGACGGGCTGCGGGAGCGGCTGGGGGTGAACGCCATCGTGGAGAACCGGCCCGGGGCGGGCGGCACCATCGGCTCCGATTTCGTGGCAAAGGCGCCCGCGGATGGCACGGTGCTGCTGATCGGCGGCGCGGGGACGCATGGCGTCACCCCGGCCGTGCGCCGGAACCTGCCCTTCGACACGGCCCGGGATTTTGTTGCCATCGCCCGGGTGTCGGAATTCGCCAATGTCATGGTCGTGGGCAGCCAGTCTCCCGCGCGGGACGTGAAGGGCTTCATCGAAATGGGCCGGGCCATGCCGGGCGGGCTGAATTTCGGTTCCCAGGGGGCGGGGACCTCCATCCACCTGACCGGCGAGATGTTCCGCCTGCGGACCGGGCTGGCCATGACCCATGTGCCCTATCGCGGCAGCGCCCCGGCGGTGGTGGACCTTCAGGCCGGGCGAATCCAGGTGATGTTCGACAACCTTCCCAATGTGGTCGGGCTGATCCAGGCCGGCACGCTGCGGGGCCTGGCCGTCACCTCCGCCCAGCGCCTTCCTTCCCTGCCCGAGGTGCCGACCATGGCCGAGGCCGGCGTGCCGGACTTCGTGGTGACGAGCTGGGTGGGGGTCTATGGCCCCGCCGGCCTTTCCCCGGCGACGGTGGAGCAGCTCTCCCGCGCCATTCTGGAAACGGTGCGCTCCCCGGCGGGCCAGGCACGGCTGCGGACCATCAGCGCGGAACCTGCCCCGGCGGGTGCCGCCGAGTTCGATGCGATCTGGCGCGCCGACATGCGCCGCTGGGCCGATGTGGTGCGGGATGCGAAGATCGAGGTGGAGGACTGAAGCTCGGGCGGGCGGAAAGGCTGAACCGAAGCGGCCATGGCGCGTTCCTAGCGCAACAGCCGCTTCGTGGAGGCGCCCGGATGCCGCACCGCCCCGCCCAGCCGCAGAATGCCTCGACGGGGCTTGACCCCTTCGATCTCTGGATCCGCCGCAGCCTGCATGAAAGCTGGGACGCCACGCTGGATGAAAAGCTGCCGGACGACCTTCTGCGCCTCTTCACCGATGACAGGGGAGAGTGGAAAGCGATGAAGGCGCGGTGGCTGAAGCTGGAGCAGATCCGGGACAGCGGCTAAGGGGAACGCCCCCAAAGGGGCGCCCTCCAACCTTACTCAATGCCGGCCTTCACTCCGCTCGCCGCGGCGGGACTGGGCGATGCGGTCCAGCATTTCCGTCGCGTAATGGCTGGCATCCACGAGGCGCGGCGCATCGGCCGGCGTGTCCTCCAGATCCCGCGCGGCCTCGGAGCTCTTGGCCACGAAGACGAGCATGGAGACGACCTCCTGCAGATCCTTCTGCGGGAGACGTGCGGCGATCGCGGCAACCGTCATCTCAAGCACCAGCAGGCGCATTTCGGTCATGCCGCCCTCCTTCAGAGAGCCGGAAGCATCCTGGTCACTGGCCACGCACAACCCTCACGCGATACGAAATGCAGCTTATGGTGGTGCTTCCGGCGGGCGCAAGGCCGTCCGTCCTCCTCTCCCCGCGCCCACTGCATGGGGCCATGCACCGGCCGGCCAGGTCAGGCGTTCTGGGGACATGTCCGATGCAGCGCAGACCATCCCCGCCCTCATCCGCGACGCGGCCGAGCCGCTGCCCGATTTCGATGATCCGGCCTTCGGATCGCTGTTCGACCGCTTCGCCCAGGCGCGGGTGGTTCTGCTGGGCGAGTGCAGCCACGGCACCTCGGAATTCTACCGGGCCCGCGCCGCCATAACCCGGCGGCTGATCGAGGAACATGGCTTCACCATCCTGGCCGCGGAGGCCGACTGGCCCGATGCCGCCGTGATCGACCGCCAGGTGCGGGGCCGCCCCCCTGCCCCCGATGCCGAAGCCCCCTTTCGGCGCTTCCCGACCTGGATGTGGCGCAACACCGACGTGGCGGATTTCCTGGGCTGGTTGCGCCAGTGGAATGCAGGCCGGGATGCGAAGCGGCAGGCCGGGTTCTACGGTCTGGACCTGTACAATCTCTCAGGCTCCATCGAGGCGGTGCTGCGCTACCTGGACAGGGTGGACCCGGAGGCGGCCGCGGTGGCCCGGGAACGCTATGGCTGCCTCATGCCCTGGATGGAAGAGCCGCAGGATTACGGGCGCATGGCGCTCTCCCGTGGCTACGCACCCTGTGAGGAAGGCGCGGTGAAGACGCTGCGCGACCTGCTGGAAAAGCGGCGCGACTATGCGGGCGAGGATGGGGAAAGCTTTCTGGATGCCGCCGCCAGCGCCCGTCTGGTGAAGAACGCGGAGGAATACTACCGCGTGATGTATTACGGCGGCTCGCGGAGCTGGAACCTGCGCGACACGCATATGTTCGAGACGCTCTGCTCGCTGCTGGAGGCGAAGGGGCCGCAATCCAGGGCCGTGGTCTGGGCCCATAACTCGCATATCGGCGATGCCTCGCGCACCGACATGGGCAGGGAGCGCGGGGAGCTGAATATCGGCCAGCTCTGCCGAGAGCGCTTCGGGCGCGATGCCGCGCTGATCGGCTTCGGCACGCATACGGGAACGGTGGCCTGTGCGAGCGACTGGGACGAGCCGATGGAAGTGAAGCGCGTCAATCCTTCCCGCCCGGACAGTTACGAACGCCTCGCCCATGACAGCGGCGTGGAGCGATTCCTGCTCGACCTGCGGGAGGGCCGGCACGACAGCTTGCGGGCACGGCTGATGGAGGAGCGGCTGGAGCGCTTCATCGGCGTGATCTACCGGCCGGAGACGGAGCGTTGGAGCCACTACTCCACCTGTGTCCTGCCGGAGCAGTTCGACGCCTATGTCTGGTTCGACGAAACAAGGGCCGTCACGCCCCTGCCGACCGAGCAGAAGGCGGGGCAGGAGGACACCTACCCCTTCGGGGTCTGACCCGCGGGATGGCCGGGCTGGGCAAGACCAGCCCGGCGCGGGTTGGCTCAGGCGGGCACCGCCTCCGGCCGCTTCGCCTGCGCCCGGCGTGCCCGGCGGGGTGAGAGCCGTTTCAGAAGCTCGATCGCCGTGGCGAGCAGGCCCGCCTCACCCCCGCTTTCCTTGCGCAGGAGGATGCGCTCGTTTCGCTCCTCCAGCGGCGGTTCGACCGCCGGGGGAGCGGCACGGAAGGTCGCGGCGGCGGCGCTGGGGCCGACCTCGAGCTTGGCGATGCCCAGGCGGCGGCAGCGCACGCGCAGCCGCGCCAGGTGAAGGAGGTTCTCCGTGATCTCCGGCGGGGGGCCGAAGCGGTCGGCGATCTCCTCGGCGAATTCGGAAAGGGCGGTGGCGTCGCCGCGCCGCTGGAGCGCGGCGAGGCGGGCATGCAGTTCCACCCGCGCCGCTTCGTCCTCCACATACTCGCGCGGGATACCGGCGGGGACGGCAATGGCGAGGCTTGGCATCCAGTCCTCCTCCAGCGGCTCGCCGCGCGCGGCGTGCAGGGCGCGGTCCAGGATGTGCTGGTAGAGCTCGATGCCGATCAGCTTCATATGGCCGGCCTGCTCCTCGCCCAGCAGGTCGCCGGCGCCGCGCAGGTCCATGTCCCGGGCGCTGATGGCGAAGCCGGCGCCGATCCGGTCGAACGCCTCCAGCGCCTTCAGGCGCTTGAGGGTCAGCGGGCTCGGCGCTTCCTCAGGGTCCGTCATCAGGATGATGGTGCCGCGCAGGCGGCCCCGGCCGACGCGGCCACGGAGCTGGTGGAGCTGGCCCAGGCCGAAGCGGTCGGCCCGCCAGACGATCATCGTGTTGGCGCGGGGCACGTCCAGCCCGGTCTCCACGATGTTGGTGGAGAGGAGCACGTCCCCCTCCCCTTCCGCGAAGCGCACCAGGGCGGTGTCCACCTGGTCCGCCGGCATCTCCCCATGGGCCTCGATGATCTCCAGCTCCGGGAGAAGGCCGGCGATGCGCCCGCGCATGGCGGGAAGGTCCTCGATCCGGGAGCAGACGACGAAGCTCTGTCCGCCGCGCCGCTTCTCGCGCGCCAGGGCCTGCCGGAGCACGGCGTCGTCCAGCGGGATGTGGACCGTGCGGATGGGCTGGCGGCGGCCGGGTGGCGTGGCGATCACGCTGAGTTCCTCCAGCCCGACCAGTGCCGATTGCAGCGTGCGCGGGATGGGCGTGGCCGTCATCGCCATGACATGCGTGTTCTCGCCCAGGCGGCGGACCATGGTCTTCTGCCGCGTGCCGAAGCGCTGCTCCTCGTCGATGACGACCAAGCCGAGCTCCTGGAAGGAGACACCCTTGCCGGCCAGGGCCTGGGTGCCGATCACGATGCGGACGGAGCCATCCGCAAGGCCCGCCTTCACCGCCCTGGCATCGGCCGCGGAGGAGAGCCGCGAGAGTTGCTCGATGCGGATGGGCCTGCCATTCCACTTCATGCCCGCGAAGCGGCGGCGGAAAGTGGTGAGATGCTGGCGCACCAGCACCGTGGTGGGGGCGAGGATGGCGACCTGCTTTCCGGCCAGCGCCGCGACGGCGGCGGCGCGCAGGGCCACCTCGGTTTTGCCGAAGCCCACATCGCCGCAGACCAGGCGGTTCATCGGATGGCCCGATGCGAGATCGGCCAGCACGGCATCGATGGCCTCGGCCTGGTCCTCGGTCAGGGTGAAGGGGAAGCGGGCGCAGAAGCGGTCATAGGCGGCGCCACGGGCCTTCAGCACGGGGGCGCGGCGCTGCTCCTCCTCGCGCGTGCGGGCGACGAGGGCCTCGGCGGTTCCGGCGATCTGCGCTTCCACCTCGGCTCGGCGCCTGGCCCAGGCCTCGCCATCCAGGCGGTCCAGGGAGACGCCTTCGGCCTCGGCGCCGTAGCGCCAGATGCGGTCCATCTCGTCCAGGGGCACGAGCTGGGTGGCGCCGCCGGCATATTCCAGCTTGAGACAATCCAGGGTGACATCGCGGATGGTCACCGGCTCCACGCCACGAAGCGCGCCGAGCCCGTGGTCCAGGTGGATCACGGCATCGCCGGGCTGCAGGCCAGTGCCGGCGAGCCGCAGGATCCGCTCCCGTTCGGGGGTGGCGTGGCGGATGGCGGCCGGGCGGAGGTCATTGGGGGAGATGACCACAGCCCCCTCGGCCTCGAAGCCCGCCTCCAGCATGCCGTCCAGCAGGCCCAGCGTGCCGGGCGGCGCGGCACGGAGCGCCACCCACCCATCCACGCGCCCGGGCTCGACATCCAGGCGCTGGCGGATCAGGCGGAGCAGCGCCCTGGTGCGCTGGCGCGTGCGGCCGGCCAGGGCGACGCGCGTCCCTTCGGCCAGCCTGTCCTCCAGGAAGTTCAGGAAGGCCTCGTCCGGCTCCCGCTCGTCGCGGAAATGCGGGAGGAGGCCCGGCGGCTCCTCCGGCGACTCCGCCAGCCTCGTCACCTCCCGGCCCGTGAGGGCCGCCGCCCAGGCCGCGTCGTCCAGGTAGAGGCGGGCGGGCTCGGAGGCGCGCTGGACCGCCTCGTCCGGCGTGGTGAGCGCGAAGCGCGCGCGGAAGGCATCCGCGACATCCTCCTGGCGCTGGGCGCGCAAGCCCTCGGCCTCCGGATCCATGACCACGGGCAGGCCAGGGAGAAGGGCGAAGATATCCGTGAGGGCGGGGTAGAGTTCGGCGAGCCCGTGCTCGATCCCCTGGCCGTGCGCTTCGGTGGAGTCCTCGGACAGGACCAGCTCCGAAACGGGACCGAGGGTGACGGCTTCCGCCTCATCCAGGCTGCGTTGGGTGAGCGGGTCGTAATGCCGGATGGAGGTGATGCGTCCCTCCTCCGTCGCGATGCGGCAGGGCAGCAAGCCGTCGCCGGCCGGATGCACATCCAGCACGCCGCCATGCAGCGCCGCTTCGCCGGGCTCGTCCACCCGGTCGTCCAGCACGTAGCCGAGCTGCCGGAGGCGCCTTTCGACCATGGCTGGATCGGCGTGCTGGCCGGCTTGCAGGCGCAGCTCGGCATAGGCTTCGGGCGGGGGCAGGCGCTGGGTGGCGGCGTCGATGCCAGCGATCAGCAGGACAGGACCGCGCTCGCCCGGGGACAGCGCACGCAGGACGGCCATGCGCGTGCCCATGACGGCGCGCGAGGGGGAGGTGCGGTCATAGGGAAGGCAGTCCCAGGCGGGCAGGAGCAGCACGCGAAGACCAGGGGCAAGGCTGCGCGCGGCCTCTGCCAGGCGGGCTGCACGCGCCTCGCTGCGGGCAAGATGGATGGCCCCCTTCCCCGCCGCGGCCAGTTCCACCAACCCGGCGGCCAGCAGGCCCTCCGGTTCCGCCGCCAGGCCCACCATGCGCTCCCCCCGATCCGTCATGGGCTGCAAACGCTCTCAGGGCTGGTGCGGCGGCATGTCAGGGCCTGGGGGCTGGAATGTGGGCCGTGCTCGCTTCCGGTTCCGGCGCGCCCTTTGTGCCGGGGGGAGGAAGCAGGAAGAGGAAGGCGGCCCCGTCCCACAGGGTGAAGGGACTTGTCCCGTTCAGCGCCAGTTGCCACCCGCCATGCTCCGCCCAGCGGGCGGCATCGGCGCGGTCCTGGGCGAGGTCGCCGCGATAGGAGAGGTTGAGGATGGCGAAGGCCCCGTCCGGGCGCAGCCGTTGCGCCGCATCGGCCAGGTGCCGCTCCGCCACCTCAGCCCCAGCCTGGACCAGATACGGAAAGCTATCCACGGCCAGGATCAGGTCGAAACAACGTTCAGGCAGGGAGGAAAGGCCCGTGCCGGGCGTCGTCTCGAAGCGGAGCCGGGGGATGGACCCGTGGCGCCTCCGGGCCTCGGCGATCATGCCCGGGGAGACATCCAGGCCGAGCACGGAACGGCAGCGCGCAGCCAGGGCGGCGGAGACGCGGCCGATGCCGCAGCCCAGGTCCAGCACGTCCCGCTCCGGGCCGATGAGCCCCTCTCCCTCCAGCCAGGCGATGAGTTCCGCCGTGGCGGTCGCGAGGATGGCGGGATCCCCAAGGGAATAAGCCGCGACGCTGGCCTCGGGCGCGCGGGCCACGGCGCGGTCGAACAGGGCGGCGATGGCTGCGACGGCCTCGTCCGGCGGGGCGCCGGAGGTGGCATGGTCCACCCCGGCCTCCTGGATCATGGCGGAAAGGGCTTCCATCCCGCCCTCCCCTCCCGAGGCCAGGGCCTGCAGCCGGCTCCAGGCGGGGCCGGGGCTGCGCCGCGCCGCTACGGCCTGCGCCACCGCCGCCGGGCTGGCGCCGGACAGGAGAAGGCGGGCCAGCGCCACCTCGGGAGAGATGCGCCCCGCGAGGCAGAGGGCGATGGGGTCCTGCTCCGTCACGGCGGCAGGAGGCGGCGCCCGGTATTCATGCGGTCCACCCCGCCCCAGGCGTATTTGTAGGCCTCGCCACCGCGGAGGAAGTGGATCTCGCGCCGGCCCTCGGCAATGGCGGCCTCGATGCCGTGGCCGAGCAGGATGGTCCCTGGGCTTTCGAAGGCGCGGGCCTCGTCGAAGCCGCTGATGTAGAACAGCAGCCGGTCCGGGCCGGCCGCCAGGGCGTAATACACAGCCGCGACCTCGCCGGCGATGCGAAGCGTGAGAAGGCGCAGCGCACCGGCCTGCTGCAGTTGCGGCAGCGCGGCGCGATGGAAGGCGAGCACGCGGGGATCCGCCAGGACACCGCCCTCCCCCCGCCGCGTCCAGCGGGCCTGGTGCATGGCCACGAGTGCGTCCCAGGCCGGCATCACCTCATCCGACCCTGCGGTGGCCGCGGACCAGCCACCGGCCCGCTCCGCGCGGTGGCGGGACATGCGGAGCTTGCGCAGCGTGTTGGGGGGAACCGGCCCGCGTAGCGCCTCCGGGCTGGCGGGCAGCGTGAGGACGGGACAGGGCTCGCCCGTCCAGGCCTCCGCGCGCCAGCCCGGTGGCGCGGCGGCGTTGTGGAGCGCGGCGCCCTGCGGAAGGTCGGGGAGGTCGCAGCTCGCCACCCCATCCCGGGCGGCCGATCCGAGCGCCGTCTCCAGGAGGATCGAGGCGGCCCCGGCCGGGGCGGCAGGATCGATGAGCGCGTCCAAGTAGTCGGTGATGCCGACGCCCATGGGGAGGAGCTTCCGCCCCCCGCCTTCCTCCAGCATGTAAAGGGGCAGGAGGCCGACCAGGCCCGACGCGCCGTGCAGCGCGGCGACACGCGGCTGGCCCGTGCCGAAGGCGTCCCACCAGGGCAGAAGCCAGGCCGGGGACTGGAAGGGCGTGGTAACCCCTGGATGCCGGGCGGCCTTGCTCCAGAGAACCTCCCATTCGGGCCGGAGCGCCGCCAGCGCCGAGTCCGTCGTGATCAGCTCCGCCTTCATGGCGCGAGACGCCTGTAGAGGGCGATGTAGTCGGCCACCATGCGTTCCTGGGAGAAGCGCTCCCGCGCGACGGCGCGGATCAGCTCGGGCTCCAGCCCGGCGACGGCCGCCATCGCCTCCGCCATCTGCGCCGCGTCCAAAACGAGGAAGCCGGTGCGGCCATGCTCCACCACCTCCGGCAGGGCGCCGGAGCGGAAGGCGATGACGGGGGTGCCGCAGGCGGCGGCCTCCATGGCGACGAGGGAGCTGGTTTCCGGCGCCGTGCTGGGGATGAGAAGGCAGCGCGCCCCGGAGAGGAGCCGCCGCTTGCGCGTGAAGCCGAGTGGCCCGAGGAAGCGCCGGCAGGCATCCAGGCGCGGCGCTACCTCCTCGGTGAAGTAGCGCTCATGCGCCTCATAGGGGAACACCTCCCCCCCGAGCAGGAGGGCCATGCCGGCACGCCGCGCGGCGTCGAGCGCATGATGCTGCCCCTTCTCCGGGCAGATGCGGCCGAGCATGAGCGCAAAGCGCCGGCGCGCGTGGCGTGCCCGCGCCAGTTCGGCGACCGGCACGCCGTTGGGCACCGGCGGCAGGATGCTGCCGCCATGGCAGGGCATTGCCGCATCCTGGGAAGCCGACACCGTGTGCAGCCAGGTTCGCGGGCGCCGCGGCTGCAGCGCTTCCTTCGGATACCAAGCCGGCGGGAGATGCAGCGTGGCAAGCACCGGCGGGCCCGGCGGCGGGAGATAGGCGTGGAAGTCCAGGCCATGGAGGTGGACGAGGTCCACATGTTCGGTTCGCAGCACATTGGCGATGGCGTCCACGGTTTCGGCCTCGCCCCGCTTCAGCGCGTCGTCGCCGAGCGCGCCGGCCGGGCGGGGCACGGGACGCAGCCTGCCCGCCACGCTGGAGCCTTCCTGGGCCACCACGATGGAGCGGTGACCGGCGGCTTCCAGGGCGCGGTCCATCGTGGACAGGACCTGTTCCGCGCCACCCACGGAATCCGGCCCGACCGGCGCGAGCGGATAGGCGACGGAAAGGATGGTGAGCGCGCGGCCGCTCATACGGCCAGGCCTAGCGCCAGGGATGCCTCTGCCACGAGCGCCCGCCACCGCTGGCCCCCCATGCCCCAGCCATGCCGCTCATAGAGAAGCTGGCCCTCATGTGGCGGGGCGGTGAAGTCATGGGCCGGGGCCTGGCGGAAGAGTTCATTGTCCAAAGGGAACTGGCCCAGGACGCCGGCCTGCGTGGTGAACGCATCGATCATCGCTCGCTTCCGAGCGCGCTCGCCCTCTGTCAGTTGCAGAACAGTGTGCGGTGGGCCGGGCAGGAAGCGGCCGATGGCCCAGCCATCCGGCGCAGCATGATAGAACGGCATTTCCAGGATCGCGGGCGCCTCCCCACCCCCGCGCGCCAGCAGCGCCGCCGCCGCTTGCACGCAGAAGGCGGTGGCATCGTGATCCGGATGCCCGCCCTCATAGGCATGGGTGAGCACCCAGCGCGTGCCATGCCGTGCCAGATGGGCCGCCATGGCCCGGGCTATGGCAGGCATGTTCAATGAGGCGCCCTGGTCCGCCGCGCCCAGCCTGACTCGGCCCGGCGCGACACCGGCGACGCGCAGGGCGGCCTGCAGCTCCCGCTCACGCGCTTCGGCATAGTCCTCGGCGGTGGAGAAGCCGGCCGCCCGGGCGTCCTCCAGATTGCGCGGAGCGCCATCGGTGACCTGCAGGAGAAGAAGGTCACGGAAAAGCGGCATCACGCCGCCCGCGCCGAGCGTCTCGTCATCCGGGTGCGCGACGACGATGGCTACAGGATCTTCCAGCGGCTCGCGCCGCGCGAGACGCGTCAGCAGCGCCCCGGCACTCAGGCGGGCGCGCCCTTGCTCTCGTCCCATGGCGCGACGCCGCCGCCTTCCGCATCATCCGGACCGCGCGCGGGATAGACCGCGCCGTAGAAGGCCTGGGAGCGTTTCGCGCGCCGGCATAGGAACACCTCGGGCTCGGGCTCGGCCTCGATCGCGAAGCCCGCGGAGCGAAGCATGGCGGCGGAGCAGGCACGGTTCGGGGCCCACCAGTTGGTGAAATCGTCCGAATAGGCATGCTCGATGAAGTGCATCTTCGGAAAGCCGGGATCGTCGAAGATGGCCGTCTCGCTGAAGGGGTAATTGGGCTCCACCGGCGCAATCCGCTCGCTCCCGCGCTGGAGCGACTGGAAGAGCAGCATGTCATCCGCGACATGCTCGAAGATGAGGTCGAGCGCGAGCAGCGGGTGCCGGAGGTGATAGAGCACGCCCATGAAGACCACGAGATCAAAGCGCTCGCCGAGCCGCGCGACATCATAGACGGAAAGACGGCGGAACTCGATATCCAGCCCCTCCACCTCGGCGGCGAAGCGGGCCTGGGCGAGGTAGTCCTCATCGAAATCCACGCCGAGCACGCGGGCCGCGCCGCGCCGCTTCATCTCCATCGAGTAGAAGCCGCCATTGCAGCCGATATCGAGCACGCTCTTTCCCGTCAGGTCCTTGGGGATGACATGGGAGAAGTTGCGGAACTTGCTGGCGGGGTAATCGCCGAGAAAATGGCCCGGTGCCGTGCGCACGCCGCGCAGATCCAGGTTGTGGAACCAGGGGCCGAGTTCCGCGGCGCGCGCGGCAATTCGCTCCGGCGTCCAGATATCCGTCTCGCTCAAGCCTGTTCTCCCGCCGTGCCGCGCCTGCCATCCGGCAGGCCGAGCAGGTCGCCCGGTCCATCGAGAAGCCGGGAGGCATCGCGGTATCCGTTCAACGTTCCCGTATCCACATAGCTGCTTCCCGCGCGCAGGCCCCAGGCATCGTTCCCGCGCGCGATCCATGCATTGACGAGGGTGCCGATATACTCGTCCTCCCGCTCGCGCGCTTCCCACAACGCATGCAGGGCATGGAGCGTGGCGCCGGGCATTTTGAAGGCGCCCCAGATCCAGTTGGTCGCAGCGCCCGGACGCTTCACCAGGATCTCGCGCACGCGGCCCTCCGCATCCGTGTCCACCGCATCGAACAGCTCGGGCCGTTCCACGGGGAAGAGCAGGAAGCTCAGGCGGTCGTCGGGGAGATGGCGCAACGCATCGGCGGGGAACCAGACCGTGTCGGGCAGGCCCACCAGCACCTGATCCTCCGGCGCGATGAAGGGGACGGCGCGGAAGATGGCATCGCAGAGGCCCGCGGCGCGCTCCTGCACGGCATAGGCGATCTCGGCGCTGCCGTAGCTGGCGCCGTAATAGCGAAGGATATCCGATTTCAGCGGCGAGATGACGAAGAGGATCCGGTCCGCGCCGCCGAGCACCATGCGCTCCACCAGATGCTCGCTGACGGCGCGCGGGCGCTCGACGCCACTCTCATCGACGCGGCTGCCGACGGGCAGCAACTCCTTCGAGAAGGCGAGCGGCTGGATCCGCGTGCCCTGCCCCGCCGCGGGCACGACCCCCCAGACACGGCTCATTCTCCTGCCTCTGCGGCAGGAGAGAGTGCGGAGGAAACCGCCGGTTCGAGAGCGGCCACGAGCTCCCGCGCGCGGCGCTGCGCGGTGTGCTCGGCGAGGCAGCGCTCGCGACCACGCCGGGCGATCGCGGCCAGCTCCTCCGGCGAGCGGTCGATCGCGGCAAGGGCGTCCTCCGTCGAACGCGCGATCAGGATCTCGCGCCCAGGTTCGAAGAAAGCGTCAAGGCCTTCCCACCAGTCGGAGAGGATGGCGGCGCCGCACGCCGCGGCCTCGAACAACCGCCCGGAGGGGCACCAGCCCGAGCGCGCCATTGCCTCCCGCGTGACGTTCAGCGTCAGACGCGAGGAGCCATAGAAGGCGGGGTGTTCCGCCGGGGGCAGATGGCGCAGGAACCAGGTGTTCGGGGTCCAGGGAAAATCCTGTGGGTACTGCGCGCCGCCGATCACGAAGCGGTGCGCGGGCCGCCGCCGCGCGGGTTCGAGGAAGAGCTGCTCCAGAACCGCCTGCCTGTCGGCCGCATAGGTACCAAGATAGGAGAGCACCGACTCGAAGCGCGGCTCCGTCGGCGCGGGGCAGTGAATGGTTGGATCGGCGGAACCGTAGAGTGGCAGGACGCGGCGAGCGCCCAGCCTGTCGCGGAGGGCGTCCAGCGCGCCGCCGCCGGTGTAGGAGAGGACGAGGTCGAACTCTCCCAACCCCTCCGGGCCGATATAACCGACAGGTTCCCCGGCGGAGAGGCGCGCGAGGGTGACAGGCGTATCGAGGTCGTAGAAGCAGCGCAATGCGCGGCTGCCCAGCACCAGCGCCGTGGCCTCTGCCGCATCCGGGCAATAGGAGGTGACCATGCCGGCATCCGCTTCCGCCAGGGCGCGGCGCGCGCGAGGCAGGACCTCCGCCCAGTCGCGGTAGAGCACGAGTTCGCCGCCATCGGGCAGGCCGTGCAGATCGCGGTGTTCGGCATAGTACGGAACGTCGCGTTCGAAGAAGGTGACGCGGTGGCCATCCGCGGTCAACGCGCTGATCAGGGCCCGCCACAGCGCGGCATGGCCGTTTCCCCAGGATGAGGAGACCGCGAGCCCGAAGACGACGAGCCTCATGCAGCCCTCCTCACAGGTGGAAAGGACATGCTTCGAGTTCCGCAGCGGGTGTGGCAGGCCTGGCGGGCATCAGCTCCGTCCGGAAATTCAGAGACAATCCTGGGCAGATGCCGCGTGCCATCAAGGCATCAGGGCTTCACCATTGCGTAAGTTCCGCAGCATGGCACGCACTTCCAGAAGATCGGCGGCGATCACCAGCCCGGCCTGGCGCAACGCCGCGCTGGGCGGGACGACATCCGGCACCATGACCACCCGCATCCCCGCCTCGAGCGCGGCGGTGATGCCGGGCGGCGAATCCTCCACCGCAAGGCAGCGCGCGGGCTCCGCGCCCAGGCTGGTTGCCGCACGCAGGAAAACGGCGGGATCGGGTTTCCCGGCGGAAACGTCGTCGCGCGTGATCAGGACCGGAATGGAATGAAGGAGCCCGGCAGCCTTAAGGGCCACAAGAGCCGTGCGCCGGCTGGCCGAGGTAGCGACCGCACATGATAAGCGCTGCTCGGCAATTTCGGCCAGCAGCTCGTTCGCTCCGGGCTTGCTGCGCAGGGCGCCGGACAGCAGACGTGCCTTTCGTGCGCGGTAGTCGCGCAGGCATTCCTCCCAGGGGAAATCGGGACCGAGCGCGGCTCGGACCAGGGCCCCCCGCTCACGGCTGGAGATGCCCACCAGCGCGGCGTAGAAATCCTCGCCGGCCCGATGCCCGCAAGCCTCCACCGCTTCTTGGAGGGCGATGCGATAGGCCTCCTCCGTGTCGAGCAGGGTGCCGTCCATGTCGAGCACGACCGCCTCGGGCGCCAGTGGCGTGGGGGACATCGCCGGACGTTCCCTCACGATCGTGCCAGCACGCCGCACACGCTTCCCCTTGCCAGACCAGGCCGGGATGATGGGGAAGGCATCCAGTGCGGGCCAGGGCCGGACTGGCCCGCCCAAGGAATGTTGAACGATCCGGGCAGCTTCCGCCGGGCCCTCTCCTGCAAGCCTTGCCATGTTATGGGCGCGCCGCCACGGGGGAGATGGGCTTATGGACGAGGATGACGAGGGCGCGCCGCCGCGGCTTCCGCGCGGCAGGTTCTACATGACGCCGGAGGGCGAGGCCGCGCTGCGCGCGGAGTTGGAGGCAATGCGCACCGAGCGGCACAGGGTCGTGGAGATCGTCTCCTGGGCCGCCGGGAATGGCGATCGCAGCGAGAATGCCGACTACAAGGAAGGCAAGCGCCGGCTCCGTGAGATCGACCGCCGGCTCCGCTTCCTCAGCCAGCGCCTCGAGTCGGGCGAGGTGGTTGATCCCGCGGCACAAGCGCAGCGGGACCGGGTCTTCTTCGGTGCGACGGTCACCTACGTGAATGAGCGCGACGAGGAGAGGACCGTCACCATCGTCGGCGTGGACGAGGCGAATATGGCGGCAGGCAAGATCAGCATCGGCTCGCCAATGGCGTTGGCCATGCTGCGCGCGCGGGTTGGCGACGAGGTGGTGGTACGCACCCCGACGGGGCCGAGCAGCATCGAGATCTTGGAGATCCGATATCCGGGGCCGCGCGCCGAATGAGGAGACCGCATCATCAGGTGGTTGCCGAAGTGGCGATGAGAGACAGGGCACGATCCACCTGCACCGGATCTATTAACACGTCGCGATGCTTGCTCACTTTTCGGGAACTGACCGGAATGTAGCGGCAGCCTCGGCTGAGCGCACACAGGGCGAAATGTGGATGTGCCTCGCCGGCAGGGTAAATTTCGACCAGCGTCGCGCGGCCGTCATTGAACAGCGTATTGGCAAGGCCGGCACCGTGCAGCCCAATAACGGCGTCTGCTCGTGCGAAGAGGGCAGCTTGCTCGAAAAAATCCATCGTTTCCAGTTTAACATGGATGAATCCATGCCGCTCCAGCACCGGGTCGAGTTCCTCCTGATTCAGGACTCGGCGACGTTGTGCACCTTGGCGCGAAACGTAAATTCGACGAGGAAGATCATTTCCTTGCTTGCTGCCCTTTATAGCGGCGTGCCGACGTAGTGCCTCACCGCCAATCCGCGTAAAAGCCGCCTGAACCTCCTCATGGAAAATCAGGAGCCAGCGATCAGGCGTAACCGAGACAATGTTAGCTTCCTCCAACTCCCATCGCCCTTCGCCAAGGTGCCAATAGAAGTTGTCCTGCGTCAGGGGCATAATATCCGGCAGCCGGTAAAGCAATTCGCTGCGGATCGACGCCCCACCCAATGCTGCGTAGCTTGGAAGATCTGGCACAACGAAAGCAACGCCAGCCATATATGTATTCGCCAAAATAATGCGCGGCAGCCAGATCATCATAAAGTGCGCATAGTTTCTGGAAGCAGAGTCGTAGCAGACCACTGCCCGTTCCAAGTGACCAGCAAAGGGCTTCTCAAGATTGACGAACCATTCCTTACCCATGTTTCGCAGCATGTCATTGCCGGGCTGCACGCGCGGGCTGCCGCGCGTTTCACGCACGAAATACGGGACTTCGTTAACCATCATCCCCTCAATCCGCGGATAGTGCAGCAAGGAGGCATTTGGGAAGGTGCAGAGCGAAGCCGTTCCGAGAGGAAGCTCATTTGCCATGAACTCAGGGCGAGCATCAAAGAAGCCAGCCCGCGCAATCTCGTCAGGAAAGATAATTCTCGCACCTGGGTCTTTGAGTGGAACTGGCGCCCAGACCTCCTGCGCTTCAGCGATATCAGGCAACCTTGAGGCATAGACCCGGGGCGCAAAGGAATAGCGATGGCCACCATCCTCTATGACATTCGGAGCCGCAGGAAGGTCTTCTCGATCCGTGCTGGCCATCGTTGATCCGTAAAAGGAGAGAAGAACCGCTAATGCAGGAGAAAGCAGGAAAGGACAAGAACAATGCGGCAGACTTCGTGAAGGGAACAGAACGGAGGAGCGCTGTTTGCTCCCTTGTTTGCGCTTCGCATGTGCACTATTCTGCCCACACGAAGGCGTGAAATCACGCCTTCCCCTTTGGCCGGCGGTCACGTTGGCCAGTTCACGGAGGCCTAGTTTGGCCGCAGGTTGGACCGGTCGGCGTGCTCGAGCGAAGCGAGCACCAGTAGGCTCTCACCCCCAATCTATCCTCGAGCCGGAGAGGCCCCGGCCATCAGGTTCATGGCCGCCTCTTGACCGCACTGAGATTTGCCGGACCTTGAGCACAGAACTGGAGATCAGGTCTTGACTACCTCTCCCGCCCGGACAGGCGCTCTGGATAACGCACCAGCGGCACTAGGCCCTATCGTTGTGATGGCCTTCAATCGCCCAGACTACTTGCGTCAGACTTTGCTATCGATCCGCGGCCAAGAGCAGGTAGCGAATGGCCTGCGTGAAGTTCATCTGTTTCAGGACAACGGAGTAAACTTCGTTAGCTCCGAGCGGTATGCAACCGATGAAGAGATCGCCACTTCGGTTGCCGTGTTCCAAGAGATTTTCCCGAACGGCACAGTACATCTTTCCGAGAAGAACATCGGCGTCGCCCTCAACTTCGATCGGGCGGAGCGCTATGTTTTCATTGAACGCCGATTTCCCAGCGCCATGTTTTTCGAAGACGATATGGTCCTCGGCCCCCATTATATCGACACCTTGCAACGAATGCTAGACTATGCAGCCTCACCGGAGTCTTTCGGACGGGTCGGATACGTTGCAGCGTACGGGAATCACCGAGCTTCGCTGGTGACGCAGCGCGCCAAACAGAATACGATTGTAGAGATGGGCCATGCCTGGGGTTATGGCGTGACCCGCGAACATTGGCTTAAGGTGCGCGAGGTCATTGATCCTTACATTCAGATCGTTTCCGAATGCGATTATCGCAAGCGCCCCAAAGCCCGCATTGGCGGCGTTCACAAATCGCTTGGACTCGCCACACGCGCGCTCTCGCAGGACGCAATGAAGACGATTGCAACAGCTTGGCTGGGACGGGTGCGGCTGATGCCTTTCATTTGCCAAGCGAGCTACGTTGGAGCCTCCGGGTTAAATTTTACACCGGAGGCTTACTCAAAAAAGGGCTACGGGCAGGAGCAAATTTTTCCAGACCGTGTGTGCAGTTTCCACTGGCCGGATGAAGCGCGTCTGATCGTGATGAATGACGAAGAGCGACAAACCTATAAAGCGAATTGCGATGAGGCCTATGGGCATCGAAACATGCCGCCGCCGCCTGCGGGTTCGTTCTTCGCAAATGCCTACTGAGTTTCGTATTTGCACTGTTCGTCGCCTGCCGAAATTGTTCAGGCGGAATTGAGTATCTGCGGCTGGCGCCGCCACGGCTATCACCAGGAGGCAATTTGATGCATATCCGGAAGCGGGTTTTAGTGACTGGGGGCGCAGGCTTCCTTGGCTCGCATCTATGTGAATTTCTGTTGGCCAGGGGAGATCACGTGATTTGCCTGGACAACTACTTCACGGGAACGCGAGACAATATAGCGCACCTCCTTTCCAATCCGTATTTCGAGGTGATCCGCCACGACATCACCTTCCCAATCTATTTGGAGGTAGACCAGATCTACAACCTGGCCTGCCCAGCATCGCCGATCCACTACCAGAAGGATCCGGTGCAGACGACGAAGGTGAGCGTCCACGGCGCCATCAACGTGCTGGGCCTAGCCAAGCGGCTGCGTGTGCCAGTGTTCCAGGCCTCGACAAGCGAGGTCTACGGGGATCCGGCAGTGCATCCCCAGCCAGAGGAATACTGGGGCAATGTGAACCCTATCGGCATCCGCTCCTGCTACGATGAGGGGAAGCGCTGCGCCGAGACCCTGTTCTTCGACTATCATCGGCAGCATGGGCTGGAGATCAAGGTCGCACGAATTTTCAACACCTATGGGCCGCGCATGCACCCGAACGATGGGCGCGTGGTGTCAAACTTCATTGTCCAGGCATTGCGGGGCGAGCCGATCACCATCTATGGCGAAGGCACGCAGACGCGATCCTTCTGCTTTGTTTCCGACCTGATCGACGGCTTCGTCCGCCTGATGGGGTCCCCCACCTCGGTGACGGGCCCCATCAATCTCGGCAATCCGGAGGAGTTCAGCATCCGCGAACTGGCGGAGATCGTGCTGGCTGAGGTGGGAGGGCGCAGCCGGTTGGTATTCCATCCGCTCCCAAGCGATGATCCCCGCCAGCGTCGGCCGGAAATTAGCAAAGCGAGGGAGTTGCTCGGCTGGCAGCCCAAAGTCCAGCTGCTGGACGGACTTCGTGCCACGATTGCGCATTTCGACAAGGAACTGCGCCGCACGGGTTCGCTGCAAGCAGCGGAGTGAGGGCTGCCAGCAGCGCATCCCGGCTGGCGACGATCGGACGCTTGCCGCCGGGATGCGGTGGTTCAATCGGGCAGGGTTGCCTAGCGGTGAGGTGACCTGGCGAAAGTGGTCCATCTGAGGTGTTAATTTTTCGGCGGATTTCCCAGGATGGACGGGGAGATTGGCCATGAAGAAGAAGCGCTTTTCAGTCGAGCAGCTCGTGTCGGTGCTGAAGCAGGCGGGACTCGGTCTGCCGGTGGCGGATTTGGTTCGGCAGTTCGGCATCTCCGAGCAGACCTTCTACCGATGGAAGAAGCAGTATGCGGGTCTGCAGTCGGAGCAGATTCGGGAGTTCAGACAGGTTGCAGATGAGACTGCCCGGCTGAAGAGGCTGGTGGCGGAGCTCGGTCTGGAAGAGGCCGTGCTGCAGGATGTGTTGTCAAGAAATACCCCAGCCTGCGGTCATGAAGAAGGGGGTCGCCTATGTGGCGGCGAGTCACGGCCTCAGCGAACGGCGGGCCTGTGCCCTGACAGGCCAGCACCGCCCGACGCAGCGCAAGCCGAGCACGCGGGATCCCCGCCTCGAGATCCTCCAGCGCATGCACGAGATCGCCCGGGTGAGGATCCGAGACGGCTACCGGCGGCTCCACGTGATGCTGCGGTGTGACGGCTGGGCGGTGGGCAAGAGCTTGGGGTGGCGGCTGTACCGGGAGGAAGGCCTGGCGCTGCGCAGCAGGCAGCCCCGGCGCCGCAAACCTGTTCGCAGCCAACGGCGCGGAGTTCACCGGGCACCTCGTCGATCTCTGGGTCTACCACCATGGCACGCGGATCGACTGCTCACGGCCTGGCAAACCGACGGACAACGCCTTCACCGAGACCTTCAACGCCCGGCTCCGGGCCGAGTGCCAGAACCTGCACTGGTTCGAGACGCTGACCGAAGCCCGGCGGGAGATCGAGGCTTGGCACCGCAACGACAATCAGAACCGTCCTTACAGGGCCCTTGGCCAGAGAACGCCGCAGGAATACCGTTCTCTGGCAAGCCCTTCAGGGGTGTCGGAGGGCTCCGTAGCCGTCGAAGGCTAACGCTGGACCTGCACCACCAAACCAAAGCGCCTCATAGCCCCCCCCTCGGGGGGGCTGGTCACTTATCGCGGGCGTCGCCGGGTTGAGTTCGATCCACCTCCTACGCGGCGACGCCAGTGGATGCCCTCCATTCCTGTGCGACCTCATCAAAGACGGCCAGGAACTCATCGAGTTCCAACTCCCAGCTCTCATTATCCGAAGCGGCAGGCTCGGTACCTCGGGCCGGGAAGCAGCGATACCCGTGCCCTAGCACTCCAGCCATACGGTAATAGAGAACTTGATAGCGAGCAGGTGGGAAAATCTCCAGGATACGCGATCCGGCGGAAGCAAAACCCATGTTAGTGAGCCCCGCGCCGTGGGCGCCTACAATCAAGCGTCGCCCGGCGAAAGCCGCGACCTGATCGGCGTAATCTCTGCCGCGGGCGAGAAAGATTTCCACTCCTCGTTCACGCAGCCTCTCGATCAAGTCCTGCTCATTAGACATGGGTCGCGCGGTGGTGTCCTGACGCGAAACGTAGAGGATCTTCGGACGGGTCTGTTGATCCGTGTCCCGCCCGGCCATCACCGCTGACCGGATCGCCCCGAAGGTCTCTCCGAAGAAGGGATCTATTACACGAGTTCGCGTCAGAAGCATGGTGGGAACATACAGGCGCCGGACGAGGGCCATGCGCTTGCCCAGTGCGAAATGCTGGTCCGCCGGGATGCCAGCAAGACGAGCTGCCTCAGATCGCCATCCCGTCAGGCCTTGCATCACGATCGGGCAGACGGAAAGGTCTGCCTCGGCCTGCAGACGCCCAAGCAGGACCAGCGCTGCGAGGAACTCGGCGTGAAAGTGATAGTAATTAGCCCTATTGAGGTCACCATCAATCATGCACCCGATGGCAGCCTCGGCCAAATCTACCACCGGAGCGGAATCAAGTTCTGCCCTGGCGCGTTCCAGGTGTAAGGCTAAGTCGTCAGAGTTGGGCATCTCACCAAAGCGCACGCGACGCGTGCCAATGCACTCGCCCACGACGCCACTTGCAGTCAGGATGATGCCCCGATCCCCCAGTACTAGGCAGTTGTGCAATACGGCAACGGACAGGTCGCCCACGGGAGCGCTCCCGGTGGCGAACTGCTTCGGCAGTCCCGCTTGGCCGCGAAGGCGCGCCACATCGGCCTCGCCGAGCTTTGGAATGCTGAGCACCTGCGGGGACCGCATCACGACGAGCACATCCTTCGGATGGCTCCTGGCCGGAAGCCATTCCTGCAACGTCATCCGCGGCAAGCTGGCCAGACTCCAAGCTCCCCGGCCAGCAATCTCATTGACATCAAGTAGCAGGGCGATTTCTCCGAATTTTGTTGCGAAGTAAGTCTAGCAAAGGTTCTTGGTGGAACGCGACGTTAGCGGGGCGGCCACAACGTTGGAAAGTCAGCCCGCACCATACCTTTGGCTGCCAGAGAGCCTACCCAGCGACCTGGGCGGCCGATATGTCGCCGCTGGCCGTAAATCCCTGAATGATGACTAGGAGCGCGTCCGGATTATCGGACCTAATGCTTGGGCGTATCAGTTGTTCGCTAGCCGCCTGGCCCAATGTGAGCTTCACATGCGGCATGCGCAGCTGCAGCATATCACCTACCTGCTGGTTGCTGGATCCGCGGAGCACGTTTTCGAAGTCTTCCAGCGGTACGGCGATCCGGCAGGTTCTCGTGAACTCGTCCAGATGCGCCGGATGGAAGGCGAACACGCGGCCCGCGGCCGTCAAAATGGTTCGAATACCAGCCAAGGCCGCAAGGGCTGCTTCGACTTTAAGGCAAAGGATGCAGTAGCCCGCCAGCACTGCCATCCCACGAACGGAATTGTAGCACATCGTAAAGGCCAAGCTGTTTCTTGAGTAGGATTCAGCATTGCTCAGTATCTGCCTGAGTGCAGCCTCGAAGGCTGCCCGGTCCCGGGCTGCCGCCGCCGCGTGCCACTGAGCAGTGAGTAGAGAGAGGCTGCGGCTCTCCAACTGCTCACTAAACTTCTGCATCTGCATATGAACATGAAGACAGTTTATCAATGTGAGGCTCTCGTGCGCGTGCTTCTCGTCGAGCAATTCGGCGGCCCGGTAGCCATAGCTGCAAGTCATTGTGACCGTGAGCTCGCTTTCCTTCCCTTTCGACGTGACTGCATATGCGCGGGCCATCTGCCGAACCATATAGAGGTGCGTCTCTTTGTCCCGCGGGCGTTCGCCACGGCGCCGAGCTACTTTTGAGGCCGCAAAAGCCTGCGGTGACGCGAAAAAGAGGCGATGTAGCTGGAAATCAGGGGTGTACTCCACCTCCGCCTCAGCACCCGCAGGGACAACCCTCAACGCTCCCACCGGTCGATCCTCTGGTAGGGGCAGACGCGCAGCAGCCGTAGCGCCGAGTATGGACACCCTAGCTTCGTTGAATCCCGTTTGCGCGATCACTCTCCCCTCGACATCAATGGCCTGTAGGGTCAGGAAGCGGATCAGGGAGGGGTCGCAGCCGACCTCCACTTCCGCCGCCCCGTGTCGCACGACTCCAGAAGAGACGTGCACGACCGACACGGCCACACCAGCGGCGCTGCCGTGTTCGGTCAAGGGAGAGGCGTTCCGGGGCGAGAGCATCGGGTATTCTCCAGGGCCATTGACAACCCCACCAGCAAGCTCCGAGTCAGGCCATAAAGGCAGAATGGCAGGAATGAAACTGCCCTCCGGCCGCGCTGCTATGTCCACTCCGCGGCGCCCTCCCCCATCCACCCGATAGCACGCCGCAGAAACGCCGCCCCAAGGGCGGCGAAGTTCGCCACCTCGGCGTTGTCCTTCCCGTAGCCGTGCCCTCCCGCCGCCGGCTCGTGGAACAGGGCTTCGTAGCCCATGGCCTGCAGCTTGGCCGTCATCTTCCGCGCATGTCCCGGGTGCACGCGGTCGTCGCGGCGGGTGGTGGCGATGAGGATGGGCGGGTAGGGCCGGCCCGGCTCGGCCGTGTGATAGGCCGATATGTGCTGCAGGAACGCCCAGTCCCCAGGCTTGTCGGGATCTCCATATTCCGCGATCCAGCTCGCGCCGGCCAGCAGCTTTGAATAGCGCCGCATGTCGATCAGCGGGATGGTGCAGAACAGCGCCCCGAATCGCTCGGGATACCGGGTGAGCATGTTGGCGATCAGCAGACCGCCATTCGAGCCCCCCTCTGCCGCGATGCGCCCGGGCCGCGTGACGCCGCGGCGCACGAGATCGGCTGCCACGGCGGCGAAGTCGTCATGGGAAAGCCGCTTGCCCTCCCGCCGGCCGGCCTCGTGCCAGCGCGTGCCGAATTCTCCGCCGCCACGAATATTCGCAACAACGGTCGTGCCGCCCTTCTCCAGCCAGAGCTTCCCGATCATCCCCTGGTAGTGGGGCAGCCTTGAGACACGGAAGCCGCCATAGCCCGAAAGATGCACAGGCGCCTCACCCGTCTCTGCGCCCGCGGGCCCGGTCTGCACATAGGGGATGCGCTCCCCATCAACCGAAACCGCCTCATGGCGCGTGACCACCAGGCCGCCCGCGTCGAAGCTGGGGGAGGAGCGGCGCAGCAAGCTGGGGTGCTTAAGGGAGAGGTCCGTCAGCATGAGCCCGGGCGGGGTGATCGGGTCCTCCAGCCGCAGGAGAAGGCTGCCATCGGATTCCTCCGCCTCGGCATCGAGCGGCCATAGCTGTGCCACGCCCGCCGCCGGGATTCCCGGCACGGGGGCGGCGCGCCATTCCCCCGCGCCTGGGGTAAGGATCGTGAATTCCGGCCTCAATTCGTCCAGCACGGACAGGACGAGCCGGCCGTCGCACCAGAAGAAGCCCTCCAGGGCGCGCCGCTCCCCCGGGGTGAAAAGCACCTGGAAACCACGATCCCCCGCCAGGAATTCAGCCAAGCCAATGCCGAGGAGCGTGTCCGGCGCATGGGTGGTGCCGCCGATCGTCCAGGGGCTGCGTGGACGAACCGCCATCCAGCCGCGCTGCCACCGGAACTCGGCATCTGCGGGCAGGTCCAGCCTCTGTTTGGGGCCACTGCGGTCGCCAATATGGACGGTGGTATCGTAGAAGCCGATCTGGTCGATGAAGACGAGGCGCTCGCCGCCCTCGCGCTCCACCCCGCCCCAGGCGCCCATATGCGTCTCGTCGCATGCGAAGATGACCTTGGCTGCAGCGGGGTCCGTGCCCCGCCGCCACAGGCGGATGGTGCGGGAATAGCCGGATCGGGTGGCCATCCCCTCCCCCAGCGCGGCGGAGAGAAGCAGCGTGTCCCGATCCAGCCAATCCACCCCGCCCTTGGCTTCGGGCATTGCGAAGCCACCCTCAACGAAGCGGCGGCCGGCCAGGTCGAATTCGCGCAGCACGACGGCATCGCCGCCGCCACGAGAAAGGCGAAGCATGGCGCGATCATGCGTCCCGGGCAGGGTGGTGGCGCCCTGCCAGACCCAATCCGCCCCCTCCGCCGCCACAAGCGCGTCCAGGTCGAGCAGGAGCTCCCATTCCGGCTCGGGGCGGCGATAGCTCTCAAGCGTCGTGCGGCGCCACAGGCCGCGGGGATTGGCGGCATCCTGCCAGAAATTATAGAGCCAGCCGCCCCGGCGGGTGACGAAGGGCAGCTTGTCCGGCCGGTCCAGCACGGCGCGCACGGCGTCGCGGTCCGCTTCGAAGGCCGCATCGGCCAGGCGGGAGAGGGTGGCGGCGTTCTGCCCTTGCACCCAGGCCAGGGCGCGCTCGCCTTCCACCTCCTCGAGCCACAGCCAGGGATCGTCGTCCGGGGCGGCCAGGGTCGGGCGGGCATCTGGGGGAACGGGCATGGGACCGGTTCTACAGCCGGCGCCGATCCGGGCGAAGCATCAGGTTCGGCCGTCGTCTGGTGTCCTTTCCTCAACCCGGCCGGGTGGTGCCGCGTTGCACGGAATGCCCGACCGCCATGGTCGGATTATCGGGACAGGGCGGTTCAGATGGGTAGGGTCGGGAAGATCGCCCTGGGGGTGGCGCTGGCGCTTGGCCTGGGGGGCGGTGCCTGGTTCTATTTCCGTCCCGGTACCGAGGAAGCCTCCCGTCCGGAGCGCCCGCCCACGCCCGTGGTTCTGGCGGAAGCCCGGCAGGAGGAGATCCTCCGCCGCGTGGAAGCCGTGGGCACGGTGGCGGCAGTGGACAGCGTGACCGTGGCGACCGCGACGGCCGGCCGCATCACCGAGATCGAGTTCGAGCAAGGACAGCGGGTCGAGGAGGGCGCGGTTCTCGCGAGGCTGGACCCGGCCGAACAGCAGGCGGAGCTGCTCGCCGCCCGCGCCGAGGCCGCGGAAATCGAACAGGCGGTGGAGCGGGGTGAGCAGTTGCTCCACACCGGCAACACGCCGCGGGCCACGGTGGAGGATGCCCGCCGCCGCCTGCAGGCGGCCCTGGCGCGGATGCGCGCCGCGGAGTCCCGCCTGCGGGACACGGAGGTGCGCGCGCCCTTCGCCGGCAGGGTCGGGCTGCGCCGGGTGAGCGTCGGCTCGGTCGTGCAGGCCGGCACGGCGCTGACCACGCTGGATGCGGTGGACCCGATCGCCCTGCGCTTCACCGTGCCGGAACAGGAAATGGGCCGGCTGCGGCCCGGCGCACCGGTGGAGGTCACCAGCCCCGCCTTTCCCGAGCGGCGCTTCGAGGGACGCATCCACGCGCTGGACGGGCGCGTGGACCCTGCCACCCGCACCCTGGAGGTGGAGGCGCGGCTTCCCAACCCCGATGGCGAGCTGAGGCCCGGGATGCTGGTGAACCTGCGCGTGGCGACGGAGCGCGTGGCCGATGCGGTCACGGTCCCGCCCCGCGCCGTGCAGCTCCGGGGCACGACGCATTTCGTCTATCGCGAGCGCGACGGAAAGGCCGAACGGGCCGAGGTGAGGATCGGCATCCGCGAGCCCGAGCGGATGGAGATCCTCGAGGGTCTCTCGCCAGGCGACCGTGTGGTGGTCGAAGGGGGCGACCAGGTCGGGGATGGCCAGCCCATCAACCCGCGGGAGGAAGAAGCGCCGGCCGGCCGTGATGGCGCAACGGCCCAGGCCGGCCCCGCGGGGCGGGGCTGACCCATGCGCCTGCTGGACCTGCCTGTCACCCGGCCCGTTCTCGCGGCCTGTCTCAACCTGCTGCTGATCGCCATCGGCGTCGGCGCGGCCTTCACCCTGCCCGTGCGCGAATACCCGGATATCGACCCGCCCGTCGTCTCCATCTCCGTCATCTACCGCGGCGCACCGGCCGAGGTGGTGGAGCGCGAGGTGACGAAGATCGTGGAGGACAACCTCTCCGGGATCGACGATGTGCGGCTCATCCGATCCCAGAGCCGGGACGAGACCGCGCAGATCACGGTGGAGTTCCAGGCCGGCGCCGATCTGGACGGGGCGGCGGCGGATGTGCGGGACCGCGTCTCGGCCGTGCGGCGGGACCTGCCGGCGGGGATCGAGGACCCCGTGATCGAGAAGGCATCGGCCGATGACTTCCCGATGATGTATCTCTCGGTCCGCGCCGAGAAGCTGGACCCGGCGGAACTGACCGACATCGCAGACCGCGTGATGGTCGATGCGCTGGGCACGGTGCCCGGCGTGGCCCGCGTGCAGATCGGCGGCGAGCGGCGCTACGCCATGCGGATCTGGCTGGACCGCCAGGCCATGGCGGCGCGTGGGATCACCGCCGCCGATGTGGCGGACCGGCTGCGGGCGGAGAACCTGGAGGTTCCCGCGGGAAGGCTGGAAACGGGGCGGCAGGAGATCACCCTGCGCGCCGTGACTCGCTTCACGGAGCCGCGCCAGTTCGCCGAGCTGGTGCTGCGGGAGGGCACGCCCGCCGCCCCCGGGGCGCCTTCCGGCCGGGTGCGGCTGGGCGACGTGGCCCGGGTCGAGATCGGAGTGGAGGAGTACCGCACGGGCTTCCGGCTCGATGGGCAGGACGCCATCTCGTTGGGCGTGGTCCGGCAGTCCAATGCGAACACGCTGGAGGTGGCGCAGGGCGTCCGGGCGGCGCTGGAACGGCTGCGGCCCCTTCTGCCGGAGGGGATCCAGGTGGAGATCGGCTATGACGAATCCGTCTTCATCTCCGAGACCCTCTGGAACGTGGCGACGACACTGGTGCAGACCGTGGGCGTCATCGTCTTCGTCATCTACCTCTTCCTGGGCTCCTTCCGCGCCACCATCATTCCGGCGGCGACCATCCCGGCCTCCATCATCCCCGCCGCCGCCGTTGCCGCCGCGTTCGGCTACTCGATCAATGTGCTCACCATCCTGGCCGTTGTGCTGGCCATCGGGCTCTGCGTCGATGATGCGGTGGTGATCCTGGAGAATGTCCGCCGGCGCCAGCAGCAGGAGAAGGAAAAGGCCGTGCTGGCGGCGGCACGCGCAACGCGGCAGCTGGGCGCCGCCGTCTTCGCCACCTCCGCCGTTCTGCTGGCGGTCATCGTGCCCCTGGGTTTCCTCCAGGGAAATATCGGGCGGCTGTTTCGCGAATTCGCCGTGGTTCTCGCCGCCATCGTCGCGGTCTCCACCCTGTCTGCCATGACCCTGGGTCCCATGCTTTCCTCCCGCCTGTTCCGCGCCTTTGACGGGCGCGAGGAGAAGCCGGGGCTGGTCGCCCGCTGGGGCGCGCGCGGCCTGGACTGGACGGCGAAGCGCTACCGCTCCGGGCTGGAGGCCTCAGTCTCCCACCCCTGGGCGGCGGTGTTGGCGGGGGTGGTGCTGGCCGGGCTGGGCGTAGGTGCCTTCCTGTCCCTTCCCTCCGAGCTGGCGCCGAACGAGGACCGTGGCGCGGTGAGCATCGTGGTCGAGGCACCGGAAGGCGCTTCCTACGAGCAGACGACGCGGAAGGTGGAGGAGATCGAGGCGATGCTCCAGGCCTATATCGGCGAGGACAAGCCGGTGGAGCAGGTGCTGGGCATCGTGGTCCCCGGGCGCGGCGGCACCCAGGGCCCGGCCAACACCGCGCGGCTGATCCTGCGGCTGAAGCCCTGGGATGAACGGGAAACGGGCCAGGTGGAGCTGCAGCGGGAGCTGCAGGGAAAGCTGGCCGCCATCCCCGGTGTGCGCGCCTTCGCGGTGAACCCGCCCAAGCTCGGCCAGCGCACGCGCGGACGCCAGGTGCAATTCGTGATCACCGGCACCGAGCGCCGCCAGGTGATCGAATGGTCCCGCACCGTGCTGGGGGAAGCCCGGAGCGTGAATGGCTTCGTCGCCCTGGACACCAACTACAAGGATACGAAGCCGCAAATCGAGCTGAGGCTGGACCGCGACCGCGCCTCCGCCATCGGCGTCACCGCGCAGGATGTGGGCGATGCGCTGCAGATCCTGTTCGGCTCGCTGGAGGTCACGCGCTATTCGGACCGCGGCGAGGAATATGAGGTGGTGCTGCAGGCCCGCCCGGAGGATCGGCGCGGCCCGGAGGACCTGGCCAATGTCTTCGTGCGCGCGCGGGGAGCGGGCGACAGGCTGGTCCCGCTCTCGGCAGTGGTGACAACGCAGGAGATCGGCGCACCGCGCGAGCTGCAGCGGGTGGACCGGTTGCCGGCCGTGACGGTGGAGGCGAATCTCACCCCCGAGCTCCCGCTGGGAACCGCGCTCGAACGGCTCGATGAGATCGCGGCACGCGAATTGCCATCCGCGGCACAGATTCGCTACCTGGGAGAAAGCCTGGACTATCGCGAGACCGGCTACACCGTCTTCCTCATCCTGGGGATGGTGCTTCTGCTCGCCTATCTCGTGCTGGCCGGCCAGTTCGAGAGCTTCCTGCACCCGCTGGTGGTGCTGGCCACCGCGCCGCTTGCCGTCGCGGGCGGGCTGGTCACGCTCTGGGTCTTCGGCCTCACCCTCAACATCTACAGCCAGATCGGCATGGTGCTGCTGGTGGGATTGGCCGCGAAGAACGGCATCCTGATCGTGGAACTCGCCAACCAGCTGCGCGACGAGGGAAAGGATGCGCGGGAGGCGGTGCTGGAAGCCTCCGCGGCGCGGCTCCGGCCGATCCTGATGACATCGGTGGCCACGGTGATGGGTGCCCTGCCCCTCGCCTTTGCCTCGGGTGCCGGGGCCGAATCCCAGACGATCCTGGGGCTGGTCACGACAGGCGGCCTCACGCTGGGCACGCTGCTGACGCTGTTCGTCGTGCCCGCGCTCTATCTCCTGGTCGCGCGCAGCGCTCCCTCCCCCGGCGCGGTGGCGGAGGAATTGCGGCGACTGGAGGAGGAGAAGCCCGCGGATACCCCGCGCGGCGAGCGCGTCGCCCCCGCGGAGTAGCGGCGGGCCGGTCGTCAGGCCCCGGTGCCCACGGCGTCAGGAGGTTGATCCAGGCGCAGGGGGAAGGTCAGGCGGAACTCGGTCCCGCCCTGTCGCCGGATTTCGAGATGGCCCTGGATCTGGCCGACCAGCCGCTCCACCAGCCAGAGGCCGGAGCGGCGCCCATGCTGGGTGGCGGGCGGCAGCCCCACGCCATCGTCCCGCAGGGAAAGGCAGGCATGGTCCCCGATATGCCGCAACCCGATCGTGATCCGCCCCGCGCGCCCGCTGGGAAAGGCATGCTTCAAGGCATTCGTCAGCAGTTCCACGACGATGAGCGAGAGCGGGACGGCCTGCTCCACGCCCACCTCCACCGGGTCCGTGTCGCAGTGGACGGTTACCCCGCCCTCGGGCGGGGCAACGGCGGGGTTGGCGCAGAGGGCCCGGAGAAAGGCCGAGAGGTCGAGGCGCGAGACGAACTCGGAGACATGCAGAAGGTCATGCACCTGCCCCAGCGCCATGATCCGCTGCTGCAGCACCTTGTCCGCCCCGGTATTGCCCCCGCGGATGCGGACCAGGGCCTGCACCGTCATCAGGCTGTTCTTGACCCTGTGGTGCAGCTCCCGCAGCAGGGTTTCCTGGTACTCCGCACGCCGGCGCGCCTCCTCCAGAAGGCCGCGATCCACCTCGGCCCGAACGCCCTGTACGGCCTGCAGCACGGCCGCGCAGCCCAGCAGGGCCGCAAGGGCGAGCAGCCCGCCCACGGGCAGCAGGCCACGCAGCCAGGTCTGGCGCACCGTGCTCAGGGGCACCCCGAAATTCGCGTAGAGGGGCAGGTCGGCGACCTTCGCATAGCCATATAGCCGGGTGACGCCATCCGAGAGCGCATAGGCCTCGTAGAGACCCGAATCGGCCCTCGCGATGGCTTGCCTCGAAGGCACCTCGGGCGGCAGCATCACAGGCGGCGCGTCCGGATCATGCCGCAGAAGCAGCAGGCCATCTTCCCGCAAAAGGGAGGCCGAGGCATGGGAATCGGCCGCGATGCGCCCGAAGAAGTCCGTGAAAGCCTCCACCGGAATCGTGGAGAGCACGATCCCCTGGAAGCCGGGTCCGGGTCGGCGGCGTGAGGCGACGATCACATCCTGCCCGGCGGGGCGCAGGCGCAGGCGATCGAGCCGGATTCCCGTGTCGGCGGGCTGCGCATCCCGCAGCTCGCGGAAATAGCTTCGGTCGGACACGTCGATCCGCACGGGATGGGTGCGGCTGGAAGCGACGATCTCGCCATCCGGCGAGACGATGACGATACTCAGGACAGAGGCCGTCTGGGCATCCAGCGCCGCGAGGCGCTCATGCAAAACCGCGCCGTCGGCGCCCTCGCCTTCCACGGTGGCGGCAATATCCGCGGCATGGCCGAGCACCGCTTCCTGGGTCCGGACGACGCCCAGCGCGAATTCGCGGACAAGTTCGGCGTTGCGCCGCGCCTCCTCCGCCGCGCGCGCCTCTCCGATGCGCCAGGAGCGCTCCCCCCAGAGCAGGAGCAGCAGGAGGGGAATGGCGATGCTGCCCACCATCAGCATGCGCAAGGCGGGGGACCAGCCCGCGGCGCGGCGCGCGCGCGGCTCGGGCCGCGCGACCAGTGTGTCAGCCACCCGGATTTGGGATGCGCCGGGCGGACCGATCATGCGGATACCGGCATGGCCCCGACAATGGCGGCCTCCGGGCGGGAATGTTTCATGGCCGGATTATAGAATGGCTGCTCGCGAAGCCTATCCTCGCCCCGCGCCGGGACACCCGGAAGCCCCGGCGCCGGATATGGCGGCCGGCAGCCCGTCGGGCGGCATCGGTCCCGACCAAGCCGGAGCGCTTCCTGGGAAAGAGGATAGGCGTGCCAGCCGCGATGGCGCCATGATGCGCGGGCAGGACCAACGAGAGGGAAGGAAACGAGATGGCGGATGCAAGGCTGAAGGCTGCGCTGGACGCAGGCAGCTTCGTCGTCGCGCCCGGGATCTTCGACATGATCTCGGCTCGGGTCGCGGATGGGATGGGCTTCACGGCGCTCTATGCCACGGGCTATGGCACGGTCGCCTCCCATCTCGGCGTGGCCGATGCGGGGATCGCCACCTACACCGAAATGGTCGCGCGCATGGGGCGCTTCGCCCAGTCCTGCCGCACGCCGGTGATCGCGGATGCCGATACCGGCTATGGCGGGCTGCTGAACCTGCGCCACACAGTGACGGGCTACGAGGCCGCGGGCGTCACCGCGATCCAGATCGAGGATCAGGAGATGCCGAAGAAATGCGGCCACACGCCAGGCCGGCGCGTGATCGCAGCCGAGGAGATGGCGCTGAAGATCGAGGTGGCGGTCGAAGCACGGCGCGATCCGAATTTTCTCGTCATCGCCCGCACCGACGCGCGCACGGGCCTGGGCATCGACGAGGCGATCCGGCGTGGTCAGCTCTACCGCAAGGCCGGGGCGGACATCATCTTCATCGAAAGCCCGGAGAGCGAGGAGGAGATGCGCCGGATCGGTGGCGAGATCGACGCGCCGCTGCTCGCCAACAATGTCGAGGGTGGCCGCACCCCCATCCTTCCGGCCGAGACGCTGAAGGCCATCGGCTACAACATCGCGATCTACCCGGCCGTCGGCTTCCTGGCCGTCAGCGCGGCGCTGGAGCGGGTCTATACCCATCTGCTGGAACATGGCGACAGCAACGCTCTCCCGCCGCAGGAGAGCTATGGCTTCGGCCGGATGAACGAGCTGATGGGCTTTCCGGAGGTGTGGGAGTTCGAGCGCCGCTGGGCACGCGAGGCGGGGTAAGGCGGACCGCCGGCCGGGCCGGGCGTGCCTCGTCCACCATGTTTCGCTAACATCCCCGGCTCGGTTGCGATCCGTGCAGGGCTGAGGCGGAGCGAGTGGCGATGACGATTCCGGGGCGAGGCGTCCAGTCGATCGAGGTGGGCGGGCGGCTGCTCCAGGTTCTGGTGGACATGGGGCAGCCCGCCATGCTGCGGGACCTGGCGCTCTCCGCGAAGCTCACCCCGGCCCAGGCCCACGCCTATCTCCTGTCCTACCGCAAGATGGGGCTGGTGGAGCAGGATGAGGCAAGCGGGCGCTACGCCCTTGGCCCCTTCGCCCTGCAGATGGGGCTGGCGCGGATGCGCAGCGCGCACCCGCTGCGCATGGCCGGCCAGGCGGCGGCGGAGTTCGCGGCCGAGATGGGGCTCATGGTCACAGTGGCCGTCTGGGGCACCCATGGGCCGACCATCATCCAGGTGCATGAATCCAACCAGCCCATCCATGTGAACCTGCGGGCCGGGTCGGTCTACACCATCACCGGCACGGCTACGGGGCGGCTCTTCGCGGCCTTCCTGCCGCAGCAGCAGGTGCGCCCACTTCTGGAGGAGGAGCTGAAGGGCACGGGCGGCGCGAACCGCAAGGTGGGGCGCGCCACGACAGAGGCGCGGCTGGACCACGACATCGCCGCCATCCGCAGCCTGGGCTATTCCACCACCGAAGGCGTGCCGGTGCCGGGGATCAACGCGATCAGCGCGCCGGTCTTCGATCATTCCGGGCAGATGCAGCTGGCGATCACCGCCATCGGCAATGCAGGCACGCTGGAATGCGGCCCGGCCAGCCCGCAGCCCGCCGCCGTGCTGTCTCTCACGCGTCGCCTCTCGGTGGAGCTGGGCTATCTCAGCCCCGCTCCCGCCCCGCCGGTCAGTGCCCCGCGCCGAGGTAGGCCGCGCGCACCTGCGGATGCTGCAGCAGCGCCGCGCCGGTCCCGGACAGGGTGACGCGGCCGGTCTCCAGCACATAGGCCTGGTCGGCCACGCCCAGGGCCAGGTTGGCCATCTGCTCCACCAGCAGCACGGTGATGCCGCGGGCCCGAAGCGCGCGGATGATGCCGAAGATCTCCCTGATCACCAGCGGCGCGAGGCCAAGCGACGGCTCGTCCAGCAGCAGCAGGCGCGGCTCGCCCATCAGGGCGCGGGCGATGGCGAGCATCTGCTGCTCACCGCCCGAGAGCGTGACCGCCATCTGGTTCCGGCGCTCGCGCAGGCGGGGAAAGAGCGCGTATTGCGCCTCGATCGCCGCCTCCATGGCGGCGGGGGCGAGGTCGCGGCTCCAGGCGCCCAGTTCCAGATTGTCCCGCACGGTCTGGTCGGGGAAGACCTGCCGCCCTTCCGGCGAAAGGGCCATGCCGGCCGAGACGCGGCGATGCGCGGGCATGGCGGTGATGTCCCGCCCCTCGAACACCACGCGCCCGGCGGAGAGCGGCAGCAGCCCGGCGATGGCCTTCATCAGCGTCGTCTTGCCCGCGCCGTTGGCGCCGACGATCGCGACGACCTGTCCGGTCTCCACGCGGATGGACGCATCGGTGACGGCCTGGATCGGGCCATAGCCGATGCAGGCCCCCTGCACCTCCAGCATCGTGCTCATGCCCGCACCGCCAGCTCGGGTTCGGCATGCGGCGCCTCTGCTTCGGCCTCATCCGTGCCGAGATAGGCCGCCATGACGCGCGGGTTGGCCTGCACAAGGGCGGGCGTGCCCTCTGCGATGGTCTCGCCGTAGTCCAGCACGGTCACATGGTCGGAAATGGCCATGACGAGGTCCATGTGGTGCTCCACCAGCAGGATGGTGATGCCCTGGTCGCGGATGCGGAGCAGGAGTTGGCCCAGTTCCGCGGTCTCCTGCGGATTCAGCCCGGCCGCGGGCTCGTCCAGCAGCAGAAGATGCGGTTCGGTGGCCAGGGCGCGCGCCAGCTCCACCCGGCGCTGCAGGCCATAGGGCAGCGCGCCGGCCGGCTGATCCGCCAGGGCGGAAAGGCCGAGAAAGCGCAGGATTTCGGCCACGCGCGCCTCCGCCGCCCGCTCCTCCCGCCCGGCCCGGGGCAGGCCGAGCAGAGAGGAGAGGAAGCCGTTCCGCATCCGCGCGTGCTGGCCGAGCAGGACATTGTCCCGCACGGACAGGTCGCGGAACAGGCGCAAGTTCTGGAAGGTGCGCGCGATGCCGCGCGCCGCGATGGCGTGCGGCGCCGACCAGTTCAGCAGCTTGCCCTGGAAGAGGATGCGTCCCGAATCCGGGCGGACCACGCCGGAAAGCATGTTGATGAGCGTGCTCTTTCCCGCGCCGTTGGGGCCGATCAGCGCGTGGATCTGTCCTGGCACGAGCCGGGCGGAGACATCGCGCGCCGGGCGCACGCCGCCATAGGCCTTGTTGAGCCCCTCGGCCGCCAGCAGCGGCACACCGGCCTGCGCGGCCCCGCCGCGCAGGGGCAGCCTGGCATCCGGCGCGGGGGCCTCGGCGCGGCGCGCCGCCTCGGTGCCGCGCGGGCGGAACAGGCCCTGGAACACCCCGGCAAGCCCCCTGGGCATGACATAGAGCGCAAAGAGCAGCAGCGCGCCCTGCACGAAATGCTCGATCCAGGACCACCGGGCGACGAGGGCGGTGATCACCGTGAGGGTCACGGCGCCGAGCAGCGGCCCGACCAGCGTCCCCGCCCCCCCGAAGAGCACGAGGAGCAGGATGAAGATCGAGAGATGGAAATTGATGAAGTCCGAGTTGATGTACTGGTTCTGCTGCGCCACCAGCGCCCCGGCGAGCCCGCAAGTGGCGGCGGCGATGACGAAGGCGAGCACCTTGTAGCGGAGGACGGCGACCCCGACCGCGCTCGCCGCAACCTCGTCCGCCTGCAGCGACAGGAAGGCACGGCCGAAGCGGCCGGTGAGGAGGTTCCGCAGCAGCAGGTGGAGCCCGAGGCCGAGCGCGATGACAAGCCAGACCCAGCCGGCCATGTCCAGCGGCGCGCCGCCGAAGGTCAGCGGCTTGATGGCGTAGATCCCCATGGCACCGCCGAAGACCTCGGCCTCCGTCACCAGCTTTTCCACCACGATGCCGAAGGCGAGCGTGACCATGGCCAGGCTCGGCCCGCGCACACGCAGAGATGGCGCGGCGATGAGCACGCCGCAGAGCGTGGCGATGACGGTGGCGAGGAGCAGGGCCACCCAGGGGCCGAGATCGAGCGAGGAGGTGGTCAGCAGCGCGGCGCTGTACGCCCCCGCCGCGAAGAGCCCGGCCTGCCCGAGCGACTTCTGCCCCGCATAGCCGAGCAGCACGTTCATCCCCGCGGCGCAGAGGAAGTAGACGCCGATGTTGAAGAGGATGCGGAGATAGAAGTCGTTGCTGATGAAGGAGACCGCGGCGGCGGCGGCGGCGGCGACAAGGATGGCGGCGAGTGCATGGCGCATGGGCGTCATACCTTGTCCAGCGCGCGCCGGCCGAAGAGCCCGTTGGGCTTGATGGCCAGGACGAGGATGATGAGAAGGAAGATCGCGATTTCGCGCCACTGCGCCTGCCAGAGGGCGACGCCGGATTCCAGCAGGCCGAGGGCGAAGCCGCCGAAGATGCAGCCACGCGGGTTGTCCAGCCCGCCGAGAATGGCGCCGGAGAAGGCCTTCAGCGCGATTCCCATGCCCATGAACAACGATGCGGAAGCGATAGGGGCGACGAGCACCCCGCCCACCCCGGCCAGCGCGGAGGAGAGGGCGAAGGCGCCGAGCATGATGCCGGTGACGTTGATGCCCATCAGCGCGGCCACGTTCGGGTCATAGGCGACGGCTCGCATCGCCTTGCCCAGCCGCGTGCGGCGCATCGTGATGTCCAGGCCGAGCATCAGGAGCACGGCCACGACCAGCACCGCGATCTCCTGCGGCCGCACGCCCGCGCCGCCGATGCGCAGCACGTCATCGCCGAAGGGGGACGGCATGTTGACCGGCGCAGGTCCCCAGACAGCCAGGCCAAGGGATTGCAGGATGATGCCGAAGCCGATGGTGCTCATCACCCAGGACATGCCGGGCTTCCCGGCGAAGGGGCGGATGGCCGCGAGGAACAGCAGCAGGCCCAGCGTTCCCAGCACCGCGCCCACGGCCAGGGTGGCGGCCGGAAACCGCCAGCCCGAGGACGCGGCGGGCGCCAGGGCGGCGAAGCTGCCCCCCTCCCCGCCCGCGGAGAGCGCGTAGAGCACGGTGACACCGAGGAACGCACCGACGCCGATGAACTCGCCCTGGGCGAAGTTCAGCGTGCGGGTGGTGGTAAAGGTGATGCTGAAGCTGAGCGCGATCAGCGCATAGACGCCGCCGATCGCCAGCCCACTCACCAGGGCCTGCAGCATGGTTGCCAGCACGGGCGCGGTCCTCCTGGCCGGTATGCGGAACCGGGCCCCGGATCAACCGGGGCCCGGCAGGGGATCAGCCCTTGAAGTCCTCGGGGCGGAGGCCGCGCACGATCTCGTCCGAATACGCGGCCAGCTTGCCGTCGCGCCAGCAGGTCCAGCGCTGGTCGGCGGCGCCAAGGGCGTCGTGCTCCGTCTTGCTGAACGGCTTCTCGTAGGTCTTGGCATAGCCCTGCAGCGTGCCGCGCAGGTCCTCCAGCGCATCCTTCACGGCCGGGCCATCGGTGCGGCCGGCCTGCTGGATGGCACGGGCGAGCAGCATGGTGCCGTCATAGCCATGCACGGCGAAGGAGAAGGCGGAATCCGCGTCGATCCTCGGCCGGATGCGGTCGAAGAAGGCCTGCTGGTGCGGCGTGCGCTCCTCGGAGACGGTGCGGAGGAAGATGGGCTTCTCCGCCAGCTGCGGGCCGGCGGCGTTGATGAAGCTGAGATTATCCGCGGCCCAGCTCGTCAGCACGATGGGGAAGTAGTTGATCTTCTCCATGCTGCGCATGAGCTGGCCGATCGGCGTGCCCTGCGCCCAGACCAGCGCCGTCTCCACCCCGGCGGAGCGGAGCTTGGAGAGCTGGGAGGTCATGTCGGTGTCGTTGACGTTGAACTTCTCGTTCGCCACCGGCGTCATGCCCTGCGCCTGCGCGACCTCCTGCAGGTCCTTCAGCCCGCCCTGGCCGTAGCCGGTGGTTTCGGTCAGGAAGCCGATCTTGCCGGTGCGGGGGTTCTTCTTCGCATAGCCCATGATGGTGACGACCTGGGTGCGGTCCACGGAGCCCACGCGGAACATGTAGTTGTCCGCGCCTTCGCGCATGGGCTTGGTGATATCGGTCGCCGAGCCGATGCAGCCCATGACAGGAATGCGCTTCTGGTTCGGGATGTGGCGCCAGGCGAGCGCGTTGCCCGAATTGGTCGGGCCCAGCACGGCGACCACGCGTTCATTGTCGATCAGGTCGCTCATGTTCTGGATCGACTTGGGCGGCTGGGACAGGTCGTCGCGGATGACCAGCGAGAAGGGGCGGCCGAGGACGCCGCCTTCCTTGTTCAGGTCCTCGATCGCGGCCTCGATGCCCACAACGGCGGCGCGGCCGGACTGGGCGGAGGGCGAGGCGGCAAGGTCGCCATTGAAGCCAAGCTTGATGGGCTGGCCCTGCGCCAGGGCCCGTCCGGAAATTGTCGGTGCGGCCAGCAGAGCGGCAAGGGCGCCGCGGCCGATGTCACGCCGTGTCGGTTGGTAAGCCTTCATGGTTTCCTCCTCCTTCGCCTCGCGGCGGCCGTCTGCACGGATGGTTCAGGCGGGCGGAGGGCTGGACGGCGGCATGGCCTATGGTCTGCCCTCTCCCGGGGTCCTGCCGGGTCTTGGATGCCCGATCTGCGGGAAGGCTAAGTGCCACCGAAGCGATATGCAATGAACAAAACGTCTCAGTGGAGACGATTTGTCCCTTGCGAATGCATTCGCACCGTGATCCCCTGGCCCCGGCATCTTCCAGAAGAGAATGCCGGCCAGCGGGTGCCCGGAGCAGGTGCCGCGGCAGGGGAAGGAACGGCGCGCATGCTGCTTGCGGGACATCTCGCCCTCGTCACCGGGGCCGGCCAGGGCAACGGGGCCGCCATGGCCGCTGGCTTGGCGCAGCATGGCGCGGGGGTGGTGGTCACCGATATCGATGCCGCGCTGGCCCGGGAAACGGCCGCGCGAATCGGCGGGGAAGCCCGGGCCTATCAGCTGGACGTTACGGATCTGGAGGCCTGCCGCAACCTGGCCGCCCGCCTGGAAGCCGAGCTGGGCGATCCAAGCGTGCTCGTGAACAATGCCGGGGTCTGTCCTCGCCACAGCGTCGACGACGATGCGCTGGACCGCGCCTGGGACGCGGCCATGGACATCAACCTGCGCGGCACTATGAACGTCACCCGCGCCTTCCTTCCCGCGCTGCGGCGCCGCAAGGGCAGGGTTGTGAACATCGCCTCCATCGCCTCCTTCGTTTCCACCAACACATCGGTCAGCTATCCCGTCTCCAAGGCCGGGGTGCGTGCGCTGACCCAGGCGCTGGCCCAGGAACTGGCGCCGGACGGCGTACGGGTGAACGCCATCGCGCCCGGCACCTTCGCCACGCGGATGACCGAGGCCACGCGCCTCAACCCCGAGCGTTCAGAACGCTTCCTCGCCCGCATCCCCATGCGCCGCTACGGCGAGCCGGAGGAGCTGGTGGGCCCCGTGGTGTTCCTGGCATCCGACATGTCGAGCTACGTCACCGGCAGCACGCTGGTGGTCGATGGCGGCTACCTGGCGGTCTGACGGCGATGATCATCCGCATGGGCCTGCTGGAGCGCCGGCCGGATATCGGGCCGGATCACTTCCGCCAGTACTGGCGCGAGGTGCACGGGCCCCTGGCGGCGCGCCTGCCCGGGCTGCGTCGGTACCAGCAGAACCTGGTGACGGACCGGTCCCAACTGGCCATCGACCATGCGCGGGGCGGGTGGGAGCTGGACGGGATTTCGCAGCTTTCCTTCGACGACCGCGCCGCGATGGATGCCGCGGCCGCATTGCCGGAGATGAACCCGATAGGGCCGGACAACGACCGCTTCGCCATCCTGCGGGGCATCCTCGTGACCGAGCCGAACGCGGTGGTGCCCGTGGCGGAGGGGCCGCTGGTCAAGCGGATGTCGCTGCTGCGGCGGCGGCCGGATATCGATGCCGCACGCTTCCGGGAAGAATGGTTCGGTTTCCACGCAGAGGCCGTGGGCAGGTTTCCGGGCCTCGCGGGCTACACGCAGAACCTCGTCGTCGCACGGCAGGCGGGGCGCGCGACGGACTACGAGGCACTGCCCGTCGATGGGGTGGTGGAGATGTGGTTCCGCAGCCTGGATGACCTGAAGGCGGCCTTCGCCTCGCAGGCGGCCGAGGTATCGCAGCGCCACGCGCTCGATTTCATCGCGGAGATCACGACCTTCCTCGTCGAGGTCCATCCGGTGCTCTGATGGCGGAACCTCCCCTCCTCTTCTCCCCGATAGACCTGCGCGGGCTGCGGCTGCGGAACCGCGTGGTCATCTCCCCCATGTGCCAGCATGCGGCGGAGGACGGATGCGCGACGGACTGGCATCTCGTGCATCTTGGCAAATTCGCGCTCGGCGGGGCGGGGCTGATCCTGACGGAGAGCACGGCCGTCTCCCCGGAAGGACGGATCGGGGTGGCCGATCTCGGGCTCTGGAACGGCGCGCAAGTGGCGCCCCTGCGCCGCGTGGTGGACTTCGTGCATGGCCAGGGCGCGGCCATCGGCGTGCAGCTGGCCCATGCCGGGCGCAAGGCAGGCAGCCAGGCGCTCTGGCATGGCGGGCGGGCCTTCACGGCGGACGAGCTGGCCGCGCGGGGCTGGGCACGCCTCGGCCCGAGCGCGCTTGCCGCCGGTCCGGAATGGAGCGTGCCGGAGGCGATGGACGAGACCGCCATCGCGCGGGTGACGGAGGATTTCGCCACGGCGGCGCGGCGCGCCGAGGCGGCAGGCTTCGATGTGATCGAGCTGCATTTCGGGCATGGCTATCTCGTCGCCAGCTTCCTCTCCCCCCTCTCCAACCGCCGCACGGATGCCTATGGCGGCGACCTCGGCGGGCGGATGCGGCTGGCGCTGGAGATCGCCGCCCGGGTGCGCACCTCCTGGCCGGCGGACAAGCCGGTCTTCTGCCGGATTTCGGCCGTGGATGGCGCGGAGGGCGGCTGGGGGATCGGGGATTCCATCCAGCTCGCGCGGGCGCTGAAGGAGCGCGGCGTGGATGTGGTGGACGTGTCCTCCGGCGGGCTGACCGAGGAGACGCGGCGCATCACCGTTCCGCGTGGGCTGGGCTTCCAGACCGGCTTCGCGGAATCCATCCGGCACGGCGCGGGAGTGATCACGCAGGCCGTCGGCATGATCCTGGATGGACCGCAGGCAGAGGCGATCCTGCGCGCGGGCCAGGCGGATCTGGTCGCGATCGCGCGGGAGGCGCTGCGCGATCCCTACTGGGCCAGGCGGGCAGCGGAACAGCTTGGCCTGGAAGAGGATTACGCGGATTGGCCGGAACGCCACGGCGTCTGGCTGGCCAGGCGCGAACAGCAGATGGGCGAGGTCCTGCGGGCGCGCCGCGATGCGGTGGCGCGCGGCGCCCTTTCGGAAAAGGAGGAAACGGCATGACCGACACGGTGGAATGCGACGTGCTGGTGGTCGGCTCCGGCGCGGGCGGGCTTTCGGCGGCGGTAGCGGCGGCGGCGCGCGGCCTCTCGGTGATCGTGGCGGAGAAGGAGCCCTATGTCGGTGGCACCACCGCCCTTTCCGGCGGCTTCCTCTGGGTGCCGAACAACCCCGTCTCCCGCGAGGACGGCATCGAGGACAGCGTGGAGGAGGCCCGCACCTATCTGCGGCATGAGGCGGGCAACCACTTCAACGCGGACGCCGTGGATGCCTTCCTGGAGGCCGGGCCGGAAGCGGTGGACTTCTTCCACCGCGAGACGGCGGTGCGGTTCGAGCCGGCCTCGGCCTTTTCCGATTACCACCCCACCGCACCGGGCGGCCGGTCCGGCGGGCGTTCCATCAAGGCACAGCCCTATCGCGCGCAGGGGCTGGGCGGGGAACTGAAGCGCCTGCGCCCGCCCCTGCCGGAGCTGACCTTCGTCGGGCTGATGATCGGCTCAGGGCCGGAGCTGAAGCACTTCTTCAATGTCACCCGCTCCCTCGCCTCGGCGGCCTATGTCGCGGGTCGCCTCACCTCCCATGCGCGCGACCTGCTGCTGAACGGGCGGGGGATGCTGCTCACCAATGGGAATGCTCTGGCCGCGCGGCTGTTCCGCAGCGCGCTGGACCGCGGCGTGCAGGTCTGGACCGACAGCCCCGCCCTGCGGCTTCAACGAGAGGGCGCGGCCGTGCGCGGCGCGGTGGTGCGGCATGAGGGCAAGGAGATCCGGGTGCGCAGCCGCCGCGGCGTCGTTCTCGCCGCTGGCGGCTTCCCGCAGGACAAGGATCGCCGCCGGGCGATGTTCCCGCATGACCAGGCGAACACAGGCCACTTCTCCCCTGCCCCGGCCGGCAATACCGGCGATGGCCTGCGCCTGGGCGAAGGCGTGGGCGCGGTGGTGGAGCAGGGCTATCCCAATGCCGCGGCCTGGGTCCCGGTCTCCCGCGTGCCGCGCAAGGATGGAAGCTGGGGCGTGTTCCCGCATTTCATCGATCGCGCCAAGCCCGGGCTGATCGCCGTGCTGCCGAATGGCAGGCGCTTCGTGAACGAGGCGAATTCCTACCACGACTTTATCCAGGCGCTCTTCGCCGCGCAGAAGCCGGGCGAGGCGGCGCGCGCCTTCCTGGTGGTGGACCAGCCCTTCCTGAAGCGCTTCGGGCTGGGCTTCGTGAAGCCCTTTCCCGTGCCCCATGGCGCGCATATCCGGTCGGGCTATCTCAAGGCGGGGAAGACGGTCGCGGAACTGGCGCGCGCGGCAGGGATCGATCCCGCAGGGCTGGAAGCCACTATAGCCGAGTGGAACAGCGACATGGCGCGGGGCGAGGACCGCGCCTTCGGCAAGGGTTCCACCGCCTATAACCGCTTCAACGGCGATCCGGAATTCCAGCCCAATCCTTGCCTCGCACCGATCGCGCAGGGCCCCTTCTATGCGGTGGAGGTAGTGGTGGGCGATCTCGGCACCTTCGCCGGGCTGCGCGCGAATGGCGATGCGCAGGTGCTGGACGAGGCGGGGCAGCCCATTCACGGCCTCTATGCCGCCGGCAACGACATGGCGAGCATCATGGGCGGGAACTACCCCGGCGGCGGCATCACCCTCGGGCCGGCCCTCACCTTCGGCTATATCGCCGCCCGCCACATGGCGCGGGGCGACGCGGCGGCGGAACCCTCCAGGGAAGCGATGGCACTGGGCGGGTAGCGCGGCATCCGGTGATAGGGGAGCGGGGAGGACGCGGGTCCCCCCTTCCCGCCTCTCGAAGCCAGCGCTCCGCGCTTGATACCTCGGATGCCGAGGCATAGGCTCCGTCCATGCCCAGCCGGCCCGCCATCGCCTCCACACGGCCAAGCCCGGACTTTACCGACCCTGCCTATTGGGCAGGGACGATCAAAATGGCGCTGAGCCGCTTCTTCGTCCTGCAGGTGCTGCATGACGGCCCGGCCCATGGCTACGACATCGCGCGGGCCGTGGAGCGCACGACGCGCGGATGCTGCTCCCCCTCCGAAGGTGCGCTCTACCCGACTCTCCGGGAGTTCGAGCAGGGCGGGTACCTGACCGCGCAGCCAGAGATCGTCTCGGGGCGGGAACGGAAGGTCTATACGCTGACGGAGAAGGGCCGGGAGGCCTTCCGCACCGGCCTGGGCGCCTGGATGGACGCGACGGCCGCCCTTCTGGAGACCGGGCGTGCGGACGAGACCCGGCGAGGCGAAAAGGGCTGCCCATGCGGCTAACGCCCCGTTCTCATCCCGATACATCGTCCAGCGATGGGTATTCCCCCAAGGAGCGGGCATGACCAGCCGCCGCGCCACCCCGCACGCATCACGGCCGGCCGACAGCCCCCTGCCGATTGCGGTCATCGGCGCCGCCCCGGTGAGGCTCGCCGCCGCGGCGCATCTGCTGGCACCCGGCCCTCTTTCCGCCGCTCCGCTTGAGCACGCTCCATGAGCGGCGCCATGGCGGATGCGGGCCCGGCGGGCCTTCCCCCCGCCCCCTCCAGGCTCGGGGTGGTCTCCGCGATCGGGATCAGCCAGATCCTCGCCTGGGGCTCTTCCTACTACCTGCTGGCGGTGCTGGCCGGGCCGGTTGCCGCCGATACCGGATGGCCGCTGTCCTGGGTCATGGGCGCACTATCCTTCGGCATGCTGGTCTCGGGCCTCGCTTCCCCGCGCATCGGCCATCTGATCGAGCGGCATGGCGGGCGTCCCGTCCTCGCCACCAGCGCGGTGCTGCTGGCGCTCGGGCTTCTCATGCTCGGCCTGGCACCGGGCCTGCCCGTCTTTGTCGCGGCCTGGGGAATCATCGGGCTGGGCATGGGGGCCGGGCTCTATGATCCCGCTTTCTCCACCCTCGGCCGCCTCTATGGCGAGGATGCCCGCGGTGCCATCACCCAGGTCACCCTGTTCGGCGGCTTCGCGAGCACGGTTTGCTGGCCGCTCAGTGCCTTCCTCGTGGAGTGGCTGGGCTGGCGCGGAACCTGCCTGACCTATGCCGCCATCCTGCTCGCGGTGGTGTTGCCGCTCTACCTTCTGGGCATCCCGCGCGAGGAGGCACGCGCCGCCCCGGCCAGCAAAGGGCCCGGCGCGCCGGTGGGCTCCGTCCAACCCGGGCAGCGCCTCGCCTTCCTGCTGCTGGCGGCCGGCTTCACCCTTGCGGCCGTGGTGATGACGGTGGTCTCGGTCCATCTCCTCACGCTGCTGCAGGCGCGCGGCCTGGGGCTGGCCGCGGCGGTGACGCTGGGCACGCTGATCGGCCCGAGCCAGGTCGGCGCGCGGGTGCTGGAGATGCTGGTGGGGCGGCGCCTGCACCCGATCTGGAGCCTTCTCGCCTCCACCCTCCTGGTCGCCATCGGGCTTGGCATGCTGGTGGGAGACATGGCGGTGGCGGCGGCCGGGATCATCCTCTACGGCGCGGGCAGCGGCATCCGCTCCATCGCGCGCGGCACCGTGCCGCTCGCGCTCTTCGGGCGGGAAGGCTACGCCATCCTCATGGGCCGGATGGCCATGCCGGTGCTGGTGGCGCAAGCCGCCGCCCCGGCTATCGGCGGTTGGTTGCTCGACGGCTTCGGCGTGACGACGACCCTGGCCGTGCTCTGCGCCGGGGCGGTGCTGAACATCCTGCTCGTGGTGGCGCTGCTGCCGATCGCGCTGCGGCGCCGCCCGACGGGGTGATAAACGGCGGCGCGGAATCCCTCCCGGGACGCGCTGCGGATGTTCAGGGCCCCGCCGCGCCGGGCGCGGGCTCCTGCCCCGGGCCGAGCGCAGAGCGCAGCACCGCCCGCAGGACCGGGCTCCCCGGCTCCATGTACTGGTCGATAATGTCGAAATGGTTGTAGCCCGGCAGCACATGCACCTCCGGGTCACCGCCATGCCGGCGCAGATTGTGCGCGTAGCGGAAGGTGAGGTCGATCCAGCGCCAGGGCTCCCGCCCGCCGACGAAGAGATGCACGGGGCAGTCGGCGACCGGCGCGCGGCGTTCCAGGTCGTGCCGCGCGGCGAGCTCGGGCGTGAGACACAGATCGGCATTGACGCTGGTGCCGATCGCCCGGGAGGGATCAAAGATCCCGCTGATCATCACCGCCCCGCGCAGGAAGCCGGGATCCACCCCCCTGCCCCGCCAATCCGCCGCCAGCGCCGCGGCGCAGAGATGCGCGCCCGCCGAATGGCCAGACAGGCTGATGGCCATGGGATCGCCGCCATGCTCCGCGATGTGCCGCCGGGTCCATTCCACGGCGGCGATGGCGGATTCCACCGTTCCGTCCAGCGTGGAGCCGGGGCAGAGCTCGTAGTTCGGCACCACGGCGGTGATGCCGTTGCGCACCAGTTCCCGCGCGACGAAGGCGAAGCTCTCCTTGTCGTTCGCGCGCCAGTACCCGCCATGGAAGAACACATGCACCGGCGCGCCAGCGCGGCCGGCCGGATAGATATCGAGCCGCCGGCGGGGATGCTCGCCATAGGCGATGTCCGCTTCCTTGCGCAGCGTGGCATGCGCCGCGTCGTTCACCGGCGCGCGCCGCTCGCGATAGCTGGCGAAATCCGGGAAGGCCCGCTGCGGGTTGTAGTGCAGCTCATGCTCATCGGGCGGAAGCGGCGCGTCATGCGGCATGGCAGGGTTCATGTCGTGTGTCCTGTGCTGTCCCGGCCTGGCCCGGCCGCCATCCATGATGCGCAGCTTCACCCGGCCATTCCTGCTTTCATAGATCCCCGGATGCGGCTCTTCCGGAGGACCGGCGCCGAAGCGGCGGCCGTCCGCTGCCCATGGCGCGCATCGCCGGACAGAGGAGGCCGCCGGGAACCATGACCGGCCCGGCGCGTTGCCCGCGGGCACGGGTGGCTCGCCATCCGCCCCAGCGGCTCTCATCGGCAGATCGCCATTCCATGGCAAGGGCCGCGCCGCCGGCCATACCGGCTTGACCAGGCCGGGCGCGATGGCCGGGATGGGGCGGCGGGCGCAGGACCGCGCGCAGCCCGGCCGGTGCCCCGCGCCGGCCCCCGAGCCAGGAGAGCCAGATTCCCGATGCCCCCCCTGATCACCACACTGACGCTCAACCCGACGATCGATCTGGCCTGCGAGGCCAAGACCGTGCAGCCGGTGCGGAAGGTGCGGACCTTCGCGGAGCGCCAGGATCCCGGCGGCGGCGGCGTGAACGTCTCCCGCGTCGTGCGCGAGCTCGGGGGGGAAACCCTGGCCGTCATCCTGGCCGGCGGCGTCACGGGCCACTTCCTGGAGGAGCTGCTCGACGAAGCCGGCGTTCCCCGGCGCAGCATTCCCATCGCCGGGCGCACGCGCATCAGCCAGACCGTGCTCGACCAGTCGAGCCAGCTCGAATACCGCTTCGTTCCCGAGGGGCCGGAGGTTTTCGGGTCTGAATGGGGCGCCGCCCTGGCGGTGATCGAGGAGATAGAAGGCGGCTGGCTCGTGGCCAGCGGCAGCCTGCCGGCCGGCGTGCCCGCGGATTTCTACGCGCAGGCCGCCGCCCTGGCCGCAGGGCGCGGCACGAAGCTCGTGCTGGACACTTCGGGCGAGGCGCTGCGGGCCGCGGTCGAAAAGGGCGGCATCGAGCTGGTGAAGCCGAGCCTCGGCGAATTCGAAGCCCTTATCGGGCGGGAGCTGCGGGATCCGGCGGCGCTGGAAGGGGCCGCGATGGACCTGGCGCGCTCCGGCCGCGTGCGCCTGGTCGCGGTCACGCTGGGGCGGGACGGCGCCCTCCTCGCCACGGCGGATGGGGTGCTCCGCCTGCCGGCGCTCGACGTCGTGGTGCGCGGCGCGGTGGGCGCGGGGGACAGCTTTCTGGCCGCCATGACCCTTGAATTGGCGCGGGGGCGGGACCCGAGGGATGCCTTTGCCTGGGGCGTGGCCGCGGGCGCGGCGGCGGTTTCGAATGCCGGCACCGCTCATCCCGGCCGGGAGGATGTGCAGGCCCTTCGGGCGCGCATACGGCAGGTGCCCATCGCCAACCTTCCGGAGGTGACGGCGTGAGCCTCCGCCTGATCGCCGATGTCGGCGGCACCAATGCCCGCTTTGCGGTTTGCGAGCCCGGCGGCGCGCCCGTGGAGGAGCGCAAGCTCTCGGTGGCCGAGTATCCCGGCCTGGTGGATGCGGCGCTCGCCTATCTCGGCGGTCGCTCGGTGGAGGAGGCGGTCTTTGCCGTCGCCACCCCCGTTTTGGGGGATGAGGTGGCCTTCACCAACAGCCCGTGGCGCTTCAACATCCCGGAGGCACAGGCTCGGCTGGGCCTCCGCCGGCTGGTGGTCATCAATGATTTCGTGGCCCAGGCCTCCGCCATCCGGGGGCTGGGCGCGGAGGACCTGCGGCCGCTCAAGCCAGGCCGGGCGCGGGCCGGGCGGCCCCGGGTGGTGATCGGGCCGGGTACGGGGTTGGGAGTGGCCTTTCTCGTCGGGGATGGAGAATCGGCCCGCGTTCTCTCCAGCGAGGCAGGCCACGCCTCCTTCTCCCCCCAGGACGAGCGTCAGGCGAGGTTGCTGGAGGCCTTGCGGCCCGAATTCGGGCATGTCTCCACCGAACGCCTGCTTTCCGGCCCGGGGCTGCTCCGGATCGCCAATGGCGTGGCGGCGATGGACGGGCACGACCTGCGTTTCAGCACCCCGCCCGAGGTGACGGAGCGCGCGAAGGCGGGTGACTGCCCGGTCTGCCAGGAAGCCTTGCGGATCTTCGCCGCCATCCTCGGTGCCACCGCCGGAGACCTGGTTCTCACGCTGATGGCGGAGGGCGGGGTCTATGTCACGGGCGGGCTCTGCCGGAACATGGGGCCCCTGCTGGATCCCGTGTCGCTGCACCAGGGCTTCACGGCGAAGGGGCGCTTCTCGGCCTATCTGGAAGCCGTGCCGATCACCCAGGTGATCCGCCCGCATACAGGCCTGCTCGGGGCTGCGATCCACCAGGGGGATTAGGCGGGGCGGTGGACGCCGGCACACGGGGGTGGCTTGGCCCGATGCCTCCCCTGTCGGGATTTGCCCGACGGCTCCGCCCTGCCTACAGACAGGGGGCGGCGATGGCCCGAGGAGAAGACGCGTGCTGATCGAACCCGCGCTGGCCTGGATCGCCGAGAACCGCACCGGCGTTATCATCATGGTGATCGTGATGATGATCACGCTCGTGGTGCGGCGACGATAGCCGCCGCACAGCCCGGCGCTGCGGCGCCACGCTGAAGTCCGAAGGAGGTGCCCGATGCCGGATCCCACCCCGCGAGCCGATTGCGCCCGGCGTGACGAAGCAGAGCGTGGCACCCCGCCCGCCGAGGCGCATGAGAGCGCCTCGCCGGTCTGCGCCCTGCAGGGCTGGTGCCCGCATTGCGGCGCACCGCTCGGGCCCGGCTTCATCCGGTGCGAGCACCAGGAACCCAAGCGAGGGTAAGCGGAGCGGGCCGCCCGTTGCGGCAGCGCACCATCAGATCCATACCTCCGCCGCGCAGCGGAACGCAGGCCCATGGGCGCGGCGTTCGGGACCGGGCTTACCTCTGCTCGTCCGGTGAGCCCCGGCTCTCGCCTTCGGCGTTATCCGGCAGGATGCCCGCCTTCGCGTCCCGCTGCTCCTGTCTCTTCTGCTCCTTGGCTCTGGTCTTCTCGGCCTTCTCGCGCTCCCGCTGGGCCCGCTCCTGGCTATAGTTCGGCTTCCGCAAACTTTGTCTCCTGCTGAGCAGTGGCTCATGCGGCACCCCGCGCGAGCGTGTGCCGGCTTCCCCGCCGCTATCGGGAGCGGCGATCACGGCTGCCCCCAAACAACTCCTTACGAACTCGCGCCCGATGTTTCCAGGGAGCTCGCGCAACCCGAGGCATTTCGCGGGCCAGGAGTCGAAGCCAGAACAGCGCTGCTGCCATGCCGGTTCGGCGGTGGGGGCAAGAGAGCGATCCGATGGTCGAGGGCAACCCCTTCGCGGGGCAGCTGCCGGCAGCTGAACCCGCCCTACCCGGCCGGCAAGACTGCGGGTCACTCCGCAAACCGCCATTCCCGGCCCGGACGGCTTCAGGAGCGTCATGCGCCTGCCGCTCCGCACCACCCCTGGGCAACCCGTGCCAAAACGGGGAACATCACGCCCAAAGCTGGGGAGACATAATACCGATGGGCGACACCGACCTGGACAGCACCGCCTGGCGCGTCACACCCGGCGCATACATGGCCAGCCGTCCCGCCGGGTTCGCCCTGCCGGACAGGCCCTTGTCGCTCTACGTCACCATGCGCGATGGCTGCCGGATCGCATTGGACGCCTGGCTGCCCGAAGGCGCCACGGGACCGGTTCCCGCCGTGCTGATCCTCACCCCCTACTACCGCCGCTTCTCGATCGCGCCCGGAAGCACGGCCGATCCGATCCCGAATGCGAGCAAGTTCGTTCGCTTCCTCGTTCCACGCGGTTACGCCGCGGTTGTCGTCGATGTGCGCGGCACCGGGGCGAGCTTCGGCACGCGGGACAGCTTCCGCTCCCCGCGGGAGCGGGAGGACAGCCGCGAGATCGCCGATTGGGTGGTGGCGCAGCCCTGGTCCGACGGGCGCATCGGCGCCACCGGCATTTCCTATCCCGGTGCGGCGTCGGACTTCCTGGCCAGCACGGGCCATCCTGCGGTGAAGGCCATCGCGCCCCTCTTCGCCATGTGGGACACATGGCAGGACCACTACTATCCCGGCGGTGTCTTCCTGAACCGTCTGTCGCGCGCCTATGACGACCTGATGATCGCGATGGACCATGACCGGCGCGACCTGCTGAAGAACATCGCCTACTACGCCAACCCCGATCTGCGTGGCCCGGCGCCGGTGGACGAGGACGCGGATGGATCCCTGCTGGCGCAGGCGGTGCATGAGCATCTCGGCAGCTTCCACATGCCGGATTTCATCACCGAGTTCCGCTTCCGCGAGGAGCCCCTGCCCTACGATCCCAGCTTCAGCTCCGCCTCCTTCAGCCCCTATGCCTACAGCGAAAATCTGCGGAAGGAGGTGGCGGTGCTGGCGACCTCCGGCTGGATGGACGGTGCCGGCTTCAGCAATGCGGCGATCGCCCGCTTCCTGACGCTGAAGGATAATCCCGTGCATCTGCTGCTCGGCCCCTGGGATCATGGGGCGCGCAGCAATGTCTCGCCCTGGCGTGCCGAGGCCGCCTCGCAGTTTCCCCTTCTCGGTGAGCTCCTGCGCTTCTTCGACCACTACCTCATGGGCCTGCCCACCGGCTACGAGGCGGAATCCCGCATCCACTATTTCTCCATCCATGCGGAGCGGTGGCAGGAGGCAAGCTCCTGGCCGCCTGTGGCGGCGACGCAGCGGCTGCATCTTGCCGGCAGCGCCCTCTCGGCGGAGCCAGGCCCTGCCGGGCAGGTTGATATGCAGGCCGATTTCACCTTCGGCAGCGGCAACCACACCCGCTACGAGCGCCTGGCCGCCGTGGACACCACCACCTACTACGCAGACTGGGGTGAGCGCGCCGCCGCACTTCCCGCCTGGCGCTCCGCCCCGCTGGAGGCGGATGCGGAGCTGACGGGGCATGCGGTCGCGGATCTCTGGATCACATCCAGTGAACCCGATGCCTCCGTTTTCGCCTATCTCTCGGAAGAGGAGGCGGATGGCAGCCTGCGCTACGTGACCGAAGGCATGCTGCGCGCCTTGCATCGCAAGGAAAGCCCTGCGCCGGATCGGTACAGGACGAGTTGGCCGACACGCAGCTTCCGGCGGGAGGACGCAGCGCCGCTCACGCCTAGCGCGCCGGCTCGCATGCGTATTCCGCTGTTTCCGACCTCCTGGGTGTTCAAGGCGGGCAGCCGCATCCGCCTCTCCATCGCCGGGGCGGATGCCGATCATTGCGCTCAGGTGCCGCATGGCCGCCCGCCGCGCCTGGCCATCCTGCATGGCGGCGAGCACGGCTCGGCGCTCGACCTGCCGCTGCGCCCCTTCCCCCACCATTCCTGACCCCCTCAAAAGGAGCCACCGCCATGACGACACGCCCCATCGGACGCAGAGCCTTGGCCGCCACGGCGCTCGGGGCAGGGCTGGCTGTTCCGGCCGGGCGGGCCCTCGCGCAGGCGCCCTTCCCCAGCCAGCCGATCCGGCTGATCGTTTCGCAGGCAGCCGGGTCCAACACGGATGTTGTGGCGCGCCTCATGGCGGAGCCCATGGCCCGCAAGCTCGGCCAGCCCGTGGTGGTGGAGAACCGCGCCGGCGCCAATGGCGTGATCGCCACCACCTACATCAAGCAGCAGCGTCCGGACGGGCACACGATCGCCCTCGTCGGCGTCTCGTTGCTGACCTTCAACCCCTATCTCTACAGCAACCTTCCTTACGACCCCGCGAAGGACTTCACCTTCATCGCGCCGGTCTCGGACACGCCGTTCATCCTCGTCGTCAGCCCCAAGAGCGGAATTACCTCCCTTCAGGCCTTCATTGAGAGGGCGAAGGCGCAGCCGGGACGCCTCACCTTCTCCAGCGCGGGCATCGGCAACTCCACCCATCTCGCGACCGAGATGCTGGCGGACCGCACGGGCATTCAGCTCACCCATGTGCCCTATGCCGGCACCAGCCAGGCCCTCACGGCGGTGATGACCGGCGAGGTTGATGCGATGATCAGCGTGCTGGGCAATGCCCTGCCGCAGATTCGCAACGGGGCGCTGGTTCCGCTGGCGACCGTGGCGGCGGCGCGTTCACGCGACCTGCCGGACCTCCCCACCCTGGTGGAGGCCGGGGTGAACGCACCGGTCATGCCGGGCTGGCTCGCCCTCATCGGGCCGGCGGGGATGCCGGAGTCCGTGGTCACGCTTCTCAACACCGCCGTCCATGAGGCGATGTCCGATCCCGCCCTGATGCAGAACATGACGGCCTCGAACATCGTGCCTATTCCGGGATCCGCCGATGACATCCGCCGGCGCGTCGCGCGCGATGGCGAGATCTGGGGCGGGTTCATCAAGGCCAAGAATCTTCGCGTGGAATAACAGCGCTTCAACGCTCGCATGGGCAATCCAGGCCACCATCCACCCGCTGCCGCGGCCGCCGGGCTGAGGCAGCGTGGTGATGGCGGCCGTGGTGAGCGTGGTGCATGCCTTGGCCCGTGGGGCATCAAGGGAGCCCCACGGTGCCTTCTCGGCCAGGGCTCATGGTCGCGATGGAAGCGTGGATCTGATATCTGCCCCTTCGCCAGCCGGCCCGGCCAAACGGCTGGCTCCGCCCGGATTGCACCCGGCCGTGAATGCCCGGGTTCTGCCGTTCAGCGTTCGCTTCCGTCCTGCTCGGGCCTGAAGATCGCGGCGCTGACCAGTCCGAACACCGCCAGCTGCGCGGCCATGATAAGAAAGGCAAGTTCGTAGCTGCCGCTGAGGGTCACCACCAGCGCGAAGGCCAGCGGCCCACACACCGAACCGACAAATCCGAAGAGCCCTGCGGCCGACGTCACCTCGCCGACGAGCGAGAGCGGCGCGAGCCGGGCAAGCTCCGCCATATGCACCCCGTTCCAGCCGATCGCGGAGGCGCCTGCCAGCGCCGCACAGGCATAGAGCACCCAGCCGCCCTGGTCGGCCATTGCAACCAGGAGGCAGACCGCGGCGGCGGAGATCACCGCCTGGATGACAAGGTGCCGCAGCGCATGGCCCATCCGGTCCGCCAGCCAGCCTAGCGCGATGCGCGCCAGCATGCTGGCGACCTGCATGACGGCCACGATGCGCCCCGCCTCCGCAAGGGAGACCCCGTGGCTGGTGACGACATAGGTGGCGGTGAAGGCCATCAGGCAGGCCTGCAGCACCGAAAAGGAGGCGCCGAGCGCGGTCAGCAGCGGTAGGGACGGATGCGTGCGGAGAACACGGACGGAGCGGAGCAAGGCCGCCGGGGAAAGCAGCGCGCGCCCCCAGCCCTGCCTGGCGGGATCGCGGTCTCCGTCCAGGCTGCGGCGGAACGGCTGCACGAGCAGCACGGTGAGCAGCACGATGCCGAGCACGGTCCAGAGTGTGGCTGACAAGCCGTGCGCCAGCGCCAGCGGAGCCACCACCAGCCCCGCAAGCGCCCCGCCGAGAGGAACGCCCGCCTGCTTGATCGAGAAGATCAGCGTCCGGTGCCGCGGCGGTGCCGTGCGCGCCAGGATCTGGCTGCCCGCCGGCGTGTTGTGGCCAGTGCCGAACCCGATCGCAAGCGCGCCAAGCAGCCCGAGCAGACCGAGCGGCTGTGACAGGGCGAAGAGACCGAGCGCCATGCAGGCCAGGCCGATCTGTAGCGTGCGGACGGGCCCGTAGCGGGAGAGCATCGGCCCACCCGACGCTAGGCACCAGCAGATCCCCAGTGAGGTCGTGGCGGAGACGAGGCCAATGCTCTCCGGCGCCAGCCCAGCGCGCGCCATCAGTGGCGGGCCCAGCAGGGGTATGGCGAAGGAGGCGAAGGAACTGACGGTCTGGACAGTCAGGGTTGCGACCAGGGCGCTCGCCCATAACGACAGTTTCAATCCTGGTCCCACCCTTCCGGCCGCCTGGTCTCGTGCCGTGCCAGCCTGGCGGGATTGTGCCGTGAGCGGGGTGCGAGGGCTAGATGGCAGCGGTCCTCCGGCCGGTCAGGCGGGCCACTCGCCTGACCTTGGGGATCCGATTAGGTTTGTTTCGCGCGCTGTCGGCCAACAGACAGGCTGCTGTGCCGTGACATGGCCGGCAGGGTGGCATGACCGCGCCCTCCTCCTGGATCAGCCGATTTGGCGCGGCTTCCTCACATCCTCGGCGGCAAGGTGTGGCCGGACCACGAGGGTGTGGAAGCGGAAGGGACGATAAAACGTCGCTCCGGATTGTAGTGCGGAGACTGACATTACCGACGCGCAGCTCGACCTCGGCCCGCATTTCCTCCGGGTGAGGTGCTATCCCTGGTATCACGGGGCCCGATCGCCTCACCGCGAGCGTGCTCCAGCAGGAGACGCGGACCCAGACGCAGACGCTGGCGGATCATCTGGTCCGACTGACCTCAGAGGTGGCGCAGCTCCGCCAGGAGGCCCGCATGCGGACCTACACGCCGCCGCAGGCCTTCGCACCATGACCACGCCCCTTGCGCTGCAGGTGCAGATCATGCGCCTGACCAGCGCCATTCAGACGCTGAGCGCCCAGAACCAACTCCTCCAGGCCGCCCTGGTGGGGCTTGCTCACGGCGCCGACGAGGCCGCGCAGGAGATGGCCCGGATGGTGGAGAGTGCCGCCCTGCATCCGCAGGTGTTGCTGGTGGCTACGGGTGAAAACGCGGTTGAAGTGGACAGCAATCGGGCCACGTTGGCGGCGAAGCCCGCTGAGGTGCTGAGGGGAGAGGCTGACGCCCCTCCTCCTCCGCGGAAGCCGGCGCTGCGGGTAGTGGAGTAGGCTTCCCTCCGCCGCAATCCCGAGAGGGCGCCGCAAGGACCGGAGTGGTCGAAGTCGGCAGGCTGGGTGGAGATGGTAGAGGAGCGGGCCAGGGGACAGGCCTGCGTGCAGGAGTAGGACGCCTCTCGAACACATCCCTACGAGGGAGGCCACGGCCGGCTTCCGAAGGGGTATCCCCTTCATCTGAAGGCCGCATTTCTGCGACGACCATAACCGGAGCCCCGAAGGGGCAGGCGGCGGGACAGGGCCGCAGAGCGCGCTTTAGCCCTTGAGGTGCTGCGCCCGGAAGGGAAGGCCCCGATGGGCTTCCATCTGGTACACCCGCCTCGCCCTGGAGCGGATGATGTGGGACCGGCTGCAGGAGATTGCCGCCCCGGACGCCTCCCGCGCCTTCCGGCGGATGGAGGATCGGGCCTGGCAGGAGACGAACCAGCGCTTCTGGTAGGGGCCAGGGGATACAGCCGGGCCCGAGCGGGCGCCGGCCTTCGGGGCGATTACCGGCCCATGATCTTCCGCAGCCAGCGGCGCGCCGGGGGTAGCTTCACAAAGAACGAGTTCACCTCTGCGCTGCCGTCATAGCGGTAGCCGAGGGGCTCCACCGCATCGCGGAGAGCCTGAACGCCCAGGTGGCCGTGCTCCGCACAGAAGATTTCGGGCAGCACAGGGGCGCCGCGCATCCCGGCCACGACATCCAGTTCGGCGCCTTCCACGTCCAGCACCAGCAGATCGACCCGCGTGAGCCCGGCCTGCTCGACGAGATCCGGCCAGGTGATGGTCTTCACCTCGTAATCGCGCATTTCCCACCCGGCCTCGGCGATATAGGCGGCGTGGTTCGGGTGGTGCGACAGGCTGCCGTTGGTGCAGAGTTCCCCGAAATCCGGGTGGATGATGCCCCGGAACGTGGCGGTCCCGGTTTTGGAGGCGAGGGCCGCATTCACGTTCCGGCTAGCCGGGCGGTTCGCCACCAGCTGCGTGAAGATCGGGGGAGAGGGCTCGACGTTCACCCCGCTCCAGCCCAGGCTTTCCTCGAAGAACTTGCAGGTGCATTCTGTCTCGCCGTCGAAGGCGCCGCATTCAACGAAAACGCCCGGCTTGGTGCGCTCACGAAAGTAGCGCTCGTGCAGCACCTGATCGAGCGGCGGGTCGAACTGCCCGTAGTAGGTCGGCATTTTGCGGAGTTCCCCCCTAGGCACCCAGCGTCCTATGCCACGACGGCGGCCTCCGCCACAGCCTTCAGCGTGTTCCGCCAGTCCCCGCCCAGGTGTGGGGGTGGGGTTTCCCTGGGCGCCATTTGCGCAGGTAGTAGGCCCACCCCGCGTCCGGCTCATCCACGCCCGGCAGCGCCCGGCAATCAGTGAACAGCAGCAGCCGGGCAAAGACGCAGGCCAGCCGAGACGAACAGGCTAGCCGTCACCAAGCCCGCAGGCGTGGTCCGCGCAACGGTGCGAAGGCCGGCATTGCCGACGAACGCCATGAGCTTCATGGCGCCCGCACCGGTGCGAGATGTGGTCCTGGGAGATTGGGCTGGATGCCGAGGCCGCTGCCCGTCTTCACCAGGCTATGGTGACCAGGGCCCCCGCTCTGCGGGAACAGGCAGCCGAGCTCTGCGGCATCCTGCTAGATCCGGACGAGCCCGATCCGATCGAGATTGCCCCAGAATAGGCTGCTGTTTCGATGTGGGGGTGATTGAGGGGTTGCGGCCCGAACTGATCACGAACCCCAACAAAATCAACGCGGTTTGGCGTCCCCAAGGGGATTCGAACCCCTGTTACCGCCGTGAGAGGGCGGTGTCCTAGGCCTCTAGACGATGGGGACGTTGTGGCCGTCGGTGGAGGCGGCTTCTATAGCCCCTGCGGTAAGTGATCAAGCGGGGTACCGCAGTTTTTTTTGGATCTTTTTCTTCGCGGGGTGGCGCCCTGCCCGGCAAGCCTCGGAACAGTAGCGCACCGCATCCCAGTCCCGCGCCCATTTCCGGCGCCAGGCGAAGGGCCGCCCGCACACCGCGCAGAGCTTTTCCGGCAGGTGCGCCTTGCGGTGCGCCACGGGTTCAGTCCGTCAGGCGAATTTCGCCGAGCGCGCGGCCATTGCGGGTGTCCATGATCACCAGCCGCTCGCCATCAGGGCGCTGCACCCACACCGCCACCCGTCCCTCGAATCCCGGGGCGATGCCGGCGATCCGGCTTCCAGCGGGCTGGCCGAGCGACATTTCCACCGGTGGGCCGTATGGCGCGGCGGGAATGGCCTTGCCGGCGCGCTGCACGATCATCACAACCAGTGTCACGCTGGCCGCGATGATCAGCAACCCCATTCCCCAGACCAGAATCTTGAGCGCGCGCACCGAACCCTCCGAACATCGACCCGTGACCCTGGCCTTCACCGCCACCGCCGAGCAGGCGGGGGAGCGGCTGGACCGGGCTTTCGCCGGCATGGGCGGTCTCTCCCGCTCCCGCGTCAAGGCGTTGGTGGAGGCCGGCCAGGCTGCGAGGGACGGCGTGACCACCACCGATCCCTCCGAATCCCTCCGCCCCGGGGCGCAGTACAGCCTCACCGTGCCACCGCCCGAATCCGCGACTCCCCTCCCCCAGGCAATGGACCTGGCCATCCTGTTCGAGGACCGGCACCTGATCGTGCTGGACAAGCCGGCGGGGCTGGTCGTCCACCCGGCCCCGGGGCATGCCGAGGGAACGCTGGTGAACGCCATCCTCGCCCATGCGGGGGAGGAACTCTCGGGCATCGGCGGTGAGAGGCGGCCGGGCATCGTCCATCGGCTCGACAAGGACACCAGCGGCGTCATGGTCGTGGCGAAGTCCGAGGCCGCGCACCACGCGCTGTCCACCGCCTTCGCGGAACGCGATCTCGACCGTAGCTACCTCGCCCTTGCATGGGGAACCCCCTCCCCGGTTTCGGGCAGCGTGGAAGCCGCGATCGGCCGCCACCCGGCGGACCGGAAGCGGATGGCGGTGGTGAGCCGGGGCGGGAAGCACGCCCTCACCCACTACGCGACGGAACGCGCCTGGGGCGCGGCCTGCGCCCTGGTCCGCTGTCGCCTGGCGACCGGTCGTACCCACCAGATCCGCGTCCACATGGCCCATATCGGCCATCCGCTGGTGGGGGACCCCGTCTATCTGCGTCGCAGCCCCGCCGCGGCCCGCGGCCTGCCGGACACCGCCCGGGATGCGCTGCTGGCCTTTCCCCGGCAGGCACTGCACGCCCAGTCCCTTGGCTTCCGCCATCCGATCAGTGGAGAACCCCTCTCCTTCACCTCCCCGCTGCCGCCGGATATGGCCGCGCTCATCAGCGTCCTCGACGCCGGGCGCTGAAGCGTAAGAGGCAGGCCCCGAAACCACGAAGCTGCGGGCATGGGTCCGGCACGGGCCAGGGCTGCATGCGGCGCCGAAAGTAACCAGACTGTTTCAGTCGGGTTTTCCTTGCGAACAGGGCGAGAAGAGATTACAAGCACGTCAGTTTCTACGGCCGGGTGCCTTGTAAGGGCACTGCAAGCAAGGCCTGTCACACCTGTTCCGCACCTGCGCTGAAATCGCGGGAAAACATCGGAGGTGGCAGGCGTTCTTGAGGGGCTTAGGGCCCAGCGCGCGGAGACAAGGCACGGATCCTCCGTGCCGATTTGCAGACCGTCCGAGCGCCCGCCAGTTCCCGGGGGCAGCCCAGCCGGTTCAGGAGGCAGATGCGTTCATGGCTTCCACTTCAATGATTCCCATTGCCCCTGAGGGCAACCTCTCCCGCTATCTGCAGGAGATCCGCAAGTTTCCCATGCTGTCGCCCGAGGAGGAGCTGAACCTCGCGAAGCGTTGGCGTGACGAACAGGACGAGAAAGCGGCGCACAAGCTTGTCACCTCGCATCTTCGCCTCGTCGCGAAGATCGCCATGGGCTATCGCGGCTACGGCCTGCCCGTGGGCGAGCTGATCAGCGAAGGCAATGTGGGCATGATGCAGGCGGTGAAGCGGTTCGATCCGGACCGCGGCTTCCGTCTGGCCACCTATGCCATGTGGTGGATCCGCGCCGCGATCCAGGAATACATCCTGCACTCCTGGTCGCTGGTGAAGATGGGCACCACCGCCGCGCAGAAGAAGCTGTTCTTCAACCTGCGCCGCCTGAAGGGCCAGATGGCCGCCCTTGAGGAGGGCGACCTCAAGCCCGAGCAGGTGGAGAAGATCGCGCGCGTGCTTCAGGTGCCGGAGCAGGACGTGGTGTCCATGAACCGGCGCCTCTCCAGCCCTGACAACAGCCTGAACTCCCCGATCCGCGCCGACAGCGAGGGCGAGTGGCAGGACTGGCTGGTGGATGAGGGCGAGAGCCAGGAGGAGGAGCTCGCGGAACGGGAGGACATGTCCAACCGCCGCGACCTGCTCAACGGTGCCCTCCGGTCGCTCAACGACCGCGAGCGCCACATCCTGATTGAGCGCCGCCTCAAGGACGAGCCGACCACGCTCGAGGAACTCTCGCAGCAGTACAACATCTCGCGCGAGCGGGTGCGCCAGATCGAGGTTCGCGCCTTCGAGAAGCTGCAGAAGAACATGAAGCAGCAGATCGTGGAGCGCCGGCTGGCGGTCAGCTCCTAAGGCTTCGGGTTCATTCCCGGCCAAGGGCGGTGGAAGCTTCCACCGCCCTTTTTCTTTGCCTGCAGCCCTTCAGCGATTCGCCGCCGATGAGGCGGGGCGGTCCCGCCCGAGCAGCAGCAACACCCCGCCGAGGCAGCCGATGGCGCCGGCCAGGAAGACGGCAGGGTAGCCGCCGATCCCCACGATCAGACCCGCCAGCGGGCCGGAAAGGCCAATCGCCATGTCGAGGAAGGCGCTGAAGCTGGCAATGGCCAGGGCGCGGCTCCCCTCCGGCACGCGGCGCACGGCCTCCACGCCCATCGAAGGAAAGATGAGGGAGAAGCCCGCGCCGGTCAGCGTGGCGCCGAGCAGGGCCAACGGCGCATTCGGCGCCTGCCAGAGCAGGAGCTGTCCGATCGCCTCCAGGATGAGGGAGCCGCCCGCCACGCGCCGCCCGCCCAGCCGGTCCGGCAGGTGGGAGAAGAAGGCGCGCACGAGGATGAAGCCAACACCGAAGCCGGTCAGGGAAAGCCCGGCCCCTTCCCAGCCGCGGCTGGCGAAATAGAGGGCGACGAAGCTTCCAAGGACGGCCTGGGGCGCGGTTCCCAGGCAGAGCACCGCCCCCTGGCGCCAGACCAGCCCGATGACGCCGAGGAACGAGGCGCGGCGCCCGCGCGCCTGCATGGGAGCCAGGGCCGGGCGGCCGATGGCGATGAGCAGGCCGACCAGGGGCAGCAGGATCGCTGCGGCCGCCACCGCCGCGAAGCCGGCGCTGCTCATGAGCAGCAAGCCCAGCGGCGCGCCGGCCCCGAGCGCGACGAACATGGCGATGCCCTGCCATGTCATCACCACGCCGGTCCGGTGTGCCCCCAGGGTAAGGATGCCCCAGCTCATCGTGGCGGTGAGGAACAGGCTTTCCGCAGGGCCCATCACCAGCCGCCCCGCAACCAGCACGGACAGTGAGAGCCCGGGATCGCCGATGAAGGTGGAGACCAGGTAGAGCGCGCCGGACAGGGCGGCGAGCGGCAGCCCGATCAGCGCCGCCGTCCTCGGCCCCCGCGCATCGATGAAGGAACCTGCCCACTGGCGGGTAAGGATGGTCGCCAGCGACTGGATCCCGACCACCCATCCGGCAGTGACAAGGCTGAACCCGAGTTCGTCATGCACCCGCAGGGAGAGCACCGGGAGCGGCATCGCGATGGCGAGGAAGCCGGCGAGCACGATGAGCACGAAGGGCGCGAGCCGCCGCGTCGGGACAGGTTCAGCGATCATGGGCCATGCGCCTCTCTCGGGGCCGGGTGCGACCGATGGGCGCGTTGGATGTCGCGAAGGCTACGGCCTGGCCACGCACCGGGCGGCGGGGTTCTGCCCGCCCGGTGCGTGGCGCGTCAAGCGGCCCTCAGCCCTGCTGGGCCGGCTCCGGGCCCCGTGTCGGGCCGGGCGGCTTCGGCATGTCCACCGGGCGCCCCTCGGCCGCGGCACGATAAAGGGCGGCCATCAGCGCCTGGTCCTGCGCCCCTTCCTCACCCGGCGTATGGGGGCGGCGATCGGCGCGGATGCATTCGGAGAAGTGGTCGATCTCCAGCGCGAACTGGTTCTTCTCCTCGATCTTCTTCTGGATGCGGGCCGTCACGTCGCCATCCCGGCGCGCGATGTAGAATTGCTGCCCGGTATAGGCGAAGGCATTCGGCATCTCGATGGTCCCCCGCTCGAAATGCAGCCGCATCGTCTTGTCGTTGAAGGCATCATAGCCGCATAGGCAGTTGGCCATCACGCCCGAGGGGAAGCGCAGGGTGAATGCCATGCTTTCCTCGATCTCCCGCCAGCGCTCATCCCCTGGCGGGGAGTATTGCCGCGCGAAGGCGTCCAGCGGCTCCTCACCCGTGATGTAGCGCGTGGCGTTCAGGCAGTAGATCCCGATATCCGGCAGCGCGCCGCCGCCTGCCAGGGCCCGGCTGAAGCGCCATTGCGGCGCCGTGCCGGAGGACTGCACGTTCGTCGCCTCGATGAAGCGGAGCTTGCCCAGCTCGCCGCTGCGCACCATGCGGATAGCTTCGCGGTTGTTCGGCTCGTACTGGCAGCGATAGGCGATCATCAGCTTCACCCGCGCGCGCTCGCAGGCAGCGATCATGGCGGCCGCATCCTCGGGCGAGGTGGCCATCGGCTTCTCGCAGAGCACATGCTTGCCGATCGCCGCCGCGCGCTCGGTGTATTCGCGATGCTGGGCGTTCGGCAGGGCGATATAGACCGCCTGCACCTCGCGATTGTCCCGCAGCTTCTCCATGTCCTCATAGGAATGCACCGCGCTCTCGCTGATGCCGTAGCGGCGGGCGACGACGCGGGCCTTCTCCGGGCTGCCGCTGACCAGCGCCACGGGGCGGGAGGCCTTGGCCTCGCCCATGGCCGGCAGCATTTCCTCCACGCTGATTCGCCCCAGGCCGATGATGGCGTATCCCACCCGCTCCGAAGGGGGCAGCGGGTTGGGCGCGGGTGCCGGGGGCGGCTCCGCCTCGCCGCGCCAGTTCGGGAAGCGCACGCGCCCCTCCGCCACGCCGCCGAGATCTGTTTCGGTGGGTGGGGGATAGCCGGGGGTTCCGGCGGCGCCCAGGGCGAGCCCGGCGGCGGTCAGCCCGCTGGCACGCAGCAGCCCGCGGCGGCTCGCGCCGCCCTCCATATCCTGGGCCATGTTCTTCTCCGGCTGATGGGATCCCGCAGGGAACGCCAGCGGATGCATGGCCGTTGCCCGATCACCCGCATCCATGCCGCCCATTCGCGGCCAGGATTGGCGCCGGCGCAGGGCACGGCCCAGATTCGCGGCAGAAGGAAACCGCACCATGCCCGATGCCACCCACTCCGCCCCGCCCGCCCCCGTGAAGGTTCCGGTAAAGGCCCCTGCGGGGCTACGGATCGGGCACACCCATCTGAAGGTTTCGGATCTCGAGCGCTCGCTCCGCTTCTGGCGCGACGTGATCGGGCTGGAGGAGACCTGCCGCTATCCCGGCGCTGCCTTCCTCTCCGCAGGCGGCTACCATCACCACATTGCCCTGAACGTCTGGGACAGCGCCGGCGGCCCCCCGCCGCCGCGCGGCACCACGGGCCTGTTCCATGTGGCACTGCTGTATCCGGACCGCGCCTCGCTGGCCCGCGCCGTGAAGGCCGTGCGCGCGGCGGGCATCCGGCTGGACGGCGCCTCCGACCATGGCGTCTCGGAAGCGATTTATCTGCGGGACCCGGACGAGAACGGGGTCGAGCTCTATGTGGACCGCCCGCAGGAGACCTGGCCGCGGAACCCGGACGGCTCCCTGGCGATGTTCACCCGCCGGCTGGACCTGGACGCCCTGCTGGCCGAGGCATGACGGGCCGGAGCGGCCCTTCGCGAGCCGCTCCACCATCCCACCTCACGGCCCCGGCGAAAGCGCCTCCTCCCGGGCGCAATAGCCATGTTCGGGCAGGAGCCCGTTCCGCCGCAGGCTGTCCAGCACCTGGTCCACCACCGCCCGCGGCAGTGCCGTGCCGGCATGCAGCCGGGGCGGAGGCGCCGTACCGGCCTGGGCGCCAAAGGCCATGCCATGGGCCAGCGCCTTGTTGGCGTTGGTGAAGGCATTGCCATGCCCCAGGCCGCCAACAGCGGCGAAGGCTTCGGCCACCACGGCGGAAAGGCGCTCGGACTCCGCCTCCGCCTCCCTCCCCTGCCCGGCCCCCAGCGCACCAAGAATGGCGGAGAGCTGCCCAGGGAAAGCGTTCGCCGTGCTCAGCAGGAAGCCTTGATAAGGTCCGCCGGAGGCCGCGTGCCATCGCGCGTAGCTGCCCTCAGCGCCGCGCAGCATCACGAGGCCGGGCGGCAGCAGGCCTGACAGCGCGACCTCGTCCGTACCGCCGCTATCCTTGAACAGGATGAAGTTCGGGAAGCGCGCCGCGAGGCTGGCGAGCAGCTCGGGGCTCATCCGGTTCCCCGTCACCTGGGGGAGCTGATAGAGCGCCATCGGCAGGCCACGCCCGAGCAGGGGCGAGAGCGCATCCGCCAGCGCTGCCTGCGAGAGCGGCTCCGGCGTGGTCGGTGGCGCGATGGTGATGCCGCGCAGGCGGCAGGCCGCGAAGGCGCGCGGGACGGACTCCGTCCCCGCGCGGTCGCAGACCAGCCGCACCATCCGGTCCAGCAGATCCCCCATGGACCGCATATCCGGCCGCAGCACGCCGCCCAGGAGATCGATCCCGCGCGGCACGGCGAAGTCGATGGCGAGATCAAGGGCGGCAAGCGCCTCATCGTCGCTCATCTCCCACGCATCCCCGGTGGAACCGGGGATGAGCAGGCCCTTCACATGCGGCGCCATGAAGTCCAGATGCGCCGCCTGCCGCGCCCGGTCGGTGTTGCCCTGCCGGTCGTAGAAGAAAAGGCTGGGCGACCAGAGGAGCGGCACGCCCTCCGGAAAGAGGGATCGCAGGAGGGCGGAACGGTCCTGGGGGAAGGCGTCCATCATCCTATTCCGGCCGGATGTTGTGTTCGCGGATGATGGCGCCCCAGCGCTGCTTGTCCGCCGCGATCTGGCGCAGGAAATCCTCCCGCGTGCCGCCGAGCTGCTGCAGCCCATTCTCGGTGAAGCGCCGCTGCACCTCAGGCGCCTGCATGGCGCGGTTCAGCTCGGTGTTCCAGCGCGCCACCATGGCATCCGGCGTGCGGCCCGGCACCACCACGCCGAACCAGCTGGGGATGACGAAGCCGGACAGCCCATCCTTCGAGATGACGGGCAGGTTGGGGATGAGCGGAGACGCTTCCGCCGCGCCATAGGCCACGGCGCGCAGGCCGCCATCACGGATCTGCCCCAGGAATTCCGGCATGTTGCCGAACATCACGTCCACGCGCCCGGTGGAGATGTCGAGAATGGCCGGGGCACCGCCGCGATAGGGGATCTGCGTGATCTGCCCGCCCGTCAGCGCCGCGAAAAGAATGCAGGAGAGCTGCTGGCTGGAGCCCGCGCCCACGGTCGCGCAGGTTGTGGTGCGGGACCTGTCCTTCGCCAGCTGCGCAAGGTCCTGCCAGCTCCGCACCGGTGAGCGGGGTCCGGTGACGAGGATGTTGTAGACCGACGCGATATTGGCGACCGGGATGAGGTCCTTCTCCACGTCATAGGGCAGCGACTGCATCTGCGGCGTGACGGTGAGAATGCCCATCGAGGCGAGCAGGATCGTGTGGCCATCCGGCGCGCTGCGCGCCAGCTCCTGCGTCGCGACCACGCCGCCGCCGCCGGTGCGGTTCTCCACGACCACCTGCTGGCCGATCTGCTTGCTCAGCTGTTCCGCCAGGATGCGGCCGATCAGGTCCGAGGTGCCGCCCGGCGCGAAGGGGTTGAGGAAGCGGACTTCCCGCGTGAAGGCGGGGTCCGCGGCCTGCCCTGCGGCAGGGGCCAGCACGGTCCCTGCTGCCAGCATGGCCCCGGCGATGCGGCCGAGCAGGCCGCGCCTGTTGGTGTGCTTCATGGAGTCCTCCTTGTGGTTTGCGCCGCCCTTTTGCGGGCGGTCGTCAGGAAAGCGGGTTACACGTAGCCGGGCCCCTCGATGGCGGGATGGGCACGCAGCCAGTCCTCATCCACCTCCACGCCAATGCCGGGCGCCTCGTTGGGCCGCACGCAACCATCGGCGCCGATGCGCCAGGGCTCGCTCACCAGCGCATCGCGGAAGAGGTTGGCGCGCGACACGTCCGCTTCGAAATAGCCGGCATTGTCGATCGCGCAGAGGAAGTGGATGGTCGCCGCCTGGTTCAGTCCGGTCATCGAGCTGTGCGGGTGCACGGGGATCTTGTAGGCCGAGGCGATGGCGGCGATGCGAAGCGCCTCCGTGATCCCGCCGCATTTCGAGAGGTCGGGCTGCCAGATGCCGATGCTGTCATCCTCCAGCAGCGGCGCGAATTCGTAGCGGGTGAAGTGGTTTTCCCCCACCGCGAGCGGCGTGCGGCCATAGCTGCGCGCCTCGCGATAGGATCGGTGGTCATGCGGCGGGAAGGGCTCCTCCAGCCAACCCATGGAGAGCGCATCCATGGCCGGCATCACGCGCCGCACGTCGGAAAGGCTGTAGGCCGTGTTGGCATCCGCCAGGATGTCGATGCCTTCGCCGAAGGCATGGCGCACAGCCTCCATGCGCGCAATATCCTTCGGCACGGTATCGCCGATGCGGAGCTTCACGGCGCGGTAGCCGGCTTCCATATGCGGCCGCGCCTCCTCCACCAGCTCCTCCGGCGGCTGGTAGCCGAGCGCGACCCCGCCGGCATAGGCCGGCACGGCGCGCGCGGCGCCGCCGAGAAGGCGGTAGAGCGGCATGTTCGCCGCTTTCGCACGGATATCCCAGAGCGCCATGTCCAGCCCGGACATGGCCAGCGCGCATCCCGCCCCCATGCCGTGGCTGGCAAGCTGGCCGCGATAGATGCGGTTCCACACGCCCACCACGTCATCCGCATCCATGCCGATGACCAGCCGGCGCAGCGTGGTCTGCAGCAGCGCGGCCACGGCGGTGTGGGCACGGCCGTGATGGCTTTCGCCCCAGCCCGTGATGCCGTCCTCCGTCGTGACCTTCACCACGACAGCGTCGCGCTTCACCGCACGGCCGACGCCAAGGGAGACGCCAGCGCCCTCCGGCACGGGGAAGGAGGTCGGGAAGGCCTCGATGGATACGATTTTCATGCGCCCCTCCCCTGCCCGTATTGCTGCAGGAAGGATTCCCGCACGGTGATGCCGAGGCCCGGCCGGTCCGGGATCTCCACATAGCCCTCCACCACGGGAAACTCCTCCTCGATCAGGTCATGCAGCATCGGGTTGTGGCCCAGCGAGTATTCCAGGATGAAGCCCGCGCTCTGCGTCACGGCCAGATGCATCCCCGCTGCGAAAGCCGGCGCGCCGGACCAGAGATGCGGCGCGAGACGCAGGTTATAGGCGGAAGCAAGGGCGGAGATCCGCAGCCCTTCCGTCAGGCCGCCCGCGATGGCCAGGTCGGGCTGCAGCACATCGGCGGCGCGCAGCTCGCAGATCTCGCGGAAGTCGTGGCGGGTGAACTCGCTCTCCCCGGCGCTGATCGGCACGGTGGAGCAGCGGCGTACCTCGGCCATGCCGGCCTTGTCGTCGGCGCTGACAGGCTCCTCGAACCAGAAGAGGTCGCAATCCTCCACCATGCGGCAGAAGGCGCGGGCCTCCGCCACGGTCCAGGTGCCGTGGGCATCGGCCATCAGGCGGATATCCGGGCCGAGCCGCTCCCGCGCCGCACGCACACGGGCGGCGGAGCGGGCGGGGGAACCGTCCATCACGCCCACGCGCATCTTCACCGCGCGGAACCCCGCCCTGTCGCAATAACCTTGCAGCTGCTCCCCGATCTTCGAGGCATCCGCCCAGCCACCCGAGGCATAGGCGGGCATCCGGTCCACGCGCTTGCCGCCGAGCAGCCGCCAGAGCGGTACGTTCAGCGACTTGCCGAGAACGTCCCAGAGCGCGACATCCACGCCGGCGATGGCAGAGACGGAAAGGCCTCTCCGCCCGACCTGTGGCAGCGCATAGCCGCCGGCCACCGCGTAACCCTCGCGCGGGGTGTTGTACATCACGTCCCAGAGCCGGGAGATGTCGCGGGGGTCCTGCCCCATCAGCAGCGGCGCGTAATCGTCATTGATGATGGCCGCGAGGCCGGCGCAGGCGGCGGCACTGCCCACGCCCGCCTTCGCCTCGCCCCATCCGGTGATGCCGCATTCGGTCTCGATCCGCACGATGACGGAATCGAAGGTAGGAACCCGGCCGAAATCGCTGGTGTGCTGCCGCTCGTAAGGAATGGGCACGCGGCACCAGGTCGCCTGGACACGGGAGATCTTCATGCGGCGTCGGCCTCCCCGGCCGAATGACCCAGGGCCCCGCGGCGCGCGCGCGACGCGGCCCAGGCCTCGGGATTGATGAAGGAGCGGGGCCGCTGCCCCGCGAGAATTCGCACCACCTCCTCGGCGGCGCCCGTGCTCATGCGCTCCACCGCCTCGGTGCTCAGCCCGGCCGCATGCGGCGTGAGGATGACGTTCGGCAGGCTCCTTAGCGGATGGTCCGGCGCGAGAGGCTGCACGTCATACACATCCAGCGCCGCGCCGCCGATGCGCCCCTCGCGCAACGCGGCCAGCAGCGCCGCTTCCTCGATCACCGGGCCGCGGGCCAGGTTCAGCAGCCATGCATCCGGCTTCATGCGGGCGATCCGCGCGGCGGAAACCAGGCCCTTGGTTTCCGGTGTCAGCGGGCAGGCCAGGGCGATGAAGTCGCATTCGGCAAAAAGCGTGTCGAGATCGGCATGGCCTACGCCAGAGGGCATGGAAGCGGCGCTCCGCCTGTGGCCGAGCACCCGCATCCGGAAGCCGGCGCCCGCGATCTCCGCAAGCCGCGTACCGATCGCGCCCATCCCGATGATGCCGAGGGTACGGCCGCGCAGCTCGAAGGCCCGGGCGCTGCGGGAACGCGCCTTGTCCCAGCCAAGCGCCAGGAGCTCGGCATGCATGGCCTCGGCATGACGTGCGATGGCGAGCATCTGGGCGATCGCGAATTCAGCGACGGAATCCGCGTTCGCGCCCGGCACATTGGCCACCAGCACGCCATGGGCGGTGCAGTCCTCCACCGGGATCATGTCCACGCCCACGCCCTGCCGCACGGCGGCGAGAAGGCGCGGAGCGCGGGCGGAGAGATCGTCCGGCAGCTTGCGGCGAACCACCACCGCGTCGGCGCGGGCCAGAAGGGCATCCAGCCCACCCGCCCCGGGAAGCTCCACCTCGTGCCCGGCGGCACGGAGGATGGCCTCCCCCGCAGGATCGATGGGATCGGTCAGCGCGACGAGCATCGCTCAGGCCACCTTGTACTGGTTGAGGATGGACTGATCGATCTCGATCCCCAGCCCCGGCCCATCCGGCACGCGCACGATGCCCTGGCGCTGCACAATGGGGTCCTTTGCCAGATGGTCGCGCAGCGGGTTCGGCGTCTGCTCGAACTCCAGCATGGGCGGCATGGGGCGGAAGGCCGGCGGCGTGTCCGGCAGCGCGGCCAGGAACTGCACCGTGGCGGCCAGGCCAATGGCGGAGCCCCAGGCATGGGGCACGCACTCCACACCATGGGCGGAGGCCATGGCTGCGATCTTGCGGCATTCGCTGATACCGCCGGCGGCGCAGACATCGGGCTGCACGATGTCCATTGCCTTCCGGGCGATCACGTCACGGAAACCCCAGCGGGTGAAGTCGTTCTCCCCGCCCGCCACGGCCATATCCAGCGCGCGCGTGACCTCGACATAGCCGTCATGGTCCTCGGGGCTGATCGGCTCCTCGAACCAGAGGATGTCATGCTCCTCCATCGCACGCCCGAGCCGGATGGCCTGCGGCACGGTGAAGCAGTGGTTGGAATCGACGGCCAGCTTGATGTCGGGCCCGATCGCCTCCCGCACGGCCTTCACGCGGCGCAGGTCCAGCTTCGGGTCACCCAGGCCGATCTTCATCTTGATCGCGCGGAAGCCCTGCTCGGCATATTCCTGCGCCTCCTCCACCGCTTCCTCGACGAGGCGGTCCATGTCGATGAAGTAGAGGCCGGTGGCGTAGGCCTGCACCTCCGTGCGATGCGCCCCGCCGATCAGCTTGTGGATGGGCTTGTTCAGCGCACGGCCGATGATGTCCCACAGCGCGATGTCGATGCCCGACAGCGCCGCGATCGTCATGCCGGTCAGGCCGTAATCCTTGATGCGGTTGTACAGATCCTCCCACACCACCTCCACGTCGAAGGGATCGCGGCCGATCACGCGGCTGCGGTACTGGGTCTCGATGATCGTCCTGTTGACGGCGGCCGGGCCGTAGCATTCGCCCCAGCCCGTGATGCCCTCATCGGTACGAATCTCGACGATGCAGGAGGCGCGGGTCGTGTAGAGCCAGCCGCGCGCGGAGGTGAAGGGCTGCTCCACCTTTGACTGCAGCACATGGCAGATGACGTCGGTGACTTTCATGTTTCTTGTCGTTTCCCCCGAATGAGCCGCGGTCTCAGTCGCCGCGTGCCCTGCGTTCCAGCAATTCGATCCAGTAGCTTTCCACCCCGCGCAGATGGCCGCCCATGGCGGCCTCGGCTCGGTCGGGATCGCCCGCCGCCACCGCGTCCCGCATGGCGCGGTGCTGCGTCTGGGAAAGCGGCGCGCGCGTGCCATCCGCGAAATAGGCGCGGCGGCGGTTGCGCGACATGAGGTAGAAGGCGTTCACCACGCGCAGATAGACGTGGTTGCCCGTGGCCTCGACCATCGCGAGATGGAAGGCGGCGTCCTGATCCGCCGGGTTCTCGCCGGCCGCGATGGCGCGGTCGGTCGCGTCCAGGATCTCATCCAGACGCAGGATGTCCTCGGCGTGGCGGCGCTCCGCGGCCAGGCGCATGGCCTGCATCTCCAGGATGCGGCGCAGTTCCACCACTTCGCGCACCTCCGCCTCCGTCAGCGGGATGCCCAGCTCCGCCTGGAGCACGATGGCCTCGATGGAGCCCTGCTTCTCCACGGGGCGGAGATAAATGCCGGAGTTCGGGCGCCGCTCCACCACGCGCAGCGTCTCCAGCACCGCCAGCGCCTCTCGCACCGCGCCGCGCCCGACAGCGAACCGCTCAGCCAGTTCCCGTTCGGAGGGAAGCCGGTCGCCGGGCTCCATGCGCCGGTGCGCGACGAAGGAGAGCAGGCGCCCGATCAGGCTGGCGCGCTCATCCGGGATGGTGCCGGCAGCCACCGAAGGCGCGCTTTGACGGCCAGGTGAATTGGTCATACCAAATTGGTAGGACCAGAACAGGCGGAGACGCAAGCATCTTTCGCCGGAGGAGACGCCCATGATCGTCGAGGAACGGATCTACACGCTGCAGGCCGGCCAGGCCGGAGCCTATATCGCGGCCTATGAGGCAGAGGGGCTGGCCATCCAGAAGCCCATCCTGGGGCGGATGGTGGGCTACTACGCCACCGAGTTCGGGCCACTGAACCAGGTGGTCCATATGTGGGCCTATGAGAGCCTGGCCGAACGCACGGAACGCCGCGCGCGTCTCCTCGCCGATCCGGGCTGGAAGGCCTATGCGGCCAAGGTGCGGCCCATGGTCATCACCCAGGAGAACAAGCTGCTGATGCCCGCGCCCTTCATGCGGGTGCTCTGGCAGGAACAGGGCATGCCCTGAACGCAGCGGCCCGGCGGCGCCATGCCGCCGGGCCCGTTGTCACGCGTCCGTGTCACGCGTCCTCGCGCTGGGAAAGCGGCCTTGCCACATCCTCCAGGGAGCGACCTTCGGCCGCGAAGCCCAGCTTCCATTCCGTTCCGGCCGCGATCAGCATCAGCGTGGCGCCAAGCAGATACCCCCACATGATGTCGGTCCGCTCGCCGCCCTCGATCAGCGCGCCGAACAGGGTGGGCCCGATCACGCCGCCGACCAGCGTGCCAAAGGCATAGAACAGCGCGATTCCCATGGCCCGCATCTCCAGCGGGAAGCTCTCCCCCACGGTCAGGTAGGCGGCCGAGGCAGCCGCCGAGGCGAAGAAGAAGATCACCGTCCAGGCCGCCGTCTGCTCCCAGGCCGAAAGCCAGCCCTGGGCGAAGGCGAAGCCGGTCACGGCCATCAGGATGCCCGCCACCCCATAGGTGAGGGTGATCATGATCCGCCGGCCGATCGTGTCGAAGAAATGCCCGAGGATGAGCGGCCCCATGAGGTTGCCGATCGCGAAGGGCAGCATGAACCAGCCGATATGGGCGGAGGGGATGTCGTAGAAGCGCGTCAGCACCAGCGCATAGGTGAAGAACACCGCATTGTAGCAGAAGGCCTGACAGGCCATGAGCACGATGCCAAGCGTGGAGCGCTGCGGATAGACACGGAACATCGTCCGCGCCACCTCCCCCAGCGTTGTGTGGGTGCGCGGGTCGATGGTGATGGGCCGGCCCTGCACCGGTGGCAGGGGTCCCTTTTCCCGCTCCACCCAGGCCTCGATGTCGCGGACGATCCGCTCCGCCTCCTCCCGCCTCCCATGCGTCATCAACCAGCGCGGGCTCTCCGGGATGAAGCGACGGAGGAAAAGGACTGAGATGGAAAGCGCGCCGCCAACGGCGAAGGCCAAGCGCCAGCCCAGTTCCGGGTCGATCACCACCGGGTCGAGCAGCACCAGGGAGGAAGCCGCGCCCAGCGCAGCGCCGCCCCAGAAAGTACCGTTCACCGCCAGGTCGGTCGTGCCGCGCCGCCGTGCCGGGATCAGCTCCTGGATGGCGGAGTTCACGGCCGAATACTCGCCCCCGATCCCGGCGCCGGTGAGGAAGCGGAAGAAGGCGAAGGACCAGAAATCCCAGGAGAAGCCCGTGGCGATGGTCGCGACGAGATAGACAAGCACCGTGATGGTGAAGAGCTTCTTCCGGCCCAGCCGGTCCGTCAGCCAGCCGAAGAAGAGCGCGCCAGAGACGGCACCGAGGAGATAGGCCGAAGCCGTCATCCCCACCTGCGTCTCGGTCAGCTGCAGCCGGGGGCTTTCCTTGATCGCCCCGGCCAGGGAACCGACCAGCGTCACCTCCAGCCCATCCAGCACCCAGGTCACGCCCAGGGCCAGCACAACCAGCCAGTGGAATCGCCCCCAGGGCAGCCGGTCCAACCGGTTCGGCACATCGGTGCTGAAGCGCGCAGCCAAGACCTTCCCTCCCGATCAGCTTCGGGAGCGGAACCCTCGGCGGGCCGGAAGGTTCCAGGCCGGCAGCCCTGGCCCGCTCAGGCCGGGGGGTGCGCCAGCTCCAGCGCCAGCTCGGCGAAGGCCCAGTCCAGCCAGGGCAGCAGGGCCTTGATGTCGGCGGTTTCCACCGTGGCACCGCCCCAGATCCGCAGCCCCGGAGGCGCATCGCGATAGGCGGCGATGTCGAGGGCCACGCCTTCCTCCTCCAAGATCGAGGCCAGCCGCTTCGCCGCGCTCGCCTGGCTCGCCGGATCCATGGCGACGAACCAGGGCACGGTGATCTTCAGGCAGATGGAGGTGCAGGAGCGCGTCGCCGGATCCTCGGCCAGGAAATCGGCCCAGCCGCTGGAGGCCACCCAATCGGCCACCGCCGCCAGATTCGCCTCAGACCGCGCGACCAGCGCATCCAGCCCGCCGATCGACTCCGCCCAGCGCAGCCCATCCAGCGCATCCTCCACGCAAAGCATGGAGGGCGTGTTGATCGTATCGCCCTCGAAGATGCCCTCGGTCAGCTTCCCCCCCTTGGTCAGGCGGAAGATCTTGGGCAGGGGGCGGCCGGCGTCGAAGGCCTCCAGCCGCGCCACGGCGCGCGGCGACAGCGCGAGCATCCCATGCGCCGCCTCCCCGCCCAGCACCTTCTGCCAGGACCAGGTGACGACATCGAGCCTGTCCCAGGGCAGCCGCATCGCGAAGGCAGCCGAGGTCGCATCACAGATGGCCAGCCCCTGGCGTTCCGCGGCGATGAAATCCGCATGGGGCAGCCGCACCCCCGATGTCGTGCCGTTCCAGACAAAGACCGCGTCCCGGTCCGGCGCCACGGGATCCAGCGCGGGCAGGCGGCCATAGGGCGCCTCGCGGATGCGTGCATCCTCCAGGCGAAGCTGGGTCACGATGTCCGTCGCCCACTCCTTGGAGAAGCTCTCCCAGACCAGCACATCCACGCCGCGCTGCCCGAGGACGGACCACAGCACCATCTCGACCGCGCCGGTATCGGATGCCGGCACGACGCCGAGGCGCCAATCCCGCGGCATCCTCAGCACCGATTTCGACAGGGCGATCACCTCCGCGATCCGCGCCTTCGGCTCCCTGGCCCGGTGGCTCCGCCCGAGCATCGCACCTTCGAGCGCGGCCAGGGACCAGCCCGGGCGCTTCGCGCAGGGGCCGGACGAGAAATGCGGGTTGGCCGGGCGCCGCTGCGGCCGGGCCCGGTTCAGGTCGGTGGTTGCAACGGCCATGGCCCATCTCTCGGCAAGGCTCGCGCCGCTGATCCGGCGGATACCAAGGCGGCCCTAGACCCCGCCCACCGCCCCGGTCAAGCGAACCCCTCCGCCGGGCAGCCGCAACTCGCGCCGCGCCCCTCCGTTGCGCCGGGGATGCGACATGACACCGCGACATTGCTGATCCTGCTGGCGGTCATCGCGCTGCTTGGCTGGCTGGCGCCGGGCTTTGTCCTCATCGTCTTCGCCGGTTGCCTCCTCGCCGTCGCGCTCCGCGCGGCCGGCGTGCCGCTGGCCCGCTATTTCGGAATGGCGCCCCACTGGGGCGTCATGATCGTCGCGCTCATTTCGGGCATCATCATCGGGCTGCTGGTCTGGGTCGGCTTCGCCACCATCGCCGACCAGGCGCGGCAATTCGTGCGCGCCGCGCCGCAGGTGCTCCAAGGCATCGCGAACATGCTGGAAGGGCTGCCCGGAGGAGACTGGTTGCAGCACCAGACCTCGCCGGAGGCGCTGCAGCCCAGCGCGGAGCAGGCGGCGAATGTCGCGCTCCGCAGCTTCTGGGGAACGCTGGGCGCCCTGGGCAACCTCGTACTGGTGCTGCTGCTCGGCATCTATATCGGCGCGGACCCGACCCTCTATCGCCGGGGGGCCCTGGCCCTGGTCGCGCCGGGCATGCGGCCGCGAGGGGAGGCCACGCTGAACGCCATGGCCCATGCGCTGCGCGGCTGGCTGCTGGGGCAGATGTTCGCCATGGTGGTCACCGGCACCCTGACCTTCCTCGGCCTCTGGGTGCTCGGCGTGCCACTGGCCGGCTTCCTTTCGATCCTCACCGCGATATTCGGCTTCATCCCCTATATCGGGCCGGTCATCGGCGCCCTTCCGGCCATGCTGATCGCGGCCTCGGAGGATCCCTCCCTGGTGCCCTGGGTCGCCGGGCTGTTCCTCGTGATCCAGAACATCGAGGGGAATGTCCTCACCCCGATGGTGCAGAAGCAGTCCTCCGACGTGCCGCCGGCCCTGCTGCTCGGGGCCCAGGCCCTGTTCGGCACCGGCCTCGGCTTCCTAGGCGTGCTGCTTGCCGCCCCCGTCGCGGCGGCCGGCCTCGCCGCCATCCGCGTGGCCTATGTGGAGGGCTGGGTCGAGGACCCGGCCGATGCGGACCAGAAGCGGCTTATCCGGCCCTTCTGACGTCCTGCCTCAGGCCAGCGCGGCGATCCGCGCCGGATCCAGCGTCACCCCATGATCCAGCGGGCCATGGCCCCGCCCATATCCCGGCGCGGCGCGGATCGCGGCCGCCACATAGGCCCGCGCGCGCAGCACCGCATCCCGCAGCCCCATGCCCTGCGCCAGCCCCGTGGCGATGGCGGAAGCCAGGGTGCAGCCGGTGCCATGGGTGTGCCGCGTCTCGATCCGCGGGCTCTCGAACACCTCCACCCCATCCTCGGTGGCCAGCACGTCGCGCAGCACCGGCCCTTCGCCATGGCCGCCCTTCAGCAGCACGGCGGGCACGCCGAGCGTCATCAGCAGCTCCGCGGCATGGACCATGGCATCGGTATCCGGGATGGCCATGCCGGACAGCACCTCGGCCTCGGGCAGGTTCGGCGTCAGGATCGTGGCCAGGGGCATCAGGCGACGCTTCAGCGTCTCCACCGCCTCAGGCGCCAGGAGCGGCGCGCCGCCCTTGGCCACCATCACCGGATCCGCCACCAAGCGCACGCCGGAACCCGCCAGGGCATCGCAAACCGTGTCGATGGTCGCCGCATCGGCCAGCATGCCGGTCTTGATGCAGTCCGCCCCGATATCGTCCAGCGACATGCGGATCTGCAGGCGCAGGAAGTCCAGCGGCACGGGGTGCACGGCGCGCACGCCCTGCGTGTCCTGCGCCGTGAGCGCGGTGATGGCGGTGGCGGCATAGCCGCCGAGTGCCGTCACCGCCTTGATGTCGGCCTGAATGCCCGCGCCGCCGCCGGAATCGGATCCGGCGATGATCAGCACGCGTCCCTTCATTCGGCCGCAGCCCGCGCCGGGGCGGCCGAGGCCGCGCGGATCACCTCCGCGAGGCTCGCCGTCAGGGACTCCACCAGGGCGTCCTCCTCCGCCTCCACCATCACGCGGATCAGCGGCTCGGTCCCGCTCGGTCGGATCAGCACGCGCCCGCGCGAACCCAGCTCCGCCTCCGCCGCGGCGATCGCCTCCGCCACGCGCGGATCCTTCAGCGGCGCCCCGCCGGAATGGCGGACATTCACCAGCTTTTGCGGCAGGGGCACGAAGCGGCGCAGCACCTCGCTTGCCGGCCGCCGCTCCTCCACCAGCACGGACAGCACCTGCAGCGCCGCCACCAGCCCATCACCGGTCGTGCCATGATCCGAGAGGATCACGTGCCCGGACTGCTCGCCGCCCAGATTGCAGCCCAGCTCCCGCATCGTCTCGCCCACATAGCGGTCCCCCACCTTCGTCCGGTGAAGCGTGAGGCCCTTCTTCTGAAGGAAGCGTTCCAGGCCGAGATTGGACATCACGGTGGCCACCACCGCATTCCCGCGCAGCTTGCCCTCCGCCGCCCAGGACGAGGCGATGAGGGCAAGGATCTGGTCCCCATCCACCACCACGCCGCTCTCATCCACCAGCACCAGCCGGTCCGCATCGCCATCCAGCGCGATGCCGAGATCGGCCCGGCGCTCCCGCACCAGCCCGGCCAGCATGGTGGGCGCGGTGCTGCCGCAGCCATCATTGATGTTGAAGCCATCCGGCGCCACGCCCACGGGCACCACCTCGGCCCCGAGTTCCCACAGCACGGTCGGCGCCACCTTGTACGCCGCACCATGGGCGCAATCGACGACGATCCGCAGCCCTTCCAGGCTCCGCCCGCGGGGGAAGCTGGACTTCACTGCTTCGATGTAGCGGCCCGGGGCGTCCTCCAGGCGGGAGGCACGGCCCAGCCGGCCCGGCGCGGCGAGGGCGGAGGCGAGATCCCCGCCCATCAGCGCCTCGATCGCCGCCTCCTGCGCATCGGAAAGCTTCAGCCCATCCGGCCCGAAAAGCTTGATCCCGTTATCCTCATAGGGATTGTGGGACGCGCTGATCATCACGCCGAGATCGGCGCGGAGGCTACGGGTGAGCAGCGCGATGGCCGGCGTCGGCAGCGGGCCGACGAGCACCACGTCCATCCCCGCGCCCACGAAGCCGGCGGTCAGCGCCGGCTCCAGCATATAGCCGGAAAGCCGCGTGTCCTTGCCGATCACCACGCGATGGCGGTGCTGGCCGCGGTTGAAGTAGCGGCCCGCCGCCTGGCCCAGGCGCAACGCCGTTGCGGCATCCATCGGCGTGCGGTTGGCCACGCCGCGGATCCCATCCGTGCCGAAGAGGCGCCTTACGCCATCGCTCATTCTGGACCCTTCCGCAGATTGCCGCTTTTCTACCCGAGTCCGGCGCCGCGTGGCAGGGTGGCCACTCACGCCTCCAGCCCCTGCGGCAGCCCGGCCACGGAGGCGCGCCAGAGCCGGAGCGCCGCGACCGTCTCAGCCACGTCATGCACCCGCAGCATCGCCACGCCCCGGGCGGCCGCGGCCACGGCGACGCCAATGCTCCCGGCCATCCGGTCCCGCGGGGAGGAGGCACCGGAGAGCGTGCCGATGAAACGCTTGCGCGAGGCCCCGACGAGCACGGGGCAGCCGAGGCCGAGCAGGACCGGCAGGCGGTCCAGCAGCTCCAGATTGTGCTCCATCGTCTTGCCGAAGCCGATTCCAGGATCCACGGCGATGCGGTGGCGCGGGACGCCCGCCGCCTCGCAGGCCGCGATGCGCTCCGCCAGGAAGGCGGCCACCTCCACGGCGACGTCGGCGTATTCGGCGTGCTGCTGCATGGTGGCTGGATCGGTGCCGGGCATGTGCATCAGAACCACCGGGCAGCCCGCCTCCGCCACCACGGCCAGGGACTCAGGGTCGTGGCGCAGGGCGGTCACGTCGTTCACCACCTCCGCCCCGGCGTCGAGCGCGGCGCGCATGGTGGCGGCGTGGCGGGTATCGACGCTGACGGGCGCGTCCTTCGCGATCTCCCGGATCACGGGCAGGATCCGGGCGATCTCCGTCTCCGGGTCCACGGGCGGGGCGCCGGGGCGGGTGCTTTCCCCGCCCACATCGATCATGTCCGCCCCGGCCTCCAGCATGGCATGGGCGGCCATCAGCGCCGCGCGAGGGTCGAAGTGGCGGCCGCCGTCCGAAAAGCTGTCAGGGGTGACGTTCAGCACACCCATGACCAAGGGGCGCCCGAGGCTGCCGGCATCGGGGAGCCCCGCGAAGGGCTGGGGCGGGCGGGTCAGTGCCAGCACGGCCTCCTGCCAGTCCTCCGGCGTCTCCACCGCGGGCATGAGGCCGAGCACGCGCCCATTCTCGATCAGGCGGACCAGGGTAAAGGCCGCGGCCCCGCCCTCCAGCGGCAGGGCGGCGCCGGCGGCGACGGCGGCAAAGGCGCCGCGCCCGTGCAGCAGCCCCATCGGTTCGACCCAGCGCGCCATGGACCCTCCCCTCGCCCGGCTCCTGGCATCCCCGGACGGAAACGGGGGCCGCTGAGGGCCCCCGTCTCATTCAAGCGTCTTGTCGCACCCCGCGCCAGGGGGCCGCCCGGATTATCAGGCGCCGGAGGGGGCAGGCTGCATCCCGCCGGTGTCGGGCCTCGGATTGGGCCGCCCGGAGGTGGGAACGCTGCCGCGCCCGGAATTCACCGGCTCATCCGGCCGGTCCCGCACGATCGGGTCGCCCCGAAGCACCTGCCGGATCTCGTCGCCCGAAAGCGTCTCGTATTCCAGCAGCCCCTTGGCCAGGGCATGCAGGTCCTCGATCCGCTCGGTCAGCGTCTTCTTGGCCCGCTGGTAGGCGGAGTCGATGATCGAACGGATCTCGCTGTCGATCGCCCGCGCCGTCTCCTCGGAGATGTTCTTGGACTGGGTCACGGAGTGGCCCAGGAACACCTCCTGGTCGTTGGAGCCATAGGCGATCATGCCGAGCTTCTCGCTCATGCCCCACTCGGTCACCATCCGCCGGGCCAGGTCGGTCGCCATCTTGATGTCGCCGGAGGCGCCATTGGAGACCTTGTCTTCCCCGAAGATGATCTCCTCGGCGACGCGGCCGCCCATGGCCATGGCCAGCTCGGCCTTCATCTTGGACTTGTGCTTGGAGTAGCGGTCGCCCTCCGGCAGGGACATCACCAGGCCCAGCGCGCGGCCGCGCGGGATGATGGTGGCCTTGTGGACGGGGTCGCACTCCTCCTCGCTGATCGCGACCAGGGCATGGCCAGCCTCGTGATAGGCGGTCATCCGCTTCTCGGCCTCGCTCATGACCAGCGAGCGGCGCTCGCTGCCCATCAGCACCTTGTCCTTGGCGGCCTCGAACTCATGCATGCCCACGGTGCGGCGCCCGCTGCGGGCGGCCAGCAGCGCGGCCTCGTTCACGAGGTTGGCCAGATCGGCGCCCGAGAAGCCGGGCGTGCCGCGCGCGATCACCTTCGGGTCCACGTCGGAGGCCAGCGGCACCTTCCGCATGTGCACGCGCAGGATCTTCTCCCGCCCGTTCACGTCGGGGTTGGGCACCACCACCTGGCGATCGAAGCGGCCGGGGCGCAGCAGCGCGGGGTCCAGCACGTCCGGCCGGTTGGTGGCCGCGATGATGATCACACCCTCGTTGGACTCGAAGCCGTCCATCTCCACGAGCATCTGGTTCAGCGTCTGCTCGCGCTCGTCATTGCCGCCGCCCAGGCCGGCGCCGCGATGGCGGCCCACGGCGTCGATCTCGTCGATGAAGATGATGCAGGGGGCGTTCTTCTTGCCCTGCTCGAACATGTCGCGCACGCGGCTGGCGCCGACGCCCACGAACATCTCGACGAAGTCGGAACCCGAGATGGTGAAGAAGGGAACATTCGCCTCACCCGCCACCGAACGGGCGAGCAGCGTCTTGCCGGTGCCGGGAGGACCGACCAGCAGCACGCCCTTGGGGATCTTGCCGCCGAGGCGCTGGAACTTCTGGGGATCGCGCAGGAACTCGACGATCTCCTCCAGCTCGCCCTTGGCCTCCTCGATGCCGGCCACGTCCTCGAAGGTGACGCGGCCCTGCTTCTCGGTCAGCAGCTTCGCCTTGGACTTGCCGAAGCCCATGGCCCTTCCGCCGCCGCCCTGCATCTGGCGCATGAAGAAGACCCAGACGCCGATCAGCAGCAGCATCGGGAACCAGGAGATGAGGATCTGGAAGAGCGGGTTCACGTCGCTCTCCTCGGGCCGCGCGACGACGCGCACGCCCTTCTCCGTCAGCCTCTGAACCAGCTGCGGGTCCTCGGGGGTGTAGGTGCTGAAGGTGCGCCCATCCTGCAGAGAGCCGGAGACGATCCGCCCCTGGATGGTGGCATCCCGCACATGCCCCTGCTGGACCTCGTTCAGGAAGTCCGAATAGGCGACCTGCATGCCCCGGCTGGACTGGCCACCCGAGGGCTGGAACAGGTTGAACAGCGCCACGAGCAGCAGGGCGACAATCACCCAGAGCGCGAGATTGCGGCCAAAATTGTTCACTTGACGGTCCCGATCCTTTGGCCGGCCCTGCCGGCTCAGAGAACAAGATAGGGAGCCCCAGCCAGTCAGGGAACCACCGGCTGACATGGCTTTCACGCGATTGGCCCCGAAACGGGGCAGAATTCCAGCCGGGCCCCGCCATCCAGGGCCGGAACGGAAAGGATCCGCCCCTCCGCATCCCGGATCGCGGGCAGTCCCGCGGCGACAATCGCCGGAAGCGTGCCGCGTGGCCCGCCCGGGCCCAGCGCCCCGATCCAGCCTCCCTGCGGTGCCGCCACCACCCGCCAGCGCCCGTCCCACAGCGCACCGGGGCAGGCCGGAACGGGCGGCGCGCACCGGGCGGCCTCACGGCACAGGACCGCCCCGCGCCACACCACGCCCGCCAGGCTCCCCCCGCCTCGCCCCAGCATGGCGCCGACCGCGGCGCGCGGGGGTGGGTGGCGGCGGCCGCCGAGGCTGCGAAGCAGTGCCGATAGGGCGGCATGCGCCACCTGGTCCGTCCCCAGCGCCGCGCGGTCCGGCCGGATCCATCCCGCATCCTCGAAGCAGGCCGCGGCGGCAAGGCGTTCGGCCACGGCATGGCGCATCCGGTCCCGCCGCAGGGCGAAAGCGCCCGCCGCCTCGGCCAGGGCGGCCACCTCCGGGCCACCGGGCGCACCGAGCACCCGCCGCAGCCTGGCCCGGACGAAGCGCGGATCCTCGTTCGAAGGATCCCGGACGGGCACCAGCCCTCGGGCGGCGAGAAAGGCCTCGATCCGGTCGGGGCAGACGCCGAGCAGCGGGCGCAGGACCAGCACACCGCCTTCGGGCCGGGCCATGGCCATGCCGGCCAGCCCCGCCTCGCCCGAGCCGCGCAATGCGCGGAAGACCAGGGTCTCCGCCTGGTCGGCCCGGTGATGGCCGAGCAGGAGCCAGGGCGCCCCGGCCTCCTCCGCCGCCGCGGCGAGGGCAGCAAGCCGTGCCGCCCTTGCCCGCTCATGCAGGCCCCCGCCCGCCGGCAGCCTCAGCGCCAGGAGCCGCGCCGGGATGCCGAGGCTGGCGAGCCGCGCGACGACGCCCTCCGCCTCCGCGCGGCTTCCGGCGCGAAGGCCATGATCGGCGACAAGGGCGAGCACCCGCCCACCCGGCCCCGCTGCCCATTCCGCCGCGAGAACCGCCAGGGCCAGGCTGTGCGGCCCGCCAGAAACACCAATCGCCAGGGCCGGCGCCCGGCCGAAGGGCCCCAGCCCGGCCATGGCGGCCGCGAAATCCTCGCCCAGCCCCGGCGAAGGGGCCAGCGTCTCCGTCAGCGGCAGCCCGCGCGCTGGCGCGCCTGGTTCGCTTCCTGGGTCAGCTCGGATGAGAGGCGGGGGAACTTGCCCCGCATCTCGTCCAGCGTGGCGCAGGCCTCGCGCTTGGCGTTGAAGCCGTTGAAGGCGGTTGCCAGCCCGATCAGGGCTTCCGGCGCGCGGCTGGAGGTCTGCGCCTTCCGGAAAGCGTCGTCATAGGCCAGGGCGGCATTCTGGAAGTCGCGCTTGCCCATCAGGGAGTCGCCCAGGAGGATGCCGGCATCCTGTGCCCGGGGCGTGTTGCGCGCCGCCAGCACCTCACGGGCCGCGGCCTCGGCGGCGGTGAAGTCACGCCGGCGAAGCGCGGCCTGCCCCTCCCGCAGCGCCACCTCGGGCGTGCGCGGCGGCGGGGTGCTGGGCTGCCCGGCGGGCGGCGGCGGGGCGGGCGAGTTCGCCGGCGGGTTCAGCGCGCCCTGCTGCTGCCCGCCCGTGGGTCGCCCCGCCGAGGGGGTACCCCCTGGCGCCGCGCCGGCCGGGGCAGCGCCCCGGCTCTCCAGCGCGTTGAAACGGTATTCGATGTCGCCCTGCAGCTTCTCCAGCTGCTGCTGCAGGGTGCGGTTGGCGTATTCGGCCTGCTCGGCCCGGCCGCGCTGGCGGCGAACCTCCTCCTCCAGCGTGCCCACGCGCTCCAGCAGCTGGGAGATGATTTCCCCGCCGCCCACCGGCACGCCGCCGCGGCCGGGTGGCGGCAGCTGCGGGGCCATCGGCACGGGACCGCTCCGCCGCAGCAGCTCCAACTCCTGGCGGAGCTGCAGGATCTGGTTCTGCAGATAGAGGCCTTCGCGGCTTTCAGGCTGGGCGAAGGCGCTGCCGCCCGGCACAAGCCCGGCCAGGGCGGCACCCGCCAGGAGCATGGCGCCCCAGGACACGGTGCGCTGCATCTTGGTTCGAGACCCGGTTCTCAGCATCCCACCCCCTCGCGGCGCGCATCGGGCGCCCCTGCCGGACCGTACCGCGCCGGCCCTGCGTTACCGCCCGGAGGGCGGCGGAACCCGGCGCTGCCGAAGCGCGCCGGGCCATGCCATCAGCCCTGGCTGATCAGCGCACCACCGTCACGGCGCGGCGGTTCTGCGCCCAGGACGCCTCGTCCGAGCCGAGGGCCGCCGGGCGGTCCTTGCCATAGGAGATCGTCTGCACGCGCTGGCCGGACACGCCGTTCGCCACCAGCAGGTCGCGCGCGGAATTGGCGCGGCGCTGGCCGAGGGCGAGGTTGTACTCGCGGGTGCCGCGCTCGTCGGCATGGCCTTCCACCAGCACCGCAACCTGCGGGTAGCGGGCGAGCCAGGCGGCCTGCCGCTCCAGCGTCCCACGGCCATCGCCGCGAACCTGGCTGCTGTCCGTGTCGAAGAAGACGCGGTCGCCGACATTGGCCACCAGGTCTTCCTGGCTGCCGGGACGCACCGCGCCCAGGCCAGCGGAGCCGGCCAGGCCGCCGGAGCCGCCCGCGCCCGTGGCCGCGGCATTCGTGGCCTCGTCGGACGAGCAGGCCGCCAGCAGGGCGAGGGCGCCGAGCGCGCCAAGGATCTTCATGTTCACTTATCGGTTCTCCTTCGATCAGGTTTCCGGGATTGGCGTTTCAGTCGAGAAGCGGCGACCAGGACGGATCCGTCGCATCCGTCGGGGTCACGATCTGCCTCTCGTTGAATCCTGCGATGTCGATCTGGGCAAGGCGGGCGGAATAGCCCTGGCCGCGGGAGCCGCTCGCCCGGGTCTCGCGGTAGAAGGCCAGCACGCGGCCATTCGGGGCGAAGGTCGGCGCTTCCATCCCCCAGCCCTCGGTCAGGATACGCTCGCCCGAGCCGTCCGGCCGCATCACGCCGATGCCGAATTGCCCGCCGGAGATGCGCGTGAAGGCGATGAGGTCGCCGCGCGGGGACCAGACCGGCGTGGCATAGCGGCCGCGCCCGAAGGAGATGCGCCGCGCCGCCCCGCCGCCCGCGCTCATGACATAGAGCTGCTGGTCACCGCCGCGGTCGGAGTTGAACACGATCTGCGAGCCATCCGGGGAATAGCAGGGCGACACGTCCAGCCCCCCGCCCGAGGTCAGCTGGCGCGACCCGCGCGAGCCGACATCCACCGCGTAGATGTTCGCATCACCGCCCTGGGCATAGGACAGCACGACCGTCCGCCCATCCGGCGAGAAGCGCGGCGAGAGGGTCATGCCCGGGAACTGGCCCAGCACCTCCTGGCGGCCGCTGTTCATGTCGAACAGGTACACGCGCGGCTGGTTCTGGAAGTAGGACATGAACACGATCTGCTGCGCGTTCGGATGGAAGCGCGGCGACAGCACCTGGAAGGAGCCATCCGTCAGGAAGCGGTTGTTCTCGCCATCCTGGTCCATGACGGCAAGGCGGCGGGTGCGCCGGTCGCGCGGGCCGCTTTCCGCCACATAGACGATGCGCGTGTCGAAATAGCCCTTCTCGCCCAGCAGCCGCTCATAGATCACGTCCGAGATCAGGTGCGCGATGCGGCGCCACTGCGCGGCCGGTGCCGTGAAGGCGGTGCCCTGGATCTGCTGCTCGGGCAGCACGTCCCACAGGCGGAACTCCACCCGCAGCCGCCCGCCCTGGTCCTCCACGCGGCCGGTCACCAGCGCGTTCGCGCCGATCACGCGCCAGTCCTGGAAGCGCGGCGTGGCCGCGGCGGCCTCGGCGCTCTGGATGAAGGCGGCGTTGTCCACCGGGCGGAACAGGCCGGAATTGCGGAGATTGGCCTGGATCACGCGGGAGATGTCGGCCCCGCGCCCTCCGCCGGCCAGGGCCGGCACGGCGATCGGGATCGGGTCCGTCCGCGCGCGGGTGATGTCGATCACGGCGCCCGGGGCGCTGCCCTGGGCGCGCGCGGTCGCCGGCACGGTGAGCAGCGCGGCGCCACCCAGGATCAGGCCACGCCGGTGGGTCGTCATCATGGATGCAAAACCTCGGAGTTGCGGGACGGGGAAAGAGCCGAAGCGGCGCGCGGACGCAACCCGCCCGGATGCCGAATGGCACCGTTCCGGCGAGAGTTGATCGGTGCGCCGCCCCGGTTCAACGCGTCAGACCACGCGGATTGAAACGGAACGTGGCGTTGTTGATCGCCGCCAGCTTGTCCCGCGGGAAAGGCAGGGGCGAGCATTTCGGGTCCATCAGCGCGCGGCGCGCGGCCTCGAACACCGCGCGGGCCCGCGGCTCGGTCGGGATGCTGCCGGCCGGGCGCACCACGCGCACCACGCCATTCGCATCCGCCTCCACCCGCAGCTCCACAATGATGCTCGCCAGGTCCGGCGCGCCGGCATCGACGGACCAGCACTCGCTGATCTTGTCGGCCACGCCCCGGATCTCGCCGGAGGTGAGCGCGGCCGTGCCGGTGGGCGCGCCACCGCCACGGCTGGGGGCGGCCGGCGCGGGATTCGCGCGGGCGGTCGGGGCCTGGTTCTGCGCCTGGGCGGCGCGCAGCCGTTCCAGCGTGTTCTGCACGGAATTGCTGCGCTCGGCCGGGTTCTGCACGGGCGGCGTCTGGCCCGTGCCCGGGCGGTTGTTGCTCTCCCGCGCGGGCGGCACGGGCGGCTGGTTCGGCACGGGGTTCGGGCGCGCGGGCGCGGGCGGCGCCGGCGGAGAGGCGGCGGCCTGCTGCTGCGGCGGGGTCGGCGCCGGGCGCGGCGGCGTCGGCGGC
>NZ_JAGIZB010000019.1 GCF_017813395.1 Pararoseomonas baculiformis | reverse complement strand
GGACGAGTATGCCCGCGGCATGCTCACGGGCGGCACGCTCTTTGAGGAGATGGGCTTCTACTATGTCGGCCCGATCGACGGGCACGACCTCGACCACCTGCTGCCCGTGCTGCGCAACCTGCGCGAGGCCGAGGAGAGCGGGCCCATCCTGCTCCATGTGGTCACCCAGAAGGGCAAGGGCTACGCCCCCGCCGAGGCCTCGGCCGACAAGTACCACGGCGTGGTCAGGTTCAACGTCGTCACCGGCGAGCAGGCCAAGGCGCCCCCGGGGCCGCCCTCCTACACCAAGGTTTTCGCCAACGCGCTCATCGCCGAGGCCGAGGCCGACCCGCGGATCGTGGCGGTCACGGCGGCCATGCCCAGCGGCACGGGGCTGGACGCCTTCGAGAAGCGCTTCCCCCGCCGCAGCTTCGACGTGGGCATCGCCGAGCAGCACGCGGTCACCTTCGCCGCCGGCATGGCCACCGAGGGGCTCCGGCCCTTCGTCGCCATCTACTCGACCTTCCTCCAGCGCGCCTATGACCAGCTGGTCCATGACGTGGCGCTGCAGAACCTGCCCGTGCGCTTCGCCATGGACCGGGCCGGGCTGGTGGGGGCGGATGGGGCGACCCATGCCGGGGCCTATGACATCGCCTATCTCGGCTGCATCCCGAACATGACCCTCATGGCCGCCGCCGACGAGGTGGAGCTGATGCACATGGTGGCCACCGCAGCCGCCCATGACAGCGGGCCCATCGCCTTCCGCTACCCGCGCGGCGAGGGCACCGGGCTCGAACTCCCGGCCCGCGGCACCCCGCTTCCCATCGGCCGCGGCCGCGTGCTGCGCGAGGGCAGCAGCATCGCCATCCTCTCCTACGGCACCCGCCTCGCCGAGGCCCTGAAGGCCGCCGACGAACTCGCCGCCCAGGGCCTCTCCTGCACCGTCGCCGATGCCCGCTTCGCAAAGCCGCTCGATACCGAACTCCTCGAGCGGCTGGCCCGCAACCATGCCGTCCTCGTCACCGTCGAGGAAGGATCGGTGGGCGGCTTCGGCTCCCTCGTCGCCCAGCACCTCGCCCATGCCGGCCTGCTGGACGGCGGACTGCGCTTCCGCCCCCTCGTCCTGCCCGACACCTATATCGACCACGACAACCCTAAAAAGCAGTACGACCTCGCCGGCCTCAACGCACCACAGGTCGCCGCCACCGCACGACACGCTCTGGGGAGGGACAGGACAGGGCGCTCCAGCGCCCCCGATCGCCGCGGCGCGATGGCAAGCTGAACCCTGGCGGTGTATCCGGGCGCGGTCCGCCGCCCCGGACGCAGAGGGGCGGCCCGAACCATGCGTGGGGCGCCGCCGTGAAGACCAGTCCATCGCTCATCGGCCGCGTCACCGCCTTCAGTGCCGCCCGGCCCTGGCTGGTGCTGCTGCTGGGCCTCGTCCTCTCCGCCGCCGCGCTGTTCTACACCACGCGCCATTTCGCCATGACCACGGACACGGCGGAACTGATCTCCACCGATCTTGAATGGCGCCAGCGCGAGATCGCCTATGGCGCCGCCTTCCCGCAGAAGCAGGACCAGATCGTCGCCGTGATCGACGGCGCCACGGCCGAGATCGCCGAAGCGGCCGCCACGCGCCTCACGGACGCACTGCGGGAGCAACCCGCCCTGTTCCGCAGCGTGCGGCGCCCGGATGGCGGCCCCTTCTTCGACCGCAACGGCCTCCTCCTCCTGCCACTGGAGGAGGTGCAGGCCACCGCGGAACAGCTCATCCGCGCCCAGCCCTTCCTGGGTCCGCTCGCGGCCGATCCCAGCCTGCGCGGCGTGCTCGGCAGCCTCTCCACGGTGCTGGAGGGCGTGGCGCGCGGCCAGGCCGGGCTGCGCGACATCGCCCCCGCCGCCAGCGCCCTGGCCGAGAGCTTCGAGGCCGTGCTGGCCGGCCGGCCCGCCTTCTTCTCCTGGCGCAGCCTGATCGCTGGCAGCCCACCCGGTCCGCGGGAGACGCGGCGCTTCATCCTGGTGCAGCCCGTGATGGATTACGGCGCGCTGCAGCCCGGCGAGGCCGGCAGCCAGGCCATCCGCGAGATGGCCAGGCGCCTGGACCTCGATCCCGCTCATGGCGTCACCCTGCGCCTGACCGGCCCCGTGCCGCTGGCGGACGAGGAATTCGCAAGCCTGGCCGAGGATGCGGAACTGGTCACCGGCGCCATGGTGCTGGCGCTGGTCGGCATCCTCTGGGTGGCGGTCCGCTCCGTCCGTTTCGTGCTTGCCATCCTTGCCACCACCTTTCTCGGCCTCATCATCACGGCCGGGCTGGGGCTGATGGCCACCGGGCGGTTCAACCTGATCTCCGTCGCCTTCATCCCGCTTTTCGTCGGGCTCGGCATCGATTTCAGCATCCAGCTCAGCGTGCGCTGCCTGGCGGAACGGCTGGTGCATCCGGATATCCGGAAGGCTCTGGCGGAGGCGGGGCGCGGCGTCGGGCGCAGCCTCGCCCTGGCGGCTGCGGCCATCGCCGCCGGCTTCTTCGCCTTCCTTCCAACAAGCTATATCGGCGTGGCCGAACTGGGGATGATCGCGGGGCTGGGCATGGGCATCGCCTTCCTGCTCAGCATCACCCTGCTTCCCGCCCTGCTCGTGCTGATGCGACCACCCGCCGGTGGCCGGGCGGAACTCGGCTATGCCGCCCTCGCCCCGGTGGAGCACGCCCTGCACCGCCACCGCCGCGCGGTGCTGGCCGCATCGGCCCTGGCTGCGGCCATCTGCCTTGCCCTGCTTCCCCTGGTCCGCTTCGACTTCAACCCGCTGAACCTGCGCAGCCCCAAGGTGGAGTCCATGTCCACCATCGCGGAGCTGATGGCGGACCCGGACCGAACGCCGAACACCATCAGCATCCTGCTCCCTTCCCTTGCGGAAGCCGAAGCGCTGGGCCGCCGGCTCGAGGCCTTGCCGGAGGTGCTGCGGACCGTTTCGCTCGCCAGCTTCATCCCCGCGCAGCAGGAGGAAAAGCTGGCCCTGGTGCAGGACGCCGCCATGCTGCTCGGCCCCACGCTGGAAGGGGTGGAACCCCTCCCGCCGCCGGATGATGCGGCGCTGCTGCGCAGCCTCAACGCCACCACGGCGGCCCTGCGCGATGCGGCGGGCCAGGGGCGGGAGGATGCGGCGGCGGCGGCCCGCCGCCTGGCCGATGCGCTCGCCCGCCTGGCTGCCGGCACCCCCGCCCAGCGCGCCGCCGCCGCGGAGGCCGTGGTCGCCCCGCTGAACACGTTGCTGGCCCAGACCCGCGCCCTGCTTTCCGCCGGCCCCGTCACCCTCGCCGATCTGCCGCCCGAACTGGTGGAGGACTGGACCGCGCGCGACGGTCGCCTGCGGCTGGAGGTCTATCCGCGCGGCAACCCGAACGACAACGACGTCCTGCGCCGCTTCGCGGAAGCCGTGCAGGCCGTGGCGCCGGAAGCGGTGGGCGTGCCCATCTCCATCCAGGCGGCGGGGGACATGATCGTCACCGCCTTCCTCCAGGCCGGCTTTCTCTCCGCCCTCGCGGTCGTCATCCTTCTCGCCCTGGTGCTGCGGCGGGCGAAGGACGTGCTGCTGGCCATGCTGCCCGTGCTGCTCAGCGGAATGCTCACCCTCGCCACCTGCGCGGCGCTCGACCTGCCGCTGAACTTCGCCAACATCATCGCCCTGCCGCTGCTCTTCGGCATGGGGGTGGCCTTCAACATCTATTTCGTCATCGCCTGGCGCGCGGGGGAGCACGAGCTTCTGCAATCCAGCCTGACCCGTGCCGTGATCTTCAGCGCCCTCACCACTGCCACGGCCTTCGGTGCGCTCTGGTTCTCCAGCCATCCCGGCACGGCCAGCATGGGCCGGCTGCTGATGATCTCGCTGGGATGGGAGCTCCTGGTCACGCTGATCTTCCGCCCTGCGCTGCTGGCCGTGCCGCCGAAGCACCCTGCCGCGTAATTCACGGGCTCTTGCGCGATTGGCGGCTGTGCCCTGGCGCGGCGGCCACTATGCTCCCCCCATGCTCCGTCGCAGCCTTCCGCTCATCCTCGCCGCCACCCTCTCGCTTGGCGCCTGCGCCACACGAGGAACGGATGGCGAGCTGGCCTCCACGCCGGGCGACCCGCTGGAGCCGATCAACCGCGACATCCTGGACGCCAACCTGGCCGTGGACGACGCGGTGCTGCGCCCGGTGGCGCTGGGCTATCGCGAGGTGGTGCCCGAATTCGCCCGCACCGGGATCCGCAACGCCCTCGACAACATCTCGGAGCCGCGCATCCTCGCGAACAATCTCCTCCAGGGCCGCTTCCTCGATGCCGGGCACACGACGATGCGGTTTTTCTTCAACTCCACCGTGGGCCTCGGCGGGCTCTTCGACGTGGCCACCGATTTCGGCATCGCCCGCCGCACCGGCGATTTCGGGCAGACCCTCTACAGCTGGGGCCTGGATGACGGGCCCTATCTCATGCTTCCCCTCGCCGGCCCTTCCAACACGCGGGACACGGTGGGCATGGTAGCCGATGGCTTCATGAACCCGATCAGCTGGCTGCTGCCCTTCGAGGCGAATGTCGCTCGCACCGTGGTGGGCGGCATCGACCTGCGCGAGCAGAACATCGAGGGGCTGGACCAGCTCCGCAGCGGCTCGCTGGACTTCTACGCAAGGCTGCGCAGCGTGTGGCAGCAGCGCCGCAACGCTGAGCTGGGCCGGGTCGGCGATACCGGCGACCGGATCGACGTGCTTGAGGACCCGGGCGCTCAATAAGCCGCTCCAGACCGTGCGGCGTCGGTCCTGAACTGCCGGTTACCGGAGAGGGCTCTGCCCTCTCCGGACCTCACCCGCCAAGGGCCTGAGGCCCTTGGAACCCCGTCTGGCTGCCGCGGATGCGATGCACCAGGGATTTCTTATTCTCTATCCTGACCTTGCAGTCTCCTCCGGTCATGGACCGGAGGCGCACCGTCAGCGAAACCGCTCCAACTGCTAGAAAAAGATGATGGTGAGGGGTCCGGGGAGAGGAAGAATTCCTTCTTCCTCTCCCCGGGGGCCGCCAGCGGAGAAATCACCCCCGCAGCAGTTGCTCCGTCTGCTGCCGCAGTTCCGCCGCCAGCCGGTCAGCCCCGCCCTGCTGCAGCAGGGTGGCGAATTCAGAGCGGCGGGAAGCCAGCTCGCTGATCGTGCCGGTGAGATACACGTCCACGATACGCCAGCCCGCGCTGGTATTGCGCATCAGGTAGTTCAGCTGCACCGGCGCGTCATTCACCCGGTTGAGGCTGGTGCGGACCAGGCGATCGCCATTCTGCAGCGTGGTCTCGCCCGTGGTGGTGAAGCTTTCGCCGGAAAAGCCGTTGAAGCGGTTGGCATAGGTCGCGATGGACCAGTTGGAGAAGGCCTGGATAAGGGCGGATTGCTGCTCCGGCGCCATGCGAGACCAGGAGGGCCCCACCGCGATGCGCGTCATCGCCGCCAGGTCGAAGGCGGAGTTCATTGCGGGCTGCAGCCGCTGGTAGCGCCCGCGGATGCCGAGTTGCCGCGCGTTGCGCATCAGGTCGATCAGCGTGGCGTGGAACCCCTCAACCACCTGAGACGGCGCCGCCTGGGCCTGGGCGGCGCCCGGTGCGGCCAGGGCCGCCCCAAGGCCCAGGAGCAGGAAACGGCGGGAGGAGCGGGGTATGGAGGATAGGTGATCCATCCCCCGAACCTAGCATGCGCGAGCCTGCCGCGCCCCTGCCAAGCGCGCGAGCGGCGCCCCTAGCCCGCCGTGACCTTCGCGGCGCGGATCACGGGCGCCCAGAGGTCGAATTCCTCACGAACGAAGGCGTTGAGCGCCTCGGGCGCCGAAGGCTCTGCCTCGGTTCCCAGCTCGGCGAGCCTTGCCTTGGTGGTAGGGTCCGTCAGGCATTCCTTCACGGCAGCATTCAGCCGGGCCATGATCTCCCGCGGGGTGGCACGCGGAGCGAAGAGCGCGGTCCAGGAACGCACGGCAAAGCCGGGCACGCCGGATTCCGCCACGGTGGCGATCTCGGGCTTCAGCGCCGAGCGGCGGTCCCCCGCCACCGCCAGGATTTTCACCGTGCCCGCATTGTCCTGCGGCAGCGCGGTGGGCAGGTTCAGGAAGGCCATCGAGACCTGCCCCGCGACGAGGTCGTTCAGCGCCGGCCCGCCGCCGCGATAGGGCACATGCACGATCTCGACGCCCGCCTTCATGGCGAAGAGCTCGCCCGCCAGATGCTGCGATCCGCCAACGCCCGACGAGGCGAAGGAGTGCCGGCCGGGCTCGCGCTTCAGCAGCTCCAGCAGGCCGGGCAGGTCCTTCACGCCCAGCTTGTTGGCCACCGTCAGCGCCAGCGGCACGTCCACCAGCATGGAAACACCCGCGAAGGCCTCGCGCGGATCCGGAATCGAGCCCGGCGCCACGATCGGATACATGACGTGGTTGCTGGCGGAGGAAACGAGGAACAGGCTGCCATCCGCTGGCCCGCGCGCCACCGCCGCCGTGCCGATCGAGCCGCCCGCGCCGGTGCGGTTCTCCACCACGAAAGACTGGCCAAGTATGGCCTGCAGCTTCGGTGCCAGAAGCCGCGCCACCACGTCGTTCGACCCGCCCGCCGCATAGGGAACAAGCAGCGTCACCGGGCGATCCGGCCAGCCACGCTGCGCGATGGCAGGCATGGCAAGCGAAGCGCCCGACATCGCCAGCAACCCACGCCTTCCGAACCTCTCCATGTTTCTCTCCCTTTGATCCGAGCCGTTATCCAGGCCCGACGAATTGAATTGCATATGCAGCGTGCGCTGCATGACGATACCGGAACAGAGCCGGAAGTGAACGGCCGGAACCGGAGGAAACAGCATGACCACGCGCCGCAACCTGCTGCTGGCCGCGCCAGCTCTTGCCCTCGCATCCCGTGCGGTTGCGGCATCCTGGCCGGAACGGCCGGTCCGCGTCATCGTGTCCTTCACGGCGGGCGGCACGACGGACATCATCGCGCGCCTCGTCGGGAACCATCTCTCCGAGAGCTGGGGCCAACCGGTGGTGATCGAGAACCGGCCCGGCGCCGGCGGCAATATCGGCACGGAACATGTCGTTCGCTCCGCCCCGGATGGCTACACGCTGCTCGTCGGCTCGGTCGGGCCGCTCGCGGTGAACCAGTCGCTCTACCGCAACATGCCCTATGACACGCGGCGGGACCTCGCGCCCGTCACGCTGCTCGCGGGCGTGCCGAACATCCTTGTCGTCCGGCCGGAACATCTCGCCCGCGACCTTCCGGCGCTGCTGCAGCTGGCGAAGGAGAAACCGGGGGCGCTGTCCTACGGCTCGACGGGCGTCGGCACCTCGTCGCATCTCTCGGGCGCAATGATGGACCAGATGGCGGGCACCCGGACCACGCATGTTCCCTATCGCGGCGCGGTAGCGCTGAACGACCTCCTGAGCGGCCGCATCGACTTCATGTTCGCCACCATCCCCTCGGTCATCGAACAGATTCGTGCGGGCAAGCTGCGGGCGATGGCGGTGAGCAGCCAGCACCGCTCCCGTTCCGCGCCCGATGTGCCGACGATGGTGGAGCTGGGCTTCGCGGGCTTCGATGCCTCCTCCTGGTTCGGCATCGCCGCGCCGGCCGGCACGCCGCCAGCCATCGTGCAGAAGATCGCGGCCGATGCCGCCGCCATCGTCAAACGGCCCGAGCTCGAGAAGCAGATGGTGGACCAGGGTGCGGATCCGGTGGGAAGCACGCCCGCGGAGTTCGGCACCTTCATCGACACGGAGATCAAGCGCTGGGCCGATGTGGTCCGGCTTTCCGGCGCGCGGGTGGAATAGCCCGCCCCCGGCCAGGGGGCACGCATCCCGCCCCCTGGCCGTGAGAGTCATTCGGCGTAGCTCGGGTCCAGCCGGTCCAGCATCCGCAGCAGGGCCGGCCATTCCATCACCCCGTAGGGACGGCGCACATTCGGCTGGTAGTTCTGGAAGGTGGCGTCCAGCACGGGCTGCGGCACCTGAACCAGCGGGGTGTTGCAGGCCATGGCCGCGAGCTGCGCCTTGCAGGACAGTTCCAGCCGGTGCAGCGCGTTGAATGCCTCCCCCACCGTGCGGCCCACCGTCAGCAGCCCGTGGTTCCGCAGGATCATGGCGTTGTTGTCGCCCAGGTTGCGGATCAGCCGCTCCTGCTCATCCAGGTTCAGCACCACGCCCTCATAGTCGTGGTAGCTGATATTGGTGAAGCGCATCGCCGTCTGCGTCAGCGGCAGCAGGCCGCATTGGAGGGATGAGACGGCCATGCCGGGCCAGGTATGGGTGTGGATGACGCAGTCGAGTTCATGCTTCGCGCCATGGATGGCGGAATGGATCACGTAGCCCGCGCGGTTGATGCCGAAGTCGAAATCCCCGTAGTCCGGCTTGTCGAGGATGGCGCCGCTGAGATCCACCTTGATGAGGGATGAGGCCGTGATCTCCTCATACATCATGCCATAGGGGTTGATCAGGAAGGCGTTGTCCTCCCCCGGCACGCGGACGGAGATGTGGTTCGCCATCATGTCCGCCATGCCGTAATGCGCGACCAGCCGGTATGAGGCCGCGCAATCGATCCGCGCCTGCCATTCAGCCGGCGAGACGCGTTCGCGCATCGGGCTGATGCGCAGCACCTTTCCCGCATTCTCCAGCATATCCGTTCCTCCCGCCCGTTTTCCCGGGGCGGCTTCTCCGCCGCCTCCGCCATTTTCCGCCCGGCCGCTTCGCCGGGCCAGTGTTTTCGTCCCGCTTCAGGCCGCCGAGCCGAGCGCGCGGTCGGAGGGCTTGTTGCCCGGCGGCGGCGTGGGGTGCCGCTCCAGCGCATGGCGCAGCAGCGCGCCGGACCGGTACACGCCATGCACCATCTTGCTGTAGGGCACGATCACGAACAGGGCGAGGATCACGCCCAGATGGATGGCGAGCAGCACGCCCATCGCCCCCGTCGCGCGCAGCCCCAGCAACAGCAGCCCGGTGAAGGCCGAGAGGAAGAGCAGGATGAGCAGGGCGTAGTCCGCCCCCAGCAGGTTGCGGGCCGCCGGCGCGGGATCGGAAACCACCTTCACCCAGATCAGCCCCGCCGTGCCGATGACCATGCCCACCCCGCCCCAGGTGCCGAGCTGCACGGGCAGGCTCCAGAAGGGATAGGGCGCGGGGTGCCCCATGATGTGGTCGTAGAAGGTCGCGGTGGTTGTGGAGGCGAAGCAGAGCAGGAAGCCGTAGAACATGAAGTGGTGGAACCGCCGCCGCAGCTGCGAGAATCCCTCGTCCACGTCGTTGCAGCCCCCTCCTCCGCCGCCCAGGTTCTTCAGCGTGAGGATGTCGTGCAGCGCCACGGCCAGCGGCTTCGGCCGCGTCAGCTCGTCGGGGCGTCCGCCCGTGTCGCGCCAGAAATTGCGGAACCCCATGCCAAGGGCGAGGATGGAGAAGAGGAAGGTTCCCCCGGCCAGCGTGACCATCAGCCACCACGGGATCACGCGGTAGAAGGCGCCGGGCCCGATCTGCGGCTGGTACAGCACGCGCGGATCCACCAGCGCCATGGTCAGGATGAGGGTCAGCGCGATGGCCGCCGCCGTGACGAGCGAGACCACGGTGCCGTTGCGCTTGAACAGCCCCGCCAGCGGACCGGGCCAGGCATATTCCTCATAGGTTTCCGCCCGCACCTGGGCGAGCACCTGGGGCAGGTTGATGTTGAAGGGATGCGGCGGCGCGTATTGGCAGGCGTAGTAGCAGCCGCGGCAGTTGTGGCAGAGATTGGCGATGTAGCTCAGGTCGCCGGTGCTGAATTCCCGGCGCATGGTCATCGCGGGAAAGACGGCGCAATAGCCCTCGCAGTAGCGGCAGGCGTTGCACACCTCCATCGCGCGGCGGGCATCGGTGGTGGCCTCAGTTTCGCGCATTCCTCGCGGCCTCCCTGCCCGCGATCCGTCCGAAGACGGTGCCGATCGCCATCCCGAAACCGGCCAGGTAGCCCTTGCCCAGGATGGAACCCGCCATGATCTCGCCCGAGGCGAAGAGGTTCGCGCTCGGCTTGCCGTCGTCCATCAGCACCCGCGCATTCTCGTCCACCTTCACGCCGAGATAGGTGAAGGTGATGCCGGGCCGCAGCGGATAGCCGAAGAAGGGCGGATCGGTGATGGGCCGCGCCCAATGCGTCTTGGGTGGCGCCAGCCCCTCCGTGCGGCAACCATCCAGGCCGGTGGGGTTGAATGCGCCGGGCACGCAGGCCGCGTTGAACGCGGCCACGGTCTTCTCCAGCGCCTCCGGCTCCAGCCCCAGCTTCACCGCCAGCTCGCCCAGCGTATCCGCCTTGATGGCGGGGAAGACGCTGGGCATGAACAGCCTCTCGGATTTCACGTCGATGATGGCATAGGCCACCTGGTCCGGCTGCTGCGCCACCAACCGGCCCCAGATCGCGTAGCGCTTGGGCCAGACATCCTCACCCTCGTCATAGAAGCGCTCGCCGTGCTTGTTCACGACGACGGAGAAGGGCACGCAGTCCAGCCGCGTGACGATGCCGCCATCGAATTTCGGCGCGCGCCCGTCGATCGCCACCGCATGGCACTGGGTGGGGTCGCCCACCTGTCCCACGCCCTGGTCCAGCAGGTTCCGCAGCACCTTTCCCTTGGCATAGGGCGTGCCGCGGATGAGGAAGTTCCGCGCCGCCGGGCCCCAACCCTTCTCCAGCCATTCCAGGTCGGCCTGGAAGCCGCCGGAGGAGGCGACCACGGTCTTCGCGCGCACCGTCTCGGGGAAGCCGCGGTGATCGATCACCACCTCCCGGACGAAGCCGTCCTCCATCCTCAGATCGACCGCCTCGGTGTCATAGAGGATCTCGATCCCAAGCCGCTCGGCGGTGGCGTAATAGGCATTCACCAGCGCCTTCCCGCCGCCGAGGAAGAAGGCGTTCGTCCGGCTCAGGCTCAGCGTTCCGGAAAGCGAGGGCTGGAAGCGCACCCCGCAGGCTTCCATGAAGGGCAGCGCCTCCTGGGTCAGGCGGATGGTCATGCGTGCCAGGTGCTCGTCCGTCTGCCCGCCCGTCACGCGCAGGAGGTCGTCCCAGTACTCGTCCTCCAGGTAGGCCTCGGTCAGCACCGATGTCGGGGCGGCGTGCATCGTCCGCATGTTGCGGGTGTGCCGGCTGTTGCCGCCGCGGAAGGCCTTGGGCGCGTGCTCGATCAGCATCACCGAGCACCCGGCCTGGCGCGCCGTTACGGCCGCGCAGAGGGCCGCATTCCCGCCGCCGATGACCAGAACGTCCCAGAGCCGCGAAAAATCCGGCATCTCCTCCCGCATCCCATTTTGTATGCCAGGGGATACGATCTTGACGGGCGCGTTTCAAGCCGCGCCCTCGATGAGCGTGGCTCGATACCGGCAGTGCCGTCCTGCAGGGGGAGGCCGGAAGGCCGGGGCTCAGCCCCGCCGTCCCTCCCAGTGCTCCAGCCCGATCCGTACCTTGAAGGCGTTCCGGATGTGCCGCCGCGCCGCCGCTTCCGCCGCGGCCGCGTCCCGCGCCTCGATCGCAGCCATGATGGCGGCATGCTCCTCCACCGATTCCGCGCCACGCTTCGGCACTGCCAGGGTGGTGCCCGCCAGCAGCGCCAGGGAGATCCGCATGTTCTCCAGCATGGCGTTCAGGAAGCGGTTGCGGGCGGAAAGCCGGATCTGGCGGTGGAAGGCGCGGTTGGTGGCGGCCAGCGCCACCGGATCCTCCAGCAGGCCCCGGTCGCGCTCCACCATCTCGCGCAGGATTTCCACCTCGGTGGCGGTGGCATGGGTGGCGGCCAGACCCGCCGCCGTGCCCTCCAGCACCTCCCGCATGTGGTAGAGCTCGGTCATCTGGCCGTAGTCCAGGCTGGCCACCACGGCGCCATGATGCGGCTCGTGCAGAACCAGCCCCTGCGCCTCCAGCCGCTTCAGCGCCTCGCGCACCGGGGTCCGGCTGATGCGGAAGCGCTCGGCCAGTTCCGCCTCGCGCAGCCGGGTGCCGGCCGGTAGGGCGCCACTGTCGATCGCCTCCAGCAGCAGGTCATAGGCCTCGGAGCCGGAGGAGCGGCTGGGCCTGGGCGCTTCGATCACCACCGCCCGCTACCCCGCCTGCCGGCCACGCGCGATATCCAGGAACACCTCCTCCAGGTCGTCGCGGCCATAGCGCTCCAGCAATTCGGACGGGGAGCCGCTATCCACCAGCCGCCCCTTCTTCAGCATCAGCACATGGTCGCAGAGCCGCTCCACCTCCGCCATGTTGTGGGAGGCGAGAAGGATCGCGCAGCCGCTCTCCGCCCGGTAGCGTTCCAGCCAGCTTCGCACCCAGTCCGCCGTGTCCGGGTCCAGGCTTGCCGTCGGCTCGTCCAGCAGCAGCACGTCCGGGTGGTTGATCAGGGATTTCGCCAGGGCCACGCGGGTCTTCTGCCCGGCGGAGAGATCGCCGGCCGGACGGTCCAGCAATTCGGTCAGGGAAAGCTGCCCGGCCAGCTCGGCAATCCGGCCGCCCGCATCCGCCACGCCGTAGAGATGCGCATAGACCTTCAGGTTCTCCCGCACGCTCAGCCGGTGCGGCAGGGCGATATAGGGCGAGGAGAAGTTGGCCCGCGCCAGGGCCGCGAAACGATCCCGCGCCATGTCATGGCCCAGCACGCGCACATGGCCCGCGCTGGGGATCAGCAAGCCCAGCAGCATGGAGATGGTGGTGCTCTTGCCGGCGCCATTGCCGCCGAGCAGCCCGAAGGTGGCGCCCCGCGGTAGGATGAAGCTCAGGGAATCCACGGCCAGCACCTCGCCATAGCGCTTGGTCAGCCCCTCGGCGGCGATGGCGGGGGCGGCGGGATCGGTGGCGTGGCGCATGGCAGGGGCATAGGCCCCGGCACGGCGGCCGGCCAGGACGGTCCGCTTCACAAGGCATCATTGCCGCAGGTGCCGGTCCGTCGCGCGGCCCTGGAACAAGGTGATCCCGTTCTCCCAGCCCCAGGCGATGGCCGCGGTGCGGTCCGCCCCCGTCAGCACCACCGGCAGCCCGGCCCGCGTCACGGCCGCCAGCGGTCCGGGATCGGCCGGCAGGGAGTCCGACCAGGCCAGGCGCAGCATCCCTGCCCCGATCCGCCCTGGCGGCAACAACGCCAACGCCGCGCCGCACCCCGCCTCCAAGGCCAGCCCATAGCCGCGGCTGACGGCCAGGTCCCGCCCGAGCGCGAAGCCCGCCGAGTCCGACAGGATCCCGGCGGCCGGGATGCACAGCGTCAGCATCGGCCGCACGGCGCCAGGCAAACGCCCATCCATGGCCAGGAACGCATCCGACGTCAGCGCCGCCACCGAGAGCGAGAGATGCAGCGGCCGAGGTGCCGCCAGCCATTCCGGCCGCGCGATCCCCGCCAGCATCCGCAGCTCCAGCGAAAGGCGCAGCTGCGCGGCCAGGGCTGGCACATCCTCCAGCCCCTGCCCGGGCAGCAGCCGGTCCCGCAGCGCGCCGGGCATGGGAGCGACGGATTCAGCGAGGATTCCGGATTCTCCCTCCGGCGTCAGCCGGCAGAGAGGCTGGCGGCGCAGATAGGGCGCGGGATCGGCCTGGGCCAGCCCCGGAAGGATCGCGGCCAGGGACGCGGCTTCCAGCGGCGGCAAGGCGGCGCGGGGTTCCGGCGCGGGCGGGGCAAGGCCCAGGCTTTCCTCCAGCACGGCCAGCAGCGCGCCCGATTCCTCCGGCAGCCGCAGGCTGCGGATCACCTGCACCAGCGCCGCCTCCTCCACCGCCCCGTCCAGCACCCGCAGCACCGCCGGGCGCAGCGTGTCCGGCGGGGCGGTAGCCACGGCCATGTCGCCATCGGGCAGGTGGAAAACGCGCGCGCGGCGGGCGTGCTGGGGCAGGGCCAGCGCCTCCCGCAGAAGGCGGCGGTGATGCGGGCGATCGAGCCCCCTGGGCAGGCGGGAAAGGCGCAGCCACAGGACGTCCCGCACGGAACCGGAGGCCAGGCAGCGGCGGACAAGCGCCGCCAGCTCCGCCGCGCCGCCCTCCGGCCCTGTGAGGGGTGGCGGGTCCGGCAGTGCCAGCCCCTGCGCTTTCATCCGCCCCTCCGTCGCAGCGCGGCCAGAACCCGGTCGGGTTCCGGGCCGCTGAAGCGGGCGATCCCCCGCGCCAGCCCCCAGCGCAGCCCCGCCTCGTCCTCGACCCCCTCCAGCACCACGCGGCCCGGGCCGAGCAGGCCCCAGAAGGTGGCCGGAAGCAGGTCGAGGGCGGGTTCATAGGCCAGGTGCAGCACCTGGGCCCGGAGATAGGCCGGATCCACCATTCCCAGCGCGGCAGCGGCCGGCCCATCCACGGCGAAAGGCACGGGGGGTGGGCTGGCCAGGGCACGGGGGGGAAGCACGGGAAGGAAGGGCGGCGCACCGCGTGGCGGCAGCACCTCGGGCGGAAGGTCCAGATGCAGGGGCCCTTCCCCGGGCCAGGGCAGGGCCGCGATGCGGCGTGCCACCAGCTCCCATCCATGGGCCTGCCAGGGAGCGCCGACCCAGCCCGCGCCCAGCGCCGCGGCGATGGCGGCCCGGTCCGGCCGCAGGCGCCAGCCAGCAGGGCGGGGCATCCCCCCCGCGCCGAAGCCGAGGATGGCCCGGCGTTCCACCAGTTGCTCGATGGGGCGGGTGGCCAGCATGGCTTCCAGCCCCCTTTGCCCGGGCGCGGGCGGCGGCGGGGCGGCCAGGGCTTCGGTCACCAGCGCGGCGTCACGGCCATGCAGCACGGCGGCCAGGGTACGGCGGGCCACCTCCAGTGCCGGTGGGGCCGCGACCAGGCGCCAGCCTCCATCCTCATCTGCCGAAGCGCGCCCGCCGCGGCGGCGGGCCGCATCCTCCAGCAGGGCGCAGGCGACACGATGGGCCTCCGGCGCCAGGGCCGGGCCCGGGCGGAACAGGAGGGCCGCGAGCGGCGCCGGCCCATCCTGGGCCGGATGCGTGACAGGGAACATCACGGCACCGAATCTGCACCTCCCGCGGTTAATGCTTGGTCACCGAGGGCAACGCCCGGTTGCCACCCGCCCCGGCGGCGGGCTACGCCGGATGCGATGAACGGCGCCGCGCCCGATACCCCTGCCTTGCCCATGGCCGCCGCCGACCTCGCGGAGGCCGTGCGTTCCCTCCGGCGTGCCTCGGTGCTGGTGGTCGGCGACGCCATGCTGGACCGCACGGTCTATGGCCATGTGAACCGCATCTCGCCCGAGGCCCCCGTGCCCGTGCTGAGCGTGGAGCGCGAGGTGGCCATGCCCGGCGGGGCCGGGAACGTGGTGCGCAACCTCACCGCCCTCGGCACCTCGGTCGCCTTCCTCTCCGTTGTCGGGGATGACCAGGCCGGGTCGGACCTCACCGGGCTGATCGGCGGCCAGCCCGGGGTGGAACCCTGGCTGCTGGTGCAGGGCGGCCGCGCCACCACCACCAAGACCCGCTTCATCGCCTCCGGCCAGCAATTGCTGCGCGCGGACCAGGAGGTGGCGCAGCCCATCCACCCGCGCCTCGCGGACCGGCTGGTTCGCATCGCGCAGGACACGGTGGCGGCCACCAAGGTGATGATCCTGTCGGACTACCGGAAGGGCGTCCTGGCCGGGGACGTGCCGGAACGGCTGATCGCCGCCGCCCACGCGGCCGGCCGCCGCGTGGTGGTGGACCCCAAGGGAGAAGACTTCTCCCTCTATTCCGGGGCGGACCTTCTGGTGCCGAACCGCGCGGAGCTGCGCCGCGCCACGGGCATGAGCGTGGAGAGCGAGCACTCCCTCCTCGCCGCCGCCCGTGCCATGCGGGACCGGTTGGGGATCGGCGCCGTGCTCGTCACCCGCGGGCGGGACGGCATGACGCTGCTGGACGGCGACGCCGTGCACCACTTCCCCGCCGAGGCGGCGGAGGTGGTCGATGTCTCCGGCGCCGGCGACACGGTGGTGGCGGTGGTCGCGGCAGGGCTGGCGGCGGGACTGCCCCTGCCTGTGGCGGCCCGGCTCTCCAATGTCGCGGCCGGGCTGGTCGTCGGCAAGCTCGGCACGGCGGTGGCGCGCGACACGGACATGCTGGAGGCGATGAGCGGCGAGCATGGCACGCTGCGCAAGATCGTCTCCCGCAGCCGCGCCGCGGAGCTGGCGGAGCGCTGGCGCCGCCGCGGCTGGCGCGTGGGCTTCACCGACGGGCATTTCGACCTGCTGCGTCCCGGCCATATGCACCTGCTGGAACAGGCGCGGCGCTGGTGCGACCGGGTGATCGTGGGCGTGCAGACCGACGCCGCCGTGCGGCGCGTGAAGGGCCCGGCGCGCCCCATCCAGGCCGAAGCGGCCCGGGCCGCCGTGATCGCCTCCCTGCCCAGCGTCGATCTCGTCACCTTCTTCGACGAGGACACGGCCGAGGCCGCGATCGAGGCCATCCGCCCGGACCTGCTGGTGAAGGGCGCCGATCGCCGGATCGACGAGGTGGTGGGCGGCCTGATGGTGCAGGAATGGGGCGGCGTCGTGCGCCTGGCCGAGCTGCTGCCGGAACGGGCGATCAGCGCCGCCGATATCGGCCGCTAAGGCGCGGCGGCGGGTTGCCGCCGCGCCCTCGCGCCCGCCTCAGCGGCGGCCGCGCAGCGTCCCGATGTCGATCAGGTGCTCCCGGATCCGGTCGCTGGCCAGCAGCGCGGTGATCTTGTCCGGGGTGGGCGCCTGGCCCTCGACGATGGCGGTGGTGAGGTTCAGCAGCTCCTGGTGGCCCTGCTCCTGCACCTCCAGGAAAAGCTGGTCGAAGGCCTCGCCACTGGTGGACTGCAGGCGCTGGATCGTCTGGTACTTCTGGCCGCCGAACTGGGGCTCGGGGAAGTTGTGGCCGGCCATCTTCATGGCCTGCGCCACGGCCTCCTGCTCCCGCGCCTCGAAATTGGCGAAGCGCTTCACCTCGGCATTGGTGGCCTTCTCCATGCCCATCCGCGCGGTGGCGAGGGAGAAGGCGCCGGCCTCATGCGTCATCTTGGCCAGCTGCTCGGGCTGCATGCCCGCAAGGTTCATGGGCGGGGTATTGGCCTGGGGCGTCGCGCCCGCGGCAGGGGCACGGGTGGCACCGGCGCCCTGGCCCTGGGGCTGGCTCTGGGCCTGGGCCATGGCGGGAACGAGGGCTGCACCCGCGAGGGCGAGCGGAAAGCTGCGGCGAAGCATGTCGGGGATCTCCGAGAAGGCGCCCTGGGGGGAACGGGCGCGGTGGGAGAACGGCCAGGCGCAGAAGCGGTTCCGCGCGGCCACGCCATCAAAGACGCAGGAGGCGGGTCTTGACGAACAGCGCTACTCGCAGAGAAGCGCGGCCCGCATCTCCTGCGCGCCCACGGGGTCGCAGGCGGCGGCGAGCCGGCCCGCCGCCAGCACGGCATAGCGGTGCATCAGGGATTTCCGGCGGGCGCCGGCCAGGGCCTTGTGCTCCGTGTCCCGCACCAGCACCGCGTCGAAGCCGTCGCTGACGATCAGCCCGATCTTCTCGGGGATGAGTTCCTGCGGGAAATCGCAATCGACCGCGAAATAGAGCCGGTCGCACCAGTCCCGGTACTCGTGCCACTTGTTGTCCGAAAGGAAGTCGCGCGGGCCCGACTTCACCTCGATGGCGTAGAGATGCCCCTCGGGTGTCAGGGCCATGATGTCCAGCCGCCGGCCGCAGGGAATGGGCATCTCGGCCAGGGGCGCCCAGCGGTTGCGGGCGCAGAAGCGCATGGCGGCGCGGCAGGTGGCGGCCGTGCGCTCGGGCATGCTCAGGTCCAGCGGCATGTTCCCGTTTCGCCCCATGGGGCCGGGCAGGTCAAGCTTTCCGTCCGCTCTGCCCCGGGTGTAGAGGAACGGCGTGTCAGACCCCCTGCCTTTCTGGAAGCGGAAGTCCCTTTCGGCCATGACCCGGGCCGAATGGGAATCCCTGTGCGATGGCTGCGGCCGCTGCTGCCTGCACAAGATCCGCGACGAGGAGACGGAGGAGATCCACTTCACCAATGTCGCCTGCCGCATGCTGGATACCCAGGGCTGCGGCTGCCGCGACTATGCCAATCGGCGCGACCATGTGCCGGATTGCGTGCAGCTGAAGCCCAAGATGCTGGCGGCGCTGGACTGGCTGCCGCCCACCTGCGCCTATCATATCCTCGCCCGCGGCGGGGATCTGCCGGACTGGCACCCGCTGGTCTCGGGCGATCCGGAAAGCGTGCACAAGGCCGGCATTTCCGTGCGCGGCCGCGCCATTTCGGAGCGCGAGGCCGGGGCGCTGGAAGATCATGTGGTGACCTGGCCGGGCCGCTGGCCGCCCGGGTCCCGCAAGGGGGGCCAGGCGCCCCGCGCGGCGGTGGCCGCGGCCAAGGCGAAGGGAAGGAAAGCCGGATGACGGATGCGCTTTACGCGGGGGTGAATGCCGCGCTGATCACGGCGGTGCATGCGGATCTCTCGCCCGACCACCGGCGCACCGCCCATCTCGCGAAATGGCTCCTGGCCAATGGCTGCAACAGCATCGGCGTGCTCGGAACCACCGGCGAGGCCAATTCCTTCGGCCTGAACGAGCGCCGCGAGATCCTGGAGAAGCTGGCCCGCAACGGCATCCCGGTTGCGCGCATGATGCCCGGCACGGGCTTCACCAACATCACCGACACGGTGGAGATGTCGCGCCATGCACGCGACCTCGGCTGCCCCGGCGTGCTGGTCCTGCCGCCTTTCTACTACAAGAACCCCAGCGAGGACGGGCTCTTCGCCTATTACTCGGAGGTGATCGAGCGGATCGGCGGCGGGCTGGCGATCTATCTCTACCACTTCCCCGCCCAATCCGCCGTGCCGCTGACGGTGGAACTGGTGGGGCGCCTCATCGAGGCCTTCCCCGGCGTGGTGCGCGGCATCAAGGACAGCACGGGCGATGCTGCCCAGACCGAGGCCTATATCCGGGCCTTCGCCTCGCGCGGCTTCGAGGTCTATCCGGGCGGGGACAGCCTGTTCCAGCGCATGCTCGGCCTGGGTGCCGCCGGCTGCATCACGGCCGCCACCAATCTCAGCTGCCGCTTCGCCCAGCAGGTCTACACCCACCGCACCGGGCCGGAGGCGGATGCGGGCCAGGCCATGATGAACAGCTGCCGCGCCGCCGCCGGCACCGTGCCCCTGATCCCCGGCCTGCGCGAGATCATCGCCCGCAGCACCGGGGATGACGGCTGGCGCCAGATCCGCCCGCCGCATACCCGCCTGACCCGGGAGGAGGCGGACCGCGTCTGGGCCGCCTGGCAGGCCACGGGCGCCCTGCCCCTGCCCGGGCTGGAAGACGCCGGGCTGCTCCGGGACGCGGCCTGAGCACCGCATGAGCCGCCGCCTCCGCGCGTCGCCTTGCATTCACATTCCGCTTCACGGAACGGAGGCGCGCTGCTACCCTAGGTTGTAGCGTGCCTGGCGGGGTTTCCGGCTGCCGGGCCATTTCAAGGCTCCAGCCCATGCCCGTCCGGCTTTCACCGGGCCAGAACGCCAGTGGCGTCTGGCTCGCCACCAGTGCTGCCCCCAGGAACTGGATCAGCGGCCTCGAACGCCGCGGCCAGGCCATGCAGGGAACGGTGGAGGCCGACTACATCTACGGCCCGGGCGGCGGCGGCACGATGGCCGGTGGCCTGGGCGATGACACCTACTTCATCTGGGAAATGGACGACCAGGTGTTGGAGGAGCCAGGCGGCGGGGTGGATACCGTTGTCTCCTACGCCCCGGCCTACCGGCTGCCCCTGAATGTAGAGAACATGTCGGTCGAGAACGCCGGCAGCTCCGGCACCGGCAATGCGCTGCCCAACATCATGGCGGGCGGCGACGGCGCCCAGCTGCTGGACGGCGCGGGCGGCGACGACATCCTGGCCGGCGGGGAAGGCGCGGATGCCTTCCTGTTCCTGCCGGGCGGCGGCCGGGACATCGTGACGGATTTCCAGCCGGGCACGGACCGGATCGTCCTGGGCGGCGGCTTCGATGCCTTCACGGATTTCAGCGTGGTGCTGGACCACCTCACCCAGGTCGGCACCGATGCCGTGCTCGATCTGGGCGGCGGGGATGCCGTCATCCTGGCCGGGCTGGACAAGGCCCGGCTCACAGCGGCCGATTTCGCCCTGCCCGCCTCCTCCATCACCGGCCTCCGCCTTACCTTCGAGGATGAGTTCAACGGGTTTGCCGCCAGCCCGAGCGGCCTGGGCACGGATGGCGCGGCCGTGTGGCGGTCCACCCTGATCTGGGGCGGCCGGACCCAGGCTTCCAACAACGAGGTCCAGTTCTACGGCGATGCCGTGGCCGGGCCCGATCCCTTCTCCCTGGGCAGCGCCGATGGCGCGGGCGTGCTCGACATCACCGCTCGCCCCGCGCAAGGCCTGCCGGACGGGCTCACCTATTCGAGCGGCCTGATCACCTCCCTCGCCAGCCATGTCCAGACCTATGGCTATTTCGAGATGCGCGCACAGATCCCGGCGGGCAGCGGCTTCTGGCCCGCCTTCTGGCTGCTGCGCGCGGATGGCGTGTGGCCTTCGGAGCTGGATGTGATGGAGGTTCTCGGCGGGGCGCCGGGGCGGATCTACACCACCGCCCATTCCCAGGCCGCCGGCACGCATAGCCAGGCCCAGGGGGCGTATTGGGGAGAGGACCTCTCGGCCGGCTTCCACAGCTATGCCGTCTCCTGGCGTCCGGACCGGCTCACCTGGTATCTCGACGGCACGGAACTCTTCTCCACCGCCACGCCGTCCGACATGCACAGCCCGATGTACATGCTGGCCAACCTTGCCGTGGGCGGCGAGGGAAGCTGGCCTGGTGCCGTGGATGGCCAGGCCTCGGCCGTGATGCGGATCGATTCCATCCGGGCCTACCAGTTCGCCGACCTGCCCGGGCCATTCCAGCCCGCGCCGCTTCGTATCCTGCTCGCAGAAGGCGATACGGGCGCCAACCGCATCGAGGGCAGCACCGGGAATGACCGCCTTCACGGCGGGAAGGGCGCGGACACCATGACAGGCGGCGCCGGGGTGGATGTCTTCGCCTTCTATGCCGGCGACGGGAAGGATGTGATCACCGATTTCGCGTCCGGCACGGACAAGCTGCATTTCTACGGGCTGCAGGCGTCCCAGGTGACTTGGAAGGCCTCCAGTGCCGGCGTGCTCGTCTCGGTGGCCGGCAGCAAGGACGCCATCACCCTGCAGGGGGTGAAGGCGCTGGCGGCGGGGGATCTCACCTTCGGCGACATCCCCGTTGGCGGAACATCCGGCGACACCGTCATCGACCGCTCCTCGGCCACGCGCCCGCAAAGCCTGTGGGATACAACTGGCAACGACGTGCTGAAGGGCGGCGCGGGCCATGACTGGATCCAGGGCGGCCAGGGGAATGACCGGCTGACCGGCGGGGCCGGCGCGGACAGCTTCGTTTTCGACGACTGGGACGGCGACGACGTCATCACCGATTTCCAGCCCGGGCTGGACCGGATCATCCTTCGGGGGGTGCAGCCAGGCACAGTCTGGGCCAATCCCTCCCGCGATGCCGCGGGAACCAGCGGGCTGGAGATCGACTACGGCACAGGCAACGCGATCTTCCTGCCCGGGATCAACGCGATCTCTGATGGCGATATCGTCTTCGCCTGAAGAAGCGGCCGGCGGGGATGGCCCGCGCGGGGGAAAGGACCCTAAGTTCGGCGCGGGGGCGGCCCTGAAGCCTCCTCCCTTCCCCTTTCGCGAAGAGCCCGATGTCCGAACCCCTGCGCTGCCGCATCCCTGCCATCGCCACGGTCCAGGCCGATGACGACACGGCCCGCGTCACCCGCTGGGACTTCCCGCCGGGCGCAGAAACCGGCTGGCACCGCCACGGATGGGGCTATCTGGTGGTTCCCGTGACGGACGGGACCATGCTGCTGGAGGAGCCGGGGGGCGCGATCCGGGAGGCCAGCATCAAGGCCGGCGTCTCCTACACCCGCCCGCCGGGGGTGGAGCACAACGTGGTCAACAATGGCACCGAGCCCTTCTCCTTCGTGGAGATCGAGTTCAAGGCCCATCCCGGCTGACACGGTGCCCGGCCCTCTGGGTCGGGACCTCCACGAGGCGGTGCAGGAGGATCGCGCACCCGAAGGCGAGCAGGGCCGCGAGGAGGATGGCGGCCAGGGGCGGCGCCCCGGCTTCCAGCATCAGCCGGATGACCGCATAGCCCGCCACGCCATGCACGACATAGAGCGGGTAGCTGATGCGGGCGAGCCAATCCCAGGGCCGGGGAACACGCCGGATGGCGTGGCGGCGCGCGAAGAGGGCCGCGAAAAGGGCCAGCGCCGCCCCATAGGAGGCCAGCCCCGGCAGGAGTTGGCCCGCCATCACCCCGCCAGCCCATTGCAGGGCGAAGAGGCCCAGCAGCGCCGCCCCTGCCCCGAGGCAGGCGGTCCAGCCAGCCGTACCGCGATGCCACGCCCCGAATACCGCCCCCACCAGCATGAAGGTGATCATCTGCGCGCTCAGCGCCAGCTCACCCAGCCCGCCGCCCCAGCCCGCCGGCAGGGGCATGGCGCCAAGGATCGCAAAGACCCCGGTCAGCACCAGCCCTGTGGCCAGCAACGGCCGCACCTGCCCCTTCCAGAGAACCGGAGCGATCAGCAGGCAGAGAAGATAGAACCGGACCTCGATCTCCAGCGTCCAGACGATGCCGTCGATGGAGAACATGCCCAGCAGGTCCCGGATAAACAGGATCTGCGCCAGCCATTCGGCCCAGCCGAAGGGCACGGGCCTCCCGAAATACCGGGAGGAGGCGAGGACGGCGAGCATGGTGACCGAGAGCCCGGCGACATAGGTCGGCCAGATCCGGAGAAAGCGCCCCAGCGCGAAGCCTGCCCGGCCGCGCCCGAACAGGGAGAAGGGCACGACGAAGCCGCTGATCAGGAAGAACAGCGCCACGCCGAAATGCCCCGCGAAGTCTTCGGGCAACCAGGCATGGACCGCCACGACCGCGGGCGCCGGCCCTTCCCATTCCGGCGCGCCCAGGAAGGTCGCGGCGGCGGCGCGGTGGTTCCAGAAATGCTCGGTGTAGTGGCTGAGCAGCACGGCCAGGGCTGCCAGGCCGCGCAGGCCGTGGGCGAAGGCGATCCGCCCGGGGCTTCTCCCTAAACTGCTGATTTCACTACTCTCAGGCATCGCGCCATCCACATGCCCCACCGAGTCCTTGTCAAGCCGTTGAACCGGACCCCTGGGAGGGTCCATTCTCCGGATCATGGAACATAACGAGACCGAGAGCGTCCCCCTGCGGGCTCATCCGCTGGCCCTCCCGACGCCCACGCCGGTACGCTGGAATCGCTCCAGCCGGGCGCGGCGGGTCTCGCTCCGCATCGATCCGCGGGCGGGGGAGGTGGTGATCACCCTCCCTCCCCGCTCCAGCCGCCGCGCCGGGATGGCGCTGCTGACCACCCATGCCGCCTGGGTGAAGGAGCGGCTGAGCGGCCTTGCCCCGCCCGTGCCGCTGCTGGAGGGGGAGAGCGTGCCCCTGGGCGGCGTGCCCCATGTGATCCGGCATGACCCCACCGCCCGCGGCCCCGCCATCCTGTGGAACGGGGAGATCGTGGTGGCCGGGGACAAGGCCTTCCTGACCCGCCGCGTGGGGGATTTCCTCAAGGCGGAGGCGAAGCGGCGCATCGCCGTGCTGGCCACCGGCCATGCCGCCATGCTGGGGGTGAAGATCCGCCGCATCGGGCTGAAGGACACGCGCTCCCGCTGGGGGAGCTGCGCGCCGGACGGCACCCTCGCCTTCTCCTGGCGGCTGGTGATGGCCCCGGACTGGGTGCTGGACTATGTGGTGGCGCATGAGGTGGCGCATTTGCGGGAGCTGAACCATTCGGACCGCTTCTGGGCCCATGTCTCCCGCCTGACGCCGCATCGCGAGGCCGCGCAGGACTGGCTGCGGCGCCACGGCCCCACCCTGCTGCGCGTCGGGTAGCGCCGGCGGGCAGATCTATCCGGGCCCGCTGACCATCAGCGAGCCGCATTTCCTCGCCGGCGTGAATGGCAGCGCGCGGGGGATCGCGGATAGCGATCCACTGCCGGCCAGCGCCCTTCCCCTGAACGCGCGGGCCTCGGCACGATGGAACGGGCCGGACGGGCCGCCCTAGATCCCCCGCTGCAGCCCGCCATCCACGGCGATGGCCTGGCCGGTGACATAGGAAGCGGCGGGCGAGGCGAGAAAGGCAACCATCGCCGCCACCTCCTCCGCGCTGCCCAGCCGGCCCATGGGAATGTCCGAGGCCACGCGCGACAGCACCGCGGCCTCGGTGATGCCCTCATCCCGCGCCATCTGCGCGGCGCGGCTCTGCCAGAGCGGCGTGAGCGCGCGGCCGGGCGATACGCTGTTCACCCCGATCCCGTCCGGCGCCAGTTCCAGCGCCAGCGTCTTGGCCAGGGCCAGCACCCCGGCCTTGTGGACATTCGAGACGACCTGATGCGCCGTGGGCTGGCGCGCGGACACCGCGCCCAGCAGCACAACCCGCCCATCCCCCGCGCGCCGCAGCGCGGGCAGCATGGCGCGGATGGCGCGCACGGTGCCGAGGATGTTGAACTCGTAGTTCTGCAGCCAGGCCTCGTCGGGCAGGTCCTCGAAAGCGCTGCGGCGGCTGCCGCCGGCCGCGCAGACCAGGGCGTGCAGCGGGGCGTCGCCGAGATGCCGCAGCAGCGCGGCCAGGGATTCCGGATCGGACTGGTCGCAGGCCACGCCCTCCGCCCCGGTTTCCCGCGCCGCCGCTTCCAGCCTTGCCCGGTCGCGCGCGGCAATGGTCACCGCGGCCCCCTCCCGCACCAGCATCGCCGCGGTGGCGAGGCCGATGCCCGAGGAACCGCCGATCACCAGGGCGCGGCGGCCCCGCATGCGCAGATCCATGCGCCTATTCCACCTTCGCCCCGGTGGCGCGCACGATGGGCGCCCATTTCTCCTTCTCGCCCCGGATGAAGCGCGCCAGCTCCTCCGGCGAGCTGGGAAGCGGCTCCACCCCCTGCCCTTCGAGCGAGGCGGCGACCTGCGGATCCGCCAGGGTCTCCCGCATCACCGCGTTCATCCGCGCGGTGATGGCGGGCGGAAGCCCCTTCGGCCCGACCAGCGCGTACCAGTTCTGCACCTCGTAGCCCGGCAGGGTTTCCGCCACGGTGGGCGTATCGGGCAGCGACTTCACGCGCTGCAGGGTTGGGACGGCCAGCAGCCGCAGCCGCCCGCTCTGCACCTGCGGCAGCGCCGTGGGCGCGGTGGAGAAGGCATAGTCCACCTTGCCGCCCATCAGGTCCGTCATCATCGGGCCGCCACCGCGATAGGGCACATGCACCGTTTTCACCCCGGCCATCTGGTCCAGCAGCGCGCCGGCCAGGTGCCCGGCCCCACCGACGCCGGAGGAACCGTAGGTGATCGTCTCCGGCTGCGCCTTCGCCGCCGCGATCAGGTCGGCCACGCTGCGCCAGGGCCGGTCCGCCGGCACGACCAGCACGTTCAGCACATTTCCCGCCATGGCGACGGGGGTGAGATCCGTCTGCGGATCGAAGGGAAGACTGCTGTAGAGCGTGGGGTTGATGGACAGCGCGCCGATCGTGCCCATCAGGAATGTGGTGCCATCGGCCGGGGCGCGCACCACGATCTCGGTCGCCAGGTTACCGCCCGCACCGGGGCGGTTGTCGATCACCACGGGCTGGCCGAGCAGGGCGCTCAGCCGGGGCTGCATCACCCGCGTGCTGATATCGGTGGCCCCGCCCGCCGCGAAGCCCACGACGATGCGGATGGGCTTGCTGGGCCAGCTCTCCTGGGCCTGGGCGCGGACCGCCGGGATGGAAAGCGCGCAGCCCCCCAGCCCGGCGCCAAGCAGGGCGCGACGGTTCATCATCGGACTCTCTCCTCCATCGGCCTCCCCGGGGCCCGTCTGTCGCGGGTCTGTCCGGGGGGCCGTTCAACGCGTGATCAGCGGCCTTTGAACTGCGGGGGGCGCTTCTCCATGAAGGCGCGGCGCCCTTCGATGTAGTCCTCGCTGGCGAAGCAGCCGAGGACGAGGCGGTTGCACAGCTCCTCATCCGGCTGCGCCTTCAGCGCCTCGCCCACGATGGCCTTCACCGAGCCGACGGTGAGCGGCGCGTTGCCCGCGATGGTGCTGGCATAGTCCTCGATCGTCGCGTCCAGCGCGTCATCGGCCACCACGCGGTTCACCAGCCCCATGATGCGGGCATCCTCGGCGCTGAAGCGCTTGGCGGTGAAGAACAGCTCCTTGGCGAAGGAGGGGCCGACGAGATGCACGAGGCGGCGGATGCCGGGCAGCGGATAGCCCAGGCCGAGCTTCGCCGCCGGAATGCCGAAGGAGGACTTCTCCGTGCAGATGCGCAGGTCGCAGCACACGGCCAGCGCGCTGCCGCCGCCGATGCAATGGCCGCGAATGGCGGCGATGGTCGGCTTCGGGAAGTCGGACAGCGCCTCGTACACCTTGGCGGTCTGCGCCTGGTAGGCATCCACCGCCTCCTTGCTGCCGCGCTCGCTCTCGAACTTCGAGATGTCGGCGCCGGAGACGAAGGCCTTGCCGCCCGCGCCGGTCACGACGACCACGCGCACCTCGGGATCGGCGGCGAAGTCGGCCAGGATCCGCTCCGCCGCGACCCACATCTCCATGGAGACGGCGTTGTGGCGCTCGGGGTTGTTGAAGATCATCCAGCCGACGCCACCCTCCTTGCGGGAGAGCATCTTGTCGGTGCCAAGCGCCGGGTTCGGCGGGGGAAGCGCGTCGGGCATCTTTGCGTCTCGGTCCTAGATCACCTGGCGGGACTTGAGGCCCGCGATCTCGTCTTCGGAATAGCCGGCATCGCGCAGCACCTCGGCGGAGTGCTCGCCCACGGCGGGCGGATGGCTGACGATGCGGCTGGGCGTCCGCGACAGCGCGATGGGCTGCGCGACATAGGTCTGGGACTTCGTGCCATCATCCAGCGTGGCCGCGATGCCCAGATGCTTCACCTGCGGGTCGTCGAACATCTGGTCGATCGAGTAGATCGGCCCGGCCGGCACGCCGGCCTCGTTCAGCGCCGTCACCCATTCCTCGCTCGTGCGCTCGGCGATCTTCGCGTCGATCAGCGCGTTCAGCGCGTCGCGGTTCGCGGAACGCGCGCCCGCATCCTTGAAGCGCGGGTCCTCCAGCCATTCCGGCGCGTTCACGGCGGCGGCGAAGCGCTTCCAGATGGCGTTGCCCGTGGCGGCGATGTTGATGTGCCCGTCCCTGGTCTTGAACACGCCGGTCGGGATCGAGGTCGGGTGGTTGTTGCCCGCCTGCTTCGGCACCTCGCCGGCCTGGAGCCAGCGCGCGGCCTGGAAGTCCAGCATGAAGGCCTGGGCCTGCAGAAGCGAGGTCTGCACCCACTGGCCCTTGCCCGAGACCTCGCGCTCCAGCAGCGCCACCAGGATGCCCTGGGCTGCGAAGATGCCGGCGCAGAGATCGGCGATGGGGATGCCCACGCGCACCGGCCCCTGTCCCGGCAGGCCGGTGATGGACATCAGCCCGCCCATGCCCTGCGCGATCTGGTCGAAGCCCGGGCGCCCCGCATAGGGCCCGTCCTGCCCGAAGCCGGAGATGGAGGCGTAGACGAGGCGCGGGTTCACCTCGGCCAGGTCCTTGTACCCGATGCCCAGCCGGTCCTTCACATCGGGGCGGAAGTTCTCGACCACCACATCGGCCCCGGCGGCCAGCTTCTTCAGGATGGCCACGCCCTCGGCGGACTTCAGGTTCAGCGTCAGCCCGCGCTTGTTGCGGTGCAGGTTCTGGAAGTCCGGGCCGTTGCGCGGGCCGCCCATCGGGTCGCCCTGGTCGAGCCCTTCCGGCATCTCGATCTTGATGACCTTCGCGCCCCAGTCCGCCAGCTGCCGCACGCAGGTCGGGCCAGAGCGGACGCGCGTGAGGTCGAGCACGGTGTAGCGGGACAGGGCCCCCGCCTGGTTCGCGTCGGCGCCGCCTTCGGCGGCCGGGTTGGTGGCGTCGAGCATGGGGGTTCCTCCGTGCAACGCAGGCTGCGGGTTTCGCCGGGCCCTGTCAACAGCCTGTTGACAGGACATGCGGTGTCGTGATGGCCTCTCCCGCATGGATGCTCTCCCTCCCCCGGCGCCCCTTTCCGAGCGTGCCCGGGCCGCGCTGGAGGCCCTGATCCTCTCCGGCGAGCTTGCCCCGGGCAGCCGGCTGAACGAGGTGGCGCTGGCCGCCCGCCTCGGGCTTTCGCGCGGCCCGCTGCGCGAGGCGCTGCGCGGGCTGGAGCGGGACGGGCTGGTCACCGCCGGCCCGGCCGGCCAGGGCATGAGCGTGCGCCGGCTTGAGCCGGAGGAGATGGCGGAGCTCTACGACATGCGGGCGCTCCTCCAGGGCTTCATCCTCGCCCGGCTGGCGGAACGGCAGGCGGCTGGCGCGCTTCCCGCCGCTGTACTGGATGGGCTTTCGGCCGAGGTGGCCGCCATGGAGCGGGACGCGGCGGCCGGGGATGCCGGGGCCTATTATGCCCGCAACCTGGCCTTCCACGACGCGCTGCACGAGGCGGCCGGGCATCGCCGCGCCGCCTCCCTCTATCTCTCGCTTCTCAAGGAGAGCCATCTGGCCCGGCAGCGCTCCCTCTCGCGCCCGGAGCGGATGCGGGAGAGCAATGCGGAGCATGCCGCCATGCTCGCCGCCGTGGCCGCCGGAGACCCCGTGCTGGCAAGGGATCTGGGCGAGGCCCATGTGGCCGGCGGCGGCAAGCGGCGCTGGCTGGAATCCCTCGGCCGGGGCTGAGGCGGGCCGCCCCTACTCCGCCAGCATGGGCCGGAGGCCCCAGCGCTGCGCGGCGCGGAACAGGGTTCCGTCACTTCGGGCCGAGGCCAGGAAGCCGTTCACCTCCGCCAGCCAGGCAGGGTCGCCCTTCGGGACCGCATAGGCGTAGAGCGTGTCGGCCAGGCTGTGCGGCGCATCGAGCACCTGCCAGCTCCCCTCTCCCCGCAGGCGCCAGGAATCGGCGTGGTCCGTCACGAAGACATCGGCCCGGCCGGCATTGATCTCCTGCTCCGGGACCGAGGGAGCCCTGACCGGGAGAAGTTCCGCCTGGCGAAGCCGCTGGCGCATCGACTCCTCGGCCACGGAGCCGGCGATCACGGCCACCACCACCCCTTTCCGGTCCAGTTCCGCCCATCCGGCCACCCTCTGGCTGGCGCGCGGCACGACGGCGGCCAGGGGCCCGGCCATATAGGCCTTGGTGAATGCCACCCGCTCGGCACGCGCCCCGCTGATGCCCAGCCCGCCCATCCCCAGGTCGCAGCCGCCACGCTCCAGCATGGCAATGGCCGATCCCGCCGGGCTGTCCAGGAAGACCGGGCGCACGCTCAGCCGTGCGGCGAGGGCATGCGCCATGTCCGCATCCAGCCCTTCCATCGCCCCGTTGCGCGCATTGCGCCAGGAGATCGCGGGCAGGTCGGGGGCGGTGCAGACCAGCAACTCGCCCCGCCCGCGAATGGCGAGGAGGCGCCCGGCCCCGGCCAGGGCGGGTGCCGGGAGGGATGGCAGCTGGGCCGCCGCCGGAACGAATTGCGCCTCACGGCACGAAGCAGTCTCGCAAAAGATAGACAGCCCTGCGATGATGGCCAAGGTCGCACGACGCATGAACACGACGCCATCCCCCCTTCGCCGGGTCTTGAATCTGGGTCCAGCCAAGCCGGCAGCGCCGCGGCCGTGGCGGCTCTTTGCCGCGACCGTGCTGGTGGTCGGAATCTGCTTCGCGGCAGTTTATCTCATTCTTTTCGACCGGGGCCAGCGCGAGGCGGCGAATGACGCCGAACGCCTGACGCTGGGCGTAACGGCGGCCATGGCGGACCAGCTGGCCCGCGCGATCCAGACCGTAGACTTCGTCCTGCTGGACATGGCCGAGCGCAGCGCCGCTTCCGATCCCGCCGCCACCGCCCGCGCCCTGGCAGGGCGCATCCGGGACGTGCCGCAGCTGCGGGCCGTGCTGATCGTGGATGCGAACGGCATCGTCACGGCCGCCACGGTGGAAAACCTGCGCGGGTCCTCGGTGGCCGACAGGGACTGGTTCCGGGTGCTCCGGCTGGGTGGGCCGGCGCTGCGGCTGGGCTCGCCCGAGGCGGGGCGCTTCCTCGGCGGATCCGCCGCCATGCAGGGCCGTGCCATCCAGGCAGCCGGGATCTGGTCCATTCCCCTGGCGCGCGGCCTCCGGAACGCGCGGGGCGAGTTCACCGGCGCCGCGGTGGCGCTGCTGAACCCGGACTACCTGATCTCCGTGGGGCGGCGCCATGCGGAAGCCTTCGGGGTCACCGTCCGCATCCACTCCCTCAACGGCCTGCTGCTCGCGCGGTCGGACGGGCGCGTGGAGGGGGTGGGCCAATCCCACCCCACGGCCTGGCTGTTCCGGGATTTCCTGCCCCGGCGGGAGAGCGGGACCTATTCGGGGCTGGATCAGGACGGGCAGGACGTCTTCGCCGCCTTCTCCACCATCCGCCAGGGCACGCTGGTGATCGAGGCGGCGCGGCGCAAGGCGGCCGCCTTCGAGGGGGTGGAACGCCTCGCCACCCTGCTGATCGGCGGGGGCATCGCCATCGCGGCCATCATGGTGGTCGCGCTCTGGCTCATGTCCCGGCAGGCGGCGGCGCTGAAGGCGCAGGGCGACGCCCTGGCCGAGAGCGAGCAGGAGGCCCGGGCCGCCACGCGGGCGAAGGAGGAATTCCTCGCGGCAATGAGCCACGAGATCCGCACGCCCATGAACGGGGTGATCGGCATGACCGGCCTGCTGCTGGACAGCCCGCTGGACCCGATCCAACGCCGCTATGCCGAGACGATCCAGGGCAGCGCCGAGCATCTGCTGATGGTGCTGAACGACATTCTCGACTTCTCGAAGCTGGAGGCGGGGATGATCGAGCACGAGCACATCCCCTTCACCCTGGAAAACGAGATCTCCATCATCGTGGAGCTTTTCGCCGCCCGCGCGGCCGCCAAGGGGGTGGAGATGGTGGCCTCCCTGCCGCCGGAGCTGCCACGCCAGGTGCTGGGCGATCCGGGCCGGTTCCGGCAGATCCTGTTCAACCTGGTCGGCAACGCGATCAAGTTCACCGAAACCGGCTGGATCGAGGTTTCGGTTTCCGCCGCGCCGCAGGAGGACGAGGAGGGCGCGCTGCGCCTGGTGTGCTCCGTGGCGGATACCGGGATCGGCGTGGATCCGGCCAAGGTGCCGATCCTGTTCGAGCGCTTTACCCAGGCCGATGCCTCGATCAGCCGCAAATACGGCGGCACCGGGCTGGGCCTGGCCATCTGCCGCAAGCTGGCCGAGCAGATGGGCGGCGGGATCGAGGCCACGCCCCGCAAGGGTGGCGGCAGCGTGTTCCGCTTCTGGATCGTGGTGGGGGAGCTGCCCGGGCCGGCGGCGCCGCCCGCGCGCCTCCCTCTCTCGGGGCGCCGCATCCTGGTCGTGGACGACCTGCTGCTGAACCGGGAGCTGATGGTGCGCCAGATCACCGCGGCGGGCGCCTCCGCCCTGGCGGCGGAAAGCGGCGAAGCGGCGCTGGCGCTGATGCGGCTGGCCGCACGGCGCGGCACCGCCTTCCACGCCGCCGTGCTGGACAACGCCATGCCCAGCATGGGCGGGCTGGAACTTGCGCGGCAGATCCGGGCCGAGGCCGCCGTCCTCGGCAATCCGGCGCTCGTGCTCTGCTCTTTCGGGGTGGAGGCCCAGCAGATGCCCGCCGGCGGGCCGCCGCCGGGCCTGGTGGATGCCATGCTGCTCAAGCCCGCCTTGCCCGGGCGGCTGCTGGAATCACTGGCACAGGCCCTTGCCCCTGCCACGGCCACGCCGCCCGCGCCGCCCATGAGGCGGCCGGCGGCCGAGCGCCCGCTGCGCGTCCTGCTGGTGGAGGACAACGCGACGAACCAACTCCTCATGCGCGCCCTGCTGGCCCGGCTGGGGGCGGAGGTGATGGTGGCGGGGAACGGGGCCGAGGCGCTGGAGCACTGCCTGACCGAGGTGTTCGACGTGATCCTGATGGACCTGCAGATGCCGGTGATGGACGGGCTGGAGGCCACGCGGGAGATCCGGGCCGAGGGGCTGAACCGGCAGACCCGCATCGTGGGCCTCACCGCGGCGGTGGGCCCGGAATTCGAGCGGCAATGCCGCGAGGCCGGGATGGACGACTACCTGTCCAAGCCGGTGCAGCGGGACCTGCTGAGCCGCGCGATCGGCCTGGTGCCGCCCGCGGACGTGCCCGCGGGGCCCTGAGGGCGCGGGGGCCGCCTCAGCCCTAGTCGGGCTGCCGGCCCGCCAGCACGGCCAGTTCCTCCAGCGCCTGCTTTGCCTCCTGCCCGATGGACAGGATCATCTGCCGGGCCGGGACGTCATCATCCGGCCGCATGGCCTGGCGTGCCAGGGCCTCCAGAGACCTGGCCCCGATGGATCCGGACGCGCCGGCCAGGGCATGGGCGGCCTGACGGTAGCCGCTGACATCCCCATCCCGCGCGGCATCGGTCATCTGCCGGACGAGGCGGGCCAGATCCTGTTCAAAACTCTGGACAATCGACACGAACACGTCGCGGGGGAGTTCCGCCGCCAACTGGCCGGCCACTTCAGGGTCGATCGCGCTCACCGCGCCAAACTGCCCTGTTCCCACCGCGGAATCAATGCATCCGCAAGGACGTGACAGCCCGGTCCCATTCCCCGGGACAGCGGTATCACACCTCCGGCATGCGCGTCTCAGCCGTAAGATTATTGTTGATGCAACCTTAACGTGTGTCTAGTTTCTGCGCACACCGTTTCCGTGCAGCCGTTGAGGCCACCGTCATGCCGTCCGACAGCCCCGAGCCCGCCCGCCCAGCTCTCACTGCCGGCCGCCGCGCCTTTCTCGGGCTTCTCGCAGCCCCTGCCCTGGCAAGCCTGCCTCGCGGCGCCACAGCCCAGGGCATGCCGGAGTGGCTGGCCGAGCTGAAAACCGAATGGGCCGTGTTCCGGGGCCGTTTCGTGACCCGCGAGGGGCGCGTGCTGGATTCGGGCAAGGGCGATGAGAGCCATACGGAAGGTCAGGGCTTCGGGATGCTTTTCGCCGCCGAGGCGGGCGATGCGGTGAGCTTCGACAAGATGCTGGACTGGACGCGGCGCTATCTGCGCCACAGCCGGGGCAACCTGCATGCGTGGCGCTACCGCGGCGATGCCGTGGACCCCGTCTCGGACCGCAACAACGCCACGGATGGCGACATCATGATCGCCTGGGCGCTGATGCGGGGCGCCGACCTCTTCGCCCGCCCCGCCCTGGCGCGGGAGGCGGCGCTGATCTGCCGCGACATCCTCACCCACTGCACGCGCGAGGTGGCGGGCAAGCTTGTCCTGCTGCCGGGCATGCAGGGCTTCGAGAAGCGCGACCATGTCGTGCTCAACCCGTCCTACTACATCTTCCCGGCCCTGCTGGAGTTCGAGAAGATCGTGCCCGGCCCGCAATGGCGCCGCCTGGTGGCGGATGGGATGGAGATCTGCTGCAACAGCGCGCGCTTCGGCCGCTGGAGCCTGCCCGCCGACTGGATCGAGTTCTACCGCGAGCCCAGCTTCCAGCCGCGCATGGCCTCCAGCTGGCCGACCCGCTTCTCCTGGGATGCGGTGCGCGTTCCGCTCTACCTCGCCTGGGCGCGCCAATCGGACAATCCGGCGCTGAAGGCCTGCGTTGATTTCTGGCATGCCCCCGGGCAGCGCACCCTTCCGGCCTGGGCTGACCTGCGGAGCAACACGCTGGCGCCCTATCCCGGCCATGCCGGGGTGCAGGCCGTGGCGAATCTCGCCCGCGCGAGCCGCGACCGCAACCGGCGCATGCAGGAGCTGCCGCGCGTGGCCCAGGCCACCGACTACTACGGCGCCTCGCTGATCCTGCTCTCCCGCATCGCCTGGCAGGAAGCCCGCGCCGGCGCGCCGATCGTCTGATCCGCGGGGCGTCACCGCATCCTTGTGGGCGCTGGGGCCGGGGGATGGAGGCATTCCCCGGCCCCAGGCGTTTTCATCCCCTTCCAGGCGGTTCGGGCCGGAGGCATCCTGGGCTCCGCGATCGGTAGAGGAGCGCCCCCATGCCCCGGATCACCCTGCTTGTCCTGCTGGCCTTGTCCGCCTGCGCCGGCAACGAGGGCCCTGGCGAGCGCGCCGGGCGCTCGGTGGACCGTGCGGCGGTGCGCACGGGCGATGCGCTGGGCCATGCGGCGCGGGAAACGGGGTCGGCGCTCAACCGGGCCGGGAACTGGGTGGGCGACCGGGTGGACCCCGACCGCCGCTGAGCCGGGTCAGAGATACCGGCGCGCCCCGCGCAGGGCGATGGTGGAGCCGATCCCGCAGCCGGCCATGACCAGGGCGGTGGCGATCCCCGCCCCGCTCTCCAGCGCGCCGTTCACGATGGTCATCAGCGCGCCGAAGCCCATCTGCATGGCGCCGAGCAGTCCGGAGGCGGTGCCTGCCCGTTCCGGCCGCACGCTGATCGCAGCGGCCACGGCGTTGGGCAGGCTGATCCCGTTGCCCAGCGCAACCAGCGCCATCGGCAGGAAGAAACCCATGAGCGTGTGCGGCAGGAAGAGCTGCACGGCGAGCATGATGGCCGCCCCGGCGACGATGACCCAGAGCCCGGCCGAGAGCATCCGCGCCAGGCCGAGCCGGGATGAATAGCGCCCCGCCAGCCAGGAACCGCAGGCAAAGAACACGGAGACGGCGATGAAGGCCGTCGCGTAGTCCCGCGGAGAATAGCCCATGGTGGCCGCCACCTTCGGTGCGCCCGCCATGAAGCCGAAGAACACCCCGGTGGAGGCCGCGCCCACCGCCGCGATCCAGCGGAAGGCGGGCAGGCTCAGCAGGGACATGTAGGCCCGCCCCATGCCGCGCAGCCCGGGCAGGGGCTGCGGTTCCCGCAGCGTCTCCGGCAGGCGCAGCCACACCGCGAGGAAGAGGGGAGCGCCGAAGAGCAGGCAGGCGAGCATGGCGGTGCGCCAGCCCGAATGCTCCTCGATCAGCGCGCCGGCCATGGGGGCGATCATGGGTGCCAGGGTCATGGCCATGACGACGTAGCCGATGCGGCTTGCCGCCTGCTCGCGCGGCCAGACATCGCGGATGATCGCACGGCCCAGAACCATGCCGGAACAGGCCCCCATGGCCTGCGCCACCCGCCCCAGGCCGAGCCAGGCCATGGAAGGCGCGAATGCCGAGAGGGCCGAGGCGACGAGATAGAGGGACAGTGCCCAGAGCAGCACCGGCCGCCGCCCGAAGCGGTCCGAAAGGGGGCCGTAGATGAGCTGGCCGAGGGCGACGCCCACCAGGAAGAGCGTGAGGGTGAGCTGCGCGGCGCCATAGGGCACGGCGAGATCCGCCGCGATCCGCGGCAGGGCCGGGATCAGGATCTGCATGGTGAAGGGGCCGAGCCCCGTCATGACCACCAGGAGCCAGAGGGCGGGGCGCGGCCCCGGCGGCGTCACCTTCGCCGCCCTACCAGCGCAGGCCGCGCAGCGCCGCGACGGGGGAGACGCCCTCGGCCTTCGCGCGGGCGGCCAGGGTGGCGGAATCGGCATTCGCCAGGCCTTCCTCGGCGGCAAGGCCGCCCAGGGCCCAGACCGCGTCCAGCCCCGCCGCCAGGGCACCGGCGAGATCGGTATGGGGGCTGTCGCCGATGGCCACGCAATCGCCGCGCGGCAGGTCCAGCAGCTGCATCACGGGGTCATAGGCCGCCGGGTCCGGCTTGCCGATCTCCAGGGTGCGGCCGCCGAGCCGGGCATAGCGCTCCGACAGGGCGCCGGCGCAGATGATGAGGCGCCCGCCGACCACCACGTGACGGTCCGGGTTCACGCAGAGCATCGGCAGGTCCCGCGCCAGCGCCGCGCCGAGCAGGGCCTCGTAGGGCTCCACGGTCTGCACGCCGCGATCCGGGTCGGGCCCGGTGTTGAGGACCCAGTCGGCGTCCTCCACCCGGTCGGTCAGGCTGATGCCGAGCTCTTCCACCACCGAGCGGTCATCAGGCTTGCCGATATGCAGGGCGCGGGGCCCGAGGCCCTGGACGAAGGGATGGGCGCGGTCCCGCAGCAGGCGCCAGGTGATCTCGCCGCTGGTCATCGCCGCGTCGTAGAGCGTACGCCCGATGCCGAAGGCGGCGAGCTGGCGCTCGACCACATGGGAGCGGCGCGGGGCGTTGGAGAGGAAGCAGATCCTTGCCCCCGCGCCTTTCATCCGTGCCAGGGCATCGGCGACACCTGGGAAGGCCGCCTGGCCGTCATGCACCACGCCCCAGATATCCAGCACGAAGCCGCGGTAGCGCCCGACCAGGGGCGCGACGCTGTCGAGGATCTGCATCAGGCTTCGGCTCCGATGGCGTCGGACAGGCTCTTCACCCCGTCCTGCCGCAGCAGGGCGGCGAGTTCGCGCTTGATCCGGGGGATGAGGACGGGGCCGGCATAGGCGAAGCCGGCATAGCTCTGCACGAGGGAGGCGCCGGCCTTGATCTTGGCATAGGCCGTCTCGCCGCTCTCCACACCGCCCGCGCCGATGAGGGTGAGGCGCCCGCGGGCAAGGCGGTGGACACGGCGCAGCAGCTCGGTGGAGGGCTGGAAGAGCGGGCGGCCGGAGAGGCCCCCCGTCTCACCCTTCTTCGGGGAGCGCAGCGTCTCCGGCCGGGTAATGGTGGTGTTGGAGACGATCAGCCCGGCCACGTCGCGGTCCAGGCAGGTCTGCACGATGGCTTCCACCGCGCCTTCGGCCAGATCGGGGGCGATCTTCACCAGCACGGGCGGGCGGCGGGGCAGTTCCCCGCGGGCGGCCAGGGTTGCGTCCAGGATGGCGGCCAGCCGGGCCTCGCCCTGGAGGTCCCGCAGGCCCGGGGTGTTGGGGGAGGAGACGTTGATCGTGACGTAGTCGGCCAGCGGCGCCACGCGCCGGTACAGCGCGGGGTAATCCTGCTCCGGCGTCGTGCTGTCCTTGTTGATGCCGATATTGGCGCCGAGCACGGCGGGCAGCGGGCGCGGCAGGGCGGCGAGATTCGCCGCATAGGCCTCGATGCCCGCATTGTTGAAGCCGAAGCGGTTGATCACCGCCCGGTCCTCCTCCAGCCGGAACAGGCGGGGGCGCGGATTGCCGGGCTGCGGGCGCAGGGTGGAGGTGCCGGCTTCCACCAGGCCGAAGCCCAGGCGCATCAGGGGCAGCACCGCCACCGCGTTCTTGTCGAATCCGGCGGCCAGCCCGACCGGGTTGCGGAAATCCAGCCCCATGGCGCGCGAGGCGAGAATCGGGTCGTCCTCCCCGGGGTCACGCCCGGCCAGGCCGAGGCGCAGGGCGCGCAGGGACAGGTCATGCGCCGTTTCCGGATCCAGCCCCCGGACCAGGGGCATCAGGGCGGAGGCAAGGGCGGCGCGCATCGCCGCCGCTTGTGCCGCAGCCCGGCGCGAAGGGCCAGGGGGTGGGGCGCGTTGACGGCGCGGCGGGGGAACGGGAGAAGCAGGCCGGGACCGATCCGGGAGAGACGCGTTGCGCGGGCCGTTGCTGATGCTGTCCGCGCTCGCGCTCTTCGCGGTGCTGGACGCCAATTCAAAGGTGCTCTCCGGCGGCTACCATGTCAGCCAGGTGCTCGCCTTCCGCTACGCCATCCTGCTCATCCTGCTGGCCGGGGCGCGGATGGCGCGGCCGCGGGCCGGGGGCGGGCTGGCTTCGCGCCGGCCCTGGTCCCAGGTGCTGCGCGCCGCCTTCATGGTCGGCTCGGGCGCGGGCTTCTTCCTGTCGCTTCGGGAATTGCCGCTGGCGGAGGGCTACCTCGTCTATTTCACCGCGCCGTTCCTGCTGCTGGCCCTGTTCCGTCTGCTGCTGAAGGAGCCGGTGCCGGCCTCTGCCTGGGGCTGGTGCGCGGTGGGGTTCGCGGGGGTGCTGGTGGCGCTCTGGCCCGGGCTGTCGGCGGGCGGTGCCTGGGTGGCCTATGGATGGGGCCTGTTCGGCAGCTTCTGCCACGCCATGGTGCTGGTGATGAACCGCAGCCTGCGCGACGAGCCCGGCATGGCGCGGGTGATCTTCTGGAGCGCGATACCCGCCCTGCCCTTCCTCGCGCCCTGGGCGGCGGTGGAATGGGTGACGCCTTCCTGGGGGGATGCGCTGGCGCTCTCGGCCAATGGCGTGCTGGCGGGCGGGGCGACGCTCTGCCTCGCCTCCGCCTTCCGCCACGCCAGCGCGGGGCGGCTGGCGCCGCTGGAGTTCTCCGCCCTCATCTTCGCGGTGATCGCGGATGTCACGGTCTGGGGCGTCTGGCCGCCGGCGCTGGTCTGGATCGGGGCGGCGATCGTCGCCTTCGCCGGGGTCATGGCGCAGCGGCGCTCGACCGCGCATTAACGGCCCCCTACCCTCCTCCGCACCGCCCTGGCGGGCAAAAACGGAGGAACGCCGATGTCCACCACCTCGCGGGCCGTCGGGCTTGCGGCCCTGATCGCGGCTGGCACATGGCTGGCCCAGCCTGCGTCAGCCCAGAATGCCGCGCCCGTCACGCAGGGGCCGCTCACCATCGAGCGCCAGGGGTCCTTCTTCGTGGGTGGGCGCACGCTGCGCTCCGACACGCTTTCCACCCTGCCCGCCTATGCGCCGAATGGCAGCATCACGGTGGATCAGATGTATGTCCGCTACCAGGTGCCCCCGAATGCGGCGGAGAAGCCTTCCCTGGTTCTGGTCCATGGCTGCTGCCTGACGGGCAAGACCTGGGAGACGACGCCGGACGGGCGCATGGGTTGGGACGAGTATTTCGTCCGCCGCGGCTATCCGACCTATGTGGTGGACCAGGCATGGCGCGGCCGTTCCGCCGCCCATCCGACGACGATCAACGCGGTGAAGACCGGCCGGAGCGGCCCGGACACGCTGCCGACGGTGTTCGCCGCCGGGCAGGAGGATGCCTGGGCCATCTTCCGCTTCGGCCGCCGCCATCCCGAAACCTTCCCCGGCCTTCTCTTCCCGCTGGAGGCGCAGGACGAGTTCTGGAAGCAGATGGTGCCGGACTGGAACTTCTCCGTTCCCTCCCCGAACCCGACGGTGACGGGGCTTTCGGAACTCTCCAGGCGGCTGGGGCGGACGGTGCTGGTCAGCCACTCGCAATCCGGCATCTATCCGTTCCAGACCGCCGCGATGAGCCGGGAGGGGATCGCGGGGATCGTCTCGATCGAGCCTGGCGCCTGCCCCGCCGCGAATGGGGACATGAAGCCCTATGAGGGGCTGCCCATCCTCGTCCTCTGGGGTGATTTCGTGGAGGAATCCACGCGCTGGGCGCCACGGCTCCGCGCCTGCCGCGAATTCGCGCGGGCCGCGAATGCCGCTGGCGGCAAGGTGGAAATCGCGGTGCTGCCGGAAATGGGCATCCCCGGGAATTCCCACATGCTGATGCAGGACCGGAACTCGCTGGAGATCGCGAACTGGCTTGCGGGATGGGTGGCGAAGAACGTGGAAGGGGGCCGCTGAGGCGGCCTTCCCGGCCGCTACGGCACCCAATCCGGGAAGCGGTGCAGCCCATCCTTGCCAAGAGGCAGGAAGACCGCGCCGCGCACGGCCGAGAGCGGCAGCGGCGCATAGAGATGGGGGAAGAGGCCGGGGCGCTTGCCGCCGGCGGCCGGTTCCCAGCGCAGCGCATCGCCCAGAGCCACGGATTCGGCGCTGACCAGCCAGAGATCCGGTTCGCCCGCGCGGTGCTTCGCGGCGCTGGCGCGAAGCTGGGCGGCGGTGGAGAAGTGCAGGAAGCCGTCGCGCCTGTCATCGGCGCTGCCGTGATAGACGCCGGCTTCCTGCGCGGCACGCCAGTCGGCCCCGCGCATCAGCGTGTGGATCAGGGCTTCGGGTGCATCGCCCATCGGCTTTCCTTCCGGCGTTCCGCCGCGGCGGATGCCCGGGCCCGCCCGGCTTGTCCAGCGCCGGGGCAGGTGGTGCCCTATTGCCGCTGCAGCCGGCCCGCGGCGCTGGCCTCGGCCCAGATCCGGTCCTCGCGCTCCATGGCCGCCATCAGCTCGGCCGGTGGGCGCAGGTCCGGCTCGATGCCCAGCGTCGCGAGGCGGGCGCGGAAGGCCTCGCTCGCGAAGGCCCCGGCCACGGTCCGGTGGATCTGCCCGGCCAGGGCCGGCGGCATGCCCTTCGGGCCGAGCAGCCCGACCCAGCCCGCCAGGTCGAACCCGGCCAGTCCCTGCTCCTGCGCGGTGGGCACATCCGGGAAGAAGGGCGTGCGCGTGGCGGTGGAGACGGCGAGCGGGCGGACCTTGCCTGTGGCGACATGCGGCGTGACGCTGGCCGTGCTGGTGCAGCCCAGGGGCAGGTGGCCGGCCACGATGTCCGTCATCAGCTGGCCGCCGGAGCGGTAGCTGACATCGGGGATCTCCACCCCGAGCCGGCGGGCAAATTCCTGGCCGATGAACTGCGAGAGCGCCTCGGTGGAGCCGGTGCTGAGGCGCGACGTGCCGCGCCCGGCCTGCTCGCGCAGCTCCGCCAGGTTGCGGAAGGGCTGCCCGGCGCCGGTCACCAGAACCATCGTGTTGCGGGTCAGCATGGATACCGGCGTGACGTCGCGCAGCGCGTCATAGGGCAGGCGTTCCATGGTGTAGCTGTTCATCACATGGGTGCTGACCACGGCGGTGAGCGTGTGGCCGTCCGGTTCCGCGCGGGCCACCTGCTCCGTGCCCACCACCCCCGCGGCCCCCGCGCGGTTCTCCACCACCATGGGCTGGGGCAGCACCGGGCGCAGCGCATCCGCCAGGGCGCGGGCAAGGATGTCCGTCCCGCCACCAGGGGCATAGGGAACCACGAGGCGGATCGGCTTGGCGGGCCAGGATTGCGCGCGGGCCAGGGCGGGAAGCCCCAGGCCGAGCGTGACGGACATGGCGGCGCGGCGGTCGAGCAGCATCAGCGTTTCCCCATCTTCTTGTCCCGTGCCGCCACGCTAGGGCGGGCGGCCCCGCGCGGGAAAGGGAAAGCGCTGGACCGCTCAGGCCACGAGCGCGGGAGCGAGCGGATGCGCCGGGCGCGCGCCCGTTTCCAGCCGGTAGAAGACCAGGCCGCCCATTTCGGCCAGGGGTGCCCGGGCCACGGCCCAGGCGGGCAGGTTATCGGCGGCGTGCCAATGGGTCGCGCCGCCTGTCGGGTCCGGCAGCACGCCGGCCAGGGCACGCGCCGCGATGCGGCGGCAGGTGGCCAGGGCCGATGCTTCCTCCGCCGGGGGATCGGCCAGCCGCGCATGGCCGGGGCTGCGGGGATTCCTGCAGGGGAAGAGAAAGGGGTCGCGGCAGAGGGCCAGCATTTCCGACGCGCCTGGCTCCGGCAGCCGGGCATGGCCGCCCGGCGCGAAGGGCGCCGCGCCCGGAACCCTGGCGGGGCGCGGCATGGCGGCCCGGGCTCGGTTCACCGCCAGGGCGGCCAGGGCCTCGATGGCGCGCACGGGGCGTGCCCCGGCCTCCGCGAAGAGGACGCGGGAGAGAGCTTCGGTGGCATCCATGGTTCAGCGGTCCTCGGCGAGCACGCGCATCTGGGCGGCGGTGCTGTGGGCGGCGCGGGTGGCTTCGTCGAGCTTCTGCTCGATGCGGATGAGATGGGCGGTCAGCCGCCCATCCACGTCCCGGATCAGGGAGAGCGGGACATAGGTGCGGGCGACCTCCAGCTTGAAGGCGGCCAGCTCGTCCCGCGTGCGATCGAGCGCGGCTTTCTGCTGGGAAAGGTCCTGCAGCGGCACGCCATCCGGCGCCTGCGCGATGCTGCGGCGGAGGGAGTGAAGCATCCAGACAAGGATGGCCATCAGCGGGGTTTCCACCGCCGCGGCGATCCAGTGCGGCTCAGGGGGAAAGGACAGCATGGGTCCTCCTTCGGGGAAGGCGCCGGGTTGCGGGGTGGCGCGGGGTTGATCGCGCGGGCTGGCACCCCGACTTGCCGGGGCACCATGAGGGATGCATTGAGCGGCTGATGTGGAACGAGCCCTATCTTGAGACCTGCTGCCGGGCAGCGCTGCACCGGCTGTTCCTGACGCATGGCGGCACCCGCCCGGCGGGGTTGCCGGACGAGCCCTGCCTGCGCCGCCTCTGCACCATGGGCTTCGCGGATGAGGTCTCGCCCGGGCGCTTCGCCATGACCGCTGACGGGGCAAGGCGCCATGCGAGCGAGGTGCTGAAGAAGGCGGCCTAGCCGCGCCAGGACATCCCGCGCGGCGCCGGAGGAAGGGCGGGCAGCCGCACCGGCTCGGCCAGCAGGCAGCCCGCCACCGCGTCCAGCGCATCGTCCCGCACGCCGTCCGAGCCCGGCTTCCATTCCGCCATCTCGCGGGGGAAGGCGGTGCGGAACACGGCCTCATGCGCGTGCAGGCGGCGCGCGGCCATCACCGGGTCCAGCGCCCCGAGGATACGCTCCTGCTTCGCCCTGTGGCTCGCATGCTCCACCACCGTGCAGGCGGCGCCGGCGCGGGCCATCTCCCGCCGGAGCAGGGGTGGCAGGAACTTGCCGATGCCGTTCGTCTCCACCCGCACCACGGGCAGCAGCAGGTCCTTCGCGATGGCCGCGACGCGGCGGCATTGCTGCGTGGCCGGGTCGGGCTCCCCATCCGGGTCCTGGGTGATGTAGGCGAGGCGGTGGAGGTAGTGGTTCCCCTCCCCATCCGCGAAGGTGGCGGCAAGGACGCTGGAGTCACCCTGCCCCGGCCTCCCATAGGCCGGGTCCCAGAACCCGCCGCCGGAGACGAGGCGGCGCCCGAGCAGGGAGAGGATGGGACGGCCATTCGCCTCCCGGTAATCCGGCTCCTCTCCGTACCGGACGATGAGCGCGGGATCGAGCCGCGCGGTGCCGGAGGAGGCGCATTCCAGCATCATCTGCCGCCGGAACGGCAGCGGCCCCACGCGGTCCCGCAGTGTCTGGATGGCCTCGCGCGGGAAGCGCTCCGGCCAGGCGCTGCGCCCGACGGGGTTGAGCAGCGGGATGCGAAGGCGCCGGTAGCCGGCAAGGAAGGCACCCTCCGCCTCGGCCGGGGCATAGAGGCTTTCGGCGCAATGCGGCGTGCCGACATAGAGGATGGTGCCGCCAGGGGTGAGGATGAACTCGCATTCCCCCAGGCGCTCGCGTAGCTCCTCCCGCTTGCCCGGCGTGTCGCAATTCCCGGCCACCTCCACGTCGTCGCAGATGATCAGCTCCGCCCGCGCGCCTGTGACATTGCCGGTAATGCCCTGGGCGAGCATGGAGGGCTCGCGGATCGCGCCCGCGCGTCTCACCGTGAAGCGATCGGAGGCCCAGCTCTCGTCGCCGCCGAGAAGATGGCGGCAGAGCGGGTGGCGTTCGACGATGCGGCGCACGGTCGCCACCATGCGCGCGGCCAGGCTGTGATCCGCCGCCAGCACGAGGATCCGCAGTTCCGGCTGCACCGAGAGCCGCCAGGCGCACCAGAGCCCGACCAGCGTGGACTTGCCGCAGCCGCGGAAGGCCATCAGCAGCAGGCGCCGGTCTCGGCCCGCATGCCGCGCCATGAGCCATCGCGCGATGCGGCGATGCACGCCGGGGGTGTTCACGCCGGCGCGCAGGTTCCAGGCATAGAGGAATTCCAGGAAATCGTGCTCCGTCGCCTCAGGCGGTGTCGTCATCCTCCGTGTTCTCCTCGCCGTTTTGGTCTTCCTGTTCGGCCAAGCGGATGGAGCGCCGCGCCTCGGCGAGCAGCGTGCCCGTTTCGGCCGCCGCCTCCGGCTCCGCGCTGCCGCGGTTCAGCTTCATCAGGTGCTCCAGATGCGCGAGCGCCGCGCGAGCCGCCGCGTGGTGGGCGGTGAAGGCCTTCGGATCCTCATGCGTCCCCGGGGCGGGGCCGCGCGCGACGAAGGCCTCGTAATCCGCCACCACCTTGCGGATGGCGCGGCGCAGCTCCTCGGGCGAGAGCGGCGTCACGACTTCACCGCCCGCACGCGCACCGTGCCGGCATTGAGGTCCACCGCCGCGCCGCTGCGGTTCCAGGCCGTCACCGTCACCACATCCTGCGCGCCCACCTGGGCGAGGAAGATGAGGCCGGAGGTGGAAAGGCTGAAAGCCGCCTGCACGAAGTCCCCGGGCCGCACGCCGGGGCATGGCACGTTCAGCTGCGCCGACCCTCCCGCCGCGATGGAGGGGGGATCCCAGGCCATTTCGGCCTTCAGCTCCCGCACGCCATGCGGCAGCTCCGGCGTGCCATAGAGCACGGCCGGACTCTGCGAGGGATCGCAGGCCAGGCGCATGCTGCGCAGCTCGTAATCCGTGCCGATCCGCGCCACGCCGATGATGGCGGTCTGCACCTGCGGGGCCAGCCGCACCACCTGCAGCCGGGTGAGATTCGCGTCGTTGCTGTCCGCATTGCCCTGCCACCAACGTGGCCCGGCGGCATAGGTGAGCGACATGCCGGAGGCCCGCACCATCTCCCCCTCGGCCGGGGTCAGCAGCACGCCGCCGGCACCGAAGCACTGGACCACCATGCGCGGGTCATCGGCATCCACCGCCAGGGCGAACTCCTTGCAGCGGCGCGCATCCACCACGAAGCCGAGGCCGCGCCCCCCTGTCAGCATCACGCCACGGTCCGTCAGAACGTAGCTGTCCAGCGCGGGGAAGGCGAAATGCGGGATCTGCGTGGGCGTGCCGCTGACATTGGTGGAAAGGCATGCCAGCTTCTCGAAGCCCGTCTCGGTGGCGTTCCAGCGGATCGCCGCGGCCCGCAGGTTGGGAACCTCTGCAAGGCTGCGCGTGAATTCGCGGTGCGCCGCGCCCTGGTGCAGCGCCCGCACGATGCTCCCCACGCGGGTGGAGGTTCCCGTGTAGTCGATCTCGATCCCATAGCCCTGGCTGGCCCAGGCCACCTCATAGACATGGTCCTGCGCCCCGGCGGTATGGCGGGCGACATAGGGGTCGCAGCCCTCCATCCGCATTCCGCGCGCGAGGATGGCGCGCGAGTTCACCTGAACCAGGAAGGGAATGCCGTCTATCGCCCTGTCGCGCGACTGCAGCTCGAAGGCGGGCCCGTCGAAGACATGCCGGTTATGCGCCACATAGGCGCCTGGCGCGGCGGAGAATCGGATGCCGTAGCGGTCCTTCTCCGGATAGGTGGCCAGGGAATGCGCGAAATGGCCGCCGTGATAGCGGACCGAGGTGTTCCACCCCGCCGCGCTTGCCGTGCGGATGTCCAGCCCATAGCGGTTATCCACGATGCGGCCGAGATGGAGAACGCTGTCCTCGAAGCCGCGCTCCACGCCCAGGGTCTGCACGCCGATGGTGAACATCTCCACCTGGCGTATCTCGATCAGCGCGGAATCCTGGTTCCGGATGAGAATGCCGATGTCCCGCTCATCCTCCCAGGAGGAGATGGCGGCGCGCAGCACGCGCAGGCCCTGGTAGATCTTGGCGCGATTGCGGATGGCCGCCCCATCGCCCAGTGTCAGCGCCGCCTCTCCGCCCGGCCCGGCATAGAGGATGGCGCCGCGCATGGAGAGGCCCGCCGCCGCCCCCGGCAGTGTCAGCGGAATGGTGGAGCGGAAGGTCCCCTCCCCGATGTCCAGGAACTTGCCTGAAGCGGCTGCCGCATTCATGGCGGCCTGCAGGGCCGGCCCGTCATCCGCCACGCCATCGCCGGCCGCGCCGAAATCCCGCGCCGAAAGGCGCTCGGCCAGCTTGTCCTCCACGGTGCGCGGAACGCCGCCGGGAAATGGCGCGGACAGGGTTGCTTCCCCGCGGGAGAAGACGGCCACATTCCCCAGGCTGTCGAAGCCCAGAAGCCGGTTCGCGCGTGCCGGGCGCGGCGGCAGCACGAATTGTCCGCCCACCTCTCCAGGCCCCTGGCGCAGCGCGCCGCCTGCATCCTCGCGCAGCTCCTGCAACGCGGCCATCTGCCGGTCCAGCTCGTCATTCAGCGTGTTCGCGCGCAGCACCCCATTGGGCTGGTAGTCGGTGACGCGCTCCATCACCAGCCGGCGGCGCAGCACCAGCCTGGCACCGGCTGCGGGCGGCAGGGCGAAGGTGACGATGCCGCCATCCGACCGCCCCGCGCCCGAGACGGCAAAGCCGCTCGCCAGGCGCAGCCCATCGACATGGACCTCGATGTCCTCGGCCGCGAAGACGGGAAAGGGATAGACGAAGGCGGTCTGCGCGCCATCGGCCACGTATTGCACGCGCGGCGCGACGTCGCCGATGCGGATATGCTCGGCCATGGGATTCTCCGGTTCTGCCGCAGGGGCGTGTTCAGCTCAGTCCAGAAGGCTTTTCACGGCGCCACCGAGGCTGCGCCCCGCGCTCACCCAGTTCCGCGCGGAACCATCCTGGTCGAGCAGGGATCTGCGGTTGGCCGTGAGCCGCGCCGAGTAGGTGGCGTCATCCGCCTCCTGCGCCTGCCGCGCGGCGCTGCGGAGCCCGGCGGAGAAGGCCGCGCCCGATCCATCCTCCGGGTTCACGCCGCCAGCCGCCAGCCGCGTGCGCGCGGCGGCGATCCCGCGTTCGAGCGCCCGCTGCCGCTCGGCGCGGGCCTGCGCGGACTGGGCGCCGAGGATCTGCTCCTGCGCTTCCTGCCGCAGCAGCGTGTTCTGCTGCTGGATCGCGGCGTTCCTCTTCTGCCGCTGCGCCTCGGTCACCTGCGAGTAGATGGAGGCGCCGGTGGCGGCGAGCGTCACGACGGGGGCAAGCTGCGCCATCAGTCGGTCGTCCTCGTTTCGGTTGTCACGGAAAGCAGAGTGAAGGCCAGCGGCGCGTCGCCCTCGATCCGCCAGAGCGGCGCGAGGGAATTCCGCCTCCATCCCAGGCCGCGCAGGGTCACGTCACCGGTGAAGAGGGGCGGCGCGGCGTCGAGCATGGGCGTGTCCAGCCGCCGGAAGGGCACGGGCCGCGAGCCCCGGCCGGTATCGACCGAGAGCGCACCCGTCTCCAGCAGGCGGAAGGTGATGGCCACCAGCCGCACCGGCCCCATGCGCGCGCCGGTGCCGGTAGAGGTTTCCGGCGGCATCGGCTCCACGACATGGGTGAAAGGCAGCCCGGCCTGCACGGCGCCCGCGGGCGCATCGAGAGTGACGACACCCCCCAGCACCACCGCCCGATCCCGCGGCGCCCCATCCGCGAGAAGCGCGACCGCGCGCCCCTCCAGGTGATCCAGCCCGGACCAGGCAAGGCCATCCGCGCTGCCATGCGCCGGCACGGCCGCATCCAGCCGCAGCGCATCGTCGAAACGCTCCAGCCGGAAACGCCCGCCGCGCTCCACCACCGCATAGACAGTGCCTTCCATCTCCGCGAGGGAGTGGAAGGCGCCGTCGGTCTCCTGCCGGGTCCAGCCGGTTACAGCCTCGGCACGGTAGATGGTCAGCGTGGCCAGGCTGCCATCCTGCATGGCCAGATGCAGCAGGCGGCGCCGGGAATCATAGGCCATGGACACCGGCGCCCGCATCAGGTGCCGCGCCACCAGCGCCAGGTCCTCGGCCTGATAGGCCTGCTGGAGATCGGTGTAGGAGAATTCGTGCACCGCGCGCCCGGACCGGGCCACGAAGACCGTCGATCCATCCACATCCAGGGGCGGCACACTGCGCTCCACCGGAGAACCCACCCGGGTCTGCCGCGTCACCTGGATCGAGGAGGGCGTCAGCGGGTCGCCACTGACCATCCATTCCGCACCGGAGGTGAAGACCTGCAGGTGCCGCCCGGCGAAGACGGCGCGGATCGCGTTCAGCTGGTCCGAGACAAGGCCGAACTCGATCGCCTCGTCATCCAGCCCCTCGCCCGGATCGAAGTTGTCGTATCGCGCCGTGCGGGAGAACCAGAGCCGGTTCGGCAGGTCACGCGAGCCGCCCAGCACAAGGCGCGCCTGGTGGAAGCAGGCGCTCACCGGCCAGCCGCGCACCGCGCTGAATGCCGATTCCTGCCATGCCGTGCTTGCCTCCATGGAGGCTGGCGCTTCGAGAATCTGCGCCGTCACCATCGATGCACTGTTCACCGCGGTGATGGAAAGGCGCCCCACGCCGATCCGCAGCTGCGCGCCGACATGCCCGGGCAGGAACACATTCTCCGAGGCCGTCACGCTCACCACCCCAGCCGTGCCGCTGGGCGTGAGCGAGACGCTTCCCGGCGCATAGCGGAAGAAGGGCTGCGCCGCGAAGGCGAAGGGGGTCATCACCCAATGCCCGGCATCGTTCCTGCGAACGGCCTGGGGCGGCATGGCCGGGTGCAGCAGCAACAGCGTCCCCCCATCCTGGGTGAAGGCGATCTGCGGCAGCATGGCCGCCGTCCAGGGCGCATTCATCTCGGCCACGGGCTCATCGCCCCGGAAGATCCTCAGCCCGTGCTCCAGCAGCACGAGAAGAAAGGCCTGCTCCGTGCTGAACTCGAAAGGCACCAGCCGCGCAGCGCCGGGCAGCATCGACAGGTGGCGCAGGCCCGGCCTGCGCTCCACGCCGCCCGTGGGCTGGATGAACATGTTGCGCAGCCGCATGGCGCCGCTGGACCAGGCGGGCACATCGCCGCGCCCCAGCAACTCGGGCGCCAGCTCCCCCGCCGTGAAGGTGGTTTTCGCGCGCTTGATGATGGGCATGTGCTCAGCCCCGCACGCCAAGGAGCGGGAAATCCTGGATCGCCTTCGGCGTCGCCTGCTGGCTATCCGCCAGTCTTGCCTGGCGCAGCTCCGCCTCCGCGATCCGGTGCAGCATCTCCGCCCGCGTGGCGCTTTCCGTCAGCGGCAGGCAGAACTCCGCCGCCAGCCGCGCCACCAGCGCCGCGGCGAAGAAGGCGGGAAAGGCGCTCTCCTCCGGGCGGAACACATAGGTCAGCGTCACCTGGAACGCATCCGCATGCAGCCGCCCTTCATGGATGCGATAGATGACCCCCCGCCCCCGCCCGCTGCCTGCGGAGATCGCCCGCAACAGGTCGGGCGGAAGCTGGAAGGCGTTCGCCATATCGGCGACCGGGGAGGCGGCCAGCCGGTTCAGCGCCATCTGCCCCGTGGCGAAGGACCAGGGATGGCAGGAGAGCAGCGCATCCCGCGTGCCCGGGTAGAGATTGGCCGCCACCTCCGCCTCGGCCGTTCCCTCCTCGAGAGAGGCGATCGGCTGCGCGCCAAGCTTGAGCAGCGCGCGCGAGCAGAGGGCGAGGGCGGAAAGCGCCATCGGTTCGATGCTCCCTGTGTCGGGTTTCGTCGGGGAAAAGAGGGGCGCGGGGCCGGTGCCAGCGCCGACGCGGCCGCGAACGTCGCGCCGGCTCCGGCGCGGAACAGGCGGCGCATCGCGGGCCACCGGCCCCGCGCGTGGCGCACGCCGGCCGGGAGGCCCGGCGCGCGCATCGTCTCGTCATTGGTGCAAGGGCCGCGCAGGACGATTCCTCGTCGCGCGGCCCTATGTCACGCGCCCGGGCGCAAGCGGGCCATCACTCCGCCGCGCGCATCCGCACGATGCCCGCATCGTCGACCAGCACGGCGCCCTGGCTCATCATGTTGTTCACGAAATGCGCCGCGCGGTCGCCATGCCAGGTGATGTCGGTGGTCACGTCCTGCGCCACCGCATGGCCGATCGCGGTGCGGTGATAGAAGTAGCAGAAGCGCAGGTTGCCGCTCCTGGTCAGGCCGGAATGCGGCATCCACAGCGCGCCGAGCCAGCGCTTGGCCTGCATGCCTTTCCAGGGCAGGTCCGCATCGCCGACATACTGGGCATTGGCGAATTCCTCGATCTGCAGCAGCTGGCTCCACTGCTTCCAGCCCACCACCGCGAAGCGGTTGCCGTCATCCGGCACATCGGCGGCGCCCAGCTTCTCGAAGGCCAGCAGCACCTTCGCCCGGGTCAGCCCATCTGTATCCGTCGTGCCGGCCGCGCTGCCCACGGCCTCCTGCGTCGCGGTGTCGAGCGCGGCGATGATCAGCTCGTCCGTCTTGCGGCCCAGCGCATAGGCACCGGCATTCGCCACCACCGCGCGCTCGTCCAGGTTGGTCTTGATCTCGTCGAGCTTATCGACCCACTCGCCCGCATAGTAATCCTGCAGGAAGCACTCGACCGCGGAGTAGTCGAGGTTCATCACCGGCACGACGCCGTTGCGCGCCTTGGCCGCGGCAACGCCCTTGCCCACGCGGGGGAAGACGGTGGAGGCGCCATGAACGCCGGTCTTGGAACGCACCGTCGGGCGCAGCTTGCTGCCCTGGCGCTGGAAGGCCTCATGCACCTCGGCCTGGAACTGCTTGACGAAAGCCTGGTCGATCGTGGCGGACACGCAGGTCCTCCTTCGGAATGGGTTTCGGCGCTGCTGGTGGGATGCGGCCGCCCGGTTGGCGCGGGGCCATTCCTGGCTCCGGGGCCGGGCGGCTCGCGGAACGGCGCGCGCATGCCCGGCCCGCTGGGCCAGGCAGGTTGTTCACGCCGGGAGAGGTGGAAACGAAAAAGGCCCCATCCGCCGGGGCGGAGGGGCCTTCAGAAAAGAAAACGGGGGCGGGCGGCACCAGGGGGATAGTAGGGGTGCCACCCGCCCCCGTGGCCGGACCGCACGAGGGGGGATGCGGGTCCGGCGGCGAACGGGGGTCACCCTTTGGGGGGATGCAGTCAGTGACCGCCCGTCGCAGTGAGGCATCGGAAAAACGCGATGACCCGACTCGGGTTTCAGAACCTTAGCGGAGATTCCTGAATGCCTGATTGAAGGAATTGCATCACCCTGTCGTGAGGCGCCGGAAGCCCTCGGTCACGCGCTTCACGAAATCGGGCTCGCGGGATCGCCAGTAGCGCGGATCCCGCATCATCCGGCGGAGCGCGGCCTCGTCCGCCGCCTCCGGCGCCTCCGCCTGGCGCGCCAGGCCTGGCTCGCCCCGCTCCATCATGCGGTGCAGCGTGATCACCCCTTCAGCGGTGGTGGAAAGAGCCCCCATCACCTCCTCAGGCAGGTTCGCGCGGCCCCAGGCGGCGATCTGCCGCGCTGTGCGCCGGTACCGCTCCTCGCCGCCGAATTCGCTCCGCAGCCGATCCCGCTGCCGCTCCGCCTCGAACTGGGCGGCCGCTTCGGCCACGATCGGCAGCAGCCGCTCGGCCGCCAGATCATAGGCCAGCTGCACCTGGGCCGGGGTAAAGCCCGCACGGTGAAAGGCGGCATTCACCTCCACGTCCGGCCCCACCAGCGCATGCCTCGGCTCCACGCAGTACTCCTCCGCGCTGTCGGGCACGCCGATGGCGCGCCGGAAGCGCAGCCGCTCCTCCTCCGGGGCATCATCGCCCGGCGGCGCGAAGCGCGCGGAGAGCTTGCGCTCCAGCTCGCGATAGGACTTGAGAAGCGCCTCCACGCGCAGTGCCCCGCGCTCGGCATCCCAGAACTTCTCCGGCACGTCCTCCGGCCGCGCCGCGGTCACAGGTGGCAGCTCCGCCCTGGCCTCGGCCTCCACCTCCAGCAGGTTCTCACTCATCCGATGCGTTGCTCCTCCAGGGGTGCCGGCGTGGCGGCGATGGCCGGGGGCGCGAGGATCGCGGCCGGCGCGGAAAGCGTGCGGGCGAGGTGCCGCGCCGCCGCGGGAAGATCGACCACGGCGGAGGCCGCGGGCCCCAGCGCCGCGACGGCCTGCAGGAACAGCATCGTGTTCGCCGCATCCGCCCGGCCCTGCACCCGGGCCAGCGGCGACTGGTAGGCGATGCGCGCCTCCTGCCCGTCCAGCAGGATGGGCGGCACCTCCCCGCGGCGGCGCAGGATGGAGAGGCAGCGCGCCACCAGCGGCGTCAGCAACTCCGCCTGCAGCCGGCCATAGGTGGCACCCAGCAGCCGCGCGGTTTCCCCGCTGCGCTCCAGCACCTCCGTCGCCGTCATGCTCGCGCGCTGCGGCGCCGAGAGCCGGTCCGCCAGCAGCGCCGCGCGGATGCGCTCCCTCATGTCCGAGAGAACAAGCTGCGACACGTCGAAGGAGCCCGCCGCCTTCAGCGGCGTCAGCCCCGAGGAGCCCACCGCTTTCGGGATGATGGAACCCGGCTCCAGCCGCACCGTCGCGGGATTCAGCACCCCGTCGTCATCGGCCTGCCAGATGCCGGTCGCGGCGATGGAGGCGTTCTTCAACACCAGCTCCACCACCTTGTTCGCGGTACGGATATCCGGCAGCGCCTTCATCACCGGCCCGCGCCCATAGGTTTCGCCCGGCACCTTCATCCATCGGAAAGCCAGGAACGGGCATTCCTCAAAGCGTCCCTCGGCCAGCGGCAGGGCGCGCCCGTCCCGCTCCAGCACCGCCGCGTAGCGTGGGCCGCCACGGCCGGGCCAGACCACCTCGATCACGCGCTGCGCCGCCTCTGGATCATCGGCCCGGAACAGGTCCGGCGGCAGCACCGCGCTGGGGTAGCGCCCGATGATCCCGTCCGCCGTCATCCGGAGCAGCCGGAAAATCGTGTCCAGCCGTCCGGAAGCTCCTTCCTCCAGCACCGCCTCGCGCAGCGGCACGGCGGTGAAGCGCAGCGCCGAGGCCTCGCCCGGCGGAGCCTCCTCAACCAACACCACGCCGGTGCCGGCCACCACAAGGTCGAGGAAGGCCTGGTGCATCTCCTGCGCGAAATTGGACCTGTCCAGATGCCCCTGCAGCACCTCCGCTGCCCGCTCCAACACGGCGGCCAGGGCAGGATCAGCCGCCTCGTCCACCGGCGCCAGCCCGAACCAGCGCGACCAGGGCGGGGTCAGCTCCGCCAGCAACGAGGCCGCCAGGTTTTCCGCCGCATCCGCGGCCGTGCCGTCATGCAGCGCAGGGCCGCCGGTGCCCGGCGTGCTCGCCAGCACATGCTCGTAGCAGTCGCGCCACACGCCCTCCCAGGGGCGGCGGCGCTCCAGCGCGCGCTCGGCGCGGGCCAGGATCTCCTCCGGCGTCATGCCCCAACCCCTCCCTCGGGGTGCGGCGGGGAAGTGGTGCAATCGCCCATGCGCCGGCTCGCTCCTGCTCTCGGATGCCCCGGCCCGGACAAGCAAAGGCCCGGCACCGGAAGGGTCCGGGCCGGGCCTGAAATCCTGGGATCGGGGAGGAAGGCCACCAGGCGCAACTCGCCCGTTGACGAGAGGGGTTCTATCCGATCATCCCGCCGTCGTCAAGAACATTTTCCTGTTTATGCGGAATTTTCTCCATGGCTCGGTAAAAGCCATAGGGCGTCAGCGCGAAAGGGGCGCAGGGCCCCAGCAACGCCCGGCACAGCGACACGCAGGAAAAAGGCGCGACCGCAGGCCAGGCCCGCGCCGGCGAGCCCGGCCGGTAGGGACCAAGCACACGGCACCCTGCACGCCGCCAGAAGCCCGGCAGGTCGAACCCGGCATCCACTGCCAGCCGCGTCACCAGCAAGCGTCCGGAGAGCGGATCCAGCACCGTCCACCCGTCCTCGTCGCGCAGCGCCGCGAAGCAGTGCCGGAAGCCCGGCCGCAGCAGCCGCATCCAGCCCTGGTCCGCGCCGCCGCCAAAAGCAATCCAGAGGCGCTGCGGCCGCGACTCCGCCACGCGCCGGTGCCCGGCCCCGGAAACGCCACCGCCGCCCCGGTATCCCGGAGCGGCGGCCAGCAGGTCTGGGGCCGGCACGATCGGTGCCGAGATCATGGGCGTCTCCCGGCTCAGGGCGTCCGCGGCGCGGCGAAGGGCAGAACGCCCGGCTCGCCGGCCTCGCGCGGCTCCCGCCCCGCCACGATCCCCTTCACCCGCAGCGGCCAATCCAGCCGCTCCATCGCCTCGCGCCAGAGCCGGTGGTCGCCACGTTCACGCAGCACGCCCGGATCGGGCGCGACGCCCCGCTCTCCCCAGATCCACATGATCCGCGCATGGGCAAGGTCGATGCGCCGGTGCCGGTACAGGCGGTCCAGGCACTTCACCACATCGTCGGGCTCGCAGGGCCGCGCCACCAACCCGCGGCCGGAGACGATGCGCGCGCCGTCGCGCCGCGCGACCAGCGCGGCCATGGTCCAGAACCACGCCTCCTCGGCATCGCTGAAGGGCTGCACCCTGTCGAGACTCGACAAGGCCGGTGTTGTGGTGCGGAGCGCACCGGAAATGGGACGGGTCATCGGGGGCTGATCCTCGCCGGTTGTGAACGAAGCGCGAACATCAACCCACGCCGTTGTGACCGTCAAGCCCAATCTGAGATGTAATTCCTGTTGCCCACAGACTCCTCGCCTATAAACTGGAGCCATGCAGCACAGCGACATCTGGCGTGCACTCGATGCCCTGGCGGCGGAGAACGGCCTCTCGGCCTCGGGACTCGCCCGCAAGGCAGGGCTCGACCCCACGGCCTTCAACCCGTCCAAGCGGATCGGGCCCGATGGGCGGGCGCGCTGGCCCTCGACGGAAAGCGTGGCCAAGGTGCTCGCCGCCACGGGTGCCGGCATGGATGAATTCGCCAGCCTCATCACCGGCAATATCCGCCCCGCCGCCCGCCCCAGCCGCCGCATTCCCCTGATCGGCCTCGCCCAGGCCGGCAGCTCCGGCTATTTCGACGATGGCGGCTACCCCGTCGGCGGCGGCTGGGACGAGATCAGCCTGCCCGAAGTCGGCGATCCCAACGCCTATGCGCTGGAAATCAGCGGAGACTCGATGGAACCTGTGTTCCGGGACGGGGATGTCATCATCGTCTCGCCCAGCGCCCCGGTCCGGCGCGGAGACCGCGTGGTGGTCCGCACCCGGGGCGGAGAGGTCATGGCGAAGGAACTGCTCCGCCAGTCCGCCAAGCGGATCGAGCTCGCCAGCCTTAACCCAGCCCATCCCAATTACAGCTTCGACCTCGAGGAGCTGACCTGGATGCACCGCATCGTCTGGGCCAGCCAATAGGCCGCCGGTTCAGTCCCCCGCCGCCCCGCTCGCCAGAAGGCGCAACACCGCCTGGGGATCCCGGTCCCCGGAAAGGGCCATCACCGTCCCGTTCGGCATGGTCACGGCCGCCATTCCAGCCTGCTCATAGGCCCGCAGCATGTGCTGCCCGACATGTGTGAAGGCCGGCGCCACCCCGGCCACGTCGCACAAGTCCCGAAACCGCCAGATCGCGTTGATCCGCGCCTCCGGCGAGCCACCCGGGTCGCCTTCCGCCACCCACACGCCTTCCAGCCGGCGGAAGGCGAAACCCGCCCGCCCGCCATCGGCGAAAACCACCCCATCCGCATGGGGCGGCACCCGCGCCCCGAGCGCCATCAGCCGTGCCTGCGCCGATTCGTCATAGTCCTCGGCGCGGATCCGCGCCGGGCGAAGCAAGCGGAAGGTGGCGAAGAGAAGCAGCGCCACCGCTACCGCAACGGCGAAGCGCAGCGGCGCCGGCGTCCCCGGCTCCGTCACCACCTCCACCCAGGTCGCGGCCGCGGAAACCCGGCCCTGATAGGCCAGCGCAGCCAGGGTCAGCCCGCAGATCACCCCCGCCGCCAGCGAGAAGACGCGGGACCCCGTCAGCGGCTCCCCCGTCAGCCGCGCATCCCGGTAGAAGGCGTGGCGCATCGCCGTCAGGAACAGCGCGGTCCCGAGATACCCGGCCGCCACCCACCACGGATCCCCACGCACCACCAGGATGGCCACGCCGTTCAGCAGCAGCAGCAGCCCCGCCCACCAGGCGATGCGCAGCCGCCGCAGCATCCCGTAGGAAACCGCCAGCAGCAGCGAGCCGACGATGGAAGCCGCGAACTGGCTCGCCAGCGCCGCCCATTCCCCGCCCCACGCGGCTATATCCGTTCCCCGCGCGGGCAAGGCCCCCACGAAAAGCAGCACCACCCCACCCAGCCCCGCAAGGCCCGCGAGAACCGGCACCTCCAGCGCACCCGTCACCCGCGTCTCGGCCTGCATGCGCCCCATCACGGGTCGCCTGTTGCTCAGCTCGAACGCCGCGAAGAGGCCGCCGGCCAGGAACAGGGGCACGATGTAGTAGAACAGCCGGAACAGCAGCACCGCCCCCACCACCTGGGCAGAGGGCAAGTAGGGCTCCAGGCTCAGCAGGATGAAGCCGTCGAACACGCCCAGCCCGCCCGGCACGCTGGCCGCCAGCCCGGCGGTGTAGGCCGCGATATAGATCCCGAGGAACTTCCAGAAGGTCAGCCCCGGCGCCTCGGGCAGCAGCGCGTAGAAGATGGCCGCCGTCACCGCCACGTCCACGCTCGCAAGCGCCACCTGCGCCAAGGCCATGCGGAAGCCCGGCAGGTCGATCTGGTGGCCGAAGATCTTGAAATGCGGCCAGAAGCGCGACAGCACCACATAGGCCGTCACGATAAGCCACATCGCCACGCCAATCGCCTGCGCCACCCAGTCCGGGATCGCCTCGCTGTCCCCCACCCAGGGCAAAACGGAAGGCTCCAGCACGAGCACCAGCCCGCCCAGCGCGAAGCCCCCCAGCCCGAAGGTCAGGGAGGTAAAGGCGATGACCTTCGCGATCTCAAGCGGCGTCAGTCCCCAGGCCGCATAGAAGCGGTACCGCACCGCCGCGCCTGAAACCGCCGCAAAGCCCAGGTTGTGCGCCAGCGTATAGGCGCAGAAGGAGGCCAGCGACGTCCGGAGATAGGAGATCGGCTTGCCCGCATAGACCGAGCCCAGCCGGTCATAGATCGTCAGCACCGCATAGGCGATGAGGGTCCACCCCCCCGCCACCCAGAGCTGGCGGGCCGGCGTGTTCTCCAGCGCCAGCCCCACATCCGCCACCGACAGGTTGCGGAATTCCCGCTGCACGACGTAGAGCGCCCCCACCAGCAGGATCAGCCCGAAGACGGTCGGTCCGTGCTTGCGGATCAGCGCCCAGCTCATGCGGCGTCGGCGCCTCGTTCCAGCGTGCCCTCGATCAGGGCCACGGTTTCAGGGATGCCGTAGAGCGCAACGAAGCCGCCGAAGCGCGGCCCCTCCTCCTGCCCCAGCAGCACCTGGTAGATGGCCGCGAACCAGGCCCGCGAAACCCCGGGGCGGGACGGATCCTTGCCCGGCTGCAGGAAGGGCTCGCGCCGCCCGGCATCATAGACCAGGTCCTGGATGGCCCCCGGCCGCTCCGCCGCGGGCAGCGCCTCGATCCGCGCCTGGTTCTCCCGAAGCAGCTGCGCGAGGTGCAGCAGCGCCTCCCGCTCCGGCTGCGTCGCCGGCCGGAAGCGCTTCGTCGGCTTCACCATGTCCCGGTAATAGGCCGAGGCCCGCTCCACCAGCACCGCCAGCATGGGCGAGGCTTCCGGCGTCGCCTCCGGCGCGTGCCGCCGCAGATAACCCCACAGCATCTCCGGCGTCTCGGCATTCGCCGCCACGGCCAGGTTCAGCAACAGGGTGAAGGTGATCGGGCTTCCCGCCCCGTTCGGCAGCGCCCCGCCATGGATGTGCCAGGCCGGGTTCGCCGGATCGGCGGCCACCCGCAGCTTCTCCACATTCGCCAGGTACTCGTCGGTCGCCCGGGGAATGACATCGAAATGCAGGCGCTTCGCCCGCCCGGGCTGCTGGTACATGAACAGCGAAAGGCTCTCGGGCGGCGCATAGGTCAGCCACTCCTCGATGGTCAGCCCGTTGCCCTTGCTCTTGCTGATCTTCTGCCCCTGGGCATCCAGGAACAGCTCATAGGTGAAGCCCACCGGCGGCTCCCCGCCCAGCACACGGCAGATCTGGGAGGACAGCTTCACGCTGTCGATCAGGTCCTTGCCGGACATCTCGTAATCCACGCCCAGCGCGTACCAGCGCAGCGCCCAGTCCGCCTTCCACTGCGCCTTCACATGCCCGCCCGTGACCGGCGTCTCGTAGCGCTCCCCCGTCTCCGGGTCGCGCCAGACCACCGTCCCGGCATCGGGCCGCACCTCCTCCATCGGCACCTGCATCACCAGCCCGGTCCTGGGGTGGATCGGCAGGAAGGGCGAATAGGTCGCCCGCCGGTCCGGCCCCAGCGTCGGCAGGATCACCTGCCGCACCTCCTCATGCACCGCCAGCATCCGCAGCAGCGCCTCATCGAACCGGCCGGAGGAGTAGTAGTCGGTCGAGGAGGCGAACTCGAACTCGAAGCCGAAGGCCTCCAGGAAGGTCCGGAGACGGGCGTTGTTATGCGCCCCGTAGCTCTCATGCGTCCCGAACGGATCCGGGATCCGGGAGACCGGCTTGCCCAGGTTGGCCCGCAGCAGCTCCGGGTTCGGCACGTTGTCCGGCACCTTCCGCAACGCATCCATGTCGTCCGAAAAGGCCACCAGCCGGCTCGGCAGCCCGGTCAGCCGCTCGAAGGCCCGCCTCACCCAGGTGGTCCGCGCCACCTCCCCGAAGGTGCCGATATGGGGCAGGCCCGAAGGCCCATAGCCCGTTTCGAACAGCGCCATCCCCTTGGCTTTCACCGAGGCACGGTCGGCCACCTTCGCGGCCTCCTCGAAGGGCCAGGCGCGGATGTCGCGCAGGGAGGGATCGGCGGGGAGAGCTTCCATGGCGGCGCCCACATGCCCCCGCGCCCCCGCCGGGTCAACGCGCATGGGGTGAAAGACCGTTGCGCGCTCGAAGCTGGGGCATCCCTGACCCCCGGAACACGCGCCTCGCATCCGCCCTCGCCGCCTGTATAAACCCCGATGCCACACTGGCAGGGGTGGGCCTGCGCCCCTCTCCGGGCGCCCCGCCCCCCAACAACGCCTCGAAGGATGGATGGTCATGCGCGTTGGGGTTTTCGGAGCGACGGGCGCGGTCGGCAAGGAACTGGTGCAGGTCCTGGGGGACCGCGGCTACCCGGTGGCCGAGCTGCGCCTTTTCGCTTCCACCCGCAGCGCCGGCACCCGAATTCCCACCCCCTTCGGGGAGAAAACCATCGAGGTATACGACCCCGCCAGCCCGCCGAAGCTGGACCTGGCCCTGCTCGCCGTCTCCGGCGACTGGTCCAAGGCCCATGCCAGGCAGCTGGTCGCGGCCGGCGCCGTGGTGGTGGACAACTCCTCCGCCTTCCGCCTGGAGGATGATGTTCCGCTGGTGGTGCCGGAGGTGAACGCCGCCGCCGCCCAGGGCGCGCGCCTCATTGCCAACCCGAACTGCACCACCGCCATCCTGGCCGTGGCCCTGGCCCCGCTCCACGCCGAGTTCGGCCTGAAGCGCGTCATCGTCTCCACCTACCAGGCCTCCTCCGGCGCGGGCGCCGAGGGCATGGAGGAGCTGGAGGCGGGGCTGAAGGAGCTGCTGGTCAACGGCACCCAGCCCAGGAACAGCGTCTTCCGCCACCCGCTGCCGATGAACCTCATCCCGCATATCGATAGCTTCCAGCCCAATGGCTACACGCGGGAGGAGATGAAGGTGACATGGGAAACCCGGAAGATCATGGGCCTGCCCGATCTTCCCATCTCCTGCACCGCGGTCCGCGTCCCGACGCTCCGCGCCCATGCCGAGGCCGTGACGATCGAAACCGAGCGCGCGGTGACGCCCGAAGCCGCCCGCCGCGTGCTGGCCACCGCCCCCGGCGTGAAGCTGGCGGATGACGTCGAGAACGCCGTCTATCCCATGCCGCTGACCGCCAGCGGCCGCTACGATGTCGAGGCCGGCCGCATCCGGCAGAGCCTCGTCTTCGGGGATCACGGCCTCGACTTCTTCGTCTGCGGCGACCAGCTGCTGAAGGGCGCCGCCCTGAACGCCGTCCAGATCGCCGAGGCCTTGCCCGCCGAGCTTGTCGCCTGATCCGCCTTTCCAGGGACCTGGCAGGAGCATCCACGCAGAAGGGGGCGGAGAGGATCACCTCTCCGCCCCCTTTCCCTTCCGGGCTTCAGGACCACCCGGCGTGCCGGGCGGCCGCCCGCGTTACTCCGCCGCCTGGCGGGACGGCATGGAAATCCCCAGCCCCTGGGCCACCCGGCTGCCATACTCCCGATCCGCCTGCATGAAGTAGCAGACCATCTTCTCCTGGATCACCCGCTCGCATTGCGAGAGCGCGCCCACGAGATTCTTCACCAGATCATCACGCTCGAAGTCGGAGAAGATGCGCCAGCGCTCCCCGGCCTGCTTGAAGTCGTTGGTGCGCTCGATCTTCTGGCGCCCGACCTCCCCGCTCACCTGGATCCGCGGGGGCGGTCCCAGCCGCGGCTGCTCCACCAGCCCGTTGAAGTTCGAGGGCTCGTAGTTCACGTGCTTGTTGGCGCCCTGCTCCGCGCCATCCACGTGGTAGCTCATCTGCCCGCCGCGCTGGTTGGTCGCGAAGGGGCATTTCGGCGCGTTGATCGGCAGCTGCAGGTAGTTCGGCCCCACGCGGTAGCGCTGCGTGTCCGAGTAGGCGAAGGTCCGCCCCTGCAGCATCTTGTCATCCGAGAAGTCGATCCCGTCCACCAGCACGCCCGTGCCGAAGGCCACCTGTTCGACCTCGTTGTGGTAGTCCACCGGGTTCCGGTTCAGCTGGATGTGCCCGACATGCAGGAAGGGAAACTGCTCCTCGGGCCAGAGCTTCGTGACATCCAGCGGATCCCAGTCCAGCTCCGGATGCTCGTCGTCGCTCATCACCTGGATGAACATGTCCCATTCCGGGAACTCGCCGCGCTCGATCGCGTCGTAGAGATCGCCGGTGGCGTGGTTGAAATCCTTCGCCTGGATGGCCTCCGCCTGCTCCTGCGTCAGGTTGCGCACGCCCATGCGCGGCTGGAAGTGGAACTTGCAGAGAACCGTCCCGCCCTCGGCATTCACCAGCTTGTAGGTGTTCACCCCCGAGCCCTGCATCTCGCGGTAGGTCGCGGGAATGCCCCAGGGCGAGAAGAGGTGGGTGATCATGTGCGTCGCTTCGGGCGTGCAGCTCACGAAGTCGAAGAACCGGTTCATCATCTGCCGGTTGTGGATCGGATCCGGCTTGAAGGCGTGGACCATGTCCGGGAACTTCATCGGGTCACGGATGAAGAACACCTTCAGGTTGTTCCCCACCAGATCCCAGTTGCCGGTCTCCGTATAGAACTTGATGGCGAAGCCTCGCGGGTCGCGCAGCGTCTCCGGGCTGTGCCCGCCATGGATCACCGTGGAGAAGCGCAGGAAGATCGGCGTCTCGGTCCCCGCAGTGAAGACCTTCGCCCGGCTGTATTTCGAGATCGGATCGTCGCCGGCCTTGCCGGTGGGCACGAAGATCCCGTGCGCCGCCGCGCCGCGCGCATGCACCACCCGCTCGGGGATCCGCTCGCGGTCGAAATGGCTCATCTTCTCGAGGAATTGGTAGTCCTCCAGAACCAGCGGCCCGCGCGAACCCACGCTGCGCGTGTTCTGATTGTCGAAGACGGGGTGGCCCTGGCGCGTGGTGAGCCCCACGCCGCGCGGCTTGTCCGACATCTCGATTCTCTCCCTGCAAGGTCGCTTTAAGAACGCGACGCTAGGGAGGTAGTCCGAGGGGGTGAAATACAAAGGGCCTCTGCGCCCCATAAGAAAGGCCTATCGTCATATAAACGACAGGCACTTTCACCTTATCGAGAGGGCAGGAGCGTAGCCCCCGCCCCTTCAGCGTCAGCCTGCCAGGCTGCGCCCGGCCGAACCCAGATCCGCGAAGGCCTCGTCCAGCCGCTTCGCCACGCCCTTCTCGCCGGCGCGGAGCCACTTGCGGGGATCGTAGAGCTTCTTCTGCGGCTTGCCCGTGGCAGGGTCGATCTGGTGCTTGAAGGCCACCGGATTGGCCTCGACATAGGCGCCCACCGGCGCCGAGAAGGCGAACTGCGTGTCCGTGTCGATGTTCATCTTGAACACGCCATAGGACACGGCCTCGGTGATCTTGTCCTTCTCCGAGCCCGAGCCGCCATGGAACACCAGGCTCATCGGCTTCTCGCCGCCGCCGAACCTGGCGGAAACCGCCTCCTGCGAAGCCTTCAGGATCTCCGGCCGCAGCTTCACGTTTCCAGGCGCATAGACGCCGTGAACGTTGCCGAAGGATGCCGCGACGGTGACATGGCCGATCGGGGAGAGGATCTCCCAGGCCTTCAGCACATCCTCGGGCTGGGTGTAGAGATGCGCATTGTCGGCGCTCTCCTCGATGTCATGCCCGATGCCGTCCTCCTCGCCGCCCGTCACGCCCAGCTCGATCTCCAGGCTCATGCCCAGCGGGGCCATGCGCTTCAGGACCTTGGCGCATTCCTCGATGTTCACGTCCAGCGGCTCGGCCGAAAGATCGATCATGTGGGATGAGAAAAGCGGCTGGCCCGTCCGCTTCATGTGCTCCTCGCCATGGTCGATCAGCGCGTTCACCCAGGGCAGCAGCGAACGGTCGGCATGGTCGGTGTGCAGCACCACGCAGATCCCATAGGCCTTGGCCAGGGTATGCACATGCTGCGCCGCCGAAACCGCACCCAGCACGCGGGCCGCATCGGCGTCCGGGCAGCCCTCGCCGCCGAAGAAGCGCGCACCACCGTTGGAGAGCTGGATGATCACGTCGGCCTTGTTCTTCGCCGCCGCCTCCAGCACCGCATTGATGCTGTTCGTGCCCACCACGTTCACCGCCGGCAGCGCATAGCCGCCGTCACGGCAGGCCTGAAGCAGCGTCTGGTAATCGGCGCCGGTGACGACGCCCGGCTTCAGCTTCGTGGCGGCACCCGCCGGCGAGATATGGTTCACTCTGCGATTCCTGCCTTGTTAAGTTCGGGGATCTGGACCTGCCCCTTAATATAAGAAGCGCGCCGCCGCCCGAAGTCCCCAACTGAAATATCATTCGCGCGCGGGCGCGGACTCCCCCCCGCGAACAAAGCGGGTATAGAGCCGCCGATGCCCCCTGCTTCGGCCACTCCCCGCCTCTTGCTGCCCGAAGCGCCTGCCCTGGTTGCCGGAATTGGCCGCGCTACCCTCCTCACCCCGGATGGCGAGATCGAAACCCTCCCCACCCAGGCGCTGGCCCGGCGCCTCACGGATCTTCCGCCCCCGCTCCTCATCCATGCCCCCGCCACCGCAAGGCGCCTGAACCTCGCCCCCTTCCCGGTCGCCTACGATCTGCTGGAGCTCTTCGCCTTCGTCCTCCCGGCCCAGCTCGCCGCCCCCACCCCGCGCGGCCTGGCCCTGGCGCTGGACATGGAGCCGCCCAGGGACGACGAGGCCGCCGCCATCCTCCTCCCGGAGATCGCGACCACCCTCCTTCGCCACCTCGCCACCAACCGCCACCACCTCCTGAACCGCGACGTCGCCCAGCTCGCCGCCCGCCTGCGCGACGCGTCCGACTGGGTCTGGGCGCCCAGCATCCTCGCGGCGTCAGGCCAGCCCGAGGCCAAGGCCTCCACTGACGCGCTGAAGGTGTGGCGACGCCTGCCGGAATGGGAGGAAACCGCCCCTCCGACCCCGCCCGCCTCCCTGCCCGTCGCCCCGCTGGAAGCCCGCAAGCGCCTGGCCGAAATCCTCGGCGCGGATTCCGAGACCCGCCCCGCCCAGGCCGACTACGCCTCCGCCGCCGCCCTTGCCTTCGCCCCGCGCGAGGCCGAGGGCCAGCCGCAGCTCGTCCTGGCGGAAGCCGGGACCGGCACCGGCAAGACCCTGGGCTACATCGCCCCCGCCTCCCTCTGGGCCGAGCGCAACGGTGCCCCCGTCTGGGTCAGCACCTATACCCGCAACCTCCAGCGCCAGATCGACCAGGAACTCTTCCGCCTCTACCCCGATCCGGAGGAACGCCGCCGGCAGGTCGTCATCCGCAAGGGGCGGGAAAACTATCTCTGCCTGCTGAACCATGATGAGGCGGTCAGCGGCGCCATGCCTTCCCGCCTGCTGGCCCTCTCCCTCGTCTCCCGCTGGGCCGCCGCCACGCGGGACGGGGACATGCAGGGCGGCGACTTTCCCGGCTGGATCGCGGAACTCTTCCCCTGGGGCCATGTCGCCGGCCTGACAGACCGCCGTGGCGAATGCATCCACTCCGCCTGCCCCCATTGGCGCCGCTGCTTCGTGGAGCACTCCATCCGCCGCGCCCGCACGGCCCGGCTTGTCATCGCCAACCACGCCCTGGTCATGATCCAGGCAGCCCTTGGCGGCGGCGAGGACCGCCCTCCCCTTCGCTACGTCTTCGACGAGGGCCATCACCTCTTCGATGCCGCCGACAGCGCCTTCTCCGCCGAGGTCAGCGGCGGCGAGATGGCCGAGCTGCGCCGCTGGCTTCTGGGTGCCGAAGGCGCGCGCGGCCGCGCCCGCGGCCTGCGCCGCCGGCTGGAAGAGGTTACCAGCGACCACCCCGCCCTCCTGCCACTGGTGGACGAGGCCCTGCGCCATGCCGGCAGCCTCCCCGGCCCCGGCTGGTCCTCCCGCCTTGGCGAAGGCGACAATCGCGAGAGCTACGAGGGCGAGGACGGCCTTCCCGGCCATCCCGCCGAAACCAATCCGGGCGAGGCCTTCCTCCGCACCATCATCCTCCAGGTCTTCGCCCGCTCGCCCGAGGCCGATGCCGGCTACGATGCCGAATGCGACCTTCACCCCCTCAACCCCGGCGTCGCCGGGGCCGGGGCAGCGCTGGAGAAGGCCCTGGAGTTGATCGAAACCCCGCTCCGCGCCCTGCACGCGCGCCTGACCGGCCTGCTGGAGGACCCGGATGCCGAGTTGGAGACGGGCGATCGCATCCGCCTGGACACCGCCCGGCGCACCGTGGACCGGCGCGGTCTCCGCCCCCTTTCCGCCTGGCGCGCCATGCTCAAGACGCTGGCCGAGCGCCCGCCCGAACCCGGCACACGCCCCGTCCATGTCGATTGGCTCGCCATCACCCGGCGCGAGGGCCGCGTGATCGACGCCGCCCTGCACCGCCACTTCCTGGACCCCACCCAGCCCTTCGCCGCCACCGTGGCTGCCCCTGCCCATGGCATGCTCATCACCTCCGCCACGCTGCGCGACAGCGGCGAGGGCGACCCGGAGCATGCCTGGGAGGAAGCCGAGACCCGGACCGGCGCGATCCACCTGCCGACCCCGGCCATCCGGGCGGCGCTGCCCTCCCCCTTCAACTACCCCGACCAGACCCTCGCCATCGTCGTCACCGACATCGCCCGCGAGGGGCCCCAGGCCGCCATGGCCATGGAACAGCTCTTCCGCGCCTCCGGCGGCGGCGCCCTCGGCCTCTTCACGGCCATCCGCCGCCTGCGGGATGCCCATGCCCGCATGGCCCCGGGGCTGGAGGCCGCCGGCCTCCCCCTCTACGCCCAGCATGTGGACGCGATGGACAACTCCACCCTGGTGGATGTCTTCCGCGCCGAGGAGGATTCCTGCCTTCTCGGCACGGATGCCCTGCGGGACGGCGTGGATGTGCCCGGCCGCTCCCTCCGCCTCCTGGTCTTCGACCGCATCCCTTGGCCCCGCCCCACCATCCTGCACCGGGAACGCCGCACCCATCTCTCCGGCGCCCGGCCCAAGGCCTATGACGACGCCATCGCCCGCCACCGGCTGCGACAGGCCTTCGGCCGCCTCATCCGCCGCGCCGATGACCGCGGCGTCTTCGTGCTGCTGGATGCCCGCGCCCCCAGCCGCCTGCTCCTGGGCCTGCCGGAAGGGGTGGTTCCCCAGCGCATGGGCCTGGCCGAGGCGGTTCGCGCCACGCACCACTTCCTGAATGGTGATCGGCCCAACGATTGACGCGCCGGGGCCGGCGGGCGAACCCTCTGCCCAAGATGGACACGAACATCATGGACACCGCTCCCACCCCCGCCCCGATCCCCACGCGCTTCTCGGCCCAGGAGGCCCTGATATGCGCGATGGTGCTGATGGGGGTGAGCGACCGCGGCATGACCGATGCCGAACTGGCTGCCATGTCGCGGCTGGTGCGGGAACTTCCCGTCTTCAGCCAGTTCCACGCCAGCGAGATCGACACGGTCACCGACGTCGTGCTCTCGCTGCTGGACCAGTCGGACGGCCTGGACCGCGCCTCGGAGATGATCCGGGACGCCCTGCCCCCGCGCCTCCGCGAAACCGCCTATCTCCTGGCCTGCGAAATCGCAGCCGCCGACGGCGACGCCACCCAGGAGGAACTGCGCTTCCTCCAGGACTTCCGCATCGCCCTCGACATCGACCGCCTCATCGCCGGCGCCATCGAGCGCGCCGCCAAGGCACGCTTCCAGGTCATCTGAAGCTCTGGCCGGGATTGCGGCCGGATTCCTGAACTGCCGGTTCCCGGAGAGGGCTCTGCCCTCTCCGGACCTCACCCGCCAAGGGCCTGAGGCCCTTGGAACCCCGTCTGGCTGCCGCGGATACGATGCAACACGGGGTTTTTGAGGTCTCATCCTGCACTTGCAGTCGCCTCCGGTCATGGACCGGAGGCGCACCATCAGCGGAACCGCTCCAAACTTCCAAAAGAAGATGATGGTGAGGGGTCCGGGGAGAGGAAGAATTCCTTCTTCCTCTCCCCGGGACAGACCACCAGAGCAGGACAGAACAAAGCGGAGTCGAGACTACTTATGCTGCCCGGCATTCCCGGTGGCGCCGGTGCGGGTCGCCGTCGGAGCACTACCAGGCTGGGCCGTGCCCGAGGAGCAGGCACTCACCAGAAGCACCGGCCCCATCAGGGCCACGGCAATGGTGAGCAGGCGCAGGCGTTGGTTGAGGCGGGTGGAAAGCATTGTGCCGGATCCCATCCAGGTCATGACGGATTCGCCTCCGCCACCTTGGCTGGCCGCCCCGTCAGCAGCCTAAACCCCGCTCCGGCCGGGTGGCTGCAACGCCCACCTGCCGTCTGCCCGGGATCGTCACAACGTGTTCCGCGGGCCCTGCCCCGGCGCGATCCTGAACCGGAGGTCACGGCAACAACCCCCGCACAACCGCGTTGCAGCCAAGACGTCCCGCAGGGAGTTTGGCATGTCCGAAACACAGAACCCGCAAGTCCACTCGCATGTCGTGGCGACCTTCGCCACGCGCGAAGCCGCAGAAGCGGCCATCCAGTACCTGGATGCTGATGCGATCCCGCGCGACCGGATCGCCGTCCGCACCGCCGAGGTGACGCAGGAGCCGCCCCGCCCGCCGAACGAGATGGAGGGCCGGGTCCAAGAGGATGAGCAGCGCAACCTGCGCAGCATGAGCGCGCAGCTCGCCGGGTCGGGTGCCGGAATGGCTGCCGCGGGGGCCGTGGTGGCGACCGGCGGCGCCGCCCTGGTCGCTATCGCCGCAGCCGCGATCGCCGGAATCGGCGCGGCCGCCGCGACCGAGGGCGTGGCCTCAGCCGCCAGCCCCGACGTGAAGCCTGAATCCGAAAAGGCCGCCGCCGCCGTGGTGGTGGCCGCCGCGGATACGAACCAGGCGGAACGCGCCAAGGGCGTCTTCAACAAGAGTTCCGCCCTGCGCGTCTGGCAGGAGTAACCAGACCGTCCGGATGCGCCTGCCGGCGCATCCGGGCCGGCGCATGCCTTACCCGCGCTTGATCCAGGTCACGATCGGCGCCGGCTTCTTCGGAAGCTGCGTCGCCTCATAGGTAATCTCCTCACCCTTCTTCAGGTCGCGCCGCCCGGCTTCCTCCACCACGCTGGAGTGAACCATCACGTCTGGCCCCCCATCATCGGGCCGGATGAAGCCGTAGCCCTTATGCGCCTGGTACCAGACCACCACTCCCGTCGGCATCGCGCTCCCTCCTGCCGAAATACCTGCATCCTACAACGAAAAAGGGCGGCCCGTTGCCGGACCGCCCCTCTTCGTCACGAAGACTGGTCTTCTGAAATCAGAAGTCCATGTCGCCCATGCCGCCCATGCCGCCGCCGGGGCCACCGGCCGGAGCAGCCGGCTTCGCCGGACGCTCGGCGACCATCGCCTCGGTGGTGATCAGCAGGGAGGCCACGGAAGCGGCGTCCTGCAGGGCGGTGCGCACGACCTTGGTCGGGTCGATGATGCCGGCCTCGACCAGGTTCTTGTACTGGTCGGCCTGGGCGTCATAGCCGTACTCGTAGGTGCTGTCGCGGAGGACCTCACCGGCGATCACGGCGCCGTCCTTGCCGGCGTTCTCGGCGATCTGCTTCAGCGGCACCTGGATGGCGCGGCGAACGATCTCGATCCCGACCTGCTCGTCGTTGTTCAGGCCCTTGAGGTCGGCCAGCTTCAGAGAGGCGCGCAGCAGGGCCACGCCACCACCCGGAACGATGCCCTCCTCGACGGCGGCGCGGGTCGCATGCAGCGCGTCGTCGACGCGGTCCTTGCGCTCCTTCACCTCCACCTCGGTGGAGCCGCCCACGCGGATCACGGCAACGCCGCCCGCGAGCTTGGCCAGGCGCTCCTGCAGCTTCTCGCGGTCGTAGTCCGAGGTGGTCTCCTCGATCTGCGCCTTGATCTGCTCCACGCGGCCCTGGATGGCCTCCTTCTCGCCGGCACCGTCGACGATCGTGGTGTTCTCCTTCTCGATCCGCACGCTCTTGGCGCGGCCGAGCTGGTTCAGCGTCACGCTCTCGAGCTTGATGCCGAGATCCTCGGAGATCACCTCACCGCCGGTCAGGATGGCGATGTCCTCGAGCATCGCCTTGCGGCGGTCACCGAAGCCCGGGGCCTTCACGGCGGCGATCTTCAGGCCGCCACGCAGCTTGTTCACCACGAGCGTGGCCAGCGCCTCGCCCTCGATGTCCTCGGCCACGATCACCAGCGGACGCCCGGACTGCACGACGGCTTCCAGCAGCGGCAGCATCGGCTGCAGCTGGGAGAGCTTCTTCTCGTGGATCAGGATGTACGGGTTCTCGAGCTCGGCGATCATCTTCTCCGCATTCGTGATGAAATACGGGGAGACATAGCCGCGGTCGAACTGCATGCCCTCGACGACGTCGAGCTCGGTCTGGATGGACTTGGCTTCCTCGACGGTGATGACACCCTCGTTGCCGACCTTCTCCATCGCCTGCGCGATCATCTCGCCGATCTCGGTCTCGCCGTTGGCGGACAGAGAACCGACCTGGGCAACCTCGGCGGAGGTCGTGATCTTCTTCGTCTTCGCCTGCAGGTCGGAGACGATCACGGTCACGGCCTTGTCGACGCCGCGCTTCAGATCCATCGGGTTCAGGCCGGCGGCAACCGCCTTCGCACCCTCGCGGATGATGGCCTGGGCCAGCACGGTCGCGGTGGTGGTGCCGTCACCGGCCAGGTCGTTCTGCTTCGAGGCCACTTCGCGCACCATCTGCGCGCCCATGTTCTCGAACTTGTCGGCCAGCTCGATCTCCTTGGCGACGGTCACGCCGTCCTTGGTGATCCGCGGCGCGCCGAAGCTCTTGTCGAGCACGACGTTGCGGCCCTTCGGGCCCAGCGTCACCTTCACGGCATCGGCCAGGATGTCCACGCCGCGCAGCATGCGCTCGCGGGCATTGGCGCCGAACTTGACGTCCTTCGCAGCCATCTGAATGTCCTTTCTTGTGTTGGAAAGCGCCGATCAGTCCCTAGCGGGAGATCAGGCGGCCTTCTCCACGATGCCCATGATGTCGGACTCCTTCATGATCAGGAGCTCCTCACCATCGAGCTTGACCTCGGTGCCCGACCACTTGCCGAACAGGATGCGGTCGCCGGCCTTCACGTCCAGCGCCACGATCTGGCCCTGCTCGTTGCGCGCGCCGGCGCCGACGGACACGACCTCACCCTCCTGGGGCTTCTCCTTGGCGGTGTCCGGAATGATGATGCCGCCAGCGCTCTTCTCCTCGGCCGTCACGCGACGGACGAGAACGCGGTCGTGCAGGGGACGGAACTTCGTCATGCGGTCCTCTCCTGAGCCTTTGTCTTGGGATGAACCCGGCCGGTGACCCGATGCCCTGCAACGCCCTGATGGGCCGTCGTTAGCACTTGCCCCCGGTGAGTGCCAACGATCTAGGGCATCGCCCCCCAACGCGTCAAGCCCGGCAGCACTCGGAGACGGAGAGTGCCAAATCATTGATATGAAACATTTATTGTCGCCAGAGCTTCATACCTCGTGGCACCATCTGCCCCGGGCGGCATCGGGCCGCCCGTGTTGAGGAGCAAAGGACATGCATCTCCGGGGTATCGAGCACGTCGTCCGCATCCCCGACTGGCACCTCACCACGGCCGAGATTCTCTACCGGCTGCCCGACCATCCCGCCGTGCTCCAGTCCTTTATCTGGCAGAAGGTCGATCGCGCCCCGACCTTCCCCGAGCTGCACGGATTCCTTGAATTCTGGCGCAAGGACATCGAAGGCCAGCTCCATTCCGTTCGCGTCGCCTCCGCCGCCCTCTGGCGCCCGGCGGAGTTCACCTTCGCCGAGGGCATGCTCAACCTGCACTGATTCGCGGGCGGCCGCATTGCCGCCCCGCCACTCCAGGGCCGGCCCGCCAAAGCCACGGGGCAGCGCGGTTGCCGGTCCCTCAGCGCGCGAGGATCCCCAGCACCAGGGTCAGCGTCACCACCGACAGCATCGTGCCCAGCAGCACCGCCGCCCCCGCCCGCTCCATTCCCGTGGCGTATCGGCGGGACATCAGGAAGGCATTTGCCCCGGTCGGCATGGCCGCCATGATCACGGCCACCGCCAGCTCCAGCGGCGCCAGCCCGGCGAAGCGCCCGATCACCCAGACCACCGCGGGCAGCACCACCAGCTTCAGCAGGTTGATCGCCATCGCATCCGGCCAGTCCCGCCGGATCTGGAAGTCCCGCAACGAGGCACCGAGGCAGAAGAGCAGCATCGGGCTCGTCCCCCCGCCCAGGATCTCCAGGAAGCGCCGCAGGAAGGGCGGCGGCACGGGCAGGAAGGCCGCCCAGACATTGCCCAGCAGCACCGCCATCACGATGGGGTTCCGCACCACCGAGCGCAGCGTGGTGGCCAGCACCCGCAGCGGCGAAGCGCCCGCGCTCATCCCCATCTCCGCCACGATGGTCGTCAGCGGCAGCATCAGCAGGGAATAGAGGCCGACGATGGCGGTGGCGGGCGCGATCCCCTCCGGGCCGAAAGTCGCCAGCGTCACGGGCACGCCCATCATCAGCGTGTTCCCGAAGGCGCAGTTCACGGCGAAGAGCCCCGATTCTGTCAGGCCCCGCCGCGCGACGAAGCGGTACAGCAGCAGCGCCAGCGCATAGACCAGCAGCACGCCGGAAAAGAAGGCGATTTCCAGGCGCCCCCCATGCCCCACCACGCCCCCGCCCGAGGCCGCGGAAACAAAGAGCAGCGCCGGGGCGCAGAGCCAGAACGCGAAGTCGTTGATCCCCCGCAGCGCCTCGTCCGACAGCATCCGCCGGACCCCGGCGACATAGCCGAGGCCGATCAGCAGGAAGACCGGCGCGACAAGGCCGAGGACCCCCAGCACGCCCCTAGCCCAGCCCCGCCACGAAATCGCCGAGCCAAAGATTGCGGGAACGCGCCGTGCGCGCCGCCCGCAGGATGGCGGCCACCGTCTCCACCGTCTCCGGGAAATCGGCGTTGATCAGCACATGGTCGAAGTCCCGCCAGTGGGAGGCATCCTCCCGCGCCTTGCCCATGCGGCGGACGATCTCCTCCTCGCTGTCCTGGCCGCGCGCGCGCAGCCGCCGCTCCAGCTCCGCGATGGAAGGCGGCATCAGGAACACGCCCACCACGTCCCCCGGCATGGATTCCTGCAGCAGCCGGTGTCCCTGCCAGTCCACGTCGAATAGCACGTCCCGCCCCTCGGCCAGCGCCGCCTCCACGGGTGCGCGCGGCGTGCCGTAGCGCCTGCCATAGACATGGGCGCTTTCCAGGAAATGCCCCCTGGCCTCCATCGCCTCGAACTCCTCGGGGCTGTGGAAGAAGTAGTGCACGCCATGCACCTCGCCCGGCCGCGCGGCGCGGGTCGTGGCGGAGATGGACAGGGAAAGCTCCTTCTGCCCCGCTAGCAGGGCACGGGAAACGCTGGTCTTGCCCGCGCCGGAAGGCGCCACCAGCACCAGGCACAGTCCACGCCGCTTCATCTCAGTCATTCCACATTCGCCGCCTGCTCGCGCAGCCGCTCGATGGCGGCCTTCACTTCCAGGGAAATCCGCGTCAGCGCCAGGCTGCCGGATTTCGCGCCGAGCGTGTTGGCCTCCCGCCCGAATTCCTGGGTCAGGAACTCCAGCTTCCGCCCGATCGGCGCGGCTTCGCCCAGCAAGCCCCGGGCCGCCTCCACATGCGCCCCCAGCCGGTCCAGTTCCTCGCGCACATCGGAACGCGCGGCCAGCAGCGCCACCTCGGCCGCCAGACGGTCCTCCGGCACGCGCCGCTCGCCCTCCAGCAGCTCCGCCAGCACGCCGGCAAGCCGGTTGCGATGCGCCTGCGGCTGCCGCGCCGCCTCGGCCACGGCCTGGGTCCGCAATGCCTCGATCTCGTCCAGCAGCGTGGCGAGGATGGCATGCAGCCGCGCCCCCTCCCCTGCGCGGGAGGCGAAAAGATCCGCCAGCGCCTGCCCGAACCCCTCCATCACCGCCGCCCGGCGCGCCACCTCGGCCGCCTCGTCCGGCACCTCCACCTCGGTCCGCAACACGCCAGGCAGGGCCAGGACCGCCTCCGGCCGCGGCGCTGCCGAGCCCGGCATCCGGGCGGACAGGTCGGCCACCAGGGACATGGCCCGCTCCAGCGCCACCGGATCCACCACCAGCCGCGGCGCCCGGTCCTCCCGCTTCACGGTCAGGTTCGCGGTCACGTTGCCCCGGGCGAAGCGCGCCGAGGCCGCCTCCCGCAACGGCGCTTCCAGCGCATCCAACCCGGGCGGCAGCCTCAGCCGCACATCCAGCCCGCGCCCGTTGACGCTTCGGAGTTCCCAGGTGAAGGGATTGCCATCCGGCAGGGTGCCGGTGGTGCGCGCGAAACCGGTCATGGATCGGATGGCCATGCGCGGCCTTCTGGGGCGGGAGAAGGCGTGATGCAAGGCACCAGCGCAACCGAACGTGATCCTTGGCCCTGGCGCCGCGTGGCCATCACGGGCGCCTCCTCGGGGCTTGGCGCCGCCCTGGCCCAGGAAGTCGCGGCCCCCGGCCGCCACCTCCACCTTTCCGGCCGCGACGCGGCCCGCCTCTCCGCCACCGCCCGTGCCTGCCGCGCTGCGGGCGCCGAGGTGCGGGAAACCGTCTTCGACGTGACAGACGCCAAATCCGCCGAAGCCTGGATCGCCGGCATGGAAGGCCTGGACCTCCTCATCGCCAATGCCGGCACCTCCGCCGGAACGGGCGGCACGCGGGAGGCGCCGGACCAGGTGGCCCGCATCTTCGCCGTGAACCTCACCGGCGCCCTCAACACCATCCTGCCCGCGCTGGAGATGATGCGCGCCCAAGCCCCGGGCCCGGACGGCATCCGCGGCCGCGTGGCCGCCATCTCGTCCATCGCGGCCTTCATGGCCTCGCCCGGCGCCCCGGCCTATTGCGCCTCCAAGGCCGCCCTCCAGCGCTGGACGGAAGCGACCGACGCAACAGCCCGGCATGACGGCATCCGCCTCCACGCCATCTGCCCCGGCTTCATCCGCACGCCGATGACGGCGCCGAACACCTTTCCCATGCCCTTCCTGATGGAGCCGGGGGACGCCGCACGCCGCACCCTCTCCGGCATCGCGCGCGGCAAGGCGCGGGTGGTCTTCCCCCGCAGCCTCTATGCGGCAGCCCGCCTCGGCGGCGCGCTGCCCGCCGCCTGGCTCAGCCGGCTCCCGGCGAAGGCCGCTCCGCCCGAGCCGCCTCCGCCACCGCCGCCTGGGTGAGCGAGGCCTCCCCCGGCGCAGCCAGGGTGGAACTGCCCGGGCTCACCGTCCGCCGCGATTGCGACCGCCTGGCCCAGACATTCAGCGCCTCGACCCCCGCCGCGAAGGCCATGGCCGTGTAGACGAAGCCCTTGGGCACATGGAAATGGAAGCCCTCGCCCAGCAGCACCATCCCGATCATCACCAGGAAGGCCAGGGCCAGCATCACCACGGTCGGGTTCTTCTCCATGAAGTTGGAAAGCGCATCCATCGAAAGCAGCATCACGGCAACGGAGACCAGGATCGCCACCACGATCACCCACATCACCTGCGTCAGCCCCACCGCGGCCAGGATGCTGTCCACGCTGAAGACCATGTCGATCAGGATGATCTGGAAGATCGTCGCGCCGTAATTCGCCGTGACCTGGTTGGCTTCCTTGGCATGGGCCTGGGAGTCCGGATCCACGCGGTGATGGATCTCGATCACTGCCTTGCCGATCAGGAACAGCCCGCCCGCGATCAGGATCAGGTCCTTGCCGGAGAAATCCATCTCCCAGACGCTGAAAAGCGGCTGGGTCAGAGAGATCAGCCAGCCCACCCCCGCCAGCATGGCCAGGCGCAGCACCACGGCCAGGCCCAGCCCAATCAGCCGTGCCGACCGCCGCCGCTCCACCGGCAGGCGGTTGGTGAGGATGGCGATGAAGACGAGGTTGTCGATCCCGAGGACCACCTCCATCCCGATCAATGCGGCAAGCGCAATGAGAACTTCGGCGTCCACGGCGGCAACATGTCCTTCCGGTAATGTATCCCGCTTCTATGGGGCGGCAGCAGCAGCTCTGGAAGGCCGCGCGCAGCGCCTCTCCATCACATCGCGGAAAGTGGCACCGCCGCCGCCTGGAACGGGAATTGCTGAGCAAAGCCGTTTCCACCTTACCCAGGGAGCCATGCGCGCATGGACATCGGCGTCTTCATTCCGATCGGCAACAACGGGTGGCTGATCTCCGCCCATGCTCCCCAGTACAAGCCGAGCTTCGATCTGAACCGGCAGATCGCCCTGAAGGCCGAGGCATACGGGCTCGACTTCCTCCTCTCCATGATCAAGCTGCGGGGCTTCGGCGGCGCGACGCAGTTCTGGGACTACAACCTGGAATCCTTCACCCTCATGGCCGGGCTCGCAGCCGTCACGAAGCGGATCAAACTTTTCGCCACGGCCGCTTCCCCCACCCTGCCGCCGGCCATCATGGCCCGCATGGCCGTGACCATCGATTCCATTGCCCCGGGCCGCTTCGGGGTGAACCTCATCACCGGCTGGCAGCGCCCCGAATACGCCCAGATGGGCCTCTGGCCCGGGGATGAGCATTTCGCCCGCCGCTACGACCATCTTTCCGAATACGCCACCATCATCCGGGAGCTCTGGTCGACCGGGCGGTCGGACTTCAAGGGTGACCACTTCCGGATGGATGACTGCCGGCTCCTCCCCCTGCCCTCACAGCGCATCCCCATCGTCTGCGCCGGGCAGAGCGGTGCCGGGCTGGAATTCATGGCCGAGCACGCCGACTATAATTTCTGCCTGGGACAGGGCATCAACACCCCCGGCGCCCTCGCCCCCGTCACCGCCCGCGTGCAGGCCGCGGCGGCGAAAACCGGGCGCAAGATCGGCTCCCTCGCCCTCATCATGATCATCGCCGCCGAGACGGACGAGGCGGCCATGGCGAAATGGGAACACTACAGGGCCGGCGCCGACACCGAGGCCCTGGCCTGGATGGCCGGCCAGGCTGCCGCCGACACGCGCTCCGGCAGCGACACCAATGTCCGCCAGTATTCCCTGCCCGAAGGCGCCATCAACCTGAACATGGGCACGCTCATCGGCTCCTACGCCTCGGTGGCCCGCATGCTGGACGAGATGTCGGAGGTGCCCGGCCTCTCCGGCGTGCTCCTCACCTTCGACGACTTCCTCGATGGCATCGAGGCCTTCGGCCAGCACATCCAGCCGCTGATGCGCTCGCGGGACCCTGCCCGCGCCCTGGCGCCGGCCTGATCATCCCGCACGGCGCATGACAGCGTTCCCCCGCCCGCCGAGGGACGGCGACGGGGGAACGCCGCCAAGGGAACTACTGCCCCCGGCCCTGCCCGCCTGTGGCCAGCCAGACCCCGAGCAGCACGACCAACCCTCCGAGCATCACCCGCGGCTCCGGCCATTCCCCCAGCAGCATGGCCCCGAACAGGGCCGCGAAGCCGGGCTGCAGGTAACCCGTCATGGCCGCGTCCGTGGCCCGCGCCCGTTGCGCCAGGGAGAGGAAGAGCGTCACCGGCACCGCCGAGCCGAAGACCCCGGCCCAGGCCACCGCCGCCCAGACCTCCCAGGGCTGGTCGAAGCCGGAAAGCGGCTCGAAGGCCAGGGCCAGCGCCAGCGCGCCCAGGGCGCTGACCCCCTGCTGCCCGGCGGCCAGGGCCAGGGCACCGCCCGGCCGGGTACGCCGCACATAGACCGTGCCCGTGGCATAGGAGAGCGCGACCACCAGCATCACCGCCCCGGCCAGCAGCCCTGCCCCTGCCCCCAGAAGCGCGGACGGGCCCAGGATCACGCCGATCCCGGCGAAGCCCACCGCCATCCCGGCCAGGGTCCGGGGCCCCGGCCGCTCGCCCGGCAGGAACAGGAAGGCCAGCAGCGCCACGAAAAGCGGCGTCGCGGACTGGATCAGCGCCACCGTCGCGGCGGCGAGGGTCAGGAGCGCGAAGGCCGTCAGGCAGTTCGGCAGCCAGCCATTGGTCGTGCCGATCACCAGGCCGGCCCGCCAGTTCCACCGCTCCATCCGCAAAGCGCCGGTCAGCAGGCCGAAGACCACCAGCAGCAGCACCGCGACGGCGGCGCGCCCGGCCGAAAGGGCGAAAGGCGGCATGGAACGCGCGGCCAGCCGCACCACCGGGAAGGAGGTGGCCCACATGGCCGAGATGAGCACCAGCCGCCACCAGAGCGGCCATCCCCGCAACGGGCCGCCAGGGGTCACGCCTGTCCCGCGAGGGCCCTCACCGCGCCGGTGCCGGGGCGGCCGGCGCCGCGGCCCGGCCGCGCTCGATCTCCCGCCAGCGCGCCACGTTGCGGTTATGCTCATCCAGCGTGCGGGCGAAGGCATGCCCGCCGCTGCCATCGGCCACGAAATAGATCAGGTCGGTCGTGTCCGGGCGCGTCACGGCCCGCAGCGCCTCCTTGCCCGGGGAAGCGATGGGACCCGGGGTCAAACCCCGGTTGCGATAGGTGTTGAACGGGTGGTCCCGCTCCAGATCGGCCCGGCTCAGCGGCCGGTCCAGGGGCGCCCCATCCGCCGCGGCATAGGCCACGGTGGGGTCCGATTGCAGCGGCATCCCCCGCCGCAGCCGGTTGATGAACACGGAAGCCACGCGCGGCCGCTCCGCCGCCACCGCCGTCTCCCGCTCCACGATGCTCGCCAGCACCAGCGCCTCGCGCGGGGAGGAAATGGGCAGGTCCGGCGCCCGGTTGGCCCAGGCCTCCTTCAGCGCCTCGTCCATGGCGGCGCTTGCGCGGCGCACGATGGCGGCGCGGGTGTCACCCCACTGGTAGGTGTAGGTCTCGGGCAGAAGGTCGCCCTCATCGATCGGCGGGGTATCGCCCACCAGCCCCTCTGCGCGGTCGAGCAGGGCGGTGATCTGCCGGGCCATCAGCCCTTCGGGGATCGTCAGCCGGCGCTGCACGGGCCGCGCGGTGCGCAGCACGGCCAGCACATCCCGCAGCGAGGCCCCGGCCGGGAAATTATACTCACCAGCGCGGAGGGGCCCCTGCATCCGGGTGGCCCAGGCGGCCGCCATGAAGGCGCGCGCATCGGCCACGATGCCCCGCTGCTCCAGCGCGGCCCCGATCGCCTCCATCCCGCCGCGCGGGACGACGAACTGGGCCTGCTCGGCCAACGGGCCGGGCTGCTCATACACATGCCGGCCGTAGAGGAAGGCGCCGCCCCCGGCCAGGCCGAGGAGCAGCACCAGGATCAGCAGGAACCGGATCGCTCGTCCCATCGGCGTGCCGCCCCCTGGCTATCCAGGACGATGGTGCCAGCCTGGCGCGAGGCGCGCCAGACGGCGGCGCCCGGCCTGAATCAGGCCGCCGCCTTGAACAGGATGGAGGCGTTGGTGCCGCCGAAGCCGAAGGAGTTGGACAGCGCCACTTCGATCTTCCGCGACTGGGCCTCATTGGCCACCCGGTCGATCACGGAAGGCTTGGAGGGCTCGGTCAGGTTCAGCGTCGGGGGCGCCACCGCGTCGCGGATCGCGAGGAGGGAGAAGATCGCCTCGACAGCGCCGGCCGCGCCGAGAAGATGCCCGATGGCCGACTTGGTCGAGGACATGGCGACGCCCTTGGCGTCCTCCCCGAACAGCCGCTCCACCGCCTCCAGCTCCAGGTCGTCGCCCAGTGGCGTGCTGGTGCCATGGGCGTTGATGTACTGGATGTCGGCAGGACCGATGCCGGCGGAGCGCAGGCAGGCCGTCATCGCCCGGTAGGCGCCCTCATGGCCCTCGGCCGGGGCGGTGATGTGATAGGCGTCGCCGGACATGCCGTAGCCGATCACCTCGCCATAGATCTTCGCGCCACGCGCCTTCGCATGCTCGTATTCCTCGAGCACGAGCACGCCCGCGCCCTCGCCCATGACGAAGCCGTCGCGCTCCTTGTCCCAGGGGCGGGAAGCCTGTGCGGGGGTGTCGTTGAAGGCGGTGGAAAGAGCGCGGGAGGCGGCGAAGCCCGCCATGCCCAGTTCACTCACCGCCGCCTCGGCGCCGCCGGCCACCATCACGTCGGCGTCGCCCAGCGCGATCAGCCGCGCGGCATCGCCGAGCGCATGCACGCCCGTGGCGCAGGCCGTCACCACCGAGTGGTTCGGCCCCTTGAAGCCGTATTTGATCGAGACATGGCCCGAGGCCAGGTTGATCAGGGCGGAGGGAATGAAGAAGGGCGAAAGCCGCCGGTGCTTCCCGGCGCCGATCTGGAGCGAGGCCTCATAGATCGTCTGCAGGCCGCCAATGCCGGAGCCGATCATCACGCCGGTGGCGTGGCGGTCCTCCTCCGTCTCCGGAACCCAGCCCGAATCCTCGACCGCCTCGGTGGCCGCCACCAGCGCCAGCTGGATGAAGCGGTCCATCTTCTTCTGGTCCTTGACGGGGATCCACTCCGCCAGGTCCAGCCCGCCATCGGCCTTCGTGCCATTCGGCACGATGCCCGCGATCTTGGCGGGGATATTCGTGACGTCGAAGCCCTGGATGGCGGTGATGCCGGATTCCCCGGCCAGCATCCGCTTCCAGACATTCTCCACGCCCAGCCCCAGCGGGCTGGCGATGCCCATGCCGGTGACGACGACGCGGCGTGGGGCCGTGAGCTGACCGAACACTCTCGCTACTCCCTCCCGCGCCTGGATCCGGCTGGCATCCGCGCCAGGTCCCGGAGCCCGGGCGGCGGCCGGCATGCGGCACCGCCCCGCGCGTCATTGGCAAAGGCGGGCCGGCCCAGGGTTGGTCCCCGGGGCCGGCCCAGCGGCCCGATCAGGCCGTCTTGTGCGCGTCGATATAGGTGATGGCGTCGCCGACCGTGGTGATCTTCTCGGCCGCGTCGTCCGGGATCTCCACGCCGAAAGCCTCCTCGAAGGCCATGACCAGCTCGACCGTGTCCAGGCTGTCCGCGCCCAGGTCGTCGATGAAGGAGGCCTCCGGGGTCACCTTCGCCTCCTCGACGCCGAGGTGCTCGACCACGATCTTCTTCACCTTCTCGGCGGTTTCGCTCATCGCGCTTGCTCTCTCCTGATGGCGGTTGACCGCCGGAAACCCTTTTTGCCGCCGGGCAGGCATTCGAACGAGCCCGGACGCAGGGCGCGGGCCTTAGCACGGCTGTTTCCCAGGGCCTAGACCGAAGGATGGGCCGCGCGCAGGCCAGATCAAGGACCGTTGTTCCCGCGCCGCATATCAGACCCCCTGCGGGGTCTCAGATCATCGCCATCCCGCCATTCACATGCAGGGTCACGCCCGTCACCCAGGCCGCCTCGTTGGAGGCAAGGTAGGTCACGGCCGCCGCGATATCCTCGGAGGCACCCATCTTGCCCATGGGGATGCGCCCCATCAGCGCCGCCTTCTGGGCGTCGTTCAGGGCATCGGTCATGGCGGTCTTGATGAAGCCCGGGGCCACCACGTTCACGGTCACGCCCCGCGGCGCCACCTCCTGGGCCAGGGCCTTGCTCATCCCGATCAGCCCGGCCTTGGCCGCGGCGTAGTTGGCCTGGCCCGGATTGCCCGTCACCCCCACGATGGAAGCGATGGAGATGATCCGGCCCGTACGCCGCTTCATCATCCCGCGCAGAGAGGCCCGGGCCAGGCGAAAGGGGGCGGTGAGGTCCACCTCGATCACGTCGGACCAGTCCTTGTCGCCCATCCGGAGCGCCAGCCCGTCCCGGGTCAGCCCGGCATTGTTCACCAGGATGTCCAGCCCGCCGAACTCGGCCTCCACCTTCTCCACCAGGGCGGCGGGGGCCTCGGGGTCGGAAAGGTCGGCCGGGGCCACCAGGACGCGCTCGCCCAACTCCTGCGCCAGGCTGGCCAGCTCCGCCTCGCGCCGCCCGGTGATGGCCACCTTCGCCCCCTGGGCGTGCAGGGCCCGGGCGATGGCGGCGCCGATCCCCCCCGTGGCGCCGGTGACGAGGGCGGACTTGCCGGTCAGGTCGAACATCAGGGTGCCTCCAGAGGCGCGCCGTCGAGGCGCTTGGCAAGGGAATAGCGCGTGTGGCCGGGCGGGCAGTCCTGCAGCCTGCCCACCACGGAATAGCCCATCAGGGCGTAGAAGCCGGGGGCCTGGAAGGAATAGGTCTCCAGCCGCACGCCGATGCAGCCGCGCCGCGCGGCCTCCTCCTCGGCCATGGTGAGCATCTCCCGGCCGAGCCCGGCGCGCCGGTGCTCCGCGGGAATATGGAACAGCTCGACATAGAGCCAGCCGGAATAGCTGCGCCCGACCAGCCCGCCGAGCGGCGCGCCGGAATCGTCCCGCAGCACCACGCTCAGCGGGGTGGAATCGAAGGAACCCGGTCCCGAATGGGCTTCATTGAAGGCCCGCAACCCGTTCCACACGGCATCCCGCGCCGCCGGGGCCGGCTGATCCTCCAGCGTGATCCGCGTCATGATCCGTGCTCCCCAGGGGCTCAGATGGACTTCAGCACCGCCTCGATCTCGGCCGGCGTCCCGCAGGCCATGGCGGTCGCCTCGGGGGCGTTGCGCTTCATCAGCCCGGTCAGCACCTTGCCCGAACCGACCTCGACGAAGGTGTCGCAGCCCATGGCCGCCATGGCGGCCACGCATTCGCGCCAGCGCACCGTGCCCGTCACCTGCTTCACCAGCAGGTCCCGGATCAGGTCGGGATCCGTCGCCTTCGCCGCGGTCACGTTCGCCACCACCGGCACCAGCGGGGCCTTGGGCGGGTTCCGCTCCAGCGCCTCGCCCATGGCATCGGCGGCCGGGGCCATCAGGGAGGAATGGAAAGGCGCGGAAACCGGCAGCAGCATGGCGCGCCGGATGCCCTCGGCCTTGGCGATATCCACCGCCCGCTCCACGGCGGACTTGTGGCCGGAGATCACGACCTGCCCGCCGCCATTGTCATTGGCGGCCTCGACCACCTCGCGCTCGCCGGTCTCGGGGTTCTCGGCGGCACGCTCGCAGATGGCGCGGGCCTGCTCCATCTCGGCGCCCAGCAGGGCGGCCATGGCGCCCGTCCCGGCCGGCACCGCCTTCTGCATCGCGTCGCCGCGCAGGCGCAGAAGCCGGGCGGCCTGGGGCACGTCGAAGGCCCGCACGGCGGCCAGCGCGCTGTACTCGCCTAGCGAATGCCCGGCCACCAGCGCCACGCGGTTCTTCACATCCAGCCCGCCCTCGGCCTCCAGCACCCGCAGCACGGCGAGCGACACGGCCATCAGCGCCGGCTGGGCATTGGCGGTCAGGGTCAACTCCTCGGCCGGCCCCTCGAACATCAGGCGGGAGAGGTTCTGCTTTAGGGTCTCATCGACCGCCTCGAACACCTCCCGCGCGGGGGCGAAGGCGGCGGCAAGGTCGCGGCCCATGCCGACAACCTGGCTGCCCTGGCCGGGAAAGACGAGCGCAAGGGCCATGGTGACGCGTTTCCTGCTTGTTGAGCAAAGCAGGGCACCGCTACCCCGCCGTGGCGCGGCGGGGTAGCGGCGGCGTCACCGGACTGTCAACCTGCGAGGATCAGTAACGGTGGCGCGCCCCGCGCGGCGGACCCACCCAGACCCGGCGGCAGCGCTCGCGCTCCACGCGCACGGGGCGGCCATAGCGGTCCCGGCGATGAACGACCACCGGACGGCAGCGATTGACCCAGCGCACGTCCTGCAGCAGCCCGGAATCCGCCTGGGCCAGCATGGCGGCGCCCATCATCGGGGCGGCAGAGGCAGGCGCGGCCTGAACGGCCGGGGAGAAGCCGCCGATTCCAGCCGCCAGTCCGGCGACCAGGGCGAAGCGCGAAAGCCATGACATGGCAGAATCTCCTTGCTGTCGGGGCCCGTTGGCCCGGGCTCCCACCTATCCTGCAGCCTGGGAAGGCAGCTGAACGGCAGGAAAAAGGCACGCCGTGGCAATAAGTTGCTGGTCTGCAACGCGTCCTGCACAACGCAATTGATAGTCACGCGCAACCTTGACGCATTGTAATCCCGTCAATTAAGAGCGCTTCGCATTAGCAGAATCGGCGGGGTCGCAGCAGGATGAGTCGCGCAACCAAGAAGGGGGCCGTGGCCCCCAACACGGCCCTGGTGGCCAGCCTGAGCCTGGGCGCGGCCATGGCGGGCGGCGCGGCCTTCGCGCAGGTCGCGACCAGCCCCGCCCCGGTCGCCGTGCCCGAGGTTGCGGTTACCGGAACCCGCCCCGCCAACCAGCTCCAGGCCCCTACCGGCAACCCGCGCCTGCCCGCCAGCATCCAGGACACGCCGCAGACCATCAACGTGGTCTCGCAGGAAGTGCTCCGCGAGCAGACCGTCACATCGTTGGAGCAGGCGCTGCGCAACGTGCCCGGCATCACCTCCACCATCGGTGAGGGCAATGGTGGCGTCACCGGTGACCAGTTCCGCATCCGCGGCTTCTCCGCCCAGAACGACGTGCTGGTGGATGGCCTGCGCGACTTCGGCTCCTACCAGCGCGACACCTTCAATATCGAGGACGTGCAGGTTCTGAAGGGCGCGTCGGGCTTCGCGGTCGGCACCAGCTCGATCGGCGGCGGCATCAACGCCATCACCAAGCTCCCCGGCCTGGAAAACCGCTACTCCGCCACCGCCACCGGCGGCATGGGCCCCTTCGCCCGCTTCACAGCCGACATCAACCAGCGCATCGGCGAAACTATTGCCATGCGCCTGAACGTCATGGGCCAGAGCAGCAGCCTGGTGGACCGTGACAACATGGACACGCGGCGCTGGGGCGTCGCCCCCTCCATCGCCTTCGGCCTCGGCACGCCAACCACCTTCTCGGTGGACTACATGCATTACGAGGACCGCCGCACGATCGACAGCGGCACGCCCATCCTCTACCGCGGCCTCAACGCCATCGGCCGCCCGGCGCCGGAATATGGCGTCAGCCGGTCCAACTGGTACGGCATCCGCAACGACCGTGACGAGACGATGGTGGACCGGCTGACGGCCCGCTTCGCACACAGCTTCGGCAATGGGCTGAGCATCACCAACGACACCCGCCTGACACGCGTGGACCGCGACACGGCACTCAGCGCCGTGAGCTGCGGCACGAACAACACCAGCCTTTCGGCTTACGACAACAGCTGCTCCGGCCAGTTCTTTCACGGCCTGAACCCCACCCTCGCTTATGGTGGCGGGAGCAACGCGCCCTACAACCAGGTGAACGAGGCCATCCAGAACCTCACCACCGGCACCGCGCGCTTCACCACCGGCCCGGTCCGCCACGAGCTGACCGCCGGCATCGACATCGTGCGCGAGACGGTGGACCGCACCGCCTTCCCCTACTCCCCCACACGCCCGGCTGTGACGCTCCTCAACCCCTATACGAACAACGACCTGATCCTGGGCACGGGCGCCGCGAACAACCAGCGCGACACGGAATCGACCAATCTCGGCCTGTTCCTGAATGAGCGCCTGTGGCTTCTCCCCACACTCTCGGTCTATGGCGGCTTCCGCTGGACGAATTATGACCTGAATTACCGCGCCGGCGCACCGGGCGCTGCGCCCAGCCAGGACTTCAGCATCAGCAACAGCTTCTGGGATCCGCGCGCGGGCATCATCTGGGAACCGACGCCGAACCAGACCTATTACTACTCCTACTCCACCTCCACGACGCCGCCCGGCACCTTCTTCACCACCTTCCCGGCTGCCGCCGTCAACTTCGACAACAATCTCCAGCCGGAGCGAAACACCAACCATGAGATCGGCGCCAAGGTCAGCCTGCTCGACAGCCGCCTGGGCCTGACCGCCGCGCTGTTCCATGCGGAGAAGGGCAACGCCACCTATCTGGACGCCGACACGAACGAAGTCTCCGCCACCGGCGACCGCCAGCGCGTCCGGGGCGTGGAACTGGGCGTCACCGGCCGCATCACGCCTGCATGGAACATCAACGCCGCCTACACCTATCTGGACAGCGAGACGACGCGTTCCGAGAACGCCGCGAACCGTGGCCGGCGCGTGCAATATGTGCCGGAGCACTCCGCCTCGCTCTGGACCACTTATGACGTCGCGCAGAACACCCCCTACAACGTGACGGTGGGTGCCGGCGTGTTCTACCGGAGCAAGGTGTTCCTGGATGCGGCGAACACGGCGGAGGCGCCGGCCAGTTTCAGCCTGGACGCGATGGTGCAGCACAAGATCAACCAGAACCTCACGGTGCGGGTGAACGGCTACAACCTCACCGACCGCACGAACTACGAGGGCTTCTTCGGCAACCGCGTCACCGTGGCCGCCGGCCGCACGGTGCTCGTCTCCCTCGCCGCGGATTTCTGATCACCCTGCCTGACGGCGGGCGGCCGGGGTGGCAGATTGCCGCCCCTGGCCGCCCGCTTCCTTTTCACCTGCCCGGAGCACCCCGATGCTCGTCCGCATCCCCCAGGTCCTCACCGCCGCCGAGGTGGCCTATTGCCGCGAGCGCCTGGAGGCCGCCGCTTGGCAGGACGGCCGCGCCACCGCCGGGGAGCAATCCGCCAAGGTGAAGCACAACCTGCAGGTTCCCGCGGATTCGACGGAGGCGAAGGAACTGGGCGATCTCGTCCTCCGTGCCCTCGGCCGCAACGCGCTCTTCGCCACGGCGGCCCTGCCGCTGCGCGTGCTGCCGCCCATGTTCAACCGCTACGACGCAGGCATGACCTTCCAGGCCCATGTGGACAACGCCATCCGCGCCATTCCCGGCACCGGCCAGCGCCTCCGGGCGGATGTGTCCTCCACCCTCTTCCTCACCCCGCCGGAGGATTACGAGGGCGGCGAGCTGGTGGTGCAGGACACCTATGGCACCCATGCGGTGAAGCTGCCGGCGGGGGACATGGTGGTCTATCCCTCCACCAGCCTGCACCATGTGAACCCGGTCACGCGGGGCAGCCGCTGGGGCTCCTTCTTCTGGACCCAGTCCATGGTGAAGGAAGACGGCCAGCGCGCCTTCCTCTACGACATGGACATGGGCATCATCGCCCTGCGCCAGGACCTGCCGGATGACCATCCCGGCGTGCTGGCCATGACCGCAGCCTACCACAACCTGCTGCGGCGCTGGGCGGAGATCTGACCCCGGGGGGCAGGGCAGCCTGACACAGGCCTTGCCCCTGCCCCACCAATCCCCTATACGCCCCCGCCACCCTGCCGGGCGCGAGGCATCGCGCGCGGCTATGCCCTATTCCTGGCCGCCGCATCCCGCGCCGGCCCCGGGGCTGAGACATCCGAAGGGATAGAGATGCCGCTTTATGAAACCGTGCTGATCGCGCGGAACGACCTGACGCAGGCGCAGGTCGAGGCCATTGCCGATCAGGTGACCGAGATCGTCGGCGGCGCCGGCGGCGAGGTCCGCAAGCGCGAGTACTGGGGCCTCCGCGGCCTCGCGTACAAGATCAAGAAGAACCGCAAGGCCCACTACATGCTTCTGGGCCTGGACTGCCCCGCGGACGCCGAGAAGGAGGTCGCGCGCCAGCTCGGCCTGCACGAGGACGTGCTGCGCCACATGACGCTGCGCATCGAGACGATCGACGACGCTCCCTCCGCCATCCTGGCGAAGCGCGGCGAGGATCGCGAGCGTGACCGCGGCTTCCGCGGCCCCCGCCCCGCCGGCCGCTTCGGCTCCGGCCGTGGCCGCGAGCGCGGTGACGACCGTGAGGAGTTCCGCGCCCGTCCCCGCGACGAGCTCGATGGCAACGGCGGCGAGGAGTAAGAACTGATGTCCGACACGACCGATCTCTCCCCCGCCGCGCGCCGCCCGGCCGTCGGCGCCCGCCGGCCCTTCTACCGCCGCCGCAAGTCCTGCCCCTTCTCCGGCCCGAACGCGCCGAAGATCGACTACAAGGACGTGCGCCTGCTCTCCCGCTTCCTGAGCGAGCGCGGCAAGATCGTGCCTTCCCGCATCACGGCGGTCTCCGCCAAGAAGCAGCGCGAGCTGGCGAACGCCATCAAGCGCGCCCGCTTCCTGGCGCTGCTCCCCTACGTCATCAACGACTGATCGGGAGCACGGCACCATGATCGACGTCATCCTGATGCAGCGGGTCGAGAAGCTCGGCCAGATGGGCGACACCGTGAAGGTGAAGCCCGGCTATGCCCGCAACTTCCTGCTGCCCTCCGGCCGCGCCATCCGCGCGACCAAGGACAACCTCGCCCGCTTCGAGCAGGAGCGTGCGCAGCTTGAGGCCCAGAACCTCAAGCGCCGCGAGGAAGCCGAGCGCGTGGCCGAGCGCATGGAGGGCCTGCAGGTCGTCCTGATCCGCTCCGCCGGCGAGAGCGGCGCCCTTTACGGCTCCGTCTCCGGCCGCGACATCGCGGACGCGACGAAGGATGCCGGCCTCACCATCACCCGCGACCAGGTCATCCTGGAGCAGCCGATCAAGACGCTGGGCCTCACCACCGTCCGCGTCGCGCTGCACCCGGAAGTCTCCATCCCGGTGATCGTGAACGTCGCCCGCTCCCCGGAAGAGGCCGAGAAGCAGGCACGCGGCGAGGACCTGCGCGCCGAGCAGGAGGCCGAGGAGGCTTCCCTCGAGGCCGAGCTGGCCGCCGAGCTCTCCGAGCTGGGCGCCGCCCGCGAGTAACCAGGTCGCGCAACAGGCGCGAGAACGGAATGGCCACGCCTGCAAGGGCGTGGCCATTCGCATATCTGGCCATCACGCCTCCGTGACCAAGACAAGGGTCAGTTGAACAGGCCCCCATGCGGGCACAGCCTCCCGGCACAAGGGAGGTTCGGCCTTGCTGATCCATTCCATCCTTTCCCGCCTGATCCGCCAGGGTACGCTTATCGTCCGCTACCCCGATGGTTCCACCCGCACGCATCGCGGCGCCCGCCCCGGTCCGGCCGCCACCATGCATATCCGGACAGCCAGCGCCGCCCGGCGCCTTGTCTGGAGCCCCTCCCTGGCTTTCGGGGAAGGATTCATGGATGGCGAGATCGAGCCGGTCGATGGCTCCACCATCCATGACGTGCTGGACCTGCTGATCCTCAATCTGGCCGATGGGGGCACCCATCCGGCCATGCGCCTGGGCGAGGGGCTGCGCTGGATCGGCCGCCGGCTGCTGGACCTGAACACCACCCGGCGCAGCCGCCGCAACGTGGCGCACCACTACGACCTGAACGGCACCCTCTATTCCCTATTCCTGGATGCGGACCGCCAGTATTCCTGCGCCTATTTCCTCACGGGCAACGAGTCGCTGGACGAGGCCCAGGCGCTGAAGAAGCGGCACCTCGCCTCCAAGCTGCGGCTCGACCGCCCGGACCTGGAGGTGCTGGACATCGGGTGCGGCTGGGGCGGCCTCGCCATCACCCTGGCGCGCGACCACGGCGCCCGTGTCACCGGGCTCACTCTGTCAGCGGAGCAACTCGCCGAGGCCCGCTCCCGCGCCGCCGCTGCCGGCCTGTCGGACCGGGTCCGCTTCGAGCTGATGGATTACCGGGACTGGAAGCAGCCGGTGGACCGCGTCGTCTCGGTCGGCATGTTCGAGCATGTCGGCATCAACCACCACACCGCCTTCTTCCGCACCGTGAAAGCCGCGCTGAAGGAGGACGGGGTGGCCCTGGTCCATGCCATCGGCCAGTCCGGCGGGCCCGCGACGACCAATCCCTGGCTGAGGAAATACATCTTCCCCGGCGGCTACTCCCCAGCCCTGTCCGAGGTGGTGCCTGCGGTGGAAAAGGCCGGGCTCTGGATCACGGATATGGAGATCCTGCGGCTGCACTATGCCATGACCATCGCCCATTGGCGGGCCCGCTTCGCCGCGAACCGCAATGCCATCAAGTCGCTCTATGACGAGCGGTTCTGCCGGATGTTCGAGTTCTATCTCTCCGCCTCGGAGCTGGCCTTCAGGCGCTGGGGCCACATGAACTGGCAGCTCCAGCTCACCCGCCAGGTGGAGGCCCTCCCCCTCACCCGGGACTACATGTTCGAGGCCGAGCGGGCGGCGGCTTATCCACATGATCCACCGCCATCCACAGCGGCCCGGATGGAGGTGGGACGGGACGTGGAGCCCGCCTAGGGCTACACTGCCCGGCATGAACGCTTTCGACGCCATCCTGCAGCCCGGCTCCGAGCCCGGCGGCAACGGCATGCTGGGGCTTTCCCAGCGCCTGCCCCCCTCGAATATCGAGGCGGAGCAGGCCCTGCTGGGCGCCCTGCTCGCCAACAACAAGGCCTATGAGCGCGTCTCCGAATTCCTGGCCGCGGAGCATTTCGCGGACCCGATCCATGGCCGGATCTTCCATTCCGTCCAGCGCCGGATCGAAGCCGGCCAGCTGGCCGATGTCGTCACCCTGCGCGCCGAGTTCGAGCATTCCGGCGTGCTGGACGAGGTGGGCGGCCCCGCCTACCTGACCCAGCTGCTCACGGCCATGGTCGGCATCATCAATGCCGGCGAATACGGCCGCGTCATCTTCGACTGCTTCCTGCGCCGCCAGTTGGTCGATCTCGGCGAGGTGGTGGTGAACCGCGCCTTCGGGGCGGAGCCCGAGCTGGACGGCAAGGCCCAGCTGGAGGCCGCCGAGCAGGCCCTGTTCAACCTGGCCACGGATGGTTCCTCCGACGGCGGCATGGTCAGCTTCGAGAAGGCGCTGACCACGGCGGTGGAACTGGCCGAGCGCGCCTTCACCACCCCCGGCGGCGTCTCCGGCCTCTCCACCGGGCTGCGGGACCTGGACAGCAAGCTGGGCGGCCTGCACCCCTCGGACCTGCTGATCCTCGCTGGCCGCCCCGCCATGGGCAAAACCGCGCTGGCCGTGAAGATCGGCTTCGGCGCAGCCAAGGCGGTGCAGCGCGAAGCGCTGGAGAAGGACCCGAACGCGGTGGTGCGCGGGGGCGTGGCCATCTTCTCCCTGGAAATGAGCGCCGACCAGCTCGCCACCCGTATCCTCTCGGAGCAGTCGCGGGTTTCGGGCGACCGCATCCGGCGCGGCGACATCTCCCAGCGGGATTTCGACAAGTTCGTGGAGGTGAGCCGCGAGCTCGCCTCCATGCCACTTTTCATCGACGACACCCCGGCCATCACCATCTCGGCGCTGCGCACCCGCTGCCGGCGGCTGATGCGCACCAAGGGGCTGAACCTCATCATCGTGGACTATCTGCAGCTGATGCGCCCCGCCGCGGGGACCCGCCCGGAGAACCGCGTGCAGGAAATCAGCCAGATCACCCAGGGGCTGAAGGCGATCGCGAAGGAACTGTCCGTTCCCGTCATCGCCCTTTCCCAGCTCTCCCGCCAGGTGGAGAGCCGTGAGGACAAGCGGCCGCAGTTGGCCGACCTGCGTGAATCCGGCTCGATCGAGCAGGACGCCGACGTGGTCATGTTCGTCTATCGCGACGAATACTACCTCGCCCAGAAGATGCCGAAGGAACTGAACTTCGACAACGGCGAGAAATACACGGAAGCTCTGGACAAGTGGCAAAAGGACATGGAGCAGGCTCATAACAAGGCCGAGCTGATCGTGGCCAAGCAGCGCCACGGCCCCACGGGCACCATCCGCCTCTTCTTCGAGGGCGAGTTCACCCGCTTCGGCGATCTCGAGCAGACCCACGACCAGGAAGATTATGGCTGAAACCTCCGGCGTCCTGACGATCGACCTGGACGCCATTGCCGCCAACTGGGCCTCCCTGCGGGCACGGCATGCCGGGATGGGCGGGGGCGAGGTGGGCGCGGCGGTGAAGGCCGATGCCTACGGGCTAGGCGCCGCCCGCGTCGCCCCGGCCCTGGCCGCCGCGGGCTGCCGCCACTTCTTCGTCGCCCAGCTCTCCGAAGGCATGGCGCTCCGCCCCGCCCTGGGGCCGGAGCCGATGATCATGGTGCTCAACGGCTTCCCGCCCGGCGCGGATGAGGAAGCCGGGCTCATCCCGGTACTGAACAGCCCGGGCGACATTGCCGCCTGGTCCGGCACCGGACGGGACGTGCTGCTGCACCTCGACACCGGTATGGCGCGGCTCGGCCTCACCCCGGCCGAGGCGGAGGCGCTGGCCGCGGATCCTTCCCCCCTCAAGGGCATGCGGGTCCGCTACGTGATGACCCATCTGGCCTGCGCCGACGAGCCGCAGAACCCGATGAACGCCACCCAGGCCGCCCGCTTCGCCGCCCTTCGCGCCCGCCTGCCGACCGCCCCCTTCTCCTTCGCCAATTCCGCCGGGCTGTTCCTGGGCCGCGACTTCGCCTCCAGCCTCGCCCGCCCGGGCTGCGCGCTCTATGGCATCAACCCCACCCCGGGCCGGCCCAACCCCATGCGCCCGGTGGTGCGGCTCTCCGTGCCGGTGCTGCAGGTGCGGGACATCCCGGCCGGCACGCCGGTGGGCTACGGGGCCAGCTGGGTGGCCCCGCGCCCATCCCGGATCGCCACCGTTGCCGCGGGCTATGCCGATGGCTATCTCCGCTCCCTGTCCGGCCGGGCGATCGGCCGGCACAACTGGCAGGATGTTCCCCTGGTCGGCCGCGTCTCCATGGACCTCTCCACCTTCGACGTGACGGACCATCCGGCCATCACGCCCGGCTCGATGATCGAGCTGATCGGCCCCGGCAATTCCGCCGACGAGGTGGCCCTTCAGGCCGGAACGATCGGGTATGAGGTGCTGACCGCCCTGGGCACCCGCTATCGCCGCGCCTATACGCAGACAGCGTGACCCTCTATCCCCGCTCCATCGCCTCGGCCCGCCCCGCCCTGGCCGCAGCCGGAACCCTGGCCCTGGGCTGGCTCGGGGCGCTGGGGCAGCTTGTCCTCGCGCTCTGCCGCAAGCTGGGCGCGGTGGTGCTCTTCGCGGCGGAAGGGCTGAGCCATGCGGTGCGCCCGCCCTTCCATCCCCATCTCTTCCTCCGCGCCTTCCTGGAGGTGGCCTATTTCTCCCTGCCGGTGGTGGGGCTGACGGCGGTGTTCACGGGCATGGTGCTGGCGCTGCAATCCTATTCCGGCTTCTCCCGCTTCGGGGCGGAGGGCGCGGTGGCCAATGTCGTGGTCCTCTCCATCACGCGGGAGCTCGGGCCGGTGCTGGCCGGGCTGATGGTCGCCGGCCGCATCGGCGCCGCCTTCGCGGCCGAGATCGGCACCATGCGCGTGACCGACCAGATCGACGCGTTGACCACCCTTTCCACCGACCCGATGAAGTACCTCGTCACCCCGCGCCTGCTGGCAGGCATCGCCGCCATGCCGCTGCTGGTGCTGGTGGCGGATGTGCTGGGCGTGATGGGCGGCTACCTGATCGGCACGATGAAGCTCGGCTTCTCCAGCGGCACCTATCTCAAGGCCACCTTCGACTTCCTGCAGGTGATGGATGTGGTCAGCGGCCTGGTGAAGGCTGCGGTCTTCGGCTTCATCGTCGCGCTGATGGGCACATGGTGCGGCTACAACTCGCGCGGCGGGGCACAGGGCGTGGGGGCCGCGACCACCACCGCGGTGGTCTCCTCCTCCATCCTCATCCTCGCGCTGGACTATGTGCTGACCGAGGCCTTCTTCGCCCGATGAGCTGGAGCGACGAAACCCCCAAGATCCGCCTGCGCGGGCTGCGCAAGGCCTTCGGGAGCAAGCAGGTGCTGGATGGCGTCGATCTCGACGTCATGCCCGGCCATTCCATGGTGATCCTTGGCGGCTCCGGCTCGGGCAAGTCCGTCACCATCAAATGCATCCTCGGCCTCATCACCCCGGATGAGGGCATGATCGAGATCGATGGCCAGAACGTGCTGGCCATGACCCCGCGCGAGCGGGAGGCGGTGCTGGACCGCACGGGCATGCTCTTCCAGAACGGTGCCCTCTTCGACAGCCTGCCGGTCTGGGAGAATGTCTGCTTCAAGCTGCTGGCCCAGAATCGCATCACCCGCCCCCATGCGCGGGACCGGGCGGCCGAGGTGCTGGCCAGCGTGGGGCTGGATGCCAGCGTCGGCGACCTCTCCCCTTCCGAGCTTTCGGGCGGCATGCAGAAGCGCGTCGCCCTGGCCCGGGCCATCGCCTCCGAGCCCGAAATCATCTTCTTCGACGAGCCGACAACCGGCCTCGATCCCATCATGGGGGCGGTGATCGATGGGCTGATCGTGGATTGCGTGCACCGCCTGGGCGCCACCGCCGTGACCATCACCCATGACATGGCCAGCGCCCGCCGGATTGGCGACCACGCCGCCATGATCCACAAGGGCCAGATCGTCTGGACCGGTGACGCGGCGACACTGGGCGAGACCGGCAACCCGATGGTGGACCAGTTCGCGCGCGGCGAGCGCGAAGGCCCCATCGCCATGGAATTGCGGCGCTGAACGCCTGAGGGCGGGACAGGCCCGGCGGGCCAGATCAAGAAGGGCGGAGAGGCCTGAGCCTTCCTGGCCCGTGCTTCGTTCTGGGATCGCCGCCCTCCGGGCCGGCCTTTATCCCGTCTATCGGGACAGGTCCCATGGCGCGCGCCTGTCGTGGCAAGATGCCGGCGGTTACGGAGAAGGGCAGACCGGAATTGGACACCCATATGAAGTCTGAGGCGCCGGCGCGCCGCCCTGCCCCGCACCCGGCGACGCGCACTGATCTCGACCAGGTGTTCGGCCATATGGCGCCGGACCGCCTGACGGTCCTGCTCCTCTCCTATCTGTTGCTGCCCGGCCTTCTCTTCCTGGCGGGCTGGACGGCGCCCTGGGTGGCCCTGCCCACGGCGCTGGCTGGCCTCGCCGCCCTGGTCCTCGCTCCGGGCTGGAGGGGCGCATGGCCCCTTACGGCCCGGATGACCCTTCTCTGCCTCGCGCTCGGGCTTCTCTGGGCCGGGGCCACGGGGGCGCATCATCTCGTCTACGCCACGGCGGACTGGCAGGTGCGGGATGCCGTGCTGCGCGACCTGGGCGCCGGTCCCTGGCCTGTCGGCTATCTCGACCCGGATGGCACGCAATGGCTGCTGCGCGCGCCGCTGGGCTTCTACCTGCCGGCCGGGCTGGTCGGGCGCTTCGCGGGCTTCCATGCTTCCCAGGCCGCCCTTTGGCTCTGGACCGGGCTCGGCTTCGGCATCCTGCTGATGATGCTGGCGCTCCTCGCGCGCAGGCTGGCGCCGGATCGGCGGCACCGGGCCTTCGCCGTGCTGGTCCTGGTTTTCGTGCTGTTCCATGGCCTGGACCTGCTGCCCAATATCTGGCTCGACTGGGATTTCGGCATGGGTCCCCTGGCAAGCTGGGGGCGAGGCGGCGAATGGTGGGCGCGCCTGTTCCAGTATTCCGGCCATGTCACTGGTATTCTCTGGGCGCCTAACCATGCCATGCCGGCCTGGCTCCTGGCCGTGCTGTTGCTTCGGCATGGGGCACGGGCCGAGTTCCCCGGCCAACTGGCCTTGCCCCTGGCGGCCGGCGCATTCTGGAGCCCGGTGGCCAGCGCCGGCGCCGCCCTGCTGATCGTGCCGCTGCTGCTGGCCCGCCACGGGCCAGGACTGATCCGCCGGGGCATCACCCCCGCCAATCTTCTCGCGGCGGTCTTCGCGGTGCCGGTCTGCCTGTACCTGGTCGCAGGCTCCGCGGAGGTGCCGCACGGGCTGCTCTGGGTGGTGCATCCGCACTGGAGCACTCCCCTGCTCTGGGCACTCTTCCTTCTGCTGGAGGTGCTGTGCTGGGCCATCCCGGCCTGGCTGCTGGTGCAGGGACGCATCCTGACCGTCTCGGTGATTCTGCTCTGTCTCGTGCCCGCCTATGTCTTCGGTCCCGGCAACGAGATGACCGCTCGTGGCGGCATGACGCCGCTGGCCGTGCTGGCCGTCGCCGTCGCGGCGGCGCTGCTCCGCCCCGCGACGAGCCGCGCCCAGCAGGCCGCGCGACGGGTGATGCTCGCTTTCGCGGTCGTGGCCCTTGGCGGCGCGGTGATGGAGGCGAGCCTCCTGCTGAAGCGGCCCTGGCCCGCCAGTGCCGAATGCTCCCTGACCGAGGCGGCGCGGCATTCCGTCTTTGCCCGCACCACGGACTGGGCGCATTACCTTGCCCATTGGCCGGAGGCGAGCCTGTCCGGCTGGATGCGGGAGCCGCCCCTGCGTCCCTCAGAGCGGGAGGCCGGCGGAGCGCCTTGCTGGCCGGAGGGAAGAGGCCCCTGACCGCGCGGATGCTGGGAACGGCTGCGGCACGGCCGGACGGGACGCGGTGGTGACAGGCAGTCCTGCCCGCTGCGTCTCAGCTCTCCAGCACCGCTGTTTTTCCAGGGCCTGCCTTCCGCTCATGTTTTTGTGAAGACCGCTCCTGGCGGCTAACTCCACCACGCTCGCACCATCCTGCGGTGCCGGCTCGGTCTTGAATGCCGGAGCTGTGAAAGCCCGCCCAACAGCGGGTCTTTGCTGACACGGAAGAAACCGTGCCCAACTGTCAAAAATCCAGGCACCGCCTCCATCAGCGCCACATCATTTAGGCGAAAGCCGACACCGCCGCTCAACTTCCTGGCGAGAGATAAACCTATCGTGCCTGACGGGGCCGTGATTTCGTCGCACGAAGCGTGTTGAGGCAAGGTTAATGAAACAGGGGTGTCGCCGCCCCCGGCGCTGTCGGGTTTTTCTTGGCTTTGGATAAGACCAGCCTTGATACCACCCGGGCGTCGCTGACTGGTTTCGACCGAGCCGCCTCGCGAGGACCAGAAAGCATTGAGGCTGACGAGCGGTTTGGAGGACAGTGCATTGGCCTTGGTGGTTCAGAAGTCGGGCTCGGAGTTTCTCGTCAACACGCAGACGGCCAGCGGCCGTTACGTTCCCTCGATCACCGGCCTGTCGGATGGCAGCTTCGTGGTCACCTGGCAGGATTTCAGCGGCACGCTGGGAGATGACGACGCCAGCAGCATCAAGGGGCAGATCTTCAGCGCCACGGGCGACAAGATCGGCTCGGAGTTCCTCGTCAACACCGAGATAGCTGGCGTCCAGGCCCTCCCCACGATCACTGGCCTGGTCAATGGGGGCTTCGTGGTCAGCTGGTATGATTTCGGCGGCACGCTGGGGGATTCGAGCGGCACCAGCATCAAGGCGCAGGTCTTCAGTGCCACGGGCGACAAGGTGGGCTCGGAGTTCCTCGTCAACACCCAGACGGCGAGCGACCAGTACCTCCCCACGGTCACGGGCCTGACCAATGGTGGCTTCGTTGTCAGCTGGCTGGATATCAGCGGCGCGCTCGGGGATGGCGATGGCGCCAGCATCAAGGCGCAGGTCTTCACCGCCACGGGCGACAAGGTGGGCTCGGAGTTCCTCGTCAATACGCAGGCCACAAGCGGCCGCTACGTTCCCACGATCACTGGCCTGACCAATGGCGGCTTCGTGGTCAGCTGGCAGGATCTCAGCGGCACGCTGGGGGATTCGAGCGGCACCAGCATTAAGGCACAGGTCTTCAACGCCGCGGGCGACAAGGTGGGCTCGGAGTTCCTCGTCAACACCCACACGTCCAACGACCAGTCCCTCCCCACGATCACGGGGCTGAGCAATGGGAACTTCGTGGTCAGCTGGTTCGATCTCAGCGGCACGCTGGGGGATTCGAGCGGCACCAGCATCAAGGCGCAGATCTTCAACGCCAGCGGCACCAAGATCGGCTCGGAGTTCCGCGTCAACACCGAGACGAATCTGAGCCAGATCTCCCCCACGATCACGAGCCTGGCGAATGGCGGCTTCGTGGTCAGCTGGCATGACTTCAGCGGCACGTTGGGCGATTCGGCCGGGGCCAGCATCAAGGCGCAGGTCTTCAGCGCCACTGGCGCCAGGATCGGCTCGGAGTTCCTCGTCAACACCCAGACGACCGACGACCAGCTCACCCCGGCGGTCACGGGCCTCGCGAATGGGGACTTCGTGATCACCTGGTACGACAACAACGTGACGCAGGGGATCCGCGGGAGCATCAAGGCGCAGATCTTCGAGGTCGTGGAGCCGAACGCGGCTCCCGTCGCCGAGGATCAGGCGAAATCCGCCGCGGAGGACACGCTGATTTCGGGTCAGGTGATCGCCACTGATCTGGATGGCGACGCTCTGACCTATGCCCTCGTGCAGGGAGCGCGGGATGCAAACGGCAACCCGGTTGCCGGGCTCACCTTCGGTGCGGATGGCCAGTACAGCTTCCAGGGACCGCAGGACTTCAACGGGACCGTGACCTTCACCTACACGGCAAGCGATGGGTCCGGCACCTCCGCCCCGGCCGAGGTCACCCTGACCATCACGCCGGTGAACGACGCGCCCAAGGCCGAGACGATCACGGCGAACGGCGCCTCCGGCACGGCCATCGCCGTGACGCTGCAGGGCACGGATGTCGAGGGCGCGCTGCAGGGCTTCGTGCTGGCGAAACTGCCGGCGGGCGGAACGCTGTATCTGGATGCCGGCCTGACGCAGCCCGTGGCCACGAACACGCTCTATGCGCCACAGGATGGCGGGCGGCTCACGCTCTACTTCCTGGCGGCCAGCAACTTCACCGGCACGGTCGATTTCGACTACACGGCCAGCGATGGAAGCCTGAGCAGCCCGGCGGCGAATGTGTCCATCACGGTGATGCCACCTGGGCAGGTCATCGTGGGCACGGCGGCTTCGGAAAGACTCGTCGGCATGGCGGGGAACGACCGGATCTCCGGTGAGGCCGGGAACGACACCCTGCTCGGCGGTGGCGGCTCGGACACGCTGGTCGGCGGGTTGGGCATGGACAGCCTGGATGGTGGAGAGGGCGTGGACACGCTCGACCTCTCCGGCGCGACGGGTCCGGTGGCAGTGAACCTCTCGAAGACGGTCCTGCAGAACATCGGCGCCGACCAGGGCCGCGACCTCGTCCTGAACATCGAGAACGTCATCGGAAGCGCCTTCAACGACAGCTTCGCCGGTTCCAACCTGGCCAACCTCCTCCAGGGCCGTGGCGGCAATGATCGCCTGTTCGGCTTCGGTGGGGCCGATACGCTCGAGGGCGGGGATGGCAACGACCTGCTCGATGGCGGGGTGGGAGCGGACAGCCTGTTCGGCGGTGCGGGCGACGACACCTATGTGGTGGACAATGCCGGGGACGTGGTCAGCGAGGCCGTGTCGCCGGGAGTGGATGCGGGCGGGCTGGACACGGTCAAGGCCTCGATCAGCTTCGTGCTCGGCGAGTTCTTCGAGAATCTGACCCTGATCGGCGCCGCTGACCTGACGGGGACGGGCAATGCCCTGGGCAACCGCATCGCCGGCAATAACGGAGCCAACCTCATCCAAGGCCTGGACGGCAACGACACCCTGCTCGGCGGGCGCGGCGCGGACACGCTGGAGGGCGGGGCAGGCGACGATGTCTTCCTCTATCTGGACCTTGGCGACCGGCTGGATGGCGGGTCGGGCACCGACACCCTCGACATGTCGAGGATGGTCTCGCGGTCCTGGATTTATCTGGACGGCACGGACGAGAAGGGTGTTGCGCAGAGCAACGCCTTCGCGGCCACGGGCACGGTGCTGGTCTCGGTCGAGAACATCGTCGGCTCGAAGGGCTTCGAT
>NZ_JAGIZB010000018.1 GCF_017813395.1 Pararoseomonas baculiformis | reverse complement strand
TTCATGGCTGACAGAATCGCAGGAATACCGCATCGTTCCAACTGAACCCTGCAATTCCAGCATCCCAAATCCCGAACTTTCCTGCTCCAGATCAACAGGTTGCTGGTTATTCAAGGCCGACTATCTACAGCGATTGGTGCTTTGGGCCGTCCGGCGTCTCCAGGCGACTCATGGCAGCGTAGACGATGTATCAGTCGCGGCATTGCTGCGTCTGCAGCGCTTCTACCCCTCCTTGTCACCCGAGCGTCTCAACGAGTGCATCTCGCGCGCTATCCTATCCGGGAACAAGCTGCTCCCATGACGAATCATTACACCACGGGCGCTCTGAAGCCTTTTGAAGTCAGACGCGAGAGAAAAGCGACGGTGGAGCCGCGCGTGAAGCACCTTACGGCTCAGCGGAATGCTGAAAGCTCCGGATATGGCTCTTCCGACCAAAAGATATTCAGGTGAGAAGCCGACGACGAATCGCGCCAGAGCGTCGCATCGCCCAGGGGCGGGGGCTTATGGACGGGGCGACTTACCGCCCCTTCCTTGAGGTCGGGGACGTCTCGTCGAGCGGCTTCACCTCAGCCGTCCCGAGCAAGGACGGCGCGCGCAGCGAGCACGTCTTCTCGCGCCTCGAGAAGGGCGCCCTCCTGCTGTTCCGCCGTGATCCCACCATTGTCGAGTACCGGGAGCAGGTGGCTCTGTGGCCGATCGAGGAGACTGACGAGATCGCGCGCAGCCTCGGCTTCCGTCGGCTGCGGGACAGGACGGGCAAGCCCTATGTAGTGACCACGGACTTCCTGCTCTTCCGCGAGGACGGCACGAGGGAGGGGGTGTTCGTCAAGCCGATGGAGGTACTCCTCAACTTCCCTCGCGAGTCCGACAAGGCTGCCATCGAGGCGGAGTTCTGGCGGCGGCGTGGCGTCGGCTTCCGCATCCTCACTGACGAGGAACTCACGGATGGGTTGATCACGAACTTAGAGATCTTCCTTGATCACCAGAAACCACCCGAGGGGTTCGCGGATCCCGAACGTCAGCGGGCATGCCTGGACGCGTTGAGGACCGCGCTCGACGGGTCGTCCTACGCGCCGCTCCGGCGCGTCTGCCTCAGCCTGGACTGGGCGACACTCTCCCCCGAGGGAAGCCACATCGCCCTTCTCAAGCACCTGCTGAGCATGCGGCGCCTGAGCATGGACCTCGGACGTCGCCTGCGGGCGGAGCGCCCCTACCGCATCGGGGGCCGCTGGCTCCTGCCCTTGGAGGATCAAGATGCGCCCTGAGGACGTCGCGCGCAACCGGCTGCTGCTGTTCGGGGAGGACCGGGAGACCGCGCGCCCGATGCGCGTGCTCCGCAACAGACCGAGCGAGGACGTCCTTATCCTCTTCGACTGCGCGGACCGGCTCGCGATGCCCGAACTGTTCCACGTGTCGCAGCTCCCCGAACTGCCGCTCCGCTTCGCGCCAAAGGACTCCTTCTACGCGCCCGCGACCCACGACGACCTCATCCCCGAGAAATACAAGACCCGTCGCAACACGAACTGGGTGAGCCTGCAGTGCCTAATCGGCGAGAACGAGCGGGAGCGCGAGGAGAACGAGCGCAGGCTTCTGCACCCGGTGGAACGGGGTCGCATGATCACGCTAGCCGTCGTGCGCAGCCGACGGGCCGAACCTACGATGTACCGACTGCTGCGCCTCTGGTGGCGCGGCGGCATGGTCGAAAACGCACTCCTGCCGCGCTGGGACAGGTGCGGCGGGCGCGACAAATTCGTGCCGCCCGCGGACGGGCGCCGCCCGGGACGCCCCGCCAAGGGACTTCGCGGCCTCCTCGCCGAACCATTCGATCCGGAGAAGCTGACGAATGCCGCGGACTTGTACGGCCGGTTGATCGCGCAGGGCACCACGCCGCGCGAGGCCTACTTCCAGGTCCGGCTCGGCGTCTACTGCGTAAAGGAGGAATGGTCGAACGTGACGGGCAGACCGCTCGACGGCACCCCCGACGAGGAGGGCGGCGCCGACGTCCTCCCGCCTTCCGCACCACATATTCCGAGCCGGGCGGTCCTCCACTACCACGCGATGAAGAGCACTACGCGGGCGAGGATCGAACGCTCGCGGACGTCGCGGGACCGCTTCGACAAGGATATTAGGAAGCGGTCCGGCACAGCCGTCACCGGTGCGCGCGGCCCCGGACAAGTTTACGAGATCGATGCGACACAGTGGCCCGTCCGGCTCCGCAGCCGGCGATCCACCGTGGACGACATCGGTCTTGGCACCCTCTACTTCGTCGTCGACCAGTACTCTCAGGCCTATGTAGGGTTCCACATCTCACTCGACGCGGAAAACAGCCGCGGCGCCCGGATGGCCCTGGCGGTTGCGTGCATGGATAAGGTCCGCTTCATGCGCTCGATCGGGATCGAGATCGGGCCCGACGATTGGCCCATGCATCATGTCCCGACTGAGATCGTGACGGACGGCGGGCCGGGCTTCACGGCGGTCGACCTGCGCGACGCGGCGCGTCCTCTCGGCGTACTACCGACGAAGACGCCGAGCCGGAAGCCGTTCCTCAAGCCCTTCGTTGAGAACAGCTTCGTTCGGGGCGAGCAGTCGCTGCTGAACCGCAAAGTTGCGAACCATGACGGCCTCGGCGAAGTCGCGCCTCGGCACCGGCTGAACGGCGTCCTTACCCTGCCGGAGCTGCGGCGCCTGGTCGCCTACGAGATCCTCCTGCTGAACCGCTCCACCCAGGTCCAAAGAGTTCCGCCGGATTATACGAGCGCGGACGCGACGAAGCCGACGCTCGACGAGCTCTGGCACTTTGGGGTCCACGGTCACGGCGTGCCGAAGGTGGCCGATCACGAAAAGATTGAGCGCGCCCTTTACCCGCGTGTCACCTTTGCCTGGACGTCGAACGGCCTGCGCCTGGATGGCACGGACCTGCTCTACCACACCGACTCGGACGAGGTGTCCATGGAGCGGCTGGCGCGCCGCCGGGCCGAGCGGTGGACCGGCACGGTCAATCCAGACGCAGTGGAGGAAGCGGCGATCTACCTGCCGGACGGCACGCGCCTGCCCCTCGCCCTCGCCAAGGGCCTAGAGAAGCGCTTTCCCCGCTGGACGTACGACGAGGTGCAGGAGGAGCGGGACCGCGGCGCCGGGAACCAGCCCGCGAAGCGCGACCTCCTGGACCACGAGGCGTCGAAGATTCGGGCACGCCAGGACGCCCTCGTCCGCCAGGCGGAGGACGAGGCCGGAGGAGTGGTCGCGACGCCCTCGGAGGCATCAGCCCGCCTGCGCGCCGTCGACGACCCGGTGCGCGGCGCCTTCCGCAAGTCCTCAAGGGCGAACCCGCTCAAGGATGATGGCGCCGAACCGGCGGAGGACGTCGCGTCTCCGGCGCCGCCCGCCCCTTCGCCGTACGGGCATGCCGGGGAACACGACGCGCTCCTGAACGATCTCATGGGGGAAACCTAGCGGTGGATGCCGAGGAAGACCTCTTTTCGGGGCGCGTCGAGGACGCCGTGTATAGGATGCCGCTCGCCCCGAGCCATCGCGGCAACCCGCTCATCGAGGCGCTGCCGCCCATCCTCGTCGAGCGGGTCGACATCCTCCGCTCGCTCCTGAACGACGTCGTGTTCGACCCGGAACTGAAGGATGCGCCCGCACGGATTCGCCTCCACGAGCTGGACCTCCTGCGCCAGCTCTGGATGCCGCAGCCCGTGCACGCGGTCCTTGAGGGGCGGATCTCCACGATGCTTCGGAGTGGCTACTTCGCCCGGAACCCGCGCGACCTGCGCCGCTGGTACGAGACCATGGAGCAGGCGCGGGCCGATCTCGCCCGTGCGGCGGACGCCCAGGAGGCGAAGGTGATGCCCGGGAGGCGGAAGGCAGCCCCGAAGGTGGTGCAGGCCCACTCCACCGGCCTCTCGGTGATCGGAACCTCCGGGTGCGGAAAGACCACCTCGGTGAAGCGAATCCTGTCCCGCTATCCCCAGGTGATCGTGCACGGCGCCGAGGCGGACGACATGCCGGTGACCACCCAGCTCGTCTGGCTCATGATCACCTGCCCCGGGGACGGGGGCGTCGTCGGCTTGGCTCGCGCGATCATCCGCGCGTTTGACGTGGTCCTCGGCACGAACCTGTCGGACGGCTTTATCCGGAGCCGGGCCTCCGCGGAGACGATGCGGGCCGCCGCTGTGTCGCTCGCGCACTTGCACGCACTGGGCGTCCTCGTAATCGACGAGATCCAGATCCTGCAGCGCTCGAAGGGTGACAACGCCGAGAGCATAATGAACTTCCTGCTCACCATGATGAACGACCTGCGCGTCCCGGTCGTCGTAATCGGCACGGGCGGAGCGAAGGATTTCCTCAGCAAGGAACTACAATCGGGGCGCCGTTTCTCGAGCGGCGGCCATTTCCCCATGGGTCCCCTCGCGCGGGGTCCGGAACTCGACGGCTTCGTCCGCAGGCTCTGGAGCCGCCGCCTCGTCCGGGAGACGCCGGACTGGGATGCCTTGGAGGAGGGTCAGCGCAAGGCAATCCTGCGGACGATCTGGCTCATGACCGCTGGCATCCACGACCTCGTCGTGAAGAGCTTCATGCTCGCCCAATGCCGCGCGCTTGAGGTCGGCGGGGAGACGCTCACGCCCGAGGTCTTCAAGACCGTGTACGAGGTGGACTTCGCGATGTTGCACGACGTGATCCGCCGGATGCGAAAGGGCGGGCAGGTGGACGACGCTGAGTGGGATGCGATGCGGAACGCGTTCATGCCCGGGTCGTTCGCAAAGGTCGAGCCTGCTTTCCCCGTCGCTCCGAGAGCTGCGGCGCCGGTGGGGGGGACTGACGCCGACGAGAGGAGGGATAAGCCCGCCCATCCCGGCGAGGCACCGGCCAAGCGGAAGCGTGTAAGGAAGCCGTCGCCGCCGCACCGGGACAGGAAGGCCGACCCCGACAGGGGGGCGGCCTCGGTCGCGGAACTGCGGGCGTGCGGGATGCTTGGGCGTCCCCTGACCGGGGAGAGGGGCGACGTGGTGGGCTGACGCCGCCCGCCCATACTCCCGTCAGTTCCGCGTCCGGAAGCGCGCCTTCGGGCATTCGCGCTGGGGATCTGCCTTGCTCATGCAAGCTAGCAAGAAGAATTCCGCATCAACTCCCCTTCGGACACCCCGGACTTTCCGAGCGCCCCACGCGTTCGATTGATCACCGTACCGGACGGCGTCCTTGCGTCTCAAGGCCGGCCGCCTTCGATGCCGGGAGGCGAACGGTGAGACGTCCCTGGAGGTCCAGCCCATACGGATCGCGATATCCAATCGCCCGAGAGCGGACGTCGGGGACAATCTTCGTTTTCGCTGCGAGGGCGTGGAGACGTCCGGGAAAGTGTCTTCGTTTTCTGCGAAGGAGTTAAACGTCGCATATGAGTTTGGGAATTCGCTAATTCGATTAAAGGGTTAATGGGGAGAGGCAGAAACGAAGTTCGTTTTGTTGATCCAGCGCGGCGAAGAAGGCTTCCGTGTTGGAGAGCGGCTCGCCCATATCGGCGCGGAGGGGTGGCTGCGGGACCCCGCCTGGCTGGATGGCCGTGGGCTGGAACGGTGCGTTGGGGACGGGCGCGGGGATGGCGGCCGGAGGCGCGGGGCTGGCCGGGCGCCCGCCGGCCGCATCCAGGATCCGCTGCAGGATATCCTGTTGGGTGCCGGGCGGCAGGGCGGGGAGGAGCGTGCCCCCCGGTAGGGTGGATGGCAGAGCGGGCGGCGCGAGCGGCTGCCCCTGCGCCAGGGCCCCTCCGCCGGGCGGAAACGCCAGCAGGAGGGACATTGCCAGCCGTGCTGCCCTGCCCGCCTTCGCCAATGCCGCTCCTCCGTTCCGCTCTGCGCACCGGCAGCCGGTGATCCGGTAAGTTAACAATTTCGTGATCGTGGTAAACAGGGTGCGTCATGTCTCTCCAAGCGCCCCGCCTGCTTCTCCGCCTCGATGCGGCCCGCCGGCTGGGAACCCGGCCCCTGTTCTGGCTGGCCTGGCACAGGCTCCTGACCGCGGGGGGCGCGCCGCGCCGCGCGTTGCGCGGCCACGGGGTGCCGGATGGGCCCTTCCTGCCCCTCGCTGCTCCTCCTGCACCGGCCCTGCCCGGGGCAGCGCGGCAGGCGGTGCTGGAGCGGGCGCGAAGCCTGCCCCCCGTGGTGGTGCACGGGCCCTTCGATCCGGGCGCGGGTGCATTGCGGCTCGATCTTTTCGGGCCGGGCGATATCCGCCCGGTCTGGGAGGCGAACCGGCTGGCCTGGCTGCCCCTCCTGGTCCAGGCGCACCGGCTGGAGCCCGGCGGCGGGCATCTCGCCCGCGCCGAAGCGGAGTTGGCGGCCTGGCTGGCGGCCAACCCGCCCTTCCGCGGCCCCAACTGGGCCTGTGGGCAGGAGGCGGCGCTTCGCGCGCTGCACCTGGCCCTCGCCCATGGGTTGCTGGGCGGCGGCCCGGCCTCCCCGGGGCTCGCCGGGCTGCTGCGGCTGCATGCGCGGCGGATCGAGGCCACCCGCGCCTATGCTGTGGCGCAGGACAACAACCACTCCGTCAGCGAGCCCGCGGGGCTGCTGGCCTGCGCCTGGCTGCTGGGGGATGAGGCGCTGGCGCGGAGCGGCCGGGAGGGCCTGGTGCGCGCCATCGGGCGGCTGGTGGCGGCGGATGGCGGCTTTGCCCAGGTCTCCACCGGCTACCACCGGCTGCTGGTCGATGTGCTCTCGGTCCTGGAATGGCTCCGGCGCCGGCATGGCGCCGCGCCGCTGCCCGCCTCCTGCCAGGCACGCGCCGCCTCCGCCGCGCGCTGGCTGGCGCGGCTGGTGGAGCCGGAAACCGGCGCGTTGCCCCGGCTTGGGCACCAGGATGGCTCCGCCTTCGCGGATCTCTCCCTGTGCGGCCCGCATGATGCGCGCGGCAGCGTGGAGCGGGCGGCGCGGCTGCTGGCCGGAGCCTCAGCGGGGGTTCCCGGCGATCCCGGCTGCGCCTGGTTGGGCCTGGCACCCGCCCCCGCCCTGCCGGCCGAGGCCGAATGGCTGGCGCAGGGCACGCGGGGCTGGCGGCGGGGGAATGCGCGGGCGCTGCTCCGCACGGGGCCGCTGCGCTTCCGCCCGGGGCAGGCGGACCTGCTGCATCTCGATCTCTGGCACGGTCCGCTGAACCTGCTGCGGGACACGGGCACGGGCGCCTACAACCCGCTCCCGGCCGAGGCCTGGTGGGCCGGTTATTTCACCGGTGCCACCGCTCACAACCTCATCCTGTTCGACGAGGCGGAGCCGATGCCGCGGGCGGGGCGCTTCCTGCTCTCCCGCTGGGTGCGGACGGGGCTGCTGCCGGATGGCGCCTTCACCCGCGATTCGCGCGGCAACCGCCATGCGCGGCGCGTGATGCCGGGCGAGGCCGAGTGGACCGTGGAGGATGCGGTGGAGGGGCCTTTCCGCAGCCTTGCCCTGCGCTGGCATCTCGCCCCCGGTCCCTGGCGCCTCACCGGCCGGGGCGTTGCGCGGCCGGAAGCCTGCATCGTGCTGCATTCCGACGCGGAGCTCGCCATCAGCCTCGAACCGGGCTGGGAGAGCCCGGCCTATGGGGTGGCGCGGCCCGTGCCGGTGCTGGTGGCGCGGGCGGCGGCGCCCGTGCGGGGGATCACCACACGAATCCGCTTCCGCACCGATTGCGCTGGGGCCGGGGTCGCGGCCTAAACTGCGGGCGCACGAAATCGTGATTGGGAATGCCGCTCGAACTTCTCCTGCTGGGTGTCTGGCGGCTGCGCTGGCGGGTTGCCGGCGCGGCCATGGGGCTGCTGCTGCTGGGCGCCACGCTGATCCTGCTCTGGCCGCGGCAATACGTGGCGGAGGCGGTGGTCGCCCCGGCCGAGACCACGGGGCTGGCCGCCTCCACCCTCATCCAGGGTGGGCTGGTCATGCCTGGTGGCCTGCTGGACACGCGGGCGGGCGGCAACTTCGCCATCTATCTCGCCAATCTCCGCAGCCCGGAGGCGGCGGCGATGCTGGCGCGGGAAACGGGCATCCTGGCCGAGCTGACGGCCCAGCGGATGAACGGTTTCACGGGGCAGGTCCGCACGCTGCTCGGCTTCCCGCCATCCCCGGCGGACCTGGACGATGTGGACCGCTGGCTGGAGCGGAACCTGGCCGTGACCCAGTCCCTCGCCACCGTGACCACGACGCTCTCCCTGCCGCATCGGGACCGTGAGGCGGCGCTGGACATCCTTGCGCGCCTGCACGGCTTCGGGGAGGCGCGGGTGCGGCAGAGCCTGGACGAGCTCGCCCGGCGGCGCGTGGCGGCGCTGGAGGCGCGGCTGGCGGCCGAGCGCGACATCTACATGCGCACCCCGATGTATGAGCTGCTGGCGCAGCACCAGCGGGCCGGGGTGATCGCGGCGGCGGACGAGGCGGTGGCGGCGCGGCTGGTTTCCGCCCCCAGCGTGGGGATCGCGCCCGCCCTGCCGAACCGGCCCCTGCTGCTGGTCCTGCTCGGGGTGACGGCGCCGCTGGCCTGCCTGGTGCTGGCTGCCTGCCATGTCCTGCTCTTCGGCCTTCCCCCGGGCGGGGCGCCGCGCCGGGGTGGGGCGAGGATGGTGCAGCCCGTGCTCGCCCGGGCAAGCGAGGAATGAGCACGGCGCCCTTCCTCGTCCTTCCCCGCCCGGGCGCCGCCGGCCTTGCCGCGCTGGCCGGGCTGCCGGCCGCCGCCATGCAGTTCGCCGGCGCGCTGAAATCCACGCCGCCCCTGGCCGGGCTGCCCTTCGACCTCACCCTGGTCTCGGCCGCGCTGCTCCTTCCCGGGCTGGTCCTGCTGGCGGCCGGCACGCGCTGGCGGGCGCGCCCGGTGCTGGCGCCGCCGCTGGCCTGCGCGGGGCTGCTCTGGCTCTGGCTCGTGGTCGCGGCGCTCTGGAGCCCTTCGCGGGAGGTGCTGGCGGCCAAGCTGCCGGAAGCGGTGCTGGCGGCCCCGGCCATGCTGCTGGCCGGGATGGTGGTGGGCGGCGATCCCGGCGCGCGGCGGGGGCTGGCTGCAGCCACGCTGGCGCTTGGGCCTTTCGTGGCGGGCACCGTGGCCTGGGGGCTGGCCCATGGGCAGGTGGTGCTGGGCGGGATGGTGGGCGCGAATCCGGAGATGGTGAGGGTGCAGTACCAGCTGGCCGGGCTGGCCATCGCCTGCGCCGCGGGGCTGGCCGCGCTGAAGGTGGTGGAGACACGGGGCCTCCTGCGCCTGGCCTGGGCGGGGCTGACCCTTGTCCTCGCCCTGGCGGGACTGCTGCCGGGCGGGCGGGCCGGGCTGATCGCGCTGGGGCTGGCGGTGATGCTGGCGCCGGCTGCGCATCTGTGGTCCGCGCGGCGCGGCCGGGCGGCGCTGGGCTGGGTGGCGCTGACGGGCGGGGCCGGGCTGCTGGCCATCGCGGCGCTGCTCGCCGATCCCGGCCGGGCCGAGGGGCTGCGGACGCTGGAACGCTTCACGGGGGACGGGCTGGCCGCCTCCGCCCGCCCGCTCCTCTGGGCCGAGGCGCTGCGCTGGGCGGGGGAAACCCTGCCCTGGGGCCTGGGGACAGGGGCCTTCACCCTGGCCGCGGGGAACGGGGAGCGGCGGGGCCTCTATCCCCATAACCACGCCCTGGAGGCGTTGGCGGAGGGAGGGCTGCCGGGCATTCTTCTCTGGCTCGGAGCCTTCGGCGGGGGCGGCCTGCTGCTGCTGGGCCGGTTGCGGGCCTTGCCGCCCGGGGCCGGCGGGCGGCTCGTTGCCCTGGTGCTGCCGATCGCCCTGGGGGCCATGGTTTCCACCGACATGGGTAACCGGATGGTCTGGTTCGCGCTGGGCCTCGCCCTTTCGGCCGGGCTGGAGGCCGAGCCGCGCCGGGCCGGGGAGCCGGGGATTGGCTGAAGGCTTCTATGCCCGCCATGCCAAGCGCTGGCTGGACCTGGGCGTGGCGGCGCTGCTGCTGGTGCTGCTCCTGCCCGTGCTGGCCGTGGTGGCGCTGTCCGTGCGGGTGGCCCTGGGGCCGGGCGTGCTGTTCCGCCAGCCCCGTGCCGGCCAGGGCGGCCGGCCTTTCATCCTGCTGAAGTTCCGCTCCATGCGGAACCCGCGCTTTCCCGGGGAGCCGGACGAGGCGCGGCTGACGCGCTTCGGGCGGTTGCTCCGCGCCTCGGCGCTGGATGAGGTGCCGCAGCTGGTGAATGTGCTGCGCGGGGAGATGAGCCTGGTGGGCCCCCGGCCGCTGCCGCTGGAATACCTGCCCCGCTACACCCCGCGCCAGGCGCAGCGGCTCCGGGTGCTGCCCGGGCTGGCGGGGCTGGCCCAGGCGCGCGGGCGGAATGCGGTGCCCTGGCAGGCCCGGCTGGAATGGGATGCGCGCTACGCGGCGCGGGTCACGGCCCGTGGGGATGTCGCGGCCGTGCTGGGCACGCTCGGCGTGCTTCTGGCCAGGCGCGGCGCCTCGGCGCCGGGCCATGCGACCATGCCGGAATTGCCGCCGCGCGCCTCCCCTGCCCTTCGGCGTGCGAAGGGAGCCCGCAAGCCGTCCCGCGCCAGGAGGCGGCGGGGTTCCGCGTGATCCGCGGCCCTTCCGCTGCCGGCGGTTGCACCGGGCTGCAGGGCCGGTGGCAGGCGGAGCAGAATTTTCACCTGGGGTTGAACAAGCCCTTGCGGATCGGCCCGGAGGCGTTTCAACTTGCGCTCGCGATTTCGTGAGGTCGCAACGATGACGCTGTGCCTGACGCCAGAGGATGAGCCCCCCGCCGAGGCGGGGGGCTCCGGGGAGGCGGTGAATGTGCTGCCCTTCCGCCGCCCCGGCGCGGGCGCGGTGGCCCGGCCGCGCCTTCACCTCTCCCCGCCGGAGCTGGCGGGCGGGGAGATGGAGGCGCTGGAGGAGACCTTGCGCAGCGGCTGGCTGGCACCGGCCGGGCCGATCCCGAAGGCCTTCGAGACGGCCTTCGAGGCGGTTTCGGGTTTTGGCCATGCCCTGGCCACCTCCTCGGGAACCGCCGCGCTGCATCTGGGGTACCGCGTGCTGGACGTGGCGCCGGGGGACGAGGTCTGGGCACCCACCCTCACCTTCGTGGCCACGGTGGCGCCGGCCGCGCAGATGGGCGCGCGGATCACCTTCCTGGATGTCTCGCGCGAGACCTGGACGCTGGATCCGGAGCTGCTGCGCGATGCCCTGGCCCAGGCGGCGCGGGAGGGGCGCCTGCCGCGCGTGGTGGTGCCGGTGGATCTCTATGGCCAATGCGCCGATCTCGACGCCATCGTGGCGGCCTGCGACCGCTGGGGCGTGCCGGTGATGAGCGATTCCGCCGAGAGCCTGGGCGCGATGGGCCGCGGGCGCGCGGCGGGGCAGGGGGCGCGGCTCGCCTGCTTCTCCTTCAACGGGAACAAGATCGTCACCGCCGGGGGCGGCGGGGCGCTGGTTTCCGACGATCCTGGGCTGATCGCCTCCGCCCGGCACCTGGGGATGCAGGCAAAGGAGGCGGCGCCGCATTACCAGCACGAGACGACGGGCTATTCCTACGGCTTCTCCTCGGTGCTGGCGGCGGTGGGGCTGGTGCAGCTCCGGGCGCTGCAGGCGCGGGTGGCGGCGCGGCGGGCGGTGTTCGCGCGCTATGTCGCCGCACTGGCCGATCTGCCGGGCATCTCCTTCATGCCGGAACCCGCCTGGGGCCGGTCCTCGCGCTGGCTGAGCGTGATGCTGATCGACCCCGAGCGCTTCGGCGCGGACCGGGAAATGGCCCGGCGCGCGCTGGACGAGGCAGGGATCGAGAGCCGGCCCGTCTGGAAGCCGCTTCACCTCCAGCCGGCCTTCCGCGGGGCGCGCAGCATCGGCGGCGGGATCGCGGCCGGGCTGTTCGAGCGGGGCCTCTGCCTGCCTTCCGGCGCCATGGCGCCCGGCGAGCAGGCGCGGGTGATCGAGGTGATCCGGCGGCTGGCCAGGGGCTGACGGCGCTGAGAATTCTCTATCTCCACCAGCACTATTCCGGCCCGGGCGGCGCCACGGCCACGCGCGCCCATGCCATGGCGCGGGCCCTGGCGGCGCGCGGGCATGAGGTGACGCTGGCCTGCGGGCGCTACGACGGCGCGGTGACCGGGCTGGAGGGACCGTTCCGCCGGGGCATGCGGGAGGGGCGCGTCTCCGGCTTCCGGGTGGTGGAGTTCGACATCCCCTGCGGCAACGCCATGGCGCTTGGGGCGCGCAGCCTGGCCTTCCTGCGCTACGCCCACCGGGCGGCCCGGCTGGCCCTGGGCGGCGGGTTCGACCTGCTGCTCGCCTCCTCCACCCCGCTTACCGTGGCCTTGCCGGCCCTGGCCGCGCAGCGGCTGCGCGGCCTTCCCTTCATCCTGGAGATCCGGGATCCCTGGCCGGAGCTGCCCCGCGCCCTGTCCGAGGCCGGTATGGGCGGCGTGGTGCCGGCGCCGGCGCTGGCGGCGATGGAGCGCCTGGCCGACGCCGCCTGCCGCCGGGCGCGCGCCGTGATCGGGTTGACCGAGGGGATGGCGGAAACCGCCATCGCACGCGGGGCCGATCCGGCGCATGTGCATGTGGTGCCGAATGGCTGCGACCTGGACCTGTTCGGCCCGCATGTCGCCCCATGGCGCCCGCCCGAGGCGGCGGCCTGGGAGGTGCTGGCCGTCTATGCCGGGGCGCATGGCCGCGCGAACGGGCTGGATGCCGCGATCGGGGCGGCGACCATCCTCCGCAACGGGGGCGAACGCCGCCTGCGCCTGCTGCTGGCGGGGGAGGGCGGGGAGCGTGCCCGGCTGGTGGAGGAAGCGGCGCGGCGGGACCTGCGGAACGTCACCTTCCTCGATCCCATGCCGAAGGCGCGGCTGGCCGGGCTGCTCTCCGGCGCGGGGATCGGGCTGCACCTGCTGGCGCCCGTGCCGGCCTTCGCCGAATGGACCGCGCCGAACAAGCTGATGGACTATCTCGCCGCCGGGCTGCCGGTCGTCACCAACGCCCCGGGCCGCGCCGCGCGGCTGGTGGAGGCGCATGGCGATGATGGCGCCTGCGGCATCGCCGCGCCCCCCGGCGACGCGCCGGCCCTGGCCGACGCGCTGGCGGCGCTCGCCGCGAATCCGGCTCGCCGGGCCGCGATGGGCGCCGCCGCACGGGGGCGGGCGGTGCGGCTCTGGGACCGGCGGCTGCATGCCGCGCGGTTCTGCGACCTGCTGGAGGCCGCGGCGGGCGAACGGCCCCTGGCGCGCGCCGCCTGAAGCGAAGCGGCACCCGCAGGGCCGGCATCCACGACAGCAGAAAGGGCCGGGGCATACCTCCCCGGTGGTGACGCGTGCTTCCTGAACTCCACCTGGTCGCCGCCGCGCGCCCGAACCTGCCGAAGCTCGCGGCCCTGATCCATGCCCTGGCGGAGGCCCCGCCCTTCTGCCGCCCGGTGCTGGTGCATACGGGCCAGCACCATGATGCCGCGATGTTCGGCGGCCATCTGGCCGATCTCGGCCTGGCGCCGCCCGATGTGTCGCTGGGGGTGTCCGGCGGCGGCCATGCGGGGCTGACCGGGCGCACCATGATGGCCTGCGCCGATCTCTGGGCCGCGCGGCGCCCGGCCATGGTGGTGGTGGCCGGGGATGTGGACGGCACGCTGGCGGCGACGCTGGCCGCCCGGAAGCTGGCGATCCCCGTGGCGCATCTGGAGGCCGGCCTGCGCTGCGGCGACCTGGACATGCCGGAGGAGATCAACCGGCGGGCGGTGGATGCGATCAGCACCCTTCTCTGGGCCCCTGATGAGGCAACGGCCGCGCGCCTCCTGGCCGAGGGGCATGACCCCGGCGCGGTGCGGGCCGTGGGCAACGCGATGATCGACAGCCTGCTGCGCGCCCTGCCCGCCGCCCGGGCCCGCCCGCTGCCCCCGGGGCTTGAGCCCGGTTGCTATGGGGTGCTGACGCTTCACCGGCCGGGAAACGTGGACGATCCCGGGGCATTGCGCGCCTTGCTGGATGCCGTGTCGCGCGCGGCACGGAGCCTTGCGTTCGCCTGGCCGGTCCATCCCCGCACCGCGGGACGCCTATCGGAATTCGGCCTCTCCGTGCCAGAAGGGGTCATGCTCCTGCCGCCGCTCGGATACCTGGATTTCCTGGGCCTTCTCGCCCATGCGCGCCTGGTCGCGACCGATAGCGGCGGCGTGCAGGAGGAGGCCTGGGCGCTCAACCTGCCCTGCCTTACCCTCCGCCCCTCGACGGAACGGCCGGTGACGCTGGAGGCCGGCACCAACCGGCTGGTGGCGCCCGCGCTGCTGCCCGGGGCCGTGGACGCCGTGATGGCGGGGGAGGCGCCGCGCGCGCGGCCCATCCCGCTCTGGGACGGGCGGGCGGGGGCACGCATGGTGGCGCATCTGGCGGAGCGGCTGAGCGCCGCGCATCAGGAGATCGCGGCATGAGCGGGACGCGCCAGGCCCCATCCAAGTCAGGACCCAAGGTCCAGCGGGCATCGGGTGACCATGCCGCAAAGGCGGCGGCCGCGCTGAAGCGGGCCGCGGCGCAGGACGCGCCGCTGGTGCTGATGCTCTCGGCCGCGCATCCGCCGGCGGATCTGCGCATCGTGGGCAAGGAGGGCGCGGCGCTGGCGGAGGCCGGCTGGCGCGTCACCCATCTCGCCCCCGCGCCGCTGCGGGGCGCCAGGGACGTGCCGCAGGCCATGGCGGGGGTGGAGATCGCCACCTATCCCCGCAGCTCCGGCTGGCTGGGCCGGATGCGGGGCGCCCGCGCGCTGGCGAAGCGCGCCATCCGGCTGAAGCCCGACGTGATCCACGCGCATGAGCCGGATAGCTGGTACGCCGCCATCCTGGCCGCGCGGCAGACCGGCGCCGCCGTGGTGCTGGACGTGCACGAGCACTATCCCTCGCGGCTGGATACGAGGCTGCCGGGCCTTTTCCGCGGCCTGGGCCGGCATGCCGTGCGGGCCGCCTGCCGCTGGATGGCGGAGCGGGCCGATGCCGTGGTGGTGGCCAAGGATGGGCTGGAGGACGCCTTCCCCGGGACCGAGGTGGTGCCGGTGCGCAACTACGCCGCCGCCGTGCCCGTGCAGCCGCGCGCCCATCGCCACGGGCCGGTGACGCTGGTGCATCTCGGCGCGCTGACGCGGGAGCGGGGCGCCTTCGAGATGCTGCGGGCCCTGGCGAAGTGCCCGGAGGGCACCCGCCTCTCGCTGATCGGGCGCTTCACGGATTCCTCCGAGACCGACTTCCTTTCCGAGGCGCGGCGGCTGGGGCTGGGCGGCGCGGTGGAGCGCCATGGCTGGCTGCCGCACGAGGCCGCGGTGAAGCTGGCGGCCGAGGCCGATATCGGCCTGGTGCTGTTCCAGCCCGGCCATGAGAACCACCGCCTGGCACTGCCGCACAAGCTGTTCGACTGCATGCTGGCCGGCCTGCCCGTGATCGTGCCCAGCTTCGCCGAGGAAGTGGCAGCGGTGGTGCGCGAGACCGGATGCGGCGTGCTGGTGGACACGGCCGACCCGGAGACGGTGGCCGAGGCGGTGCGCGCCCTTTCCGACCCCCATCTGCGTGCGGAAATGGGCGCGGCGGGCCGCGCCGCCGCCCTGGGCCGCTTCGGCTGGGCGGGCGAAGCCGACCGGCTGGTCCGGTTGTATCAAGAGCTGGCGCCATTGCCGGCCTCGCGGCTGGCCGGGCTGGAGGCAGGCCAGCCGGAGCCGCCTCTTCCGGCGCCCCCGCCGCCCTTGCTCCTGGACGCCGGGCGCGCGGCGGCCGCGACGCCGCAGCAGCCCCCGCCGGCTCCCGCCCTGGTGCCGGAACCGCCGGCGACGCCGCTTCCCGAGCCCGCGCTGCCCGCGCTGCCCGCGCTGCTCCAGCCTTTTCCGGCAACCTCTCCAGCAGCCTCTCCGGTCGCGTCGCTGGCACCTGCCGCCCCGCCTGCACCGGAGCCGCCGCGCGTTCTGGCCGCGCCTGCGCCGCCGGCACCCGCGCAGCCAGCACCCGCGCCGGCGGCATCCAACGCCGCCGTGCCGCCCCAGCCCGTGTCGCGCAATGCCGCCGAGGCCTTTGCGAGCCTTTCCGCCGCCATGCGCGGCGTGGCATCCCGGCCGGCGGATCCGGCCCCCGAGGCCTCATCCGCCGCGCCGCGCCTTCTGCTGGATGCCGCGCCGGAGGCGGCCGGGGAGGTTCCCGCCGCCCTGTCCAGCTTCTTCGCGCGCCAGGACGCGGCGGTGCCTCCGCCCCCGGCCACGCCGGGCGCCGCGCCTGCGCCGCGCCTCCTGCTGGATGCGGGGCTTTCCGCGGGACCGGCGGCTCCTGCCGGTGCTCCGCAGCTTGCCGCGCCGCCCGCGCCCGGCCTTCTGCCGATGGCGCCTCCCCCGGGCGTTATGGGAGAGGGCGCGCCGCGCCTGTTGCTGGACGCCGCGCTGGGCGATGGGCAGGCGATGCCTGCGGGGCTGGCCGCGCTGCTGGCCCGCAAGGAGGCCGAGGCGGCGCCCGGGCCGCCCCCGGTTCCGGCATCGCGGGATGAGTTGCCGCCGCCTTCCCAGGTGCTCGGGCCCCTTCCGGACGAGGCGGCGCTGCCGAGGCGGGAGCCTGCCGCCAGCCCGCCCACGCCCACCCTGGCCCTGGGATCCATGGTGCAGGCGCTGCGGACCGGCGCGCCGCCCGGGCCGCGCCCCGCCGCGCCGGCGGAGCCGGTCTTCGCCCTGCTGGCCGGGATGCGGGAAGCCGCGGGGGCGCCGCCCCCGCCGCCCCCTCCGCCGCGCCCCGCCCCGAAGGCGCCGGAGCTGGCCGGGCCTGCGCTGACGGGCCAGCCGATCCAGTTGCCGCCGGACGCGGATGGGCCGCGCCTGCTGAACGAGGCGGGGCTTTCGGGAAGCAAGGGGCTGCCCAGTTCCGTCGCCACCCTTCTGGCACGCGCGCCGGAGGAGCCGCCGGCGCCGCCCGAGCTGCCGCCGGTCACCTCCGATGTTCCGCTGGTGGAGGCGGGGCTGCGGCTGTCCGTGCGCCGGGCGCCGCCCGATCCGGTGCCGCCGGAATGGACCCTGCTGCAGTCAGGCAGGGCGACGGGCACTGAGGGAGTGGCGCCGCCGGCCTAGGGCCGCTAAGGGGGCGCCATGGCGCCACAGCGCATCCTCCTGAATCTTGGCCTGGACCTTGCGCTGGCGGCGCTGGCCCTGCCGGCCGCCCTCTGGCTCGCCGCCCCCGGGCAATGGCCCCCTATGGGCTGGTGGCCGGGCGGGCTGGCGGGTGCCCTGGCCGCCTTCGCCGCGGCGGCGCTGCCGCTGCGGCTGCCGCGGCAATACTGGCGCTATGCCGGCCTGCCCGATCTCCTGCCGGTGCTGGGGGCCTCGGCCCTGGCCGCCGCGCTGTTCTGGGTGGGGCTGCTGGTCCTGGGCGGCTGGCGCCCGGCGAACGCGGCCTTTCCGGTGCTGCATGCCGGGGTGATGGCCGCGCTTGTCGGCAGTGCGCGGCTGATGGGGCGGCTGCGCTCCGCGCATCGCGCGGGGCCGGGTTCCGACCTGCCCGCCCAGCCCGTGCTGCTGGCCGGCAGCGGCGATACGGCGGACCTGTTCATCCGCGCCCTGATCGCGCAGCGCGCGCCCGGCTACCGGGTGGAGGGCATCCTGGCCCCGCGCGCCCGGCAGCGTGGGCGGCGCATCCTGGGCGTTCCCATCCTGGGGGCAGTGGAGGATGCGGGGGCGGTGCTGGATGCGCTCCGGACGGATGGGCGGCTGCCGGCGCTGCTGGTGCTGACCGACCCCGCGCTCTCGGGCGCCGCGCTGGAATCGCTGCTGGACGCGGCGGACCGGCATGGCGTGCCGCTGCGCCGGGCACCGCGCCCCACCGCGCTCGATCCCGCCACGGCGCGGCCCCAGGCGCAGCGGCGGATGGACCTGCGCCCAGTTTCCATCGAGGAACTGCTGGACCGGCCGCAGGTGCCGCTGGACCGCGAGGGCATGGCGCGGCTGATCCAGGGCCGGCGCGTGCTGGTGACCGGCGCGGGCGGCACGATCGGCAGCGAGCTGTCACGCCAGATCGCGGCGCTGGGTCCTTCCACGCTCACCCTGCTCGATCATGGCGAGTTCGCGCTCTACGAGATCGACCTGGAACTCTCGGAGAGCCATCCGGGCGTGGCGCGCCGCCCCGTGCTGGCGGATGTGCGGGATGAGCCGCGGCTGCGGCGGCTGATGGAGGATATCCGGCCGGAGCTGGTCTTCCATGCCGCGGCGCTGAAGCATGTGCCGATGGTCGAGAACGACCCGCTGGAGGGGCTGCTGACCAATGTGCTCGGCACCCGCCTGATCGCCGATGCGGCGCGGGCGAATGGCTGCCGGGCGATGGTGTTCATCTCCACGGACAAGGCGGTGAACCCGACCAGCGTGATGGGCGCCTCCAAGCGGCTGGCCGAGATGTATTGCCAGGCGCTGGACGTCGCCGCGCGCCAGGGGGGCGGCATGCGCTGCGTGACCGTGCGCTTCGGCAATGTGCTGGGCTCCACCGGTTCCGTGGTGCCGCTGTTCCGCCGCCAGCTGGAGCGGGGCGGGCCGCTGACGGTGACGCATCCGGATATGCGCCGCTACTTCATGACGGTGCGTGAGGCGGTGGGCCTTGTGCTGCAGGCCAGCGTGATCGGCGCCGAGGACCGTGCTGACCAGCCGAAGGAGCTGGCGGATGGCGGGATCTTCGTGCTGGACATGGGCAAGCCCGTGAAGATCGTGGATCTGGCGCGGCGCATGATCCGCCTGGCCGGACTGCAGCCGGAGGTGGATGTGGAGATCCGCTTCACCGGGCTGCGCCCCGGCGAGAAGCTGTTCGAGGAGCTGTTCCACGGGCAGGAGCCGCCGCGGCCGACCGGCTTCCCCGGCCTTCTGGTGGCCACGCCCCGCACCGCGGATGCGGCGCTGGTCGGGCGCGCGATCGACGAGGTTTCGGCGGCCGCGCGGGGCGGGCAGGCGCGGCTGGCCCTGGCGGGCCTCGCGCGGCTGGTGCCGGAGTTCGAGCACGCCCCCAACGCCCCGGCGGCAGGGCGCGCCTGACGGGCTTGCGGCTTCGTTCCGCCTGGGCTTCCATGTTGTTCACGAAACGGAGAGCAACATGGCTTGGGGCCCTGCGCGCCCTGGCGCGGCCTGACCCGCATGGATGGTTCGGACCACCCGGCCCTGTGGCGTGAAGGGCTGATCGCCCGGCTTCGGCTCCGGACCGCGCGGATCGGCGTGGTGGGGCTGGGCTATGCCGGCCTGCCCCTGGCGCTGCGTTTCGCCGAGACGGGCTTCGCGGTGGAGGGATTCGACATCGATCCCGCCAAGGTCGCGGCCATCGGAGCGGGGCGGAGCCCGGTGCATGGCATCCCCGATGCGCGGGTGGCGGAGAGCGGGATGCGCGCCCATGCCACGGCGGAGGCGGCGGCGGGATGCGATGCGCTGGTGATCTGCGTGCCCACGCCGATCGGAACGCACAAGGAGCCGGACCTGGCCGCGGTGCGGGATACCCTGGCCGCGCTGGCGTCGTATCTGCGCCCCGGGCAGGCGATCGCGCTGGAGAGCACCACCTATCCCGGCACCACGGAGGAGCTGGTGCTGCCTGTTCTCGCCCGCGCCGGGCTCCGCGTGGGGGAGGATGCCTTCGTCGTCTACTCCCCGGAGCGCGAGGACCCCGGCAATCCCGATGGCACGGTGGCGCGGGTGCCGAAGCTGGTGGGCGGTGCCACCCCGGCCTGTCTGGCGGTGGGGGAGGCGCTCTACGCGCCCGTGGCGGGCAGCCTGGTGCCGGTCTCGTCCCTGGCCGTGGCGGAGCTGGCCAAGTGCTACGAGAACGTGTTCCGCGCCGTGAATATCGGGCTGGTGAATGAGCTGAAGCGCATCGCGCATGCCATGCGGCTGGACGTGCATGAGGTGATCGACGCCGCGGCGACCAAGCCCTTCGGCTTCATGCCCTTCCGCCCCGGGCCGGGGCTGGGCGGGCACTGCATCCCGGTCGATCCCTATTACCTGGCCTGGAAGGCGCGGGAGCTGGGCGTGCCGAGCGACTTCGTGGAACTGGCTGGGCGGGTGAACGATGCCATGCCCGGCTATGCCGTCGCACGGTTGCGGGATGCGCTGGACGAGCACGGCGTGACGCTGCGCGGGGCGCGCATCCTGCTGCTGGGCCTGGCCTACAAGCCCGGGGTGCCGGACACGCGGGAGAGCCCGGCGGTGGAGATCTTCCGCCTGCTGGAGGAGAGGGGGGCGATGCTCTCCTACCATGATCCGCTGGTGCCGCGCTTCCCCGCCACGCGCCGCCTGCAGGGCACCTCCCCCGATCTGGCGAGCGTGGCGCTGGAGGAGGAAATGGTGGCGGCGCAGGACGCGGTGCTGCTGGTCACGCCCCAGCCGGGGATGAATCTGGAGCTGGTGCGGCGCGCGGCGCGGCTGGTGGTGGATACGCGCGGCGCCCTGCGCGGGGCAGGGCCGGGGGTGGTGGTCGCCGCCTGAGCGGCCCGGCGGGTCGGGCGAGAATCCCGCGAAAACGGGTGTCGCCCGGGCAGCGAACGAAGCTGCTGCTCCTGCGTTAGCGGAACGATGCTGACCGAAGCGCCCCCCCTCGTGCGGCCCTCCCCTGCGCCTGCGCGCCCGGCCGCTTCCCCTGCCTCCCTCTTCGATCCGGGCCGGAATGTCTGGCGCGTGGCACGTGCCGGGCGCATGGCGGTGCTGGCGAATGGCGCCAGCTATTTCGGCGCGGTGCGCGAGGCCATGCGCAATGCCCGCCACAGCATCCATGTCGTTGGATGGGACATCGACAGCCGCACGCGCCTGATCGGCGATGTGCCGCCCGATGATGGGCTGCCGGTGGAGCTGGGCGCCTTCATCACGGCGCTGGTGGAACGGCGGCCCGGGCTTTCGGTGAAGTTGCTGCTCTGGGACTACTCGGTGCTCTATGCGCTGGAGCGGGAGCCGCTGCCGGCGCTGCATCTGCGCTGGAACACGCCGGATGCGGTGGAGCTCTGCCTGGACGACCAGACCCCCTTCGGGGCCTCCCACCACCAGAAGATCGTGGTGGTGGATGGAAAGATCGCCTTTTCCGGCGGGCTGGACCTGACCATCCGGCGCTGGGACCGCAGCGCGCATGACCCTGCCGATCCGCTGCGGGTGGATCCGGCCGGCCGGCCCTATCCGCCCTTCCATGACGTGCAGATGCTGGTGGATGGCGACGCGGCCGCCGCCCTGGCCGAGCTGGTGCAGGAGCGCTGGAACCGCGCCTGCGAGGAATGCCTGGACCTGCCTGTTTCACCGGCGGAGCCGGGGCATGATCCCTGGCCCGCCTCGGTGCGGCCCGATGTCCAGGGGGTCCGGATCGGGATCGCCCGCACCATGCCCGGCCATGGCGGCCTGCCCGAGGTGCGGGAGGTGGAGGCGCTCTATCGCGACATGATCGGCGCGGCGGAGCGCATCCTCTACATCGAGAACCAGTTCCTCACCTGCGGCAGGCTGGCGCGGGCGCTGATCCGCCGCCTGAAGGAGCGGCCGGAGCTGGAGGCGCTGATCGTCGCGCCCAGGACCCATCATACCTGGCTGGAGCACCGGACCATGCTGGCCGGCCGCATCCGCTTCATGCGCGCGATCCGCCGCGCGGGGCTGGGGGACCGGGTGCGGCTGGTGTTCCCGCATGTGACCAATGGGGAGGTGGAAACGGAAGTGATGGTGCATGCGAAGGTGATGGCGGTGGACGACCGGTTCCTGCGCGTGGCCTCCTCCAATCTCTGCAACCGCTCCATGGGCACGGATACCGAGTGCGACCTGGTCGTGGAGGCACAAAGCCCGGAGCAGGCGGCCGCCGTGGCGGCGCTGCGCGACCGGCTGATCGCCGAGCACACGGGCGTTTCGCCGGAGGAGGTGGCGGAGCGGCTGCGCGCGACGGGCTCCATCCTCCGGGCGGTCGAGGGGCTTTCGGCCGGGGGAAAGAGCCTGCGCGGCGTGGAGGATGGAGACCGCCCCGCCCGCGCCCTGCTGCCCGGGATCGAGCGCGCGGCGGATCCGCGCCGCCCGATCGAATCCGGGGAGGCGCTGGCCGATTACCTCGGCAGCCCCGACCTCGCCCCGCCTTCCGGCAAGCCCTGGCCGCTGCTGGCCCGGGCCGCGCTGATGCTGCTGCCCGTGGCGCTGCTGATCCTGCTGTGGAAGATGACGCCCCTGTCCGGCTACATGACGCCGGAGGCCATGCGGAACGCGCTGACGGCTGGCGGGGCCTGGGGGCCGGCGGTCTCGGTGGGGCTGTTCCTGCTGCTGGGCTTCGTGGCCTTCCCGGTGAACGTGCTCATCCTCGGCACGGCCGCGGCCTTCGGCACCTGGCCGGGCCTGGCCTATGCGGCGGTGGGCGCCATGGTCTCGGCCGCGGCCACCTATGGCGCCGGGCGGAAGCTGGGGCCGAACCTGCTGCGCCGCGTGCTCGGGCCGCGGATCAACCGGGTGAGCCAGGCGGTGAACCGCAACGGCATTCTCGCGGTGACGACGATCCGGCTGCTGCCGGTGGCGCCCTTCACCCTGGTGAACCTTGTGGCCGGCGCGATGCGCATCCGCTTCCTGGACTACATGGTCGGCACGGCGCTGGGCCTTCTTCCGGGCATTGCGCTGCTCTCCCTGGCGGGGGAGAGCCTCTCGCGCATTCTGGAGAACCCGACGCCGCGGAACATCGGGATCCTGCTGCTCGTGCTCACGGCCTGGGCGGCGGTGACCTGGGGGCTGCAGACCCTGTTCCGGCGCTTCCGCCGCGAGTAAGCCGCCCGGCATGGCGGAGCATGCCACCCTCCGGGCGATGACCTGGAACATCCATGGCGCTGTCTGCCGTTCCGGCCGGCACGACCTGCAGCGGGCGATCGACCTGATCCGGCAGCACGATCCGGATATCGTGGCGATCCAGGAGGTGGAGGGGCGCGGCCGGCCGGGCACGCAGCCCTTCGCCATGCTGCGGGAGGCGCTGGGCGGGCATGCGATGGAGGCGCCCACGCTCCATGCGGCGGATGGCTGCTACGGCCATATGCTGGTCAGCCGCTGGCCGCTGGAGCAGGGCGTGCTGCACGACCTTTCCGTGCCCGGGCGCGAGCCGCGCACCGCGATCACGGCCCGGGTGGAGACACCGGCGGGGCCGCTGCGGCTGCTGGCGACGCATCTCGGCCTGGGATTCCGGGAGAGGCGGATGCAGGCCGCCAGGCTGGCCGCCATCGCGCGCGCCACGCCGGATCCGCTGCTGGCCCTTGGCGACTTCAATGACTGGGAGCCGCATGGTCCGGTGGACCGGGCCTTTCTGGGCACGCTGCCCTCCCGCACCTTCGCGCGCACCTTTCCCGTGGGCAGGCCGCTTTTCGCGCTGGACCGGATCTATGCCCGCCCGCGCGCGGCCCTGCTGCGGAGCTGGACCGACAAGGCGGCGCGGGAAGCGTCGGACCATCTGCCGGTGATCGCGGAAGTGGCCATGGCGGAGCCAGAGGGGCGGGTGACACGGGCCCTCGTCGCGTAGCGGGCGGGGCTTGGGGGGCGGGCCGCCATCCTCCCGGGATCGTGCTGATCCCGCCCCGCAAAATGCCCGGCGGGGGCGCGGTTCCCGCGCCGGGCGCGGCGCGTAACCCTGGGGGGCTTCCGTCGTTGAGACCCCGAAATCCCAGGAACCAACCCATGCCCGCATTGAAGCTGAAGCCTCTCTCGGAACAGGTCATCGTCATCACCGGCGCCACCTCCGGGATCGGCCTGGCCACCGCGCGCGAGGCGGCGGACCAGGGCGCCGCCCTGGTGATCGCGGCCCGCAACGAGGATGCGCTGAACGCGCTGGCGGCCGAGATCCGCGGCAAGGGCGGGCGCGTGGAGCCCGTGGTGGCCGACGTGTCCCGGATGGAGGATGTGGAGCGGATCAGCGAGACCGCCATTGCCGCCTTCGGCGGCTTCGATTCCTGGTGCAACAACGCCGGCATCGCCCTCTATGGCGAACTGGAGGATGTGCCGCTGGAGGACCAGCGGCGGGTCTTCGACGTGAACTACTGGGGCGTGGTGCATGGCACGCTGGTCGCGACACGGCACCTGAAGGGCCGGGGCGGCGCGATCATCAATATCGGCAGCGTCCTCTCCGACCGCGCGATGGCGCTGCAGGGGCCCTATTCCGCCGCCAAGTTCGCCGTGAAGGGCGTGACGGAGAGCTTCCGCACGGAGTTCGACGCCGAGGGCTATCCGATCAGCCTGACGCTCATCAAGCCCGGCCCGATCGACACCCCGTACATGGAGCATGCCCGCAACCTGATGGGCACGCCGGGCGTGCGGAACCCGCCGCCGGCCTATCACCCGCGCGTGGTGGCGCGGGCCATCCTCTATGCCTGCTCTACGCCGGTTCGGGACCTGGTGGTGGGCGGCGGCGGATGGGTGGTTTCGGCCATGGGCCGCCTCGCCCCGAAACTGACGGACCTGATCATGAGCAAGATCGCCAAGCCCTCCCAATCCTCCGAGCAGCCGGGCCGTGAGCAGCGGCGCGACAACATGTACGAGCCGAGGGAAGACCTGGCCGAGACCTCCTCGCTCGACGGTCCGCCGCCGCGGCGCACCTCCTTCCTGCTGGAGGCGCAGATGAACCCGCTGGGGCCGGCCGGGCTGATGCTGGGGGCGGCGGCGCTGCTCGCCGGGGCGGCGCTGGGCGTCTACACGCTGCGCCGGCAGGAGCCCGCGCCGAAGCGCCTCTCCGACCGCGCCTGGCGGTATGGCCGGTCCCTGGCGCATGAGGCGCGGCATGGCATCGGTTCCCTGGGCGGCGGGGCGGGCCGGATCGCCCATCGCGCCTGGGACTATGCGGATCATGCCGGGCGCGGGGCACGCCCCTATCTGCGCCAGGCGCGGAAGGAGGGCGAGCGCTTCGCCGATCGCGCGCGCCGCTATGCTTCCTCCTTCTATGACGATGCGCGGGAGCGGGGCGACGACCTGTATGAGGGCGCGCGGGATCGTGGCCGCGCCTATTACCGCGACCTGCGCGGCCGGGGCGAGGACGCCTATGACGACGCGCGCGACCGTGGCTGGAGCCTGTTCGGCCGCGCCCGCGATCGCGGCGAGGAGGCGTATGACGAGGCGCGTGACCGCGGCTGGCACCTGTTCAAGCGCGCGCGCGCCGAGGGGCGCGACGCCTATGACGACGCGCGCGACCGTGGCTGGAGCCTGTTCGGCCGCGCCCGCGATCGTGGCGAGGAGGCGTATGACGAGGCGCGCGATCGCGGCTGGCATCTGTTCAAGCGCGCGCGCGCCGAGGGGCGCGACACCTATGACGACGCGCGCGACCGTGGCTGGAGTCTGTTCGGCCGCGCCCGTGATCGTGGCGAGGAGGCGTATGACGATGCGCGCGATCGCGGCTGGCATCTGTTCAAGCGCGCACGCGCCGAGGGGCGCGACACCTATGACGACGCGCGCGACCGTGGCTGGAGCCTGTTCGGCCATGCGCGGCACGAGGCGGAGCGGCGCGGCCGCCATGCGGCGGAGGAGGGCGAAAGCCTGCTGGAGCGCGTGAACGCCTTCCTCAAGTCCCGCCTGTAGGAGAGGCGGCGTTTTCGCCGGCGCCGAGCAGCGCCGGCGAAAACAGGGCGAGACGAGCGGGAAGGGCTGCCCTTCCCGCTTTTCCTATGCCTGCTGTCCGGCTTCGAGATGGGCCTTGTAGAATGGGGCCGGGGCGACGATGCGGTTCTCCATCTCCCGCAGCACGCCCAGCTCGGCGGTCTTCTTGAGGTAGGCCTGGAATTCGGGATCCGCTGCCATGGCGGCGCGGCGCTGCTCGCGATCCGCCTGGCTGTCATAGGCCCAGAGATGGACGACGCGGTTCAGCGGCCCTTCCACCGTGGTGTACCAGCCCAGGCAGCGGCCCAGGTATTTCTTCTGCAGCGGCCAGGCCATGGTTTCGTAGAGCTTCACGAACTCGGCCATGCGGTTGGGCTGGCAGGTGTAGATCCGCAGGTCCACGATCATTGGCGGTTTCCTTGTCGTCCATGCCGGGCTGGCGCCCGGCGCGGAGCAGGTTCACCGAGGGCCGGATCCGCGTCCAGGGTGCCGCGTTCAGCCCGATGGTGGCGGGGCGACCGGGAGGGCGGGGGCGAGCGGCTCGATCCGCAGCGTCTCGTTCCGCAGCAGCGCGATGCGTCGCAGCGCGGCACAGCGCGTGGACCCGTCCGGTGCGCGGCCGACGGCATAGAGCCAGGCGGTGAGCTGGCCATCGGCCACGAGCTTGCGGGCGATGCGCTCCACCTCCGGCCCGCCGCCAAGTGCGTTCAGCTCGGCGGTGGTGAGGCCGATCGTCACCTCGTCACGCGGGCTGACAACCTTGAAGAGACGGATGCCGGAATCCTGGGCCAGGGCGGGCGCGGCCAGCGCCGCGGCGCCGAGCGCGATCAGGAAGCGGCGGCTTGCGGTGTTGTGCTTCATGGGATCCTCCTCCCGGCCATCGGGAACTCTGCCGGGAGGAGGACGGGGCTTCCAAGATGCGCAAGGCGGGTCGGGACCGGCCTGCGGAACGCTATCCCAGCGCATCCCGCCCATGCGGGGCGGCGAGGTCCTGGATGGGGCCGAGGGGCACGATCCCGGTTGGATTGATGGAGGCGTGGCTCTCGTAATAATGGCGCTTCATGTGGCCGAAATCGCAGGTCTCGCCGAAGCCTGGCGTCTGGAACAGGTCGCGCAGATAGGGGAACAGCGCGGGATAGTCCGCGATGCGCCGCAGGTTGCACTTGAAGTGGCCGTGATAGACGAGGTCGAAGCGAACCAGGGTGGTGAAGAGGCGGATATCGGCTTCGGTCAGGCGTTCGCCCATCAGGTAGCGCTGGCGTGACAGGCGCCTGTCCAGCTCGTCCAGCATGTCGAAGAGCGGGCGGACGGCGTCCTCATGGGCGGATTGCGTCGTGGCGAAGCCGGCCTTGTACACGCCGTTGTTCACCCGGTCGTAGATCGCTGCGTTCAGCGCGTCGATCCCTGCGCGCAACTCCGGCGGATGGTGCTCGCCTGCGCCGAAGGCCTGGTCGAGCATGCGGATGATCTCGGCGGATTCGTTGTTCACGATCGTGCCGCGCCGCTTGTCCCACAGCACGGGCACGGTGACGCGGCCGGAATATCGCGGGTTCGCCGCCGTGTAGACCTGGTGCAGGAAGCGGGTGTGGTTGACCGTATCGGGGATGACGCCGGGGCCTTCCTCGAAGCTCCAGCCATCCTTGCCCATGCGCCAATGCACGACGGAGAGGGTGATCGCCTCCTCCAGCCCCTTGCGGGCGCGCATGATCAGCGCGCGATGCGCCCAGGGACAGGCGAGGGAGACATAGAGGTGATAGCGGCCCGGCTCGGCCGCGAAGCCGCCCTCGCCGGATGGGCCGGGCGAGCCATCGGGCGTGATCCAGTTCCGGAAGGCGCTGTCCTTCCGGATGAAGCGGCCGCCGGTGGATGTCGTGTCATAGCCCTCGTCCCGCCACTGGCCGTCCACCAGCAAGCCCATCGCATCACTCCTGATCGCCGGGAGTAACGCGCGGGCCGGGCATTCGTCCGCCCTGGCGCAAGGGCGCTCCCCCCGCCCGGACCCGCCGTTGCGGCGGATGTCCGATGGTGGGGCGGGGAGAGCGGGGGCGCTGGATCAGGCGACGTTTTCGGCGGGCTTGCGCCGGCGCAGCATGCCAAGGCCCAGCAGGCCGGCGCCGAGCAGGGCCATCGAGGCGGGCTCGGGGATGGCAACGGTGGTTTCGCCGGTGAAGCTGCAGGGCGCCGTCGTGCAGAGGAAGCCCGAGCTGAAGAGGCCCGAGAAGCTGGCGCCCGCGAGGGTGACGTCCAGGGAGAAAAGGGGGTTGTCCACGTTGATGCTGCCGAAGGGCAGGCCACCCGGCGCGGTGGTGATGGTCGCCGTGGCGGTGGTGCCGGCGGGGAAGGCGCCGGGCTGGAGGAAGTCCTGGTCGGACAGGGTGAGGCTGAAGCCCTGGATGACGGCCGAGACGAAGAGGGAGATGACCCCCTCGGCGCCGGTCACGGTCGCACCGCTGCTGTCGAGCGAATAGGAGAGCGTCCCGCCATTCGCGAAGGCATCGTCCGTCAGGACGGCACGGCCGGAGAAGGAGGCGGCGCTGGAGGGGGCCGGCGTCACCTGGTTGAAGGACAGGATGACGTCCGCATGTGCCGGAGCAGCCATGGAGAGCAGCGCAACCCCGGTCGTCAGTGCCAGGGCCTTCATGTTGAGCAGCATAGGGGCTCCTTCCTCGGTTCAGGCGCCGTGAGGCGCACGAACAGGAAGCAGCAACATCGGGGCCAGAGCTTTTTGCCCTTTTAGATCAAAGACCTATCGTATGACAGGCGAGTGTCAGCCGTATTCTGTAAACCCTGCCGACGAGCCCGGGCGGGCCATGGGGGAAGGAGCGCTTCCCCCATCCCGTCACTCCGCCGCCTAGCGCGCGCTGGAGAGCACGCCCCGGCGGATCTGGTCTTCCTCGATGCTCTCGAACAGCGCGCGGAAATTGCCCTCGCCGAAGCCGTCATCGCCCTTGCGCTCGATGAACTCGAAGAAGACGGGCCCGATGACATTGGCGGAGAAGATCTGCAGAAGCAGCCGCGCCTTGCGGTCCTCCACCACGCCTTCGCCATCCACGAGGATGCCGTTCTTCTTCAGCCGGGCCAGGTCCTCGCCATGGCCGGGAAGGCGGGCATCGACCTTCTCGTAATAGGTTTCGGGCGGGGCGGGCATGAAGTTCAGCCCGGCCTCGCGCAGGCCCTCGATCGTGCCGTAGATGTCGTCGCAGCCGCAGGCGATGTGCTGGATACCCTCGCCCTTGTAGGCGCGCAGGTATTCCTCGATCTGGCTCTCGTCATCCGCGCTCTCGTTCAGCGGGATGCGGATGCGGCCATCCGGGCTGGTGAGCGCGCGGGAGAAGAGGCCGGTGTACTCGCCCTTGATGTCGAAGTAGCGGATCTGCCGGAAGTTGAAGATCTTGTTGTAGAACGCGTACCAGACATCCATCCGGCCGCGGAACACGTTGTGGGTCAGGTGGTCGATGTAGTAGAGGCCCGCGCCCGCCGGCCGGGGATCGCGCTCGCCCAGCCACTCGAACTCGGCGTCATAGGTCGAGCGGCCCTCGCCATACTGGTCGATGAAGTAGAGATAGGATCCGCCGATACCCTTGATGGCAGGCAGGTCCATGGTCTTGCCCTCGGTCACCGGCTCGGCGCCGTTCTTCACCGCATGCGCGAAGGCGTGCTGCGCATCCACGACACGGAAGGCCATGGAGGGCACGCAGGGCCCGTGCTCGGCGGCGAAGCCCATGGCGTGGGAGCCGGGCTCCTCGGTCAGCAGGTAGTTGATGTCGCCCTGGCGGTAGAGGGTGCTCTTCTTCGCGCGGTGCCGGGCGACGGCGGTGAAGCCCATCTGCCGGAACAGCGCGTGCAGCTTCTCGGGCTCGGGGCTCGCATATTCGACAAAGCCGAAGCCGTCCGTGCCGGCAGGGTTGTGGTCGGAGATGATCGCGCGCGGGGCGTCGTGGGGGAACGGACCCATGGAAGTCTCCTCTGATTATGGAGAAGGCTAAGCCTCTTCGCATGCGAGAGGCGTGCGAACTCGCGCGGATCCGGGTGGTTGAATGCACGTTCCGTGCGCGTTAACGTCTCCTGGTGCAGGAAACCGTTCATCTCGACGCGATCGACCTCCGCCTCCTTGCAGCGCTGCAGGAGGATGGGCGGCTGACCAACCAGGAAGCGGGGGAGCGGGTGGGGCTTTCGCCATCGCAATGCTCGCGCCGGCGCCTGGCGCTGGAGGCGTCGGGGGTGATCCGCGGCTACCATGCCGAGCTGGCGGCGGAGCCACTGGGCCTGCGGCTGCTTGTCTTCGTGCAGGTGACGCTGGCGGCCCATAGCCGCGACAATGCCCAGCGCTTCCGCGAGCTCGTGGCCCGCATCGACGAGGTGCAGGAGGCCTATGCCATGACCGGCGACGCCGACTACCTCATCAAGGCTGTGGTGCCGGACCTGAAGGGGCTTTCGGCGCTGGTGAACGACGTGCTGCTGCCGCATGAGAGCGTGGCGCGCGTGCGTTCATCGATCGTGCTGGACCGGCTGAAGGAATCGAAGCGGCTGCCCCTGCGCACGCTGCGGCGGGAATAGGGCTCCCGGCGATGGCCGGGGGACGTCACCCCGGCAGGGCGCGGAGGGCGGCGAGAACCTCGGCGGGTTCGGCGCGCCGGGTGAAGTCCACATCCACGAAGGACCAGCGCACGATTCCCTCCCGGTCCACCAGGAAGGTGGCGGGCACGGGCAGGAACCAGGCGCTGCTGCCCTGGCGCTCCGCAAGGTCGCAGCCTTCCCGGCTCAGCAGGGCGCGGTAGGCGGGCGGAGTCTTGAAGGCGATGCCGCAGGAGAGGGCCAGGCCGTTATCCACATCCGAGAGGAAGCGGAAGCCAGGTGGCGCCTTGAAGCCCGGGCGCAGCGCATTGCCGCTTGTCTCGGGCGAGACGGCGACGAGGCCAGCCCCCCTCTCCCGCATCGCGGGCAGGCATTCGAGCATCGCGTCCAGCGCCGCGACGCAGATCGGGCACCAGTGGCCGCGGAAGAAGGTGACGACCAGCGGCCCCGTGGCCAGCAGCTCGTCCCGCTCCACCAGCCGGCCGGTGGGGCAGGGCAGCATGAAATCGGGGAAGGGTTCGCCCACGGTCAGGGCATGCAGCCCCGTGCCGTTGCGGCGCAGCTCCGCCACCGCCTCCCTGATCGCGGCCATCACGGCAGGGGTTTCCTCCGCGCCGGTCCGGATGCCGTCCAGAATTTCGCTCAGCCTCATGCGGGCCTCCTATGGGCTGCAATCTGTGCGATCGGCGGAACGCCGTCAGCCCGCCGGGCGGGCATGGTTTCGATGCCCGCCCGTTATTCACTCCTAACGCCTCAGCCCATCACCTGGCGCATCCACTCCGCCCAGCGGAGAGCGTCGCGGTCGCGGCCAGGAGCGGCGACGAGCTGCAGGCCCAGCGGCAGGCCCCGGGGCCCGGTGCCGGCCGGGACGGTGACGGCGGGGGCGTGGAGAGCGGTCCAGAGCAGGTTGAAGGCGGGGTCGCCGGTCCAGCCAATGCCCTCCGGCGCCTCGCCGGGGGCGGCGGGGGTGAGGATGGCGTCGTATTCCGCGATCGCGCCGGGGAAGGCGGCCTGGGCGGCGGCGAAGCTGGCGCGCGCCTCCTCCAGCGCCCGGGCGCCCAGGGCGCGGGCGGGTTCCAGCTTTTCCCGCAGCACCGCGGAGACCTGGTCCCGGTGATGCGCCAGCTCCCAGGCCAGGGCCTGGGCGCTTTCGCCGTTCATGACGATGGGATGGGCCTCGGCCGCAGCGGTGACCACGGGGGGAAGCTCGCCCCGCGCCACCTGCGCGCCGGCGCGGCTGGCCGCCTCGGCGGCACGCTCCATCAGTGCAAGGGTCTCGGGGGCAGCCTGCGCGGCATGCGGGCCGAGGCAGAGCAACAGGCGCGGCGCGCGTTCCGGCCGCTGCTCCGGGTCACCCAGGTCGCGGCCGGAAGCGGCACCGATCAGCAGGGCGCAATCGGCCACCGTGCGGGCGAGCGCGCCGATGGTGTCGAGCGATTCGCTCATCACCTTCATCCCGGCCCGGTGGATGGAGCCATGGGTGGGCATGAAGCCGACGATCCCGCAGAAGGCCGCGGGGCGGATGACGCTGCCCGCGGTCTGCGTGCCATAGGCCAGGGGGAAGAGCCCCGCCGCGACGCCCGCCGCGGAACCTGAGGAGGAACCGCCCGGCGTATGGGCCGGATTCACCGGGTTGGTGGTGGGGCCGGACTGGCGTGTGGCGAATTCGGTGGTCACCGTCTTGCCCATCACCACCGCCCCGGCCTCGCGGGCCAGGGCGACGCAGGCGGCATCGGCGCGGGGCACATGGCCCTGCCAGATGGGGGAGCCGTAGCCGCAGGGCATGCCGCCCACATCCAGCACGTCCTTCACTCCCAGGGGCAGGCCATGCAGCGGGCCGAGGGGGGCGCCGGAGGCGGCGCGGGCATCGGCGGCGCGTGCCCTCTCCAGCGCGGCCTCCGGATCCAGATGGGCGAAGGCGCGCAGCACCGGTTCCCGCGCCCGGGCGCGTTCCAGGCAGGCTTCCATCACCGCCGTGGCGTTGAGGATGCCGGCGCGGATGCGGCGGGCGGTCTCGGTGGCGGAGAGCGGGCTGGCTTCGGTCATCCCGGGCAGCATGCCGCCCCGGGCATCAGCGGAGCAACAGGGCCGCCAGCCCACAGCGGGCCGTGCCCGCCGCCGCCGAGGCGCGACCATGCGCGAGGACAGGCATCCGCAGACCGGTTGATCGAGGTCAAAGAAAGGGCATCAGGGCTGGCGCAAACCCATCCGGCAAAGGAGGCCGGATGGTGCTCGAACGAAGTGGCGGCGGGCCGGCCCGGGCGCGGTTCTGCGAATCCTGGCACGACCGGGTGGACAGGCGGGTGCGCGCGCTGGTGGCCGAGCACGTGGCGCTGCGCGCGCTGTGCGACCGGCTGGAGACGATCGCGGATGGCCTGCCCGGCCTGCCCCCGGAAGAGGAACGCCAGCTCCTGGCTCGCCATCTGGCGGCGCTGCTTCCGCCGCACCAGGACCGGGAAGACGAACTGCTGACTTCCCTTCTGCCCTCCGGAGGCGGCTCGGCGATCGAACGATCGCTGATCGAGCGCATCCGGGGCCAGCACATCACGGACGCGGTCCATGCGCAGGACCTTGCGGGGGCGCTGGAAACGGCAAGCCCCGGCATGGCAGCGGAGGCGCTGGGCTACATGCTCCGCTGCTTCTTCGATGGCTGCCGGCGCGCCATGGCCTTCGAGGAACTGGCGCTGCTCAAACTGGCAGGGCCGCGGCTCTCGCGGGATACGGACGCCCTGCTGGAAGCCTGCCTGCGGACGGGCACCGCCGCGGCCTGAAGCTGTTCAGGTTTGCTGTGGTGGTCTGTCCCGGGGAGAGGAAGAAGGAATTCTTCCTCTCCCCGGACCCCTCACCATCATCTTCTTTTAGATGTTTGGAAAAGCTCGGCTGACGGTGCGCCTCGGGTCCACGACCCGAGGCGACTGCAGGGGTAGGATGGGACCTAAGAAACCCCGTGTTGCACCGTATCCGCGGCAGCCAGACGGGGTTCCAAGGGCCTCAGGCCCTTGGCGGGTGAGGTCCGGAGAGGGCAGAGCCCTCTCCGGGAACCGGCGGATCAGAACGAGCGTCGCGCCGCCTCAGGCTGCTTCCGCACGGTGCTGCAGCGCCTGCCGGTCGCGGATGGTGACCATGCGGCCGGAGGGAAGGCCGATCAGCCCATCCCGCTTCAGCTTCGTCATTTGCCGGCTGACGGTTTCGATGGTCAGGCCCAGCACATCCGCGATCTGGGCGCGGGTGAGGGGAAGGTCGAAGCTTGCCTCGCCGGGCTTGCAGGGGCCGCCCAGGTGGCTGGCCATGTCCAGCAGGAAGCTCGCCACCTTTTCCTCGGCGGTCTTGCGGCCGAGCAGGAGCATGCGGGCCCGTGCCTCGTCCAGCGCGGCGAGGGTGCGGCGGAGCAGCAGGCGCTCCATCCGCACATGGTTCTCCAGCGCCGTCTCAAAGGTCTTTCGCGGAAAGACGCAGAGCTCGACATCGGTGAGGGCGGTGATGCTGTGCTCCGCCTCTTCGGCGAAGGGGCGGCCGACGAAATCGGCGGGGTAGAGAAGGCCGACGATCTGCTCCCGCCCATCCGCCGTGGTGGCGCTGAGCTTCAGCACGCCGGTGAGAAGATTGGCGCAGACCACCGCCTCCTCGCCCGCCCAGACGAGGGTTTCCCCCCGCGCCAGGCGGCGCTGGCGGCCGATGCGGTTGAGGGTGAGCAGCTCCTCGTCGTTCAGGCTGCCGCAGAGCGACTGGTCACGGACCACGCATTCGGAACAGACGGTGCTGATGGCGAGAGCCTCCCTGCAGTGGTCGCAGTATAGGCGCCCATGCGCGGGATTTGGACCGGATTGTTCAGATGGAGGGCGCGCGCCCGGCGAATGGCAGCGAAGGTGCCGTGCCCCGGCCTGCTACCCAACATAGCCGAAGGCCACCCCCGGCTGCGCCGCCGTCTCCACCCACACGCTCTTCGCCTGGGTATAGGCCGCCAGCGCCTCCCGCCCGGAAGAGCGGCCGAAGCCGCTGCGGCCGAAGCCGCCGAAGGGCGAGGCGACGTTGATGGTCTTGTAGCTGTTGATCCAGAAGGTGCCGGCCCGCACCCCGGCCGCGACGCGGTGGGCGCGGCCGACAGCCCCCGTCCACACGGCGCCCGCCAGGCCGAAGGGCGTGGCATTGGCGAGGGTGATCGCTTCCTCCTCGGTATCGAAGGGCAGCACGGCGAGGACGGGGCCGAAGACCTCCTCCCGCGCGATGGCGGCGTTGGGGGAGACGGCGTCGAGGATCGTGGGGGCGTAGAAGAAGCCGCCGGTGCGGTGCAGTGCCTCGGGGCAGCCGCCACCCGTGGCGATGCGGGCCCCGGCGCGTGCGGCCTCGTCCACCATGCCGGTGATCCGGTCGAACTGCCGACGGTTGTTGATGGGGCCGATCTGGGTGGCGGGATCGGTGGGCTGGCCGAAGGGGATGTGGGCGGCGGCGCGGGCCAGGCGCTCCACGAACTCGGCATGGATGGAGCGCTCGACCAGGAGGCGGGAGCCCGCGACGCAGCTCTGGCCCGCCCCGCCGAAGATCGCGGCCTGGGCGCCGATCAGGGCGCGGGGGATGTCCGCATCGGCGAAGACGATGTTGGCGGACTTGCCGCCGAGTTCCAGCAGGCTGGGAACGATATTGCGCGCCGCGGCGGCGGCGATGGCCGCGCCCGCCTCGGCGCTGCCGACGAAGACGACAAGGCGGGTTTCGGGATGGGAGACCGCCGCCGCCCCCGTGCTCGGTCCCGCGCCGGCGAGGACGGAGACGAGGCCGCGCGGGATGCCCTCGGCCCGGTCGATGAGGGCGCCGAGGGCGAGGGAGGTGAGGGGGGTCAGCTCCGATGGCTTCAGCACCGCCGCATTGCCCGCGCAGATGGCAGGGGCGATCTGCCAGCCGGCGGTGAAGACCGGCGCGTTCCAGGGCGTGATCTGCACCACCACCCCATGGGGCTCGGGGCGCGTGTAGTTCAGGTGGCTGGTGGGAACGGGGATGACCTCGCCATGCAGCTTGTCGGCCCAGCCGCCATAGTATTCGAACATCTCCGCCACCTTCGCGACCTCGCCGCGCGTGTCGCGGATGGGCTTGCCGGCGGAGAGTGTTTCCAGCTCCGCCAGGGCATCGGCGTGCTGGCGGATGAGGCGCGCGACCTCCCACATGGCGCGGCCACGCGCGGCGGCGGTCATGCCCCACCACTGGCGCTGGGCCTGGCGGGCGGCCCTCATGGCGGCATCCACCACGGCGGGGCCGGCATCGGCATAGGAGAGGAAGACGCGGCCATCGGCGGGGTTGGTGAGGTCCAGCCTTTCGCCTGTGCCTTCCACCACCTCACCCGCGACGAAGCTGCCGACCCGGGCGCCGGGGAGAAGGGTGGCGAGAAGCTCCGCGATGCGGGCGGAGGCGTTGGGCAGGGTGGCGCCGTCAGGCATCGGGGTTGTCCTTCCGGTGGTCGGCCATGCGGGTGAAGTCATCGGCATCCGTGATGCGGGCGCGCGTCTCGTCCCAGATCCGGGCGACATGGGCGGAGAGGGGCAGTTCGCTGCCCGTGGCTTCCGCGAGTTCGAGGGCGAGGCGCACATCCTTGCGCATCAGCCCCGCCGCGAAGCCGCTGTCGAAGGTACCGGGCAGGATCCAGCGGGGCATCATCACCTCGCTGATCGCGCTGCGGCCGGTGGCGGCGTTCACCACCTTCAGCGCATCCTCCGCCGGCAGGCCCGCGGCTTCGGAAAGGCGCATCGCCTCGCCCGTGGTGATGAGATGGGCCGCGACGAGAAGGTTGTTCACCAGCTTGGCGATGTTGCCGGCGCCGGAGGGGCCGACATGCACGGCCCTGGCCGAGATCGCTTCGATCACCGGCCGGGCCGCGTTCAGATGCGCTTCGTCCCCGCCGATCATCACCGTCAACGTGCCCTCGGCCGCGCCGGAGGGGCCGCCGCTGACGGGCGCGTCCAGCAGGCCATGGCCAGCCTCGGCCAGCCGCGCAGCGAGGCGGCGGGTGGTGACCGGATCGGAGGTGGATGTGTCGATCACCACCACCTCCCGGTCCAATCGGGTGAGGAGGCCGCCGGGGGCGGTGACGACGGCTTCCACGTCGCGCGCATAGGGCAGGGAGAAGACGAGGGCGTCCGCCCCGTTCAGCACCTCGGCCAGGGACAGGAAGCGGATGCCGGCGTCCTCGGCGGCGGGGCGGCGCGCCTCGCTGATGTCGTGGCCCAGCACGGCGAAACCCTTGCGCGCCAGGGTGGCCGCCATTCCCAGGCCCATATTGCCGAGGCCCACCACCCCGACCGTCGCGATCGCCATGCCCGTCTTCCGATGCCCTGCCGGGGCAGGATCGGGTGGGCCGGGCGTTCCAACAAGCAGAGCTTTTCGAACGGCTCGTTGCCGCTCCGGCAACGCTTCACCGCAGGGCGCGGAGATGGGCGATCAGCCAGTCCGCCATGCGCTCCGCCGCTTCCGGCAGGCGGCCACTGGCGCGGGCGAGGAGATGGGCACTGGCCTCGGCCAGGATGGGATCGGCCAGTGGCACCGCGACCAGCGTGCCGTCCGTGATCTCGCGGGCCGCCGCGAAGCGGGGCAGGAAGGCGACGCCGAGACCGGCGAGGACGAAGCGGCGATGCATCTCGAAGGAGGCGGATTCCAGGCGTGGCGGCAGGCGGAAGCCGCCATCCGCCTCCACCCGGCCGAGCAGGCGGCGGACCCCGTGATCGGGCGGCAGCAGGGCGGCGGGAAGGGATGCGAAGTCGCGCAGGGGCCGCGGGTCGCCGGCCAGCGGATGGGCGGCGGGCAGGATGGCGGCCAGGGGCTGGCGCGAAAGCGCGAGGGAACGCAGCGCCGGATGGGCGGGCGGGTTGTAGGCCAAGCCCAGCTCGGCCTCGCCTTCCGCGAGGGCGGCCAGGATGGCGTCGGTGGTGCCGAGCGCGACCTGGAAGGAGAGTCCCGGATGCGCCTCGGCGAAGGCGGCGAGGCCGTTCTCCATCAGGTCCGGCAGGAAGCCGTCGCCGCAATGCAGGCGCACCCGGCCCTGGCGCATGCCGCGCAGGCGCTGGAGGCTTTCGGCCAGAAGGGCCGAATCCTCGGCCTGGCGCAGCGCATGGGCGGTGACGATGCGGCCGGCCTCGGTGGGGCGGATGCCGCGGGGCAGGCGTTCCAGCAGCGCGACGCCGCATTCGGCCTCCAGCTCGGCCACCTGCCGGCTGACGGCCGAGGCGGCAAGGTTCAGCGCCTCGGCCGCGCCGCGGATGGAACCGGCGCGGATCACGGCCAGGAAATAGCGGAGCGCGCGATCATTCATGCGGGGGCGCAGGGTGGCGGGCGTGGGTGCCGGCGGCAATGGCCGGGGCAGGCGGCATGGGCTAGACCGGCCCGGCATCCCTGCAGGCCAGGAGGCTGAACCCGACCGTGCCGAAGCGCGCCGACCCGCTGCTCGATCCGTTGATCCTGGCGGCCCCGCCGGTGATCGATCCGGCCGCGCTGGGCCGGGCGCTGGCCCTGCATTGGGGGCTGGACGGCGCGCTGCATGCCCTGGGCGGGGAGCGGGACCGGAACTTCCGACTGGACCGCGCCGATGGGCCGCCGCTGCTGGTGAAGGTGGCGCATCCGGACGAGGACCCAGCCATCACGGATTTCCAGACGGCGGCGCTGCTGCACCTGGAAGCGGCGGGCGCCGGGCTGCCCCTGCCGCGTATGATCCGCGCGCGGGATGGCGGCACCTCGGCCTCCTTCGCGGCCGAGGATGGGCGGCCCTGCCTGCTGCGCGTGCTGAGCTTCCTGCCCGGGCGGGTGATGACGGAGGCGCTGGGCTCCGCGCGCGGACTCGGCGTGCTGGCGGCGCGGCTGGACCGGGCGCTGGAGGGTTTCGCGCATCCGGCCGATACGCGCCGCCTGCTCTGGGATATCCGGGAGGCACCGGCGCTGCGGGCCTTCCTGGGCGATGTGGAGGATGCGGGGCTGCGGGCGCTGGCGGCGGCGGCGCTGGACCGCTTCGAGCATGGCGCGGCGGCCGCGCTGGCCGGGCTGCCCATGCAGGTGATCCATAACGACCTGAACCCGCACAACGTGCTGGTGGATGCCGATGACCCCGCGCGGCTGGCGGGCATCATCGACTTCGGCGACATGGTCCGCGCCTCCCGCCTGCAGGAGGTGGCGACGGCCTGCGCCTATCTCCTGGCGCCCGGGGATGACCCGCTCTCCGGCCCGGCTTCCTTCCTGGCCGGCTACCGCTCGGTGCTGCCGCTGCCCGCGGCGGAGGCGGCGCTGCTGCCCGTGCTGATCGCCACGCGCATGGCGATGACGGTGCTGATCACCCATTGGCGCGCGCGGCGGCAGCCGGAGAACGCGGCCTATATCCTGCGCAACATGCCCCGGGCCCGCGACGGGCTGGAACGGCTCGCGCGGCTTTCCCACGCAACGATCGAAGGATGACGGCGATGCCGGATACCGCGCCCAAGGGCATGGCCATGATCAACGCCTTCGATCCCACCCGCGCCACGGGGCTGAGCGCGCAGGAGCGGGCGATGGTGGAGCGGCGGCAGCGGCTGCTGGGCCCGGCCTACCGGCTGTTCTACGAGCATCCCGTGCATCTGGTGCGGGGCGAGGGTGCCTGGCTCTTCGATGCCGAGGGCAACCGCTACCTCGACTGCTACAACAACGTCGCATCCCTCGGGCACGCGCACCCGCATGTGGTGGAGGCGATCGCGCGGCAGGCGGGCCGGATCAACACCCATACGCGCTACCTGCACGAGACGGTGCTGGACTATGCCGAGGCGTTGCTGGCGACCTTCCCGGCCTCGCTGGGCCATGTGATGTTCACCTGCACGGGGTCCGAGGCCAATGACCTGGCGCTGCGGATCGCGCGGGCGCATACGGGCGGCGAAGGCATCGTGGTCACCTCGCTCGCCTATCACGGGGTGACGGCGTCGCTGGCCGAGCTGTCTCCTTCCCTGGGCGAGGGCGTGCCGCTGGGGCGGCATGTGACGGCGGTGGCGCCGCCGGATGCGTATCGTGGCGGGCCCGGGATGCCGGCGCGCTTCGCGGCGGATATCGCTGCGGCCTTCGCCGATCTGCGCCGCCATGGCATCCGGCCCTGCGCGTTGCTGGTGGACACGATGTTCACCTCGGATGGCGTGTTCCCCGATCCCGCCGGCTTCCTGGCCCAGGCGGCGGAGGCAGCCCGGTCGGCGGGCGCGCTGTTCATCGCGGATGAGGTGCAGCCGGGCTTCGGGCGCACCGGGACGATGTGGGGCTTCCAGCGGCATGGCGTGGAGCCGGACATCGTCACCATGGGCAAGCCCATGGGGAACGGGCATCCGGTGGCGGGGCTGGCCATCCGGCCGGAGCTGCTGGAGCGCTTCGGCGGCTCCGTGCGCTACTTCAACACCTTCGGCGGCAATCCCGTCTCCGCCGCCGCGGGGCTGGCGGTGCTGCAGGTGCTGCGGGACGAGAGGCTGCCGGAGAATGCGGCGGCGGTGGGCGCGCATCTCCTGGCCGGGCTTGCGGCCCTAGCCGAGCGCCACCCGATCATCGGCGATGTCCGCGGCGCCGGGCTTTCGATCGGCGCCGAGATGGTGACGGATCGCGCGACGCGCGAGCCCGCCACGGCGGAGACGGCGCGCATCGTGAACGCCTTGCGCGAGCGCCGCGTGCTGATCAGCGCTTCCGGCCCCGGCGCGAACATCCTGAAGATCCGTCCGCCGCTCTGCCTTTCGCGCGAGCAGGCGGACCTGTTCATCGGCACGCTGGACGAGGTGCTGCGCGTGGCCTGAGGCGCGCGGCTCAGCGCGAGGCGATCTCCAGCGCCAGCTTGCGGCGGATGGCGAGCCTGAAGCCGGGCCAGCCATCTGCTTCCATGACGAAGCCGCCCACCGTGGCGACGGAGCTGCGGTAGTATTCGACGATGTCGGGTTCCTCCGGCGTGCGGATGGGAAGCCCGTTCACCACGATCCCGACCTCCATGGCGCGGCCGCGCGCCTCCTCCACGGGGCGGCCGCCATTGCTGCCGCCGTCGCCGGAGATGTCGATGACCATGCGCTCCGCCTTGCAGGGCGCCTGCTCGAACCGGTCGATGGCCGCATGGATCGCCTCGCCCATATGGGTGGAGCCGGCATGGGAGCGGGTGGTGGCGGCCAGGCGGTCGGCGAAGCCGCGGGCATCCTCCACATTCCGCAGCACGGCCCATGGCACGGTGGTGGTCTGTGTCCAGGACCATTCCATGGCAGTGACGGCGACGCCGCCCTGGTTCTCGACGAGGCGGGTGATGGTGGGATCGCGCAGCGCGGCCGCGGTGGCGTCGCGCTGCATCTCGTAGTTGGTCTGGGACACGCTGCCGGAGACATCCATCAGAAGGACCAGCGCCAGGGTGCATGCGAGCATGAGGCGAGTTCCGAATCGGCCTATCGGTGAAACGGAACGGTCAAGCGGGGGCTGCGATCACGAATTCATGCGCGGGCTTCGCAACTTGCATTCCATCGGCCCGGCAACAGGGGATTCGGCAAGGCAACGATCCCGCGTCACGGTCCTCCGCTGGCCAGAGCATGGCCTGCCGCGGCGGCACCCAGGCAAAGCAGGACGGAGAGGGCGACATTCGCCAGGGCGGAGAGCATGCGCCCGTCCTGGAGCAGTTCCAGCGTCTGCAGGCTGAAGGCGGAGAAGGTGGTGAAGCCGCCGCAGAGCCCGACCATGACGAAGGCGCGCAGATCCGGATGCGCGCCGGACCGCATGCTGAAGGCCGCGAAGGCGCCGATGACGAAAGAGCCGGTGACGTTGATGGCGATGGTGCCCCAGGGGAAGCCAGCACCGGCCAGCCGCAGGGCCAGCGCCGAGCCCCAGGCCCGCGCCAGGCTGCCCAGGGCCCCGCCCAGGGCGATCCAGAGATAGGTCCTCATCCGTCCTCCGCCTCGGCCGGATCATCCGGGGGGTGTGGCTTGGCGGCAAGGGCGGCTCATCAAGTCCGCGTAGGCGGGCCGAAGGAGCAAACCAGCATCCACCCTGCGTCGTTCCCGCCGCGCAAGGGCGCGCCCGCCCCGCAGGCATCACGATCGGAACGTATTTTGGCGGACATCATCAAGTCTCGGATCAAGGAAGGCACGCCCGCCATGCGCGGGACGAACTGGGACGGCGCCGGCACGAATTTCGCGCTTTTCTCGGCGAATGCGACGAAGGTGGAGGTGTGCCTCTTCGACAGCACCGGGAAGCGGGAGATCGAGCGGATCGAGCTGCCGGAATACACGAACCAGATCTTCCACGGCTATCTGCCCGATGTCGGGCCCGGCACCTTCTACGGCTACCGCGTCCATGGGCCCTATGAGCCGGAGGCGGGCCACCGCTTCAATCCGAACAAGCTGTTGCTGGACCCCTATGCCCGCGCCCATGCGGGAAGCCTGACTTGGGATCCGGCCGTTTTCGGCTACCAGATGGAAACCGGGGACGACCTGACCTTCGACGAGCGCGACAGCGCCCCCTTCATGCCGAAATGCGTGATCGTGGACCCGAACTTCGACTGGCATGGCGAGCCCGGCCGCCGCTTCGTGCCCTGGGACCACACCATCGTCTACGAGACGCATGTGAAGGGCTTCACCAGGCTGCACCCGAAGGTGCCAGAGGACCTGCGCGGCACCTATGCCGGGCTCGGCCAGAAGGATGTGGTGGAGTACATCAAGTCCCTCGGCGTTACCTCGGTGGAGCTGCTGCCTGTCCATACCTTCATCAACGATGACTTCCTGCTCCAGAAGGACCTGACGAACTACTGGGGATACAACAGCATCGGCTTCTTCGCGCCGGATCCGCGCTACGCATCGGACGTGCCGAATAGCCTGCGCGAGTTCAAGGAGATGGTGGCGCGGCTGCACGAGGCCGGGCTCGAGGTGATCCTGGACGTGGTGTACAACCACACGGCCGAAGGCAATGAGAAGGGGCCGACCCTTTCCTTCAAGGGCATCGACAACGCCAGCTACTACCGCCTGCTGCCGGACCAGAAGCGCTACTACATCAACGACACCGGCACCGGGAACACGGTGAACCTTTCCCATCCCCGCGTGATCCAGATGGTGACGGACAGCCTGCGCTACTGGGTGCAGGAGATGCATATCGACGGCTTCCGCTTCGACCTGGGCACCATCCTGGCGCGCGAGCCGCATGGCTTCGACGAGCAGAGCGGCTTCCTGAAGGTCTGCCAGCAGGACCCGGTGCTGCAGACGGTGAAGCTGATCGCGGAGCCCTGGGACTGCGGCCCCGGAGGCTACCAGGTGGGCGGCTTCCCCGCGGGCTGGGCGGAGTGGAACGACAAGTTCCGCGACACCGTGCGCGACTTCTGGCGCGGCGAGGCGACGCCGGCGGAGCTGGCCCCGCGCCTCTGCGCCTCGGCCGACGTGTTCAACAACAGCGGCCGGCGCGCCTGGGCCTCGGTGAACTTCATCACCGCCCATGACGGCTTCACGCTGAACGACACGGTTTCCTACAACGAGAAGCACAACGAGGCGAATGGCGAGAACAACAATGACGGCCACTCGCACAACCGTTCCTGGAACTGCGGGGCGGAGGGGCCGACCGACGACCCCGAGGTGAATGCGCTGCGCGAGCGGCAGATGCGCAACCTGCTGGCCACCCTACTCCTGGCGCAGGGAACGCCGATGCTGCTGGCGGGGGACGAATTCGGCCGGACCCAGGGCGGCAACAACAATGCCTATTGCCAGGACAACGAGATCAGCTGGCTCAACTGGGAGATCGAGGAGAAAGGCCAGTCCCTCATCTGCTTCACGCAGAAGCTGCTGGCGCTCCGCCACAAATACCCCATCCTCCGCCGGACCCGCTTCTTCACCGGCGAGATGAACGAGGAGCTGGGCGTCCGCGATGTCACCTGGGTCAATGCCAATGGCGGCGAGATGCAGCCGGGCGACTGGGAGGACACGAATGCCAAGTGCTTCGGCATGATGATGGATGGCCGCGCGCAGGTGACCGGCATCCGCAAGCGCGGCCAGGACGCGACCGTGCTGCTGGTCATCAACGGCTATCACGACGTGGTGGAGTTCACCCTGCCGGAAGCGCCGGGCGGAAAGGGCTGGGAACTCCTGGCCGATACCAACCTGCCGGAGGACGAGGAGGGCGAGGCCTTCGAGTTCGGAACGGCGTACCAGGCCACCGGGCGCTCGGTGCTGGTGTTCCTGCTGCAGCCGGAGGGGTGAGGGTCCGGGGAGCCTTGCGGCTCCCCGGCAAGGGGGGCGGGGGAGCGGCCCCCGCCCGGGCGGCAGCCGCTACTGATCCTGCCCGAGAACCCCATCCACGCGCCGCCAGAGCCCCATCGGGTTGCCGTCGCGCAGTGCCGGGGGAAGCAGGCCTTCCGGCATGTCCTGGTAGCAGACGGGCCGCAGGAAGCGGGTGATGGCCAGGGTGCCGACGGAGGTGGAGCGGCCATCGGCGGTGGAGGGGTAGGGGCCGCCATGCACCATGGCGTGGCTCACCTCCACTCCGGTGGGGTAGCCGTTGACGAGGATGCGGCCCACGCGGCGCTCCAGCACCGGCAGAAGCTTCCTCGCCATCTCGATGTCGCCTTCCTCCATCTGGATGGTGGCGGTCAGCTGGCCTTCCAGCCCCTCGGCCAGGCGCAGCATCGTCTCGACATCCGGGCAGCGGATGACGAGGGAAGCGGCGCCGAAGACCTCCTCGGACAGCGCAGGGTCCTCCATGAAGTGGGCGGCGGTCGTCTCGAACAGCGCGGCCTCGCCCTGGGTGCTGGCGGTGGCGAGCTGGCCGGAGGCCACCTTCCGCACGCGGTTGTTGCCCGCCAGGTGCGAGACGCCGGTCTGGTAGGCGCTGAGGATGCCGGGGGTCAGCATGGTCTGGGCCGGGGCGCCGCCCAGCGCCTCGGTGGCGGAGGCGAGGAAGCTGTCCAGCTCAGGCCCTTCCAGCGCCAGCACCAGGCCGGGATTGGTGCAGAACTGGCCAGCGCCGAGGGTCAGCGACCCGACGAAGGCCTTGCCCATGGCGGCGGCGCGGGTGGCCATGGCCCTGGGCAGCAGGAAGACGGGGTTGATGCTGCTCATCTCCGCATAGACGGGGATGGGCTCGGGGCGGGCGGCGGCGGTCCTCATCAGCGCGGTGCCACCGGCGCGCGACCCGGTGAAGCCCACGGCCTTGATGCGCGGATCCGCCACCAGCCCTTGCCCGACCACCTGGCCGGAGCCGAAGAGCATGGAGAAGACGCCTTCCGGCAGGCCGGCCGCCTTCACCGCCCCCTGGATGGCGCGGCCCACCAGCTCGGAGGTGCCGGGATGGGCGGAATGGGCCTTCACCACCACGGGGCAGCCGGCGGCCAGCGCCGAAGCGGTGTCGCCACCGGCCACGGAGAAGGCGAGGGGGAAGTTGGAGGCGCCGAACACGGCCACGGGGCCGAGCGGGATCATGCGCAGGCGCAGGTCCGGGCGGGGCAGGGGCGCGCGGTCCGGCATGGCCGGGTCGATGCGGGCGGTGAGGTAGGAGCCCTCCCGCACCTCCTTCGCGAAAAGGCGGAGCTGGCCGACGGTGCGGCCGCGCTCGCCCTCCAGCCGGCCACGGGGGAGGCCGCTCTCGGCCATGGCGCGGGTGATCAGCTCGTCGCCGATATCCATGATTGCCTGGGCGCAGGCTTCCAGGAAATCCGCGCGGATATCGGGCGTGGTCTCGCGATAGGTATCGAAGGCGGCCCAGGCCAGGGCGCAGGCGCGGTCCACATCGGCCGCGCCGCCGCCGCCGAAGGCGGGCTCCATGGGCTGGCCGGTCGCGGCCTCGATCGCACGGATGGGCTTGTCGGTGCCGCGGACCGCGGTGGCCCCGATCAGCATCTCGCCGGTGATGGGCATGGGCACTTCCTCGTCAGGATCTGGGCGCGGCCGGCCCGGGCCGGCGACGTGGAAGTGCTATAGCACAATGATAGACTTGTCTGACAAGTTGCCCGGTGGCTTTCAGGCACCGAGCCGGGCACGGAGCGCTTTCACGGCGCTGTCGGGCGTGGTGAGAACGGGCTTTCCCGTGGCCGCGGCCACCAGCGGCGCGGCGCGGGCGAGGCTGAACTGGGACAGGGCGATGGCGTCGCAATCCGCCAGGCGCCGCGCCGCCTCGGCCGCCAGGCGGTCATGCGCCTCGGCATCGCCGCGGTTCAGCGCCTCCAGCGCGCCTTCCGCGAGGCATGGGACGACCGTGACGCCCGGGGGGAATTCCGGCAGCATGCTCTCCAGCGTGAGGGGAAAGGTGGCGAGAAGGCCGATCCGGCCCCCGATGGCGGCGGCATCCGCCACCATGGCCTCGTTCGGCTTCAGCACGGGCATGGGGGCCATTTCCGCCGCCACCGCCTCGATGCAGGGGCCGAAGGCCGAGCAGGTGAAGAGGATGGCATCCGCCCCTGTCCCCCTGGCGTAGCGGGACAGGGTGAGGAAGCGGTCCGTCATGGCGGGGGTGAGGGTGCCATCCCGCGCGAGGTCGGCCGAGAGGCTGTCATCCAGCAGGTTCATCAGCACCGCTTCGGGCCAGAGCCGGGCGAAGGCGGCCTCGGTCGGCGGGGGGGAATGGCGCAGGGCATGGATGAGGGCGATCCGCATGGAGGGAGTGTGACGGAAGCGGCGCTTTGGAACAAACTCGGCGCCCCACACCGGCAAGGGACTCCCGATGACCTCCCGTATCCTGCATCGCGGCCGTGCCGCCCCGCCCATGGCTGTCGGGGGGCAGGGTTCCTGGCTGCATCTGGGGGATGGGCGGCAGGTGCTGGATGCCTCCGGCGGGGCGGCGGTGTCCTGCCTCGGCCATGGGCATCCGGATGTCGTCGCGGCCGTGCGGGCCCAGGCCGGGGCGCTGGAATACGCGCATACCGGCTTCTTCACCAATGACCCGGCCGAGCGCCTGGCCGAGATCCTGGTGGGGGATGAGCCGGGTGGGCTGAGCCGCGCCTATTTCGTCTCCGGCGGGTCGGAGGCGATGGAGGCGGCGCTGAAGCTGGCGCGGCAACACTTCCTGGAGAAGGGCGAGCCCGGGCGCACGCGCTTCATCGCCCGGCGGCAGAGCTACCACGGCAACACGCTCGGCGCCCTGGCGGCGGGGGGAAATGCGGGGCGGCGCGCGCCCTATGCGCCGTTGCTGGCGGATTGCTTCAGCCATGTCTCCCCGGCCTTCGCCTATCGCGGGATGGAGGATGGAGAGGACGAGGCAGGCTATGTCGCGCGGCTGGCGGAGGAGCTGGAGGCGGAGTTCCAGCGGCTTGGCCCGCAGAACGTGGCCGCCTTCGTGGCGGAGACGGTGGTGGGCGCGACCTCGGGCTGCGTGCCGCCCCCCGCCGGCTATTTCCGCGCGGTGCGCGCGATCTGCGACCGCCACGGCGCCCTGCTGATCCTGGACGAGGTGATGAGCGGCATGGGCCGCACGGGCACGCTGCATGCCTGGGAGCAGGAGGGCGTGGCGCCGGATATCCAGGCCATCGCGAAGGGGCTGGGCGGCGGCTACCAGCCGATCGGCGCCATCCTGATGAATGACCGCGTGCTGGAGCCGATCATGGCCGGATCGGGCGCCTTCGCGCATGGGCACACCTACCTGTCCCATCCCGTGGCCTGCGCGGCGGCGCTGGCGGTGCAGCAGGTGATCGCGCGTGACGGGCTGCTGGAGCGCGTGCGGGTGCTGGGTGCCCGGCTGGAAACCGGGCTGACCGAACGCTTCGGCAACCACCGCCATGTCGGCGATATCCGCGGGCGCGGGCTGTTCCAGGCGATCGAGATGGTGGAGGACCGCACCACGCGCCGGTCTTTCGATCCCGCGCGCAAGCTGAACCTGCGGATCAAGGAGGAGGCGCTGGCCCGTGGCCTGGCCATCTATCCCGGCGGTGGCACGGTGGATGGCGTGGTGGGCGACCACATCCTGCTCGCCCCGCCCTATACCGCCAGCAAGGAGGAGATCGACCTGATCGTCGCGCGCCTCGGCGAGGCCGTGGACGCGGCGCTGGCGGCGTGAGGCCGCAGGCCCGCCTTGACGGGGATGGCCGAGGCCAGGCCTGGCGCGCCATCCGGCGCGCAGGGCGCCCGGCCTGAGCGTGGCCCTGGGCGCGCATGGAAAGATCGAGGGGAACGGCTTGTTGCGCACGCTTCAGCACCCGGCCCGGCTGGTGCCGCTGGCCTTCCTCCTGGCCATCGCGCTCGGCACCGTCCTGCTCATGCTCCCCGTGTCCCGCAGCGGGGAGGGCGCGGCCTCGTTCCTGACCGCGCTGTTCACCGCCACCTCGGCGGTCTGCGTCACCGGTCTCATCGTGGTGGACACGCCCGTCTATTGGTCGGTGTTCGGGCAGGTGGTGATCCTGGTCCTGTTCCAGGTCGGCGGCTTCGGGATCATGACCGGGGCCACGCTGCTTGGCCTTCTTGTGTCCCGGCGGCTGCAGCTCAGCACCCGCCTGCTTGCCCAGGCTGAGACACGCGGCCTTGCCCTTGGCGATATCGCGGCGGTGCTGCGGCTGGTCCTGCTCGTGACGATCACGGTCGAGCTGGCCGTCGCCGCCATCCTGACGCTGCGGCTGCGCCTCGGCCATGGGCAGGGCTGGGGGGAGGCGGTCTGGAACGGCCTGTATCACGCGATGTCGGCCTTCAATAATGCCGGCTTCTCGACCTTTTCCGACAGCGTCATGGGCTTCGCGCTCGATCCGCTGATCCTGGCCCCGATCATGATCGCGGCGAGCATCGGCGGGATCGGCTTTCCCGTCCTCCACGAGCTGCGGCAGATGCCGCGCCAGGCTGCCCGTTGGTCGGTCCATACCAAGGCCACGCTGCTCGGCTCCGCCGTGCTCCTCCTGGGAGGGGCGGTGGCGGTCCTGGCCTATGAATGGGGCAATCCGAGCACCCTCGGGCCCTTCGATCCCGCGGGAAAGCTGCTCGGGGCGGTCTTCCACTCCGTCGCGACGCGGTCGATGGGGTTCAATGCCGTCGATGTGGGGCAGATGCGGCCGGAGACGATTTCCATCACCTATGGCCTGATGCTGATCGGCGGCGGCAGCGCCGGAACTGCCGGCGGCATCAAGGTGACCACCTTCCTCGTGCTCTGCTTCGTGGTCTGGGCCGAGATCCGCGGGGAGCCCGATGTCACCGCCTTCGGGCGGCGGATCCCGCGCGGCGTCCAGCGACAGGCGCTGACCGTGCTCCTCCTGGCCGTCGGCACGCTTGCCATCGCAACGCTCGTCCTCCTCAGCGTGAGCACCCTTCCCCTGGAGGTCGTGCTGTTCGAGGCCATCTCGGCCTTTGCCACGGTCGGCCTGTCCACCGGCTTCACCGATGACCTGCCGCCGGCCGGTCAGACGGTGCTGATCGTGCTGATGTTCCTCGGCCGTGTCGGTACCATCACCGTCGCGACCGGCCTGGCGCTGCGCAGCCGGCAGAGGCCCTATCGTTACCCAGAGGAGCGCCCCATCGTTGGCTAGCAACACTTCTTCCGCGGAAGACGGGGTCGTCGTCATCGGCCTTGGCCGCTTCGGCAGCGCCCTGGCGGAATCGCTCATCCATCTCGGCCACGAGGTCCTCGGCATCGACGAGGATGCCCATCTCGTCCAGTCCTGGGCGGACCGGCTGACCCATGTGGTCCAGGCGGACGCCACAAGTACCGAGACGCTGCGCCGCCTCGGCGTGCACGAGTTCGCGCGGGCCGTGGTGGGGATCGGCAGCGATCTGGAGGCAAGCGTGCTCACCGTGCTCGCGCTCAACGAGCTCGGCGTGCGGGAGATCTGGGCGAAGGCGAACGGCTCCAGGCATGGCCGGATCCTGGAGCGCACCGGCGCCCATCACGTGGTCTATCCCGAGGCCGCGATGGGGGAGCGTGTGGCGCATCTGGTCACCGGCAAGATGATCGACTTCATCGAGTTCGACGATGGCTTCGCCATCGGCAAGACGCGCGCCCCGCGCGAGGCCGAGGGCCGGACGCTGGCCGAATGCGCCCTGCGCAGCAAGTACGGCGTGACCGTGGTGGGGGTGAAGCGGCCGAAAACCGACTTCACCTATGCGCGGCCGGAAACCACCATCAGGCCTGGCGACCTGCTGATCGTGTCGGGGCCGACGAAGCTCGTCGAGGCTTTCGCGGCCCGCACCTGACATCCGGCCCCGGAGCCGCGGGAGGCTTCAGCCCGGCGCCTGCACGCGGCGGACGAGTTCTTCCAGGAAGTTCGCCAGGGAAGCCTGGGGATCTTCCTCCGCGCCGGTGATGACGTTGATGCCCCATTGGCCCAGCACGGCCTCCTGCACCTCGTTGCGGCGGGACATGAAGACGAAGGGGCAGGGCCGGTCCTTCTCATGGCCGGATTCCTTCCAGATCTGGGCCAGCCTGTGCAGCAGCAGCCGGATGTTCAGGTCCGACATGCTGTAGCCGATGAACAGGAGCGTGCGGCCCAGCGCGTCCGCCCAGAGCTTGATGTCCAACGGGGAGGTGAAGCTGAGGCGGTTCAGGTAATCGGTTTCCGCGATCACCAGCGACTGGTCGTCGTCGAAATCGCCATGGAACTTGATGATCTGGGTAACGCCCTGGTTGGCCTTGGCGATGTCGCGCGTGTTGGCGATCTTCACGTAGTCCCGCCCATGCACGCGAAAGGCGGTCTCCAGGTTGGCGTCGTAATTCGTGGTGTAGATGATGGGGAAGTCCAGCTGCACGACGATCTCGTGCAGGCGCGAGGCCCGAACCTTTTCGTCCGAAACGCTCCAGTTCCGGTCCATCCAGCTGCGCAGCGGGCCGATGCTGCCTTTGCGCAGGCGGTAGTATTCGGCCAGCGTCTGGTAGGTGCTGTCGGTGCCCAGCACCAGCTCCGTGCCCAGTTCAAGCTCCTGGCCCAGATGCTCGATCAGCTGGCGCCATGAGGGCAGCCCGACCGTCATCGAAAGCCCCGCGCCCACGAAGAGGATGGCGCGCCTTTCGCGGACGACACTGGCGAGGGTTTCGAGTTCCGAAGGCATCCGGCGGCACCGTGGCAGCGGGAACTCTCCTAACCGCCCCGGCTTCCCGGGGTTGCCCGCCGGCTGCCGGCAACCTGGGCGGAGAATTCTCATTGACCCACGGGAATGTCGAACCTAGCGTTGATGAAACGTACTTTCATTCAATGAAATAGCGGCGGCCGAGGCAGCTGCCGGGAGGAAATGGCCGGATGGCCCAGGAACCGCTCACCGTGCCGGCCTCCCGGGGGCCGGTCCTTGGATGCTGCCTCCACCTGCCGGGTGCCCGCCCGGCCAGGCTGCCGCCCGCGCGGGGGAATGGCGCATGAGGCTCGGCTTTATCGGCCTGGGGAATATCGGCGGCGTCATGGCGCGTCGCCTCGCCGAGCACGGGCATGGGCTCGTGGTGCATGACATCAATCCTGTCGCGGCCGCGGCGCTTGCCGAGGCCGGCGCGGAGCTCGCCGGCAGTCCGGAGGAGGTGGCCTCCCGCTGCGAGTGGGTGTTCCTCAGCCTGCCCACGCCAGCCATCGTGCGTCAGGTGGCCAGCGGGGTGGCCGGAGGAAGCGCGGTGAAGGCCGTGATCGATCTTTCCACCACCGGCGCCTCCATGTCCGCCCGCGTGGCGGAGGAGCTGGCCGGCCACGGCATCCGTCTTCTGGATGCGCCGGTCAGCGGCGGGGTGGCGGGCGCGCGCAAGGGCACGCTGGCGGTGATGACCTCAGGCCCGCGCGATCTGTTCGAGGCGGTGGAGCCGCTGCTCCGGCAGATCGGGCAGAAGATCTTCTATCTCGGTGCCGAGGCCGGGCAGGCGCAGACCATGAAGGTGGTGAACAACCTGATGGCCGCGACAAGCATCGTGGCCTGCTGCGAGGGCCTGGTCTTCGGCGCCAAGGCGGGCATCGACACGCGCGTGATGATCGATGTGCTCAACGCCTCCAGCGGCCGCTCCTATGCCACGGAGCACCGCGTGCCGAACGCCGTGCTGGACCGGAGCTTCCCAACGGTCTTCACCACAGAGCTCATGTACAAGGACGTGAAGCTTTGCCTCGACGAGGCGGAGAAGCTGGGCATGCCCATGTGGATCGGGCCTGCGACGCGGCAGTTCCTCGCCTTCGCCATGTCCCAGGGCTCGGGGCCCGAAGACCTGGTCTCGGTCATCAAGCATTACGAGCGCTGGGCGCAGGTGGAAGCGGGGGGCGAAGCAGCCTCCTGACGGCACCGGCCGCGCACTCCGCATCACAAGCCCCGGCCAAACGGGGCAGCAACAGGAGGAAGCGACCATGGAGAGCGAACCCATTCCGCCGCCCACGCGCCGGAGGATCAACCGCGCGGCCCTTGCCTCGCTCGGCCTGCTGGCCGCGCCGCGGATCGGGCGCGCGCAGGGCGGGGACTTCCCGAACCGGGCGCTTCGCATCGTGGTGCCCTTCGCGGCGGGCAGCGGGTCCGACGTGTATTCGCGCTTCTTCGGCAAGAAGCTGTCCGAGCTGCTCGGACAGCCCGTTGTGGTGGAGAACCGGCCGGGCGCGGATGGCGCCATCGCGGTACGCAGCCTGCAATCCGATCCGCCGGACGGGCACACGCTATTCCTGGGCAGCAACACGCCCATGGCCGTCAATCTGGCGACGCTCCGGACCTTTCCCTATGACCCCGTGAAAGACCTGCGCCCGATTTCGGGCATGACGCGGAGCATGGCCCTGTTCATGGTGCCGCCCCGCTCCCCGCTGAGGACCGTGGCGGATCTGGAGGAGCGGGGGCGCCGGCAGCCTGCGGTGCAGTCCGGCACCTATTCGGTCGGCTATCAGCTCGCCGCCGCGCAGTTCTCCTCCAAGGCGGGCTTTGCCTTCGAGACAGTGCTCTACCGGGGGCTGGCGCAGACCCTGACGGACCTGATGGGGCAGCGGATCGAACTTGCGGTGATCGATTCCACCGGCTCCATCCCCACCGCGAAATCCGGGGAGGTACGCGCCCTCGCCGTGACGGGCGAGCAGCGCCATCCCGACCTGCCCGAGGTGCCCACGCTGCGCGAAAGCGGCTACCCGGAGGCGGTGCATTACAGCTGGACAGCCTTCTGGGTGGATGCGCGCACGCCGGACCAGCGGGTGAACGCCCTGTCCGAAGCAATGGAGAAAGCCCTGGCCCAGCCGGACAGCCGAAGCTTCATCGAGGCGAACGGGGCGGAAATCATGCCCTTCGGGCCGGAGCGGATGCGGGAATTCCAGATGAGCGAAATCGACCGCTTCCGGCGGGCGGCGGAGGCGAGCAACTTCCAGCCGCAATAGATGTGGCGCTCCCGGGGAGAGGAAGAAGGAATTCTTCCTCTCCCCGGACCCCTCACCATCATCTTTTTCTATCAGTTTGAGAGGTTCGGCTGGTGGTGCGCCTCCGGTCCATGACCGGAGGCGACTGCAAGGGCAGGATGGGGGAGAAGACCCCGTCCTGCATCGCATCCGCGGCAGCCAGACGGGGTTCCAAGGGCCTCAGGCCCTTGGCGGGCGAGGTCCGGAGAGGGCAGAGCCCTCTCCGGGGCCAGCAGCGCAAAGCCCCGCAACGAAAAGCCCCGGCGGATCGCTCCGCCGGGGCTCTTTGGTTCAGGACAGGGAACGGGCCGCGATCAGCCGAGGCGCTCGCCGTGCAGCGAGACGTCGAGGCCCTCGCGCTCGTCTTCCTCGGTCACGCGCAGGCCGATGATCACGTCCACGATCTTCAGCAGGATCCAGGTGGCGATGGCGGTGAAGACGAAGACCGCGACCGTCGCGTAGAGCTGGATCATGAACTGGTCCATGCTGCCCGATACGCCTTCCGGCGCCGCCGTGGTGGCGGAGAGCGGGCCATAGGCGAAGATGCCGGTCAGCAGCGCGCCGACGATGCCGCACAGGCCATGCACGCCGAAGGCGTCCAGGCTGTCGTCGTAGCCGCACCAGTGCTTCAGGGCGGTGGCGCCCCAGAAGCCGGTGAGGCCGGCGATCAGGCCGATGATCAGCGCCGGCACGGGCAGCACGAAGCCCGCGGCCGGGGTGATGGCGACGAGGCCCGCGACCGCGCCGGAGATGGCGCCGAGCACGGAGGGCTTGCCCTTCACGATCCACTCCGCGGAGAGCCAAGCCAGCGCCGCGATACCAGCCGCCACCTGCGTGACCAGCATGGCCATGCCCGCGCGGCCGCCGGCGGCGCCGGCCGAGCCCGCGTTGAAGCCGAACCAGCCCACCCAGAGGAGCGAGGCGCCGATCACGGCCAGGCCCAGGTTGAAGGGCGACATGTTGTCATGCCCGTAGCCCACGCGCTTGCCGAGGACGATGGCGGCCACCAGGCCCGCAACGCCCGCGTTGATGTGCACCACCGTGCCGCCGGCGAAGTCCAGCGCGCCCAGGGCGAAGATCCAGCCATTCGGGTGCCACACCCAATGGGCGATCGGGGCATAGACCACGATCAGCCAGAGGATGGTGAAGAGCACCATGGCGGAGAACTTCATGCGCTCCGCGAAGGCGCCGGTGATCAGGGCCGGCGTGATGATCGCGAAGGTCATCTGGAACATGACGAAGACCGTCTCGGGGATGGTGAAGGCCACCGCCGCGTCGCCCGAGCCCAGGGTGAAGGGCTGGTCCCAGTTCTCGGCCACGCCGCGCAGCAGCATCTTCGAGAGATCGCCGACATAGGCGCCGCCCTCGCCGAAGGCGAGGCTGTAGCCCACCAGCATCCACACCACCGTCGCCAGGGCGGCGATGGAGAAGGACTGCATCAGCGTGCCGAGGATGTTCTTCTTGCGCACCATGCCCGCGTAGAAAAGCGCGAGGCCCGGGACGGTCATCATCAGGACCAGCGCCGTGGAGGTCATCATCCAGGCGGTGTCGCCGCTGTTCACCACGGCCTCGGCGGCGGCCGGGGCATCCTGCGCCATGGCGGGGCCGGCCAGCAGCATGGCGGCCGCAGCGGCGGTGGCCGCCCAGCCGCGGAGTTGGGGTCGCATCGTCACGTCCTTGTTCTTCATCTCTCTCACAGGGCCCCCGCGTCGGTCTCGCCGGTGCGGATGCGGAGCGCGCGCTCCAGGTCCAGCACGAAGACCTTGCCGTCGCCGATCTTGCCGGTGCGCGCGGTGGTGGCGATCGCCTCCACCACGGCGTCCGCCAGTTCCGCGGGCACGGCCACCTCGATCTTCAGCTTCGGAAGGAAGGAGACCTGGTACTCGGCGCCGCGGTAGATTTCCGTCTGCCCCTTCTGCCGGCCGAAGCCCTTCACCTCGGTCACGGTCAGCCCCTGCACGCCGAGCGGGGTGAGCGCTTCGCGCACCTCGTCAAGCTTGAACGGCTTGATGATCGCCATCACCAACTTCATCGTGTCGCGGCCCCCTTCCTCCGCTTGGACAGGGGGGTAGATGCGAGTTGCGTGCCATCGCAGTTCGGCACCCTTGGATGATGCGTTACACGGGCCGGGGGTGGCGGGATCTGGCGCGCTGCCCAAATCATGGGCAGAACCCGTCGCCGTGATGCAGGATCTCCCCGTGATGCCGCTCGAAGCCGAAGCAACCGATCTGGACGTGCTGGTGATCGGGGCGGGGCCGGCGGGGGGAACCCTGGCGGCCACCCTGGCCACGGGCGGGCTTTCGGTGGCCGTGGTGGATTCCCAGGCCCTGCCGCCGATGGAGCTGCCGGCCTTCGATGGCCGGGCCTATGCCATCGCCGCCGGCAGCCGCAACCTGCTCTCCGCCGCCGGGCTGTGGGACCTGCTGCCGGAGACGCCCTGCGCCATCACCGGCATCGACGTGACCGACGGGCGCCCGGGCGAGCGCCCCTCCCGCCTGCGCCTGCGCTTCGATGCGGCGGAAATGGGGGAGGAGGCCTTCGGCTGGATGGTGGAGGCCCGGTCCCTCCGCGTGGCGCTGAATGCAAGGCTGGCCGCCCTTCCCAACCTCCAGGTGCTGGCGCCCATGACGGTGACGCTGGACCGGCAGGCGGATGGGGTGGTGGCGCGGCTTTCAGACGGGCGTGTGATCCGGGCGCGGCTGGCGGTTTCGGCCGAGGGCCGGCGGAGCGCCCTGCGGGGAGAGGCCGGGATCGGCGCCACGCGGCTGGACTACCGAACCGCCGGCATCGTCTGCGCCATCGCGCATGAGCGGCCGCATGACGGCACGGCGCTGGAGGCCTTCCTGCCCAACGGGCCCTTCGCCCAGCTGCCGCTCGCCGATGCCTCCCCGGAAGGAGAGGGTGAGCGCTCCCGGGCGGCGCGGGAGGGGTTCCCCCATGCCTCGGCGATCGTGTGGTCCGAGCGTAGCGACCTCGCCCCCTATTTCATGGCCATGCCGCCCGAGGCTTTCGCGCGCGAGGTGACGCGGCGCATGGGTGGGCATCTGGGCGCGGTGAAGCTGGTGGGCGGGCGCTGGTCCTATCCGCTCTCGGCCCTGCAGGCGATGCGCTTCGTGGATCGGCGGCTGGCCCTGGTGGGGGATGCGGCCCATGGCATCCACCCCATTGCCGGCCAGGGGCTGAATGTGGGCTTGCGGGACGTGGCGGCGCTGGCGGAGCTTGTGATCGAGGCCAGGACGGCGGGGCAGGATGTGGGCTCCCCCGCGCTGCTGGCCGCCTATCAGGCGGCGCGGCGGCCGGACTCCCTGGTGATGCTGGGGGCCACCCATGCGCTGGAGCGGCTGTTCGGGAATGACCTGGCGCCCATCCGCATCGCGCGGCGCCTGGGCATCGCGGCGGTGGACCGGATGCCGGGGCTGAAGGGCTTCTTCGCGCGCCGCGCCATGGGGATGGGCGGCGGCGTGGCCGCCGGCCTGCTGTCCGGCCGGGGCATCCTTCCGGCGGGCTAGGCGCCGCCGTTCCGGCTGGTGGCCTGCCGAAAGCCAGGTAATGCTGGACAACCCGGGCGCCGGGAAGAACGCTGCTTCCGCATCACGATGGAGCGGCAGCATGGCGGAGACCGGAAATCCGGCGGCTGGGCAGCCGGAGCTGCAGCGGAGCATCGGCCCCTTCCAGCTCTTTGCCTATACGCTGGGCGGGATGCTCGGGGCGGGCATCTACGGGCTGGTGGGGCGCGCGGCGGGGAATCTGGGCAATGCGGTCTGGCTCGGCTTCGCCGTGGCCATGGTGGCCGCGCTGCTCACCGGGCTGAGCTATGCCTCGCTCGGCTCCCGCTATCCCCGGGCGGGGGGCGCGGCCTATGTCACCCAGCGGGCCTTCGGCATGCGGCTGCTCACCTGGATGGTGGGGCTGACGGTGATGGCCTCGGGCCTCACATCGGTGGCCACGCAGTCCCGCGTGGTGGCGGTGAACCTGCTCTCCCTGTTTCCCATCGGCGTGCCGCCGCTGATCGTCGCGCTGGGCTTCCTGCTGCTGGTGGCCGGGGTGGTGTTCCGCGGCATCCGGGAAAGCATGGCGGCCAATGTGGTCTGCACCCTGGTGGAGTTCCTGGGGCTGGTCTTCGTGATCCTGGTCGGCATTCCCTATTGGGGCGGGGTGGACCTGCTGGAGACGCCCTCCCCGGATGGGATCACGGCTTCCCTCATCCTCTCCGGCGCCATCCTCACCTTCTTCGCCTTCATCGGCTTCGAGGACACGCTGAACGTCGCGGAGGAGTGCAAGGACGCGCGTCGCACCGTGCCCTTCGGCATCATCGGGGCCATGCTGGCGGCCACCGTGCTCTACATGGCCGTGGCCGTCACCGCTGTCTCCGTCGTGCCGTTCCGGGAGCTGGCCGAGGCGCCCTCGCCACTGGCGGCGGTCACGGCGGTGGCGGCGCCCTGGTTCCCGGGCTGGGGCTATGTGGCCATCACGATCTTCGCCGTGGCCAACACGGCGCTGCTGAACTACGTCACCGCCTCCCGCCTGGTTTTCGGCATGGCGCGGGACGGGCTGCTGCCGGCGCCGCTGGCCCGGGTGCATCCGGGCAGGCGCACGCCGCATATCGCGATCGGGGCGCTGCTGGTCGTGCTGGTCGCGCTGGTGCTGGCGGGGGATATCGGGCAGCTCGCCTCCGCCACGGTGCTGCTGCTGCTGGCCGTCTTCACCGTGGTGAATGCCGCGCTGCTGGTGCTGCAGCGCCGCCCCGGCGAGGCGCGCGGGGGCTTCGAGGTGCCCTCCTTCGTGCCGGCCCTGGGGGCGGTTGTGTGCCTGACGCTGCTGGGGAACCGGGTTGTCGCCGGTGACTGGCGGGCGCCGGCCCTGGCGGGCGCGCTGCTCCTGGTCATCCTGGCGCTCTATGCGCTGATGCGCCCGCGCGGCCTGCCGCAGGGCGCCTAGCGCGCCGCCAGCCCACGTCCGACACTGGGTGGATGAGAGATGTACCGTCCTATGACGTGATCGTGGCCGGGGGAGGCGCGGCCGGGGTGGCCGCGGCCATCGGCGCCGCGCGGGCCGGGGCCCGCACCCTGCTGGCGGAGCGCTACGGCTTCCTGGGCGGCGCCGCCGCCAATGCGAATGTGCTCGCCTATTGCGGGCTGTTCCAGCAGGGGCCGGTTGCGCGCCCGGCCGTGGGCGGCGTGGCGGTGGAGGTGCTGCGCGGGCTGGCCGGGCTGGGGGTGGACGCGGCCCCGCGCCGCTCCCGAAGCGGCAACTGGATCGTCACCTTCGAGCCGGAGGCGCTGAAGCGGGCGCTGGACGCGCTGGTGGGCGGCGTGCCTGGCCTGACCCCGGCGCTGCATGCCCGGGTGACGGCGGTGGAGGCCGGGGATGGCGTGCTGGCCGGGATGACGCTGACCGACCATGCCGGGTCCCATCCCCTCCGGGCGGCGGCTTTCGTGGATGCCAGCGGGGAGGCGGCCCTCGGCGCGCTCTGCGGTGCCGCGATGATGGTGGACACGCTGCGCGACGGGCCGGGCAATGCGGCTTCCCTGCCCATTCGCCTGGGCGGGTTGCCCCGGGCGGTGCTGCCGGAAAAGCCGGCGCTGGCCCGGATCGCCGCCCGGGCAAATGCCATGCTGGCCGGGGGGCGGAAGGATGCCGTGCGCGTGCGCGCCGATGGCGGGGTCTTCATGGAGATGGCGGCGCCGGACGAGGCCTGGTGGACCTGCATCGACCTGCCGACGGATGGGCTGAGCAGCGCCTCCCTGACCGCCGCCGAGATGGAGGGGCGGCGCATCGCCTGGACCTGCCTGGCGGCGTTGCGCGGGGAGCCGGGCTGCGAGAATGCACGGATCATCGCGACCGGCCCGCAATTCGGCATCCGCGAGACACGGCGCTTCGCCACGCGCCGCCCGGTGACGGAGGCGGATGCGATGGCGGGGCGCCGCGACCCGGCCGGGATCGCGCGCGCCGCCTGGCCCATGGAGGTGCATGCGGAGCCCGGCCGCCCGAGCTTCACCCCGCTGGGCGGGGAGGGGTTTTTCGACGTGCCGCTGGACGCGATCCGGCCCGACGGCATGGATAATTTATGGGCCGGCGGGCGGGTGATCGGGGCGGATGCGCCCGCCTATGGCTCCGTCCGGGTCATGGGCACGGGTTTCGCCACCGGCCAGGCCGCCGGCGTGGCCGCGGCCCTGCAGGCCGGATCGGGCGCCGCGCCGGGGGCAGGGGCGGTGCGGCGCGTGTTGCTGGAGCAGGGCGCCATCCTTTGAGCAAGGCCGGCGGCATCGTCGAGCGCCTGGCTGCGGCCATTGAATCCGGCGCGCTGCGGCCGGGGGAGCGCCTGGCCTCCGTGCGGGATGCCGCGCGGGAGCATGGCGTGTCCAAGAACACCCTGGCCGGCGCCTATGACCGGCTGGTGGCTTCCGGCCATCTCGAGGCACGGCGGGGAGCGGGGTACTTCGTGGCCTCCGGCGCAAGGCGTGCGGTGCGGCGGCGGGCGCCGGATGTGGCGGAGGCGCTGGACCTCGTCTCCCTGCTGCGGGAGCAGACCGAGGCGCATTACGCCGTGCGCCCGGGCGAGGGGCGCCCGCCCCCGGCCTGGATGGAGGAATCCGAGCTGGGCGCGCATTTCGCGCGCGCGGCCCGGCTGGGCGGCCGCGGGGAGGCGCATGACTACGGCAGCGCCTGGGGCTATGCGCCGCTGCGGGAGCGGATCGCGCTTTCCCTGCAGGAGCGCGCCATTCCCTGCGCGCCGGAGCAGGTGCTGCTGACCCAGGGCGCGAACCATGCGCTGGACCTGATCATCCGCCAGATGATCGAGCCGGGCGATGCCGTGCTGGTGGACGACCCTGGCTACTATCCGCTCTTCGGCAAGCTGCGCCTGGCGCGGGCGCGGATCCTGGGCGTGCGGCGGCGGCCGGATGGGCCGGACCTGGAGGATCTGGCGGCGAAGCTGGCCGTCGCGCGGCCGAAGGCCTTCTTCACCCAGTCCCTCGCGCATAATCCCACGGGCGGCACGCTTTCCCCCGCGGTGGCGCATGGGCTGCTGCAGATGGCGGAGCGGCACGGCTTCCAGATCGTGGAGGACGACCCCTTCGCCGATCTCCTGCCCGCCACCGCGCCGCGGCTGGCGGCGCTGGATGGGCTGCGGCGGGTCTTGCATGTCGGCACCTTTTCCAAGACGCTCTCGGCCTCGCTGCGGGTGGGCTTCGTCGCGGCCTCGCCGGGGATGGTGACGGCGCTGGCGCATATGAAGCTGCTGACCGTGGTCGCCACCTCCCAATATGCCGAGCGGATGGTGGCGGGGCTGATCGCGGGCGGGCATTACCTGCGCCACCTGCGGCGGCTGCGCGCCCGGGTGGAGCGGGCGACGGACGCGGCGCTGCGCGACCTGCGCGCGGCGGGGCTGAACCCGCCCCGCCCGCCCGGCGGCGGCTTCTATCTGTGGACGCCCCTGCCCGAGGACGTGGAGGAGGCGAGGATCGTGCGGGAGGCCGCGGCGCAGAGCATCTTCCTGGCGCCAGGATCCGTGTTCAGCCCGGAGCGGGGCGGCAACCCGCCGATGCTGCGGATCAACGTGGCCCATGCCAGCGACCCGCGCTTCCTGGCCTTCATGCGCGCGCAACTGGCGGGGCGCTGAACCCCGCCGCTACCACTCCACGCCGATCTTGCCGAAATGACTGCCGGATTCCTCGTGGCGGAAGGCATCGGCCAGTTGCTCCAGCGGGAAGATGCGGTCGATCACCGGGCGCAGGGCGCCGCCATCCAGGGCGCGGACGAAATCCTGCTGGTTGCGCCGGCTGCCCACGATCAGGCCCTGCAACCGCGCCTGCCTGGCCATCAACAGGGCCGTGGGAATCTCGCCGCCCCGGCCCGTGAGCACGCCGATGAGCGATATATGCCCGCCCACGCGCACGGCCTGGATGGATTGGGGCAGGGTGCCGGGGCCGCCGACCTCCACCACATGGTCCACGCCGCGCCCATCGGTGATCTCGCGCACGCGGGCGCCCCAGTTTTCCACCTGCCGGTAGTTGATGGTCTCATCGGCGCCCAGGGCGCGGGCGCGTTCCAGCTTCTCGTCCGAGTAAGAGGTGATGATGACGCGGGCGCCGATCATCTTCGCCAGCTGCAGCGCGAAGATGGAAACGCCCCCGGTGCCCAGGGCCAGCACCGTGTCTCCCGGCCTGAGCGCGCCATCCACCACCAGGGCGCGCCAGGCGGTGAGGCCGGCGGTGGTGATGGTGGCGGCTTCCACATGGCTGAAGCCGCGCGGGGCGTGGGTGAAGGCGGTGGCGGGCAGCACGACATGCTCCTGCGCGAAGCCGTCGATCCCGTCGCCGGGCGTGCGGGAGAAATCGGCGATGGTCGGCGGGCCCGCCTGCCAGTCCGGGAAGAAGCAGGAAACCACGTGGTCGCCGGGGGCGAATTCCGCCACGCCTTCGCCCACGGCTTCCACGACGCCGGTACCATCCGCCATGAGCACCCGGCCATCCGCGGCCCGCGCCCGGCCATTGGCCACGCCGAAGTCATGGTAGTTCAGCGTGCTGGCATGCAGGGCCACCCGGATCTGGCCAGGGCCGGGGGCGCCGGGATCGGGTCTCTCCGCCAGCTCCAGCCTGTCCAGCCCGCCCGGGGCGCGCACCACCATTGCTCGCATTTCGTCACTCCAACCCGGTCCCGCCTTAAACGCTGAAACGGGCGAAGGGCGTCATGCCGGGCGTGGCCCCGCCCGGCGGCCGCCATGGAGAATGCCTGCATGCCCATCACGGACAGCACCATCGAGGTGATCAAGCCCTCCGGCTCGGTGGAGGAGGACACGGCGCGGCTGACGGAACTGGCGCAGCGGGCGCGGCAGATCTTCTTCGATCCGGGATCGGGCCAGCCCCTGCGCCTGAACCGCACCATCCGCTTCGGCCTGGCCGGGCAGCGCTTCTGGGGTTCGGCGCCCTGGGCCAGCACCGTGGAGTGGCATGGGGACCCGGACAAGGCGACCGTCTTCGCGCTGCGGGGCAACCAGTACATGTCCATCTCGAACATGATGATCCGCCCGGGCCATTGGGGCACGCCACAGGAGATCCGCATGCGGGCCGGCGCGGCCATCACCATCGAGGACGAGAACGGCACCTCCGCCGCCTTCTGCGAGCTGGACAACATCTTCATCCATGCCATGGCGGATGGCGTGCTGGTCGGCGGCGGCGCGGAGCACCGGATCCGGCGGCTGCAACTGCGGAAGCTGCGCGGGCGGAAGGGGCTGCGCTTCTTCGCCCCCAGCAAGGCCCGGGCACTCTACCGGTGCATCGTGGACGACATGGTTTCCGCCGAGGCGGAGAGCCCGGAATACGATGCGATCGACCACAACAGCTACAGCTACTCGGTGGAGGTGGACAAGGCGGCGCTGCTGAATGGCGGGCGCGGCTACACGATGGCAGACGACGTGGCGGACGGCGCCTCCTATCCCATGTGGGCCTTCGCGCAGGACCTGGAGACGGACCACACGGCGCAGGGCGGCGTGGAGCTCTGGGCCGGCGAGGGGTTCGAGGCCGTCACCTCCTGGTTCGGCTCATCCCTCGGCGGCGCGGGGCTGCTGGCGGGCGGGGCCTGGCGTGGCGACCTGGCCCTTTCGGCCTGCCGCATCTACGGCAATGCGCGCGAGGGCATGTCCATCACCGCGGGAAAGGGGGCGGCCCTTTCCGGGCTTTTGGTGGGGGATAACGGCGTGATGCGGCCAGGCAGCATGGCGGGCATCCTGATCGGCGGGCAGGCGGAGAACATCTCCATCGCCGCCTCCTGCAGCGGGGACATGGTGGGGGTGCGCGGCAATGCGCAGGGATGGGGCGTGATCCTGCACGACAAGCCCCGGCGCGTGAATCTCTCCAGCTTCGGCACGCTGGAAGGAAACCAGCGCGGGAAGATCCTGAACGAGACGCGCACCGTGCAGCATGAGGAACTGATCGGGGCGCATCTCAGCGAGGAATCGATCCGCGAGGGGCGGCGGAGCGGGGCCTATCTCTGACATGGCCCCTGCACCACCGGCACTGCCCTAGGCAACGCCGGCCCGCATCCTCTCCAGCTCCACCGTCGCCACATCCTGCCGCACCTGCCGGCGTTCCACGAGGATGGCGGCCAGCTTCGCCACCTCCTCGCCCACGGCACCGGCCGCGATGGCGACGTTGTTGGCGTGCAGCGCCATGTGGCCCTTCTGGATGCCCGTGGTGGCCAGGGCCTTCATCGCGCCGAAGTTCTGGGCGAGGCCGACGGCGGCGATGATGCGCGCCAGCTCCGCGGCGGTGGAGACGCCGAGGATCTTCAGGCAGGCGCGCGCCGTGGGATGGATCTTGGTGGCGCCGCCGACAAGGCCGACCGGCAGGGGCAGCTCGATGGAGCCGGCGAGGTGGCCTTCGGCCGTGACCTCCCAGTTCGTCAGGCTGGTGTAGCGGCCGTTGCGGGCGGCATAGGCATGGGCGCCAGCCTCCACCGCGCGGGTATCGTTGCCGGTGGCGAGCACCACGGCGGAGACGCCGTTCATGATGCCCTTGTTGTGGGTGGCGGCGCGGTAGGGATCGGCCTCGGCGAAGTGGTAGGCGCTGATCATGCCGTCCCGCACCGCCTCGCCACCGATGGCTTCCGCCGGCCACACGGCGCGCGCGCGGGCCAGGCGGCGGTCGGCAAGGTTGGAGAGGATGCGCAGGAAGACCTTGCCGCCCGTCCAGGATTCGACGGAGGGGGCGAGGGTCTCCGCCATGGTGTTGACGGTGTTCGCGCCCATCGCATCGCGCGTGTCCACGATGAGATGCGTCACCACCATCGGCCCGCCGCGCGAATTCACGACGCGCACCTCCAGGTCCCGGAAGCCGCCGCCGAGCTGGACGAGCATGGGATCGCACCGGTCGCAGATGGCGGCGATCTCGTCGCGGCGCTCGAGGATGCGGAGCCGCGCATTCTCCGGATCCGTCACGCCGACCAGCTGCACCTGGGCGATCATCAGGTTGCCGGAGACGGAGGTGGTGAAGCCGCCGGCATCGTAGCACTGGCGCGCGGAGTTGCAGACCGCGGCAACGACGGAGGATTCCTCCGTTGCCATCGGCACCAGCACGTCCTTGCCATCGACGCGCATGTTGGTGGCGACGCCGATGGGGATGGAAAGCGTGGCGACCACGTTCTCGATCATGTGGTCGGCCAGATGCGTGTCGATATTGCCCGGCGCGGCGAGCTGGGCGCGGGTGGCGTCGTCCAGGCCGGAGAAGGCGGCCACCGCCTCCAGCCGTTCCGCCGTGCTCATGCGATGGAAGCCGGAGATGCGCGAGGTGAGATTGCTGATGCTCATGGTCTTGTCCGGGTGTGGGCGGGAAGGGGCTTCGGCCGGCGCTATTCGAGCTTGATGTTGCCCTCGCGGATCACGTCGCCCCACTTCTTCGTGTCGCCAACCAGCGCCTCGCGCAGGGCCGTGGCATTGCCGGAGACGAGTTCCACGCCCTGGTCGGCCAGGCGGGCGCGCAGCGCGGAATCCTCGGTCGCGGCGCGCAGGGCGGTGGCGGCGCGGGTGATGACGGGGGCGGGCGTTCCGGCGGGGGCGAAGAGGCCCTGCCAGAAGAACACCTCGAAGCCCGGCAGGGTGTTCGAGACGGGCGGCAGGTTCGGATAGTTCGGCAGCGGCGCGTTGGCGGTGGTGGCCAGGCCCTTGGTGCCGCCATCGGCCAGCGTCGTCGCGGCCTCCTGGATCGCCTGGAACACCACATGGATGCGGCCTTGGCGCAGGTCGAGCGCGGCGGGCGCCCCGCCGCGATAGGGGACATGCACGATGTCGATCTCGGCGCGGGCGCGGAACATTTCCAGGCAGAGATGGCTGACCGAGCCGGTGCCGGGGGAGCCGAAGAGCACCTTGCCCGGATTGGCCTTGCAGTGGGCGATCAGCTCCGCCGTGTTGCTGGCGGGCACGGAGGGATGGACATGCAGGATGAAGGGGGTGCGGAACACCATCCCGATCGGCTCCAGCTCCTTCAGCGGCTCCTTCGGGGTCAGGTTGGGCTGGAGGGTCTGGTTGATGGCGAGCGTGGTGGTGCCCATCACCAGCGTGTAGCCGTCGGGCCGGGCGCGGGCGGCATAGGTGGCGGCGACGGAGGTCGCCGCGCCCGGGCGGTTCTCCACCACCACGGGCACGCCGAGATTGCGGGACATGGGCTCGGCCACGGCGCGGGAGGCGAGGTCGGTCACGCCCCCCGGCGGATAGCCTTCGATCAGGGCGATGGCGCGTTCGGGCCAGTTGCCCTGGGCGGTGCCCTGGGCATGGGCGGAAAGGGCCGGCAGGGCGAGGGCCGAGCCGAGAAGGGTGCGGCGATGCATGATGGACGTTTCCCTGGCTTGTCTTCTGTTTGAAGCCAGGGTGTCCCAGGTAGGGGCTGCCGGGGAAGGGACAGTCAGGAGGAATCCGGAGGGGACTGTCCCAGCGCTTCGGCTAGGACAGTGCTGGCGCCCCCTGGCTCATTCGCTCCCGAGAAGCCCCTCGACGACCCCCCGCAGCAGGGCCGCGCCCTCCGAAAGGCGCTCCAGCGCCAGGGGCCGCCCGCGTTCCTCGCCGGCCGTGGCGAGCGTGCCGCGGTCCTGCAGAAGCTCGCGCGCGGAGAGGCGGCCATCGCCGTCGTAGTCCAGGCTCTCCATCATCACCCGGGCCGCCAGCACCCCGCCCATGGCCCCGGCGGTGTTGGTGAGGCCCGAGACTTCCGGCGAGGCCTCGCTCTGCATCGAGAGCAGCCAGGTGGCGCCGCGGAACAGCCGGGCCAGCTCGGCCGTGCCGAGCATGTTGTCGCCCGAGACATCGCCGGTGCGGATGAGGGTGGCGGCGCATTCCGCCACGCTGCCCGTACCGGGGCCGCAGGCCGCCTCCAGCGCCTCCACCGCGCCGAGGAAGGCGATGCCCTCGCCCTGGGCGGCGAAGGACAGGGGCGTGGTGGGGCAGCGGCGCCAGGACAGGATGGGGACATCGCCGGGCAGCCGGTCGTCCCGGGTCTTGTTCGAGGGCTCCGCGGTTTCCAGCGCCTCCCCTGCGGCGCGGAGCATCAGGCGCGGGGCTTCGGGGCCGCGGGCCGTGGCGACGATCCAGCCGCCCTCCATCCCACGCGCCTCGGTGAAGCGCAGCAGCCGCCCGGCGCCGCTGGACGGCACCCGGGCGGCGCCGCGGGCGGAAAGGGCCAGCATGGCCGAGGGACTGGCGCATTCGCCCTGGAACCAGGCACCGCGCAGCGGGGCGGCGACGGGCACTTCAGGCGCAGGGACCGGGGCCGTAGTCTGGGCCTGGGCCTGGGCCTGGGCGAGGCCGGGGGCGGCCAGCAAGGCCAGGCCGGTGAGGAACTGGGCGAGGAACTGGCGGAGGGGGCGGATCATGGCAGGGGCACCTCGATCCCGGCGCAGAGATCGATCGGGTCGCGAGTCACCTCCCGCCCATCCCGGAAGACGGCGGTGAGGCGGGCGGGGCAGGTGCCGCCATCGGGCGGGGCGACATCCAGGGTTTCATTGGCGCCAAGGACGGTGGCGCCCAGCCGGTCCACGCCCTGCGGGGCATTGGGCGGGTCGATATAGAGCTCGATAATGGGCAGGCGGGCCGTGTTGCGCAGGCGGACGCTGCCGGGCCGTGGGCCGTCATCCTCCTCCTCGCCCTCGTCCAGGCGCTGGGCGATGGTCCAGCCCGGGCGGACCGCGATGGCGGCGACCTGGCATATATTCACCTCGCGCCGCTCCTCCGCGCCGCCGGTGGGGAAGACGACGCGGATATCGGCCACGCAGTCCACCGGCACGGAGAGGATGCGGCTCTCGTTCCGGTCCAGCCCGCCGGGCAGGCGTTCCGGCCCCCAGTCTCCTTCCGAGGAGGAGGAGACATAGATCTCGTCAATCCGCGCGCCGTGGCGGTTCACGATGGTCAGTGGGCGCTCGGGCGGGCGGGGGATGCCGCTGCCATCGAAGATCACGGGGCTGGTGGTGCAGATGTTCACGCCGCGCTTCGCCTCCGCCGCGCCATCCTCATAGACGGCGCGGAGATCGGCCTCGCAGCCCGGAAGGCGCAGGCGCAGGCGGAAGGTGCTGCCATCGGGCGCGGGCTCCTCGCCCATGCGGTCCACGCTCCATCCCTCGTCGGAGTCGAGCGGCCCGCCGCGGCCGGCGGCGACGACATGCATGCCATGCAGCGGCCTGCCAGCGCGGTTGGCGATGGTCACGTCGCGCCAGGAATGGCTGGGATCAGCCAGGGTGACGCGGGGGGTGCGGCAGACATCCACGCGCGGGCGAGAGACCTCGGAGCCGTCCATCATCACCGCCGTGATGTCGAAGAGGCAGTCCCGGCGGCGGCCGAGGCGCAGGCGGTGGGTGCGGCCGGAGGGAACGACCTCCGCCCCCAGCCGGTCCGGGCCGCGGGCGGCGCCGGGCGGGGCGGCATAGAGTTCCCGCAGGTCCAGATCCGTGTCGTTGACGATGGATGCCTCGCGGGCAGGGACGGAACTGTCCCCGAGGAGGACGCGCGTGCTGCGGCAGAGATCGACGTTGCGCCGTTCCTCCATGGTCTCATCGGCCAGGATGGCGCGAAGGGACCAGGAGCAGGGCTGGTTCCGCCCCAGCCGGACCCGGAAGCTGCCGCCGGGCGGGAGGGTGTCGGCGCCCAGCCGGTCCGGGCCCGGGTCGGCTTCGCTGGCCGGGGCCATGTAAAGCTCGCGGACGGCCAGGCCGGTCTCGTTCGCCACCACCGCCTCGCGCTCGGGATTCGGGCGCGGCTGGGCCTGGGCTGGCATGGGCGCGAGCAGAAGGCCCGCAAATCCAAGCCCCGCGCCCAGTGCCGCCCCGATCCTCGGGATGATCCAACCCATCCAGATGCCCCGATCCCGCGCCCCGCCGGGCCGTCCGGAGGGCTCGCGGCAGGATCGTCGCATGAAAGCCACGGCGCAATTGCAGGAAAGACACAGGTGCCATTCTGCCCGACGTTCCACCCTTCACGGCGGCGCGAGAGTGCGTGGGGCAGCCAGGAGGCATGACGCGGGTTTCACGCGGCGGGTCGCGGATTCCATGCCGTGCCGGATTCTGCGGCGGGCAGATCGCGGATAGGATACGGGCAATGTCCATGGGAGGACCGATTGCCATGACGCGTTTCACACCCGGCCGCCGCCAGATCCTGGCCGGCGCCGCCGCCCTGCCTTTCCTGGGTGCCGCCGCCCGGGCACAGGGCAGCCAGCGCTATTCCAGCCTGAACATGTTCATCCCCGCGGCGCCTGGCGGCGGGTGGGACGGGCTGGGCCGCGCCATCGAGCAGGTGGCCCGCCAGGCCGGGCTGGTCGGCTCCATGCAGTTCGAGAATGTGGGCGGGGCCGGCGGCGCGGTGGGGCTGCCGCGCTTCGTGGCGCAGCGCCGCGGGCGGCCGGATGCGCTGATGGTGGCCGGGGCCGTGATGGTCGGGGCCACCCTGACCAACAAGAGCCCGGTTGGCATCCGCGACGTCACGCCCATCGCGCGGCTGACGGAGGAGACCCTGGCCGTGGTGGTGCCGGCCAATTCCGAAATCCGCGACATCAAGGGCCTGATGGATGCGCTGAAGGCCAATCCGGGGACGGTCGCCGTGGGTGGCGGCTCGGCGGGCGGCATCGACCACATCCTGCTGGGGCTGATGATCAAGTCCCTCGGGCGCAATGCGCGCGAGGCCTCCTATGTCGCCTTCGCCGGCGGCGGGCCGGCCCAGGCGGCCATCCTGGGTGGCCAGGTGAAGGCCGGCATCTCCGGCTATTCGGAGTTCGCCGAGCAGATCAAGGCGGGCCGGATGCGCGTGCTGGCCACCAGCGGCGAGCAGCGGATCGACCCGCAGGCGCCGACGCTGAAGGAGAGCGGGATCGACATCGTGCTGGGCAACTGGCGCGGCCTGTTCGCGCCGCCGGGCATCAGCGCCGATGCCCGGGCCAACCACATCCGCTTCGCGACCGAGCTGAACGCCCTGCCCGCCTGGAAGCAGCTGCTGGAGACGCGCGGCTGGGAGAACGCCTTCCTGGCGGGCGAGGGCTTCGATGAGTTCCTGAAGCGTGACATCGAGGCGACCACCGCCGTGCTCAAGGAGATCGGCCTGGCCTGAGGCCGCCAGCGGGCGCGTGGAGAAGGCTTCACGCGCCCGCCGCTTCCCGTGGCCCCGGGCCCATGCCATTCACGGATCGGGGCTGCCGGGGTGAATGCCGGGCGGGCCAGGGAACGGAACCTCCATGAAGCAACCCATCGCGCCCGCCGGCACGCCGGGCGCCGACCTGGCCGTAGGCCTTTTCGTCATGCTGCTCGGGGCGCTGACGCTCTACGCGGCCTGCGCCATCCCTGATTCCCCGCTCTATGCCCAGGTGGGGGCCAAGGCGGTTCCCTATCTCGTCGGGGTGATCCTCGTCCTGCTCGGTGGCGGGCTTTCCGCCGTGGCGCTGCGGGGCGGCTGGAGCCGCGACAACGAGGAGGCCATGGCGGCGCCGCCGACCAACTGGCGCGCGCTGGCGCTGCTCGGCGCGGGGTTGCTGGTGCAGGTTGCGCTGATCGGCTGGCTCGGCTTCGTCATCGCCGCCACCATCCAGTACGTGCTGGTCTGCGCCGCCTTCGGCTCCCGCCGGCCGGTGCGGGATCTGGCGATCGGAATCGCCGTGACGCTGGGCGCCTATCTCGGCTTCTCGCGGTTGCTGGGCGTGAATATCGGCGCGGGCGTTCTGGAGGGACTTCTCTGATGGACGCGATCTCTGGCCTTGCCATGGGCTTCGGCAACGCGCTCACGCCCATCAATCTCGGATGGGCGTTGCTGGGCTGCTTCCTGGGCACCGCGATCGGCGTGCTGCCCGGGCTCGGCCCGGCGCTGACCATCGCGCTGCTGCTGCCCGTGACCTTCCAGGTGGAGGCGACCGGCGCCTTCATCCTGTTCTGCGGGGTGTTCTACGGCGCGATGTATGGTGGCTCCACCACCTCCATCCTGCTGAACACGCCGGGTGAATCGGGTTCGATCATCACCGCGCTGGAAGGCGCGAAGATGGCCCGGCATGGCCGCGCCGGGCCCGCGCTGGTTACGGCGGCGATCGGGTCCTTCGTTGCCGGAACGGTCGGTACCCTCGGCATTTCCTTCGTCGGGCCGCTGGTGGTGGAGGTGGCGCTGAAGCTCGGCCCGGCTGAGTATTTCTCCCTCATGCTGCTCTGCTTCGTCACCGTTTCGGCGGTGCTGGGCGGGTCGGCGCTGCGCGGCCTCACCTCCCTTGGCTTCGGGCTGATGCTGGGGCTCGTGGGCATCGACCTGCAGACGGGACAGCCGCGCCTGACCTTCGGCATCCCCGAATTGCTGGATGGGGTGAATGTGGTGCTGGTGGCCGTGGCGCTTTTCGCCGTGGGCGAGACGCTGCATCTGGCCTGGCGGCATGTGGAGGGCAACCAGGAGGTGCGGCCGGTCGGGCGGCTCTGGATGAGCGCGGGCGACTGGCGCCGCTCCATCGGTCCCTGGCTGCGCGGCTCCTTCCTCGGCTTTCCTTTCGGCGTGCTGCCGGCGGGCGGCACCGAGATGCCGACCATGCTGAGCTATTACGCCGAGCGGAAGCTGGTGAAGCCAGAGCATGCCGGGGAATTCGGCACCACCGGCGCGATCGAGGGCGTGGCGGGGCCGGAGGCGGCGAACAACGCGGCGGCGGCGGGCGTGCTGGTGCCGATGCTCACGCTGGGCCTGCCCACATCGGCCACGGCGGCCATCATGCTCTCGGCCTTCCAGTCCTATGGCATCCAGCCCGGGCCGTTGCTCTTCACGCAGCAGCCGGTGCTGGTCTGGACGCTGATCGCCAGCCTCTACATCGCCAATGTCATGCTGGTGGTGCTCAACCTGCCCCTGGTCGGGCTCTGGGCGCGCATCCTGAAGATCCCGACGCCGCAGCTCTATGCCGGCATCCTCGTCTTCGCGACGATCGGCACCTACGGGATCAGCAACTCGGTGACCGATCTCGTGCTGCTCTACGGCATCGGCATCATCGCCATGTTCATGCGGCGCTTCGACTTTCCGACCGCGCCGGTGGTGATCGGGATGATCCTGGGGCCGATGGCGGAGCAGGCGCTGCGCCAGGCGCTGACCATCAGCCAGGGCGACTGGAGCACCTTCGTCACCCGCCCGATCTCGCTGGGGATCCTGCTGGTGGCGGTGCTGGCCCTGTCCGGGCCGCGGCTCTGGGGGGCGTGGCGCGCGCGCGCGGCGCGTTAGAAAGGCGGAGGACGAGGCGGAGGCGGTTGGCGCGGGGGCAGGGCTGCCCCTATATGCCACGCGTTCCACTCTGGTATCCGCCTTGGACAATTCCATTCCAGACAGCGCCCTGGCATCGATCAGGGGCACCGGCCGGCGCGAACCCATGGGCGGCCCGGTGCCCCTGACCGATTTCAGGGCGCTGTTCGGTGTATCGCCGAATCCCTACGTGCTGATGGATCCGGACCTCGTCATCAGGGAGATGAACGAGGCCTATCTCCGCGCCACGATGCGCCACCGGGAGGACATCCTCGGGCGCAACATCTTCGAGGCTTTTCCGAGCGACCCGGATTCGGAGAGCCACCGTCTTCTCCGCGCCTCGCTGCGGCGCGTGTTGGAGACGGGGGAGCGGGACCACCTGCCGCTCATCCGCTACGACATCCCCCTGCCGGATGGGAGCGGGTTCGAGGAACGCTACTGGAGCGCCACCCATACGCCGCTGCCGGGCCCGGACGGGCAGGTCGCGCTCGTCCTGCAATACACGGTGGACGTGACCGAGCTCCGCCGGCTGCGGAGCCTCGCCCGCCGGGCCGAGGCCGCCGGCATGGCCACGCAGGCCGAGAGCAATCTTCTCCGCCGCGCCCAGGCGCTGCAGGAGGCGAACGCCCAGATCGATGCCGAGCGGCGGCGGCTGCGCGCCCTGTTCGAGCAGGCGCCTGGCTTCATGGCCTTGCTGGAAGGGCCGGAGCATCGCTTCGCCATGGCCAATGCCGCCTATCTCCGCCTGGTTGGAGACCGCCCGGTGCTGGGACGCAGCGTGGCGGATGCGCTGCCGGAGATGGTGGGGCAGGGCTTCGTGCGGCTGCTGGGCCAGGTGTGGCGGACCGGCGAGCCCTTCATGGGCCGGCAGCATCCCATCCAGCTGATGCCATCCCCGGACAGGGAACCCGAGGAGCGTTTCGTCGACTTCGTTTACCAGCCCATCCTGCAGGATGGGGCGGTGACCGGCATCTTCGTCCAGGGCCATGACGTCACGGGGCAGAAGCGCGCCGTGGATGCGCTGCGCGAGAGCGAGGACCGGTTCCGGCTGGTGGCGGAACGCGCTCCGGTCAAGCTGTGGATGAGCACGCCGTCCGGTTCCTGCATCTATCTCAACCGTGCCCAGCGCGCCTTCTGGGGCGTGGGGGAGGAGGAGGTGGAGCAGTTCGACTGGTTCTCCACCCTGCATCTCGAGGATGTGGAGACGCTGGCTGGTCCCTGGCGGGCCGCCATGCGCGACCACACGCCCTTCCAGACCGAGGCGCGCTTCCGCCGCCACGACGGGGAGTGGCGCATCCTGCGCACCGAGGCCCAGCCGCGCTTCGGTGCGGGGGGCGAGTTCCTCGGCATGATCGGCGTGAACGTGGACGTCACCGGGATCCGGCATGCCGAGGAGGCGTTGCGGCGCGAGAAGCACGCATTGGAGGTACTGAACCGCTCCGGCACGGCCATCGCCGCCGAGCTGGAGCTGGACCGCGTGGTGCAGACCGTGACCGATGCGGGGGTGGAACTGTCCGGCGCTGCCTTTGGCGCCTTTTTCTACAACGTGCTCGACGAAAGGGGCGGAAGCTACATGCTCTATGCCCTTTCCGGTGTGCCGCGCTCCGCCTTCGAACGCTTTCCCATGCCGCGCGCCACCGCGGTGTTCGAGCCCACCTTCAAGGGTGCGGGCGTGATCCGCTCGGACGATATCCTCGCCGATCCGCGCTATGGGAAGAACGCGCCCTTCATGGGTATGCCGGAGGGGCATCTGCCCGTTCGCAGCTATCTGGCCATCCCCGTCATCTCCCGATCGGGCGAGGTGCTGGGCGGGCTGTTCTTCGGCCATCCGGAGCCTGACCGCTTCCGGGCCGAGCATGAGAAGGTCATCCTCGGCATCGCGGGCCAGGCGGCAGTGGCCATCGACAATGCGCGCCTGTTCCAATCCTCCCAGCGCGAGCTGCGGCATCGTCGCCGGGCCGAGGATCAGCTGCGCCAGCTGAACGAGACGCTGGAGGCGCGGGTTGCCGCCGAGATCGCCGAGCGCCGGCAGGCGGAGGCCGCGCTGGAGCAGGCGCAGAAGATGGAATCCATCGGCAAGCTGACCGGTGGCGTGGCGCATGACTTCAACAACCTGCTCCAGGTGGTCTCGGGCAACCTGCAGCTGCTCTCGCGCGACGTGGCGGGGAACGAGCGGGCGGAACGGCGGCTGGCCAGCGCCATGGCCGGCGTCGCGCGCGGTGCGAAGCTGGCCGCGCAGCTCCTCGCCTTCGGGCGGCGGCAGGCGCTGGAGCCGAAGGTGCTGAATCCCGGGCGCCTGATCCTGTGCATGGAGGAGATGCTGCGCCGGACGATCGGCGAGGCGATCGAGATTGAGACGGTGATCGCGGGCGGGTTGTGGAACGCGCTGGTTGACCCGACCCAGGTCGAGAACGCCCTGCTGAACCTCGCCATCAACGCGCGGGACGCCATGGAGGGCACCGGCCGGCTGACCATCGAGGCGGGGAACGCCGTGATCGACGAGGCCTATGCCCGCGCCCATCCCGAGGTGCAGGCCGGCGAATACGTGATGATCGCCGTGACCGACACGGGATGCGGCATGCCGCCTGCGGTGCAGGCGATGGTGTTCGAGCCCTTCTTCTCCACCAAGCCCGAGGGCAAGGGATCGGGCCTCGGCCTTTCCATGGTCTATGGCTTCGTCAAGCAGTCCGGCGGCCATGTGAAGATCTATTCGGAGGTGGGGCAGGGCACCACGGTGAAGCTGTACCTGCCCCGCGCCATGGCGGCCGAGGAGGCAGTGGCGCCGCCCGAGGCCGGGCCGGTGACCGGCGGCACCGAGACGATCCTGGTGGCCGAGGATGACGAGGCCGTGCGCGGCACCGTGGTGGAGATGCTGGCCGAGCTCGGCTACCGCGTGCTGAAGGCGCATGACGCGGCCAGCGCCCTGGCCGTGATCGAGAGCGGGATCCCCATCGACCTGCTGTTCACCGACGTGGTCATGCCCGGGCCGTTGAAGAGCCCGGAGTTGGCGCGGCGCGCGCGGCAGCTGATGCCCGGCCTCGGCGTGCTGTTCACCTCCGGCTACACCGAGAACGCGATCGTCCATGGCGGGCGGCTGGATGCCGGGGTGGAGCTGCTCTCCAAGCCCTATACCCGGGAGGCGCTGGCGCGGAAGCTGCGCCATGTGCTGGCCAATGGCGCGCAGCGCGCCACCGCGGCGCCGGTGCGCCTCCCGCACGCCTCCGCGCCTTGCCGCCTGCTGCTGGTGGAGGACGATCCGCTGATCCGCACCACGACGGCGGAGATGCTGCGCGCGCAGGGCCATGAGGTGGCCGAGGCCGGCAGCGCGGAGGCGGCGATGGTGCATCTGCGCGCGCATGGGGCGGATGTGGTGGTGACCGATCTCGGCCTGCCCGGCCTTTCCGGCGGGGCCTTCGCCCAGGAGGTGCGGGCTGCCTGGCCCGGGATGGGGATCGTCTTCGCCACGGGCCGGGAAGTGGCGCCGCAGGATGCGCTGGAGGGGGCCGTGCTCCTGCGGAAGCCCTATGACGCCGCCGGGCTGGCGGCGGCCTTGCGGGACGCGCGGCGGCAGCCCTGAGCGGCGGTTGCCACCGCCGGGCCAGTCCAACGGTCGTTGGACCGCGCCTCTTGGAGCCGGGCGGGTCCCTGCCTATCTCGGGAGCATGTCCAAGGCGCTCCTCCATCCCGACGCGGAGGCGATCGACCTCTCCGCGGTGCTGGATGCGCTGCGGGATCCGATCCGCCGTGCCATTGTCCTGATGGTGTCGGAGGAGGGCGAGAAGCGCTGCTCCTCGTTCCTTCACTGCGCGACCAAGACAAACCTTACCTATCACGTCGCCCGCCTGCGGGAGGCCGGGGTGGTCCGGGTGAGGGCCGAAGGGGCCGCGCGCATCGTCGCGTTGCGCCGGGAGGAACTGGACGCGCGATTCCCCGGCCTTCTGGATGCCGTGCTGAACGGCGCCCGGCAGGATCCGTCCCTCCCGCGGCTGGCCGAGCCGGCCTGACGGCATGGAACACCCCCAAGGGGCGCCAACCGGCGCCCGGATGATACGAATGAACACCCAGGAAGCCGTGAACCTTTCCCCGCGCGAGATCGTGTCGGAGCTGGACCGCTACATCGTCGGCCAGCATGACGCGAAGCGCGCCGTCGCCATCGCGCTCCGCAACCGCTGGCGCCGCCAGCAGCTGCCGGACGGCATGCGCGAGGAGGTGGTGCCCAAGAACATCCTGATGATCGGCCCCACGGGCTGCGGCAAGACCGAGATTGCCCGCCGCCTGGCGCGCCTGGCCAATGCTCCCTTCCTGAAGGTGGAGGCGACGAAGTTCACCGAGGTCGGCTATGTCGGCCGCGACGTGGAGAGCATCGTGCGCGACCTGGTGGAGGCCAGCATCGTCCAGCTGCGCGATGCCGCGCGCGCCGAGGTGCAGGCCAAGGCCGAGCTGAACGCGGAGGAACGCCTGGTCACCGCCCTGGTGGGCGAGGGGGCGAATGGCGAGACGCGGATAAAGTTCCGCAAGATGCTGCGCGAGGGCAGCCTCGATTCCAAGGAGGTCGAGGTGCAGGTGGCCGAGCAGGCCACGCCGATCGGCGCCATGGACATCCCGGGCATGCCGCCCGGTGCCCAGAACATACAGGAGATGATGGGCAAGATGTTCGGCGGCCGCACCCGCGCGCGGAAGATGACGGTTGCCGAGGCCCGCACCACCCTGCAGCGCGAGGAGGCGGACAAGCTGCTCGACCAGGAGAAGCTGACGCGCGACGCCGTGCATCATGCCGAGCAAAACGGCATCGTCTTCATCGACGAGATCGACAAGGTCTGCGCCCGCACGGAGAACGGCTTCCGCGGCGGCGATGTGAGCCGCGAGGGCGTTCAGCGCGACCTGCTGCCGCTGATCGAGGGCACGACGGTGAACACCAAGCACGGGCCGGTGAGGACGGACCACATCCTCTTCATCGCGTCCGGCGCCTTCCACATCGCCAAGCCCTCCGACCTGTTGCCGGAGCTGCAGGGCCGCCTGCCGATCCGCGTGGAGCTGAAGGGCCTGACGCGGGACGACTTCCGCCGCATCCTGACGGAGCCGGAGCATGCGCTGACGGCGCAGTACACGGCGCTGCTGGGCACGGAGGGCGTCACGCTCGACTTCGCGCCGGATTCGATCGACGCCGTGGCGGAGCTGGCCGCGGACATCAACGACCGGGTGGAGAACATCGGCGCCCGCCGCCTGGCGACCGTGCTGGAGCGGCTGCTGGAGGAGGTCTCCTTCAACGCCTCCGACCGCCGGGGCGAGACGGTGCGCGTGGACGCCGCCTATGTGCAGGAGAAGGTCGCCCCGCTGGCCACCAGCACGGACCTCTCGCGCTTCATCCTTTGATCGCGGGAAGGGCCGGGGAGCGATCCCCGGCCCTTTCGCCGTTCAGCCGTTCAGATGGGCGCTGAACTTCGCCATCCAGAAATTCGGCATCGCGTTCCCCGGGCCGGATCTCATCCGGATGGTCCAGATGGGTTCCAGCGTGTCCGCCGTCTCGATGATGAAGTTCCAGCCCACGCGCTTGTCCGCGGAGTTATAGACCGGCTCCACCCGCCACTTGCGGATGATGGAGAAGGGCAGGAGCTTCGTGACCTTGTGGGAGGCGATGCCGACCATCTCCTCATGCCCGCTGAAAAGCAGGGTCGCGTCCTGCCCGTCCAGCCGGTCGTCCAGGCCCGGGCATTCCAGCATCAGCGCCTCGATCGCCTTGCGCCGGCCGGCGCGGACCGCCCAGATCCGCCAGGCGATCACGCCCAGCCCGGCGATCACAGCCAGCACCGCCAGTGTCACCACCGCCCGGAATCCCTTACCCTCGATCCGGGCGGGATAGGGCTATCGGGGGGCGGGATCAACGATCCCCGGCGCGAGGCGTGGCGGTGCCGATGCAACCCGGCCCGCGCCGCACCATTTCACCGGCATGAGCATATCATGGTCCGCGCGCCGATGAGCACGACCCTGCCCGCCCTCCTGACCCTTCCGGAGGATGCCCAGACCGACCTGGCCAAGGCCGTGGCCACGCTGGAGGGCCCCTCTTTCGCCGCCCGCCTGGCCGGCATCGCCGGCACTCCGGTGGAGGCGCTGAAGGCACGCCTGCCCGAAGGCGTGCGGGACCAGCTGGACCATGCGGTCCGCCGTGCCCTGGAGAAGGCCTGGTCCACGGCGGTGGGCAGCGAGCCCCGCCGCACGCCCTTCAACATGGATGTGGCCTGGTTCCACCGTGGCGTGGCCATGGCCAGCGGCGCGGCCGGTGGCGCGCTGGGGTTGCTGGGAACCCTGGCCGAGCTGCCGGTCTCCACCACCATCCTCCTCCGCCAGATCGCGGCAGAGGCCGCGGCCGCCGGGGAGGATCCGAAGGTGGCCGCCACCGCCGCGGAATGCATGGCCGTGTTCGCCATCGGCAGCCCCAACAGCACCGAGGACGATGTGGCCGAGACGGGCTATTTCGCCGCGCGCATCGCCCTGGCGCAGATGCTGCCCAATGCGGCCAGCGGCCTCGTCTCGGGCCTGCTTCCCGGCTTCCTGGGCGCCATCGCCGCGCGCTTCACGGGCACGGTGGGGCTGAAGCTCTCCGCCCAGGCAGTGCCGGTGATCGGCGCGGCGGCCGGGGCAGCCATCAACCTCGCCTTCCTTGAACATTTCCGGGGCGTGGCGAACGCACATTTCACCGTGCGCAAGCTGGAACGCATCTATGGGGCCGACCGGGTCCGGGCGGCCTATGACGCGCTGCGGGACGGCAGTTCCGCATAGCCGTGGCGCTCCCGGGGAGAGGAAGAAGGAATTCTTCCTCTCCCCGGACCCCTCACCATCATCTTTTTCTAGAAGTTTGGAAAAGTTCGGCTGACGGTGCGCCTCCGGTCCATGACCGGAGGCGACTGCAACGGCAGGAGCAGGGGCAGAAACCCCGTGTTGCACCGTATCCGCGGCAGCCAGACGGGGTCCCAAGGGCCTCAGGCCCTTGGCGGGTGAGGTCCGGAGAGGGCAGAGCCCTCTCCGGAAACCGGCAAGATCAAAAACCCCGGCAGCGCGGGATCAACCCAGGGCGAGGGCCGCCACCTCGCCCACCACGCGGTTGTTGCTGTCCAGCACCGGTGCTTCCACGGCCCGCGCCAGCTCCGCCGCGCGGATTTCCGGCAGGATGCCGAGCCGGCCCAGAAGGGTGGCGAAGACCGCCATCTTACCGCGGGAGGCGCCGTCCAGCATTTTCACCGCGATGCCGAGCCCGCGTTCCGGCACGAAGCCGAGGACGAAGCCTTCCGCGCCTTCCTTCAACACCACGCGGCCATCCGTGGCGGCGACGATGCGCGAGGTCGGGCGGTTGTGGCCGGAGACATGGTCGGGGTGTTCGCGCAGCGCGGCGAGGAGGCGGCGGATGGCGGCCTCACGCTTCGGATCCGCGACCCCCAGGGCGGCGTAGCGGGCGGCGGCGCGGGCGGTATCGGCCATGGTCATGGCGAGGGCGGGCAAGCCGCAGCCATCCGTGCCCTGGGGCAGGGCGGTGGCGTCGTGCCCGATCAGCTCCGAGAGGGCGGCGAGCCAGTGCCGCTGGGCCGGATGGTCCGGGCTGTCGTAGCCGGAGGGCGTGCCGAAGGCCTGGGCGGCGGCGAGGAAGCCGCAATGCTTGCCGGAACAGTTGTGGAAGACCCGGCGCTTGCCGCCGGCGCGGACGGCATCGGCCAGGTCGCCCTCGCCCATGGGCAGGGCCGGGCCGCAGACCAGGGCGGATTCGGGCCGGCCGAGGCGGCGCAGCCAGTTCTCCACCATCGAGACCTGGAAGGGCTCGGCGCGGTGGGAGGCGCAGGCCAGGGCGAGATGGGCGGCGTCCAGCCCATCCGCCGCGCCGCTCTCCACCAGGGAGAGGGCCTGAAAGGGCTTCAGAGAGGAGCGGGGAAAGGTGAGGAAATCCGGATCCCCCCAGGCATGGAGGAGGCGGCCATCCGCATCAGCCACCACGGCGATGCCGTGATGGATGCTTTCGGCCACGCCGCCGCGGCGGATCTCGACCATGGGGATCGGGGAGGTCATGGGCGGGCCTTGCGAGGAAGCAGCGCCCGGCCCAGCAGGAGGGGCAGGCGCAGGAGGAAGCCGAGGACCAGCCGCGTGTGCATGCCGGTCAGCAGCAGGTTGTCGCGGCCGTAGCGGAAATGGGAGATCCCGCCCTCGGCCGGGGTGAGGTAGCGCACGGCGGCCGGGATGTTGAGGGCCGGGACGCCGCGCCAGGCCAGGCGAACCACGGCTTCGGCATCGAAGTCATAGCGGCGCATCCAGGGATTGCGGCGCATGATCCGCAGCAGCGGCGCGATGGGATAGACGCGGAAGCCATAGAGGCTGTCCCGGATCGGCTCGCCGCCCCGCGTGCACCACAGGGTTTCAAGGCCGGTCCACCAGTTGGAGACGCGGCGGCCGCGCACGCGCAGCAGCGGTGCCTCGGGGCCGAAGACGGGGGTGCCGAGCACCATCGCCGCGGGATGCGCCGCGGAGGCGGCCATGAAATCGGCGATGCGGCCGGCGGGGTGCTGCCCGTCGGCATCCATGGTGAGGGCGTGGGTGAAGCCCTCACGCTCCGCCTCCTCCAGCGCCTGGCGGATGGAGGCGCCCTTGCCCCCGTTGCGCGGGCGCTCGATCAAGCGGAAGCCGGGATCGTTGATGGCGCGGAGGGGTTCGGCGGAGCCATCGGTGCTGCCATCGATCACGACCCAGACCACGGGCCAGGCGGCACGGGCGGCCGCGACCGTCTCCGCCAGCTGCGGGCCAGTGTTGTAGCTGGGAATGACGACGAGATGGGTGCGGCTCAAGGGCGCGCCTCTCCCAGGGCTTCGGCGCATTGGCGGCGCAGGGTTTCGGCGAAAGCCTCGGCCGGACCTTCGACCATCACCTGCTCGCCCAGCCGGATGCGGTAGCGCAGGGGGAAGTCCGGGCGGCGCCAGATGGGCCATCCCTTGCCGAGATAGGGGCTGTTGCTCTCGATGAAGACGGGCTGGACGGGGGCGCGGGCGCGGCGGGCGATCAGCGCGAAGCCCGGATGGAAGGGACCGACCTTTCCATCGGGCGAGCGCGTTCCTTCGGGGAACACAAGGAGGTTGGCGCCGCCGCGCAGGGCCTCGACCGCGCGGCGGAGAACGGGCAGCCCGGCATTGTTGGGGATGTAGCCGGCCAGCCTGCCGCCCCCCATGGCCGGGTTCCGCTCCAGCCCGGCCTTCATGATGCACACCGTGTCCGGCAGGTGCGCGACGATGAGCATCACGTCGATCTTGGAGAGATGGTTGGGGGCCACCACGAGGCCTCGCGCATCGCGCAGGGCATCGAGCCCGTCCAGGTCGAATTCCACCAGATCGGCTTGTTCCATGAGGCGGAGCAGCCGGCGGAAGCCGATGCCGATGGCCTTGCGGCCGAAGGGTGCGCCGATGCGGGGCGGCATCACGTAGGAGAGAAGGATGGCCACCAGCCCCCAGCCAAGATAGGCGGCGCCGAGCACGGCCACCACGCCGTAGAAGGCCAGCGTGTCCCGCAGGCTGCGCGGGCGGTCGGGCGGAGGCAGGGGCCTCCGGTCATCGGGCCTTGCAGCAGTCTGCGGCGTTGGCAAGTCGTCCCCTCTTTGGCCCATGAGCCGCCGCTGGCCCCGTTCCGTCCAGTGGTGAGAATAGCCGGGAACGTGCTTCCGCCCTACCCCTCCAGCGCCAGCACCGCAAAGCTGGCCAGCCAGTGCTCGCCCATATAGTGGCCGGCGAGATGGGGCAGCCCGGCCTCCAGGTGACGGGCGGCTGCCTGCTCCATGGGCGCGCGCCGGGGATCGCCCGGCGAAAGGGTGGCGGCGAGCCGGCGCCAGCACCAGGCACGGGACAGGTTCAGCCCGTCCAGATGCGCGATCTTGCCATCGGTGCGGTCCGAGACCCGGGCGGGGTGGAAGAGGGTTGCGGGCTGCCCTTCGGCGATATGGGGCAGGAAGGCATCGAACCAGGGGCGGAAATCCTCCTCCGGTAGAAGGCGGGCCATGCAGGCGGCCTCGATCAGGGCGGAGGAGAGGAAATCATCGCCCGAGGGTTCGCCCCAGGCGGGGCAATCCCGGTCCTGTCCGTACCAGCGCAGGGCTGTGGCCCGGAGGAGATGAAGGTCCTCCCCCATCTGGTCGGCCGCCATCAGCAGGCCGAAGGCGGTGTTGGGATGGGTGCCGACCCGCACGGGATAGGTGGCGATGGGCAGGAAGTCGCGAAAGCGCTGGGCGAAGACCTGGGCCAGCGGCGCCAGCGTGGCGGCCCAGGGCTCATCGGCATGGCGGGCCAGCTCGGCCTGGAGGGAGAGCAGCCAGCCCCAGCCATAGGGCCGCTCGAAGCCGCGGGCGCCGGGGGCGGCGAGATAGGCGACTTCCCCGGCCACCGCCTCCGCTCTCAGGCGGCGGGCGAAAAGGGCGCGGATGGCCGGGGCGGGCTCCATTTCGGGGAAGCGGCGGAGGAGGCGCGCCAGCATCCAGTAGGCATGCACGCAGGAATGCCAGTCGAAGCTGCCGAAAAAGATCGGGTGAAGGGCGGAGGGGGTGCGGGCGTCCTCTGGCCCGTTCAGCACATGGCCGGGCTTGTTCGGGTATTCCCGCTCCACATGCCCCAGCGCGATGGCGGCAAGGCGGGCGGCCAGGGGCTCGGTGAGGCTGGGGGACATGGGGCGGGGCCTTCGCGGGTGTTCTGTCCACTATGCGTTGGGCCCGGGGAAACCAAGAGGTGGACAGGCCGGCGGCCCCTCTGCCCAGGCCGATGATTCCACCTCCGGAAAGCAACATGTGGTGGATATCGGGCGTTAGCGACACGATATATGGTGTCTGCCTCGGGGCGATTCGCGCTGCCCCGGAGCGGAAGGCCCCCGTACCGGGCCGCCCGAGCCATGCCTGAAGACCCGATGCGGAGCATGCCGATGGACGGCTTTCCCTCTCATTCCGATGCCCCGGCAGCGTTCCGGCGGAGCCGTGCCCTGCCCGGGGCCGGCTTCGGCGAGGTGCCCCTTCCCGGGCGGCCACTGGATGAGGGGATGGGCATGGCCGTGGGGCGCCGCACCGTCTTCCGCCCGGAGGATGCGGAGGATTTCGGCCGCGTGGCGGATCGGGTGGCGGCCGGGAACATGAGCCTCGCGCCCGTGCCGGATGCGCGGGAGAGGGCGCGGCTGCGCAACGCCATCGCGACCGGGGCGCTGCTGACCTCCGGCCGCCACCTGCAGCATGGCGATGCAGGGCAGGCCGGGCGGAACATGGAGGTGTTCACGAACTGCGCGACGGCGATCGCCTCCTTCGCCGAGTTCTACCTGCTGCTGAACGGAAGCGGCGTGGGCCGGGCCTATGATGACGAGCTCTGTCTCGTGGATTGGGGGCAGGCGCCTTCGCTGCTGCTGTATCTGGATCCGGCCCATGCCGATTACCCCCGGGGGCGGGATGGGCTGCGGCGCTTCGGGATCGAGCTGGGCATCCTGCCCTGGGGCACGGATGAGGCCGGCTTCGACGCAGCCGCCGAGGCGCGGGTGCGGGGCTTCCTGGCCGATGAGCTGCTGGGCGGGCTGGACGCGGCGCCCGAAGGCGCGCTGGTTCACCCCGTGGCCGATAGCCGGGAGGGCTGGGCCAAGGCGGTTGAGCAGCTGGAATCCATGGCCTTCGAAGGCGCGCGGGACCGCGTGCTGGTGATCGATCTCTCGGCCATCCGGCCTTCGGGCAGCCCGATCCGGGGCATGCAGGGGCGGCCTTCCTCGGGTCCGGTTTCGCTGCTGCGCGGGCTGCTGAACATCCGCCGCCACGTGCTGGCCCCGGCGCGGGAGCGCGACCCCGGTGGCGAGGCGCTGCAGCCCTGGGAGCAGGCGCTGCTGGTGGACCATTATCTCTCGGTGGAGGTGCAGGTGGGCGGGGCGCGGCGGGCTGCGCGCATGGCCACCAAGTCCTGGCGCGACCCGGGCGTGCTGCGCTTCGTGCGCGCCAAGTCTGAGGGTGGGCTCTGGACGGCGAACAACTCGGTGATGGTCGATGCCGAGTTCTGGGCCCGCGTGCGGGCGGCTGAAGGCGAGGACGACCCGCTGACCGCCCATGCCAAGGCGGTTTTCGCCGAGGTGACGCGGTGTGCCTACATCAATGGCGAGCCCGGCTTCATCAATGGCGACCGGCTGGAGGACCACCGCACCGGCAGCGCCTGGGAGAAGCCCGTGCACGAGGATGGGCGGGATTTCCGCAGCGCGCGCTACCAGGTGGACCATGCGGCCGGGCTGCTGGCCCAGGCCTCCCGCCATGCCGCGGAGGCGCGCTTCCCGGTCACCACCAATCCCTGTGGCGAGATCACGCTGCATGTGACGGGCGGCTACTGCGTCATCGCCGATTTCGCACCGCTTCTGGCCTGCCCGGCCGATCTGGACGCCTTCGCGCCCGGCGAGGTGCCGGCCGGTATCGCCGCCCTCTGGGATGAGCGGGTGGAGGACAGCGTGCGGCTGGGCGTGCGCTTCCTGATCCGCGCGAACCGGATGGACGCCCTGTATGGCGAGGAGGTGGCGCGGACCAACCGCATCGGCATCGGCCCCACCGGCCTGCATGAATGGGCCTGGATGCGCTTCGGCCTGGGCTTCCACGACCTGCTGGACGAGGCGCGGTCACGCCCCTTCTGGCAGGCGCTGGATCGGCTCTCCCGCGCCGCGAAGGAGGAGGCGGATGCCTATTCCGCCAGCCTTGGCATGGCGCGGCCGGTGACGGTGACGACGGTGAAGCCCGCCGGCACCACCAGCAAGCTGTTTGGCCTGACCGAGGGCGCGCATCTGCCGGCGCGGCGGCAATATCTGCGCTGGGTGCAGTTCAGGGGCATGAAGGACGAGGTGAGCGGCGCCTGGCTGCCGGATTCCGACCCGCTGCTGGCCGAATACGAGGCGCGTGGCTATCCGGTGCGCACCCTGCGGAGCTTCCCGGGCATGAGCATCGTCGGCTTCCCGACCGTGCCGCTGGCGCTCCGCCTCGGCCTGGGTGGGAAGCTGGTGACCGCGCCGGAGGCGACGCCGGCCGAGCAATATGCCTGGCTGCGCCTGCTGGAGCGGCACTGGATCGGCGCCACCCAGGGGAACCAGGTGAGCTACACGCTGAAGGTCTATACCGACCGCGTGGACCTCGACGCCTTCCGCGGCATCATGCGGGAGGAGCAGCCGGGGGTGCGCTGCTGCTCCGTGCTGCCGAGCCGGCCGGATTCGGAACTGGGCTACGAATACCTGCCGGAGGAGGAGGTCTCCGCCGGCCGCTTCGCCGCCATCGTGGAGGGTATCCGCGACGGGGCGGTGCAGGAGGCGGTGGACTGGGCGCATCTGCAATGCGCGAGCGGGGTCTGCCCGATCTGAGCGCGGCAGGGGCGAGGCTTATCGCCTCCTGGTGATCCGGGGCGGCGCTATCGGGTCCGGCTGGGCGGACCTACATGCCGCCCATGCCCTTCCGCCTCCTCGAATCCTTCATAGACCCGGTCGCGCCGCCCGGGGCGCGGGCCGCGCGGCTCCTGGGCGTTGCGGTGCCGGAGGCGCCGCCGCCGCCGGGGCTGATCGGCTTCTACTGGCACTTCGCGCGCCAGGCGAAGGCGCTGGTGATCGCGGTTTTCATCACCGGCTTCCTCGTCGCGGTGCTGGACAGCCTGATCCCCGTTTTCATCGGGCGGGTGGTGGACCTGCTGGCGCGGCATGAGCCGGGTGCGCTCTGGGCGGAGGCCGGGGGTGGCCTGCTGGCGATGGCGGCGGTGCTGCTGGCCGCACGGCCCGCGGCGATTCTCGCGCAGAACCTGGTGGTGAACCAGGGCATCAACCCGGGCTTCACCAGCCTGATCCGTTGGCAGTCCCACCGCCTCGTCTCCCGCCAGGGCTGGCCCTTCTTCCAGGAGGACTTCGCCGGGCGCATCGCCAACCGGGTGATGCAGGCCGGGCCGGCGCTGCGGGAATCCGTCGTCCAGTCGGTCACGGCCGTCTGGTACATCCTGGTCTATGGCTCCAGCGCGGTGTTCTGGCTGGCCGGCGCGGATTGGCGGCTGGCCATGCCGATCCTTGTCTGGTTCGTTGCCTATGCCGCCCTGCTGCGCTTCGTGGTGCCCCGCATGCGGGACCGGTCCCGCGCCGCTTCGGAGCAGCGGAGCCTGCTGACCGGGCGGATCGTGGATGCCTATACCAACATCCTCTCCATCAAGCTCTTCGCGCGGGCGGAGCGGGAGGATGCCTTCACCCAGGAAGGGGTGATGGGCCTGACCCGGGCCTTCCAGAACCAGTCCCGCATGGTCACGCTGAACGCGCTGCTCCTGGGCCTGCTCAACGCTGCCCTGCTGGTGGGCATGGCAGCCATGGCCATCGGGCTGTGGACCCAGGGGCGGATCGAGGCGGCGGCGGTGGCCACGGCCCTGCCCATGGCATGGCAGATCGCCAACATCTCGGGCTGGGTGGCCTTCAACGTGGCCGGGATCTTCGAAAATATCGGCGTTGTGCAGGAGGCGCTGCGGAGCATCGCGGCCGAGCCGACCGAGCCGGACCCGCCAGGGGCGCGGCCGCTGGCCGTGCGCCGGGGTGCCATCCGGTTCGAGCAGGTGCGCTTCGGCTATGGGCGGGAAGGCGGCTCGGTGCTGGACAGGTTTGAACTGGACATCGCCCCGGGGGAGCGGGTGGGGCTGGTGGGCCATTCCGGCGCCGGGAAGACCACCGCCGTGAACCTGCTGCTGCGCTTCTTCCACCCGGAGGCCGGCCGCATCACCATCGACGGCCAGGACATCGCCGGGGTGACGCAGGAGAGCCTGCGGGCGGCCATCGGCATGGTCACCCAGGACACGGCGCTGCTGCACCGTTCCATCCGGGACAATATCCGCTTCGGCCGGCCGGATGCGACGGATGCCGAGGTGGAGGAGGCCGCCCGCCGGGCCGCGGCGGCGGAGTTCATCGAGGCGCTTTCGGACTGGCGGGGGCGCCAGGGCTATGAAGCCCATGCCGGGGAGCGGGGCGTGAAGCTCTCGGGCGGGCAGCGCCAGCGCATCGCCATCGCCCGGGTGCTGCTGAAGGACGCCCCGGTCCTGATCCTGGACGAGGCGACCAGCGCCCTCGATTCGGAGGTAGAGGCGGTGATCCAGGAGCAACTGGCCACGCTGATGCAGGGCAAGACGGTGATCGCCATCGCCCACCGCCTGTCCACCATCGCCACGCTGGACCGGCTGGTGGTGCTGGAGGAAGGGCGGGTGGCCGAGAGCGGGACCCATGCGGAACTGCTGGCCCGGGGCGGGGCCTATGCCCGGCTCTGGGCACGGCAGTCCGGCGGGTTTATCGGAGGGTGAGGCCGATTCTCCTTCCACCGTTGCGGCAACAGGGGACGGATACGGCGCGTTGCGATGCGGCATGTGCTTGACACCACATGGACGCCAATTTAGGGACCCCCTGCCTTCCGGGGGATGACCACGGGGGAGCGAAGTGGAACACCGGGACGGCTTCGACGACCGACTGCGGCAGGCCAGGGCCAAACAGGGCCTGGATCCCAAGCCCGACCAGGGCAAGGGCAGCCTGCCGACAGGCCCGTGGGGGATTGGCTTCCGCGCGGGGGTCGAAGTGGTGTCGGCGCTTGTCGTGGGCGCGGCGTTGGGCTTCGGGCTCGATCGCTGGCTCGGGACGTTCCCCTGGCTCTTCCTTGTCTTCTTCCTCGTGGGCGGCGCCGCGGGGGTGCTGAACGTCTATCGGCTGTTCAATCCCCGGCCTGGTGCCCGACCGTGATTGCCCCAAACGGGGATGCAAGGACCGAGACGTGGCCGCCGAAGGCAAGACGATCGACGCGCTGAGCCAGTTCGAGCTGATCCCGGTCCTGGGCCCGGTCGGCCGGGCCGTCGGCTTCTCCCAGTCCAACGCGCATATGCTGCTGGCCGTTGGCCTGATCTCCGCCCTGATGCTCTACGGCATCAGCCGGCGCGCCCTGATCCCCGGGCGCCTGCAGGCCGCGGCCGAGATGTTCTACGAGTTCATTGAGAACCTCGTGACAGGCCAGGTGGGCCATGAGGGGCGCAAGTACTTCCCCTTCGTCTTTGCGCTGTTCATGTTCGTGCTGTTCGGCAACCTGATCGGCCTGCTGCCCTACGCCTTCACCTACACCAGCCACATCGCGGTCACGCTCGGCCTCGCGGCCACCGTGTTCTTCGTGACCACGATCGTCGCCCTGGTGCTGCACGGGAAGAAGTTCTTCGGCTACTTCTTCCCCGAGGGTGCGCCGCTCTGGCTCGCGCCCATCATCGTGCCGGTCGAGGTGGTGTCCTACCTCTCGCGTCCGGTCAGCCTTTCCGTGCGTCTCTTCGCCAACATGGTGGCGGGGCACGTGCTGCTGAAGGTCTTCGCGACCTTCGTCGTCCTCCTCGGGGGGCTTGGCATGATCGGGCCGGTGGCCGCGCTCCTGCCGCTCTCGGTGAACGTGCTGCTCGTCGGGTTCGAGATCCTGGTGGCCTTCCTGCAGGCCTATGTGTTCGCGATCCTGACCTGCATCTACCTGCACGACGCGGTGCACCTGCACTAAGCCGCGCCGGCAACCATCCCCAACCGCTTAACAAGGAAGAGTCCTCCGATGAACGATCCTATCGCCTATCTTGGCGCCTTCAAGGCGCTCGGCGCTGGCATCGCCGTCTTCGCGCTGTTCGGCGTGGGTCTCGCGCTCGGCAACATCTTCTCGACGCTGATCTCGTCGGTTGCCCGCAACCCGTCGGCCCGCGACACCGTGTTCCCGATCGGCATTCTCGGCTTCGCCCTCACGGAAGCCGTCGCGCTCTTCGCGCTGCTGATCGCCTTCCTGATCCTCTTCGCCTGATCGGGTCCGCGGCGCGGCCGGGCGCATTGCCTGGCCGTCCGCCGCGGGACGGAGACCGCATGATCCGCCTCTCGCACCGTAAGGTCTGGCACGCGCTGGCGCTGGCTGCCCTGCTCTCGCAGGCACCCGCCGCGATCGCCCAGCACGTCACGGCACCGAACGCGACCGGCCCGGTGCACACCACCGCGCCCCTGCCGGGCCAGCAGGGCGAGAGCGTCGCCGTGCGGGCGGATACCGACCGCGCCCGTGCGGTGCGCGAGGCGGACCGCACGGCTGCCGAGTACCAGCAGGCCGCCCAGTCGGACGCCGACAAGGGCGGCATGCCGCAGCTCGACTTCGGCAACCCGCTGATGATCTCCCAGGTGGTCTGGCTGCTGATCATCTTCGGGGTGCTCGTCTTCCTCTGCTACCAGTTCCTCCTGCCCCCCGTGGCCGAGGTGCTGGAGAACCGCCGCGCCCGCATCGCAGCCGACCTGGACGCGGCGCGTGACGCCCGCGCCGAGGCCGAGGCCGCCGAGGCTGGCCGGCGCGACAGCACCGCCCGTGCCCGTGCCGAGGCTCAGGCCTCGGTCGCCGCCGCGGCGCAGGCCGCGCAGGCCGAATCCGCCGCCCGCGCCGAGGCGCTGGCCGAGCGGCTGAACAAGCAGATCACCGAGGCCGAGGCCCGGATCGGCGCCGCCCGCGACGCCGCCATGGGCGCGTTGCGCGAAGTGGCCACCGATGCGACCGAGGCCCTGGTCCAGCGCCTTTCGGGCGTGCAGGACAAGGCGGCTGTCCAGGCTGCCGTCCAGCGCGAGCTGGCCGCCCGCAACCTGAAGACGGCCGGCTGAGGGGGACGCCATGCACCATTACGAGCATTTCTGGCTGGACCCGAAGTTCTGGGTCGCTGTCTCCTTCATCCTCTTCATCGTCCTTCTGGGCCGGATGATCTGGTCCAAGCTGGGCGGCCTTCTGGATGCCCGCGGCGCCCAGGTTCGCGCCCAGCTCGCTGAGGCGACCCGCCTGCGCGAGGAAGCCGAGACCATGCGCAAGCAGGCCGAAGCCGAGCGTGCCCAGGCCGTGAAGGATGCCGAGGCGATGATCACCCGTGCGCGTGCGGAGGCCGATCGCGTGGCCGCCGCCGCCACTGCCGAGGCTGAGGCCAATGCCGCCCGCCGGGAGCGGATGGCGATGGACCGCATCGCCGCCGCCGAGGCGAGCGCCCTGGCCGAGGTGCGCCACGCCGCTGCCGAGATCGCCGCCGCTGCGGCGCGCTCCGTGATCGCGGAGAAGATGACCGCGGAGCAGGACGCCGCGATGATCGACAAGGCCGTGGCCGACCTGCCCCGCGCCCTGCGCGCCGCCTGAGGCCGGGCCCACAGCGCCTGGATAGATCGCCACGGAAGTGACGAATGTTTGACGGGGGCCTCGCGGCCCCCGTTTCCATTTCCGCCCCGCCCGCATAGCCTGCCTCCCGAATTCCAAGCGGGGAGACCAGGGAATGCGACGACTTCTACTCGCCAGCGCCGCCGCGCTGATGCTGGGCATGGGCTTCGGGGCTGCCCCGGGGGCGGGTTCCGCCGAGGCCGCGACCTTCCGCTGGGCCAATGACGGCGACGTCAATTCGATGGACCCGTATGCGCGGAACGAGACCTTCCTTCTTTCCTTCACCCAGAACATCTACGAGCCGCTGGTCCGCCGGAACCGGGAGCTGAAGGTCGAGCCGGCGCTCGCCACCTCCTGGTCGCAGCCCTCGCCGACCGTGTGGCGGCTGAATCTGCGCCAGGGCGTGAAGTTCCACGATGGCACGCCCTTCACCGCGGACGACGTGATCTTCAGCGCCACGCGCGTGCGGGGCCCGGGCTCGAACCTCACCTCCTCGCTCGCCTCCGTGAAGGAGGTGCGGAAGATCGACGACTTCACGGTCGAGTTCGAGACGAACAACCCGGACCCGATCTTCCTGGAGCAGATCACCCAGTGGGGGATCATGTCCAAGCGCTGGGCGGAGGCGAACAACGCCGCCCAGGCGGTGGACCTGACGACCGGCCAGGAGAACTTCGCCACCCGCAATGCGAACGGTACCGGCCCCTTCATGCTGGTCAGCCGCGAGCCGGATCGCCGCACGGTGCTGCGCGCGAACCCGAACTGGTGGGACAAGCCGGAGCACAACCTGGACGAGGTGGTGTTCAACGTCATTGGCAATGACGCGACGCGCGTGGCCGCCCTGCTCTCGGGCGAGGTGGACATGGTCTACACCGTGCCGCCGCAGGATACGGACCGCCTGGGCCGTTCCGGCAATGTGCGGATCCACCAGCAGGCCGAACTGCGCACCGTGTTCCTGGGCATGGACCAGGCCCGGGACGAGCTGCTGAAGTCCGATGTGAAGGGCAAGAACCCCTTCCGCGACGTGCGTGTGCGCCGCGCCTTCCAGCAGGCCATCGACCTCGAAGCGATCAAGACGCGCATCATGCGCAACCAGTCCCGCCCCACCGGGCTGATGATCGGGCCTGGTGTGAATGGCTGGACCGAGGCCGAGGACCGGGTGGTGCGCCCGAATATCGACGCCGCGAAGCGCCTCCTGACCGAGGCGGGCTATCCGAACGGCTTCGGCGTGACGATGGACTGCCCGAACGACCGCTACGTGAACGACGAGGCGATCTGCACCGCGATCGTATCCATGCTGGCGCGCATCGGGGTGAAGGTGACGCTGAACGCCCAGACCCGCGCCCGCTACTTCGCGGAAATCCTGGCGCCGCGCTATCAGACGAGCTTTTACCTGCTCGGCTGGACCCCGACGACCTATGACGCCCACAACACGCTGTTCAACATCATGGGCACGCGGGGCGGTGCCCGCGGCGTGTTCAACTCGGGCGGCTGGAGCAATGCCCGCTTTGATGAGCTGACGAACCAGATCGCGGTGGAAACCGACGCCGCGAAGCGCCAGCAGCTGATCAACGAGGCGATGCGCCTGCACGCCGACGAAGTCGGCCACATTCCTCTGCACCAGCAGGTCGTGGTCTGGGCGGCGCGGAACAACATCACCCTGCAGCAGATGGCGGACAACTACTTCCCGCTGCGCTTCGTGCGGGTGGGGCAGTAAAGGCGGCTGGCCGCCGGGGAGAGGAAGAAGGAATTCTTCCTCTCCCCGGACCCCTCACCATCATCTTCTTTTAGAAGTTTGGAAAAGCCCGGCTGACGGTGCGCCTCCGGTCGATGACCGGAGGCGACTGCAAGGGCAGGATGGGGAACAAGAAACCCCGTGTTGCACCATATCCGCGGCAGCCAGACGGGGTTCCAAGGGCCTCAGGCCCTTGGCGGGTGAGGTCCGGAGAGGGCAGCGCCCTCTCCGGAGAACCGTCAGCCCTAGAGCAGCTCCAGCTGCCGCTCCTCTTCGCGCGGCACGGCGAAGCGGCTGCAATCCAGGCTTCCATTCTCCCGCGCCTGGTCCAGGCCCAGGCGCTTCATCGCCACCTGGAAGCGGCGGGCCAGCATATCGGCATAGGGGCCTGTGCCAGTCTGCCGGGTGCCGAAGCGGGAGTCATAGGTACGGCCGGCTCGGGTCTCGCGGATGAGGGCGAGCACGCGCGCTGCACGGTCCGGCATATGCGCGTTCAGCCAGTCCTCGAACATCTGCCGGATTTCCAGGGGCAAGCGCAGCAGCACATAGCCGGCGGCGCGGGCGCCATGGGCGTGCGCGGCTTCCAGGATCTTCTCCAACTCGGCATCGTTCACGCCGGGGATCATGGGCGCGGCCAGGACGCCCACGGGTATGCCGGCACGGGACAGCTCATGCATGGCGGCCAGGCGGCGCAGCGGCGCGGCCGCGCGGGGCTCCATGATCCGGGCCAGCCGGTTGTCCAGCGTGGTGACGGAAAGGCAGACCTGGACGAGGTTGCGCGCGGCCATGCGCGTCAGGATGTCCATGTCCCGCAGCACGCCCGCGGACTTGGTGACGATGGTGACGGGGTGGTTGAAGCGGTCCAACACCTCCAGCACCTGACGTGTCAGGCCGAGGGTGCGCTCCACGGGCTGGTAGGGGTCCGTGTTGGAGCCGAGGGCGATGGGGCGCGGCACATAGCCGGGCTTGCGGAGTTCCTTCTCCAGCAGGCTCGCCACCTCCGGCTTGAACAGGAGGCGGGATTCGAAGTCGAGCCCGGGTGACAGGCCGATATAGGCGTGGGTCGGGCGGGCATAGCAGTAGATGCAGCCATGCTCGCAGCCCTTGTAGGGGTTCACCGAACGGTCGAAGCCGATATCCGGGCTGTCGTTCCAGGTGAGGGCAGAGCGGGAGGCGTCCCGCGTCAGCGAGGTGGCGAGGGGCGGCAACTCGGCCAGGGCCTGCGCCAGGGTGCCCCATCCATCGTCGAAGGCATCCGGGCGGGTCCGCTCGAAGCGGCTCGCGGGGTTCGAGATGGCGCCACGGCCACGGCGCAGGCCGGGCAGGGTTGAGCGGGTGAGGAGAGGGCTGCCCAGGCTGCCGTCCGGCATGGTGGCCTCCTATCGAGTTCGCCTTGTGTTCTTGCCTATTTGGTCTCCCAGGGGCCGGAACGTCAAGAACAAGAAGGGAACGAAGCCGTGAAAAGAAGAGCCGCGCGGGGCTTTCGCGCGGCTCGTTCCTCTGCGGCGTTCCTGGGGCTGCGATTCAGCGCCAGACGAGATCGGTCCTGCTGCAGGTCTCGACACCTCTCCGCTCGGAAGCGGAGCCGTTCGCGTAGACCACGCGGATATCCGCGGCGCAGCTGCCGCCGCCCGGGAGGTCCACCCAGACGGACTGGCCGGGGCCCATCACGTTGTTCCCGAGCCGGTCATGGCCCCAGCTGGATTGCGAGGCGAGGGATATATAGAGCTCACGGATCGTCTGACCGGAGCGGTTGACGAAGTTGAAGGATGGGTTGCCTCCGCGCGGAGCGGCGATGCTGGCTCCGGGGCCGCCGCTGATGATGGCGCCGGTCCCGCCGCCAAAGGCGATGGTGTTGAGGGAGCAGGCATTCAGCCCCATGCGCGTCTCCTCCCGCCCGCTGGAGAAGGTGACGCGGACATCGAGGGTGCAGTCCCCGAAATTGGGCGTGACGTAGACGCGGTTCCCCGCCGGGAGAACGCCGTTGCCCAGGATGTCCGGCCCCCAGTTGGACAGGCGCGAGGGGGATACATGGGCGGTCTGGATCGTGTCGCCGGTGTTGTTCACCAGCCAGAAGCGGTTCTGGGCTTCAGCCGGCGCGGCGGCGAGGCCGAGCAGCAGGGCGAAGGCCACGAACATGGCACGCATGATTTCGTTTCCTCTTCGAGAGTATTGCGGAATGAAACACAGTCGGAGAGGAGCGGGAAGAGCGGTTGGGGCCGGGTGGTGCAGCCACAGAAATGCCACAGTGGCCCTTCGGTCGCGAAGGAGGCGAAGGTCGTGCTGGAAACTCACGGGCGGGTGATCTTACGGTAGGACTCATGATGCCTTCCGAGAGCTCCCTCCGGTTCCTCTCCTTTTCCTCGGCCCGTGCCTGGATGGGCATTGCCGGGCGCAAGCGGAGCCTTTTCCTGGGTGTGGCGATGCTCGCGGGATGTGCCGCGGGCGGTAGCGGCCCGGTAACCGCCGCCGAGGGGCCGCAACGGCTGGCCCAGGCCGGCCCGATGCGGATTGCGCCGGATGCGCCGGCGGGGGCTTCGCCGCAGCGCCCCGCATCGCCGGTTCCGGCGGTGAACCCGGCTTCCGTACCGGCGCCGGCCGGGGTGTTCGGGGCCTATCTGGCCGGGCGGCTGGCCGCCAATGAAAGCGATGCCGGCGCTGCGGCCGAAGCGCTGCTGCGGGCCCTGAACGCCGAGCCGGACGAGCCGGAGATCCTGACCCGCGCCTTCAACGCCTCCGTGATGGATGGCCGGCCGGAGGCGGTGCGCCTGGCCCGCCGCCTGCCCGAGAACCAGCTGGCCGCGCTGCTGCTGGCGGGGGCGGATGCGCAGGCGGGCCGGTGGGAGCGGGCGGAGGCGCGGATCCGCGGCCTGCCCCGCCAGGGCAGCGCACAGATCCTCCAGCCGCTGCTGCTGGCCTGGGCCCAGGCCGGGCGCGGTAGCGTGGATGCGGCGCTCACCACGCTGCGCCCCCTGACCGAGGGCGGTCCGCTGCGTGGGGTTGCTGCCCTGCATGGCGCCATGATCGCGGACCTGGCGAACCGCCCGCGCGACGCCGAACGGCTGATCCGCATTGCGGTGGCCGAGGCGGATGAGCCCAACATGCGGCTCGCCACCATCGCGGCCGGGATTCTCGCCCGGGTGGGCCGCGAGGAGGATGGCGCGCGGCTGTTCGATGCGATGTCTCTTGGATCCGACGACATTGCCCTGACGGCCACCCCCGCGGCGCGGCGGCTGGCCCTGACGGAGCGCGCCGTCGCCTCTCCGGTGGAGGGCATGGCGGAGGCGCAAGTGGCCCTGGGGGCGGCTTTGCGTGGCCAGGGCTCTCCGGAGCTTTCCCTGATCCTGTCCCGCCTCTCGCTTCGTCTTCGCCCCGGCTTCGTTCCCGCCCAGATCCTGGCCGCCGAGAGCATGGCTGATGAGCGGCATGTCGCGCCCGCGCTGGCTGTGCTGGAGCAGGTGCCGGCGGCGGATCCGATGGCACCCCTGGCGGCACTGCGCCAGGCCGCGGTGCTCGGCCGTCTCGGCCGGGGTGGCGAGGCGCTGGCGCTCCTGCAGCGCCTGGCGGATGCCCATCCCGGTGCCCCCCAGCCAGCGCTGGCGATGGGGGATCTCCTGCGCCGGGAGGGGCGGGCGGCGGAGGCGGTGGTTGCGTACAGTTCCGCGATCGCGCTGCTTCCCCGGCCCGGTGCGGCGGACTGGCCGCTCTTCCATGCCCGTGCGCTCGCGCGGGAGCGGGCGGGCGACTGGAGCGGGGCGGAGGCGGATCTGCGCCAGGCGCTGGCGCTTTCACCGGACCAGCCCGCGCTGCTTAATCACCTGGCCTATACATGGGTGGAACGCGGGGAACGCCTGCAGGAGGCGAGGGGCATGCTCGAGCGGGCCGTGGCCGCCCGCCCGCGGGACGGCAATATCGCGGACAGCCTGGGCTGGGCGCTTTTCCGCCTGGGCGAGGTGAAGGCCGCGATCGAGTGGCTGGAGAAGGCAGTGGAGCTGGAGTCACGCAACGCCGTCATCAATGACCACCTGGGGGATGCCTATTGGGCGGCCGGGCGCCAAGTCGAGGCGCGCTTCCAGTGGCGCCGCGCCCTGGGCCTGGACCCCGAGCCCGGCGAGACCAGCCGGATCGAGGCCAAGCTGCGGGACGGCCTGCCCGCCGCCACCGCACTGCGCTGAGCCCGGGGTTCCGCGCTGCGTGGCAATGCTTGAAATGACGGCGGGTCAACGGCCCGTGGTGGGGCCGGTGACCGAACTGGCGCGGGCCAAGGTGAACCTGCACCTCCATGTCACCGGACGGCGTGCTGATGGATACCACCTGCTGGACAGTCTGGTGGTGTTCGCCGATGCGGCGGATGAGGTGACGGCTGCCGGCGGCGAGGGCATGGCCCTCAGCCTTGGAGGGCCAGAGGCCGGGTCGCTGGCCGCCGAGGCCGACAACCTGGTGCTTCGGGCCGGCCGGCTCCTGGCGGAGATGGCGGGCCTTGATCGGCCGGGGGCAGCTTTGCGCCTTGAGAAGCGGCTGCCGGTTGCCTCAGGCATCGGCGGCGGTTCCGCGGATGCGGCAGCGGCATTGCGGGCGCTGGCCCGCCTATGGGGAGTGGAGATCGGCCCCACGCAGCTCGCGGCGCTTGCGCTGCGCCTGGGGGCGGATGTGCCGGTCTGCCTCGCTTCCCGCCCTGCCCGGATGCAGGGTGTGGGGGAGGTACTTTCAAGCGCGCCGGTCCTGCCGCCTTTCGGGTTGGTGCTGGCCAATCCACGGATCTCGGTGGCGACGCCACGCATCTTCGCGGCAAGGAGCGGCCCCTTCGCCCCGGTTGCGGAGTTGCCCGCTGGCTGGAAGAATGCCGAGGAGATGGCGGCTGCCTTGCGCGGGCTGCGGAACGACCTGGAGCCGCCCGCCATCGCGCTATGCCCACCCATCGCGGAGGTGCTGGGCGCCCTTTCGGCCCTGCCGGGGGCCCTGATGGCGAGGATGAGCGGATCAGGCGCCACCTGCTTTGCCATTTTCCCCGATGCCGCCGCCGCGGCCCGGGCCGCGGCGCTGCTGCCGCAGGATTGGTGGCGTTGGGGCGGCAGCGTGCGCTCCGCCACTTGATGCCGCGGGGGGCTTTACGTGGAGCGCGTGCAAGGACATGTTCCGGTCCGCGCGAGACGCAGCCACTGGTGGGGCGTAGCCAAGCGGTAAGGCAGCGGTTTTTGGTACCGCCATTCCCAGGTTCGAATCCTGGCGCCCCAACCAGCGAATCAGATTTCTTTTCTACTTCAGTGTCTTACGTCGGCGATCCAGCCCTTAGAGGCGGCTCGGCGGCCCGTGTCACACATCGATGTCACACAAGAGCGTCACACAACGGCCCGCCCCGCCCGGCGGCGGCCGCGGCGCCGCACCACCCATCTCGCCCTCAGGGATGGTCGCTGGGTCTGGCGCCGCCGGCTCCCCTCCCGCCTGTTGAGGCATCGCGGGGGTGGCGATTTCCCGTGCAAGTCCTCTGAGGTCCAGATGGCCCTGGGAACAGGTGATCGGGGAACCGCGGTGATTCGCGCCGCGCAGCTCGACGCCGAATTCGAGCGGCTGGTGGCGATGGCAACGGGCACGGGGACGGCAGGGCAGACGGAAACGCTAGGGACGGCGCTCGCGGCCTTCCGCAAGTGCGCCACTACGTGGCGCGAGGGGGAGCGGGCGGCACGTCCTGCCGGGGTGAGGGGTACCAATGCCCCGGCAAGGGAGTGGTCCATCGGAAGCGAGTTGGGCCGTAGCCTCTGCGCCTTCGCGGACCAACCTGACGCAATGGGCCAGACACTGCCCCTGAATCTCCTGGCACGTCTGACAGAGGAGCTTGCCCCTGGCGCGGATACCTCGGGCGAGTCCTACGGGGCGATTGCAGAGCAACTTGCCTCGGCCTTGGTAGAAGGCGGGAAGGCAACGCCGATACGGGCGAGCCTGCTCGGCGAGAGCGCCCGGCGAGCCGCCGTCGCCGAGGGACGGGCCGGCATCTTCGAGAGAGCGCTGCTGGCCAACGACACCGACCTTGCAGAGGAGCATCTGTCGCGCTTTGAGTTGGAGGAGGGCATTGCCTTCGAGCCTGCCGAGCGGCGGATCATGCTCCGGTATGCGCTCCGGGTGCTGGCGGATGTCGCACGCGAGGACGCCCGTCGCGAGCGCGGGCAGTACCCGGCACCTGAGCTTGATCCACTCATGGCCATGCCGATCCAGAGCCGCCCTGTCAGGGAAGACCCGGGAAGGGCACGCGACCTGAACGTCACGGGCAAGCCGGCGGCGTCGACGACGGGCAATCAGCAGGAGGGGGACGAGGCGCCCGCGCAGGCGGAGCAGGTTCCCTCGGCGAAGCCAGCCGGCTTCATGCAGGCCTCGGCGGCCGCGATCGCCCGGATCAAAGCTCGCACGATGGATCAGGTCGGACCGAAGCAGATCCGCGACTACAATGTGGCCAGACGCCTCTTCGGCGACATCTGCGGCGATCTGAACATCACCGCGATCACGAAAGAGACCTGCCAGGACTTACGCGAGCAGCTAGGCCGCGTTCCTAACCAGCACGGCAAGGGCGGGCGCTTCCGGAACAGGACCGCCCGAGAGGCAATCCTCCTGGCGGACGAGGACGATGCGGTAGCCATACGGACCGCGATCGCCGCCAACTCCGACCCGGAGGACGCACCACGAGTTCCGCGCATGTCGGCGGCCACGATCAACAAGCACCTCACGAGCTTGCAGACCCTCGTAGGCGAACAACTGGATGTTGACCGCAAGGGGCAGACCCCATTTCTCGCAGTCCGATTTTCGAAGTCATATGTGAAGGCCAATGCCACCTTCGATCGCAGGCAGCTCGAGGATGATCGCCTCACAGCCATCTTTCACGGCCCAGCCTTTACCGGCTTCAGTGATAATCCCGAGGACCGCTTCCTGCCAGGGAACACGCTCATTCGCGATGCGCGGTACTGGGTTCCGCTTGTCGCGCTCTACGGGGGCGAACGTCTGGAGGAACTTCTCGAACTCTGGCCTGATGACGTAGTCAAGGAGGATGGGGTTGAACTGATCTCCATCGGAGCCATCCATGACCGCAAGCGGACTCAGGTGAAGAGCGCAAGCAGTGTACGCAAAGTACCGGTTCACAGCGTCCTGAAGGAGCTCGGCTTTCTCGACTACGTCCGGACCATGCGGCAGAGCGGCTCTCGATTACTCTTTCCCGGCTTCAAGCGAGCTGGACCCGACAAGCGCTTCGGACACAATTTCAGCCAGTGGTGGACGGGGTACCGCCTCGCCGTCGATGCTTACAAAGAGGGACAGGACTTCCACTCGATGCGCCATGGCGTGAATACAAGACTTCTCGCCTCTAAAGTTCCGGAAACCATCATCCGGACACTGCTCGGCCACAGCCATGGAAACAGCATGACGGGAGGCACGTACAACAGCGGCCTTTCTCACACGGAACTCGCCGATGCGATGGAGTTGCTCCGCTATCCCGAGTTAGATGTTGAGTTGCTTGCGAAGCGTGCTGAGCAGCTCAAGCCGCATCGCTGAGTATAAGATCAACCGGAAGCGCCAGGCCGCTGATTGGCTGAGGAACCTGGATCCGCGCAGCCGGACGGTCGTCAAGTCTGATTCGCAGCGAAGTTTAAATCGCCGTTCCCAACTGTGCGCCAGCTAAGTGGGCCAAGCAAGCCGATCTTTGGATGAGCCGATTGGTGCTGTTGCACAATCCCGCCCGAGGACACTCTATTCCCTTTCGAGGCTTGATCAGGCGCAAGGGACGGTGTCGGGCATGCCGAGGACGGTGAAGGTGTTGAGGATGGCGCACCGGATCTGGACTTCCGCGACCTGATAGGCGGGTTCGCGGGCCGAGAGGCGCTCGCCCAGGCGCTTGAGGCGTGACATGGCCTCCTCGGCGAGGCTGCGGCGATGGTAGCCGCTCCACCTCTTCCAGAGTCGCCGGCCAAGACGCTTTATGGCGCGGACCGTCTCGTTCCGCTCGCCCGCACCTGCCATTCGGGCCTTCCACGGCCTGCCGGTACGACGCGGCGGCACGATCATGGCGGCCTGACGTGAGGCGGAAGCCGCGTAGACGCCGCGGGTGTGATAGGCGCCATCGCCACTGATAACGCCGATCCGCTCCCTGGCGGAAGCTGAGCCAGCAGGCCCGGCACGATCTCGCCGTCGCATGCCGGTGATCCGTCATCTCGACTGCCCGCACCTCGTGGGTCTCGGCGTCGATCACCAGGGCCACCGTGCGCCAGACCCGGCGCTTGTCGGCCCGTGTTTCCTCGCCTTCCACTCGCCCTCGCCGAGCACCTTAGGCCCGGTACTGTTGATGACGAGGTGCAGCGGCCCGCGCCGCGGCCGGTAGGGGATGGTGACCACCAGGTCCTTCTGCCGTAGTCAGAGGATGTTGTCGTGCGGCACCCGCCAGTCCAGGCCCGCCAGGCTGAGGTGCCCCGGCGAAAGTGGTCCATCTGAGGTGTTAGGTTTTTCGGCGGAACCGTGAGGCGCTTGGGTTTGGTGGTCCAGATCCAGCGTTAGCCTTCGACGGCTACGGAGCCCTCCGACACCCCTGAAGGGCTTGCCAGAGAACGGTATTCCTGCGGCGTCCTCTGGCCAAGGGCCA
>NZ_JAGIZB010000017.1 GCF_017813395.1 Pararoseomonas baculiformis | reverse complement strand
TAAGCCAATGGGCTAACATCCCGCCCGCCAATCCCAGTTGACACCACTTACCTATGCCAGCCCCGAAAAAGATGATGGTGAGGGGTCCGGGGAGAGGAAGAATTCCTTCTTCCTCTCCCCGGGACAGACCAGCCAGCAGAAGTAGAGCCTCTCACCATCAGTGCTCGAAGTCGAAGATCACCTCCGCCGTGCCGTTCCGCTCCACCGCTCGCACCCGGTCGGCCAGTCGCGCGATGAGCGTGGCCGAGACGCGGCGCATCGCCGCATCCAGCGCATCCCCCTCATCCGCCTCCAGCAGCGTTCGCGCGTCCGGAGCCGCGCCACCGCCCAGCGGAAGCGCGCGCCCGGCATGGATCAGGCGGCAGCGCAGGTTGAATTCGTCGAAGCTGGCCGAGAGCCGCACGGGGCCGTCCACGCCGGATTGCCGCAGCGCCTCCAGTGCCTCGCCCAGGGCGACGCCGGCCCGCACCACCACCTCGGCCCGCGCGCCCCAGGCGCGGCCCTGCTGTTCCAGGAACTCGGCGGCTGCCCGGGTTTCGTCCTTCGGGTCCAGGCTCAGCTCGGCCGTGCGCTTCACCCCGATCCGCAGCACCGCGTTCAGCCCCACGGCCGCGACGGATCCCATGGTGAGGCCGGAAGAGACGATGATCCGGCTCCAGTCCGGCGAGGCCTCCGCCAGGGCCGGCACCAGCATCACCCCGGTTCCGCAGACCAGCGCCAGTCCCACCGTGAAGCTGCGCTGCGTGTTCATCATGCGCGAGGTCGCGAGGCCCATCCCCGCCACGATGAGGTAGGAGGCGGTGTAGATCAGGATCCCCCCGATCACCGGGGCGGGGGTTAAGGCGATCAAGCCGGTGATCGGGGGCACGAAGGCCACCACCATCAGCACCACCCCGGCCGCCATTCCCACACGCCAGGCCGTGATCCCCGTGGCATGGGCCAGGCCGAGATTGGCCGATGAGATCGCGCTGGCCAGCACCCCCGCGAAGCCCTGCAGGATGTGCATGAGACCCAGCGCCGTCACGGCGCGTGCCACCAGGGTCATGTCCACCCGCCGCCAGCGCGCGTCGTTCATCTTGTCCATGGACAGCACGCTGCCGAAGACATCCATCACCCCGATGAGCTGGGAGACGAGGAAGACCGCGATCGGCACCAGCAGGAATTCCGGTGCGGGCAGTTCCCGCCCGAGGATCGGCATGGCCAGCATGGGCAGGGAGGAGAGGGCAGCCGCCCCGCCGGGCTGTGCCGCCCCTGCCAGAAGGGCAACCACCGTGCCCGCCGCTGCCCCCACCACCACGGCCAGCCGCCGCAGCCCCGGCGGCCCCCAGAGGGAGGCCGCGATGATGCAGGCGATCGTCGCGGCCGCCGAGGCCAGGGCCGCGCCCGAGACGGCGCCGGTGACGCTGAGCCCCACCCCGCGCGAAAGCCCGGCCCCCACCAGCGAGAGTCCGAGCATCACAACCACCACCCCCAGCACCTCCGGCGGGAAGAAGGCGCGCAGCCGCGGGATCATCCGGGCAAAGAGGATGGCGGCGACGGCCGAGACGATGGTGGCCCCCATCGCCGCGCCCAGCCCATAGGCGCCCACCACCCCGATGAAGATGGGCAGTTTCGCCGGCGCCGGGATGGCCACCAGCAGCATGCCCGCGCCGAGGCGGCTCGGCACCGCCTGCAGCAGCGTGGCCGCCCCGAGCAGGAAGATGGTCGCGCTGACGAAGGCGTTTGTTTCAGCCGGTCCCAGCCCGATCCCCTGCGCCGCCACCAGGGCGTAAAGGATGAACATCAACGACAGCGCGGCATGCTGGAGCCCCATGCTGAAGGTGAGTCCGCGCGGCGGCGCCTCGTCGATTGCGTAAAGAAGTTCTTCGGGGCGGTGGCGCTTGGGCGGGGCGGGCGGCGGCAGGAAGCGGTCGAGCAGGGACTTCAATCCAGGCGCTCCGGGCGGTGGTCGGGGCGCGTGCAGGCGCCGGTCTGCGTCATGATCCTTTAGAATAAGCCATCATTGCCGGCCCTTGTGGAGCCGCTATAGAGCCGCCGCCCGTGCGGGGTCGAAAGGCCATCCGCCGGCCATGCAGGCCATGCCGGGCGTGTCACGCTTCCTCACGGCCGCGACCTGCGCCTGTTACATGCCGCGGGCCATCTTGGGATCATCGTCAAGGAGGACGAAGAATGACCCGGACCCGCAAGATCACCCTCTCTGCCCTGGCCGTGCTTCTCGGCGCCGGTGCCATCGGCGCTGCGCCCGCCCTGGCGCAGGAAGGCCCGCGCCGCGGCGGCATGTTCCAGCAGGCCGATGCCAACAATGATGGCCGCGTCACCGCCGAAGAGGGCTGGGCCAGCCTTTCCGCCCGCTTCTCCGAGGCGGATGCCAACAAGGATGGCGGCGTGACGCTGGAGGAGTTCCGCAACCACATGCGCGCGCGCATGGAGGCCCGCCGCGGCGATCGCCCGGCGCCGCCCGCCGGCCGCCTGGCCCGAATGGAGGAGCGTGGCGCCGGCATGTTCCGCGCGCTGGACGCCGACCGCGACGGCCGCGTGACCCTCGCCGAGCTGCGCCCCTTCGCCGAGGCGATGTTCCGGGCCCGCGACGTGAATGGCGACAATGCCCTCACCCAGGATGAGGTGCGGCGCCGCCATGTGCGGGCCGAGCGGCACCGGGATGCGGCGCCTCAGCAGGCACCGACCCAGGCCCAGTAAGGCCGGATGGCCGGGGGGAGGGTGCTTCCCCCGGCCTGAGCGCCTACGCCCACGGATCCGCGCAGGCGAATGGCGGCGAAGCGGGCAGAAGCCGCTGCGGCGTTCAGAAGGGGATCTGGATGTCTTGGAAGGAAACCCGCCCTGGGGAGAAGAGGGGGGGTGGTGGGCGCGACAGGGATTGAACCTGTGACCCTTCGCGTGTGAAGCGAATGCTCTCCCGCTGAGCTACGCGCCCGGAGTGGGCGGGGATATCTACCGGCTCGCCTTTCCTGTCAAGCAGGCCCCTGGCGAAACCCGATCGCCGACCCGATCTTTATACGGTCCGCGATGCAAGGCCTGGTATGACCCCCCACCGGCTCCGCCGTCCCGCGCTTCTCGCCGCTGCGCTGCTGGCTTCCGCCGCCCTGCCAGCCCGGGCCGAGACGATCTCGGCCACCTACACCGTTCATGCCGCGGGCATGACGGTGATGGAGATCAACGCCACGCTGGACGTATCCGAGTCCGGTTATGTGGTCGAATTCCGCTCCCGCATGCGGGGCCTCCTCTCCGCCTTTGCCAGCGGGCAGACCACCACCCGCGTGGAAGGGGTGTGGGATGGCGCCACGGCTCGCCCGCGCCGCTATGTCTCCGAAGGCGTCTGGCGCGGGGAACCGCGCCGCACCGTTCTGGAATGGCAGGGCCGCCAGCCCGTGGTCCGCGCCATGGTCCCCGCCAACCAGGACGAGCGCGAGCCCGTGCCCGACGCCCTGCAGCGCAACACCATCGACAGCCTCTCCGCCATCGCCCAGCTGGTCCGTCAGGTGCGGCGCGAGGGCCATTGCAACGGCGCCGCCCGCATCTATGACGGCCGCCGCCTGAGCGAGCTGGCCGCCCGGACACAGGGGCGCGACCAGTTTCCCCCGGCGCGGGGCGAATGGTCCGGCATTGCCATGAAATGCGCCTTCGAGGGCCGCTTCCTTGCCGGCCACCGCAAGGGCGAGGATGTCGAGGCAGCCCGCCGTCCCCAGGCCGGCACCGCCTGGCTGGCCGAGGTGGTCCCGGGCAGGCCGCCCATTCCCGTGCGCATCGACCATGACAGCCGCTGGCTCGGCACCCTTACCGCGCGCCTGGCCAGTTTCGGCCCCTCTGCGCAGGTGCAGGCGCCGGGCCGGGAACTGACGCCGGGCTGATGATCCGGCGGGCGGCGGCGGTTCAGCCCGGATAACCGGCCGCGGGGAGCGAGGCCTGCACCAGCGCCCGCGCCGCCCAGCGGGCAGTCGCCTCGATCCCTTCATCCTCCAGCCCGCACACATCCCGCAGCACCACGACCGTCTCGATGCCCGCAAGGAGCGAGAGGCCGCGCAGCAGCCGCTCGAAGGCCTGCTCCCCGATCTCGGACCGGAGGGGCGCCAGCGCGCGGGCGAGCCATTCCACGCGGCGCCCGGCCCGGCGGGGCGCCCCGGCATCCGGTCCCTTCACGGCTTCGCCGAGATAGGCGCGGAACAACGCCTCGTTCCGCAGGACCATGCGAAGCACCGCGGCCACCATCGCCTCCGCCGTCTCGGCGGCCGGGGCATCGGGCGGGATGGGGGCGGCCTCGTCCAGCTCCTGCGCCAGGGAATCCAGCACCGCTTCCTGCACCATGGCCTCGGGTGTCGAGAAGTAGCGATAGGCGCTGGAGCGGGAGATGCCCGCGTGGTCCGCCACATCCGCGACGGATGGGGAGCGGCCCTCCGCGATCAGTGCCCTTGCCGAGGCGAGAAGCAGCCGCCGGGTCCGCTGCTTCTGCCGTACCCTTCCGGTTTCCGATTGACCTGCCACATCCCGCCCTTTATGAGACAAGCATCCCGTAAGGAAACCATTGTCCCATGAACGCGGATTTCCTGCCAGCTGCCGCCGGGCCGGTGCCCCCGGGCAGCATTCATCTCCTGGGCAACCTGCTGCGCTTCCACGCCACGGCGGCGAGCACCGGCGGCAGCTTCTCCCTGGTGGAGGCCTGCACCGCGCCAGGCCAGGGCTCCCCGCCCCATCTGCAGCGGCGGGATGTGGAAGCCTTCTTCGTGCTGGAAGGCACCTATGAGTTCACCCTGGGCGGCAGCGTGCAGACCCATGGCCCCGGCGGCTTCGTCTTCGTGCCCAAGGACGTGCCGCACCATTTCCGCAATCCGGCGGAGCGCCCGGCCCGGATGCTCATCCTGAACGTGCCGGGAGGGCTGCATGAGGGCTTCTTCCGCGATGCGGGCGAGCCGGTGGAGCAGGGCGATGCCTTCCCGCCCATGGTGCCGCCGGATGTCCCGCGGCTCTGCGGCATTGCCGCATCCTATGGAATCGAGATCCTGCCGCCGGGCTAGCCGGGGAGGAGCGCCGCCAGGATGCCCGGCAGGTCCGCGGGCGCGGAGGCCACCGGCGCCCCCTCGGCCATCTCCGGCAGCCCGTAGCCCCAGGCGGCGAAGACCGGGGCGATCCCGGCGGCCTTGGCCGATCGCGTGTCGTTCTGGTGGTCCCCGATCAGCACGGCGCGCGACGCATCGCCCCCCATCCGCGCCAGGATGGCAAGCGGGTGGCCAGGATGCGGCTTGCGCACCGGAAAGCTGTCCCCGCCGCCGATATCGTCCAGCACGGGCGAAAGGCCGAGATCGTCCAGGATGATCCGCGCCGCCTTCTCCGGCTTGTTGGTGCAGACCGCCAGGCGCCAACCCGCCGCCTTCAGCCCCGCCAGCACCTCGGGGATTCCGGGGAAGGGGCAGGTCTCGTCGGCGGCATGGGCCTCGTAATCCGCCATGAAATCCGCCACGAGCCCGGGAGAGAAGGGCAGGTTCCGCACGCCGCTCGCGCGCTGGATCAGCACGGTCACCCCATCCCCGATCATCCGCCACACCTCCTCCCGGGTGAAGCCGGGCCGGCCATGCCGGGCCATCAGCCGCTCCAGGGCGGAATGGATGTCGGGCGCGCTGTCCAGCAGCGTGCCGTCAAGGTCGAAGAGAGCGATGCGGTCCATCCGGGCCACATGCCACCCCCGATTGCAGCCCGCAACGCGAGTTGAGGATGAGTTGAGGATCCCCACCCTTGCGGAGGAGGCCAGGGGAAGGCCTTATCTCAATTATGAAAAGGGCCGCCATTCTCCTCGCCGCCGGACTGGGCACGCGGATGCGTTCATCCCTGCCCAAGGCGATGCACCCCATCGCCGGCCGCCCGATGCTGAACCACCTCATCGCCTCCTGCGAGGAGGTGTTCGACCGCATCGTGGTCGTCACCGGCCCGGACATGCCGGCGCTGGAGAGGGCCGCGGCCCCCCACGCCACCGTGGTACAGCATGAGCGCCTGGGCACGGGCCATGCGGCCCTTCAGGCCGCGCCGCTGCTGGAAGGGTTCGAGGGCGATGTCGCCGTCCTCTATGCCGACAATCCGCTGATCTCCGCGGCCACGCTCCGCCGCCTCGTCGCCGCGCGGGATGGGGCGGATCTCGTCCTGCTGGCCATGCGCCCGGCCGACCCGGCCCGCTACGGCCGCGTGCTGCCGCACGAGGATGGCGGGATCTCCCGCATCGTCGAGTGGAAGGATGCCAGCGAGGCGGAGCGGGCCATCACGCTCTGCAATGTCGGCGTGATCTGCGCCCCCGCGCCGCGCCTTTTCGCCTGGCTCAGGGCCGTGCGGAACGACAATGCCTCCGGCGAGTACTACCTGACCGACACCGTCGCCGCCGCCCGTGACGCGGGGTGCCGCGCCGTGGCGGTGGAAGCCGAGGAGGCCGAGTGCCGCGGGATCAATTCCCGCATGGAGCTGGCCGCCGCCGAGGCCGCGGTGCAGGCCGCGCTGCGCGAGAGGGCGATGGCCGGCGGCGCCACGCTGATCCGCCCGGAAAGCGTCACCCTCAGCCATGACACGGTGATCGGCCAGGACGTGACCATCGGCCCCGATGTCGTCATCGCCCCGGGCGTGACGATCGAGGATGGGGTGGAGATCCGCGCCTTCTCCCATCTCGAAGCCTGCCTCGTGCGGCGCGGCGCCGTGATCGGCCCCTTCGCCCGCCTCCGCCCGGGCACGGAGATCGGCGCCGGCGCCCATGTCGGCAATTTCGTGGAGCTGAAGGCTGCCCTGCTTGGCGAGGGCGCGAAGGCTAACCACCTCTCCTATATCGGCGATGCCAGCATCGGCGCCGGCAGCAATATCGGCGCCGGCACCATCACCTGCAATTACGATGGCTTCGCCAAGCACCGCACCAGGGTGGGGCAGGGGGTCTTCATCGGCTCCAACGCCACCCTCGTCGCCCCCGTGGCGCTGCATGACGGCGCCTTCGTCGCCGCCGGCTCCACGATCACCGCCGATGTGGCGCCCGATGCGATGGCCTTCGGCCGCGCCCGCCAGGAACAGAAGGAAGGCCGCGCCGCCGCCTTCCGTGCATCCCGCCGTAAGGAGAAGACCTGACCATGTGCGGAATTGTCGGCGTCGTCGGGCAGGTTGATGCCGCCCCTCGTCTCCTCGAGGCGCTGCGCCGCCTGGAATACCGTGGCTATGACAGCGCCGGCATCGCCACGCTGGTGAACGGCCATGTCGAGCGCCGCCGAGCCGAGGGCAAGCTGGGCAACCTGGCCGGGGTGCTGGAGCGCGACCCGCTGCCCGGCACCACGGGCATCGGCCATACGCGCTGGGCCACCCATGGCGCCCCCACCACCCGCAACGCCCATCCGCATGGCACCGCCCGCGTCTCGATCGTGCACAACGGCATCATCGAGAACCACGCGGAGCTGCGCGCCGAGCTGGAAGCCGAGGGCGCCGAGTTCGAGACGGAGACGGACACCGAGACCTTTGCCCGGCTCGTGGACCACCACCTCGCCCGCGGGGACAGCCCGGAGATCGCCTTCTCCGGCGCGCTGAAGCGCGTGCACGGCGCCTTCGCCCTGGCGGCCGTCTTCGCCGGGCATCCGCGCAAGCTCCTCGCCGCCCGCCAGGGCGCGCCCTTGGCCATCGGCTATGGCGAGGGCGAGATGTTCGTCGGCTCCGACGCCCTCGCCCTCGCGCCGCTGACCCGCCGCATCGCCTATCTGGATGAGGGCGACTGGGCCGTGGTGAGCGACACCACCGCCCGGGTCTTCGACGCGAATGACGCGCCGGTGGAGCGCGCCATCAAGACCACCGCCTTCTCCGGCGCAGCCATCGGCAAGGGCAATTACCGCCACTTCATGGAAAAGGAGCTGCACGAGCACCCCGCGGTGATCGGCGACACGCTCCGCCAGTATGTGGACCCGGCCACCCGCGCCGTGGCCCGCCCCGCGCTGCCCTTCGACCCCGCGACGCTGCCGCGGCTCTGGCTGTCCGGCTGCGGCTCGGCCTTCATCGTGTGCCAGACCGCCCGCTACTGGTTCGAGAACATCGCCCGCCTGCCCTGCGACGCCGATGTGGCGAGCGAGCTGCGCTATCGCGACCCGCCGCTGACCAAGGGCGGCGCCGCCATGTTCGTCTCCCAGTCCGGCGAGACGGCGGACAACCTGGCCGCGATGAAGCTGCTGCGCACCGGTGGCCAGGCCCTGGTTTCCGTGGTGAACGTGCCCGAGAGCACCATGTCGCGTGAGAGCGACGCGACGCTGATGACGGTCGCCGGGCCCGAGATCAGCGTCGCCTCCACCAAGGCCTTCACCGCGCAGCTCTCCGTCATGGCCTGCCTGGCGCTGAACTTCGCCCGCGCCCGCGGCGCCATCGATGCCGCCGAGGAGGCGCGGCTCACCACCGCGCTGCTGGAGGTGCCGGAGCACGCCGCGAAGATGCTGGACGCCAGCGCCGAGATCGAAGCCCTGGCCGAGGACATCAAGGGCGCGCGGGACGTGCTCTATCTCGGCCGCGGCAGCATGTTCCCCATCGCCCTCGAAGGCGCGCTGAAGCTCAAGGAGCTCTCCTACATCCATGCGGAGGGCTATGCCGCCGGCGAGATGAAGCACGGGCCCATCGCCCTGATCGACGAGAAGGTGCCGGTGATCTCCCTCTGCCCCTCCGGCCCGCTGTTCGAGAAGACCGCCTCCAACCTCCAGGAAGCCGCGGCGCGCGGCGGCCGCATCATCGCCTTCACCGATGAGGACGGCGCCCCGGCGCTGCGCCGCTTCGCCTCCCGCGTGGTCGTGCTGCCGAAGGTCGATCCCTTCGTGGCGCCCATCCTGCACGCCATCCCCGTGCAGATGCTCGCCTATCACGTGGCGGTGCTGAAGGGCACGGATGTGGACCAGCCGCGTAACCTGGCCAAGGCCGTGACCGTGGAGTGAGGGACGGCGCCCTCCGGGGTGCCGCTTCCGCCACGCCTTCCTGCATGCAAGGCTGCGCCCCAGGGCAGGGGGCGGCCCGATCAGGTCGTTCCCGCCGCTGAATCGGAGGGAACGAGATGAGCAATCACCCGCCTGGCCGGCGCGACCTGATGGGCTGGGGCGCCATGGCGGCCGGCCTCGGCCTGCTCCCCGCCTCCGCGCCGGCGCAGCAGTCGCCCGCGCGGATGGAAGGCGCCGCCTACACCCCGCGCTTCGTCACCTCGCCGGATGGCGTGCGCCTCGCTGCCTATGAGTTCGGCAACCCCCAGGGCCCGGCGATCCTGTTCCTGCACGGCTATGCCCAGGCCGCGATGTCCTGGGACCGGCAGCTGCGGGACCCGGCGCTTGCGCGCGATTTCCGCATGGTCGCCATCGACCTGCGCGGCCATGGGATGAGCGCGAAGCCCGAGGGCGACGCCTTCTACAAGCCGGGCAAGGTCTGGGCCGATGACGTGCGCAGCGTCATCACGGAAATGGGCCTGCAGCGGCCGGTGCTGGTGGGCTGGTCCTATGCGGGGCGGCTGGTCGGCGATTACCTCACCGCCCATGGCGCGGGCGCGCTGGCCGGGATCAACTATGTCAATGCCAGCAGCACGCTGGGCGATCCGGCCTTTCTCGGGCCGGATGTCGGGCTGCTCGGGCCCCAGGCCATGCAGGCGCCGGGAATCGATGCCTTCATCGACGGCACGGTGCGTTTCCTGCGCGCCTGCTTCGCCACCCAGCCGGACCCGGCCGACTTCCAGACCATGCTGGCCTTCAACATGCTGGCGCCGCTCTATGTCCGCGCCGGCCTGTCTGGCCGCCCCGCGAACTATACGGAGGTGCTGAAGGCGCTGCGCCTCCCCGTGCTGGTCACGCATGGCGAGAAGGACCGCATCCTCGCCACCCCCATGGGCCGCTTCACCGCCTCCACCATTCCGGGCGCGACGCTCTCGCTGTACCCGGAAAGCGGCCACGCGCCCTTCTGGGAGGAGCCGGCGCGCTTCAACCGTGAACTGGCGGATTTCGTGCGGCAGGCCCAGGGCTCGCGCTAGCCCCGGGCGCGCGGCGACGCCGCATGGCGGGTGCGGCCCCTATTCGGGCTGCACCCCCAGCTCCTTCAGGATGCGGCCATAGGTCGCGAATTCCTCGCGCAGCATCGTGTTCAGCTGTGCCCGCGGCACGAAGGAGGCCGGGGCGCGGGTGGTCGCCAGCACCTGCTTCACCGCCGGTGTCTCCAGCCCGGTGCGGCAGGCTTCCTCCAGCCTGTCCAGGATCGGGGCGGGCGTGCCGCGCGGCGCATAGATGCCGACCTGGCTGAGCTGCAAGGCATCGATCCCCTGCTCCCGCGCCGTCGGCACATCCGGAAAGTCCGGGTGCCGCCGGTTCGAGAAGACGGCGATCAGCCGCATCCGCCCGGCCTGCACCAGCTCCGCCGCCGAGCTCACCACGGCGGCAGAGAAATCCAGCCGCCCGGCCAGCGTGTCGTTCAGGTGCGGTGCCTCGCCGCGATAGGGCACATGGTTGAACTCCACCCCCGTCGCCCGCTGAACGCGCCAGACGCCGAGCTGCGGAAGGGAATTGGGCCCGGGGCTGCCGAAGCTCATCTGCCGGCGCTTGCCCTCCGCCACCAGGTCGGGAAGCGTGCGCACCGGGCTGTCCGCCCGCACCACGATGCCCAGCACATTCTCGTTCGTGCCGCACACCGCCTCGAAATTCTCGGGATTGGTGCCGGCGCCGCGCACCATGTGCGGCTGCACCACGATGGCGGTCATCGGCGTCTGGCCGATCGTGTAGCCATCGGGCGCGCTGCTGGCGACATAGCGCATGCCCACCACGCCTGAGGCACCGTCGCGCGTCATCAGCACCAGGGGCTGGCCGAGGGTGCGCTGGAAATGGTCGCTCATCGCCCGCATGAGCGCGTCGGCCGCCCCGGGCGTATAGGGCATGACCATGACGATCGGCTTTTCAGGATAGGCGGGCTGGGCCCAGGCGGCGGATGGGGCGGCCGATGCGGCGCCCAGCAGCGCCAGGGCCGAGAGCAGGATGCGCCTCATGGTGCTCAACCCTCCAGGATCGCGACCGCGCGGGTCCATCCCGCGGAAGCCCTGTGAATCTTCACGGGGAAGCACGCCACCATGAATCCATGGTCCGGCAGCGCCTCCAGGTTGGAGAGCTTCTCCATCTGGCAGTAGCCGATCTCACGCCCGGCCCTGTGCCCTTCCCAGATAAGGGAGACATCGCCTGTCTCCTGCACGCGCTTGCGCGTGAAGCTGAAGGGCGCGTCCCAGGACCAGCCATCCGTCCCCACCACGCGCACCCCTCGCTCGGCGAGCCAGAGCGTCGCCGCGCGCCCCATGCCGCAGCCGCTGTCCACGAAGTCGCTCTCGCCATAGCGGCTGCCGGCGCGCGTGTTCACCAGCACGATCTCCAGCGGCTTCAGCTCATGCCCGATGCGGCGCAGCTCCGCCTCCACCTCCTCTGGCGTCACCACATGCCCGTCGGGCTTGTCTCGGAAATCCAGCTTCACGCCGGGCTGGAAGCACCAGTCCAGCGGCACCTCGTCGATCCGCATGGAAGGACGGCCACCCGGTACCAGCTTCTCGTCCATTCGGGAGAAGAAGTGATACGGCGCGTCCATATGCGTGCCGTTATGGGTGGAGATGTTCACCTGCTCCACGGCCGCGTACTCGCCCCCGGGCAGCGCATCCAGGCCCACGCCCATATACTCGGCCATGTTCGGGGCGGTCTGGTGGTGGTCGCGATACTCGATCTTCGGCAGCATATGCGGCGGATCGCTCGCGATGCCGGCCTTCAGCACCGTCGAGATGTCGATGATCTTTCTTGGCATGTCTTTCTCGTTTCCTCCCGCCTGCTTCACTCGGCGGGCCAGGGGGGCGCGGGCAGGATGACCGCGCGGCATTCGCCGAAGCCGATGGATGCGGCCCCCGGCGCATGGGCACGGGCGCGGAAGATCACCTCGTCCCCATCCTCCAGGAAGCGCCGCGTCTCGCCATTCGGCAGTTCGATCGGGCCGCGCAGGATGAGCTCGGCCATGCAGGCCTCCGATCCTTCCCCGGGGCCGGAACAGGTGCCGCTGCCGAGCAGGTCGCCCGGCAGCAGGTTGCAGCCATTGCTCGCGTGGTGGGTCACCATCTGCGCCGGCGTCCAGGCCATGGTGGCGAAATCCGTCGCCGTCAGCCGCGCCGGGCCGCCGCCCGCCGCCTTCATGCGCGGCGTCAGCAGCCAGACCTCCATCGCGATGGAAAGCCCGCCGCGCGCGCGGTTCTCCGTGGAATCGAGATAGGGCAGGGGAGGCTGCACGCCTTCGCCCCGCTCGGCCGACGGAATGGCGAAGGGCAGCAGCGCCTCCGCCGTCACGATCCAGGGCGAGACCGAGGTGGACAGGCTCTTCGCCAGGAAGGGGCCGAGCGGCGGCATCTCCCAGCGCTGGATGTCACGCGCAGACCAGTCGTTCAGAAGCCCGTAGCCGAAGAGCCGCTCCGGCGCGCGGGACATCGGGACCGGCGTTCCCAGGGCATTCTCCCCCGCCAGCCAGATCGCCAGTTCCAGCTCGAAGTCCAGCGCCTCGGTCGGGCCGAAATGCACGCCCTCCCGCCGCTTCCACTGCCCGTTCGGCCGCACCACCGGCTCGCCGCTCACGCGCACGGAGCTGGCACGGGAGTGATAGGCCACCGGAAGGCTGTCGAAAGCCGGGGGCAGGGGCGCCAGCGCGTCCTTCAGCGCGCCGAGCCGCCAGGAATGGTCCCGCGAGACCATGAAATCCGAGAAATTCGCGATGGTGCAGGGCAGGTGCATCTGCGCCTCGCCCATCGGCACAAGAAGCGCCTGCGCCTGGTCGGCGGCCGCGCTGCCCTCGGCCAGCAGGTCGGAAACCTGCCGCCGCAGGTCGCGGGAGGCCCCGCGCCCCATGGCCATGAGCCGGTTCAGGCCTGGCTCCGCCGCTGCCTCCGCCGCCGGCCCGGAAACCAGTCCGGCATCCAGCGCCGCGCGCAGGTCGAGGATCTGGTCGCCGATCGCAACGCCGCCCCGCGGCGTTGCCCCGCCCCGCGAGAAGACCCCGAGCGGCAGGTTCTGGATGGGGAAGTCGGAATCCGGCGCCTGGGCCGAGGGAACCCAGGCCCGGCGTTCCGGGTCATGGGTGGAGTCGAGGGCGTTCATGCGCCCATCCTTGCGTCCTTGCTTCCGGCTGTGAAGGGGAAATATATTTTCCCGGTGTTGATCGATCATCCTGCCCAGAACGGGGCAGCCACCCTCTCCGAGACAGCTGCCCGGCGCCTCCGCCAGGACATCATCGGCGGCGGCTTCCCGCCCGCCACGCGCCTGCGCCTGCGCGACCTCTCGGCCCGCTACGGCCTGGGCGCCACGCCCTTGCGGGAGGCCCTGGCCCGCTTGGCCGCGGAAGGCTTCGTGATGCTGGAGGGGCAGAAGGGCTTCTCCGTCCCGCCCGTCACCCGTGCGCATCTCCTGGACATCACCCGCTCCCGCCAGGTGGTGGAGCCCGAGGCGCTGCGCCTGGCCATGGAACATGGCCGCGCCGCCTGGGAGGATGGGATCGTCGCATCGCTTTCCTTGCTCCGGCACGAGATCGGGCGGCGCGACCCGGCCAGCGAGGAATGGGTGGATGCCTATGAGGCCCGCCACCATCGCTTCCACCGCGCCCTGATCGCCGCCTGCCCGCTGCCCTCGCTCCTGCGCTTCTGCGACGACCTTTACCTTCAGAAGACCCGCTACCGCCGCCTGATGGAGACCGCGCACCAGGATTGGGCGCGGATGCTGGCCGTGCATGAGGCCCTGGCCGAAGCCGTGCTGGCGCGGAGCGACGAGGCACCTGGCCTGCTCACATCCCATATCGGCGTCACCGCCGAACTGGTGCTCGCCCTGCTCGGCGAGGCACCGCCCGAGGGATGAGGGAGCCGCCGTCCTCAACCTCTGCCATGTGATCCTGCCCAGGGCGGATGACAGCCGGCCCGGCCCGGCCCATCTTCCGCCGAAGCATCGCCGAAGGGAGCGCCCCCATGCTCGACACCGCCTCCAAGCTCGTCCTCAAGGACTCCGATCTCTTCCGCCAAGCGAACCGCGTCGGGGGTGAATGGGTCCAGGCCGCCTCCGGCAAGACCATCGCCGTCCGGAACCCCGCCAATGGCGAGGTGATCGGCCATGTCCCCTCCCTGTCACGGGAGGAGGTGCGTGGCGCGATCGAGGCCGCGCACGCCGCCCAGCCCGCCTGGCGCGCCCTGCTGGCCAAGGAGCGTGCGGCCATCCTGCGCCGCCTCTTCACCCTCATGATGGAGAATGCGGACGACCTGGCCGCCATCATGACGGCCGAGCAGGGCAAGCCCCTGGCGGAGTCCAAGGGCGAGATCGCCTATGCCGCCTCCTTCATCGAGTGGTTCGCCGAGGAGGGGAAGCGGATCTACGGGGACATGATCCCCACCTTCAAGCAGGGCAGCCGCGTCCTGGTAATGAAGGAGCCGATCGGCGTCTTCGCCGCCATCACGCCCTGGAACTTCCCGGCCGCCATGATCACCCGCAAGGCCGGCCCGGGCTGGGCTGCCGGCTGCACCGGCGTCATCCGCCCGGCCTCGCAGACCCCCTTCTCGGCGCTGGCCATCGCCGTGCTGGCGGAGCGCGCGGGCATGCCGGCCGGCGTCTGCAACGTCGTCACCGGCTCCGCGCGCGAACAGGGTGAGGAGCTCTCCACCAACCCCATGGTCCGCAAGCTGTCCTTCACCGGCAGCACGGAGGTGGGCCGCACCCTGCTGGCGCAATGCGCCAGCACCATCAAGAAGACCAGCATGGAGCTGGGCGGCAACGCCGCCTTCCTCGTCTTCGACGACGCGGATCTCGATGCGGCGGTCACCGGTGCCATGGCCTCGAAGTTCCGCAACACCGGCCAGACCTGTGTCTGCGCCAACCGGATCCTGGTGCAGGACGGAGTCTATGACGCCTTCGCCGAGAAGCTGAAGAAGGCCGTCGAGGCGCTGAAGGTCGGCAACGGCATGGAGCAGGGCGTCACCCAGGGGCCGCTGATCAATGCCGATGCCGTGTCGAAGGTGGAGGAGCACATCGCCGACGCCACGGCGCATGGCGCGAAGGTGCTGACCGGCGGCAAGCGCCACCCCCTCGGCGGCAACTTCTTCGAGCCGACCATCCTCACGGATGTGCCCATCTCGGCGAAGGTGCTGAAGGAGGAGACTTTCGGCCCCATGGCCCCGCTTATCCGCTTCAAGACGGAGGAGGAGGGCATCCGCCTGGCCAATGACACCGAGTTCGGCCTGGCCGCCTATTTCTACGCCCGCGATGTCGGCCGCATCTTCCGCGTCGCGGAAGCCCTGGAGAGCGGCATTGTCGGCGTGAACGAGGGCATCATCTCCACGGAGGTCGCCCCCTTCGGCGGCGTGAAGGAGAGCGGCCTGGGGCGCGAGGGCAGCAAGTACGGCATCGAGGATTACCTCGAAATCAAGTACTGCCTGATCGGCGGGGTCTGACATGGCGGGGGAGGGGAATGGCGCCCCTCCCCACCCTTTCGGGCCTGGCGCCGCGGCCAGGCCCGCCCTGGCCTGCCGGCCATCCCGTGCCCGGCGGGCGCCTCAAGCCCGCCCGGGGCGAATCTTCCATGCCGGCCACGCAGCACGGCCAGCCCGGCGGCACCCTTGCGCGATGCGGGGTGAAGCCCGACCTTTCGGCGCATGAGCGCGCCACACCCCTACGACTTCGACCTCTTCGTCATCGGCGGCGGCAGTGCCGGCGTCCGCATGGCCCGCATCTCCGCGGGCCATGGGGCGAAGGTAGGCATCGCCGAAGGCCGCTTCTGGGGCGGCACCTGCGTGAATGTCGGCTGCGTGCCGAAGAAGATCATGGTCCAGGCGGCGGAATACGGCGCCTGGGCGCGGGACGCTGAGGCCTTCGGCTGGACCAATCTGGGCGACCCGCAGCATGACTGGGCCACCCTGGCCCGCGCGCGGGACATGGAGGTGGCACGCCTCTCGGGCATCTACAGCCGCATGCTCGGCGGCGTCGGCGTCGAGATCTTCGAGTGCTACGCCCATTTCACCGGCCCCCATGAGCTGAAGGTCGGGGACCGGACGGTCACGGCCAACCGCATCGTCATCGCGACCGGCGGGAACCCTGTGCGACCGGAAATTCCGGGCGGCGAGCACGCCTATATCTCGGATGACCTCTTCACCCTGAAGGAGATGCCCCGGCGCGTCCTCGTGGTCGGCGGCGGCTATATCGGGCTGGAATTCGCCTCGATGCTCAACGGGCTCGGGGCCGAGGTGACGCTCGCCTACCGCCAGTCCCTCCCGCTCCGCGGCTTTGACCAGGAGATCCGGGAGGCCGTGGCCGAGGCGCTTGCGGCCGACGGCGTCACCATCCTGTCCGGCGAAACGCCCGCCTCCATCACCCGGGAGGGCGAAACCCGCATCACCCGCATGGGCTCCGGCAAGATGGTGGAGGCCGATGCCGTCTTCTATGCCATCGGCCGCAAGCCCGCGACCAAGGGGCTGGGCCTGGACGCGGCCGGGATCAATTGCCGGGAAGGCGGCGTGATCGCGGTGGATGACGACCACGCCACCAATGTCCCGCATATCTACGCCCTGGGCGACGTGACCGACCGGGTGAACCTCACCCCCGTTGCCACGGCCATGGGCCATGCGCTGGCCGATACCCTCTTCGGCCCGAAGCCACGCCGCGCGAGCTATGAGAACGTGCCCAAGGCCGTTTTCACCTCCCCCCCGATCGGCAGCGTGGGCCTGACCGAGGACGAGGCGGCCCTGCGTGGCCCCGTGGAGATCTACACCACCCGCTTCACCCCCATGCGCCACACCATCACCCGGCGAGAGGGCCGCAAGACCGTGATGAAGCTGGTGGTGGAGGCCGGGACCGGCTGCCTCCTGGGCGCCCATATGATCGGGGAGGACAGCCCGGAGATCATGCAGGGCATTGCGGTGGCCGTGGCGAACCGCCTGACCAAGGCCCAGCTGGACGCCACCATCGGTATCCACCCCACCGCGGCGGAGGAGTTCGTGACCATGCGGGTCGCTACCCGCCGTGTGGGGGAGGGGGCCGCGAAGGCGGCCTGAGCTGCAAGGGGCGCCCCGAGTCGCTGCCGCATGACAGTCCCGCCAACCCCGGTGTGACATGTCCCAAATTCAGGAAATTCCGCAGGATCAACGATTTTGCTGGCGGGAACGCGGTGCCTCGCCGGCTGAGCCTTGCGTCATTCGTGACGCAACCTGTCGTTGCATGTCACACTCGGCCGGTCACCAGCGATTGGGATGTTCCGTGCCGCCGAAACCCCGGCAAGCTCCAATCCCCCGGCCCGAAGCCCGGCAGTCATTCCGCCGATGATGACCGTCATCGGCTGCATCACGCAGAGCCATAACCTCGCCCTGGTTCTCGTCGCCGCGGCTGTCTGTGCCGCGGGTTCCTGGTCCACCGTGCATCTCCATGGCCGGGCGGCGCGCACCGCGGGGCCCCAGCGGGCCGGCTGGCACTTCCTCAGCGCCGTCGTGTCGGGCGCCGCCATCTGGTGCACCCATTTCGTTGCGATGCTCGGCTTCGATCCGGGCGTGCCTGTCAGCTTCGATCCCGTCATCACCATCCTGTCCCTGCTGATCGCCATGGGTGGGGCGCAGGCCGCCTTCATCATCTCCGCCGGCGGATGGGGCCGGGCGGCCCCGCTGCTGGGTGGCGCCCTGCTCGGGCTCGCGATCGCCGCCATGCATTATACCGGCATGCTGGCCTACCGCGTGCAGGGCATCCTCACCTGGAACCCCTCGGCCGTCGTGGCCTCCGTGCTGCTCGCCACCTTCTTCTCGGCGGCGTCCCTGCATCTCGCGGTGCGCCCGGGCCGCCGCCTGGACCAGCCCCTCGCCGTATTGTCGCTGATGCTGGGGATCACGAGCCTGCACTTCACGGGCATGGCAGCGCTCACCGTCAGCCCCCTGCCGCTGCCGGAAGGCGGCACGGACCCCGCGACGCTGGTGGCCCTGGCCCTGGCCGTCTCTCTCGTCGCCTTCATCGTCGTCGGCGCGGGAGTGGCCAGCTACCTTATCGATGACAACGCCCGTGCCGAAACCCGGCGCCAGCTGAGCGAACTCGCGCATACGGACCTGCTGACCGGCCTGCCCAACCGCGAGGCCTTCCGCATCCACTTGGAACAGGAAATCGCCGCAGCCGCGCGGGGCGGCTTCCGCCTCGCCCTGCTCAGCCTCGACCTCGACGGCTTCCGCGGCATCAACGAGGCCCATGGCCACGCAGCCGGTGACCAGGCCCTGCGCGGCCTGGCGCGGCGCATCTCGGTCCTGACAGGGCCGGGCGAGTTCTTCGCACGGATCGGGGCGGATGAGTTCGTCGCGCTCAAGCGCATGGAGGAGGATGCGGCGCTGGACGAGTTCCTGGCCCGGATCCGCCTCGCCCTCGGCCTGCCGCTGCGGATCGAGGCGGAGACGATCCCGCTTTCCGCCAGCATCGGCGTGGCCCTGTTCCCCCAGGATGCGCAGACCGATAACGCCCTGGTCACCTGCGCCGGCCTTGCCCGGAGCCGTGCCCGGGCCGAGGGAGCCGGGCAGCTCCGCCACTATGAGCGCCTGATGGAGGAATCCGCGCGGGCACGCCGCCAGCTCGTCGCCGATCTGCGGGAGGCGGTGGAGGCCGGGCAACTCTCGGTCCACTACCAGCCGCAGGTCCGGGTTTCCACCGGCGAGCTTCGCGGCTTCGAGGCACTGCTGCGCTGGACCCACCCCGCCCGTGGACCCGTCTCGCCGGCCGAATTCATCCCGCTGGCCGAGGAGCACGGGCTGATCGGCCCCATCGGCCAGTGGGTGCTGCGCCGCGCCTGTGCCGATGCCGCCGCCTGGGCCGAGCCCCTCAAGATCGCCGTCAACCTCTCCCCCGCGCAGCTGTCCGATGCAGGCCTGCCGAAGCTCATCCAGGACACGCTGCAGGAAACCGGCCTTGCGGCTGAGCGGCTGGAACTCGAACTGACCGAGACGATGATCCTGGGCGACCGGGAGCGCGCCCTGCAGAGCCTGGCCCAGATCAGCGCACTTGGGGTGAGCATCGCGCTGGATGATTTCGGCACGGGCTACTCCTCCCTGGACACGCTCCGCGCCTTTCCCTTCAGCAAGATCAAGCTGGACCGCTCCTTCATGCGGGAGGTGGAGGCGAGCCCCCAGGCCGTGGCCATCATCCGCGCCGTGCTCGCCCTGGGCCGCAGCCTCGGCATCCTGGTTCTGGCCGAGGGGATCGAAACCGAGGGCCAGCTCGCGATCCTTCGGGCCGAGGGTTGCGACGAGGCCCAGGGCTACCTCCATGGCCGCCCGGTGCCGGTGGAAGCCCTGCTGGCCGAAGGGAGGGTGACCCTGGGGGCAGGCCAGCCGGCCGTGCCGGGGCAGCGCCGCGGGCGGCTGATGGCGGTGGCCTGACCTCCGCCGGGCCCGCCCCGGGCCCGGCCCCACGCTGCGCCCGGGGCAGGTGCCCGTGATCAACCCTTGCCCCCCGGGCCTCCCCCGCTATGGTGCCCGACCGCCCCGAGAATGGGCGGCGCCCATACTGGATACGTCAGCGATGCCGAGCACCTCCTGGCACCCCGCCTCCTGGCGCGAGATGCCCATCCGCCAGGTTCCCGATTACCCGGACCAGGCCCGCCTGCGCGCCATGGAAGAGAAGCTCGCCCGATTTCCCCCGCTCGTCTTCGCCGGTGAGTGCGACCGGCTGACCCGCGCCCTGGCCGAGGCCGGGGAGGGGCGCGCCTTCGTGCTCCAGGGCGGCGATTGCGCCGAGAGCTTCGCGGATTTCAACGCCAACACCATCCGCGACACCTTCCGGGTGCTGCTGCAGATGGCCGTGGTCCTCACCTTCGGCGGCGGCCTGCCCGTGGTGAAGCTCGGCCGCATGGCTGGCCAGTTCGCCAAGCCCCGCAGCAGCGACACGGAAACCGTCTCCGGCGAGACGTTGCCCTCCTATCGCGGGGACATCATCAACGGCTCCGGCTTCACCGCCGAGGCGCGCATCCCCGACCCCTCGCGGATGGAATTCGCCTATCTGCAGTCCGCGGCCACGCTGAACCTGCTGCGCGCCTTCGCCACGGGCGGCTTCGCCGACCTGCATGAGGTGCATCGCTGGAATCTCGGCTTCGTCGCCCGCTCGCCCCTGGCAGACCGCTACGCCGATATCGCCCAGCGCATCGACGAGACGCTGCGCTTCATGGCCGCCTGCGGCATGAACAGCCTCACCGCCCCCCAAATCCGGGAGACGGAGTTCTACACCTCGCATGAGGCGCTGCTGCTTCCCTTCGAGGAGGCGATGACGCGCGAGCCATCCACCCATCCGCGCCGCCACTTCGCCTGCTCGGCCCATTTCCTCTGGATCGGGGACCGCACGCGCCAGCCGGATGGCGCGCATGTCGAGTTCCTCAGCGGCGTCTCCAACCCCATCGGGCTGAAGGTCGGCCCCACCACCGGGGTGGACGATCTGCTGCGCCTGACCGAGCGGCTGAACCCCAACAACATCCCGGGCCGCCTCACCCTCATCGCCCGCATGGGCGCCGACAAGATCGAGGAGAAGCTCCCGCCGCTGATCCGCGCCATCCAGGCCCATGGCCGCAAGGTCACCTGGCTGTCGGACCCGATGCACGGGAACACGCATTCGGCCGGCGGCTACAAGACCCGCTCCTTCGACGCCATCCTGCAGGAGGTGCGCGGCTTCTTCGACATCCACCATGCCGAGGGCACCAATGCCGGCGGCGTGCATGTGGAGATGACGGGCCGCGACGTGACCGAATGCCTGGGCGGCGCGCACCGGCTGACGGAGGCCGATCTCTCGGCCAACTACGCCACCTTCTGCGATCCTCGCCTGAACGCCGAGCAGTCGCTGGAGCTCGCCTTCCTCGTCGCCGAGGAGCTGAAATCCCGCCGCGCCACCGCCCTTCACCTGCAGGCCGCGCAATAGCGATGACCACCCCGCTCGAAGCCGATATCGCCGCCCGCACGGATGTCTACTTCAAGCGCACCAAGGCGATCGTGCAGCGCTTCGGCGATGCGCGCGTCACCTATGCCGTCTTCCTCCGCCGCCCCGTCGTCTCCGCCCCGCGGCTGATGCTGGACTGGCTGAGGACGGTGGCCGAGGAGCGCGGCGCCGATCTCGGGATCGAGCTGATGCACAAGGAGGGCACCTGGGTCGGCGCGGGCGACCCCATCGTCTACATCACCGGCTCGTTCGTGCATCTCTCGGATCTGGAGACGCTGCTTCTCCAGAAGCTCGGCTCTGCCTGCGTCGCGGCGCACAACGCCTACCAGATGTGCCTTGAGCTCCCGCATGTCGCCTTCCTCGCCATGGAGGCGCGGCATTGCGCGGGGGCCGAGATGCAGGAGCTGATGGCCTATGCCGCCTCCATCGGCAGCAAGGCCGCGAAGGAGGAAGGGGCGAAGGGCTTCATGGGCAATGCCAATGACGCCACGTCCCACTACTACGGCGCGCAGCGCGGGGCGGGCACCATGCCGCATGCCCTGATCGGCTATGCCGGCAGCACCCTCCGCGCCGCCGAAATGTTCCACGAGACCTTCCCGGACGAGAACCTGACGGTCCTCACGGACTATTTCGGCCAGGAGGTGACGGATGGGCTCGCGGTCTGCCACCGCTTCCCGGACCTGGCCGCCGCCGGCCGCATCGCCGTTCGGCTGGACACGCATGGCGGGCGTTTCCTCGAAGGGCTGGATCCCCAGAAATCCTACGCGCTGATCGACCGATACGCGCCCGGCGCCATCCGCCGCTACCGCAGTGACGCCGAGCTGCGCCACCTCGTCGGCACCGGCGTTTCCGCCGCCGCCATCTGGCGCATGCGCGAGGCGCTGGACGAGGGCGGCTTCCCGAAGGTGCGGATCGTCGCCTCCTCCGGCTTCGGCGTCTCCAAATGCCGCGTCATGGCCGAGGCGCGTGCGCCGATCGACGTGATCGGCACCGGCAGCTTCATCCCGAACAGCTGGAGCGAGACCTACGCCACCGCCGACATCGTGGCCTATGACGGCGTGGAGCGCGTGAAGCTCGGGCGCGAATTCCTACTGCGCGGCGGGGCAAGGGCAGAGCGCTGAGCGGCGCCGCCTCGCCCGCCATCCGTCCAGGGGCGCCGGCGTCTCCTCGGCTCCGCGCAGGCTGGATGCCGCCCTGCTGAGCTCTACCGGGATGTCACCGCGTTGGTGGCCAGTTCATGCACCGCCATGACCAGGGGCTGGGCAGGCAGGACCGGCGCGGCCTCAGGCGCCGTTGAGCATCACCGCATCGCCAGCCCCTGCTGCCCCGCCGCCATGCGCTGCCGGATCATCGCCTGCTCCTGCTTCGCCCCTTCGGCATCGGTGAAGAAGGTGAAGATCGCGAAGCGGCGCCCTTTCGTCACCGGTAGCGCCTCGTGCAGCATGTCGCAGCCGAAGATCGCCGCGCCACCGGCGGGAGGCTCGTGCAGGTCCGGCCCGAACTCAGGGAAACGGAGCTGCCCACCCTCATACTCCCCCGTGTTCAGGTTCAGGCTCATCGCGAAGCGCCGATGCGCGGTGAAGGGCGTGCGGTTGTCCCGGTGCGCCTCGAAGGCGCCCAGGTCGCTTTCGTCATAGCAGCCGATCCGCGGCACCTCGTAGGAGGAGGGCATGAAGCGGAAGGCCCGCGTCATCTCCGGCACCACGCGCCGCATGAGCCTGGCCTGGAAGGTTTCGTAGAGCGCGCGGTCATCCAGGAACACGTCGGCGCGGCGTTTGATCCGGTTCGCCGCCGCCGCATCCGCGCCGCCCGCCACCCGGTCCTTCTGCTTCTCGCCGCGCTCCCAATGGGCCAGCAGCGCCGCGATCATTTCCGGTTCCACTATGTCCGGCACCAGCAGCACCGGCGCTCCTCCGCGCCGCACGGGCGGTGCCGGGGCCGGGGCGGGAAGGGAGGCGATCGCTGCCCGCAGCCCGGCCGCGGCATCCTCCGCCCGCGCCGCGAAGCCCAGCCTTCCCCGCGGCGAGACAACCGCCACTCCACCTTCGGCCAGGCCCAGGGCGCGGAACAGCTTTCCCTCCGCATCGAAGATGCGCGCCGGGCCGGGGCGGAGCGCTCCATCCGGCGCCCGCTGCTCCACCAGCACCAGCAGCGCCCCGGCGTCCCGCGCCAGGGCCTCCAGCGCCCCGGCATCCTCGGGCGCCGGGCCCAGCAGCAGCAGGCGCGGCCGGCTGGCGATGGCCTGGCCCATCACGTCGAAAGGCGCCCCCGCCGCATCGGGCAGCACGATTCCGGGCAGGTGGTCACCGACAAGGAAGCTCGAACGGTCGCTCATGCCCGCCTTTCTGCCGTCCCGCGCGTGAAGGGGCCAGCGCCATTCCGCGCCCCGCCGCCCTGGCTTAGGGTCGGCCACCCATGGCCGACACGCTCCGCATCGCCCTTGCCCGGTTCAACCCCCTCATGGCGGAACCGGAGGCCAACGCCGCCGCCCTGGACGCCCTGCGGGCGGAAGCGGCGGGGCAGGGGGCAGAGCTGATCATCACGCCCGCCTTTTCCCTGTCAGGCGCCGTCCCGCCGGCCCTGGCGCGCGACCCCGCCCTCGCCGCCGCGCTGGAATCCGCCCTGGCCGCCCTCGCCGCCCGGCCCGGCCCGGCCATGCTGGTCGGCGCTCCCTGGCGGAACGGCACCCTGCTGCACGAGGCCGTCCACCTGCTGGATGGCGGCGCCATCCGGGCCCGCCGTGCCGCGCATGAGCCTGGGTCCGGCTTCGATCCTGGCCCGGCACCCGGCCCCGTGGCCTGGCGCGGCGCGCGGCTGGGCCTGATGGCCGGGCGCGACTGGCGCCGGCCCGCCACGCCCGAAACCCTGGCCGAGACCGGCGCCGAGCTGCTGGTCGCCCTGGATTCGCTGCCCCATGAGACAGGCGGGGCGGAGCGCATCCTCCAGGCGGCCCTGGCCCGCGCGGTGGAGAATGGGCTGCCCCTTCTGCTGCTGAACCGGCTGGGCGCCGAGGACGAGGACGCCCATGACGGCGCGGCCCTGGTCCTCAACGCCGACCGCAGCCCCGCCCTGCGCCTGCCGCCCTTCACGGAAGGCCTCACCCTCACCGAATGGCGGCGGGACGGGCTTTCCTGGCGCTGCGTCCCGCAGCCCCTCCACGCGCCTCCCGGCCCGGAGGAAAGCCTCTGGCGGGCCCTCATCCTCGCCCTGCGCGACCATGCGGGGCGCCATGCGCCGGCGGGAATCCTGCTGCCCCTCACCGCCTCGCCCGATTCCAGCCTGCTGGCCGTGCTGGCAATGGACGCCTTCGCCCCGGAGGCCATCCGCCCCGTGCTGCTGGACGAAGCCGCCCTTCCCGCCGCGGAGCGCCTGGGGCTATCGCCCCTCCGCCCTGCCCTGGCCCCCGCCGCCGCCATGCTGTCCCAGGCCCTGGGCGCCCCGGTCGCCGGGGAAGACCTCCACCGGCTGGCGCTCGATTCCCTTGCCCGGTCAGGCGGGCTGCTGCCGCTCGTCACTGGTTCCAGCGCGATCGCCTCCGCCTTCGCACCGCTCCGCCATCTCAGCCGGGCCCAGCGCCGCGCCCTGGCGGCGTGGCGCAACGCGCATCGTCCTGCCGGCCTCCGGGGGCCGGAACGCCCCGCCATTCCCCTTCCTCCGGAAGCACAGGCCGGGCCGGGGGCGGATCCGCCGGCCGCGACCCTCTGGCAAAGCCTGGCACACGCGGATTACAAGCGCCGCCATCTTCCGCCCGGCCTGAATCCCGCCCCCCGCGCCTTCCAGGACCGGACCCATAGTTTGGGCCACCCCAACCCCCAAGAGGCCCCGGCGCCATGAATGACAGCCCCAAGCCCGCCCCTACGGGCCCCTTCGTCCGCATCAAGGACCTTTCCGGCGGCAATGGCGACGAGCCCGTGGAGGAGATCCGCGGCTTCCTGACCGCCGCCGACGCCGCCACCTTCGCGCGCCGCTATGTGCGCGACAGCATCGAGCGCTGCCGCGCGCCCGGCATGGATGCGGAAGCCGTGCTGGCAGCCTGGTTCGCCTTCGGTGAGGACGCCGAGGCGCTGGACCTGGACGGAGAGCACTGGACCTCGGCCGCCGAGATCCGGAACTTCGCCGCCAAGCCGGCCCGCGGCAGGACCGAGCGGGACTGGCGCGCGCTCGATCCCCGCAAGCACATGACGGAAGACGAAGACGAGGGAGAAGGCGAGTGAAGGTCCGCTTCGCCCCCAGCCCCACGGGCTGGCTGCATGTCGGCAATGCCCGCCCCGCCCTGGCCAACTGGCTCGAGGCGCGCAAGCGCGGCGGCACCTTCGTGCTGCGGCTCGACGACACCGACACCGAGCGCAGCAAGCCCGAATACGCCCAGGGCATCGAGGAGGACCTGCGCTGGCTCGGCCTCGACTGGGACGAGTTCTTCCGCCAGTCCGACCGGCTGGAGCGCTACCAGGCGGCCGCCGAGCGCCTCAAGAAGGCCGGCCTCCTCTATCCCTGCTTCGAGAGCGAAGAGGAGCTGAACTTCAAGCGCGAGCAGCGCCGCAAGCAGGGCCGCGCGCCTATCTACGACCGCGGCGCGCTGAAGATGACGGCGGAGCAGCTGGAGCGCGCGCTGGCCAATGGCAAGCAGCCCTATTACCGCTTCAAGCTGAACACCCGCACCGTGACCTGGCGGGACGGCGTGCTGGGCGAGCGCAACGTGAAGCTGCCCAGCCTTTCGGACCCCGTGCTGATCCGCGCGGACGGCTCCTTCCTCTACACCTTCACCTCGGTGGTGGATGACCTGGAGACGGGCATCACCCACATCATCCGGGGCGAGGACCATGTCACCAACACCGGCATCCAGATCGACATCATCGAGGCGTTGAGCGGCCGCCCCAACCGCATCTACTTCGCCCATATGCCGCTGCTGACGGATGCGGAGGGCGGGCAGCTCTCCAAGCGCCTCGGCAGCATCTCGCTGCGCCAGTTCCGGCGCGACGGCATCGAGCCGGCCGCCATCACCGGCTATCTCTCGGCGCTGGGCACGTCCCGCGATCCCGTTCCCGCCGCGCCGCGGGATCTCGTCGCGGATTGGGACATCACGCGCGTCTCCCACTCGCCCGCGCGCTTCGACACGAAGCAGCTCCTCGCCCTCAACCGGAAGTACCTCCACGCCCTGACCTTCGACCAGGTCCGCGACCGCCTTCCGGAAGGCGCCGACGAGCCCTTCTGGCTCGCCATCCGCGGCAACCTGGACCTCCTCTCCGAGGCGCGCGACTGGTTCGACGTAGCGTCGGGCGACATCACCGTCCCCGAGCAGCCGGAAGAGTCAGGGCTCCTCCGCGCCGCACTGGAGGCCTTGCCCCCGGGCCCCTGGGACGAGACGACCTGGCCCGCCTGGACCGCCGCCGTCTCCGCCGCGACTGGCCGCAAGGGCAAGCCCCTCTTCCTTCCCCTCCGTCGCGCGCTGACGGGCGAGGAACATGGCCCCGACCTGAAGTCCTTCCTGCCGCTGATCGGCCGGGATCGTGTGCGCACGCGGCTGGAGCGCTCCGTAGCCTAGGCGCGCAGCCCGTCATCCCAGGGCCTGGGTTGGGCGGACAGCTGCGGTGCGCCTGCCCACGCCCGGTGCGGTGAGCATTCCGTGGCTGCTTATCCGGGGGGGCGTTAAGCGTTGCGCCCCGCCGTCCAGCGCGGCGCGGATCAACTCGCCCACGCCGCGCGTGCAGGTGCGAAGCGGGTTCCGCGCGCCGGGCGGCACGCCGCGAAGCCCTCGCCCCTACCCACCAGCGGCAACCTCGTCGCGCGGACCTCCGGGCGGGCCCGACGCAGCCCCGCGAGAATGGCCTCTACCCCCTCATCCGCCAGAAGGCATTCCTTGTAGCCTGAGGGTGCGACGACAACCCGCGGGAGGATCATGGGCTGCTCCTGGGCAGGACGGGCAGGGACGCCAAGCGTCCGGAGATGGCCTGGATGTAATCTTCCTTCCGATATGGGCAGGGCCGGGGCCGCCGGTGCCGCATTCCCGCCCTCCCGCCGTCATCGAACCGAAATGCCGGGATCATGCCGCCGGGCCGCCGACCCCTCGCCGGGAACCCGCCCCCCGCGACAGCCCTGGGCGCAGCGCCGCCGGCCATGCTAGGCGGGGCGCCATGCAGCTCCATTTCCACGACAGCGCGCGCCGCGAGCGGGTCGAGTTCCGTCCGATCGACCCGAACCACATCCGCCTCTATGTCTGCGGCCCGACGGTCTATGACCTTGCCCATCTCGGCAATGCGCGCCCCGTCGTCGTCTTCGACGTGCTCGCGCGCCTGCTGCGCCGCGAATTCCCGGCCGTCACCTATGTCCGCAACATCACGGACGTGGACGACAAGATCAACGCGCGCTCCCGCGAGAGCGGCGAGTCCATCGCCGCCATCACCGCGCGCACCACCGCCGACTTCCACGCCGACATGGCGGCGCTGAACTGCCTGCCGCCCGATATCGAGCCGCGCGCGACCGCCAGCATCCCCGAGATGATCGAGATCATCCAGCGCCTGATCGCGCACGGGAACGCCTATGAGGCGGAGGGGCATGTCCTCTTCGCCGTCGCCTCCTATCCCGAATATGGCCAGCTCTCCGGCCGCAGCCCGGACGAGCTGCTGGCCGGCGCCCGCGTCGATGTCGCGCCCTACAAGCGCGATCCTGGCGACTTCGTGCTCTGGAAGCCGAGCGATGCCGGGACGCCGGGCTGGGACAGCCCCTGGGGCCGCGGCCGCCCGGGCTGGCATATCGAATGCTCCGCCATGGCCTGGCGCAACCTCGGCGAGGAGATCGACATCCATGGCGGCGGTGCCGACCTGATCTTCCCCCACCACGAGAACGAAGTGGCGCAGTCCTGCTGCGCCTTCCCGGGCAGCCGCTTCGCGCATCTGTGGATGCATAACGGCATGCTGCTCGTGAACGGCGAGAAGATGTCGAAGTCACTCGGCAACTTCATGACGGTGCGGGACATCCTGCAGCGCGGCCCCTGGGCCGGGGAGGCCTTCCGCCTGCTGCTGCTGAAGACCCATTACCGCTCCGCCATCGACTACACCGCCGAGCGTCTGGAGGAGGCCCGCGCCGAGCTGGACGACCACTACGCCCTTCTCGTGCGCGACCTGCCCGCCCCGGAGGAGGAGGACGAAACCGTCGCCGACATGGTGCGGTGGGCGCTGGAACCGCTGGCCGACGACCTGAACACCCCCCTCGTCATCGCCCGCCTGCGCGACCTGCGCGCGCTGGAGAACGTGGTGCAGGTGGGTGGCTCCATGGCCGCCGTGCTCGCCCGCGCCAACCGCGGATGGGCCCCGAAGCCCGGCCAGGCCGGCGCGGCGCTCCGCCAAGCCGCCCATGCCATCGGCCTGCTTCCCTCCGACCCCCGGTCCTGGCGCCAGGGCGGGGCAGGGGAGGACGACGCGGCCATCGAGGCCGCCATCCAGGCCCGCCTTACGGCCCGCGCAAACAAGGACTGGGCCGAGGCCGACCGCATCCGCGCCGATCTCGCCGCAAAGGGGATTGTGCTCGAGGACGGCAAGGGAACGACCACATGGCGCCGCGGCTGACCCTGCGCCGCGCCGGGGCGGAGGACATCCGCTTCGTCATGGCCGTGGAAGCCACGCCCGGCCACGACGCCTTCATCAACCAACAGGCCGAGGCGGAGCATGCCGCGCAGCTTGCCTCGCCCGCCTTTGCCTATTTCATCGCGGAGGCGGAAGCCGCGCCGGTGGGCTTCGCCATCCTGTCCGAGCTGACGGACAGGCGCGGCAACCATTGCCTGAAGCGGATCGCGGTGGCCCAGCCGGGCCGGGGCTTCGGCACGCCGCTCTTCAATGCCGTGACGGACTGGACCTTCGCGAATACGGCAGCCCACCGCTTCTGGCTGCATGCCCTGGCCAGCAACGGACGGGCGCTGCATGTCTATCAGCGGGAAGGCTTCACCATCGAAGGGCGCCTCCGCCAGGCCCGCCCTCGCCCCGATGGCAGCCGGGAGGACCTGATCATCCTGTCCCTCCTTCGCCCGGAATGGCAGGCGCTGCGCCGCCGCGCAGCCTGACCGTTCTGCTGACCCGTGATCGCCTCGGCAGAGGCCGGATTGTCGGAATGTCAAATGTGATGTTATAACATAATGCATGCTGGAAGCCGCATCGACGGAGCCTCCCCATGCCCCGCCTCACCAACGACAACACGGCCCGTGATGAATGCTGGTTCCGCCATGCCGGCGACGAATGGGCGAGCTATGACAGCCTTCCCGCGCCGATCCGCCGCCGCATGCAGGACCACGCCTATGATCCCTGGGCAGTCAACATGGTGAAGCTCTGGCGCCTGTTCCGCCGCCGGCACGCCTCCTCCGCCCGGGCAGAGCGCACGCTCATCCACCACATGGAACGGCTCGAGGCGCTGGAGCGGGAGGCTTTCAGCAGCGCCTATCGCCGCGCCCATGGCGCGCCGCTGCCCCATCTGGCCGCGGGCGCCAGCGTGTTGCGCCGCAGGGCCTGAGCCGCCAGCTGCCGCGGGGGCGCGGCATGGCTCCTCCTCCAAAGCACCGCTTGCCCAGGGCCTCTCCACGCGGCATCCCCGTGCCCCATGACCGGCAGAGAGGGCGGCGCCGCCCTGACACCCCCGCCCGGCGAGAGCCCGATCGTGGTCCTCGTCCGCCCCCAGATGGCGCAGAACATCGGCACCGTGGCGCGCGCGATGGCCAATGGTGGCCTCTTCCACCTGCGCATCGTCGCCCCGCGCGATGGATGGCCGCAGGAGGTCGCGTATCGGGCCGCCTCCGGCGCCGACCGCATCCTGGACGCCGCCACCATCCATGAAACGGTGGATGACGCGCTCGCCGACTGCCAGCGTGTCTTCGCCACCTGCCCGCGCCCGCGCCACGTCATCATCCCCGTCCGCACCGCCCGCGCGGCGGCGGAGGACCTGCGGGAGATCAATGCACGCGGCCTGCGCGCCGCCATCCTTTTCGGCCCGGAGCGTGCAGGGCTGGAGAACGAGGACATGGCCCGTGCCGACACCCTCGTCCGCTATCCCCTTAATCCCGCCCATATGAGCCTGAACCTCGCCCAGGCCGTGATGATTCTCTCCTATGAGTGGTGGATGGCCGAGGAACCCACGCCTCCCCGCGCGCTCATGACGAACGAGACCCGCGTGGCCACCAAGGGCGAGCTGGAGGGCTTCCTCAACCGCCTCACGGGGGAGCTGGACGCCTGCGGCTTCCTGGACAACCTGCCCAAGCGCCCGGGCATGGTCCGCAATCTCCGCCACCTTTTCCAGCGGGGCGAGGTAACGGAGCAGGAGCTGCGCACCCTGCACGGGGTGGTCACCGAGCTGTCCCGCGGCCGCGTCGCCCGCGGCGGCCCGGCCGCGCCGGCCACCGCGGTGGACCCGCAGATTGATGGCTAGGGCAGGGGGCTAGGGCAGGGGGTCGAGCGCCGCCCTGATTCCCTGGGCAATCCGTTCCAGCGGATCCCGCTCCCCGGGATAGAGCGCCTCGCGCGGCACCGGGAGGAAGGCCGGATCGGCCCAGAAGCGGCCTGGTTCGAACCGGAACTTGGCGACCATCCGCCGGCCGAAATCCATCTCGTGCGGCAGCGCGGGCAGGCCCTGTGGTGGCCCCGCCAGTTCCGGATACTCGCCCAGCAGATATCCCTCCTGAATATGCGGCCGCATCGCCACGGGCGGGCACATGCTGGCCAGCCGCAGGACCTGCAGACCACCCTCCGCATGCACCGTCACGGCGCCGCTGAGATTCGGCACGGCAAGCACATGCAGGAAGGCCTCCTCGCCGCCGCCCAGGCTCGCGAAGGAGGCCGCGACGCGAAGAGAATGAGTCACGTCCAGCAGCGGCGTGGGGCAGATCTCGTAGTGCTGCAGGATGGACCAGCGCAGCAGCCGCGTCCGCGCCACGCGCTGCCGCCCGAGCGGCCCGCCGGGCGGGAAGGCCTGGGCCAGCAGCGCCTCGGCCCGCGACAGGGTCTCGAAGCGCGCGGCGATCAGCGCGGCGGGCGCGCGGGAGCGCCCGGGCGGCGGGCGGAGCAGGCCGGGCATGATGCTGGTCCGTCCCTGAACGCTCCGCCAATCGCCGCCCTGGCCACGGAAGAGAAGCACGTGCTGCCGGTTCCGGAACTGCAGCTCCGCCACCCGCGCCGCGAGTTCGAGATAGCTCCCGACCCGAAAGCCCCGCCCGGACCGCACCACCCCGTTGGTGACCGGCACCGCCCCATCCCCTCCATCCAGGAAGGACCAGAGCTTCGAGACGCCAAGCTGTTCCATCACCCCTCCGCCCTGGGGCGGCATCACGGCGCTTTCCCGCCGCCACGCGGCATCACGAAGCGGCGATCCTCCCTGCGCTATTCTGCGGGGCGGCCAGGATGGCGCCAGGACCCTGCGCGGCCATGGCCTACTCGCCCGCGCGCATGGCATCCTCGGCTCATGGAACCGCCCAACACCTCCGCCGAGGACCGGGGGGGTGACCGCCGCCCCATCGCCGCACGCGACACTGGTCCCGCCCATGCCCTCGCCGCCTGGCTGATCCGCCGCCGCGCCTCCCCGAACGGCATTTCCGCCGCGGGCATGGTCGCCGGCCTGTTCGCCGGCCTAGCCCTGGCCGGCACGGGTTGGTGGCCGGAAGCCGCCCGCCCGCTCTGGATCGCGGGAGCCATCCTCATCCAGCTCCGCCTCCTGGCCAATCTCATGGACGGCATGGTCGCCATCGGCCGCGGCGTCGCCTCGCCCGTGGGCGAACTCTGGAACGAGGTGCCGGACCGCGTCTCGGACACCGCCGTGCTCCTCGGCCTCGGCGTCGCGGCGGGAAGCCCGGCATGGGGGCTGGCGGCCTCGCTCGCCGCCATGGCCACCGCCTATATCCGCACCACGGCCCGCGCGGCGGGCGCGCCCAGCGATTTCCGCGGCCCGATGGCCAAGCAGCAGCGCATGGCCCTCGTCACGGCCCTGGCGCTCTGGTGCGCCGTCACGCCGCTCTCCTGGCAGGCGGGGCTGCCCTATTGGGCGCTGGTCCTCGTCACCATCCTCGCCAGCATCACCGCGCTGCGCCGCCTTCTCGGCGGGGCGCGGGCGCTGAGGGCAAGGGCATGATCCCGCATCCGCCCGGCGGCGCTTTCGCCCATCCCGTCACCACGGGCATCATCATCGCGACCCTCGCCGTGCTGGCGGTGTCCGGCCTCGCCATCCTCGGCATCGCGCGGTCCGGCCGTGCGAAGCCGGAGTTCCGGCGGGAACTCTGGCTCCGCTGGGCCTCCTGGTGCGTGCTCCTGCCGCTCATGCTCGGCCCCGTCCTGCTCGGGCGGGAATGGACCATCGCGGCGGTCACGGTGCTCTCGCTGCTGTGCTACCGCGAATACGCACGCGCCACCGGGCTGTTCCGCGAACGCCTGCTGAGCCTCATCATCGTGCTCGGCATCCTCGCGGTGAACTTCGCGGCGCTGGATAACTGGTACGGCTTCTTCACCGCCCTCTGGCCACTCACCGCCTGCCTGCTGGCCGTGTCCACCATCCCGCTGGACCGGCCGGCGGGTTATATCCAGCGCACCGCGCTGGCCATCCTCGCCTTCATGCTCTTCGGTGCCGGGCTCGCCCATCTCGGCTTCATGGCGAATGACCCGGGCTACCGCCCACTGGTCCTGCTCCTCCTCACCGCCGTGGCGCTGAACGACGTCGCGGCCTTCACCTGCGGCAAGCTGATCGGCGGGCCGAAGCTGCTGCCCGCCACCAGCCCGAACAAGACCATCTCCGGCTCCCTCGGCGCCGTGGCCGTCACCACCAGCCTCGTCGCCCTGGTCGGCGCCGCCATCTTCCGCGGCACGCCGCTCGCGAACCCGGTGTGGCTGGTGGCCATGGGCGCGCTGGTCAGCATCGCCGGCCAGGCCGGGGACCTGCTTCTCTCCTCCATCAAGCGGGACCTGGGCATCAAGGACATGGGCACGGTGCTGCCCGGCCATGGCGGGGTGCTGGATCGCTTCAATTCCCTTCTGCTGGTGGCCCCCGCCATCTTCCACCTCGTCCACTACTTCCTGGGCTTCGGCCTGGGCGCCGCCAGCCGCGTGATCACGGGCTGAGGGAAGGGTGATGGAAGCCTGGAAGCTCCGCCCGGCCCGGGATCTCGGCCTCAAGCCGGCCGAGCGCCTTCGCAGCCTCGGGCGGGAGCCGGGGCTGATCGGGCTGGGCATCAACGCGGCCTGGCGGCGTGGCGTCCGCGCCTATCTCCGCGCCTGCCACGGCTTCCGGGTGGAGGGGCTGGAAAACCTGCCGCCCGGCCCGCCTTTCGTCATGGTCGCCAATCACGCCAGCCATCTCGATGCCCTGGCCCTCTCCGCCGCTCTGCGCGGCCATGCCGCGCGGCGGGCCCATGCCATGGCGGCAGGAGATCTCTTCTTCGCCAACCCGGCCGTCTCGGCCCTGTCGGCCTACGCCATCAACGCCCTGCCGGTGTGGCGCGGCCGCAGCAGCCGGGGGGACCTGGACACCATGCGGGCCCGGCTGGCCGAGGACCATCTCGTCTACATCCTCTTCCCTGAGGGAACGCGCAGCCGCAGCGGCAGCATGGGCGCCTTCCAGCCCGGGCTGGGCATGCTGGTGGCCGGCACCGATATCCCGGTGGTTCCCTGCTGGCTGCAGGGCGCGCATGAGGCCTGGCCGCCCCAGTCCCGCACCCCGCGCCCGTTCCGGCCCCTGCATCTGCGGATCGGCCCGCCGCTACGCTTCGGGCAGGTCCCGGCCGGCCGCGCCGGATGGCAGCAGGTGGCCGCCGCCGCTGAAGCCGCGGTCCGCCTCCTCTCTTCTGAAAGAGGGCCCCTGAATGAGGCCCCCTGAATCAAGGTAAGGGGGTGCAACGCGCATCCTTCGCCCCATCTTCCCGTTGACGACGGAACGCCGATGGGCCGCAATACACCCCGGCGCCCGATGGCAGCCCCAACAGGAGGAGAAGAATATGGCCTGGAAGTCCCCGAAGATTGTCGAGGTCTCCGTCGCGATGGAGATCAATTCCTACGCCTGCGCCGAGATCTGAGATCCAGGTCTGACGCCCGGCACCCCCCGGAGGATTCCGGGGGGACAGGAGCCTGATGCTGAAGCTGATCGTGCTTGGCGCGGCAGCAGGGGGCGGATTCCCGCAATGGAACTCCGCCGGCCCGGGCTGCTTGCGCGCGCGCGCCGGAGACCCGGCAGCCCGTTCCCGTACTCAATGTTCCCTCGCCGCCAGCGTGGATGGCGAGCGCTGGGTGCTGCTCAACGCCGCGCCTGAGATCACGGCCCAGATCGCCGCCACGCCCGCCCTGCACCCCCGCCCGGCGCCGGGCTCGATCCGCCATTCTCCCATCGCCGCCGTCCTGCTCACAGGGGCGGAGGTGGATACGGTGGCCGGCCTTCTCTCCCTGCGCGAGCGCCATCCCTTCGCCCTCTATGCCACCGCTCCGTCACTGGGCGTGCTCGCCGCGAATCCCATCTTCGGCGCGCTGAACCCCGCCATGGTCCCCCGGCGTGAGGTGGTGGCAGGCGCGCCCTTCCCATTGCTGGATGCGGAGGGCATCCCGCTCGGCATCACGGCTGAGGCCTATGCCGTCCCCGGCAAGGTGCCGCTCTTCCTGGAGACCCGGGACGAGGCGGAGCCGGGGGAGGAGGGCGCCACCATCGGCATCGCCCTGCGGGCCGGGGATGGTCCGGCCGTCCATTTCATCCCGGGCTGCGCGATGATGGACGATGCCCTGCGCACCCGCCTGCGCGGCGCCGACACGGTCTTCTTCGACGGCACCCTCTGGCGCGACGACGAGATGATCCGCGCCGGTGCCGGCCCCAAGACCGGCGCGCGGATGGGCCACATGTCCATCTCCGGCGAGGCCGGCACCATCGCCGCCTTCGCCGGGCTGGGCGTGCGCCGCCGCATCCTGATCCATCTGAACAACACCAACCCCGTCCTGCTGGAGGACAGCCCCGAGCGCGCCCAGGTGGCCGCCGCGGGCTGGGAAGTGGCCGAGGACGGCATGGAGATCACCGCGTGAGCGCCCTGCTGCAGGACGAGACGGACCGGCTGCTGGCCCCGGATGAGCTGGAGGCGCAGCTTCGCGCCATCGGCGCCGAGCGCTACCACAACCTGCATCCCTTCCATCGCCTCCTGCATGGCGGGAAGCTGACCAAGGGCCAGGTCCAGGCCTGGGCACTCAACCGCTACTACTACCAGGCCAGCATCCCCGCGAAGGATGCCTCCCTCCTCGCGCGCCTGCCCACCACCGCGCTGCGCCGCGAATGGCGCCGCCGGCTGGAGGACCATGACGGCGACGGCAGCAAGCCCGGCGGCGTGGAGCGCTGGCTCGTTCTCACGCGCGGCCTCAGCCTGGAGGACAGCTACGTCACCTCCCTCCGCGGCCTCCTTCCCGCCACGCGCTTCGCCGTGGATGCCTATGTGCATTTCGTGCGCGAACGCACCGTGCTCGAAGCCGTCGCCTCCTCTCTCACCGAGATGTTCTCTCCCGCCATCATCTCCGAGCGGGTGAGCGGCATGCTCCGCGCCTATGACTTCGTGGACGAGGCAACGCTCGCCTATTTCACCCCGCGCCTCACGCAAGCGCCGCAGGACGTCGCTTTCGCACTCGACTACGTCACGCGGGAGGCCCGCAGCCGCGAGCAGCAGGAACAGGTCCTGGCCGCGCTGCGCTTCAAATGCGACCTGCTCTGGGCCCAGCTGGACGCGCTGCACCACGCCTATGTCAGCCCCGGCCTGCCGCCCCCCGGCGCCTTCGTGCCGGGCATTCCATGAGCATCGCGCCCGCCACCATCCCCCGCTTCGCCCGGGGCATGCGCCTGCGGGAGGACCCGGCACGGTCCCGCTGGGTGGTGGTCGGTCCCGAGCGCCTCTTCGTGCCCGACGACATCGCGCTGGAAATCCTCCGCCTCATGGACGGCGCCCGCAGCGTGGACGCCATCGTGGACGATCTCGCCGCCCGCTTTGACGCCCCGCGCGAAGCGATCGCGGCGGATGTGCTGGCCATGCTGGACGACCTCCGGGCCAAGGGCGTCGTCACCGCATGACCGCGCCCCCTCCGCCCCTGGGCCTGCTGGCGGAGCTGACCCATCGCTGCCCGCTTCGCTGCCCCTACTGCTCCAACCCCGTGGAACTCTCCCGCGCTTCCGCCGAGCTGGACACGGAAAGCTGGGGCCGCGTGTTCCGCGAGGCCGCGGCGCTGGGCGTGCTGCAACTCCACCTCTCCGGCGGCGAGCCCGCCGCCCGGCGCGACCTGCCCGAGCTCGTCGCCCATGCCGCCCGCGCCGGCCTCTACAGCAACCTGATCACGTCAGGCGTGCTGCTCGACGCCCCGCGCATGAAGGCCCTGGCCGATGCCGGGCTCGACCATGTGCAGCTCTCGGTGCAGGACGCGGAGGAAGGCTCCGCCGACCGCATCGGCGGGCTGCGCGGCGGCCATGCCCGCAAGCTGGCCTTCGCCGAGGCCGTGCAGGCCGCGGGGCTGCCGCTCACCCTCAATGCCGTCGTCCACCGCCAGAACCTGGACCGACTGCCGGAGCTGATCGAACTCGCCATCACCCTCGGCGCGGGACGGCTAGAGGTCGCGCATGTCCAGTACTATGGCTGGGCGCTGCGAAACCGGGACGCGCTCCTGCCCAGCCGCGCCCAGCTCGAAGCCGCGACGCGGACTGTGACGGAAGCGCGCGAGAGGCTCCGCGGGGAGCTCGTCATCGATTACGTCGTGCCGGATTACTACGCCCGCCGCCCCAAGGCCTGCATGGGTGGCTGGGGCCGCTCCTTCATGGCCGTGTCCCCCGCCGGGCGCGTCCTGCCCTGCCATGCAGCCGAAAGCCTTCCGAACTTCGACTTTCCCAATGTCCGCGATGCCTCCCTGGCCGATATCTGGACCCATTCGGAAGCCTTCCAGCGCTTCCGCGGCACCACCTGGATGCCCGAGCCCTGCCAGGGCTGCGAACACCGGGAGCGCGACTGGGGCGGTTGCCGCTGCCAGGCCTTCGCCCTGACCGGGGACGCCGCCAACACCGATCCGGCCTGTGCCCACTCGCCCCATCACCACCTGCTCGACCTGGCGGTGCAGGAAGCCTCTTCGGCGACGGGTGATTTCACCTATCGCGAGATGCCGAAGCTTCCATCCGCTGTCTGACAGCGCTCATGGCCCCGGGGAGAGGAAGAAGGAATTCTTCCTCTCCCCGGACCCCTCACCATCATCTTCTTTTAGACGTTTGGAAAAGCCCGGCTGATGGTGCGCCTCCGGTCGACGACCGGAGGCGACTGCAAGGGCAGGATAAGGGCTCAGAAACCCCTGCTTGCATTGTATCCGCGGCAGCCAGGCGGGGTTCCAAGGGCCTCAGGCCCTTGGCGGGCGAGGTCCGGAGAGGGCAGAGCCCTCTCCGGGGAACAGCAACGTCAGAACAAACCCGTCAGGAAATCAGCGCTGCGAGACGTAGTGCGCGATCGCGTCGATCTGTGCATCGCTCAGCCCATAGACCGCCGCGTTCATCTGCGTGTCCGTCCCATGCCGCGTTCCATCGCGATAGGCCTTCAGCGTGCCCGCCAGGAATTCCTCGCGCTGTCCCGCGATATGCGGCACCTGGTTCTGCCCCACCAGGTTCGGCAGGTGGCACACGCCGCAGCGAAGCCGGTTCGCCAGTGCCGCGCCGTTGTTGTAGGCGCCGACATTGCGCCGGGCGCGGTCGGGCGGCGGCGAATGGGGGAGGGAGGCGAAATAGGCGCCCAGATCCTCCACCTGCTGGTCCGTCAGCCCTTCGGCCGGCGCCTGCATGGCGGGCACGTCGCGCAGCCCCTCCCGGAACAGCACGAGCTGCAGGGTCACGAACTCGCCTTGCTGCCCCGCGAGGGAGGGGATGGTGGGGGTCGCGGAAACGCCGCGCTCCCCGTGGCAGGCGCCGCAGTTCCGCTCCGCCGCGACCGCCTGGCCCCGCGCCACGGCCGTGTCCTGCGCCCGTGCCACCCCGGAGAAAAGAAAGGCTGGCGCAATCAGCGCCAGCCCCATCGTCAAAGTCCTCAAGTCACTCACCGCTGGTAGGAGATCCGGTAGATCGCGCCGTTCTGCTCGTCGGAGACCAGCATGGACCCGTCCGGCATCACCAGCACGTCGGTGGGGCGGCCTTTGAAGCTGTTGTCGCCGCTGTCCAGCAGCCCGGTCAGGAAGGGTTCGACCTTACCCTGCGAGCCATCCTCGTTCAGCGTCACCGTCACCACGTCGAAGCCGCTCTTCGTGTCCCGGTTCCAGGAGCCGTGGCGCGCGATGAAGGCGCGGCCGCGATACGTCTCGGGGAACATGGTGCCGTTGTAGAAGCGCATGCCCAGCGGCGCGGTGTGCGGCCCGAGGAGAGCGACCGGCGCCGGGAACTCCGAGCACTTGCGGCCCGTATGCCCCGGATCCTGCCAGTTGTCGCCCGAGCAGTAGGGGAAGCCATGGTGCTCGCCGGGCCGCGCCAGCCGGTGCAGCGTGTCCTCGGGCGTGTCGTTGCCCGCCCAGTCCCGCGCGTTGTTGCTGGCGTAGAGGACGTTGGTGCCCGGCCGCCAGTCGAAGCCGACCGAGTTGCGCACGCCATGCCCCATGATCTCGCGGCCCGAGCCATCGGGATTGAAGCGCACGATCAGCGCGTGCTTGTTCTCGTCGAAGGTGCAGACGTTACAGGGCACCCCGATATTCATGTAGAGCTTGCCGTCCGGCCCGAAGGCCGCGAACTTCCAGCCGTGATGCGCTTCGGTGGGCAGGTTGAAGGCCTGCGTCATGTCCACCGGCTCGGCATTCGGGTTCTGCGCCACGTTGTCGTAGCGGAGCACCCGGTTGATCGCGATGACATAGAGAGAGCCGTCGCGCACCGCCAGGCCATTGGGCTGGTCCAGCCGCTGCGCGAAGACCCGCGTCGCGCGCGTGCCGCCCTCGTCCTTCACCGCATAGACTCGCCCGAGCGCGCGGGTGCCGACATAGACGGTGCCGTCCTCCCCGCGCGCCATCATCCGGGCGCCCGGCATGCCGGAGGCCCAGAGTTCCGCCTTGAAGCCCTCGGGCAGGCGGATCGAGTCGACGGGGATGCGGTCCACCGGCGTCGCGGTCAGGCGCGGGGCATGCGGGGCGAGGGGGCTGTTCGCCTGGTCGGCGGAGCGGCCCTGGGCCCAGGCGGGCGGGGAGGCCGGGGCCGGGGCCGGCTGCTGGGCGAGGGCAGGCAGGGCAAAGGCAAGCGAGAGGGCGCCGGCCAGTGCCGTGCGCCGCGCGTTTCGGGACCTCATTTTTTCCTCCTCGGCGGCGCTTCGATGCGCCGTTCCATGGAAGGCTAGGTCATGAGCGAGTTGTCATACAATGGGGGGCTCGTTCCGTCGCGGGATCGTATCAGATCCGGCCATCCGCCTCGAGCCGCCGCACCAGCCGCTTGGCCAGCCAGAGGCCGATCAGGCCGGAAACCGGCGCGGCCGGCAGCACCAACAACCAGCCGGCATGGACGCTCTGCGTCACCAGCCCCAGCCCCAGGCCGAGCATCAGCCCGCCCACCAGGCTGCCCATGACCCCCGCCGAGAGGCCGAGAATGAGGATATCCGCGCGTGATCCCATGGCGCGGGGTTAAGGAGGCGCGCGGCATTTGACAAGCGATGCCCGATCGCCTATCGGCCGCCCTCTTCCCGGGAACGTGGACGTGCCCAGGGCCCCAGGCCCCGGATCGGCGCGCGCCCGCCCCAAGGCCTTCCGGCCTGGAGCCTACCGGGACAACACCACGGGCAAAGGAACCGAACGGTCCACAGCCCGGACAGACGACGAAAGGACCCGCCGCATGACGAAGCGCGCGGAAAGCAAGTACAAGATCAATCGCCGCCTCGGCGTGAACCTGTGGGGCCGCGCCAAGTCCCCGATCGCCAAGCGCGAATACGGCCCCGGCCAGCACGGCCAGCGCCGTAAGAACAAGCCGACCGACTTCGGCATCCAGCTGATGGCCAAGCAGAAGCTCAAGGGCTACTACGGCAACATCGGCGAGAAGCAGTTCCGCAAGTACTACGATGAGGCCGTGCGCCGTAAGGGCGACACCTCCGAGAACCTGATCGAGCTGCTGGAGCGCCGCCTGGACTGCGTCGTGTACCGCATGAAGTTCGTGGTCACGCCCTTCGCCGCCCGCCAGTTCGTCAACCACGGCCATATCACCGTGAACGGCAAGCGCGTGAACATCCCCTCCTACCTCGTCAAGGACGGCGACGTCATCGAGGTGAAGGAGAAGTCCAAGGGCCTGACCGCCGTGCTCGATGCCGCCCAGTCCGGCGAGCGCGACGTGCCCGAGTACATCCAGGTGGACCACCGCCAGATGAAGGGTGCCTTTGTCCGCGCCCCGAAGCTCTCGGACGTGCCCTACCCGGTGCAGATGGAGCCGAACCTGGTCGTCGAGTTCTACTCGCGCTGATGGCGGCGGGCAGGGCGGATGGCCCTGCCTCAAGGATGGATCGGGGGGAGGACGGGCGCCGTCCTCCCCCCTTCTGATTCACGGGGCCCTGCAGGCCTGGGGCCGGGCCCGCCGCTGCCGGGTGCCGTGGTGGCCGGGATTCCGCCCCGCCAAACCCGGCCGGGCCGGCCACGTTGTGCGCCCGGCGGAAGGGCCTCACCTTCGGCTCATCGATCCCCGAGGGAACGCCGACCATGCCGCAGGACCAGCTCCGCCGCCTTCTCTGCCTCATCCTGCCCTGGGTGCAGATCCTCACGGCCTTCCTGCCCATGCTCGGCTTCGGCACCTCCATGGCCGCGGTCTCCGCCGCCTCCCGCACCCCGGTCGTCCCGGCGGGCTATGCCTTCTCGATCTGGAGCGTGATCTTCGCCCTCGCCGCGGCCTATGGCATCTGGCAGTTCCTGCCGGCCAACCGGGACAGCGCGCTCGCCCGCCGCACGGGCTGGCCCCTGGCGGGCAGCTTCGCCGCCAACACGCTCTGGCAGGTCACCTCCCAGCTCACCGGCTCGGTCGGCTTCGGGCTCCTGCTCATCATCCTGCTCAGCCTCGCCTGCGCGCTCTCGGCCCTTTTCCTCGCCCGCAATACGCCGGAGGAGGGGATCGGCCCGCGCTGGATCGTCACCCCGCTCACCGGCCTTCTTGCCGGCTGGCTCACCGCGGCCAGCTTCGTGAACCTCTCAAGCGCCGCCCGGCAGGCGGGGGTGCTGCCGTCACAGGGCTTCACCTCCACCCTCGCCGCCGTGATCATCCTCCTCGCGGCCGGGGGCGCGGCCGCGGCCATCACCTGGCTCCTCCGCCGTGATTCGGGCTGGTTCTCCGCCGCCATCCTCTGGGCCTTTGCCGGGGTGGTCGCCGCCAATCTCGGGATCAACCAGGTGAACATCCCCGCCGCCCTGGCGGCCGGCGCCATGTTCGCGCTGGTCTTCGCGGTCTTCTGGCAGCGCAGGCGGCCGGATCCGCTCTCCGCCTGAAGCCGGACGGGCGCCGCTTTGTGCAAAGTGGCGCCGGATGCCTGCGCCTTGCGCGCCCGCCTGTCCCGCAGCCCGCGAAGCGGGCTCGCGGGCGTGTTGACTTGCCCCTCCCGCCCTTCGCACGCTCGCCGCTCGAATCAGGGAAGGCAATGAACATGTTGAGACGCGCAATCCTCGCCACCGTCGCGGCCGCCGCCGCGCTGCTCTCGGCCGGCAAGCCCGCCGAGGCGGGCGCAACCCTGGATGCCGTCCGCGCGCGGGGGCAGCTTCATTGCGGCGTCCATACGGGGATTGCTGGCTTCGCGCTGCCGGATGCGCGCGGCACCTGGCAGGGCTTCGACGTAGATTTCTGCCGGGGCCTGGCGGTGGCCCTGTTCAACGACCCGAACAAGGTCCGCTTCTTCCCGCTCAGCTCCTCCACCCGTTTCACCGCCCTCGGCTCGGGCGAGGTGGACGTGCTCTTCCGCACCAGCACGCAGACGATGGTGCGGGACGTGACGCTCGGACTGCGCGCCGTCTTTCCGAACTTCTATGACGGCCACGGCTTCATGGTCCGCGCCAATGCCAGCATCGCCAAGGCATCGGAGATGGGCGGCGCCACCATCTGCCTGATCCAGGGCACGACGAACGAGCTGGTCACGGCGGACTACTTCCGCAGCCAGAACCTGCCCTTCAGCCCCGTGCTGTTCGAGCGCACGGACCAGGCCGCCGGCGCGCTGCAGGCCGGCCGCTGCGACGCCTTCGGCACCGATGCCTCCCAGCTCGCCGCCATCCGCTCCTCCATGCCCAACCCGAACGAGTGGAAGATCCTGGACGAGCGTTTCTCCAAGGAGCCCTACGGCCCCTATGTCCGCCGCGGCGACGATGAATGGTACGACGTGGTCCGCTGGTACGTGAACGCGGTGATCCAGGCCGAGGAGAGCGGCGTCACCTCCCGGAACGTGGACGAGGTGAAGCGCACCACCACCAACCCCGACACGCGCCGCCTGCTCGGCGTCACGCCGGAACTGGGCCAGGCGCTGAAGCTCGACCCGAGCTGGGTGGTGAACATCGTCAAGGCCATCGGCAACTACGGCGAGATTTATGAGCGTCACATGGGGCCGAAGACCTCCGTCGGCCTGGCCCGCGGCTCGAACGAGCTCTGGACCCGTGGCGGGCTGCTCTACGCGCTCCCGATGCGCTGAACCCCGGCGGGGGCGGCTCAGCCCGCCCCCGTTCCCTCGCCCCGCCGCAGCCGCAGCCGGGGCAGGACGACAAGCGCCACCAGCACAAGCTGCCCGGCCGCCAGGAGCTGCGGCAGCAGCCAGCTACCGGTCAGTGTGACCAGCCCGGCGAAGATCGCCGGCGGGATGAGGTAGCCCAGGAAACAGAGCGTGGTGGAGCCCGAGGTCGCTTCCGCGACCCGGCCGGGCGGCGAGAGCCGCGCAATCTCGGCCTGGTAGATGCCGTTCCAGCTGGCCGCGAGGGAACCGGCCAGCAGCCCAAGAAGCAACGTGCCCAGGAAGCCCAGCGGCGGCAGGAGCACGAAGAGCGTGACCGCTGCCGCCCCGCCAAGGCCCTGGAACACCAGGTTCATCGCCGCATTGCCCGTGCGGTCCGCCATCCAGCCCAGCACCACCCGCGCCAACACGCCGCCGGCCTGCATCGCCGCGAAGACCGCGCCGGCCTGGACGAGGCTCAGATGCCTTGTCTCGGTCAGCCAGGTGACGGCGAAGGCGAAGAAGCAGCCCTGCAGGGCTGCCAGCGAACAGGCGAGGAGGGTCAGGGGGGGCAGCAACGGGTGCAGGCGCAGCGCGGCGAAAGGACCGAGGAGGTTGCGCCGGCCAAAGAGCGCGGCGGGGTGGATGGGGCGGTCCGGCTCGCGCTCCACGTCCAGAGAACGGCGGCTGGGCTGGATGATGGCGGCGGAGACAAGCGCGATGGCGATGGCCAGGGCGAGGGCGGCGGGCCAGCCGTGATGCGCGCCCACAGGGGCGATCAGCAGGCCCGCCAGGACGCCGCCGAGCGGGGCGCCGGCCTGCTTGATGGAGAAGATGAGGGAGCGGTGCCGGGGCGGTGCCGTGGCGGCAAGGATGCGGCTGCCGGCGGGCGGGGTGGGGCCGTAGCCCAGGCCGATGAGGAAAGCGGCCAGGCCGAGCGCGAGCATGCCGCCGAGCGCCGCGAAGGCCATGCCGGCGGCAGCGAGGAGAGCGCCGAGTTGGAGCGTCCGCACCGGTCCGAGGCGGGCCAGGATAGGGCTTCCCGGGATAAGGAAGGCCAGGATGCCAAGAGTGCCGAGCGCGGCAAGATGGCCCGCCGCCTCGGGCGGGAGGCCGGCGCTGCCCGTCAGCAGGGGGGCAAGCACCGGCACGCACTGGTTCAGGAAAGCCGCCACGGTCTGCATCAGCAGGGTGACGGAAAGGGCGGTCTTCCAGGACGCGTTGGCGAGGCCTCCCGGCGGCTTGTCGGGGCCGCCGGTCAGGTCCCGCGGGCTCACGCCGCCTGGGTGTGCGGGATGCCGTTCTCGGTCAGCAGCGTGGCCAGTTCGCCGGACTGGAACATCTCGGTGACGATGTCGCAGCCGCCGACGAACTCACCCTTCACGTAGAGCTGGGGGATGGTCGGCCAGTTGGAGAAGGACTTGATGCCCTCCCGCACCTCGGGATCGGCGAGGACGTTCACGCCGTGGAAGGGCACGCCCATGTGGGACAGGATCTGCACCACGCGGGCGGAGAAGCCGCATTGCGGGAAGACCGGCGTGCCCTTCATGAAAAGGGTGACCGGGTTGGCCGTGATCTCGGACTGGATCTGCTGGAAGACGGGGTTGTCGGACATCTCGGGTCCTTTCATTCCGGGGCGGAGGTTTGCAGGGCGAGGGCGTGAAGCTCGCCGCCCATGCGGCCCTGGAGGGCGGCATAGACGAGCTGGTGCTGCTTCACGCGGGAGAGGCCCTTGAAGGCGGGGGAGATGACGGTGGCGGCGTAATGGTCGCCGTCCCCGGCCAGGTCCTCGATCGTGACCTGGGCGTCGGGAAGGGCGGCGCGGATCAGGGCTTCGATCTCGGCGGCGGGCATCGCCATCGCTTGGGTTCTCCTCAGCGGTCGGCCATGAGGGCGGGAAGGGTGCCCTCATGCGCCGCGCGCAGCTCGTCCAAGGATATGGCGGGGTGGCCGGGCAGCGCCAAGGCCCTGTTGCCCGTTGCGGTGGCGATGCGGGTGGCCGGAATGCCGGCGGCCTTCGCGGCGGCGAGCAGGGCTTCCGGATTGGCGGTGGCGCAGAGATAGCGTGCCTGGTCCTCGCCGTACCAGAAGGCGTGGGCGGGGATGCCGGCGGGGGCGGGCTCGATGGTCAGGCCGAGATCGGCGGCGAGCGCCATCTCCGCGAGGCCGACGAGCAGCCCGCCATCGGCGAGGTCGTGGCAGGCGGCGATGCGGCCGGCGAGGATGTTCTCCCGCACGAAGTCGCCGTTGCGGCGCTCGGCTTCGAGATCCACGGGCGGGGGCGCGCCTTCCTCGCGGCCGGCGATCTCGCGCAGCCAGATGGACTGGCCGAGATGGCCGCGGGTTTCGCCGAGGAGAATGATCTCCTGGCCGGGCTGGGGGGCGATGCCGGTGGCCTGCCGCGCATCCTCGATCACGCCGACGCCGCCGATGGCGGGGGTGGGGAGGATGGAGACGGGGTTGGCCACGTTGCCGCGGGTTTCGTTGTAGAGCGACACGTTGCCGGAAACGACGGGGTAGTCCAGCGCGCGGCAGGCAGCGGCCATGCCGCGGATGGCGGCCGCGAACTGGCCCATGATCTCCGGCCGCTCGGGGTTGCCGAAGTTCATGTTGTCGGTGATGGCGAGCGGCTTCGCGCCTGTCGCGGTGATGTTGCGCCAGGTTTCGGCGACGGCCTGGGCACCGCCCACCTCCGGATCCGCCGCGACGTAGCGAGGGGTGACGTCGGTGGTCATCGCCAGCGCCCGGGGGCTGTCCTCCAGCTTGACGATGGCGGCATCCGCGGCGCCGGGGCGGCGGACGGTCTGGCCGCCGACGGTGCTGTCATACTGGTCCCAGATCCAGCGGCGGGAGCAGAGGTCGGGGCTGGCGATTAGGGTCTTCAGCGCGGCGTCGATCCCCATGGGATTGGGGATGGAGGCGGCTTCCAGCACCGGCTGCTTCGGGGTTTCCACCGTGGGCCGGCGGTAGAGGGGGGCTTCGGATTCGAGGGGGGCGAGGGGGATGTCGGCCTCAAGGATGCCCTTGTGGCGGAGGGTGATGCGGCCAGAATCGGTGAGGTGGCCGATGACGGCGAAGTCCAGCTCCCACTTCTCGAAAATCGCCTGGGCGACGTGCTCCTCGCCGGGCTTGAGGACCATGAGCATCCGCTCCTGGCTCTCGCTCAGCATCATCTCATAGGCGGACATGCCCTCCTCGCGCTGGGGGACGTTGTCCATGATGAGCTCGATGCCCACCCCGCCCTTGCCGGCCATCTCCACGCTGCTGCTGGTGAGGCCGGCGGCGCCCATGTCCTGGATGGCGACGATGGCGTCGGTCTCCATCAGCTCCAGGCAGGCTTCGATCAGGAGCTTCTCGGCGAAGGGATCGCCGATCTGGACGGTGGGGCGCTTCTCCTCCGCGTCCTCGGAGAACTCGGCGCTGGCCATGGTGGCGCCGTGGATGCCGTCGCGCCCGGTCTTGCTGCCGACATAGACGACGGGGTTGCCGATGCCAGCGGCGGCGGAGAGGAAGATGCGGTCCTTCCGGGCGATGCCGACCGTCATCGCGTTCACCAGCGGATTGCCATTGTAGGCGGGGTGGAAGTTCACCTCCCCGCCGACCGTCGGCACGCCGACGCAGTTGCCGTAGCCGCCGATGCCGCGGACGACGCCATCCAGGATCTGTTTCGTGCGGGGGTGATTCACATCGCCGAAGCGAAGGGCGTTGAGGTTGGCGATGGGGCGGGCGCCCATGGTGAAGACATCGCGCAGGATGCCGCCGACGCCGGTGGCGGCGCCCTGGTAGGGCTCGATGAAGGACGGATGGTTGTGGCTTTCCATCTTGAAGATGGCGGCCAGGCCATCGCCGATATCGATGACGCCCGCGTTCTCACCGGGCCCATGGATGACCCAGGGGGCCTTGGTGGGGAGTTCCTTCAGCCAGACGCGACTGGATTTGTAGGAGCAGTGCTCCGACCACATCACGGAGAAGATGCCGAGTTCCGTGAGGGAGGGGTTGCGGCCGAGAATGGCCAGCACCCGATCGAACTCATCGCCCTTCAGGCCGAAATCCTTGGCGAGGCTGCGGGCCTTCGCTTCATCGAGGAGGTTCGCGGGGGTTTCGGCGGCGTTCGGCATGGGCGGTTTTTGGGCAGGCGGGCGTGGCTTGTCGAGGGGCCTTTCCGGGGTGGGGGTTGGTGGCTGCTGCATGGCTGGGGTCCAGGACCCGGCCGGGCGCGCAATGCGGGGACGCGGGCGCGGCCCTGGGCGGCCTTGAGCAGGTGCTGGCCGGCGCGGAGGCACTCGGCGCGGGGGCTCTGCGGCAGGCGCGGACGAACAGGTGTTCGGTCGGGGGCAGACGGCCGGGAAGGGCCTCGGCCAAGGTGGCAAGAAGCCATTCCCAGAAAGCCGGCCTGGGTGAGGCGGCGGAAGAGGCGGGCGATGGTTTCGGGTTTGACACTGTTCCGATCGGCGTCGCGCCTGGGTGCCTGCGAGGTTGCGGCACCGAAAAGGCGCACATCCCGGCGCGAAGACACGCGATTTTCAGGCCTGTAGAGGAGAGGTGGGTGACGGAAAGGAGGAATGGCGTGGAACTGGCCGGGGGGCGGCAAGGGGGATGCAGGGTTCAGGCGCGGGGCTCTGGTGAGGGGCAGAAGGGAGCCAAAGCGCCGCCTGTGTAGAAGCGGGAATTCCTATCGTTCGACTTGTCTTTTCGGTCATCAGAACACGGCTCTTCCCCTCCCGGGCGGTGAGCACTCCGCGCAATCAGCCACGTCGAGGACCCAAAATGTGCGGACGGGGTAGTCGAGCTTGCTTTCTCACGTTCCTTTTGCCGCAAGCCGTTGGGCGGAAGCCGCTGGTATCGCACGACCCAGGCTGGGAACTTTCACAGCCGACGAGTGTAGGTGAAAGTGTTACAACTATTGGTTTAAGGATGAACTCTGATATCGAGATATGATTGTTCTATATAGAATTCGTTTTGTAAAATTCTATTTCGACTGAACAGAACTGGTTGCACCTATGAGTTGTTATTTTTCTGTCGGTCGTTGTTACGGTGTTTCTTGCAACGAAATAGGAATTTAGTATGTGTTAATAATCGTGATCTGAATCAACCGGTTGCGGACCTCTGCTCGACTGGCACAGCACTTGCGCTTTCCAGATCGGGTTACTTTGGGAAGGATCCGCTACCATGAAGAAATACAACTTTGCCTCGAAGCTCTACGGGGCGCTTGTTGCGGGCGCGCTGGCGATGAGCGCAGTCCCGGCTCAGGCATCCTTGGTCCTGGTTGGCCCTGAAGACTTCCAGGGAACCGGCCTCGGGGCGGTGAATACCATTCTCACCATCCGGTCGCCCGGAAACACCTCGAACGAGACCGGGTCCGTGTCGTGGAACGGGTCCGCCGATGTCCGTACCGGTAATTTTCAGCAGCAGACCCGGACCCGTACCCTGACGGAACTGGGCTTCGACAACACCGACAGTGCCTCCGACCTCCGGGTGGTGTTCAACGCCAGCGAACCCAACAACGTCAACCGGAGCATTCAGCTCGATAACCTCGTGCTCAATATCTACAGCACGACCGGAAGCCTGCTGTTCAGCTCTGGGGCTTTCACGCCGCAGTTCTTCTCCGACACGGAACAGGGCGTGGGCAATTCCGGCTTCGTCTTCGCCCTCGACGCCATCCAGGCGGCCCAGGCGCAATCGGCAGCGTTCGGGGCGAATTTCTCGGGTGCCTACCGCGTTGGCCTGGTCGCCAGCGCCAGCCTCGCAACGGGTGGGCTGGAGACCTTCTTCGTCGCCCGCACCGAGACCGCCCCGGTTCCTGAGCCTGCCAGCCTTGCGCTGCTTGGCATGGGGCTGCTGGGCCTCGGCCTGACCCGCCGGCGCATGACAACATGCAAGGCCGGGAGCTGAACCAGACCGGCCGCCGCTCCTGGCAACTGGGGCGGCGGCCCTCCTCTCCCTCCATGACGCCGGAGCAGTGCCGGGCTGCCCGTGAGCTGTTGGACTGGAACCGGCAGCGCCTGGGTGTCCGGGCGGGGCTTTCCAGCCAGACCGTCTATGCCTTTGAGAGCCGCCGGCGGACTGTGCTCCCCCGCACCATCGATGCGCTGCGCATGACGCTGGAACTGGCCGGCATCGAGTTCGTCGCGGAGGGCGGCGACGGGCCGGGAGTAAGGCTCCGGACGCAGCATGCCCAGGACGCCGGAGCCTTGCCGCCCAGCGCGCATTCTCCCCGGCCGGGCTGAGCGGTAGGGATCGGGCGGCCCCTCCGTCCGGCACCGGCTGGCGCATGGCCGCCGTGACGCAACGCGACATCCCCTGCCGTGTTCCCCGCCCGGTGTCGCGATCGCCGGAACAGGAGAATTCGCCGATGAGCCAGGGCAACACGACCACGGACCATAAGGTGATCCAGAACTGGATCGAGGCGCGCGGCGGGCGGCCGAGCGTGGTGAAGGGGACGGAGGGCAAGGACGGGGAGGGGATTCTCCGCGTGGATTTCGGGCCCAAGGAGGACCGGCTGGAGGAGATCTCCTGGGAGGATTTCTTCGAGACTTTCGAGGACCGGAAGCTGGCCTTCCTGCATCAGGACAAGACGGCGGACGGGAAGGAGAGCCGGTTCTTCAAGTTCGTCCGGCGCGAGTAACCGAAACCAGCCGGCCGCGGTGTCCGGAGTGGCCGTTGCCACCCCGGCGATAGGCGGTTTGGGGGAAAGCAGCGCTTTCCCCCGGGGACTGACCTTCCCTGGCCCGTTCCTTCCGGGGCCGGGAACGCGCGGGGCGTTCAGCGGTTATGTGCAGGCGCCGCCATGCCGCCGGAGAGTCCTCGATGCTTCCCTTTCATCTGCTGCCGCTTGCCGCGCTGGCCGTGGCGGGGGCTTTCCTGTCCGGATGCGCGGCGCCTTCCCAGCTGGGCGGGGGGGAACGGGGGCGGCTGGCTGGCCGGGTCTATGTCGTAACGGGGGCGTCCAGCGGCTTCGGGCGGGGCGTGGCGGTGAAGCTGGGCGGGTATGGGGCGCATGTCGTGCTCGCCGCCCGGCGCGCGGCGGTGCTGGAGGAGGTGGCGGCGGAGGTGCGGGCCGGGGGTGGGCAGGCGCTGGTGGTGCCGACGGATGTCGCCGACGAGGCCGCGGTGGAGCAGCTGGCGCGGGCCGCCGTGGAGCGCTTCGGGCGGATCGATGTGTGGATCAACAATGCCGCCGTCGCATCCATCGGGCGGTTCGAGGAGGTTCCGGTCGCGGATCACGCAAGGATCGTGGATGTGAACCTGAAGGGGGCGATCTACGGGACGCATGCCGCGATCCGGCAGTTCCGGGAGCAGGGTGGCGGGGTGGTGGTGAACGTCTCATCCGTCGAGGGGCGCGTGCCGATGGCGTATCACGCCAGCTATGCCTCGACGAAGGCGGCGCTGCTGGCCCTGGGGGGCGCGATCAACCAGGAGATGCGGCTGGCGCGGACCAGCACGATCAAGGTGGCGAATGTGCTGCCCTGGGCGGTGGACACGCCCTTCTGGGTGCATGCGGGGAACTATACGGGCCGGCAGTCCCAGGTGGCGACGATGGAGGGCCCGGAGGGCGTGGTGGACGCGATCATCTGGGTCTCGCTCCATCCCGTGCAGGAATACGCGGTGGGGTGGAAGGCGCAGGGGGCGGTGATCGGGGCTCAGATCTGGCCGTCGCTGGCGCGGGACATCGCGGGCGGGCTGGTGCATCGCTCGCAGATCGAGGAGGCGCCGCCGGGGCCGGTGACATCGGGTTCGGTGCATGAGCCGGTGCCGCAGGGAACCGGGGTTGGGGGTGGCATCCGGGCGCGGATGGAGGCGGATCGGCAGGGACGGGCGCCCTGACCGGGGCGCCCGCGCCGGTGCGGGTCAGACCGCGCCGTGGGCCTCCACATAGAGAGCGTAGAGGGAGTGGCTGCTGGTCATGTAGAGGCGGTTGCCCTTGGGGCCGCCGAAGCAGAGATTGGCGCAGCGCTCCGGCAGGCGGATGAAGCCGATGGGCTTGCCCTGGGGGTTGAAGACCATGACGCCGTCCAGGTCCTCGGGCTTGCCGCGGAGCTGGTGCACCATGCGGTTGCCCATGCGGGTGGGCTCGGGTTCCAGGGCGCCGTTGCTGCCATAGCCAACCCAGAGATTGCCGTCGCGGTCCACGCGGAAGCCGTCCAGCGCGCCCTGGTCGGCGGCGTCGATCAGCTTCGTCTTGTTGCCCACCGTGCCGTCGTTGTTGACGTCGAAGCTCCAGATGCTGCGGTTCGGCGTGCCGCGCCATTCGACGACATAGAGCTTGCTCTCATCGGGGGAGAAGGCGAGCCCGTTGGGGTTCATAATGTCGGTGATGACGGCGGTGAGCCGTCCGTCCGGCGCCAGGCGGTACACATTGGTGGTGGCCTGTTCCGGGCGGGCGCGGCTGCCTTCCCATTCGCCGTTGATGCCGAAGAGCGGATCGGTGAACCAGATCGTGTCGTCCGACTTCACCACGATGTCGTTGGGCGCGTTGAGGCGCTTGCCCTCGAAGCTGTCGGCCAGGACGGTGATGGAGCCGTCCTTTTCCGTGCGGGTGACTCGGCGGGTGACGGAGTGTTCGCAGGTGACCAGCCGGCCCTGGCGGTCGCGCGCATTGCCGTTCGCGTAGTTGGCGGGATGGCGGAAGACGGTGAAGCTGCCGTCCTTCTCGTCATACTTCATGATGCGGTTGTTGGGGATGTCGCTCATCAGCAGGTAGCCGCCCTCGGGGAAATAGGCGGGGCCCTCCGCCCAGCGCATGCCGCTGGCGAGTTGCTCGACGGTGCTGCTGTAGATGCGGTAGCGCGCGAAGCTCGGATCAAGGATCTGGACGGCCGGGTCCGGGTAGCGCTGGTTCGGCGTGAAGGGGAAGGACTGGGCCGCCGCCGTGCCTGCAAGGGCGGTGGTGGCCGCGGTGGCGCCGGCGGCCCGCAGCAGGCCGCGCCGTGTGGTGCTCATCTCTCGTTTCCTCCGGCCGCACGCGATTCGTGACATGCAGCATGCGCAACGGATGATGCCCATGGTGGGCAGGCGATTGGCAAGAGCCTGCGGGCAATGCCCGCAGCACGGCCGGGGCGGGTTTCCGGACCTTCGCCGCCCGTGGCTCCCGGGGAGAGAAAAAGGGCTTCCTCCTCTCCTCGGACCCGTCGAAGGCAGCGCCTTCGACCCATCATCCTCTCCTGGTGGTTGGAGCGGCCGGGCTGGCTCACGTCATCAGTCGCGCCAGGGGTGCTGGGCCCAGAGCTTCTCGAAATCGGTGCGGAGCTTTGTCAGCTCGGCCTTGTATTCGTCGGGGCCGAGATAGCGGAGTGGCAGGGACTGCTGCGTGGCAAGGCGGCGGAATTCCGGGTTCTCGACCACCTTCCGGATGGCATCGGCCAGGCGGTTCAGGATCTGCGGCGGCGTACCGGCCGGAGCGCCGACGCCGCGCATGGAGGACTGGATGACGTCGAAGCCCTGCTCGCGGAAGGTGGGAACGTCGGGCAGGCCTTCCCAGCGCTTCTCGGACATCTGGCCGAGGGCGCGGGCGGTACCCTGCTGCACATCGGCCAGGCCTTCGCTGACATTGATGGAGCCAAGGGTGACCTGGCGGGTCAGCAGGGCGTTCCGGGTCTGGGCGGCGCCATTATAGGGCACATGGGTCATCTGGATGCCGGCCGCGCGGGAGAAGGCGAGAGCGGCGAGATGGTCGTCCGAGCCGATCCCGGTGGTGGCGTAGGTGACCTTTTCCGGATTTGCCTTCGCGAAAGCGATGAGCTCCGCAAGGTTGCGATGCGGGCTGTCCTTCAGGACAAAGAAGGCGCCGGGATCGTCCACCAGGTTGGCGATGGGGGCGATGTCATCGAGCTTGTAGGCCGTGCGGCGCTCGATCGGCATGGTGACGATGTTGGGCGTGTTCAGGAAGCCGATGGTGTAGCCGTCAGGCCTCGCACGGGAGAGCTCGCCAAAGCCGATCTCGCCGCCGGCCCCGGCGCGGTTGAGGACGACGACGGGCTGGCCCAGCTCGCGCTCCATGAACTGCGCGAGCGTGCGGGCCGCGATGTCGGTGCCACCGCCGGGCGGGTAGGCGACGATCATCTGCACCGGGCGATCGGGGTAGGGCGCCTGGGCGCGGGCGGTGGCTGCGGGGATGGCGGCAGCAATCCCCACCATGAGGGTGCGGCGATTCATCATGGCGTTCTCCCGTTCGGCCGTCTCGCGGCTTTGCCCGGGAGGTTGCCATGGGGCGTGGCGCGGAGGCCAGGGGGGCGGGGAGCATCGGCCGTCGAAGGGCCCCTGCGGCCGCGGATGTGACGTCCTCCTTTCCCAGGCGTTCTGTTCCTGGTGCGACCAGAGGGACATCGCAGGAGGAATGCCGTGCTGAAGAACTGGAAGCTTGCCCTTCTGGGCTGCGTCATCGCTGGCGCGGGGGCCACGGTCTCGCCCGCCATGGCGGACCCATGGAAGGATGAGAGCGGCAACGGGCGCTGGGGACGCTATGAGGAGCGGCGCGGCTTTGACCGGCGGCACGATGGCGACCGGCGCTGGGCCGAGGAGCGGAGGCGGGATGACCGGCACCGCTGGGCCGAGGAGCGCCGCCGGGACGACCGGGATCGCTGGGCCGAGCAGAGGCACCGGGACGATCGGCGGCGCTGGGAGGCGGAGCGCCAGCAGGCTGAGCGGCGGCGCGACGACGGCCGGCGCTGGGACGACGCGCGCCGCGAGGCCCCGCGCATCCTGCCCGACCTGGAGGCGCTGCGCCCCCTGCTGGGCGGGCGCTGAGGCAGCGCTGCACCGGATGGCCGGCGGAGGCTTCCGCCGCCGGCCTTCCGTGCCGCCCGGGCTTCAGGCGGAGACGAGGCTCTCGGCGAGGGACTGGAACATGGGTAGCCCGTCCTCGCCGCCCATCAGCGGGTCCACCAGGTCCTCCGGATGCGGCATGAGGCCGCAGATGCGGAGATTGGGGGAGAGGATGCCGGCGATGTCCCGCGCGGCGCCGTTTCGGTTCTTGTCGGCGTAGCGGAAGGCGACCAGGCCCTCGCCCTCCAGCCGGTCCAGCGTGGCGCCGTCGGCGAAGTAGTTACCGTCGCCATGGGCCATGGGGGCGCGGAAGGTGGCGCCCTTCTGCCAGCGGGACGTGAAGGGCGTGCCGGCACGCTCGACGCGGAGCACGCAATCCATGGAGAGGAAGCGCAGGCCGGCATTCTGGAGCAGGGCGCCGGGGAGGAGCCCGGCCTCGCAGAGGATCTGGAAGCCGTTGCAGACGCCCAGCACATGGCCGCCCCCGGCCGCGAAGTCCCGTACCGCCGCCATAATGGGCGACTGGGCGGCCATGGCCCCGCAGCGGAGATAGTCCCCATGCGAGAAGCCACCGGGGAGGACGACAAGGTCGGTTCCCTTCGGCAGCTCGGTCTCGCGGTGGAAGGTGATGGAGGGCTTGCGGCCCGTCGCCTTCTGCAGCGCGATGGCCATGTCGCGCTCGCGGTTCGTGCCGGGGAAGAGGAGGATGGTCGCGTTCATTGTTGGAACACCCTGAGCCAGTGTAGGCCGCCGAGGACGGCGATGGTGATGATGGCCGCGATGGCCGCGGCGGTCATCCAGCGGTCGATCCCCGCCTTGCCCCGGGCGATGAGGCCCGGGCGCCGGGGGGCGCGGCCGCGCGGCACGGGCACGGCCGGCCGGGCCGCGGCCATGCGGCGTTCGCGCCATGACAGGAGCATCGCGATCAGGACCGTCAGCACGGTCATGATGAGAAGGCTGACCTTGATCATCGGATCGGGATCATCGGATCGGGATCACCGCGCGGGGGGGGGCGACCGGGGCGGCGGTCAGGCGAGCTCGACGCGGAAGGATTCGATCACGGTGTTGGCGAGCAGCTTGCGCGCCATCTCCTCCGCGGCGGCCTTGGCCGCGGCCGGGTCGGTTCCGGCCAGCTCCAGCTCGATGACCTTGCCGGTGCGGACCTCGCCGATGCCCTCGAAGCCGAGGGTGCCAAGGGCGTGGCCGATGGCCTTGCCCTGGGGGTCGAGGACGCCGTTCTTCGGCATGACGAAGACGCGCGCCTTGATGGTGCTGGGGGTGGTCACTGCATCAGCTCCGGGCCCTTGAGGTCACGAACGCCCGCTTCCGGGAGAATGCCGAGGCGGCGGGCGACCTCCTGGTAGCCCTCCTCGACCTTCCCGAGATCGCGGCGGAAGCGGTCCTTGTCCATCTTCTCGCCGGTCTTGGCATCCCAGAGGCGGCAATTATCGGGGGAGATCTCGTCGGCCAGGACGATGCGCATCTCGTCATTCTCGTAGAGCCGGCCGAATTCCAGCTTGAAGTCCACGAGGGAGATGCCGACGCCGAGGAAGAGGCCGGTGAGGAAGTCGTTCACGCGCAGCGCCAGCGCCACGATGTCGTCCAGGTCCTGTGTGCCGGCCCAGCCGAAGCAGGTGATGTGCTCCTCGCTCACCAGCGGGTCCTGCAGGCCGTCATTCTTATAATAGTACTCGACGATGCTCCGGGGCAGGCGGGTGCCCTCCTGGATGCCCAGGCGCGCGGCGAGGCCGCCGGCGGCGATGTTGCGCACCACCACCTCGAGCGGGATGATCTCCACCTCGCGGATCAGCTGCTCGCGCATGTTCAGGCGGCGGATGAAGTGGGTGGGAACGCCGATCTCGCCCAGCTTCGTCATCAGGTATTCGCTGATGCGGTTGTTGAGCACGCCCTTGCCGGTGATGACGCCTTTCTTGGTGCCATTGGCCGCCGTGGCGTCGTCCTTGAAATACTGGACGAGGGTTCCGGGCTCGGGGCCCTCGAAGAGGACCTTGGCCTTGCCTTCGTAGAGCTGTCGCCTGCGGGCCATGGGGGGTTCCGAAATTCGTGCGGCCGCCGGAACTGGGGCCTTCCGGCCCCGTTCACGGCGGCGATTGAGGGAGCCGTATAGCAGGGGGGGCGGGGAAGGGCCACCGCGCCCGGCGCAGGGCGGCCCTGTGCCCGGTGTTCCGTGCGGCGCAGGGCAGTCCGGCCCTTGTTCCTCACGGCTGCGTGACCGACGCCGCCCTCTTGCGCCGGGCGGCGTTAACCCATGGCAAGGCGCCGTTCGTTGCGCCTTCAGCGACGAAACCGCCGCTGTAACATTTTGGGAGAACACCGATGCGCACGAGCGTTGCCGCACTGGCCCTTGCCGCCACCCTGGCCGCGCCGGCCCTGGCCCAGCAGGGCAACACCGCCAATCCCGGTTCGCAGGGCACCTCGGGCGGCGCCCCGAGCGCGACGATGGCGCCCGCCACCCAGCCCCCCGGCATGACCGCCGCCCCGGGCACCACCTCGGGCCCGGCCGCCTCCCAGTCACGCGCGGGGACGGCGACGCAGATGGCGCCGATGGGCAGCACCTCCGGAGACACCCGGATCACCACGGACCGCGGAACGACCGGCAGCACCGCCGCCGGCACCACGGGCAATTCCGGCACCACGCAGAACCGCACCGACGGCAACGACAACGCCGCCGTGCAGAACAACCCCGGCGATGCCCCCCGCGTGGTGAACGCGCCCGCGGCCGGCGCCAACTCCTTCACCGAGGGCCAGGCGCGCAGCCGGATCGAGGCGGCGGGCTTCACCGGCGTGCAGGAACTGCGGAAGGACGAGTCCGGCGTGTGGCGTGGCCGCGCGATGCGCGGTGGCCAGACCGCCGAGGTGGGCCTGGACTTCCAGGGCAATGTCGTGGTCGGGAACGCCCCTGCGCGCTGAGCCGGGGAACGACGCCGAAGAACAGAACACAGAACAAGGAACAGACACATGGCTACGCGAACCATCGCCCGCCTCTACGACAACTACTCCGATGCCAGCGCCGCGGTGAGCGCGCTGGAGGCGGCCGGCTTCATGCGTGACGACATCAGCATCGTGGCCCGCGACGGCTCCGCCGGGACGACCACGGGTGAGACGGCGCACCACGACCACGACGAGACCGCGACGGGTGCCGGGACGGGCGCAACGATCGGCACCGTTCTGGGCGGCGGCGCGGGCGTGCTCGCCGGCATCGGCGCGCTGGCGATCCCCGGCCTGGGCCCGGTCGTCGCGGCCGGCTGGCTGGTCGCGGCCCTGACCGGCGCCGGCGTGGGCGCCGCCACGGGCGGCCTGCTGGGCAGCCTGACCGGCGCCGGCGTGGAGGAGCGCGACGCCCATGTCTATTCCGAGGGCGTGCGCCGCGGCGGCAGCCTGGTGACCGTGCGCACCGACGACATGCGCGCCGCCGAGGTCGAGAGCATCCTGATGCGCTACAACCCGGTGGATGCGACCACCCGCGAGGCCGATTACCGGAGCAGCGGCTGGAACGGCTACACCGGCCGGGATGACGACGGGATGATGGGGAATTCCCCTGATGGCTCGCCGGGCAACCCGCCGGGCACCATGGCGTCCCGCGGTCTGGACAAGACGCTGGGCACCAACATCTCCGGCGCGCATCCGGAGAATGAGACCAGCCGGGCCGACACGACCGTGTACCCCAAGAGCGGCACGGGCGCGGACGGCACGCCGGGCAACCCGCCGGGCACCGAGGCGAGCCGCGCTTTTGACCGGACGGCGGGCACCAACGTGTCCGGCGCCTATCCGCACCAGTCCGACGGGACGGCGGCGAACCCGCCGGGCACGGCTGCCGGGCGTGCGGCGGACCGGAACCTGGGCACGAACACGACCGGCACGACGCGCCGGGACATCTGATCCGCCTCCAGGCGCTTCAGTAAGGGCGGGGCGGTTCCTTCCGGGGAGCCGCCCCGCTTGCGTTCGAGGAGCCGGTCCCGGTTCAGCCGCAGCGGCGCAGGATGGTTCCGGGCCGGACGCCCCGTCGGGCAAGGGCCGGGGGTATGGCGCCGGAGAGACGGAGGGTGCCGTCGGCCAGGCCCTCAAGGATGCGGGCGGGACCGGCGGGCGGAAGCAGGTAGAAGCGTTCCGGGTCGGCGAAGATCTCGTAGCTCTCGCCGGGCTCGGCGATTTCGCCGATGCGCAGGGCGTTGCCGGCCCAGGATATGGCGGGGCCGTCGCAGCCAGTGAGGGCGAAGCGCGTGTTGAGCGCCGCCGGAAAGCGCGGCAGCCATACGGCATCGGGCGGAAGGGCGCCGGCCGGCGCGGGTGGGGGCGCGGGCGCGGCCAGGGCGGCGGTGGCGGAATCGAGGAAGCCCGTGGGCGGCAAGCCAGCCTGCCGCTGCAGGGCGGCGATGGCATCCCGCTGTGCTTCCGGCGGGGCCTGGGGGATGCCGCGCGCGGCGAGCCGGGCGGCAAGGGCCTCGGCTTCCACCGGGTCGCGGTCCGCCTCATCCGTGGCCGGGGGCTGGAGCCAGCGGCGAAGATCCTCGCGCTTGGCGGCATGGGCCCTGGCGATGCAGGCGGGATCGGCCCGGCCCTGGGGCAGGCAATGCGTTTGCAGGAAAGTGCCGAAGGCGCGGGCATCGGCTTCCAGGCCGGCGCGCTGGGCCGGGTGGAGCTGGTGGCGTAGGGCCTCATGGGCCAGGGCACGGCGGCGATCGGCGAGGCGCGCGGCGGGATCGGCGCAGGTGGCGGTCGCGAGCGGGTCCGGCGAAGGGTCGCAGGCCGCGGCTGCGCCGGGCGGGACCGAAGCGGCCGATTGCGCTCGGGAGGGTTGTGGCAGGGCCAGTGCAAGGAGGCCGGCCAGCGCGGCCAGGATCAGGAAGCGCGGCGGAGGGGAGGGCACGGCCGGAGTGTCCAGGCCGAGCCCCCAGGGGTCAAGGGTCCGGCCCCTGTCCTCCGGGGGCCCACATGGAGGCGCGGGCGAAGGAGAGAGCGTGCGGGATGGCCGCTCGGGCGCATGGCGCCTTCGCCCTGGCAGCGCTGGCGATGGGCTGACGCCCGGGCTGGTCAGCTCGTGCCGGTATCGCCGGTCTTGTCGCTCTCGGCGATCTTGTGGAGTTCATCGGCCGATAGACCGGCCGGGACCGAGCCGGTGAGCGTGCCATCCCCATCCGCCTGATGGGCCGCGTCAGTAGGGGCGCCGCCTTCGGTGTGAGCGGGATCCTGAGCCGAGGGCTCCGGGACTGGGCTGGGCTTGTTGTCCTTGGCGCTCATCTGGGATCTCCCTGGGCCGGGAATCAGGCCCATTTCCCCGTCAACGCCCGGGGGTGGGCGGGGATGCCGTGGCTCTTCGCCGATAGGAGCCGCCAAGCCGTCCTTGCGCAGGGACGGCAAGGGCCGTATCGGTCGCTTCCAGCGGATATTCAGGGTGCTTGCGGAGCAGTCCTTCCCCACCTGCGCCCGCAACAAGCGGGGCGCTGAAAACCGGGCGCTCGCGCCCATCAGGTGGCCGAGCCCTGCTGTCCGGACCGGCATGTCCACCATGGTCCTGCGGCTGGCTAGTACCGGTAGTAGTAGCGCGGCCCTGGCGGAGGCGGGGGCGGCACGTAGTACCGCGGCGGTGGCGGAGCGTAATAGGCGGGTGGCGGCGCATAGTAGGTCGGCGGCGGCGCGTAATATTCAGGCGGCCGGTTCGGGCGGCAGCCACCCCATCGGCGGCTGAAGTGATAGCCGGGTGGGCAGTAATAGTACTGGACCGGCTGCAAGGCCTGGGCTGCCTGGCTGGGCAGCGCGCCAGGGCCGGGGGCGGCCTCGGCCGGGCGTGGGGCCGCGGCCAGGGCGCCTGCCAGCGCCGCCAGAGCAAGGGCTGGCCTGGTCAGGGGCGGGATCATCTCAAGGCTCCTCCGTGTGCCCGGGGGACGGGATCGGAACGCCCGATTCCTGGGCATCCATCACGGCGTAACGGAGGCAGGGGCCGCCCCATTGCGGCGGGAGGGATCACGCCTCGGCGAGCGGATCCCCCGGCTGCCGGCGGTCAGGCAGGCTGGGCGAAGACCCGGGCGAGGGTGTCCCGGACATGGGTGAAGTCCCGCTGCGGGTCCATGACACCGTCCAGCTCCTCCGGCCTGATCAGGGCGGTGACCTTCGGATCGGCCAGGAGGTTGTCGCGGAAGCTGCGGCCGCCGGGCTGGCCCAGGTTCTCCCAGGTTGCCATGGCGTTGCGCTGGACCGTGGCATAGGCCTCCTCGCGGCTCATCCCGGCCTGGGTGAGGGCGAGGAGCACCTTCTGGGAATGCACCACGCCGCCGAGGCTTTCGAGGTTCGCCTTCATGCGCTCGGGATAGACGGTCAGCTTTTCCATCATGCCGGCGGCGCGCATCAGCGCGAAGTCGAGGGCGATGGTCGCGTCCGGGCCGATCACGCGCTCGACGCTGCTGTGGCTGATGTCGCGCTCATGCCAGAGGGCGACGTTCTCCAGGGCGGGCATGGCATAGCCGCGGACCAGGCGGGCCAGGCCGGTGAGGTTCTCGGACAGCACCGGGTTGCGCTTGTGGGGCATCGCCGAGGAGCCCTTCTGGCCCGGGTGGAAGTATTCCTCGGCCTCCCGCACCTCGGAGCGCTGGAGATGGCGGACCTCGGTGGCCAGGCGCTCGATCGCGCTGGCCGTGACGGCGAGGGCGCAGAAATAGGCCGCGTGGCGGTCCCGCGGGATCACCTGCGTGGACACGGGTTCCGGGCGCAGGCCGAGGCGGCTGGCCACGAAGGCCTCCACGCGCGGGTCCACGCTGGCGAAGGTGCCGACGGGGCCGGAAATGGCGCAGGTGGCCACCTCCTCCCGCGCGGCGACCATGCGGGCGCGGCAGCGGGCGAATTCGGCCCAGTGACCGGCCAGCTTGATGCCGAAGGTGGTGGGCTCGGCATGGATGCCGTGGGAGCGGCCGATGGTGGGGGTGAGGGCGTGCTCCTCGGCGCGGTTGCGGAGGGCCTTCAGCAGCGCGTCCAGATCCTCGATCAGCAGGTCGGCCGCCTTGACCATCTGGAGGTTGAGGGCGGTGTCCAGCACGTCGGAACTGGTCATGCCCTGGTGCATGAAGCGGGCGTGCTCGCCCATGCCGCTGCCATCGGGGCGGGTCTCGCCGAGCCAGGTGAGGAAGGCAATCACGTCGTGGCGGGTGACGCGCTCGATCTCGTCGATGCGGTCCAGGTCCGCCTCCGAGATCGCGGCGATGCGGCGGTCGCCCTCGCGCCGGATGGCCTCGGCGGATTCGCGGGGAATGGTGCCCAGCTCCGCCATCGCCTCGGCGGCCAGGGCCTCGATCTCGAACCAGATGCGGAAGCGGGCCTCGGGGGACCAGATCGCGGCCATCTGGGGGCGGGTGTAGCGCGGGACCATCGGGGCGTTCCGGTGTGGCTGGAGGAGCGTTCGGGGCGGCGTGGCGGCGGTATCCGGGGGGCGCCGCCGCGTCAACCGCGTTCAGATTTCCGAAAGGCCGCGGCCCGGAAATCCGGAATTCCGGACAAGGGGCGTCGTGAATGGTTGCTCGACCATTGCCGATTGTTTATGCGCCAGGGGCCGCGACGGCGCGGTAAGCGCCCTTCCGTCAAGGGAGAGGCGTGTTCATTCAAGTTCGGGCGCCCGACCATTGGCGGCCGGAAGGGGAGGCAGATCGCCGATGGGAGCGGATTGGTTCATCGCCCTTGGCCAGGTTCTTCTGATCGACCTGGTGCTGGCGGGCGACAATGCCATCGTGGTCGGCATGGCCGCGGCCGGGTTGCCGCCGGACCAGCGGCGCAAGGCGATCTTCTGGGGTATCGTCGCCGCCACGCTGATGCGCATCGGCTTCGCCGCGATCACGACGCAGCTGCTCGCGATCATCGGCCTGACGCTGTTCGGCGGCCTGCTGCTGCTCTGGGTCTGCTGGAAGATGTATCGCGAACTGCGCCAGCCGCATGAGCAGGCGCATGGCGCCGAGGTCGTTTCCGGCAATGTCGAGGGCACCGACACGGGCGCGCCGCGCAAGACACTGACCCAGGCGATCATCCAGATCCTGGTGGCGGACGTCTCCATGTCGCTCGACAACGTGCTGGCGGTGGCCGGCGCGGCGAAGGACCACCTGGATGTGCTGGTCATCGGCCTGGCCATCTCCGTGGTGCTGATGGGCCTGGCCGCGACCTTCATCGCGAGGCTGCTGGAGAAGCACCGCTGGATCGCCTGGGTGGGCCTGCTGGTCATCCTGTATGTGGCGGTCGAGATGATCTGGACGGGTTCGACCGAGGTGGGTGCCTGGTGGACGGGCACGCCTTTCGAGCGTCCCGCGGCGCACTGAGCGCCGTTTCCGGATGAGGTGACGGGGCGGTTAAGGCTCTGTCATAAAAGAGGTTTGGCGCCGCCCGGGGGACCGGGCGGCGCTTTTGATTCCAGGGGTCGGCGTCTAGGGTCCGGCGCAGGCGCGGGGCCGGTTCATGGCCCCGGAAGCGCCATTTCTTCCCCAGAACCGGGCCGCGGCGCCCAGGTCGCCGCGGCCTGACCGGAGAGTTTCATGGAATCCATCACCGGCGCGCTGCCGCAGCTGCTTGAGATCATGTGGCTGAACATCATTCTCTCGGGCGATAACGCGGTGGTGATCGGCCTCGCGGCGGCGGGCCTGCCCGAGAGCCAGCGCAACAAGGCCGTGCTGTTCGGTATCGGCGCGGCGGCGGTGCTGCGCATCGTCTTCTCCCTCATCGCGCAGCAACTGCTGGCGCTGTGGTGGATCGACATCGTGGGCGGGCTGGCGCTGCTCTACATCGCCATCAACTTCCTGGTGGAGCTGCGGAAGGCCCAGCACGATGAGGCGGGCGAGGGCGGCGCCCATCACGACAAGACGCTGATGGCGGCGCTGTGGCAGATCATCGTGGCGGATGTGTCCATGTCGCTGGACAATGTGCTCGCGGTGGCGGCGGTGGCGCGCAGCAACATCACGCTGCTGATCGTCGGCCTGGCCATCTCCATCGTGATGATGGGCCTTCTGGGCGGCCTGCTCGCCCGCATTCTGGATCGCTACAAGTGGATCGCCTATCTCGGCGTCGCGCTGATCGCCTATATCGGCGTTGAACTGCTTTGGGAGGGTCTGGTCATGGCCAATGCGACCTTGAACATGGGGCTGCCGCTGCCGGCACCCCATGCCGCGGCCCATTGAGGGCGGCCGCTTGAGGCTGGGAACGAGGGTGGCGGCGCCGGCCGGCGCCGCCCGGTTCAGGGCCCTGGCGGTGCCGCTGGCGCTGGCGGGCGGGCTGCTTGCAGGCTGCGCGCCCACGACCACCGAGGACGCGGAGGGCCCGCGCGAGAGGCCGCCGGTGGAGGCCGTGCTGGCCCGGCTGCCGGCCCAGGCCGCGGGGTTCGAGCGGGGCCAGGTGCAAGATGTGGCGCCGAATGATGCCGCGGCGGGCAAGGTGGTGGAATACACCACGCCCCGGCGCGTGGCGGTGGCCTTCGTGTTCCTCTACGACCTCGGACGGCCGAGGGTCACGGCGGCGGACCTGCCGGCGGAGGTGGAGCGCGCCGTCTCCGAGGCGACGGCCCTGCCGGCGGACCGGACGGGGCGGCAGCTTTCCGTTGTCTCCCGCTCGCCCCTGCCTGTGGCCGGGGGGGACTTCTCCTGCGCGGCGCTGGAGGGAACCTTCGGACGGAACCGCGTGGAGCGGCAGGTCTGCGTGGGCGTGGCCGGCGGGCGCTTCATGCGCGTGCAGGTGACGATGCCGAGCCGCGGCGAGCCGGTGGCAAATGCGCGGGAGTTCACGGCCGCGATCGCCGGGGCCGCGCGGCGCGGCTAGAGGCCCCGGGCGGGGCGGGGCTGCCCGGCCCCGCTCCGCCGCCTCAGCCGAGGCAGCGCAGGAAGAGCACCGAGGGGTGCACCGCCTCCCCCACCTCCGCCGCGCTGCGGCCGGCGGTGCTGGGGGCGGTCTGGGCGCGGATACCGTTCTCCCGCAGGAAGGCGAGGGCCTCCTCGGCCTTCACAGCGAAATTGACGTTCTGCGGGATGTCGCCGGTGCGCTGGGCAACGCGCTGGGCGTTCAGCTTGCTGGTGATGATCCCGACCACATGGCCCGAGAGGTCCAGCAGCGGGCCGCCGGAATTGCCGGGCTGGACGGGCGCGCTGATCTGGTAGTGCGCACGGTTGTCCGCGAGTCCGGCGAGCGCCGAGATATCCCCGGTGGTGAGGGTGGGGCCCGAGGCGAGCATTCCTGCCAGCGGGAAGCCATAGGTCACGACCGAATCGCCACGCCGGATCGCGGGTTCGGCCCGGAAGGCGAGGGCGGGGCCGGCCGCCTCGCGCAGGTCGAGGATGGCGAGGTCCCGGCGGCTGTCGCGGGTGCGAATCGTCGCGGTGACCTCCCGGCCCTCCGCCGTGCGGGCGCGCACGGCACGGCAGCCGCGCACGACATGGTCGTTGGTGAGGGCCTGGCGGTCCCCGATGATGAAGCCGGTTCCGGAGGACACCTCGCGCTGGCGCGGGGCGGGTGCCTGATCCGGGTCCAGCGGCGGGGGCTTGCCGGCGGGGCCGGGCGGCGCGGGCTGGGGGCGGGCCTCCGGCACCGTGCCGGGCCGCGAGGGCGGGCCGGGGCGGCGCGGGGCGGGATCCGGCATGTCGTAGAGCGGGGGCGGCTTGCCCTCGGGCGATTGGGCCTGGATGCGGGAACCCCCGGCGGGGCCGCCGGCAGGCGGCGGCTTGGCCGGGTCATAGACGAGCTGCGCGGGGGCCGGCGTGGCGGCGAGCAGCAGGGCGGGCAGGATCGCGGCGATGGGGGCGCGCATGCGCCGAGGGTGGGCGCGCGCGGGCGGGTGGTCAATCATCCGGTCGCGGTGCCGGAACGGGCCGGGGGCCCGGCCTGCCATCGCCCAGGGTGGCAAGGATGCGTTCCAGGTCCCGCAGGCCGCTCGCCCCGGTCTTTTCGAGGATGGTCCGGATCTGGGCGCGCACGGTGGCGAGGCCGACCCGGCGCTGCGCGGCCACCGCCTCGGCTGTTGCCCCGCCGGCCAGGGCGATGGCGACGCTGGCCTCCGCAGCGCTGAGGCCGAAAAGGTCCGCAAGGATCCAGGGCGAGGGGCTTCGCGGGATGCCGATCTCGCGGATCGCCAGGAGGACCAGGCCGGGCAGGCGGCCCTGCCGGTTTCCGGGCGGGACGGCGATCAGATGGGCGGGCAGGGGCGTGGCGAGGACCGCGAGGGGCGGGCCGCCTTCCGGGTCCGGGGGGCTGATCCGGAGGCTGCCGCCCTGGATGTTGTCCTGGCCGCTGGCCTGCGCGATTCGGCGGACCAGCCGGGCGAGTTCGGAGGATTCGGTGCTGCGCGCCGCCCCGAGCCGGACCGGGGAGGGCGGCGGGGCCACCCGCAACAGGCGTAGGCCGGTCCCCGCGCGGAGCAGGGCCTCCGCGGCCGCGTTGGTGCGGGCGATGCGGAGATCGGCATCCACCGCGATGGCGGCGATGGGCAGGGCCTCCAGCGCGGCGGTGGCGTGGTGGGGGCCGGCAGCGGACTGGCGAAGCCGCTGGCGCAGGCGGAGGGCGCGGCGGAGATGGGGAAAAAGGGCGCCAAGTGCAGCCTGTTCCTCCGCGCCGAAGGGTGGCGAGCCCTCAGGGCGGTGGAAGCCCATGGGCATGCAGCCGGGCTCGCCCTGCAGGGCGAGGTTGCCGACCAGGTGGCTGGGGCCGAGCTGACGGGCGAAGCCGGCGTAGAAGTCGCTGCGCCGATAGGCTTCGTCGGGCAGGTCGCCGGGGCCAAGGATAATGGGCGGCGCGCCCTCGGCCATGGCGGGGCGGGCCGCGGCGAGGAAACCCCGGATCCAGGGATCCGGGCCGTAGCGTTGGGTGGTGTAGACCGGCGCAGCGCCCGGGATGGCACGCAGGATGTCCACGCGCCCGGCTTCGGCATCGCCGACCCAGAGCGAGGTGCCGGTGGCGCCCAAGGCGGTTGTCAGCGCCTGGGCGACATCATGCCAGCACGCCTCGCCCGCCGCCGCATCATAGGCGAGCGCGGCCAGGTCGAGGATCGGGCGGGGGGGCGTGGCGGGGCTCGGTGGGGGCTTCGCCATCCGGCTTCAGGGGGCCCTGCCGGCCGGCAGGGGCTTGCCGGGGCGGCGGGTCACAGCAGCCCCTCGCGCCGGAAGGAGAAGTGCCGGCCATTGCCGATAATGAGGTGATCATGGACCACGATTCCCAGCGTGGCGGCTGCCTGGCGGATTTCCGTGGTCATCTCGATATCGGCCCGGGAGGGGTTGGGATCGCCCGAGGGGTGGTTGTGCACGAGGATGAGGGCCGTCGCGCCGAGGTCGAGGGCGCGGCGGATGACCTCGCGCGGGTAAACCGGCGTGTGGTTGACCGTGCCGCGAGCCTGGGCCTCATCGGCCAGCAGGCGGTTCCGGGTGTCGAGGAACAGGATGCGGAACTGCTCCACCCCCTCCCGTGCCAGGGCGGCGGAAAGATAGCCGATCAGCCGTTCCCAGTTGTTCAGCACGGGCTGGTCTCGCACCTCCTCGGCCAGGAGGCGAAGGGCCGATGCCTGGACGAGGCGGAGCGCGGCAATGGCCGCCTCGCCGATTCCCTCCACCCCTCGCAGCTCAGCATCCGTGGCGGAGATGGTGCGCGCATAGCTGCCGAAACGCGCGAGCAGGCGCTTGGCATGCGGCTTGGTGTCCACGCGGGGCAGGGCGAGGAAGAGCAGCATCTCCAGCAACTCATAATCCGCGAGGGCGGCGGGGCCGGCGCGGAGCAGGCGGTCGCGCAGGCGCCGACGGTGGCCTTCCGGGCCTGGCGTTGGGGTGGGTGGCGCACTGGAAGCCGGGCGGGAGGAGGGCTGGCCGGCCGGCAGGTCCAGCAGCGCGGCGAAGCCGGGGCTCGCCTCCTCCAGGCCGGGCTTGCGGGCCAAGGAAATCTCCCGAATTCGTGAGCACCCAGGTTGTAGCGGGAGAGGGCGGCTTGTCCATCCGGTGGAACGGGAATGCCCAGGGGGTTGCCGCAGCGCGGGCTCTGCTGGCAGGAGGGCGCGCTCTGGCCTGGTGGAAGCGGGATGCGGTTCGACTTCGTGACGGTGGCCTTCGCGCAGGACCTGCCGATGCTCCGGCTGCAGGCACGCTCCATGGCGCTGTATCTGGACGCGGCAGCGGCCGGGCAGATCCTGGTGGTGGACAACGGGGTGGCGGGGGACGGCTTTCCCGTGGCCTTCGCCCGCGAGGTGATGCCGGAATACGGGTGGCTGGCGCCGCGGGTGCGGCTCCTGGCCGGGGCGGAGGTGCAGGATTACGCCGGGGCGGCCCATGCGGGGCGGGGCTGGAGACGGCAGCAGGGCCTGAAGCTGGATGTACATCGCGTCGTGGAGAGCGAGGCCTATGTAACGCTGGATTGCAAGAACCACTTCATCCGGCCGACCGACGCCTCCGCGTTTATGGAGGAGGGGCGGCTGCGCATGCCGCCGCGCGGGGTGCAGCCCGGACATATGGGCGCCTTCCGCTATTTCGGCGTGGCGGAGGAATCCTGGCCGGAGGTGATCTTCGGTATCAGCACGCCTTTCCCGATGTGGAGGGCAGAGGTGGAGGCGCTGGACGAGGCCTTGCGGGCGCGGGGCCTGGCCAGCGCGGGGATGCTGCCGGTTTCCGATGATTCGGTGGTCGAGTACCGCGTCTACTGCGCCTTTCTCCAGGCCTGCCGCGGCGGGTGGGAGGCGGGCCACGTGCTGTCCCAGCCACCGGCTGTGAGCTTCCACGGCCAGGGCGAAGACCAGCTGGCGGATTTCCTCTCCAGGCTGGACCGGCCCGGCATGCGGATCATGGGGGTGCATCGCCGTGCCGGCTGGGCGGCGCCAGCGGTGAAGGCGGCGATCATCGGGCAGTGGATGGGCTTTGGGCTGGTTCGGGACGCCGCGGAGGGAGAGACCTTCCTCACGCCGCCCGCTGGGGCGCGGCGGCCGGTCTGAGAGCCCGGTTGCCGCGCGAGAGCGAGGCGGCGGGCCAGGACTGGCTGGTCTCGGGAAGCGGCTTGAGGAGGGCGTTCCGCAGGGTGCGGCAGTGCCGGAGCAGCGGCAGTTCCACCCAGAGATGGAAGAGGATGCCGCCGAGAGTGATGACCACGGCGAGCAGCAGCAGCAGCGCCCAGCCCGGGATGAGGCTTTGGAGGCCGAGCATCATGGCCGCACGGGCCGTGAGGCTGAAGCCGAGCAGATGGGTCAGGTAGATAGCGTAGGAGGCTTCCCCGACCAAGCGAAGCGAGGCGGGGACGCGGAGGAGGCCGGCCATGTCCGCGCGCGCCAGGCCGAAGATGATCACGCCACTGGCCAGGCCATAGGCGAGGATGAAGGCCGTGGCGGGCAGGGGGGCCTGCCACACATCCAGCAGGGCGGCAGCAGCAAAAACCGCGGCCCCGGCTCCGGCAAAGGCAATCGGGCGGGAGAGGGGCATGCGGCCGAGGCCCCAGGCGGCCGCGGCGCCGACCAGGAACTCGAAATGGCGGATGTTGAACAAGAAGTCGAGCACCGGGGAAATCCCAGCCGGAACCAGGAAGGAACCGAGGATCCAGAAGAAGGCGAGGGACAGGCCCAGCCGGGGTGCCGCGATGACGATGGCAAAGACGGCGTAGAAGAGAAGCTCGTGGGAAAGGGTCCATGCTACCCCCAAAAGCGGCGGCAGGCCCGGCCAGAGGAGCATGGAACTGACCAAGCGATCCGCCCCTATTTCCAGCCCGCTGGTCAGCGCGAGCGAGGCATAGACCAGGGTGACGATCCAATAGGGCGGGAAGACCCGGGCGAGGCGGTTCCAGGCATAGAAGGCAAGGCGGCGGGGATGCCCGATGTCGCCGCGATGCACATGCAGGATGATGAAGCCGCTGAGCACAAAAAAGAAGTCCAGCCCCGCATAGCCGAAGGCCAGTGCGTCGCCGACCGGGCGGTGGCCGAGGAGGTTCTCGAAAGCCTTTCCGCCGATGTGGAAAAGCATAACCGAGAGAGCGGCGAGTCCCCGGAGCAGATCCAGTGCGGCCAGGTGGGCGCGGGTGGTCGGGACAGGCATGGCGGGAACGGGCCGTGGAGTGTTCCCCGTTAGCTAATATCAAGTGTTCGTGATTTCCACCTCTTTTTGCTTGGTGGGGATCGTTCGTGCGGCGCCTCGCCTCTGCGGGGCACGGCTCAGCCGAAGCTCACATGGTCCAGCGCACCTGTGAAAAGGCGGATGGAGCGGATGGAGGCGGTGATGGCTTCGGCATCGCCCGGCGGCACGCCGCGGCGGCGGTGGATGATGCGGCGGAAGTTAATCCAGCGCTCGGCATCCGCGAGGCAGGCATCGCGATAGGCCCGCATGTCCCAGTGCGGGGCGAGGTCGATGCCGAAATCGGCGGCGAGAAGCGGAAGGAGGATGTCGGGATCGAGGATGGTGAGGCCGTTGCTGACCTCGGCCGAGACGCCGTTGCGCTTCATGCCGCAGATCTGGCCGTCCATCGCATCGATCCAGGTAACGTGCGGGCTGCGCGGCCTGAGAACGCTGGGCGCCATGCGGCCCTTGGGACGGCGGTTGATGACGCCTACCGGGGCCTCGATGCGGCCGAGCAGCTGGAGGCCGTGGATGGCGGAGCCCTCGGAAAAGAGAAGCTGGGCTGCGCTGCGGTAGAGGCGGGCCTGGTCGGGGACGGAAAGTTCCTCGGGCCAGGCGAGGATCACGCCGGCCGCGCCCATGGCCTGGTCCAGATAGGCTTCCCCCGCCAAGCGGCCCACCATGCTGTCGGAGCGGAAGTGGCTGCGGGTGACGAAGACGGTGCGGCCGGCAATGGCCGGGTCCGGCTCCGGGCGGCAGGCGGTGTCCAGCAGGTCCAGGTAGTGGGGCGAGGGAGGCGGGCCCTGGATGCGCTCGGCCTGCGGGAAGACGTGCAGGCGGCGGACCAGCACGGGCTCGCGCAGCAGCACCGCGCGCTCCCTGGGAACGCGGAAGCTGTCGAGGATGCCCCAGAAGAAGGGCCGCACATCCTCGGGATCCGTGGGGCTGGCGGAGAAGAGGAGGGGGACGCCGGGCAGAAGATGGGCGGAGGCCGCGATCCGCATGCCGAAATCGGCGATCTGGTGACCGAAATGGTGGCAGACCGGGCCGCACCAGGCGGCCTCCTCCAGCGTTGCGGTCGGGGGCTGGCCGGGATCCGGGCAGGTATCGAAGGGAATGGGCCTGGGGCCCCGGCCAAAGCGGATTTCAACCTGGTTGTCGAAGTCCGGCCAGAGCGGGCCGCCCTTGAATTCGAAGGGCTCGGGGCGGTTGAGCGCGGCGGCGCTGGGGGTGACGAGGACGTCCTCGAAGCACCTCAGCCCAAGTTGCCGCGCCGCTTCATCCAAGCGGGGCGTCGTCCAGCGTGTCGAAAGCGCCGGCGGCCTCGTCCAGCACGCGCAGCGAGCCGTCCGCCACGTCGAACCAAAGGCCGTGCAGGGAAAGCTCCCCGGCATCCTCGGCTGCCTTCAGCCAGGGGAAGCTGCGGAGATTCATGATCGACTGGCGGATGGCGGCCAGCTCCATCGCGGTCTGGTCCTGCAAGGGGTCCACGCCCTCGCAGGTCAGGGCGAGCTTCGTGGCAGGCGCCACCATGTCCACCCAGCGCGTGACGAAGTCGCCATGCGCCGCGTCCACTCCGTTCAGCGTATTGTGCCGGAAGGCGTTGATGCCGCCGCAGGAGGCGTGGCCGCAGACGACGATATGGGCGACCTTGAGCTGGCGCACGGCGAATTCGATGGCCGCCGAGGTGCCGTGGTAGCCGGCATCGGGCTGGTAGGGCGGAACGAGGTTCGCGACGTTGCGGACCACCAGCATCTCGCCAGGATCGGCATCGAAGACGACCTCGGGCGCCACCCGGCTGTCCACGCAGGCGATCATCAGCGTGGTCGGGCGCTGGCCGCTCTGGGCCAGGCGGAGATAATGGTCGCGCTCGCGCCGGAACCGGGTATGGCGGAAGCCGCGATACCCTTCCACAAGCCTGGCCGGGATGTTCATGCGGTCGTCTGGGTCTCGTAGGGTGGCTTGTGCAGGCCGGCGGGGGAAAGGGTGAAGATCTCCACCCCCGTTTCGGTCACGCCCACCATATGCTCGAACTGGGCGGAGAGGGAACGGTCCCGCGTCACGGCCGTCCAGCCATCATCCAGCACCTTCACGTCGGGGCGGCCGGCATTCACCATCGGCTCGATGGTGAAGAACATGCCGGGCTTGAGCACAGGGCCTTCGCCCTTGCGGCCGAAATGCAGGATGTTCGGGGGCGCGTGGAACTTGCGGCCCACGCCATGGCCGCAGAAGTCCCGCACAACGGAGAAGCGGTTCTTCTCCACATATGACTGGATGGCGTGGCCGATATCGCCGAGCGTGGCGCCCGGCTTCACCGCCGCGATGCCGCGCATCATGCTCTCATGCGTCACGTCCATCAGCAGGCGCGCCTTGGTGGAAGGCTGGCCCGCGACATACATGCGCGAGCTGTCGCCATGCCAGCCATCGAGCAGGGGGGTGACATCGATGTTCAGGATGTCGCCTTCCAGCAGCACGCGGTCGCCCGGGATGCCGTGGCAGACCACGTGGTTGATGCTGATGCAGGAGGACTTGGTGTAGCCGCGATAGCCCAGCGTGGCGGGCACGGCGCCATGGTCCAGCATGAAGTCGTGGCACAGCTTGTCGAGCTGGCCGGTTGTGGCGCCGGGCCGCACATGGGGGGTGATCATGTCCAGGCACTCGGCCGCGAGGCGGCCGGCGCGGCGCATGCCCTCGAAATCCTCCGGGCCGTGGATGGGGATGCGGCGCGCTTCGCCGGCAGACTGGTCCATGAGGCGAAAATGCGCGCGTGACCGGGCGGTTGCAAGGCATGGCGGGGATGCGCGGGCGGGATGGCGCGCCGCCACCGGGCGCCTCGCGGCGCTTAGGCAGGAAGGGCCTGGGCGATAGCCTGGCCGGCGAGGCGGGCGGTGGCGAGAAGGCGGTCCAGGCCGTGGCCCTCGCGGGCCATGGTGGAGAGGCCGGCCATGAGGGTGACGACGAAGTCGGCCAGGCGCTCGGCATCCGCCGGGTGATGCTCCGCGACATAGCGGCGGATGGTGTCCTCGCCGGCCGCGGTCAGGGCGCGGGCGGCCTCGCGCGCCTCGGGGTCGTTGCAGCGGGCGCCCTCGATGGCGAGGCAGCCGGCAGCGGCGGGATCGGCGGCGTAGCGGCGGGCGGCCTCCTCCAGCACGGCGGCGAGGGCTTCGGCGACCGGGCGCCCGGGGCGCAGGATCTCGGCCAGGGGAACGCCCTCGGCCGCGCTGTAGCGGCAGAGGATGCGGGCATAGAGGCCGGCCTTGCTGCCGAAGGCGGCGTAGAAGCTGGGCGGGTTGATGCCGAGGGCCTGGGTAAGGTCGGCGACGCTGACCGCGTCATAGCCGTGGGCGTGGAAAAGCCGCTGGGCCGTGGCGAGCGCCTCTTCCGGATCGAAGCGGCGCGGCCGGCCGCGGGGGCGGGGCATATTTGTAGTCACCGATACAAAATCCCTTGACGGGGGCCTTCCGGGATTTAATGTAGTGATTACTACTTAAATCTCAAGGAGGGCCTCATGGCCGGTTTCCAGGGTAAGTCCATTCTCGTGCTCGGCGGCAGCCGGGGAATCGGGGCGGCGATTGTGCGGCGCTTCGCGGCGGAGGGCGCCGTGGTGACCTTCACCTATGCCGGCTCGCACGAGGCGGCAGAGCAGCTGGCGCGCGACACCGGCAGCACGGCGGCGGTGACGGACAGCGCCGACCGGGACGCGGTGATCGCGCGGGTGCGGGAGAGCGGGCCGCTGGACGTGCTGGTGGTGAATGCGGGGGTGGGCGCCTTCGGTGATCCGTTGGAGCAGGACCCGGACGCGGTAGACCGGCTGATCCGGATCAACGTGAACGCGCCCTATCATGCGGCGGTCGAGGCCGCACGGCAGATGCCCGAGGGCGGGCGGATCATCGTGATCGGTTCCGTCAACGGCGACCGGATTCCCTTCCCGGGCCTCTCCGCCTACGCGATGAGCAAGTCGGCGCTGCAGGGCATGGCGCGTGGGCTGGCGCGGGATTTCGGGCCGCGCGGGATCACGGTGAACGTCGTGCAGCCCGGGCCGATCGACACGGACATGAACCCGGCGGACGGGCCGATGAAGGACATCCAGCACGCCGTGATGGCCATCCGGCGCCACGGGCGGCCGGAGGACGTGGCGGGGATGGTGGCCTGGCTGGCAGGGCCGGAGGCGGGCTTCGTGACCGGGGCGATGCACACGATCGATGGCGGCTTCGGCGCCTGAGCCACCAGGGGCGGGGTTCGGGGCCGCCATTGGCCCCGGCCCGCTTTTGTCGTGTTCCACGCCCCTCCGGGACTTCGCGCGGCGCCGGGGCGGGCGCATGTTGCCCGCCCTCGGTGACGGGGCGCGGGAGGGGTGGTGGCGGTATCGGGCCTGGATGCGGCAGAGGGTGTTGCGGGGGCGCCGGGCGATCTGCCCACCCCGCCGCCGAACACGCGGCGCACGGCCGTGATCGTGGCCAGCGCCCTGCTGATGCAGAACCTGGATTCGAGCGTGATCGCGACGGCGCTGCCGGCGATGGCGCGGGAGCTGGGGACGGAGCCGCTGCATCTCTCGGCCGCCATCACCTCCTACCTGGTCGCGCTGACGGTGTTCATCCCCGTCTCGGGCTGGGTGGCGGACCGGTTCGGGGCCAAGCGGGTCTTCATGGTGGCGATCGCGGTCTTCGCCTTCGCCTCGGCGCTGTGCGGGCTTTCGCGCGGGCTTGGGGAGCTGGTCGCCGCGCGCGTGCTGCAGGGCATGGGCGGCGCCATGATGCTGCCCGTGGCGCGGCTGCTGCTGCTGCGGCAGGTGCGGCCCGAGGATGTGGTGCGGGCGACGACCTGGCTGACCATGCCGGCGCTGCTCGGGCCGATCCTGGGGCCGCCGCTGGGCGGGCTGCTGACCGATACGGTGTCGTGGCGGGCTGTCTTCTGGATCAACCTGCCCGTCGCAGCCGCCGGGCTGCTGGCCGTGTGGCGGCTGATCCCTGATGAGCGGGGCGCGCGGCCGCCGCGGCTGGACGCGGTGGGGGTGGGGCTGATCGGCGCCGCGCTGGCCTGCCTGATGTTCGGGGCGGAGACGATCGGGCGCGGCCTGGTGCCGGCGCCCCTCGCGCTGGCGGGCTTCGCGCTGGGGGGTGGGCTGGGCTGGATGGCGGTGCGCTGGGCGCGGCGGGCGCCGAATCCGGCGCTGGACCTCTCGATGTTCTCGGTGCCTTCCTTTCGCATCGCGGTAGCCTCGGGCAGCCTGTTCCGGATCGGGGCAGGGGCGTCGCCCTTCCTGCTGCCGCTCTTCATGCAGCTTGGCTTCGGGGCCTCGGCGACTACCTCGGGGCTGATCACCCTCGCGACGGCGCTGGGCGCCTTCGTGATGAAGCCGATGACGAGCATGGCGCTTCGCAATCTCGGCTTCCGCCGGGTGCTGACCTGGAACGCGGGGATGGTGGCGGCCTCCTTCGTGGCCTGCTCCCTGTTCACGCCGGGCTGGCCGCTCTGGGCCGTGTTCCTCGTCCTGGCCTGGGGCGGGCTGTCGCGAAGCCTGCAATTCACCGCCTCAAACGCGCTCAGCTACGTGGACGTGCCCCCGGGGAAGCTGTCCTCGGCCACCTCCATCACGGCGACCGCGCAGCAGCTCTTCATGGCGCTGGGGGTGACATGGGGAGCAGGTTGGCTGGCGGCCTCCAGCGCGCTGGGCGGGCGGGCGGAGCCGGCCGTGGCGGATTTCGCCATCGCCTTCCTCGGGGCGGCGCTGCCGGTGCTGCTGGCGGCGCCGCTGGCGGCGCGGCTGGCGCCGGATGCGGGGGCACGCGCCTCCGGGCACCGGCGGGGATAGGGGCGGGGATGGCCCGGCTCAGGCCGGGATTTCGTCGATGGAGCGCGGCTCGGCCAGGGGGCGGCCATTCGCCTGCCGGCGGAGCCGGGACATCTCGGGATAGGCGCGGAGGCGGGCCCGCATGATGGAGCCCAGGGGGCGATGCGCCGCCAGGCCGTGGGAGGGGCAGAAGGCGAGGTTCTGGTCCACATGGTCCCGCCGCGCCTCGCTATAGGCTTCCTGGCGGGGGAAGGTGAGGCGGGCGACGGTCTGGTAGGGGCTTCGCTCCTCGTCCCATTCCCGGCTGGCATCCTCCACCGGCATGGTCTCGAGATCGGTGCAGAGCTGGACCCGGATGTCGAAGACCGCGTCCCGCGCGCGCAGGTAGGAGACGGTAGCGGTGCGGAGGGCATTCTCGTCAGCATCGGTGTCGAGGGCGCCGCCAGCGAGGGATTGCTGTTCCCGCGTGGCCGGGACGACGGCGAGCTTGGCGACATGCTCGCCGTAGCGGATCGGGGCCTGGGTGAAATAGGCCTCGGCCAGCGGGTGGATGCGCGGGTGGCCGAAGAAGTCCAGCTTCGGGCTGTCCGTGCCCAGGGCGTGCAGCGCCTTGTTCGCGGCGCGGGACGCCTTGGAAACCGCTTCCTTCATCCGGTCGGGGATCCGCGGCGCATGTTCCAGCGCGCGGTGGGTGAGGAGGAAGGCCTTCGCATCGGCGGCTGCGAACCGGCTGCCGGTGTCCAGCACGAAATCCTGGGTCACCTCGCCCTCATGGCCCGGCAGCATCTCGCCCCGCACACCCAGGATCTTGATGGAAAGGCCGGTCTGGGTGGAGACGGCGTCGGTGATGATCTCGCCGGGGACATTGGCCAGCCGGGCGACGACGGGGTAGCGGGCAGGGCTGGCGAAAAGGCCCTGGGCGAGATGGGCGGGAAGGCCGGGCAGAACCTCCAGCTCGCCCACCGCCAGGCCGTGGCTCTTGGCATGGGAGACCCGGACGGCATGGCCGTATTCCTCCGGCGTCCGGGTCGCGAGGCGGCGCATGGACTCGAGGATGGCCTCGATCGTCCCGGCCTCCTCCGGCGGCACGGTTTCCACATCGGGGGAATAGCGAAGGAAGGACTGGGTCATGCCGGCGCCCGGAGCTGGTGCGGCAGGAGAACACCGGCGCCCGCGGTGGGTTGTCCCCGCGGTGACGCTGCGCGCCCCGCTCAGGCGGCGTTGGTGCCCTTGTCCATCAGCATGGAGGCGACCGCCTTGCGGAAGGGCGTGAGGACGCCGCCGGCGCGGAGCACGGCGTGGCGGAGGATGCGGGCCGCCGGGCCTTCCTCGGCATAGAGGCGGGCGAGGGCATTGGTGCCGGCATAGAGCGGGCCGGTGGCGAGGCGATGGGCGGCCTCGTAGCGGCCCAGCACATCGGGCGCCGCGATGTCGCGGCCGCGGCGATGGGCGGAGAGGATTTCCCGCGCCAGGCTTTCGGCGCCGCGCAGGCCGAGGTTGAAACCATGGGCGGTGACGGGATGCATGCCCACCGCCGCGTCCCCGATCACGGCGAAGCGCCGGGCCATGAAGCGCCGGGCATAGGTGGCGACCAGCGGATAGGCGTGGCGGGTGCTGACGAGGCGCAGCGGGCCGAGATTCCGGCGGGCGAGGCTGCGTGCCATCTCGGCCTCGAATTCCGGCTGGGGAAGGGTCTTCAGCCGCCCGATCTCCTGGTGGCTGCGGGTGATGACGACCGAGGAGGCGTTCCCGTTCACGGGCAGCAGGGCGATGGTCTGGCCATAGTCGAACCATTCCGTCGCGACATGGCCGTGCGGGGCCTCATGCGCCATGCGGCAGACGAGCATGGAGCGGTTGAAGTCCAGGGTGGAGACGCCGATGCCGAGCTGCTGGCGGGAGCGGGAAAAGCGCGTATCCGCCGCGACGGCCAAGCGGGCCGTGACCTCCTGGCCGTCGGAGAGAACGAGGCGGGCGGATTCGCCTGTCGTGGAGACCCGGTCCACGCCGGTACCGGCGAGGATGGTGATCTCCGACCTTTCCCGCGCCACCTGGTGCAGGGCGCGTCGGATCAGGTGGTTGGAGACGAGGTAGCCGAGCGCCTCCGCGCCCTCGCTCCCCGTGTCGAAGGTCAGGGCGTAGGAGGCGGTGCCGTTCAGGACGCGGGCTTCCCGCAGGGGGGAGACGGCGTTGGCGGGGATGCGTGTCCAGGCGCCCAGCGCTTCCAGCAGGGCACGGGAATGGTGGGTGAGGGCGATCTCGCGCCCGTCGAAGGCGGGTTCGGCGAGGACCTCGGCGGGCTGGCGCTCCACCAGGAGGGTGGAGATTCCCTGGCCGGCGAGGGCGATGGCGAAGCTCAGCCCGACCGGGCCGGCGCCGATGATGGCGATGTCATGCTCCACGCCTTGCACGGAAGCGGCACTCCTTCTGGCCGGGCTTCCCTTAGGGGCGGGAGGCCGCGGGGTGAAGATGGGGGCGGCCCGGCGGTTGCGGGAGGCTTCAATCGATCAGGAGGAGCCCGCGATCGCGGTTGAGTGAGCTCTGCTTCGGTGACACCTCCTGGAACCATGCGAATGACACCGGATCACGCCCTCTCCCAGCCGCTTCTCGACCGGGATGCGGGCTCGTTGGGGGGGCATTCCTCCTCCCTGTCCTCCCTCTATGACGAAGCCGAGCTCTATGACGCGATCGTGCAGCCCGGACCCTGCGAGGGGTTCTACCGGGAGGAGGCGGCGCGCTGGGGCGGGCCGATACTGGAACTGGCCTGCGGGACGGGGCGGCTGACCCTGCCGCTGGCGGCACATGGGCATGAGGTGGTGGGGCTGGATAATTCCCGCCCCATGCTGGCCGCAGCGGCACGGAAGGCGGCGGACCAGGGGCTGCCCGCGAGCTTCGTGCTGGGAGACATGCGCGAATTCGACCTGGGGCGGCGCTTCGGGCTAATCGTGATCTCCTGCAACTCGCTGGCCCATCTGCATGAGCCGGAGGATTTGCGCGCCTGCTTGGCCTCGGTCCGGCGCCACCTGGAGCCCGGCGGGGCCCTGGCCTTTGACGTGGTGCTGCCCGATCCGGGGCTGCTGGCGCAGCCCGAGGGGGCGCCGCGGCGGCTGGACCTTGGGCCGAACCCGTCCTCCGCCATCCAGGCGGAGGAGGTGGCGCGGTATGACCCGGTGGCGCAGGTGCGGGTCTCGCACTGGCACATCCGCGACCGGGACGGGCGGGAGCGGCAGATGGCGCCGCTGGCGCTGCGGCAGTTCTTCCCGCGGGAGATCCCGCTTCTGCTGGAAGCTTCGGGGCTGGAACTGGTGGAGCGCTACGGGGATTTCGCGCGGAACCCGCTGGGGCGGCTGAGCCTGAATCAGATCTGCCTGGCGCGGATGGCACCGGGCGGCGGCTTCGGCCAGGCTCCGTTCCACCGGGGAGTCTGACCCTCCCCGGGGACCATGCCGGGCCGGGCGGCTACTCGACCTTGAAGCCGCCCTCCCGGATCAGCGGTTCCCAGCGGGCGATCTCGCGGGCGATGTGATCGGCGAAGTCCTTCGGGCTGCCGCCGACCATGCGGCCGGCCTGGGCGCGGAACACGGCCTCCTGTACCTCGGGCAGGGCCGCGACCCGGGCGAAAACGGTATTGATGCGGCTGGCCAGGGCGGGCTCCATCTCCGCCGGAGCCATGATTCCGTGCCACACGGCCAGGTTGAAGCCGGGAATGGTGCGGGCGACGGGCGGGATGCCGGGGAGAGCCGGGGTTTCCTCGGCGGTGCTGACGGCGATGGCCTTCGCCTGGCCACCCCGGATCATCTGCAGGGCGGAGGAAACGGTGGGGAAGCCGAACTGCGCATCCCCGCGCACCAGGGCGGTGACCATCTCGGCCCCCGAGCGATAGGGCACATGCACCATCTCCACCCCGGCCTGGCGGAGCAGCAACGCCATGAAAAGGTGGCTGCCATTGCCGATCCCGGCGGAGGAATAGGTGAAGGCACCCGGGCGCGCCTTGGCCTGGGCGATGAGGTCCGGCAGGTCCTTCACTGTGACGGATGGATGGGCGATCACCACGCCAGGCAGGTTCACCAGATGGATAATCGGGGTGAAGGCCGTTGCGGGATCATAGGCAAGGCCGGGGTTGAGGAGCTTGCCGATGGCGTTGGAGCCGACATCCGCCATCATCAGCGTGTAGCCGTCGGGCTTCTCGCGGGCGACAAAGCCGCCGGCCACGGTGCCGCCGGCGCCGGAGCGGTTCTCGACGACCAGGCTCTGGCCATTCGCGAATTCGGAGAAGCGCTGGGCGACGGTGCGGGAGAGGGTGTCGATGGCGCCGCCCGCGCCGAAGGGGACGATGAGGCGGACGGGGCGATCCGGCCAGGCGGAGGCGGATTGTGACTGGGCAATGGCTGGGGCCGCGAGGCCCGTGAGAAGCCCGGCGCCCAGGCCGCGTCGCGTCATACGGGTGTGCTGCATCCGTTTCGTCTCCCTGCGTGATCTTGTTGCGGGGAAGCTTAGACGGCGGATGTGCCGCTGATCGAGCGCTGGATGACGAATTGGACAGGAAAGCCGGCCACAGGCTCACGGCGCTGTGATCGCCGGGGCTGCGTCCACCGTGCCGGGCGCTCCGTAGCGTGAGGGCGGGGCATGGCGTCCCGCCTTTCAGACGGAGACACCAATGACCTCCTCCATTCGTCGCCTGGCCCTTACCGGCGCTGCTTTCCTCGGCCTGTCCGGCATGGCACAGGGCGCGACGCTGATCGGCCTGACCTCCGACGGAAGCCTGGTGCGGATCGACAGCGAGACGCGGCGGGCCTCGTCCCCCGTGCGGGTGCGCGGGGCGGAGGGGCAGTTGCTCGGCATCGACATGCGCCCGGCAGATGGGAAGCTCTACGGCGTGACCGATTCCGGGCAGATCGTGACGATCGACCCGATGAGCGGCATGGCGACACGGGTGAGCCAGCTGGGCGAGCGCTTCGAATCCGGCGGGCGCGCCGTGGTGGACTTCAACCCCGTGGCGGACAGGCTGCGGCTGATGGGCAGCTCGGGGGTGAATTTCCGGGTGAATGTGGACAACGGGCAGGTGGTGCGGGACGGCCAGCTGAAGTACCAGCCCGGCACCCCGCTGGCCGATACCAGCCCGCGCATCAGTGCCGGCGCCTATACCAACAGCATGCAGGGCGCGCAGCAGACCGCGTTGCTGACCATCGACGCCGTGCTGGGGCAGCTGAACCTGCAGGCGCCGCCGAATGACGGGGTGCAGCAGGTGCGCGGGCGGATCGGCGAAGGCGTGCCCGCCTCCGCGGCCTTCGACATCCTGACCGAAGGGACGACGAACACCGGCTACCTGCTCGCCGGGGGCGTGCTGCACCAGATCAACCTGGAAAACGGGACGCCAACGCCGATGGGCCCGGTCTCGGGTGCGGCGGAGGTGATCGATATCGCCGCCATGCGCTGAGCGCCGGACGGGGCCGCCGATCTTCGCGGCCTGGGGTGGCGGTCTGTCCCGGGGAGAGGAAGAAGGAATTCTTCCTCTCCCCGGACCCCTCACCATCATCTTCTTTCAGAAGTTTGGAAAAGCCCGGCGGACGGTGCGCCTCCGGTCCATGACCGGAGGCGACTGCAGAGGCAGGATGAGACCTCAAAAACCCCGTGTCGCATCGTATCCGCGGCAGCCAGACGGGGTTCCAAGGGCCTCAGGCCCTTGGCGGGTGAGGTCCGGAGAGGGCGGAGCCCTCTCCGGGAAGCACCAGCAGGAACCCAGTGCCGCGTGGCCTCAACCCACCGCCTCGGGCGCGATGCGGCGCTCGGCGCGCCAGGCCTGGAGCCAGGCCGGAAGGGCCTGCGCGGGGAGTGGGCGGCCGACGGCAAAACCCTGGGCCCGGTCCACACCGGCCATGGCGACGGCACGCCACAGCCGGGCGCCCGTCACCCCTTCGGCCGTGACGAGCATGCCGCGGGCATGGGCCGCGGCAACAAGCCGCTCCACCTCGGCCCTGGCGCGGCGGCTCCCGGGCATGGCGCCGACCAGGAAGCGGTCCAGCTTCAGCCCGGTGAAGGGAAGGCCGAGAAGGAGGTCGCGGTTCTCCTCCAGGCTCATATCGTCGATCCAGACGGCATGGCCGGCCTCGCGGAGCCGGGTGACGGCACGCAGGAGAGGGGCCGGATCCCGGACCGGGGTGGTTTCGGTCAGCTCCACCCCCAGGAAGGCCGGGCGGAGGCGGGCTGCCCGTGCCAGCTGGCGCAGCCAGGTCAGGGTGTCCCGGCGGAGCACCACCTGAAGCGGCATGTTGATGCAGACGGGAAGCGAAAGGCCGGGCCGGAGCGCGGCCATGTCGGCCGCGGCCATCTGCGCCACGGCGCGGGTGAGGGCCGGGCCGAGGCCGCTGCGCTCGGCCATCGGGACGAAGGCATCCGGCCCGAGCGGCGTGGTGCCCTGATGGCCATCGGGACGGAGCCAGCGGACCAGTCCCTCCAGCCCTGCGGGCGCGCGGTCCGCGATGCGGACGATGGGCTGGTAGCGCAGGGCGACCTCGCCTTCCTCCAGGCCCCGGCGCAGGGCGGCGGCGTCACGGGCGTCATTCCCCTCGTGGCGCCCGGTCAGGGCGCGGAGAGCGATGACGAGCGCGGCCGGATCCGGCGGGATCGGCTGCCCCTGGCCGAGCAGCAGCAGCTGGGTGGGGCTGAACGGATCCTGGGCAGCGGCCTGGAAGCTGGACCAGGCGGGGGCATCCGGCTGCGGTTCGCAAAGAAGGCCAAGCGGCGGGCGGTGCGGGCCGACCAGACGCGCCATCGCCTCGGCGATGGTCATGGGGCGCGCGGGCGGGGCGCCGATGCTGCGGAGCCCATCCTGCGCCATGGCGAGAAGGTGCGGGCTGCGCAGGACAGCAAGAATCTCGCCCTCCTCCCGGGGGGGAGGGAGCCGCGGGCCTTCGGCCTGGGCCGGTTCAGTGGGCACGAATGGCACCTGCCTCCACCAAGGGCCCGAAGGATAACCGCCGGGGGCGTATGTGGCCAGAATGAGGCGGCCCGCGCCCCGCTTACCCGCCGCTAAGCGGCCAGGGCGAGGTTTCCCAGCGATGGGTCAGCTCCGCCAGGTCCTGGCGGGCAAGGGCCGTCCAGGCTTCGCCATCCCGGAAGACAGGCAGGATGCCGCGCGTCTCGGCCTGGGCGAGGAACTCGGGGTCCGCCACGGCGGCGCGAAGGGCGCGGGGGAGGGCCGCCGCCGTCTCGGGCGCGATGCCGGCCGGGGCGGCGATGCCGCGGCGCAGGGCGGCGACCAGCGGGATGCCGACCTCGCGGAGCGTCGGGGTTTCGGGCCAGTGGGGATGGCGGGCGGCGCTTCCGATGGCCAGGGGGACCAGCTTCCCCTCCCGGATCGCGACCACCGCTTCGGAAAGGGTGAGGAGGGCCGCGGCGGCATTGCCGGCGGCGGCGGCCTGCCGCGCGGCGGCGGCGGAGGGAAAGTGGAGCTGTTCCAGCGGCAGCATCTGGGCGAGCTCGGCGGCGGCGACGGATGCCGCGCTGGCCGGGGGCGGCAGGGCGAGGGGGCGGGCGGCCCCCGCTTCGCGCAGGGAGGCGATCTCGGTGTTCGGATGGGCGACGAGGATCACCGGCTCCTCGGTCACCGCGCCCAGGAGGGTGATGCGGTCGAGCAGGGATGCGGCGCCCCGCTCCACCATCCGCACGATGTGGAAGGGGGTGGAGGCATAGGCGATGACGGAACCATCCGTGCGGGAATCGGCAAGGTCACGCAGGGCGGTCAGGCTGCCCGTACCGACGCGGTTGGCGACCGTGACCTGCACCTGCTTCAGGTGGCGCTCCAGGAAGGGCGCGAAGCCGCGGACCCAGAGATCGGTCGCGCTGCCGCTTGGGGAGCCCAGCAGCAGCGTGACGGCCTTCGGCTTGGTCACCGGCGCCACATAGGGAATGGACATCTGCGCGCCGGCCGGCCGCGCCACCGCCGCCATGGAGAGCGCACCGATCCATGCGCGGCGGGTGACCATCGGCCTGGCTAGCCCCGGCGGCCCGCGGAGCTGGTGGCGGGGGCCTTGCCCGCCGGGGCCGGCCTGGCCGGCGCCTCCGTGCCGCGGCGCAGCCGGTTCTCCCCGAGGAAGAGCAGGATCGGCGCCGCGATGAAGATGGAGGAGGAGGTGCCGACAACGATGCCGAACAGCATTGTCCAGGCGAAGCCCGAGAGGGTGTCGCCGCCGAACAGCGCCAGCGGCAGGGCCGAAAGCGCCACGGTGATGGAGGTGCCGAGGGTGCGGTTCAGCGTCTCGTTGATCGAGCGGTCGATCAGCTCGCGCAGCGGCATCGTCTTGAACTTGCGCAGGTTCTCCCGCATCCGGTCATAGACCACGACCTTGTCGTTCACGCCGAAGCCGATGATGGTGAGGATGGCGGCGACAGTGGTGAGGCTGAACTCGATCCGCGTCACGGCCAGGAAGCCGACCACCTTCGTCGTGTCGAGGAGAAGGGTGATGACGGCGCCGACGGCGAACTGCCACTCGAAGCGGAACCAGATGTAGATCAGCATCGCGGCCAGCGAGACGCCGAGGGCGATCAGGCCGCCCTGGAAGAGCTCCGCCGAAACGCGGTTGCCGACAGCCTCCGTGCGCAGGATGCGGGCTCCCGGCGCCACCTGCTCCAGCGCGCCGCGCACGCGGGAGACGGCCTGCTGGGTCGCCGCTTCCTCACCCTGGACGGGCAGGCGGATGAGGACGGTGGACGCATCCCCGAATTCCTGCACGCCCACATCGCCCAGGCCGAGGCCCGAGACGGCGCCGCGGAGCTGGCCGAGATCGGCGGGGCCCGGGGTGCGGGCCTCCATGATGATGCCGCCCTTGAAGTCGATGCCCTGCTCCAGGCCCGGGTTGAAGGCGAGGATGACGGAGGCGGTGGAGAGAATGGCGGAGAGAGCGAGGCCCGCGAACCGTCCCTTCATGAACTGGATGCGGGTGTCGTCCGGGACGAGGCGGAAGAGGGGGCGGCGGAGGAAGCCGAACATGGGCGTGTTCTCTCTCAGACCGGCAATTCGCGCGGGCGGCGCGCGCGATACCACCAGGAGACGATCAGGCGGACGAGGGTGGTCGCGGTCCACATCTGGACCACGGTGCCGATGGCAACCGTGACGGCGAAGCCCTTCACCGGGCCCGAGCCGAAGGCGTAGAGGCAGGCCATGGCGATCAGGTTTGTCAGGTTGCTGTCCATGATCGTGCCCGAGGCCTTGGTGAATCCGGCCTCCAGCGCCTGGATCGGCGTCCGGCCCGCGCGCACCTCCTCGCGGATGCGCTCGTTGATGAGGATGTTCGCATCCAGCGCGGTGCCGAGGGTGAGCACGATGCCGGCGATGCCGGGCAGGGTGAGCGTGGCCTGCAGCAGGGAGAGCGCGGCGATCATCAGCATGATGTTCACCGCCAGGGCGATGTTGGCGAACCAGCCGAAGAGCCCGTAGGCGAAGCCCATATAGAGGAAGACGAAGGCGGTGCCGGCAGCCAGGGCGAGCATGCCGGCGCGGATGGCGTCCGCCCCCAGCTCGGGCCCGACGGTGCGTTCCTCGACGACGGTGAGCGGGGCGGGAAGGGCGCCGGCGCGGAGCAGCACGGCCACGTCATTCGCGGTGCGGGCGGTGAAGCTGCCGCTGATCTGGCCGGAGCCGCCGATGATGGGCTCGCGGATGACGGGGGCGGTGATGACCTTTTCGTCCAGCACGATGGCGAAGGGGCGGCCGACATTCTGGCGCGTCACCTCCGCGAAGCGCCGGGTGCCGACGGAATCGAAGGTGAAGTTCACCACCCATTCGCCGTTGCGGCTGTCCTGGCCCGCGCGGGCATCGGAGAGGTTGGCGCCATCCACCTCGACGCGGCGGCGGACCGCGTAGCGCTCGGGCTGAAGCCCGCCCCGGGCCTCGCCCTGAAGGAACTGGACGCCCGGGGGCGGGGCGCCGGCAGTGGGATTCGCGTTCTCGTCCAGCAGGTGGAAGGTCATGCGGGCGGTGCGGCCCAGCAGTTCCTTGATGCGGTTCGGGTCCTCGACGCCGGGAAGCTGGACAAGGACGCGGTTCTGTCCCTGCCGGGCGATCAGGGCCTCGGCCACGCCCGTCTCGTCGATGCGGCGGCGCACAATCTCGATGGACTGCTCGACGGCGTTGCTCGACTTGGCCACGAGCGCGGCGTCGGAAAGGGTGGCGGTCACGGTGCCGTCGGGCGCCGTGGTCACGGTGATGTCCGGCTCGGTCGCGCCGGTTGCGGAGCCGCGCACGGGAACGGGGATGGCCAGTTCACGCAGCCTCGTGGCGGCGGCCTCGGCCTGGGCGGGGTCGCGCACGCGGAGCGAGAGGCGGCGGTTGTTCGGGTCGCCGGTGAGGTTCAGGTAGCCGATATTGGCTTGGCGGAGCCCGGTGCGGGTCGCATCGACCAGGCTCTCGACCCGTTCGCGGACCACGGCGTTCATGTCCACCTCCAGCAGGAGGTAGGAGCCGCCGCGCAGGTCGAGGCCGAGGGAGATCTGGCGCGCCGCCCAGTTCGGCAAGGCCGAGCGTGGGACGAGATTCGGGACGCAGAGCAGCAGGCCCAGGGCGATGACGCCCAGGATCGCGGCGACCTTCCACCGCGCGAAATACAGCATGGCCTGTTCGGCCCCCCGTGTCAGAACTGGCGATTGCCCGAGAAACAGGGGCGGAACATGCTTCCCGGCGCCCCCCGATGCAACCCTTGCGCGGTTTTGCTACACGCCGCCGGGTTTCTTGGGGAATTCGGATATGCGCCGTCTGCGGCTTGGGATCCTGGGGGCGGGGCATTTCGGGCGCTTCCATGCGCTGAAGGCGGCCAGGGGGCCGCGCTTCGACTTCGTCGGGCTACATGATGCGAACCCCGAGCGGGCGGCGCTGGTGGCGGGGGAGGCAGGCTGCCCCGCCCTTCCGGCCGAGGCGGTGATCGAGCGCGCGGAGGCCGTGATCGTGGCGGCGCCCACCGCCTTCCACCACGGTCTGGCCCATGCGGCGCTTTCGGCGGGCAGGCATGTGCTGGTGGAGAAGCCCATCGCGGCGACGCTGGATGAGGCGGACAACCTGATCTCGCTCGCCCGGGCCAAGGGCGTGGTGCTGCAGGTCGGGCAGCTGGAGCGGTTCTCCGGCGGCATGCGGGCGCTGCGCGGTCCGGGCGCCGTGGATGGCGGGCTGGCGGCGCGGGTAGGGCGGCCGCTCTACATGGAAGCGATCCGCATCGCGCCCTTCCGGCCGCGCAGCCTGGATGTCTCGGTGGTGCTGGACCTGATGATCCATGACCTGGACCTGGCGCTGGCCCTGGCGGGCAGCCCCCTGGTGGGGGTGGATGCGGTGGGAAGCCGCGTCGTCTCCCCCACCATCGACATCGCCAATGCGCGGCTGCGCTTCGGGAACGGCGCGGTGGCGACGATCACGGCCAGCCGGGTCTCCCTGCAGATGGAGCGCCGGCTGCGGGTCTTCGGGGATGCGGGCTACCTGAACCTGGACCACCTGAAGCGGGAGATGTTCTGGGTGCGGCGCGGCGAGGGCGAGGCGCTGGAGCAGGTTCCCGGCCATGGGCTTTCGCGCGCCACCTGGGCGGAGAGCGACAGCCTGGAGGCCGAGCACGCGTCTTTCGCCGCCGCCTGCCTGGACGGCACGCCGGTGGAGGCGGATGGTGTGGCCGGCCGTGCGGCGTTGGATGCCGCCTTGCGCGTGGAGGCGGCGGTGCGGGCCTCGCTGGAGGCGGCCGCCGCGGGCTGACCCCGCGATTCCTGGACCGGAGACGCATTCATGGCCATGCCGCCCATCAGCCGGGTGCAGGATGATCCGGGCCTGCCGGGCCAGGTGGATGTCGCCGTGATCGGCGGCGGGATCGCGGGGGTGGCGGCGGCCTATTTCCTGGCGAAGGCGGGGCGTTCGGTCGCGCTGCTGGAGAAGGGCGTGGTGGCCGGCGAGCAGTCCAGCCGGAACTGGGGCTGGTGCCGCGTGCAGAACCGGGACGAGCGGGAGATCCCGCTGATGCTGCGCAGCCAGGAGATCTGGGATGGGCTGGCCGCAGAGACGGGGGGCGATTACGGCTTCCGGCGCGACGGGCTGGTCTATGTGACCCGCAGCGAGTCCGAGATGGCGCGCTGGCAGGCCTGGGTGGACATGGCCCGGCAATACCAGGTGCACAGCCGGATGCTGACGGCCGAGGAGGCGCGGGCGGCGACGCCGGGAAACGACGGTGCCTGGATCGGCGGCGTCTCCTCCCCCCGGGATGGCATGGCGGAGCCGTTCAAGGCCGTGCCGGCCCTGGCCCAGGCGGCGCAGAAGCTCGGCGTGACCATCCACCAGCGCTGCGCGGTGCGCGGGCTGGACATGGTGGCCGGGCGGGTGGCCGGGGTGATCACCGAGCGCGGGCGGATCCGCACCGATGCCGTGCTGCTGGCGGGCGGGGCCTGGTCCTCGATGTTCCTGCGGCGGCACGGGGTGGACCTGCCGCAGACCAGCGTGCGCTCCACCGTCTTCCTCACCAGGCCGGCGCCGGAGGTGACGAAGGGCGGGATCTACACGCCCGACATCACGATCAGCCGGCGTGGGAATGGCGGCTACATCGTGGCCGCGAGGAATCGCGGGCGGATCGAGGTGACGCCGGGCGGGATCCGCCATGCCCGCAAGTTCTGGCCAACCCTGGTGAGCCGCTGGAATAGCGTGAGCTTCGGCGTGGGCGCCTCCTTCTTCCGGGGGCCGGACGCGCTGGCGGGCAAATGGTCCTTCGACGGGCCGGCGCCCTACGAGGCGGAGGACATGCGCGTGCTGGACCCCGCGCCGAGCAGGGGCGTGGAGGAGCCGGGGCTGGAGCAGCTTGCCAAATCCTGGCCGGCCCTGGCCGGCACGAAGGCGGAGGCGACCTGGGGCGGGTGGATCGATTCCACCCCGGATGCGGTGCCGGTGATCGCCCCGATCGACGCGCTGCCCGGGCTGTTCCTCTCCACCGGCTATAGCGGGCATGGCTTCGGCATCGGGCCCGGGGCGGGGCGGCTGGCGGCGGACCTGATCCTGGGGACGAACCCGGTCGTGGACCCCCGGCCCTTCCGGCTGGAGCGGCTGGTGGATGGATCGCCGATCCAGGAGCCCGGGATGATCTGAAGCGGGCTTCGCCCACTGGGGCGGGCGTTGCCCGCCGGGGCGGGCGGTGCCCGCCCGGGCCGGTCGTTGTCCGCCGGTCAGGCCAGGATGGTGCGGAGCCTCTCGGCGACGGCCTCCATGGCGAAGGGCTTGGTGAGCAGGTGCATGCCCGGCTCCATCCGCCCCTCGCCGAGGGTGGCCGTCTCCGCATAGCCGGTGATGAAGAGAACCTTCATCTCCGGGCGGGTCTGGCGGGCGGCATCGGCGAGCTGGCGCCCGTTCATGCTGCCGGGCAGGCCGACATCGGTGATGAGCAAATCGACCCGGATGTCCGATTGCAGGATGCGCAGGCCAGAGGGACCGTCGGCGGCCTCGACGGTGGTGTAGCCCATCTCCTGCAGCAGCTCGGTCAGGAGCATGCGGATCGTCCCCTCGTCATCGACCACGAGGACCGTCTCCCCCGCGCCGGCATGGCTGGCGCCCGGGGAGGGGCGCGGGTCTTCCTCGGCCTCGGCCGGGCCGCTGTGGCGGGGAAGGCTGAGATGGATCGTGGCGCCCTCGCCCGGCGTGGATCGGATCCGGACCGTGCCGCCGGACTGCCGGGCAAAGCCATAGACCATCGAGAGGCCGAGGCCGGTTCCCTGGCCAATCGGCTTGGTGGTGAAGAACGGGTCGAAGGCGCGCTCCAGCACCTCGGGCCGCATGCCGGTGCCGGTGTCGGTGATGAGGATGCCCAAGTAGTCGCCGGGCCGGAGATCGGGCGCCGATGCCGGGGCTTCGGTAATGGCCTCGTGGCGAGTCTCGATGGTGATGCGGCCGCCATCCGGCATGGCGTCGCGCGCATTGATGCAGAGGTTGAGGATCGCGCTTTCGAGCTGGTTGGGATCGCAGAGCACCGTCCAGGGCCGGGGCTCCAGCTTGGTTTCGATCACAACCGCCGGGCCGACCGTGCGCCGGATGAGATCCTCCATGTCCGTGACAAGGCGGTTCGCATCGGTGGGCTTGGGGTCCAGCGTCTGCCGGCGCGCGAAGGCGAGGAGCCGGTGGGTAAGCGCGGCGGCGCGGCTGGCGGCGCCATTGGCGGCGGAGAGGTAGCGGTCGAGATCCTTGAGGCGGCCCTGGGCGATGCGGGTGCGCATCATCTCCAGGCTGCCGAGCATGCCGGTGAGGAGATTGTTGAAGTCATGCGCCAGGCCGCCGGTAAGGTGGCCCAGCGCCTCCATCTTCTGCGCCTGGAAGAGCTGCTGGCGGGCTTCTTCAAGCTTGAGCTGCGCCTCGCGCCGCTCGGTCAGGTCGCGCGTGACCTTGGCGAAGCCGATGATGCTGCCCGCCTCGTCGCGGACGGCATCGATGACGACGCTGGCCCAGAAGCGGGCGCCGTCCTTGCGCAGCCGCCATCCCTCGGCCTCGTAGCGGCCATCCCTGCGCGCCGTTTCCAGGGCGCGCCAGGGCAGGCGCGTGGCCACGTCCTCGGGCGTGTAGAAGCGGGAGAAATGCTGGCCGGTGATCTCGCCGGCGGAATAGCCCTTGATGCGCTCCGCGCCCGCGTTCCAGTTGGTGACATAGCCCTCGGGGCTGAGCATGAAGATGGCGTAGTCCACCACCCCCTGCACGAGCAGGCGGAAGCGCCGCTCGCTCTCCATGGCGGCCAGCTGCATCATGCGCTGCTCGGTCATGTCGCGGGTGATCTTCGCGAAGCCGATGAGCTTGCCGTTCTGGCGGATGGGATCGATCACCACCATCGCCCAGAACCGGGTGCCGTCCTTGCGCAGGCGCCAGGCCTCGGCGGTGAAGCGGCCGGCCTCTCTCGCGCTGCGGAGGGCCTGGGCGGGGATGCCGGCCTCGCGGTCCTCGGCGGTGTAGAAGCAGGAGAAATGGGAGCCGATGATCTCCTCGGCCGCGTAGCCCTTGATGCGCTCGGCGCCGGGATTCCAGCTGACGACATGGCCCTCGGCGTCGAGCATGTAGATGGCGTAGTCCACGGCGGCCTGGACCAGAAGTTCGGCGGCCGCCGCCGGGGAGATGGTCTGCCTGGCGGGGGCGGTGCGGGAGAGCTCCTTGGATCCGTTCATGCTGCTGGGCGTTCGTCCGTTCGCGCGCGTGGCATTCCGAGGATCCGGTCAGCTGTGATGCGGGCGGCACCGGCCTGCGCGGCCGGTACTCTGCAGCCCGTCCCGTGGTGTCTCAGCATCCTCCGCCCGTCTCAAGCGGTCGGCCCTTCACAAACCCGGGCGAAGGGCCATTACAAGCTGTTTCGCCCTGCGCCGGGGGCTTCGCCGGGGCCCGCCAGCTCATCGAGGATCGGGCAGTCCGGCCGGGCATCGCCGTGGCAATGGGCCGCGAGGTGGCGCAGCGTGGCCGCCATGGCGGAAAGGTCGCGCGCCTTCGCCTCCAGCGCCTCGACATGGGCCAGGGCCAGCCGCTTCACCTCGGCGCTCGCGCGCTGGCGGTCTCCCCAGAGAGCCAGGAGGCTGGCGATCTCGTGCAGGGCGAAGCCGAGGTCGCGGGCGCGGCGGATGAAGCGGAGGGTGTGGATCTCCGCCTCGGTGTAGTCGCGGTAATTCGACTCGGACCGCGCGGCGGCCGGAAGAAGGCCGATGGCCTCGTAGTGGCGGATCATCTTCGCCGAGACGCCGGAGGCCTGGGCGGCTTCGCCGATCCTCATGCCGGCTTCTCCGTGGCGGCCATCTCCGGCGCGCGGAAGCGGCGCAGGCGCAGCGCATTGCCGACGACGAAGACGCTGGACAGCCCCATGGCGGCCGCCGCGAGCACCGGGGAGAGCAGGCCGGCGATGGCGACGGGGATGAGCACGACATTGTAGGCGAAGGCCCAGAAGAGGTTCTGGCGGATGTTGCGCAGCGTGGCGCGGCTGAGGGCGATGGCGGTGGGGATGCCGCGGGGATCGCCCGACATCAGCACCACATCGGCGCTTTCGATCGCGACATCCGTGCCCGTGCCGATGGCGATGCCGGTATCGGCGGCGGCAAGCGCCGGGGCGTCGTTGATGCCGTCGCCGACGAAGGCGAGCTTCCCGGCGCCGCGCAGCTGGCGGATGGCCTCCACCTTGCCCTCGGGCAGCACCTCGGCTTCCAGCTTCCCGATGCCGAGCTGGCGGGCGATGGCGGTGGCGGTGCGGCGGTTGTCACCGCTGACCATGGCGAGGTCGAGGCCCATGCCGCGCAGGGCCTGGAGGGCGGGCGCGGTGCTGGGGCGGATGGGATCGGCCACGGCGAGGATGGCCGCGAGACGGCCGTCAATTGCGGCGTAGATCGGGCTGCGGTCGGCATCGCCGAGGCGCGCGGCCCGTTCGGCGAAGGGCGCGATATCGATCCCCAGGGATTCCATGAAGCGGTCCGCGCCGACTTCCACCCGCCGGCCCTCGACCCCCGCGCGCAGCCCCATGCCAGGGATGGCCTGGGTCGCCATGGCACGGGGGATAGGGAGGTCGCGGTCCCTGGCGGCGGCGCGGATGGCTTCGGCCACCGGATGCTCGCTGGCGGATTCCGCGGCGGCGATGAGGGGGAGAAGGCTGGCCTCATCGAATCCCGGCGCGGGGATGAGGTCGGTCAGCGCCGGGCGGCCTTCCGTCAGCGTGCCGGTCTTGTCCATGGCGATGGTGGAGACATCCTGCAGGGCCTGAAGGGCGGCACCACGGCGGAAGAGGACACCGAGCTCGGCGCCACGGCCCGTGCCCACCATCACCGCGACGGGGGTGGCGAGGCCCATAGCGCAGGGGCAGGCGATGATGAGCACGGCGACGGCCGCCACCAGGGCATGCGCGATCCCGCCGCCCGCCAGGAGCCAGCCGGCGAAGGTGAGGGCGGCCACCGCCATGACGGCGGGAACGAAGTACCGTGTGACCTTGTCGGCCAGCGCCTGGATCGGGAGCTTGCCGCCCTGGGCTTCCTCCACCAGCCGGGTGATGCGCGCGAGGACGGTGGCCGAGCCGACGGCGGTGGCGCGCAGCCGCAGCGCGCCCGGGCCGTTCACCGTGCCGCCGATGACCCTCTCCCCGGGGCCGCGATGCACGGGCAGGGATTCGCCGGTGACCATGGATTCATCGAGATGGCTCTCGCCCTCGATGATCTCCGCATCGGTCGGGATGCGCTCGCCGGGGCGGAGGCGGAGGATGTCGCCGGCGCGGAGGCGGGTGGCGGGGATCTCCTGCTCCACCCCGTCGCGCTCCACCCGGGCCGTGGCAGGCTGGAGGTCCAGCAGGCGGCGGATGGCGGCCGAGGCGCGGCCGCGCGAGCGCGCTTCAAGCCAGCGGCCGAGCAGGACGAGGGCGGTGATGACGGCCGCCGCCTCGAAATACACATGGCGCTGTTCCTCCGGCACGAGGCCGGGGGCAAGGGTGACGGCGGCGGAATAGGCCCAGGCGGCGGCGGTGCCGAGGGCGACGAGGCTGTTCATCTCCGGTGCGCCGCGGAAGAGCGCGGGCCAGCCGATGGCGTGGAAGCGGCGGCCGGGCCCCAGGATGACGGCAGTGGCCAGGGCGAGCTGGACCAAGTTCCAGGTGGTTCCGGCGGTGGCGTGGTGCAGGGCGGGCAGGAGATGGCCGCCCATTTCGATGAGAAAGAGCGGGGCGGCGAGGGCGAGGGCAAGCAGGGTGTCGCGGCGCAGGCCCGCTTCCTCTCCCGCCTCCGGGGGCGCGGCGTGGCGGGCATGCGCCGGATCGGACGCGGCGGCGCCGGCATGGTCCCGCGGCGCGGGCTCGGGCGCCGCCTCGGGGGCGGGTTGGTAGCCGGCGGCGCGGATGGCCTCCTCGATCGCCTGGCGGTCGGGGGTGCCGGGGGCGTGGCGGATGGTGGCGCGGCGGGTGGCGAGGTTCACCACCGCTTCCTCCACGCCGGGCAGGGCGGCGAGGGCACGCTCCACCCGGCCGGTGCAGGCGGCGCAGTTCATGCCCTCCACCGCCAGCTCGGTGGTTTCGGTGGGGGAGGCGAAGCCGGCCCGGGCGATGGCGTCCCGCAGGGCGGTGGGATTCAGGGCCTCGCCCTCCACCGTCGCGCGGCGCGTGGCAAGGTTCACGGCGGCGGCCGTGACATTCGGCAGGGCGGCAAGGGCGCGCTCCACCTTCCCGGCGCAGCCGGCGCAATGCATGCCCTCGACAGGCAGGGAGAGGCGAGTGGCGGTGGCAGCGGACATGGCCGGTCTCCTTCGCTGCCGGTCAGATGGGGATTCCCATCATGGGAAGGTCAAGGGGCACGGGCGGCCTGTTTGCGCGGCCAGGGTTCCGGCCTAATCCGGGCGCATGTCCGCATCCCCCGGTTTCGATCCCATCCCGGCCGGCATCGTCTGCGTGCCGGATTACGAGCAGCCCGCGCGCGAGCGCATGGGGGAGAATGCCTGGGCCTATGTGGGCGGCGGGGCGGGGGATGAGCTGACGCAACGGGAGAACCGGGCCGCGTTCGAGCGGCTGCGGCTGAACTCCCGCGTGCTGGTGCCGATGGGCGGCGCCCATACCAGGCTGCGGCTGCTGGGGCAGGATTTCGAGCACCCCGTGATGGTGGCGCCCACGGCCTTCCACCGCCTGCTGCACCAGGATGGCGAGGTGGCGACCATGCTCGGCGCCTCGGCCACGCGGTCCGGCATGGTGGTCAGCGCGCAGGCGAGCCTGCCACTGGAGGCAGTGGCGGCGCAGGCCCGGCAGGCGCCCTGGTTCCAGCTCTATGTCCAGCCGGATCGCGACTTCACCCTTGCCCTGGCACGGCGGGCGGAGGCGGCGGGCTATGCGGCGCTGGTGGTGACGGTGGATGCGCCGGTAAGCCTGCGGAACCGGGAGCAGCGGGCCGGTTTCCAGCTTCCGCCGGGGGTGGAGGCGGTGAACCTGCGCGGCGCCCGCCCACCGGTTCCGGTCGCCGGGGAGAGCGATATCTTCGGCGCCGTGGCCAGGGCGGCCAGCTGGGACGATATCGCGGCGCTGCGCGGGGCAACGCGTCTTCCCGTGCTGCTGAAGGGGATCATGACATCCGGCGATGCCGCGCGGGCAGTGGCCGCGGGGGTGGATGGCATCGTGGTTTCCAACCATGGGGGGCGGGTGCTGGACACCCAGCCGGCCACGATCGAGGTGCTGCCCGCCATCGCGCGGGAGGTGGCGGGGCGGGTGCCGGTGCTGCTGGATGGCGGCATCCGGCGCGGGACGGATGTGCTGAAGGCACTGGCGCTGGGTGCGAAGGCCGTGCTGGTGGGGCGGCCAGTGCTGCACGGCCTCACTGTGGCCGGCGCCATGGGTGTGGCGCATGTGCTGAAGCTGCTGCGGACCGAACTGGAAGTGGCGATGGTGCAGACAGGGTGCCCGACGCTGGAGGCGATCGGGGAAGAGGTGATCTGGCGGCGCGGCTAGGGCCCGCCGGCGCCGCTGGCCTGGCCATCCCGCGCCCTCCTGCGGCTGGACAAGGCTGCGGCCGGGCGGCAGGACGCGTGATGCCGCGCCCAGCAGGACCCGCCGATGCCGCCGATCAATCCGCTCCTTCTCGACACGGGCAGCCCGCCGATCCCGGAGATCCAGGGCTGGGGCGCCGCCTATGACGGTGCGGCGGGACCGCTGCTGAACCTGTGCCAGGCGGTGCCCGCCCATGCGCCGGCGCCCGGGATGCTAGCGCGGCTGGCGGAGGCGGCAGGGGATCCGCGCATGGCGGGCTATGGGCCGATCATGGGCGATGCGGCATTGCGCGAGGCCTATGCGGCGCATCTGTCGGCCGTTTATGGCGGGCGGCGCGATGCGGCGGAGGTGGCGATCACCGCCGGCTGCAACATGGCCTTCTTCATCGCGATGATGGCGCTGGCGCAGCGGGGCGATGCGGTGATGCTGCCCACGCCCTGGTACTTCAACCACCAGATGACCCTGAACATGCTCGGTATCGAGGCGCGCGCGCTGCCTTGCCGCGCGCAGCAGCGCTTCGTGCCGGATGTGGAGGATGCGGCGGCGCTGATCGATGGCCGCGTGCGGGCGATCGTGCTGGTGACGCCGAACAACCCGACGGGCGCGATCTACCCGCCCGAGGTGATCGCGCGCTTCCACGCGCTGTGCCGGGAGCGCGGCATTTGGCTGGTGCTGGACGAAACCTATCGCGACTTCCTGCCGCCCGGGCAGGCGCGGGCGCATGACCTGCTGGCCGGGGATGAATGGCCGGAAAACCTCGTGCAGCTCTACAGTTTTTCCAAATCCTTCGCAGTGCCGGGCTACCGGCTGGGTGCGCTGGGCGCGCCGGCCGCGGCGATGCCGGAGGTCGGGAAGGTGGTGGATTCCGTGCAGATCTGCGCGGGGCGGGTGGGGCAGGCGGCGCTGACCTGGGGGCTGCCGAATCTGGATGAATGGCGCGCGGGAAAACGTGCGGAGATGGGGGAGCGGGTGGAGGCGGTGCGCGCCGTCTTCTCGCGCCTGCCGGGATGGAGGCTGGAGGCCTGCGGCGCCTATTTCGCCTATGTGCGGCATCCCTTGGTGGGGCGCAGCGCGCGGGAGGTGGTGAAGGCGCTGGTGGACCGGCACGGGGCGATGTGCCTGCCGGGACCGGCCTTCGCGGGGGAGGAGGCGCATCTGCGCATCGCCTTCGCGAATCTGGACCTGGCCGGGATCGCGGCGATGGAGGAGCGGCTGCGGGACGCGACGCCCTAGCTCAGCGCGCGGAACGCCCGCATCTAGCGAAGACGGCCCGGAAGGCGCCACCCGCTTTCATCCGGGCCTGTTCTCCACCATCGCCATTAGGGTCTCGAGCCTGTCCGCCTCTTCGGCGGGCTTGTCCTGGCGAAGCCGAGCGATGCGGGGGAAGCGCATGGCAACGCCGGAGCGATGGCGGGAGGAAAGCTGCGCGGCGTCGAAGATAACCTCCAGCACGAAGGATTTCTCGACCTCCCGCACCGGGCCGAAGCGGGCCGTGGTGTGGTTTCGCACCCAGCGGTCCAGGAAGATGAGTTCCTGGTCGGTGAAGCCGGAATAGGCCTTGCCGACCGGCACAAGCTCGCGCGTGCCATCCTCGTTCGTGCGCCAAAGCCCGAAGGTGTAGTCGCTGTAGTAGGAGCTACGCTTGCCATGGCCGCGCTGCGCATACATCAGCACGGCATCGACGCTGAGCGGGGCGCGCTTCCATTTCCACCAAAGGCCTTTGACACGCCCCGGCACATAGGCACTGTCGGCGCGCTTGATCATCAGCCCTTCGATCGAGGCCTCGCGCGCGCTGTCCCGCAGCGCGGACAGGTGCTCCAGCTTCTCGAAAGGGATGAGTTCGGAAACATCCATGCGCGCCGGGGCGTGGCGCGCGAACCAGGCCTCCAGCCGGGCACGGCGGGTGGTGAAGGGAAGGGAGCGGAGATCCTCCTCGCCATCCAGCAGCAGGTCGTAGAGGCGGACGGCGACGGGATAGTCGCGCATCAGCTTGGGGCCGATGACCTTGCGATTCAGGCGCTGCTGGAGATCGGAGAAGGGCGCCACGGCACCGTCGCGGATGACGAGGAGTTCGCCATCCAGCACGCCGTGGAAATCCATGGCGTCCGCGATCTCGGGGAAGGCGCCGGAGATGTCCTCACCCGTGCGGGACCAGAGGCGCCTGCCGCCAGGCGCGCCGGTCAGCTGGACGCGGATGCCGTCCCACTTCCACTCGGCACGCCATTCGGCGGGGGCGTGCTCGATGGCGACGATGTCAGCCTCGGCCTCCAGCGGGTGGGCGAGCATGAGCGGGCGGAAGACAGGTGCGCCGGCGGCATCGGGGCGCGGGCCCTTGCCTTCCAGCCAGCGGAAGAGGGGAAGATAGGGTGGCACGACGGCGTGCCAGACTTCCTCGATCTCGCCGATCTCCTGGCGGGACCATTCGGCCAGCGCGGTCTTCGCCAGGCGCGCGGAGGCGCCGACGCGCAAACCACCCGTGACCAGCTTGATGAGGGCGAGGCGGCCGCCGGCGTCGAGGGTATCGAGCCAGCCCTCCATCAGCGCCGGCACCTCGGCGCGGGAGGCGAGTTCAAGGCCTTCGACCACTTCGGACAGCGAGGGCGGCGGGGTGTTCACACCGTGGCATTCGGGCCAGATCAGGGCGACCGTTTCGGCGAGGTCGCCGACATAGTCATGCGAGAGCGCGAGGAGCGTCGGATCGACCCGGCTGGCGACGAGGTCGCGGATGATGCTCGGCTTGGCGGCGGTGAAGGCAAGCTCGCCGGTCAGTGCCGCGAGGCCAACGCCGCGGTCCGGGTCGGGCTGGTCGGCGAACCAGCGGCGGATGAGTGCGATCTTGGCGTTGCGGCCGGGCGTGAAGACAAGGCGCTCCAACAGGTCGGCGAAGGCCTGGACGCTCACGGGGTGGTCTCTTCGCCGAGGGCTTCGGGCGCGCCCTCGTCCTCCTCGTCCTCCCGCCCGACGAGGTGCAGGGCCCGCCCACGGATTCCTTTCAGGGACAGCGCATGGACCAGGGCGTCGTCGCGGCCATGGGTGACCCAGACCTCCGGTGCGCGGACATCGTCGATCGTCTGCAGCAGCTCGTCCCAGTCGGCGTGGTCGGAGATGATGAGGGGAAGCTCCACGGCGCGCAGCTTGGCGCGCTGGCGCACGGTCATCCAGCCCGAGGCGGCACAGGTGACCGGATCGGCCAGGCGGCGGGCCCAGGGTGTGGCCTCGGCGGATGGCGGGGCGATCACGATTTCCCCGGCGAGAATGGGCGGGTGCCCGCGCTTCAGGCCCTTCGGCACCGGAAGAAGCGCGCCGAGCGGGACGCCGAGCGATTCATACAACGTGCAGAGCTTTTCCACGGCGCCGTGGAGATGGATGGGGCGATCCCAGCCAGCTTCGCGCAGCAGGGCGATGATGCGCTGCGTCTTCCCCAGCGCATAGGCGCCGACGACATGGGCGCGTTCGGGAAAGAGCGCGACGCTGTCGAGCAGGCGGCGGATCTCATGCGAATCCGGCGGGTGCCGGAAGACGGGGAGGGCGAAGGTCGCCTCGGTAACGAAGACATCGCATTCGACCGGCACGAAGCCCGCGCAGGTCGGGTCGCGGCGGCGCTTGTAGTCGCCCGAGACCACGATGCGGCTGCCCTGCCATTCCAGCGCCACCTGGGCGGAGCCGAGGACATGGCCCGCGGGATGGAGGGTGAGGCGGACGCCGTTGATGGTGACGGATTCGCCGTAGCGCAGCGGCTGCTGTGTGTCGCCGGCGCGATCCTCGCCGAAACGGGCGCGCATGATGGCCAGCGTTTCGGGCGTGGCGAGAACGGCGGCGTGACCGGGGCGGGCGTGGTCCGCATGGCCGTGGCTGATGACGGCGCGATCCACCGCGCGGGTGGGGTCCACATGGAAACCCCCCGGCTCGCAATAGAGGCCGAGGGGCGTGACCTTCATCCAGGTTTCGGGATGCGGGGGCATGGGCGAGGTTAGATTGGGCCTCCTGCCCCCGCTTCAAGCGGCGCGGATCACTCCGCGGCCTCGGCAATCTCGAGCAGGGCGGCGCCGTTGCGGCGCTCCCGCGCGATGGAGGTCCCGCCGCAGCTCACGCCGTCCAGCACGTCGCTGTCCGGGTTGGTCACCTGCAGCTTTGCCTGGACGCGGCAGGCGAGCTTGTTGTTGCCCGCACCGTTCCAGCGCCGGATGGCATCCACCCAGTTGCCATAGGTGTCGAAGTGCTGGCGCAGATAGCTGGCGCCCCAATCGGCCGACCGCCAGGGATCCAGCGGCCAGTCGGAGCTGCGGGCATGGACCCGGGCGTTCACCTGCACGCAGCCGGCCATGACGTAGGCGCCAGACGGGGCGCCGCGGTAGATCCGGCGGGCCTCGTCGATCGTGTCGGGATAGTAGGCGCGGCCGCCGATATTCATCGCATGGGCGTGCAGGCCCGATTCCGCGAGGGAGATGGCGACCATCAGCCCTTCAGGGATGTTGTGGGCGAGCTCGGCCTGGCGCACGGCGTCGAGGCAGGCAGCGCGGGGGCTGTCGAGATCCGTCCGGCGCAGGACGGCCGGGCGCGCGCGGATGGTGGTGCTGGGCGAGACGAGCGAGACGGTCTGGATGTGCCGCGGCAGGTCGGCCGGCGGGGGTGTGGGCTGGGAGGCGAGATGGGGCTCGTCCGCCGTAGCACAACCGGCGGCAAGGGAGCCGAGGCTGATCACGATGGTCGAGGCGAGCGCGGCCCGGGCGACGCTGTTCTGGCGTCGTCGGGTCGGGCTCCCGGCTCGGGTCGGAGGGGCGCTCCGCGGCTTCGCGCACGGGAACGCCGCGTTGGGCAGTCGGCCCGGGGGGGCCGACAGTCGGGGCGCGGACGTCATGCAGGAAGCGCTACCAGCAAGGCGCAGCTCAGCGCAACCCAAAACGCCGCGGGATTGGTCGCGCGGGTAAAAACGCCAGAACGAAACGAAGGTTTCCGCCCCGCTCTCGCCACAATCGGGGAGGGATGTTTCGCCGTGTGGTGGCCTGTAAGTATCCACCATGAAGTTTGGACTTATGTTGGCGTCCGTCGGGGCTGATGAGTACTTACGAATACAGTAAAAACGGAGTCGTGGCCCTTTTGGCCAAGCGCCCTCGCAGGCAGCGCGGGGGGCAGCCGCGCCTCCTTGGCAGCGAGGGCGAAAGGAAAGGTTGGAAACGGCGCGCAGCAACGATTCGCCGCGGCCTTCATGCGGCCTGCGGCGAAGTTGCTGATTTCAGGGGGAAGACGGGGGAGGTGTGACCGGAAAAGGTTAACGACGCCGAGCCCCGGGTCCGTGGCGTACATTGCGCCTCTGGAACCCCGCGGCTCAGCGCCGTCTCCTCGTTTCCTTCCCCAAACCCGGCCCGTCTTTGACGGCGGCACGGTTTTTCTCGCATGGTCTTATATAAGACACAAGACGCAATTTGAACGAGCCCTATCGCTCGCGGAGGCGTGATCTAGTCCGGCCTGGGCCCTGCGGTGTTGGATGGGCCTCGCCCTGTTGCGTTGCGGGATGGTAGGATCGGCGCCTTCCACCAATGCAGAAGCGTCCCGTGAACGAGATGCGTCGCCCCGATGCCCGGCCCCTCTATGTGCAGGTCGAGGCCATCCTGAATGCCCGGATCGTCTCGGGCGACTGGAAGTCGGGCCAGGCGCTGCCGGCCGAGCCGGAGCTTGCGGCCGAGCTGGGCGTTTCCGCCGGCACGCTGCGGCGCGCACTGGCACGGCTGGAGCAGCGCCACCTGATCGAGCGCCGGCAGGGGCGCGGCACCTACGTCACCCAGCAGACGAGCGAACAGGCGCTGGGGCAGTTCTTCCGGGTGCGGAACCTGGCAGGAATGCCGGTGGAGCCGGAGACGCTCATCACCGGCGTGGCCACCGGACCCGCGACGGAGGAGGAGGGCGCGAAGCTGCGGCTGCAGCCGGGCGAAACCGTGCACCGGATCGAGCGGAGCCGGGTGTTCGAGGGAGAGCCGCGCATCGCCGAGCAGATCATCGTCCCGGCCGCGCTCTTCCCCGGCCTTTCGCTTCCGCTCGCCCCGGCGCAGCTGGCGACGGAGATCTATGTGCATTACCGCAACGCGCATGGGATCATCGTCGTGCAGGCCGAGGAGAATCTGTCGGCCACGGCAGCGTCCGAGGCGGATTCGGCGGTGCTGGGCTGCGCCGTGGGAACGCCGCTGCTGTTGATCGAGCGCGTGACCTTCGACGCGGCAGGGCGCCCGGTGGAGCTGCGCGTTTCGCGGCTGGACACGCGCTCCCATCGGTACGCGGTGGAAATCGCCTGAGCCTCGCCACCGCCCTCCGCATGGGCGGTTCCCTTTGTTGATCCGTGATATATTGTGACGGTTGGGTGGCTCGCCTGACCGATGCAGCCTCTCGAATCCAGATCAATGCGAAGCGCGGGGGAGAGTGGGTCCAGGATGACGGGCGAGCGCCTGTTCGACGGTGACGATATTCGCGTCGTCGATCTCACGCGCCCGGGGGATGATGGAACCCTGGTCGTTACCTTTCCGCCGTCCAGCCCAAGGCTTTCGCTGGACGGGGAGGGCTTCGGTGCCCGCTTCCTGGCCGCACAGGGCATTTCCGCCGTGGTGTTCACGGCGGCATGGAGCCACTGGTTCCAGACGGAAGAATGCGATGCTGCGCTGGAGGCGATCCGGCCGGTGGCGGCCCGGTTCCGGCGGGTCGTCACCTATGGATCCAGCATGGGCGGCTATGCGGCCGCAGCGGCCAGCTCGGCGCTCGGCGCCGATGCGATCATCGCCATCTCGCCGCAATTCTCGGTGGATGAGCGAAAGGCGCCATGGGACCGCCGCTATCAGACCTGGGCGGCGCGCATCCGCAAGGGCGCCGGGTTCTGCCGCGATAACATGGCGAACCTGATTCGCCCCGAGGCGGAACTGCATCTGGCCTATGACCCGTTGCTCAGGGGAGACCGGCTGCATGCGGAGGCGCTCCTGGCGCATTCCGCCAATCCGCAGCCTCTCGTCATGCCCTTGTCGGGCCATCCGACGGGGCTGCTGCTGCAGCAGGGCAGCGAGTTGAAGTTCTGGGTCCTGGGCATCGTCCGTGGCCGACCGGATGTGGGGGTGCGGATGCGCTTCCGCGCCCGGCGGCGCCGGATCCCGCTGTGGTGGGCGCGGCTGGCCCGCAACGCGGCAGACCGGCGGCCGGCGCTTGGCTTGGCTGCAGCGCGGCGCGCCCGGGCCCTGGCGCCCGCGGATCCGAGCGTGGCCTTCCTGGCGAGCGTGCCGCTCTTCCGGGGCGGGGCGCGGGAGGAAGGGCTCGCGGCGGCCGAGGCAGCCTGCATGGCGAAGCCGCGCAACGCCAAGTACCGCCTGCATCGCGCGCGGCTGCTGATGCTAGCGGGGCAGCCCGCCAGGGCACTGGCCGAATACGAGGCGGCGCTGCTGCATGCGCGGGATCGCGCCGCAGCTCTGGCAGGGATGGCGGAGGCAAAGGCGGTGCTGGGCGATACGGAGGCCGCGCGGCGACTACTTGCTGAGGCGGAGGAGCTGGGTGCCGGCGCGGATCTCCGCAAGCGTGCGGAGCGCCTTCTCCGCAGCGCCGGGAGCAAGGAGGGCGGCGCGGCCGCCCTGGCCCTGGAAATCGCCGAAGCGAACACAGGCGACGAAGCCGAGGAGGAGGACGCCTAGGGCCGCCCTGCGGTCCCGCTCAGGCGGATTGTGGTGTAGAGGCGCCCAGCCGCGCAGCGGCCCAGCGGGCGCTGTCGGCCACCACCGCGTCCTCGTCATCGCGGAGTTGCAACGCGATGGGCAGGAGCGAGGCGTCGCCTGAATTGCCGATGGCGTTGAGCACGTTCCGCACGAAGCGATTGCGCCCGATGCGCTTGATGGGAGAACCGGAGAAGCGGGCGCGGAAGGCGGCATCGTCCAGCATCGCCAGCTCGGCGAGGCGCGGCGCCACGAGGTCTTCCCGCGCGATCAGGCCAGGAATGCTCGTCGGTGTCGCGAAGCGGTTCCACGGACAGACGGCGAGGCAATCGTCGCAGCCATAGATGCGGTTGCCCAGGCGCGGGCGCAGCTCCTCCGGGATGGGGCCGCGATGCTCGATGGTCAGGTAGGAGACGCAACGGCGCGGGTCGAGCCGGTAGGGCGCCGGGAATGCGTCGGTGGGGCAGGCGACCTGGCAGCGGGTGCAGGAGCCGCAGCGGTCGGCATGGGGCGCGTCAGGCTCAAGCGCGAGGGTTGTGTAAACCTCCCCGAGGAAGAGCCAGGAGCCATGCGTGCGCGAGACGAGGTTGGTGTGCTTGCCCTGCCAACCCAGCCCGGCCTGCTGCGCGAGAGGCTTTTCCGAGACGGGGGCCGTATCCACGAACACCTTCACGCCCGGGCTTTCGAAACGCGCGACCATCCAGCGTGCCAGCGCCTTCAGGCGGGATTTGACGAGATCGTGGTAGTCGCGATGGCGGGCATAGACGCTGATCGTGCCGCGATCCGGCATGTCCAGATAGGAGAGCGGATCGTCCTCCGGCGCGTAGGAGAGGCCGAGGGAGATGACGGACAGGGCTTCGGGCCAGAGGGCCTGGGGATGGGCGCGCTGTTCCGCGCGGGTTTCCATCCAGCCCATCTCGCCGTGATAGCCCTGGGCCAGGAAGTCCGCGAGGCGCTCGCGCACCTCCGGGCCGAGATCGGCGCGCGCGAAACCCACCGCATCGAAGCCCAGGCGCAGGGCTTCGTCGCGGATAGCGGCGCGCGCCTCTTCCGTCATCCGCGGCCGCGATAGGGCGGGACGCCCTGCTCGGGGATCCAGGCCCCGGCGGGCGGGGCGCCGGTCTGCCAGAAGACGTCGATCGGGATTCCCCCGCGCGGGTACCAGTAGCCGCCGATGCGGAGCCAGGCAGGTTCCAGCAAATCCACGAGGCGCTTCGCGATGTCGATGGTGCAGGCCTCGTGGAAGGCGCCATGGTTGCGGAAGGAGGTGAGGTAGAGTTTGAGGCTCTTGCTCTCCACCAGCCAGTCGCCGGGGATATAGTCGATCACCAGATGCGCGAAGTCCGGCTGCGCCGTGATGGGGCAGAGGCTGGTGAATTCGGGCGCGGTGAAGCGGGCAACGTAATGCGTGCCGGGGTGCGGGTTAGGCACGCGCTCCAGCACCGCCTCTTCCGGGCTGTCGGGCTGGGAAGTGCTGCGGCCGAGCATGGTCAGGCCGGATAGGTCGTGGCTCATGATGTCGTCTCCTCCGGCGAGGGCGGCTCGGGCGGCGGGGTGTTTTCCCACTTCGCCATGATCGCGGCGGCCTCGGCCTCGAAGCGACCCTCCAGGATGGCGGTGCGGAGCCGCGCCGTGAGGGTCTGGTAGTAGCGGATGTTGTGCCAGGTCAGCAGCATCGGGCCGAGCATCTCCTCGGCGCGGATGAGGTGCTGGACATAGGCGCGCGAGTGCCGGGTGCAGGCGGGGCAATCGCATTCCGGATCCAACGTGGACGCATCGTCAGCGTGGCGCGCGTTGCGCATGTTCAGCACGCCGCGGCTGGTATAGGCGCGGCCGGTGCGGCCGGACCGCGTGGGGATCACGCAGTCGAACATGTCCACGCCGCGCGCGACGGCGCCGATGATGTCGGACGGCGTGCCGACGCCCATCAGATAGCGCGGCTTGTCCTGCGGCAGCATGGGCAGGGAGAAGTCGAGGGTGCGGAACATCTCCGCCTGGCCCTCGCCCACCGCCAGGCCGCCGATGGCGTAGCCCTCGAAGCCGATCTCCGTCAGGGCCTTCGCGCTTTCGGCGCGCAGATCCTCGAAGGTGCTGCCCTGCTGGATGCCGAACAGGCCGTAGCCGTCCCGCGGGCGGAAGGCCTCGCGGGAGCGGGCGGCCCATTTCATCGAAAGGCGCATGCTCTTCGCCGCGTCCTCATGCGTCGCCGGGAAGGGCGTGCACTCGTCGAAGCACATGGTCACGTCGGCATCGAGCAGATGCTGGATCTCGATGCTGCGCTCCGGCGTCAGGCGGTGCTTCGAGCCGTCGATATGGCTCTGGAAGGTGACGCCATCGGCATCCATCTTCCGCAGGCCCGCCAGGGACATGACCTGGAAGCCACCGGAATCGGTCAGGATCGGGCCGTCCCAATCCATCAGCCTGTGCAGCCCGCCGAGGCGGCCGACGCGCTCGGCGCCCGGGCGGAGCATGAGGTGATAGGTATTGCCGAGGATCATGCGCGCGCCGGTGGAGCGCACGGCATCGGCGGTCATCGCCTTCACCGTGCCGGCGGTGCCGACCGGCATGAAGACCGGCGTCTGAACCTCCCCATGCGCCGTGTGCAGCGTGCCGGCGCGCGCGGTGCCGTCCCGCGCCTGGAGGGTGAAGGAGCGCGCGCTCATGCCGCCGCCTCTGCGTCGTCCGGCGCAGCCTCTACGTCGTTGCGGTCGATCAGGCAGGCATCGCCATAGGAGTAGAAGCGGTAGCCGGCCGCGACGGCGTGGGCATAGGCCGCGCGCATCCGGTCGGTGCCGCCGAAGGCGCAGACGAGCATGAAGAGGGTGCTTCTCGGCAGGTGGAAGTTGGTGAGGAGGAGGTCGGCCCCGTGGAAGCGGTGGCCGGGCAGCAGGAAGATGTCGGTCAGGTCCCGGAAGGGACGGGTGATGTTGTCGCTGCCCGTCGCGGTTTCCAGGAGGCGGAGCGCGGTGGTCCCGATGGCGACGACGCGGCCGCCGCGCGCGCGCGTCTCGTTGATGGCCTGCGCCGCTTCCTCCGTCACCTCGCCCCATTCGGCGTGGAGGCGCTGGGCGCGCGGGTCCTCGCCGCGCAGCGGCAGGAAGGTGCCGGCGCCGACATGCAGGGTAAGGGTGGTGCGGGCGACGCCGCGGGCATCGAGCGCCGCCAGCAGCTCCGGGGTGAAGTGGAGGCTGGCCGTGGGCGCCGCGACCGCGCCGGGGATGCGGGCGAAGATGGGCTGGTAATCCTCGCGGTCCTCCGGCCTGGGGCCTTCGGGGCGGGCGATATAGGGGGGGAGGGGGATTTCGCCCGCCTTCTCCAACGCGGCGGCAAGGGCCGCCTGGTCCGGTCCGAAATCGAGGCGGACGGTCCCGCCTTCGGGATTTTCCACCACGCGCGGCGCGAGTTCCGGCGCGCCTTCGACGGCAAGGATGTCCCCCGCGCGCAGCTTGCGGGCATTGCGGACCAGGGCGTGCCAGGTGCCGTCCGTTTCCTGGCGGTTCAGCATGATCTCCACCTTCGCCTCCCCGCGCCGGGCGCGCAGGCGGGCGGGGATCACCCGGGTGTCGTTCACCACCATCAGGTCCCCGGGGCGGAGCAGGTCCGGCAGGGCGCGGATGGTCAGGTCCTGCCGTTCCTCCGCGATGCGGAGGAGGCGCGCGGAATCGCGCGGGCGGGCGGGTGTCTGGGCGATCAGCGCCTCGGGCAGGTCGAAGGCGAAGTCGTTGGTCGAGAGGGGGCGGGGCAAGGTGTTCGGGCTGTTTCGGGGGGCGGGGGCCGGTAGCCCTTCCGGGGCCGTGGGGCAAGCGTGGCCGGTCACGACAACATCAAAATGGTTAATGAAGATGAAGGTTGAAGAGGCGCGGGGATCGTCTCAGAAAAGAGATCGTTGACGATTGGTGAACGATTCGTGCGGAACCGTCCTTCCCTCCGAACCGGTGACAGCGATGGCGCTCTCGACGCGCTGCATGCGGAAGCCATGGCCTTCGACTGGTCCGGCGGGCTCCTGCCGCCATGGCCGGGCCTGGCTGGCTGGCCTCCACCCCTGCCCGGTCGGGAGGAGATGCCGGAACTTCCGCCCCCCGTGGCCCTCGCCCCGGCGGTGGTGACACAGGCGGAAGAGAGCCCGGCCCAGCCCCGCCCGGATCCCGCTCCGCCCCCGCCAGTGGAGCCGGCTCCGCGGGAGGAACCACCGCTTCCCGCCCCTCCGGCGCCAGTCCCGGAACCGGCACCCCAGCCCGCGCCGCCCACCCCGCCACGGCCCCTGTTCCTGCGGGGCGGGGCGGCAGGGGAGGTGCTGACGGGCGGAGACGCGGACGACACGATCCTGGGCGGTGGGGGCGATGACCTCCTCTCCGGCGGTGGTGGGCGGGACGACATCACCGCCGGCGCAGGGAACGACACGATCCTCGGCGGGGATGGCAACGACCTCATCCAGGCCGGGCCGGGCGACAACCGGATCGAAGGCGGGGCGGGGCTGGACCTGATCGGCAGCGGCGGCGGGCGGGATACCATCCTGGGCGGCGATGGCGCTGACCTGATCTCATCCGGCGGGGGCGATGACTCCGTGCTGGGCGGCGCAGGGGACGACATGATCCTCCTGGGCGATGGCGACGACACCGCGGATGGGGGCGAGGGCGCCGACCTGATCTTCGGCGGTGCCGGGCAGGACCTGCTGATGGGCGGGGCGGGCGACGACATCCTGGCCGGCGGCGCGGGGCTGGACCGGGTGCTGGGCGGGGATGGGGACGACCTGGTGATCCATGCCTTCGCGGAAAGGCTGGTGGCGCCCGACATCCTGCTGGGCGGGGCGGGGCGTGACACGCTGCGGCTGGAGATCGATTCCGGCTCCTGGGGGGAGGCGGCGAACCGCGCGGCCATCACTTCCCTGGCGCGATGGGTGGCCCAGGGCCATGGCGAGGACGCGGTGTACCGGGACGATCGCCTCGGCATCGCCGCCTCGGGCTTTGAGGTGGTGGAGGTGCTGGTGGATGGCGTGGCGCCGACGGCGTCCGACTGGCTGGGCTGAGGGGCGGAAATCTGCGCCCCGGCGATTCCGCGCCCGGGCGAAGCGCATTACACCTGGGCGCGCATTGCTGAGGATGGGATGGCGCGCATGCAGGTGAACACGGACCGGTTCCTGGCGGATCTGCACGAGCTGCGGAGGTTCGGCGCGTTCAAGACCGGCGTGCACCGCCCGACCTTCTCCCCGCAGGACATGGAGGCGCGGCGCTGGTTCATGGACCGCCTGCGCGAGGAAGGGCTGGAAGCCGAGATCGACGGCATCGGCAACATCCTCGGGCGCAATCCGAAGCCGGGGCCGCATCTGCTGGCGGGCAGCCATCTGGAAAGCCAGAACGAGGCGGGGTGGCTGGACGGCGCGCTGGGCTGCGTGGCCGCCCTGCACCTCGCGGCGTCAGGCCTGCCGGTGGACGTGGCGGTGTTCTCCGACGAGGAAGGGCATTACGGCAGCTTCATCGGCAGCCGTTCCTTCACCGGCATCCTCGAGGAATCCGAGATCGACGGGCTGGCCAACAAGTACCACGGCAAGCCGCTGCGCGAGGCGCTGCGCGAGGCCGGGCTGGAAGCCAAGCCGCGCCTGCAGGTGGAGCGCGACCGCTACAAGGCCTTCCTGGAGATGCATATCGAGCAGGGACGCCAGCTGGAGGGCCAGGGGCTCGGCATCGGCGTGGTGACGGGCATCGTCGCCATCTGGCAGTGGAAGATCACCATCGAGGGCCAGCAGAACCACGCCGGCACCACCACCATGGCCGAGCGGCGCGATGCGGGCATGGCGGCGGTGCGGCTGCTGGCGATGATCGACGAGGAATTCCCGCGGCACTGCGCCGAGCGCACGGTGTGGACCGCCGGCCGGATCGAGCTGAGCCCCGGCGCGCCCTCCATCATTCCCGGCAGGGCCGAGATCCTGTTCCAGTACCGGGACGTGGACATTGACGTGCTGCGGCGGCTGGAAGTGGTGCTGCGGCGCTGCGTGGCCGAGAGCAACCGGCGGGAGCGCTGCAAGGTGGCGCTGGAGGCCATGTCCCTCTCCACCCCGGCAGTGAGCGACCCCGGGCTGCAGGACGCGCTGGCGGATGCCGCCGAGGCGCTGGCGCCGGGCCGGTGGCAGCGCATGCCCTCTGGCGCCGGGCATGACGCCCAGTACCTCGCGCGGGTGATGCCGGCGGCGATGCTCTTCGTGCCCTCGATCAACGGCATCAGCCATCACTGGACCGAGGACACCAGCGACGAGGACCTGGCGCTGGGCATGCGCGTGCTGGCCGAGGGCGCGCGGCGCATCCTGGGGGCCTGAGGCGGGGCTCGCGGCCGGGGCGGCGATGCCCCGGCCAGCGAGGGTCGGCTATGAGGCAGCAGCGTCCACCGAATTCACATCGTTCAGCCGGAAGTATCGCTCCACTAGTGGGGAGAGCTACCGCAGGTCGGGGCGCAGCGGGCTGGTAGAAGGCGTAGGACTGGATGTCCGTTCCAGCCTCGCGAGCGGCCGCAAACGCGAGCTGTCTGGCTCCGCGCCTGATGGCAGACCTGGCCGAAAGCTGACGATCCGCTAAGGAACAAGAGCCTACCAGATGCAGATATGCACCGCTGCTCCCCCTGCTTTCGGAGATGACAAGGCAACCGCGCTGTTCATACTGCTAGGATGCCAAACGAATACGAACGCTCGCTGAAACTGGCCGTCCTCATCGACGCAGAAAATTCCTCGCATCGCATAGCAGCAGGTTTGTTTGAAGAAATAGCTGCTATTGGAGAGGCCAGTGTGCGTCGGATCTACGGGGACTTTTCGGGAACCCGACTCAAGAGTTGGTCCGAAGTGCTGTCTACTTAGCTCGACTTTGGCCATTTGAGCTGAGGAGAGGCGGCGGAGCGGGCTGACCGGCTAGGGTGGATGCGTCCCCGCCAAGAGACGCCGCCATGCTCTGCCTGCCGACCCGCTTCGCCGCGGTGATCC
>NZ_JAGIZB010000016.1 GCF_017813395.1 Pararoseomonas baculiformis | reverse complement strand
GGCCTGCCTCGCATCGTCGAACGGCTGCGCCACTTCGCCGCACAGACCCGCGACGACACCCTCCAGCCCGCACCCCTCCTCACGCGCCTCGCTCAGGAAGGCTCCACCTTCGCCGAACTCGATCAAAAGGCCGGGGCGTGATGAGCGGCTGCCGGCGTCCCTGGGAAGCTTCCTACCCCGAGGGATGCCACTGGGACGCGCCGCTCGAGATCGGCACCCTGCCCGCGCTGCTGGAGCGCGCGGTGGCCGAATGGGGCGACAAGCCCGCTATCGAGTATCGCGGCCGGCAGATCGCCTATCGCGAGCTCGGCGCCATGGTGCAACGGCTCGCGGCGGGTCTCCTCACGGCCGATATCGGGCCGGGCAGCACGGTGGCGCTGCACCTGCCCAACACGCCCTGGCACCCCGTGTGCTTCTTCGCCCTTGCCCGGGCCGGGGCGCGCATCGTGCATCTCAGCGCGCTGGATGCGCGGCGGGAGCTGGCGCACAAGCTGCGCGACAGCGGCGCGCGCACCGTCATCACCACCGACTTCCCGCCATTGCTCGACAGCGCCGGCTGGCTGCTGGACAGCGATGCGGCGGAGCGCGTTCTCGTCGCGCGCGACGGCTTCTGGACCGGCGCCGAAGGGCAGCCCTTGCCGCAGCGGCTGGACGCGCTGGAGCCGCTGCTGGATTCCCCCCCGCCCGCCATCTGGCCCGAGCCGAACCCGGATGACGTGCTGCTGCTGCAATACACCGGCGGCACCACGGGCCTGCCCAAGGGTGCCATGCTCACCCATGGCAACCTGACCTCCGCCGTTTCCATCTATCGCAGCTGGCGGGACCGGCTGGCGCTGACGCCGGGCGAGCAGCGCGTGCTGCTGGTGCTGCCGCTGTTCCACATTTACGCGCTGACCGCGGTGCTGCTGCGCCACCTGGCGGATGGCAATGAACTGCTGCTGCGCCCGCGCTTCGACGCGGCCGGCGCGCTGGACGATATCGAGAGGCGCCGCGTGACCGTCTTCCCCGGCGTGCCGACCATGTGGATCGGGCTGCTGGGCCAGCCGGATATCGGCAGGCGCGACCTTTCCTCGCTGCGCTCCACCTCATCCGGCGGCGCGCCGCTGCCCTTCGAGGTGCAGCAGCGGCTGCAGGCCGTGACGGGCCGCTTTCTGGGCGGCGGGTGGGGCATGACGGAGACCAGCCCCGCCGGCACGCGCGTGACGCCGGATGCGCCGGCGCGCCCGGGCATGATCGGCCTGCCCCTCCCGGGGGTGGAGATGCGGATCGTCTCGCTCGACGATCCCTCCCGCGTGCTGCCGGCCGGCGAGACGGGGGAGATCGCGATCCGCGGCCCCAATGTCTTCAAGGGCTACTGGAACCGCCCCGATGCGACGGAAGCGTCCTTCCGCGACGGCTTCTTCCTCACGGGCGATGTCGGCTGGATGGATGGGGGCGGCTACATCACCCTGGTGGACCGCCGGAAGAACATGATCATCTCCGGTGGCTTCAACGTGTATCCCGCGGCCATCGAGCAGGCGATCTACGAGCACCCGGATGTGGCCGAATGCATCGTGGTCGGCATCCCCGATGCCTATCGCGGCGAGGCGGCGAAGGCCTTCGTCACCCTGCGTCCCGGTGCGGCGGAGATGACGCTGGAAGACCTGCTCGCCTTCCTGCGCGACCGCATCGGCCGGCACGAGATGCCCGCCGCGCTGGAAATCCGCGAAACCCTGCCGCGCAGCCCCACGGGCAAGCTGCTGGCCAGCGTGCTGCGCGATGAAGCCCGTGCCGCCACCACCCCGGAAGAAAAGGCCTCCTGATGGATCTCCGCTTCACCCCGGAAGAACGTGCCTTCCGCCAGGAGGTGCGCGACTTCGTCCAGGCCGAGCTGAACCCGGAAACGCGCCGCAAGCTGGAAGGCGGCTACCACCTGGACAAGCAGGACTGGGTGCAGTGGCAGCGGAAGCTGAACGCGCGCGGCTGGGCCGTGCCGCACTGGGCCAGGGAATGGGGCGGATCGGACCTCACCTCCACCCAGCGCTACCTGCTGACGGAGGAGCTGCAGAAGGCGCCCGCGCCGCTGCCCGTTGCCTTCAACACGCTGATGGTCGGCCCCGTCATCATCGCCTTCGGCACGGAGGAGCAGAAGCGCCGCTTCCTGCCCGCCACCGCCAATCTCGACATCTGGTGGTGCCAGGGCTTCTCCGAGCCGGGCGCGGGATCGGATCTCGCCTCCCTCAAGACAGGCGCGGTGCGCGACGGCGACCACTACGTCGTCAACGGCCAGAAGACCTGGACGACGCTGGCCCAGCATGCCGACTGGATCTTCTGCCTGGTGCGCACCGATCCGAAGGCGAAGAAGCAGGAGGGCATCTCCTTCCTGCTGATCGACATGAAGAGCCCCGGCGTGACCGTGCGGCCCATCATCACCATCGATGGCGCGCATGAGGTGAACGAGGTCTTCTTCGACGATGTCAGGGTTCCGGTTGAGAACCTTGTCGGCGAGGAGAACAAGGGCTGGGACTGCGCCAAGTTCCTTCTGGGCAATGAGCGCGCGGGCCAGGCCCGCGTGGGCACGAGCCAGGAGCGCATCCGCCGCCTCAAGGGCCTGGCCGCCCGCACCATGCAGGATGGCCGCCCGCTGATCGAGGACCCGCGCTTCCGCGACAAGCTGGCCGAGGTGGAGGTGGAGCTGAAGGCGCTGGAGATGACGGTGATGCGCGTCGTCGCCGCCGAGGCGCGGCGCACCGGCGAGCGCAAGCCGGACCCCGCCTCCTCCATCCTGAAGGTGCGGGGATCGGAGATCCTGCAGCGCATCACCGAACTCTACCTCGAGGCCGCCGGGCCCTATGCCCTGCCGGTGCCGCCGGAACCGCAGGAAGGCTCGAACATGCCGGAGGTGGCGCCGGAATGGGCCACCACCGTGGCAGGCACCTATCTCAACTGGCGCAAGCTTTCGATCTATGGCGGATCGAACGAGATCCAGCGCCAGATCATGGCCAAGGCCTTCCTGGGACTCTGACGGGCATGGATTTCGAACTCAGCGAGGAGCAGCGGCTTCTCCAGGACAGCGTGAAGCGCCTGCTGGCCGACCGCTACGGCTTCGAGCAGCGCCGCGCCATCGCCGCCACGCCCGGGGGATGGGGCCGGGAGATCTGGGCCGCCTTCGCGGAGCTGGGCATCCTCGGCCTTCCCTTCGCGGAGGAGGAGGGCGGCTTCGGCGGCGGGCCGGTGGAGACGATGATCGTGATGGAGGCGCTGGGCGGGGCACTCGCGCTCGAGCCCTACCTCACCACCGTCGTGCTCGGCGGCGGCTTCCTGCGCCACGGCGCCGAGCCCGCGCTGCGTGCGGAACTCGCGCCGTGCATCGCGGAAGGCGCGCTGCTGCTCGCCTTCGCGCAGACGGAACCGCAATCCCGCTACGACCTCGGCGATGTCGCCACCACCGCGCGGCGGGATGGCGAGGGCTGGGTGATCGAGGGCCGCAAGGGCGTGGTGCTGCATGGCGACAGCGCGGACAAGCTGGTCGTCACCGCCCGCACCGCCGGGGAGACGCGGGACCGCCGGGGCGTGGGCGTGTTCCTGGTGGATGCGGGAGCCGAGGGCGTCTCGCGCCAGCCCTATCGCACCATGGATGGCGGGCGCGCGGCCGAGATCCACTTCTCCGGCGTACGGGCCGAGGCGGTGCTGGGCGACCCGGAGGATGGGCTGCCCCTGGTGGAGCGCGTGGTGGACGAGACCATCGCCGCCCTGGCCGCCGAGGCCGTGGGCGCCATGGAGGCGGCCCATGCGCTGACGCTGGACTACCTGAAGACCCGCAGGCAGTTCGGCACCGCCATTGGCAGCTTCCAGGCGCTGCAGCATCGCGCCGCGGACATGATGGTGCATCTGGAGCAGACGCGCAGCATGGCGATGTACGCCGCCATGATGGCGGGCGAGGAGGATGCGGCCGAGCGCCGCCGCGCCATCCACGCCGTGAAGGTGCAGGTCGGCCGCGCCGCGCGGAAGCTGGGGCAGGAGGCCATCCAGCTCCACGGCGGCATCGGCATGACGATGGAATACGCGGTGGGCCACTACTTCGCGCGGCTGACCGCGATCGACGCACTGTTCGGGGATGCGGAGCGCCATCTGCGCCAGCTCTCCGATGCGGGAGGGCTCGTTCCGGCGGGCTGACGGTTCTCCCCGGAGTCCGGGGATGCAGGGAGGAAAGGCAATGGACGCGATCAACGAATCGCGCGGCGTATCGCGGCGGGGGGCGCTTGGCCTCGCCGCGCTGGGGCTTGCCGCTCCGCGGCTGGCGCGCGCGCAGGGGCGATACCCCGACCGGCCCATCCGCTTCATCGTGCCCTGGCCGCCGGGCAGCTCGCTGGATGCGCTGTTCCGCTCCATGTTCGACGTGGTGCGGCGCGACCTGGGCCAGCAGGTGGTGCTGGAAAACCGGCCCGGCGCGCGCGGGCTGCTCGGCGCCCAGGCGCTGCTGAACGCGCGGCCGGATGGCTACACCATCGCGCAGCACCACCTCTCCATCCTGCGCCAGCCCTTCCTGACGAAGCAGCAGAGCTGGGACCCGGTGAACGACTTCACCTACATCCTGCAGGTCAGCGGCTTCCTCTTCGGCGTGGTGGTGCGCTCGGACAGTCCCTACCGCACATGGCGGGACCTGACGGCGGCCGCGAAGGCAAAGCCGGGGATGCTCACCTTCTCCACCTCCGGCGTCGCCACCTCCAACCACATCGCCATGGAGGACATCCTGGCGCGGGAAGGGGTGGAGATGACGCATGTGCCCTTCCGCGGCGCGCAGGAGGGCGTGACGGCGCTGCTGGGCCGGCAGATCGACTGCGTGGCCGATGCCCAGGCCTGGCGCCCGAATGTGGAAGCGGGCGAGTTCCGCCTTCTCTGCGTCTGGACGAAGGATCGCCTGCCCGCCTTCCCCGATGCGCCCACGCTGCGGGAACTGGGGCACGACATGGTCGTCACCTCGCCCTATGGCGTGACGGGCCCGAAGGGGATGGACCCGGCAGTGGTGGAAACCCTGCACCAGTCCTTCCGGAAGGGGCTGTTCGACGAGAACACCCAGGCCGTGATGCGGCGCTGGGAGATGCCGCTCGAATATCTCGGCCCGCAGGACTATCTCCGCTTCGCGCGCGAACGTGTTTCCTATGAGCAGGAAATGGTCGCCAAGCTGAAGCTGAGCATCGACTGACACGACCGGCACGGCGCCCCTGCCACAAGGGGCGGATAAGGGCCGGCGACAGGGAGGAAAGCATGAGTGACACGAAGAAGGGGGCCAGCGGGCCCCTCATCCTGCCACGCCGTGGCCTGGTGGCGGCGGGGGCGGCCGTGCTGGCGGCGCCGTTGGCGGCCCCGCGCCTGGCGCGGGCGCAGGGGCGCTACCCCGAACGGCCGATCCGCCTGATCGTGCCCTGGCCGCCCGGCGCCTCGGCCGATGCGCAGCTGCGCTCCATGGCCGACATCTCGCAGGCACGGCTCGGCCAGCCCGTGATCATCGAGAACCGCCCGGGCGCGGGCGGCACGATGCACGCCCCCTTCATCGCGCGGGAGGCGCGGCCGGATGGCTACACGCTGGGCCAGATGCATCTCTCGGTCATCCGCCGCACCTTCATGGTGCGGAATGCGGGATGGGACCCGGTGGCGGATTTCACGCCCATCATCGGCCTCACCGGCTGGCTCTTCGGCGTGGCCGTGCGCGCGGACAGCCCCGTCAGGACCTGGGCGGACTACCTGGCCCGCGCCCGCGCCAATCCGGGCCGCGTGACCTACTCCACCTCCGGCATCGCGACGACGAACCACCTGGCGATGGAGGAGATCGCGCGGAAGGAGGGGGTGGAGTTCACCCATGTGCCCTTCCGAGGCTCGAACGAGGGCGTGACGGCCGTGCTCGGCGGGCAGGTGGAAAGCATCGCGGACAGCTCCGCCTGGGCCCCGCATGCGGAAGCCGGCAGCATGCGCGTGCTCAGCGTGTGGTCCGCCGAGCGCGCGCCGCGCTTCCCGGACGTGCCGACGCTGAAGGAGCTGGGCTACGACATGGTCGTCACCTCGCCCTATGGTGTCATGGGGCCGAAGGGGATGGATCCCGGCGTGGTCCGCGTGCTGCACGACGCCTTCCGCGAGGCGCTGTTCGACCCGCGCAACGTCCAGGTGCGCAGCCAGTTCGACATGCCGCTGGAATACCGCAGCACCGAGGAATTCCGCGAGTTCATCGCCCGCCGCACCGAATACGAGCGGGAGATGATCCAGCGCCTGAACCTGCGCGTGGAGTAGCACCGGTTGGACGCCTCCGGGCATTCCGCCTAGAGCGGCGGGATGAGGATCCGCAAGGTCATTCCCGGCGATGCCCGCCCGGCCCGCTCCGCCCCCGGCGGGGAGGAGGCCGCGCGCGACCCGCAATTCGTCGAGGCGATCGCGCGCGGCTTCACCATCCTGGAAGCCTTCACCACGCGGGACAGCATGCTGGGCAACCAGGAGATCGCCGAGCGCTCCGGCCTGCCCCGCCCCACGATATCCCGCCTCACGCATACGCTCACGCGGCTGGGCTACCTGGAATACCTGCCGCGCTTCGCGAAGTACCAGCTGGGCATCGCCGCCGTGGCGCTGGGGCAGCTTGCCCTGGCGAACATGGCCGTGCGCGGCGTGGCGCGGCCGCTGATGGAGGCGCTGTCCCAGCGCCTCGGCGCCTCGGTCTCGCTCGGGCGGCGGGACCGGCTCTCGATGCTCTATGTGGAGCATGCGCAGCCCGCCTCGGCCGTGGCGCTGCAGCTCGGCCTCGGCTCGCGCCTCCCGCTCGCCGTCACCGCCATGGGTCGCGCCTATTACGCCGTGGCGCAGGCGGAGGAGCGCGCGGCCATCGACCAGCAGATCGAGGAGCGCTTCCCCGAGCGCTGGGCCCGGGTGCGCGACGCGCTGCACGAGGCGGTGGATATGCACGCCGCCCTGGGCTTCACCATCTCCATCGGTGACTGGAACCGGGAGGTGCATGCGGCGGGCGCGGCCATCATCCTCCCGGATGGCGGGATCGCCGCCTTCAACTGCGGCGCCCCGGCCTTCATGCTCGACCGCGACCGGGTGCTGCGGGAAGCCGGCCCGGGCGTATCCGAAATGGCGCGGCGCGTGTTGTCGATCGCCTCCGGGAAGGGCTGAGGCGGCGGGGTGACCGCGCTGGGGCCGGTGCGAACTGTCGGCGGCCAGGCGCGTTGAGGAGGGGCCGCGGCGGTTGGCGCAACCCTCCGGCCGGTCAGACGCGAAAGGCCTCCGGATGGGATTTTTCAGATTTCCAAGGGGCAGGTTTGCACGGGCTGCCGATGCCGGAATCAGCCGGATCGAGAGCGCCTCGGCGCTCGACGGGCCAGGCCACGCGATCGAAACGGCCATGGCCCGTCCGGCGCAGATCGCGGGCCGCCCGGCCGGGAAGCTCGGGGATGCCCTGCACGGCACCTGGTTCGGGCATCCGATTCATCCGATGCTCGTCACCATCCCCATCGGAACCTGGACCTTCGCCCTGGCGCTGGACCTGCTGGCCGTGCTCGGCCTGCGGCCGAGAGGGGCGGCCCGGGCAGCCGAGATCGCGCTGAAGGCCGGCGCGGCGGGCGCCGTGGCGGCGGCGGCGACCGGCATGGCCGACTGGCAGCATGTCAATGGGCGGGACCGCCGGGTCGGGCTGGTCCATGCGATCGTCAACAGCACCGCGCTGGCGCTCAACCTCACCTCCATCGTCCTGCGCGGGCGTGGGCGCCGGAACGAGGGAAGGCTGGCGAGCGCGGCCGGATGGGCCTGCATGTTCCTGGGCGGCTATCTCGGCGGGCACATGGTGTACCGCCGCCGGATCGGCAGCGACCATGCCGACCGGAGCCCTGAACCCCGCGACTTCACGCCCGTGCTGCCCCTGGCGGAACTGGAGGAGGACCGGCCGCGCCGGGTGGAGGTATGGGACGAGCATGCCCGCCAGGCCATCGGCATCGTCCTCGTCCGTCACAGGGGGCGCGTGCGCGCGATGGGCGCGCGCTGCTCGCATCTCGGGGGGCCGCTGGACCAGGGCTGGGTCCTGAATGGCGAGCTGGTCTGCCCCTGGCACGGGTCCCGCTACGATCTGGCGACGGGATGGCCGAGCAGCGGTCCCTCCACCTGCCCGCAGCCCCGGTACGAGGTGCGCGTGACGGGTGGCATGATCGAGATCCGGCGGGAGCAGGAGCGCGGCGACGATGCCGTGACGGCCGCCCGGCTGGACGCGAAGCCCGCCCGCCAGGCGGCGGCGGGGAGCGGCGCCCCCCAGGGCCGGAAAGCGGATGAGGTGCTGGTCGAGCATCACCAGCTGCTCCGCCGCCTCTTTGAGACCATCAGGGCGATGCCGGCCGAGGATCCGCAGCGCCGTGACCTGATGCGGACCCTCGCCTCCGAGCTGGAGATCCACGAGCAGATCGAGGACCACATCTTCTACCCGGCGGTCCAGCCGGTCAGCGAGGATGTGCCGGTCGCGCATTCCGAACACCGCCAGCTCTCGGACCTGCTGGCGATGACGCTGAAGCTGAACACGGCCAGCCCCGAGTTCGAGGCGCATCTCCGCGCGCTGCACGCGGCCGTGGACCACCATGCCGGTTCGGAGGAACGCTCCATGTTCCTGCACGCCCAGCGCCTCGGCGATGCCCGCCTGCGCGAGTTGGGGCAGGCGCTGGAGACGATGCTGGAGGAGCAGCGGACGTCGCGCTTCCAGAGCGCGTTCCGCGACCTGAAGATCAGGCTGCTCGAAGGCCTGTAGCCCCGGCGCGGCGGGGCAGGGGGAAGCGCGGGGCTTCCCCCCGGCCATCAGGCCCGGTGCCGGCGCGGGGCCCCGCGCGAGATGGGCTGCATCGGCTCGATCCGGATATGCGCTTCCTCGCCGCCGGGCCGCCGGGCATTGGTGGCGAAGTGCGCGGCGGCATAGGGCGCGATCTCCACCTGGGTCTCGCGGCCCTGGATGCGGATGCGCCCGATCTCCGCGCGGGAGACGTCGCCGCGCTTGCAGAGGAAGGGCAGCATCCAGCGCGGATCGGCCTGGCCCTCGCGCCCCACGCTGACGCGGAACCATACCCCCTCGGAGGCGGGCGGCGGCGCGCCGGCGCCACGGTCGCGGCTGCGGTCATCCCCGGCCCCCTCGAAACCGGGGCGGCGGCCACGGTCCTGCATGGGGGCGAGTTCCTCCGGCGCCGGGAAGGGCGCGCGGATGAGCTTCACCAGGGCGGCGGCGAGGGCGAGCGGGTTGATGCCGGTGGGGGAGACACCGTCCTCCGCGTTGCTCCAGCCGGCAGGATCGCCCGTGATGCCCGTCAGGGTGCGGGCGATGGCCATGTCCTCCTCGGCCGCCTCCTCGCCCAGCAACTCGGTCGCGCGGGCCGCGATGCGCTCGGCATCCTTGGCGCGCACCTGCTCGGCCGAAGGGGCGGGGCCCCAGCTGGCCTCCACGCGCGCGGCCTGGAGCAGGCGCTCCGCCATGCGGCGGCGGGCGGGCGGGACGATGAGGAGGCTGACGCCCTTGCGCCCCGCGCGGCCCGTGCGGCCGGAGCGGTGGAGCAGGGTCTCGGGATCGCGCGGAAGCTCCGCATGGATCACCAGGTCCAGCTCGGGCAGGTCGATGCCGCGGGCGGCCACGTCGGTGGCCACGCAGATCCGGGCATGGCCGTCGCGCAGGCTCTGCAGGGCGCGGGTGCGCTCGGCCTGGGACAGCTCGCCCGAAAGCGCCACGGCGGTGAAGCCGCGCTCGGCCAGGTTGCCATGCAGGCGGGCCACGGCGGCGCGGGTGGCGCAGAACACCATGGAGATCGGCGCGTCCTCCAGGCGGAGGGCGTTCACCACCGCGCGCTCGATGTCGCCGGGGGCGACAAGGGCGGCGCGGTAGGCGATATCGCCATGCGGCTCGTCGCCGGAGGTGGCCTCGATCCGCAGCGCGTCGCGCTGGAACTGCTTGGCCATCTGCGCGATGGGCCGCGGCACGGTGGCGGAGAAGAGCAGGGTGCGGCGCTCGGCCGGCAGGGCGCCGAGAATGGCCTCCAGCTCCTCGCGGAAGCCGAGGTCCAGCATCTCGTCGGCCTCGTCCAGCACCACGGCGCGGATGGCGTCGGTCTTGAGGTTGCCGCGCTCGATATGGTCGCGCACGCGGCCGGGGGTGCCCACCGCGATATGCGCGCCGGCCGAGAGGGCGCGGCGCTCGGCCACGGGGTCCATGCCGCCGACACAGGAGGCGATGCGGCCGCCGGCCGGGCCGTAGAGCCAGGTCAGCTCGGTCTTCACCTGCAGCGCCAGTTCCCGGGTGGGGGCGACGATGAGGGCCAGCGGCGCCCCGGCCGAGGGGAGGCGGGCGGCGTCGCCCAGCAGGTCGCCGGCCATGGCCAGGCCATAGGCGACGGTCTTGCCGGAGCCGGTGCGGGCGGAGACCAGCAGGTCACGCCCCGCGGTGCCCTCGGCGAGCACGGCGGACTGGACCGGGGTGGGGTTGGCGTAGCCACGGGTGGCAAGCGCATCGCGCAGCGGCGCGGGGAGCGTTTCGAAAGGCATTCCAGACGTCCAAGGAAGAAGGGAGCGCCTGGACGCGGCGGCCTGCCTCATCAGGCAGGACCCGGCGCGGGGGACGGCGCATGGGAGGGCGAGGGCTACCAAGGCCGCCTCGCCTGTCCGTCCATATCGGGGTTCATGGGTTCGGGGACAACCGGTGGCTGCGCATCCCTGCCCTGCGGCGGGGCGCGCGCCCCCCGTTTTGGTCTCCCCTTCCTGGTGTCCCCGTCTCAGCGCCGGTGCAGGATGATGCCCAGGATCAGGGCCGAGGAGGCCATGCCGGCAGCCCGCATGGCGCCCGGCGTGTCACCGGAGAGGGCGAGTCCGAAGGTGGCAAGCACCCCCGCCCCGCCCGCCACCAGCAGCATCACCACCAGGCCGCGCATGGGTGGCCTAGCGCGGGCTGCCCGGGCGGGAGATGGGCGTGTCGCCCGCCTCGCCGCCGGTCCAGGCCGGGGGAGCACCGGGGGTCAGGGATTCCGGCACCGGTGTCCCCGTCGGCGCGGCGACGCCGGAGCGGCTCGCCGGCGGGATGTAGGGATAGGTGCGCGGGTAGATGATGGCCTCCTGCGGGCCGGGCGGGCGGATCGGGCCCACGCGCCCGCAGGCCGCGAGCACCAGCAGCGCGGAGAGGGCAAGGAGAATCCTCATGCCAGCTTCTCCACCCATTCCCGTGCCATGGCGGCCACATTGGCCGGGGCCGTGCCGCCGAAGGAGGTGCGGGAGCGGACGGAGGCGGCGACGGAGAGCACGTTGAACACCGCTTCCGTGATGCGCGGCTCCACCGCCTGCATCTCCCCGATCGTGAGGCCGGAGAGGTCCACCTTCAGGCTCTCGGCCTTGGCGACAAGGCGGCCGGTCACGTGGTGGGCGTCCCGGAAGGGCAGCTTCAGCTCCCGCACCAGCCAGTCCGCGAGGTCGGTCGCGGTGGAGAAGCCGGCGCCGGCCGCATCGGCCAGGCGCCCGACCACGGGCTCCATGTCCCGCACCATGCCGGCGGTGGCGGCCAGGGCCAGGGCCAGGTTCTCGGCCGCGTCGAAGATGCCTTCCTTGTCCTCCTGCATGTCCTTCCCATAGGTCAGGGGCAGGCCCTTCATCACGGTCAGCAGGCCGACCAGAGCGCCGGTGATCCGGCCGGGCTTGGCGCGCACCAGCTCCGCCGCATCCGGGTTGCGCTTCTGCGGCATGATCGAGGAGCCGGTGGTGAAGGCGTCACTCAGCTTGATGAAGTTGAAATAGGGGTTGGTCCAGATCACCACCTCCTCCGCGAAGCGGGAGAGATGGGTGGCGCAGATCGCGGCGGCGGAGAGGAACTCCAGCGCGAAGTCGCGGGACGCCACGGAATCTAGGCTGTTGCGGGTGGGGCCGTCAAAGCCCAGCGTGGCGGCGGTCATGTGCCGGTCGATCGGGAAGCCCGTGCCGCAGAGGGCGGCGGCGCCGAGCGGGCTTTCGTTCAGGCGGCGGCGGCAATCGGCCAGCCGGCCGCGGTCGCGGGAGAGCATCTCCACATAGGCCAGCAGGTGGTGGCCGAAGGTGGTGGGCTGGGCGGGCTGGAGATGGGTGAAGCCCGGCATCACCGTGCCGGCATGCTCGGCGGCCTTTTCCGCCAGCGCCCTCATCACGTCGGCGATCTGGGCATCCAGCCCGTCGATCGCGTCGCGGGTCCAGAGGCGGACATCCAGGGCCACCTGGTCGTTGCGGCTGCGCCCGGTGTGCAGGCGCTTGCCCGCCTCCCCGATGCGCTCGGTCAGGCGGGCCTCGATGTTCATGTGGATATCCTCCAGCGCCTCGCTGAAGGGGAACTCGCCCGCCTCGATCTCCTGGCCGATGGCTTCCAGCCCATCGCGGATCGCGGCCTCGTCCTCGGCCGAGATGATCCCCACATGCGCCAGCATCGCGGCATGGGCCAGGCTTCCCTTGATGTCCTGGCGCCACATCTTGCGGTCGAAGCCGATGGAGGCGTTGATCGCCTGCATGATGGCGGATGGCCCGGCCGCGTAGCGCCCGCCCCAGGCCGCATTGGCCTGGGCGGCGTTGGCAGGGTTCTGGGGCTTGGCGTGGTCGTCGGGCACGGGTGAGGAGATCTCGATCAGTGGTGAGTTTTGGCCGCCGCGGCGCGCTGGGCCTTCTTGCGGGCGGGACACTAGGCGCGGCCCTCCCCCAACGTCCAGCGCGGGCGCAGACCGTGGGGGTGCTTCGGGAGGACGGACCCAAGCCCCTGCCCGAATTCGCCCTGACCGACCCCGAGGGGACACGGCGGGAGATTGGCCATTTCCGGGGCAAGGGGGTGGTGCTCAACCTCTGGGCCACCTGGTGCCCGCCCTGCGTGGAGGAAATGCCGGCGCTGGACCGGTTGGCCGCCCTGCTCGCCCGGGAGGAGATCCTCGTGATCCCCGCCTCATCCGACCGCGGCGGGCGGGCGCAGGTGGAGCCCTTCTACACGCGCATCGGGATCAAGAATCTCGGCATCTGGCTGGATCCGGGCTCCGCCGCCATGCGCGCCTTCAAGGCGCGCGGGCTGCCCACCACCATCCTGATCGATCGCGAGGGGCGTGAGCGCGGCCGGCTGGAAGGCGCGGCGGCCTGGGACGGGGCGGCCCTGGTGGCGGATGTGCGGCGGCTCTGCGGCGAGGGGCGGAAGGCGACGGAGCCGGCCTGAGGCATCGCGGCCCGGCTCCCCCCGGGATGGAGACGGCGCGCTTGCCCGTCGCCGGTACCAGGGCACTGGCCCGGAGAGAGCGCTGCCCTCTCCGGGATCACCGGGTCAGGCCGCTTCGGCCGGCAGGTCGAAGGCGCTCGGGTAGCCGAACAGGCCCACCGCGCCGCCGGTGTGGATGAAGACCACGTTCTCCTCCGGCTTGAAGTGCCCCTGGCCGATCAGGTCGATCAGCCCGGCCATGCCCTTGCCGGAATAGACGGGGTCGAGAAGGATCCCTTCCTTCTCCGCCAGCAGCTTCACGGCATCCACCATGCCCTGGGTGGGGATGCCGTAGCCCTGGCCGACATAGTCGCAATTGGCGCGCACATGCTCGGCCCGGATCGTGTCCTTGGGCAGGCCGAGATGGTCGGCGGTGCGCTGGGCGAGGGCGAGGACATTCGCCTCCTGCTTCTCGCGCGGGGCGCGCACGCCGATGCCGAGCACGGGAATGCCGCTGTTCAGGGCAACGAGGCCGGTGACCAGCCCGGCCTGGGTGCCCGCGCTGCCCGTGGCATGCACCACATGGTCGATCCGAAGCCCGATTTCGGAAGCCTGGTTCACCAGCTCCAGCGCGGCGCCGACATAGCCCAGTGCGCCGACGGGGTTGGATCCACCGCCGGGAATGACATAGGGGCGCTTGCCGGAGTTCCGCAGCTCCTCCGCCAGGGTCTCCATCTCCGCCTGCATGTCGGCCCCGCCGGGGCGGCGGGAGACGGTGGCGCCGTGCAGCTTGTCCATCAGCACATTGGCGGACTGGGTATAGGCAGGGTCGGTGTAGCCCGTCCGGTCCTCAAGCAGGATGTGGCAGGCCAGGCCAAGCTTCGCGGCCGCAGCGGCGGTCTGGCGGGCATGGTTGGACTGGGTGGCACCCTGGGTGATGACCGTGTCCGCCCCCTGCGCCAGGGCCTCGGCCATCAGGTATTCCAGCTTGCGGGTCTTGTTGCCGCCGCTGGAAAGACCGGTGCAGTCGTCCCGCTTGATCCAGAGCTTCGGCCCGCCGAGGTGCCTGGAAAGATTCTCCATCGGCTCCAGCGGCGTGGGCATGTGGCCAAGCCGGACGCGGGGAAAGCGGGCGAGATTCATGGTTGTTGGCCTTGCCTGGTCGTTCCGGCGCGGAGGCTAGAGCGGATCGGCGAAGGGCGGAACCGGGCGGGGCGGATGAATTCGCCCCGCAAACAAGCGCCTGCCGGGCCGGGTAGGACCCGCCCTGTTCAGCGGAGCGTAAAACTAATGGGTACAACTAGCGGCATGGTGTTGCCGGCATAGTCGTCCGGCAGGGGCGGCATGCTCACCCGCTCCATCATGGCCAGGGCTTCCTCGTCCAGGTCCTCGTCCCCGGAGGAACGGGCGAGGCGGGCGCTGACCACGCGGCCATCCCGGGCCAGGGTGAAGTTCACCATGGCCACGCCCTGGGCGCGGCGGGCGCGGGCGCCGGCGGGATAGCGCTGCACCCGGCGCAGCGCCGCCTGGATCTGCCCGACATAGCTGGGCGGGATGGAGGAGGCGCGGGCCGGCGCGGCCGCCGCCGCGGGGGCGGCAGGGGCCGGGCTGGGCGCCACGGGCGCCGGGGCCGCGGGCGGGGAATAGGGCTGCACCGGCGCCCGCTCCGCCACCTGTGGGCGGCGGGGCTGGGGTGGCGGCGTGGGCCGGGGAGGGGTGCGGGCCTGCTGCGGCTCCGGGAGTGGTGGCGGCGCGGGCGGCGGCGGCAGGGGAAGGGGCTCGGCCAGTTCCACCGGCGGCTCCACCGCCTGGACAGGCGGCGGCTCGGGCGGGGGCGGAAGGTCGGGCTCGGCCGCGGCCACCGGGTCGGGCTCCACCATCGCCACCTGCTCAGGCGGGGGCGGGCGCGTGGCCTCGGGCGGCGGCATGGGGGCGGGCGCGGGCGGCACCGCGGCCACGGTCTCCGGCGGAGGCGGCGGGGCGGCCTCCGGGGGGGGCGGCGGAGCCAGTTCCGGCGGCGGGGGCTGGGCCGTGTCGGGCGGCGGGGGCTGAACGGCCTCGGGCGGCGCGGCGGCGGCCACGGCCTCGGCCGGCGCTGTGGCGGCCTGCTCCGCCACGGGGGCCTGTTCCTGCTCCGCCATCGGCTCCGGCGCGGGCATGGTCTCCACCTCCAGCAGCGCGGCGGGCGGCCCGGGCGCATCCTCCGCAAGGAGGAAGGGCAGAACCAGGCCGAGATGGATGAGGGCGGAAAGGCCCCAGGCTGCCGGGCGCAGGAAGCGGCGCGCACCCACCGGCGCGGGGGCTGGCGGCGCCGACTGCGCCACGCCGGCCATGGCGGCCGCCAGCACCGCCGGGGCGGGGCCGGGCGGCGGGGCCGCGGGCAGCTTCGGCACGATCGTCTCGCGCGGCTTCTCGGCGAGGAGCGGGGCCATGGAGAGAGCCTTTAGCGCGCCTGCACCGCGGGCGCGGCGGCGTCGGCCTCGGCGATGAGGGACACCTTGGTGATCCCGGCGCGGGAGACGCGGCCCATCGCGCGCAGCACGTCGCCATAGGGCACGCTGCGGTCGCCGCGCACATGCACCGGGGCCTCGGGGTCGCTTTCCCGCAGGGCAAGGAGGCGCTGGGTCAGGGCCTCCTCCGTCACCTCCTCCTTGCCGACATAGAGCCGGTTGCCCGGCGCCACGGTGAGGATCAGCGGCGGGTTGGAGGAGGCGGCGCGCGCCGCCGCGGTGCGCGGCAGGTTCACCGGCACGCCCACGGTCATCATCGGTGCCGCCACCATGAAGATGATGAGCAGCACCAGCATCACATCGACCAGCGGGGTGACGTTCATCTCCGCCATCGGGGCGGCGTCGTCGTCATCCCCCCGGCCGCCGCCGAAGGACATGGCCATGCCGCGCTACTCCGCCGCCCGCACACGGGAGGGGGCGGGGCGGCGCGCCATGCCGGCCGCCAGCTCATGGATGGAGGCCATGGCGCCCTGGCGGATGCGGGTGAAGGCCACGGTGAAGCGGTTATAGGCCATGACCGAGGGGATGGCGGCCACGAGGCCGATGGCGGTGGCGAACAGCGCCTCCGCAATGCCCGGCGCCACCACGGCCAGGCTGGTGTCGCCGCTGCGGGCGATGCCGGAGAAGGAGTTCATGATGCCCCAGACCGTGCCGAACAGGCCGACGAAGGGGCCGACGGCACCAATGGTGGCCAGCAGCGGCAGCCCCGGCTCGGCCGCGCGGAAGGCGGCGACGAGGGGGGCGCGCATCGCGTATTCCATGCGCTCGCGGTACTCGCCCCGGCTCTCGGCGGCGTCGCGGCCCTCATGCCATTCGCGGGCGCCGGCGCGGATCACCTCGGCGGCCAGGCCGCTCTCGGGGGTGGCGGCGCCGGTGACCGCGCCCGCCAGGCGGTTCGCCTCCGCCTTCAGGCGGCGGGCGGCGATCATCTTCTCGATAATGATGCCCCAGCAGGCGATCGAGGCGAGGATGAGCAGCAGCATCACCCCCTTCACGATCGGGTCGGCCATCATGAACAGGCCGAGGGGGGAGAGGTCATGCGCGGCCGCCGCATGGGCGAGGTCGGCGGCGCCCTGGCCGGTGCCGGGGGGCGGCAGCGCCGCCGCGCCCGGGGCGGGGGGGAGGGCGGCGGAAGGCGCCGCGGGCATGGCGGGGGTGGCGGCAGGCGCGGCGGGGTTCATGCCTTACTTCTCCAGCGCCACGCCCTGAGCGCGCGAGCTGACCGAAAGGCGGGCGAGGCAGGCCGCCGGGGCATCCGGGGCGCAGGCCAGCACGTCATTCAGGAGGATATGGCCCACGCCGTCGCAGGGCGTGCCGGCCAGGTCGAAGATGCGTGCCATGGTCTTCTCGGCCGGGAGCGGGCCGAGATCCAGGGCGATGCGGCGGTTCACCACCTGGTCCTTCCCGAAGATCACGAGGTCGAGCCGGAGGGGATCGACCGCCGGGCCCGGGTTCCGCACCAGCATCCAGACGCGGCAGCCCTCGTTGCGCGCCTCGAGCCGGTTCAGCTCGACCGATAGCTTCGGGGCATCGGGTCCGGGCGCCGCCGGGGCGGGGGTGTTCTGCGCCAGGGCTGGGCCCGTGGCGAGCGCCGCCATCAGCAGCATGGGCAGGAGCCGGAAGGGGCGGGCGAGGGGCATGCTCTGCGCGTCCTTGTCACACGCGACCGGTCATCGCGGCATGCGGGGGATGGAACCCCGCGGGGCGGCCCGGCGGGGGGCGCCGGAACCGCGATGCGTCAGTCGGAGGCGCAGCCCATAACCCACCCGCAGAGCAGATGCAATGAAGTTGCGAACGATTTGCAGAATGCCGCGTTTCAAACTCCCCGTGATCCCGGGCAAGCCGCCGCATCCGTCGCGGTTCTGACGCGTAGAAACCACCCGTGCGCGACGTGGAAGGGGTTGCTGTGTCCGACTTGCCGAAGATCGAGATCCAGGGCGAGGGCGAGCCCGCTGTGGCGCTCGCCCTGCTGCGGATCATCATGGCGTCCTCGCAGGAAGGGGAGGTGCATGACCGCGACTGGATCCTCTCCACCTATGCCGATTGCCTCGCCGTGGTCGGCGGCGCCGAGGTTTCCTATGACGAGGAGGTCGAGGAGGAGGAGAGCTAGGGGCCGCTTGCCCCCGAGGCGGCCCGGGGGCAGCCTTCCGCCATAACGGGCGGGAGGATGCGGCATGGCCGATGGTGGCTCGGGCGTGGCGGCGGGGGCGGGCTTCGCCTCCCTGCGGCCCATGGTGGCGCCGCGCAGCGTGGCGGTGATCGGGGCCTCCGACGAGCCCACCCGCATTGGCGGCCGGCCGGTGCACAGCATGATCCAGCGGGGCTTCTCCGGCGCGCTCTGGCCGGTGAACCCAAAGCGGGACCGGGTGCAGGGGCTGGTGGCCTATCCCGATATAGCCGCCCTTCCCGGCGCGCCGGACGCGGCCATCATTGCCGTGCCGGGCGCCCTGGCCGAGCAGGCGGTGGATGAGCTGGGGCGGCGGGGCTGCCCGGCGGCCATCGTCTTCACCGCCGGCTATGCGGAGGTGGACGAGGCCGGCCGCGCGGCGCAGGAACAGCTCGTCTCCACCGCGCGCGCGCATGGCATGCGGCTGCTGGGCCCCAACTGCCTGGGCCTGTTCAACGCGCCGCTCGGCTATTTCCCGATCTTCACCTCCTCCTTCGATGTGGGCTGGCCGGTGGACCCCATCCCCGGGCGCGGGCGGGTGGGCATCGCCAGCCAGTCCGGCGCCTATGGCACCCATCTGTTCGGCGCGGCCCGGAACCGGGGCATCTCCACCCCCGTGCTGGTCACCACGGGCAACGAGGCCGAGGTGACGCTGGGCGACGTGATCGGCTGGATGGCCGAGGATGACGGGGTGGACATCATCGCCGCCTATTCCGAGGGCGTGCGGGAAGGGCCGCATTTCCTGGCGGCGCTGGAAGCCGCGCGCCGGGCGGGCAAGCCCGTGGTGATGATGAAGGTCGGCCGCTCCGCCCTGGGCGCCCATGCGGCGCAGTCCCACACCGCCAGCATCGCGGGGGATGATGCCGTGACCGGGGTGGTGCTCGAGGAATTCGGCGTCCACCGCGCCCGGAACACGGAGGAGATGCTGGATGTCGTCTATGCCGCGACGCCCCGGATCTACCCGGTGCGGAACACGCTGGGGGTGGTTTCCATCTCCGGCGGGGCGGGGGTGATGATCTCCGACGCGGCGGAGGAGCAGGGAATCCCCATGCCCCCCATGCCGGAGGCGGCACAGGCGCGACTGAAGGCGTTGATCCCGTTCAGCAATCCCTCCAACCCCGTGGACTGCACGGCGCAGGTCTTCAACGACATGGCCCTCGTGGGCGCCTTCGCCCGCAGCATGGTCGAGGATGGGGGCTATTCCAGCCTGATCGCCTTCTTCACCACGGTGGGTGCCTCCCCCGCCCTGGCGCCCCGGCTGCGGGCCGAGCTGAACGCGGTGCGGGCGGACCATCCGGACCGGCTCTGGTGCCTCAGCGTCCTCGCGCCGCCGGAACGGGTGAGGGAGTATGAGGCGGACGGCTATCTGGTGTTCGAGGATCCCTCCCGCGCCGTGGTGGCGCTGGCGGCCCAGGGGCGGTTCGGGGCGGCCTTCGCCCGGGTGCCGCGCGGAACGGTGCCGCTGCCGGCCGTGACCCTGCCGCAGGCCACGCCGAACGAGGCGGAGGCGAAGCGCATCCTGGCCGATGCCGGGGTGCCCGCCGTGCCCGAGGCCACCGCGACCAGCATGGAGGAGGCGGTGGAGGCCGCCCGCGCCATCGGCTTCCCCGTGGTGATGAAGCTTCTCTCCCCGGACATCCTGCACAAGTCCGAGATCGGCGGCGTGATGCTGAACGTGGCCGACGAGGAGGCGGTCCGGGCGAATTACGAGCGACTGATGTGGAACGCGGCCGAGAACGCGCCCAAGGCCCGCGTGACTGGGGTGCTGGTGGCGCGCCAGGTCAGCGGGGCGGTGGAGGTGGCGCTGGGCATCCTGCGCGATCCCGTCTTCGGCCCCGTGGCCATGGTGGGGCTGGGCGGCGTGTTCATCGAGGTGCTGCGGGACGTGGCGCTGCGCCGCTGCCCGGTGGACGTGGCGGAGGCGGAGGCGATGATCCGCTCCCTCCGTGGCTTCCCCTTGCTGGATGGCGCGCGCGGGCGGCCCCGGGCCGATGTGCCGGCCCTGGCGTGGGCCCTTTCCGCCCTCTCGGCTTTCGCCGTGGCGGCCGGGGAAAGGCTCGTCTCGGTGGATGTGAACCCGGTGCTGGTCCTGCCGGAAGGCCAGGGGGCCTGGGCGGCGGATGCGGTGATCGAACTGGCGCAGGGCGGATGAGGCGGGGTTGGGGGGAGACGCCTCCCCCCGCCTGTGGCAGCTTCCCGGCCATGCTGGCTTCCGGAAAGGCGCTTTCTTGATCCCCGGACACCCCGTCATCGTCTTCGACACGGAAACCACGGGCTGCACCGGCCAGGACCGCGTCGTCTCCCTCGGCGCCGTGCGGCTGGATGCCGCGTTGGAGCCGGAGGCGACGCTGCATCTCGTCTTCTCCCCCGGCATGCCCTGCCATTTCAGCGCCTTCCGGGTGCATGGGCTCTCGGATTCCTATCTCGCGCGGCAGCCGGGCTTCGCGGCGCATGCGGAGGAGGTGGCCGGCTTCTTCGGCGGCGCGGTGGGCTGCGCGCACAACCTCTCCTTCGACCGGCGGATGCTGGGCGGCGAGTTCGAGCGGCTGGGCATGGCGCGCCCCTGGTCCGGGGAGTTCTGCACCATGCAGGCCTGGCGGCGGATGCGGCCGGGGCTGCGTTCCGGCCTGGGCCATGCCGCGGCCGAATGCGGGCTGGCGCGGGAGACGGCGCTGCACGGCGCGCTGGAGGATGCCTGGCTGGCCGCGAACATCCTGCGCGCCCTGCACGGCATGGAACCGGCACCGATGCGGCTGCACGGCTTCACCAATGAGCGCGCGGGACGGAGGGCGGCGTGAGCGGAACGGTGGCGGAGAAGGCGGAGCGGTTCCGCGCCCTGCATGCGGCGGGCTGCTTCGCCCTGCCCAATGCCTGGGATGCCGGCAGCGCGCGGCTGATGGCCGGGCTGGGCTTCCAGGCCGTGGCCACCACCTCGGCCGGGCTGGCCTTCATGCTCGGGCGGCGGGATGGCGAGGCGGCGATCTCGCGGGCCGAGGCGCTGGCCAATGCGCGGGATCTCGTGTGCGCCACGGACCTGCCCGCCTCGGCCGATCTGGAGGACGGCTTCGGCCCCGCGCCGGAGGATGCGGCGGAGACGGTGCGCGGCGCGATCGCGGCCGGGCTTTGCGGCTGCACGATCGAGGACACCACCGCCGATCCGGCATCCCCCATCCATGGCTTCGACCAGTCCGTCGCGCGTATCGCGGCGGCGGCACGGGCGGCGCGGGACGCCCCGCATCCTTTCGTGCTGACGGCACGGGCCGAGAATTTCCTGCATGGGCGGCCGGACCTGGACGACACGATCCGGCGCCTGGTGGCCTTCGCGGAGGCGGGTGCGGATTGCCTCTACGCGCCCGCCCTGCCGGATGAGGACGCCATCCGCGCCGTGGTGCGCGCCGTGGCGCCGAAGCCGGTGAACGTGCTGATCGGCCCGCGTTCCGGCGCCCTGCCGCTGGCGCGGCTGGCTGAGATGGGCGTGCGGCGCGTGAGCGTGGGCGGCGCCCTGGCCCGCGCAGCCTATGGCGCGGCCCTGGAAGCCGGGCGCGCGCTGCTGGCGGGGGACATGGCTTCCATCGCCGCGCTCACGCCCTATGACCGCATAGCGGCCTACATGACACCGGGAGAGAAGCAGACGTGATCAACAAGATCGTCCGCGACATGGCGGAGGCCATGGCGGGGGTGAAGGATGGCAGCACCGTGCTCATCGGCGGCTTCGGCGCCGCGGGGCAGCCGGATGAGCTGATCGACGGGCTGATCGAGCAGGGTGCGACGGACCTGACCGTGGTCTGCAACAACGCGGGCACCGGGCGCGTGGGCCTTGCGCGGCTGATGGAACTGGGGCGGGTGCGGAAGATCATCTGCTCCTTCCCGCGCAGCGCCGGCTCGGTGGTGTTCGAGGACCTGTACAAGGCCGGCAAGCTGGAGCTGGAGATCGTGCCGCAGGGCACGCTGGCCGAGCGCATGCGCGCCGCCGGCGCCGGCATCCCCGCCTTCTACACCCCCACCGCCGCCGGCACGCAGCTCGGCCGTGGCAAGGAGGAGCGCGAGTTCAACGGGCGCGCGCATGTCATGGAGCTGGCCCTGCCCGGCGACGTGGCGCTGGTGGAGGCCTGGGAGGCGGACCGCTGGGGGAACCTGACCTACCGGCGCAGCGGGCGGAACTTCAACCCGGTGATGGCGATGGCCGCGACGCTCACCATCGTGCAGGCGGAGAAGATCGTCGAGCTGGGCGAGATCGAGGGCGAGCGGGTGGTGACGCCCGGCATCTTCGTGGATCGCGTGGTCAACGTGAAGCGCGGTGCCCCCTGGGGCGAAGCCGGCGCGGCCTGACGGAGGAACGACGCATGCAACCCTGGTCCCGCACCCAGATGGCCGCCCGGGCCGCCCAGGACATCCCGGATGGCTGGTACTGCAATCTCGGCATCGGCATGCCGACGCTGATCGCCGACCACATCCCCGAGGGGCGCGAAGTGGTGCTGCACTCTGAGAACGGCATCCTCGGCATGGGGCCCGCGCCGGAGAAGGGCAAGGAGGACGCCTGGCTGATCAATGCCGGCAAGCAGCCCGTGACGCTGCATCCGGGCGGCAGCTATTTCCACCATGCCGACAGCTTCGCGATGATCCGCGGCGGGCATATCGACCTTTGCGTGCTCGGCGCCTTCGAGGTGGCTTCCAACGGCGACATCGCGAACTGGGCGACGAGCGAGAATGACAGCGCCCCCGCCGTGGGTGGCGCGATGGACCTCGCCGCCGGCGCCAAGCGGGTGTGGGTGATGATGGAGCACACCACCAAGGACGGGCGCCCGAAGCTGGTGGAGGCCTGCGGCTACCCGCTGACGGCGATGAGGGCCGTCTCGCGCATCTATACCAACCTGGCCGTGCTGGACGTGGCCGAGGATGGCTTCGCCATCCGCGACCTCGCCCCCGGCGTGACGCTGGATCACCTCCGCTCCGTCACCGCGGCGCCGCTGCGGGACGCGCGCGAGACCGCAGGCGCCTGAAGAGCGCAGGAAGGGGAACGACACGGATGAGCCAGGCTGCATCTTCCACCGGGATGCCGGAAGGCATGTCGCTCGGCGTCGCGCGGGATGGCGGGGTGGTGACCCTGACCATCGACTTCCCCGCCCGGCGCAACGCGCTGGCCGTGCCGCTGCGCGCGCGCATGGCCGAGGTGCTCGAGGAGGCGCAGGGCGATCCTTCCGTGCGCGCCTTCGTCGTCACCGGCGCGGCGGGCAATTTCTGCTCGGGCGCCGATATCTCGGGCATGGATGTGCGCGATGCCATGTCGGGCGCGGAGCGCATGCGCCGCTCCCACCGGCTGATCCGGCTGATCGCGGCGGGCAACAAGCCCGTCGTGGCGGCGGTGGAGGGCTGGTGCGTGGGCGCGGGCCTTTCGCTGGCCTGCGCCTGCGACCTGATCGTGGCGGCCGAGGATGCGCGCTTCATGGCGGGCTTCGGCAAGATCGGGCTGATGGCCGATCTCGGCCTGCCCTACACCCTGCCGGCCCGCATCGGCGCCGGGCGCGCGCGCAGGATGCTGATGCTGCACCAGCAGCTCTCGGCCGGAGAGGCCGAGCGCATCGGGCTGGTGGAGGAGGTGGTGCATCGCGGCCAGGCCCTGCATTTCGCGCTGGAGCGCGCGCGCTTCCTGGCGGCCCAGGCGCCGGCGCCGATGGCGCTGACGAAGGCCATGTTCGCCGCCGGGCTGGACGCGGCGCTGGAGACGGAGCGCCACTTCCAGTCCACCCTTTTCCTCTCCGCCGACCACAAGGAAGGGCGCGCGGCCTTCCTGGAGAAGCGCGAGGCGCAGTTCACGGGAAGCTGACGGAAGCTGATGCCTAGCGCGCGGGGGAGGGCACTGCCCTCCCCCGCGCCGCCCTATGCCTCGGCAGCCACCGGAAAGCAGATCTGCGCGAAGGCTTCCGTCGCCAGGTTCTTCTCCTTCGCCTCCACCTCGATATCCGCCCAGGCCAGGTGCCGCGCCGCCCATTCCGCATGGGGCCGGTTCCACAGCCGTGCCGAATGGGCCCGCAGGTCGCGGGCGGAAACCCCGGCGGCGATCAGGGCCTCGCGGTCCGGCAGCACATCCGGGTCCTGGCCCGGTGCCAGGTCCGGCTTGGGCGCGCTGATATGGATGATGGGCCGCACCCCCCGCCAGGAGGCCTGGATGGGCGCGATGCGCGGATCGTCCGGCTCCATGTACTCCCCGGTCACCACCCAGTGGTGGTGCAGGTCCAGCACGATGGGCAACTCATCCGCCAGGGGCAGCAGGTCCTCCACCCGATAGGCGGTTTCCTCGTTCTCCACCGTCAGCAGGTTGCGCGCATCCTCCGACAGCAGCCGCAGCCCGGCCCGGAAGCCCTCGATCCCCGCCACGCGGCCGCCCGCATGCACGTTGATATGCGCCCCATGGGGGTGCCACCCCCCGGCATGGCCGAGATAGCGCATGACATCCGTGTGGTACTCGATATCGGCCACGGCGGCGGCGCGGGTGCTGTCCCGCTCTGTGGCCAGCACCGTGTACTGGCCGGGATGCATGGAAAGCCGCACCCCGCCCTGCCGCGCCGCCTCCCCTGCCGGCTTCAGGCTGGTCTCCACGATCCGCCGCAGCGCGGGGTCGTCATAAAGGGGCCGGATGGCCGGGTGGCTGTAGGCAGGCAGGATATGGCTGACCATCCGCATGGCCCGCTGTCCCGGGGGCAGCCGCGCGGTGCGTGCGACCTGGGCGAGCAGCGTCTCCCCGTTCACGCGCACCAGCCCGATCAGCTTCTCGATCGCCGCCCTGGGCTCAAGCTTCTGGAGATGGGTGACGGTGGTGTCGCGCAGATTGAGCGCGGCCTGCTCCTTCGGAGGCAGGGAGGGGTCGAGCCATTGGCAGACCCAGGCGATGCGCGGTTCCATCCCGGGGGAACGGCGGATCAGCGGCTTGGTTCGCTCGGGCGTGCCTGGACCCGGCGCTGCCAGAAGCCCGCCAGGGCCCCCAGCACGGTGCCGAGCAGGATGTTCACCGCCATCGCCTGCGCCGGCTGCCATTCGGCCAGGGGGCCCACGAAGCAGGCCAGCACGGCCAGGGGCCAGAGGATCAGCGCCACGCGCCTGGCCCGCTGCCCGCCGCGGATGATCCGGTACCAGGCCAGGAAGCTCGGCAGCCAGAAGGGGGCATTCTTCAGCAGGGCATAGAGCGCGAGGCCCAAGGGCTCAGCTTCCCTCGGCCGGCACCGGGCGGGGACGGCCATTCTCGTCCAGCGCCACGAAGGTGAAGGCTGCCTCCGTCACCCGCTCCCGCAGGTCCGAATGCCGCTCCCGCCGCCAGGCCTCCACCTGGATGCGGAGGGAACTGCGCCCGACCGCCAGGATACGGGCATAGAGGCTCACCTCGTCGCCCACATGGACGGGCCGGTGAAAGGTCATCGCCTCCACCGCCACCGTCGCGCAGCGGCCGCGGGCCCGGCGGGCCGCCGCATTGCCGGCCGCCAGGTCCATCTGCGCCATGAGCCAGCCGCCGAAGATGTCGCCGGCCGGGTTCGTGTCCGCCGGCATGGCGATGGTCCGGATCACCGGCGCCATCTCTGGCGGAAGCGGGGCTGGGTTCACGTCTCGTCGTCGTCCTGCTCGTCGGCCTGGTCTTCGGCATGCGGGCGCGGCCCCAGGTCGCGCGCCACTTCCGGCCGGCGCATCAGCGCGTCGATATGCATCGCATGGTCGAGCGCCGTATCGGCCTGGAAGTGCAGCTCCGGCGCGAATTTCAGGCGCACGGCGCGTGCCACCTGCCGGCGCAGGTCCGGCTGGTTGCGGCGAAGCAGGTCCAGCAGCGCCTTATCCGCGGTCTGGCCGAGCCGGGAGACGAAGACCGTCATGTGCTTCAGGTCGGGGGAGGCGCGCACCTCCGTCACCGTCACGCGGGAATCCGCCAGATCGGGGTCGCGCACATCGCCGCGCGCGAGCACGGCGGAGAGGGCGTGCCGCACCTCCTCCGCCACGCGCAGCATCCGCTGGGAGGGGGCCTGGGTGGCCGTGGTGTGCTTGGGCATGGAAAGAGCCTCGAAAAGCATCCGCCGCGCCCGGTTTCAGCCGGGCGCGGCGGACAAGTCAAACCGGGAGAGAGGGGTGGCGGATCAGTCCGCCGCCACCGTCTCCGTCTCGTAGCACTCGATCTGATCGCCGACGCGGATGTCGTTGTAGTTATGGAAGGACATGCCGCACTCGTAACCGTTGGCGACCTCCTTCACGTCATCCTTGAAGCGACGCAGGGTCGAGAGCGTGCCCTGGTGGATCACGATGCCGTCGCGCAGCAGGCGCACGCCGGCGCCGCGCTTCACGACGCCCTCGGTCACGCGGCAGCCCGCGATGTTGCCGAGGCGCTTGACCTCGAACACCTGCAGGATCTGCGCGTAGCCCAGGAACTTCTCGCGCTGGATCGGGGCGAGCTTGCCCTTGACCAGCTTCTCGATGTCGTCGGCCACCTCGTAGATGATCGAGTAGTAGCGGATCTCCACGCCGTCGCGGTTCGCCATCTCGCGCGCCTGGGTGGTGGCCCGGACGTTGAAGGCGACGACCACGGCGTTGGAGGCCTTGGCGAGCTGGATGTCGCTCTCGGTGATCTGGCCGACCGCCGAGTGCAGCACGCGCACCCTGACCTCTTCGCGCGAGAGCTTGCCGAGGGTGACGCCGAGCGCCTCCGCCGAGCCCTGCACATCCGCCTTGACGACGACGGCCACCTCCTTCTGCTCGCCCGCCTGGATGCGGGCCAGCATGTCGTTCAGCGTGCCGCGCGCCGCACCCGCCGCGGCGGCCTGCTTCTCGCGCAGCTTGCGCTGACGGAACTCGGTGATCTCGCGCGCCCGGGTCTCGTCCTCGACCGCCACGAAGGTCTCGCCGGCCGAAGGCACGCCCGAGAGGCCGAGGATCTCGACCGGCTCGGAGGGCTCGGCGCCCGTGAGCGGGATGCCCATGTCGTCGATGATCGCGCGGACGCGGCCCCATTCGGCGCCGGCCACCACGATGTCGCCCTGGTTGAGCGTGCCCTTCTGGACCAGCACCGTCGCCACGGGGCCACGGCCCTTGTCCAGCTTGCTCTCGATGACCGTGCCCTCGGCCGCCCGGTTCGGGTTGGCCTTCAGGTCCAGCACCTCGGACTGGAGGATGATGGCCTCCAGCAGCTTGTCGAGGCCCGTGCCCTTGAGCGCGGAGACCTGGATCTCCTGCGTGTCGCCGCCCAGGCTCTCCACCACGACCTCGTGCTGCAGCAGCTCGTTGCGAACGCGGTCGGGATTCACGCCGGGCTTATCGATCTTGTTGATCGCGACGATCATCGGGACGTTGGCCGCCTGGGCGTGCTTAATCGCTTCCACGGTCTGCGGCATCACGCCGTCATCCGCGGCCACGACCAGCACCACCATGTCCGTCACCGAGGCACCGCGGGCGCGCATGGCCGTGAAGGCCTCGTGGCCCGGGGTGTCGATGAAGGTCACGCGGTCGCCCGACGGGATCTGGATCATGTAGGCGCCGATGTGCTGGGTGATGCCACCCGCCTCGCGCGCCGCCACGTCCGTCTTGCGAAGGGCGTCCAGAAGGCTCGTCTTGCCGTGGTCGACATGGCCCATGATGGTGACGACCGGCGGGCGCGGCTCCAGCGCCTCCTCGGCATCCACCTCGCCCTCCAGGCCCTGCTCCACATCCGCCTCGGAAACGCGGCGGATGCGGTGGCCGAACTCGGTCGCCACCAGCTCCGCCGTGTCGGCGTCGATGGACTGGGTGATGGTGGCCATCACGCCCATGCGGAACAGCGCCTTCACCACCTCGCCGGCGCGGGCGGCCATGCGGTTCGCCAGCTCCTGCACGGTGATGATGTCGGGGATGACCACGTCGCGCACCACGCGCTCCTGGCCCGAACGAAGCCGGGCCAGCTCGGCCTGGCGCCGCTCGCGCTCGCGGGCGCGGCGGACCGAGGCGAGCGAACGCCCGCGGTCGTCATCACCCTCGATCGCCGCGGCGACGTCGATGCGGCCTTCGCGCTTCCGGTCCGACGGACCCATGCCCTTCTTGGCAGGAGCCGGCGCGGCCTTGCGGGCCGCGGCGGCCGGCGCGGTGCCGAGGCGGCGGGGCGGGCTGCGACGGCCCTCCTCCTCCATCCCGGGCACCGGCGCGTCGCCGGGACCACGCGGGCGCAGGGAGAGCTTGCCCGCGGCACCGCCGGCGGGAGCGCCGCTCGGCACCGGGCCAGGGCGGCGGGCCGCCAGCGGCGCGCCGGAGCCGCCGCCATAGCCGCCACCCGGGCCACCGGCCCGGGGGCCGAAGCCGCCAGGGCCAGAGGGACGCTGCGCATAGCCGCCGCGATCACCGCCAGGGCCGCCACGGTCGCCGCCACGGTCGCCACCGGGGCCGCCCGTGCGCGGCGCATAGCCACGGTCGCCCGAAGGCGCACCGCCCGGACGCGGCGCATAGCCGCGATCACCACCCGGGCCGCCACGGTCACCACCGGGGCCACCCGTGCGCATCACATAGCCACGGTCGCCCGAAGGCGCGCCGCCCGGACGCGGCGCATAGCCACGGTCGCCGCCGCGATCCCCACCAGGGGCGCCACGGTCGCCGCCACGGTCACCACCGGGGCCACCCGTGCGCATCACATAGCCACGGTCGCCCGAAGGCGCGCCGCCCGGACGCGGCGCATAGCCGCGATCCCCGCCACGATCGCCATAGCCGGCGCGGTCGCCACCACGGTCGCGGTCCTGGTACAGGGCGCGGGAGGGCTGGGGAACGCGCGGCGCCTCCGGTGCCGGGCGCGCGGCCACAGGGGCCGGGCGCTCGGGGGCACGCGGCGCGGGCGCAGGCGCCGCGCTGGGCGCCGGAGCCGGAGCCGGCTCGTCCCGCGCCGGGGCGGCGGGCTGGGCCGTGGAAGCGGCGCGGCGCTCCTCCTCGGCACGGCGCGCGGCCTCCTCCTGGTTGCGGCGCGCCTCGGCGGCCGCACGCTCGGCCTCCTCGGCGGCGCGGCGGTCATCCTCGGCGCGGCGCGCGGCCTCCTCGGCGGCGGAACGCACCATCAGAGCCTGCTGCTCACGCTCCACGCGCTGCCGCTCGGCCTCCTGGCGCCGCATCTCCTCCAGCACGCGCAGGCGGTTGGCCTGCTCGCCCTGGGTGAGGGGGCGGCCAGGCGCCGCGGCGGGGCCGCCGGCACGCGGGCCGCCGGCACGCTGCGGGCCACCCGCACGGGGGCCACCCGCGGCCGGGCCGCCAGCCTGCGGGCCAGCCGGGCGGGACGGGGCCCCGCCGGCCGGGCTGGGCGCCCCGCCGGGGCCGCCGGCCCGCTTCTTCACCACTTCCACCTGCACCGTCTTGCTACGGCCATGGCTGAAGGACTGGCGCACGCTGCCAGCCTGCTCGGTCTTGCCGAGTTCCATCCGTCCGCCGGGGCGCAGCGAGAGCCGCCCCTTGCCCTGGTCCTGTCCGTTCTCGTCGCTCATGCTTCCGCCCGCGTTCGAGCCTTCCGTGTTCAGCTTGCTATCGGCCACACTGATCTCCAACGCACCGCCCCGGGACTGTTTCCCGGCGGTGCCGGCCGCCAAGGGCGGCCCATCATCTCTATCGCGCCATCAGGGGCGCGCATCCCTGGGCCACGCCCCTGGCGCGATCCCGTCAGGGCTGGGGAAGGATCCCCGGCCCCTCGCCGTCCGGCCGACTAGCGGCTCATCGCTTTTGCGTCACTGGCACGGCCGGCTCCCCTCCGCGCCGAGGGCGCGTTCCCTGCCTGCCGCCCTTCCGGGACGCCGGGCCTCCGTCGCCCCGCCGGGGCGCCTGGTCTGCGGCGCCCATGCGGGGCGCCTCCTCATCGGCACCCCGGCGGGGTGCCTCCTTCCTGCTGGCCCCGGTGGGACCAGCGGCATTCGCGTCATGTGGCCCCGCAGGGCCCCGGGCGCCAGCCTTGCGGCCTGCATCCCTGCCCTGCCCGCCACGGCGCGCAGCCTCTGCGGCGGGTTCCGCCGACAGGATCCCGGCCAGGCGCGCGGCCTCCGCCAGGATGCCCTCGGCCAGCCGGCCCGACGCTATCGCCGCATGCACCGCGTGATCGCGACCGAACACCGAACCCAGCTCCGCCGCGCCCAGGACGGAGACGATGGGAACCTCATGGCTCCCCACCAGCCTCGCGCGCTCCGGGGCGCTTCCGTCAGACGCCTCGACCAGCAAGGCGGCGCGGCCGGTTTGGAGCCATTCGCGCGCCTGCTGGAAGCCCACCACGGCCTTCCCCGCGCGCCGCGCGAGGCCGACCTGGTCCCGGATGCGCCTCCGGAGTCCGTCGACGATCGTCTGGCGAAGGTCGGGGATGGGGTGAACCGGGCCGCGGGCCGCCTTCATGAAGGCCCCGCGGGTCAGGGCGCGTTCTAGCACATCGCCGCGCGCGCTCAACCACATTCCCCGCCCGGGCATGCGGCCGGCAAGGTCCGGCACCAGGACGCGGTCCGGGCCGAGGACGAAGCGGATCATCGCCTCCTTGGGAAGGGACTCCCGCGTCACCACGCAGCGGCGGCGGGGACCCTTTTCCTCGGGATCGGGCAGGCCAGGGGCCTGCCCGGGAAGGTCGGGGTTGCCGGCCTCCTTGTCCCGGGGCTCCGGGGGCGGGGTCTGGGGGTCAGGCCCGGGCGTCACCGTTCTCCTCGCCCTGGGTGTCATCCCCGGGCTCGTCCTGGGCCTCGCCTTCGGCGGTCATGCCGGTTTCGGCATCACCCTCGCCCTCGAACTCGCCCTCATCCCCCAGCTCGGCCGCGGCGGCGGCGGCGGCGGCGGCGGCCGCAGCGGCTTCCGCCTCCGCACGGGCCTTCTCCTCCTCGCCGAACCAGCCGGCGCGCTGGCGGGCGGCCATGATGATGGCGTTGGCGGTTTCCTCGTCGACGCTGTCCTCGCCGAGGATCTCGATCAGCTCGTCGGCCGCCAGGTCGCCCAGGTCGTCAAGCGTCTTCACGCCCTTCTCGCCGAGCGCGACCATCATGGCCGGGGTGAAGCCGCCGGTCTCGCCGACCTTGTCCTCGACGCCCAACTCGCGGCGCTTCTCGTCCAGCTCCTGGTCGCGGCGCTCCAGGCTGGCCTGGGCGCGGCGCTTCAGCTCGGCGGCGACGTTCTCGTCGAAGCCCTCGATGGAGGCGAGCTCCTCGTCATCGACCTCGACAACCTCCTCGAGGGAGGTGAAGCCCTCGGTCACCAGCAGGCCGGCGATCACGTCGTCCACGTCCAGCCCCTCGACGAAGAGGGAGGTGCGCTTGTGGAAGTCCGCCTGGCGCCGCTCGCTCTCCTCGGCCTCGGTCAGGATGTCCACGTCGTAGCGGGTGAGCTGGGAGGCCAGGCGCACATTCTGGCCGCGGCGGCCGATGGCCAGGCTGAGCTGGTCGTCCGGTACCACCACCTCGACCCGGCGGTTGTCGTCGTCCAGCACCACCTTGCTCACCTCGGCCGGGGCCAGGGCGTTCACGATGAAGGTCGGCTGGTCGCCGGACCAGGGGATGATGTCGATCTTCTCGCCCTGCAGCTCGGCCACCACCGCCTGCACGCGGCTGCCGCGCATGCCGACGCAGGCGCCGACAGGGTCGATGGAGCTGTCGCGGCTGATCACGGCCATCTTGGCGCGGCTGCCGGGATCGCGGGCCACGGCCTTGATCTCGATGATGCCGTCGTAGATCTCGGGCACTTCCTGGGCGAAGAGCTTCGCCAGGAACCCCGGATGGGTGCGGGACAGGAAGATCTGCGGCCCGCGCTGCTCCTCGCGCACGTCGTAGATATAGGCGCGCACGCGGTCGCCGTTGCGGAAGGCCTCGCGCGGGATGGTCTCGTCGCGGCGCAGCAGGGCCTCGGCCCGGCCGAGATCGACCATGAGGTTCCCGTATTCGGTCCGCTTGACGACGCCGTTGATGATCTCGCCGACGCGGTCCTTGTACTCGTCGAACTGCTTCTTGCGCTCCACCTCGCGCACGCGCTGCACGATCACCTGCTTGGCGGTCTGCGCGGCGATGCGGCCGAAATCGATGGGGGGCAGCGGATCGACGATGAACTCGCCGGCGGCGATGCCGGGCTTGATGCGCTGGGCGATGCGCAGCGGGATCTGGGTGGCCTCGTTCTCGACGGGCTCTGCCTCGACCACCTCGGTCCAGCGGGAGAGACGCACCTCGCCGTTGCGGCGGTCGATGGTGGCGCGGATGTCCTTCTCCTGGCCGTACTTGGCACGGCCGGCCTTGGACATGGCCTGCTCCATGGCCTCGAGCACCTCTTCGCGCTCGATCATCTTCTCCCGGGCCACGGCATCCGCGACCTGGAGAAGCTCAGGGCGAGCGATGGCGACATCCACGGCCATGTTCTCAGTTCCTCTCAGACGGTGGGCGCCAGCGCTTCGGGGCCTTTCGCGGGGCCGCCTCGGCGTCTTCGCCTTCGGATTCGGGCTGGGCGGTGGCGGCGATCAGCTCATCCGTCAGCACCAGCTTGGCGCGGCGGATATTGCCGCGGGGAAGGGTGATCTCGCCGCCTTCGTCCAGCTTCAGGCGGACCTCGTTCTCGTCGGCCGAGAGGATGCGGCCGCGGAAGCGGCGGCGGCCATCCTGGGGCACGACCATCTCCACCGTGGCCACCTGGCTGGCGAAGCGGATCCAGTCCTTGGTGCGGGTGAGCGGGCGGTCGATGCCGGCGGAGGATACCTCAAGGTTCCAGACGCCGGGGAAGGGATCGTCCACGTCGAGCACGGCGCCCACGGCATGGGAGATCGCCTCGCAGTCCTTCACGCCGATCAGGCTGCCATCGGCGCGGTCCGCCATGACCTGCACGGTCGGGCGTTCCTTGCCCTGGATCTGCACGCGCACGAGCTCATAGCCCATGGCGGTGAGGGTGGGCGCGATGGCGGAGGCGATGCGGGCCTCAAGGCCCTCATGCTGTGGGGTGTCGTCGCTCAAAAAACAAAAAAGGCGGCCCGCGAAGGCCACCCCCCTAAATCGGCGGATTGTCTTGTATCCGGCATATAGAGCGGCGCGGCTGCCGGAGCAAGGATCTTCCGGGGCCGCGCCATGATGTTACCGGCGGCGCCAGATCCAGTAGCGGGGATGCCGGCCCTCGCGCAGGGCCTTGGCCTCGTAGCGGGTGCGGGGCCAGTCGGCGGGCGGGGCGTCGTGGTGGGCGCTGAGCCCGAAGAGGTCCTGGGCGCCCATCACCTCGTCCACCCAGGCCTGGTAGGTGGGATCGTCGCTGGCGATGCGCCATTCGGCGCCGGGCTTCAGCTTCGCGGCGAGCAGGGGCAGCAGGGCCGGGTGAACGAAGCGGCGCTTCGCGTGCCGGGCCTTGGGCCAGGGGTCCGGGAACATCAGGAACAGGCGGTCCAGCGAGGCGTCCGGCAGGGCCTGGAGGAGGTGGCGGGCATCCTTCGGCCAGAGGCGCAGGTTGGGCGGCAGGGGGGCCGTGGCCTCCTGCTCCTCGGGGACAAGGTGGGTGAGGAGGGAGCAGAGGCCGTTCTCGAAGACCTCGGAGGCGATGAGGGCCACGCGGGGGTTGGCGCGGGCGAGTTCGAGGGCGTGTTCGCCGCCGCCGAAGCCGACTTCGAGCCAGAGGGACTCGGCCTCCATCGGGAAGCCGGCGCGGGGGGATTCGGGGGGGGCGAGGGTGATGCGGGGAAGGGTGAGATCGAGCAGGCGCTGCTGGCGGGGGCGCAGCGGATGGCCGCGGCGGCGGCCATAGAGACGGTCGGGGATGCCTTCGGCGGGGGGCGAGGGGCGGTTGGTATCGTAGGCCATGAGCGTGGTGCCTGAGGGGGAAGGGCCGCCACGCAGGGGGTGCGGGACGGCCCTTTGCTTCACGTGATCACGCTCTGGTCCGGCCTTGGGGGAGGCCGGCCGGGCCTGGGGGTGCCCGGCGAGGTGAGAGATAGGTTAACGAGAACAAAACGTCAACAGATTCGTTCCCGTGCCCGTTCCGCCTAGCGGTTGAAGGCGCGCTTCAGCTCGGCCGCGAGGTCGGTGCGTTCCCAGGTGAAGGTGCCCTTTTCCGAATCCGGCGTGCGGCCGAAATGGCCGTAGCTGGAGGTGGGGACGTAGATCGGGCGGTTCAGGTGCAGGTGTTCCCGGATGCCGCGGGGGGAGAGGTTCACCATGTCGCTGATGACCTTGACCAGCTTGGCCTCGTCCACGTCGTGGCCGGTGCCGTGGAGGTCGAAGTAGATCGACAGGGGCTTGGCGACGCCGATGGCGTAGGAGACCTGCATGGTGCAGCGATCGGCCAGGCCGGCGGCGACGACGTTCTTGGCGACGTAGCGGGCGGCGTAGGCGGCGGAGCGGTCCACCTTCGTGGGGTCCTTGCCGGAGAAGGCGCCGCCGCCATGGGGGGCTGCGCCGCCATAGGTATCCACGATGATCTTGCGGCCGGTGAGGCCGCAGTCACCATCCGGGCCGCCGATGACGAAGGTGCCGGTGGGGTTGACGTAGATTTCCTCGGCCGAGGGCATCCAGCCCGGGGGGAGGCTGGTTTCGATGAAGGGGAGGACGAGGGCGCGGACGTCTTCCTGGCTCATCCCCTCCTCATGCTGGGTGGAGACGACGACGGAGGTGGCGCCGACCGGCTTGCCATCGACGTAGCGGAGGGTGACCTGGGACTTGGCGTCCGGCAGGAGGCCCTTGGCCGAGATGTCGCTGTTGCGGCGGGCTTCGCTGATCCGGCGGAGGATCAGGTGGGAGTAGTAGAGGGGGGCCGGCATCAGATCGGGCGTTTCGCGGCAGGCGTAGCCGAACATGATGCCCTGGTCGCCGGCGCCTTCATCCTTGTTGCCGGCGGCATCCACGCCCTGCGCGATATGCGCGGACTGGGCGTGGAGGTGGCATTCCACATGGGCGTTGCGCCAGGAGAAACCTTCCTGGTCATAGCCGATTTCGCGCACGGCCATGCGGGCGGCGTGCATCAGCAGATCGGCCGTGATGTCACCGGGGCCGCGGGTTTCGCCGGCGATGACGATGCGGTTCGTCGTCACCAGGGTTTCACACGCCACGCGGGCGTAGGGATCGGCTTCCAGGAAGGTGTCGAGCACCGTATCCGAGATGCGGTCCGCCACCTTGTCCGGGTGGCCATCGGAAACGGATTCCGACGTGAAAAGGTACTCGCCCTGATCGCGCATGGCGTGATTCGGCCTCTTGTCGCGGGTGTGGAAACCGGATCCCGGGAATCCGGGCGGCGAGGGGGTTTCGCAGGCGCGAGAGGGGGGGTCAAGAAGGGGGATCTTGACGCGTCCGGATTTGGTGTCCCTTCGTGGCAGCCTGCACGAGGACGGGAATTTCGTTCGTTGGCGCTGTTGCGCCGCCTCCCGGCCAAGGCTGAGCCGGACGGGGCGCTGCTCGGCCCGCTTCGAAGTGAGCGTGGCAGGTGGCCAAGTTGGAAGCGGGTCCGGCCGGTCATCTGCAACCCCATCCATGCGTCCCTGCTCCCAGGATTGGGACAGGAGGGCGCACGAGGTCCTCGGCCGCCATCCATTGCATCGGCTCGACAGCGACCAGAGGCTCCAAGCGCGAATGTACTTGCAATTGGCTTCGGATTTCGGATTTTGTTGCGCTACCAAGTTGTCGGGAGGGAGACGTGGATTTCCACTTCCTGATCCGAAACGGTATCGCCGGCGGGATTTTTCTCGCTCTCGCTTTCGCGGGAATGTGGGCCACGTCACCAGACGATGCGGCCAGAGTTTTCGGGGCGTTGACAGACGTGCAATCACTGGTCGTAGCGCTTGTGGCGGCGGCGACTCCGGTTATCGGCATTTGTCTGCAAAGCTTGGTGCTTATCTTCCGCTATACACGCCGGGACATGTTCACGGATGATGCTCGCCGCCTTGTGGCCCGGCGCTTCAGGGAAGCGATTCATTCGGACGCGAATTGGCGGAGCACCTTCGGTGATCTGCTCGATTCGGGCGTCGACGATCGTGTGTTCGTATCGATCTATCACAGAACCGCTCCGCAGCACCTGATCGAGTGGGCACGGCGGAGGAGAAGCTACAATTATCTTGGCGAAACCTGTGCCTGCGCGGTTGTCATCGGTTTCACCATCGGTCTTTTCATTCCCGACCTCATCAATGCCGGGATTTGGGGTTCTGAGCGGGCAAGAATCCTGTTCGTGATAATTCCCGGCGTGATCTGGACCATCGCCTCGCTATGGCTCGCAAGGAAGATGAGGCAGGATGCAGATCGCATGGAGCTCGCCTGGGCGATCCATGAACTGGTTCCCGATCTTGGCCGGAAGATGAAGGTTGGTGGTTTTGAGGCTCGTCGTGTCCAAGCGCCGGTACCGAGGCTCGTGCGCGATCTCTTGCTTGTCGCGGGCGCGGTTTTCCTCATTCGGCGATAAAGTTGTGCTTTTCACTATCGGAGCCCTTTAATTTCCGGGCGGGACCGGTTCTATGGCCGCCAGTTGCCTTCTGCAGAGGCGGAATCGGAGGAGTGCGTTCACCCTCCTCCAAGAGAGCAAGTTCCAGGAATTGCGTCGAAATCGTTCCTAGCTGTTATTGGCTGATTTCCGCCTGCTTCAGGTAAGGATGAAGCCTGCTCCACTCTCCTCACACACCGCCCGCACCTCCTCCACCAGCGTTGGCATCATCGGAATCCCGTCCCGCTGGCGCTGGATGAAGGTGTCGTGCTCCGGGTCGCCTGGGATGATCACGGGCTGGCCCGGCTCGGCGGGCGTGTTGCCGCGCAGGCGGGCGATCAGGTCGTCCAGATCGGCCTGGAAGTCCTCGCGGTCGCGGAAGGCGGTGGGGTTCAGCACCAGGAAAAAGTGGCCGGTGCGGAGTTGGGCGGAGCCGGCGCCGGTGAGGGTGGCGCAGAGGATTTCGACCATCAGGGCCAGGCCATAGCCCTTATGGGCGCCCTGTTCGCGCGTGCCGCCGAGAGGGGCGAGGCGGCGGGTTTCGGCGGCGCGGGCGGAGTTGGTTTCGGGGTTGCCGTTTTCATCCAGCGCCCAGCCCGGGGGCAGGGGTTTGCCGGCGCGGCGGGCGATGGAGACCTTTCCGTAGGCGACCGTGGTGGTGGCCATGTCCAGCAGGACGGGGCGGGTTTCGTCCCGCGTGGGGGCGGAGAAGGCGATGGGGTTGGTGCCCAGGGCGGGCTGGGTGCCGTGGATGGGAACGAGGAGGTGGGAGGCGTTGGTGAGGGAGATGCCGATCATCCCCGCTTCCGCCGCCATGCGGGCATACCAGCCGGCCGCGCCGTAGTGGTTGGAGTTGGTGACGGCGGCGATGCCGATGCCGTGCTGGCGGGCTTTCTCGATGGCGATCGCGTTGGCGAAATGGGCGGGGACGTGGCCGATGGCCTTGTTGCCGTCCACCAGCACGGCGGGGCCGTTGTCGCGGGCGATGGTGGGGGTGGCGCGGGGGTCCAGCCGGTTTTCGCGGAGGAGCTTCTGGTAGTGCGGGAGCATGCCGATGCCGTGGGAGTCGATTCCGGTCAGGTCGGTTTCGACCATGATGGTGGCGGCGATGTCGGCGTGGTCCTGGGACATGCCCCAGGTGGTGAAGACGGTGGTGAGCTGGCGGTGCAGCAGTTCCGCGGGGACGGTGAGGACGTTTTCCATCCGCGTATTAGATCGCGGGGTCCGGGGGGTGCGTCCACCCCCCGGCGGAGGGGGAATGGGGGGAGGCGGTGCCTCCCCCGGGCCGGTGGCGGGCCTTAGGACGGGTTGATGCGGGTGATCTTCGTACCGTTGAGGGAGATGGAGGCCATCAGCCCCTGCTGGTTGAAGGTGATGGCGTAGACCGGTTCGCGGAGGGTGGTGGCGGTGAAGTTCACCTGGTCGCCCCGGTCCAGCACGACGACGGAGGGGCCGGTGCCGATTTCCCAGCCATCCGCGCGCATGAGGGCGGCGAGGGCTTCGTCGGTCATGAAGAACATGGCGAGGCCGGCGGCCTGGGCGCCGACGAGGAGGCCGAAGGAGGCGCCGGCGATGTTGTAGTAGCCCTGGATGGTGTCGCCGCGCAGGGCCGCGCCTTCGCCGTACTGGCCGCCGACGATGAAGCCGCCCTGGATGATGCGGGGGAAGATGAGGGTGGCGCGGGCCTGGCGGAAGAGGTTCCGGGTTTCCTCCCGCTGGCGGAGGGAGACGAGGGCGGCGCGGACTTCGGCGTCGATCTCGGCGCGGGTGGCGGCCTGTGCCGGGCGGGGGCGGAGCAGGGCGGGGGCGGCCAGGGCGAGGGCGGTGGCCGGGAGGAGGCGGGTCGCCAGGTGGCGGCGGGTGGTGTCGCGCATGGTGGTGCGTTCCTTGGTTGCTGCGATCTTGCGGCGGAACGCGGTTGGGCGGGCGAAGCTGCGCTCTGCTGGCCCAGGATCACGCGGGGCGTTGCATGGCGCGGTTCAGTCGATGATGGCGAAGGGCAGGCCGGGCGGGGTGCCGCCCTGGGCCGTGATTTCGCCGAGGTTTTCGCCGCGCCGCCAGAGATGGGCGGGGCGGTAATCGGCGAAGCCGCGGAGCCGGCGGCGTTCGGGCGGGTCGCGGTCCAGGTAGCCGTTGTTCCAGCGGCAGGTGAGGAGCGTGACGCCGGCCTGCAGCAGGGCGGCGGTTTCGAAGCGGAGGATGGCCTGGTTCTGCCCCTTGTCCTTCGGCGAGGCCTGGAGGCGGCGTGCATCGGCTTCCGTGGGGAAGAAGAAGACGAAGGAGTTGATGAAGCGGCGCCACTGGGCGGGGGTGATGCCCGGGGCGAGGCGGGTGGCGATGGGGCCGTCGGGCATGTTCTGCCAACGGAGCCAGGCCGTCGGGGCGCCGGGGCGGGGGATGGGGGTCCAGGCGCGGCGGTTCTCGGTGATGGCTTCGGGGTGGTGAGCCGCCAGTTCGGCCGCGGGGCGGAGGCCCTGGGCGCGGATGGATTCGAGCGCGCTGCGCTGGGTGACGTGGAAGAGCTGGGGGATGCGGTGGGCGAATTCCGTCATTCCCTTTTCGCCCTCAACCCATGCCGAGGACGTGCTTCATCCCGTAGAGGCCGGGTGGCTGCCGCACGGCCCAGAGGGCGGCGCGGACGGCGCCGGTGGCGTAGACGCGCCGTTCGAAGGAGCGGTGGGTGAGGGCGATGTGCTCACTGCCGCTGGCGAAGAGAAGGGTGTGTTCGCCCACCACCTGGCCGGCGCGGAGGGCGGCGAAGCCGATGGCGCCGGTCTTGCGGGGGCCGGTGTGGCCGTCCCGCCCGGATTCGATGCCGGCTTCTTCCAGCGTGGTTCCGCGCCCGGCGGCGACGGCGCGGCCGAGGGCGATGGCGGTGCCGGAGGGGGCGTCGATCTTCTGGCGGTGGTGGGTTTCGACGATTTCGGCGTCGTAGGATTCGGGGGGGAGGCCGGCGGCGAGGCGTTCGGCGACGGCGAGGAGAAGGTTCACGCCGGGGGAGAAGTTGGCGGCGTAGACGATCGGGATGTCGCGGCCGGCTTCGGCGAGGGCGGCTTCCTGGGCGCCGTTGAGGCCGGAGGTGCCGAGGATGAGGGGCTTGCGGGCTTCCAGCGCGGCCTGAAGGTGGGGTTCGGCGGCCTCTGCGGTGGTGAAGTCGATCAGCACGTCGGAGACGCGGGCGAGGGCCCTGGGGTCTGCGGGCCATTGCTCGCCCCGGCGGGCGGTGCCGCCGGCGAGGGTGGCGCCGGCGGTGGAGACTTCCTCGGCCAGGAGGCGGCCCATGCGGCCGGAGATGCCGAGGATGCCGATCTTGGTCATGTGGTGGTTCCCCCTGCCCGCGTTGCCCGCCCGTTTTGGGGCGGAATGCGGGCGGGGGGAAGTGGGGCGGTTACGCGACGTCGAGCCAGAAGGGCTGGGCCTTGTAGTAGTCGTAGACGCGGCGGCCATGCGTGTCGCTGAGGTCCACATTCTCGGCGGCGGCGTAGCTGGGGGCGCCTTCGAGCTGCTCGCGGGTGAGGTCCACGACATAGCCGCCCTTGGCGGTGTCATAGGTGAGGACGGACCAGGGAAGGGGGTGGTGGTTCTCGCCCATGCCGAGGAAGCCGCCGAAGGACATGACGGCGAAGGCGACGCGGCCGGAGATCTTGTCGATCATCACGTCCTCGATCGTGCCGAGGCGGTCGCCGGCGCGGTTGTACACGGCGGTGCCCTCGACCTTGTCGGCGGAGATGAGGCGGCGGTTGCTGTCGAGGCCGGCGGGGGTGGGGGTCATGCCGGCGGGGCCGATATCGGACATGGGTTGGTTCTCCCTTGGGGTGTTGCCGGGGAACGTCCGGGGGCGGGTGTGGGTTCAACCCGTGTCGCGCGATGGTCATGCGAGGGTCACGGGGATGTCCCGGCGCGGGGGCTACTCCGCCGGCCATGCAGATGGACGGGGCCGAGATGCACCAATCCAGGGGCGACGGGGCCGGGGCGCGGCGCCGGTACCGGAGCGTTTTCCTTTCGGACGTGCATCTGGGCACGCGGGGATGCCGGGCGGATTTCCTGGCGGATTTCCTCAAGCAGGTGGAGTGCGAGAAGCTCTACCTTGTCGGCGACATCGTGGACGGGTGGCGCCTGCGGAAGTCCTGGTACTGGGACACGCATCATGACGAGGTGATCCGGCTGGTGCTGCGCATGGCGCGGCACGGGACGGAGGTGGTCTATATCCCCGGCAACCATGACGAGATGTTCCGCGACTGGCTGGGGCTGGAGATCGCGGGGGTGCGGCTGGCGGGCGAGGCGGAGCACCTGGCCGCCGATGGGCGGCGGCTGCTGGTGGTGCATGGCGACGCCTTCGACAGCGTGGTGCGCTACGCCAAGTTCATCGCGCTGCTGGGCGACTGGGCCTATGACACGGCGCTGGAGCTGAACCGGCTGTTCAACCTGGCGCGGCGGCGCTTCGGCTATCCCTACTGGTCGCTGAGCCAATGGCTGAAGCGGCAGGTGAAGGGGGCGGTGAAGGCGATCGACCGCTTCGAGGGGGCGCTGGCGCTGGAGGCGCGCAAGCGCGGCTTCGACGGGGTGGTGTGCGGGCATATCCACCACGCCGAGATGCGCCAGATCGACGGCGTGCTCTACATGAATGACGGCGACTGGGTGGAGAGCTGCACGGCGCTGGTGGAGCACGCGGACGGGCGGTTCGAGCTGGTGGACTGGGCGGCGGAGCGGCGGCTTTCCTTCTTCCGCACGCGGCGCGGCGCCGTGCAGCCGGCGCCTGCGCCGCTGCCGGCGGAGTGAGGGTGGGCCGCTGCGCATCCTGATCGTCTCGGATGCCTGGCATCCGCAGGTGAATGGCGTGGTGCGCACCATGGAACAGGTGGTGCAGCACCTTCGCGCGGCGGGGGACGTGGTGGAGGTGCTGGGGCCGGCGGAGTTCCGCTCGGTCCCCACGCCGGGATACCGGGAGATCCGGCTGGCCGTGCTGCCCGGGCGGCGGTTGCGGAAGCTGGCGGAGCGCTTCGCGCCGGATGCGGTGCATATCGCCACCGAGGGGCCGCTGGGCTGGGCGATGCGGCGCATCTGCCTGCGGCGGGGCTGGCCCTTCACCACCTCCTTCCACACGCGCTTTCCCGAATACATGCAGGCCCGCATGGGCGCGCCGCTTTCCTGGAGTTGGGCGGTGATGCGGCGCTTCCATGCACCATCGGCCGCGGTGCTGGCGGCCACGGGATCGCTGGAGCGGGAACTGGGGGAGCGTGGCTTCACGCGCGTGCGCCGATGGTCGCGCGGGGTGGAGTTGGCGCGGTTCCGGCCGGGGCTGCCGGATGCCTTCCCGGGGATGGCGCGGCCGGTCTTCCTCTATGCCGGGCGGGTGGCGGTGGAGAAGAACATCGCGGCCTTCCTCTCGCTGGACCTGCCCGGGACGAAGGTGGTGGTGGGCGATGGGCCCCAGCGCGCGGCGCTGCAGCGGCGCTTTCCCGGGGCGGTGTTCACGGGATACCGCGAGAACGGGGAGCTGGCGGCGGCCTATGCCTCGGCCGATGTGTTCGTCTTTCCCTCCCGCACCGACACCTTCGGGCTGGTGCTGCTGGAGGCGCTGGCGGCGGGAACGCCGGTCGCGGCCTATCCCGTCAGCGGGCCACTGGACGTGATCGGCGATGCGCCGGTGGGAGCGCTGGACGAGGACCTGCGCGCGGCCTGCCTGGCGGCGCTGCCGGTGGACCGGGCGGCGTGCCGCGCGCATGCGGAAGGCTTCTCCTGGGCGGCCTGCGCGGCGCGGTTCCGGGAGGCGCTGGTGCCGCTCGGCGCGGGCTGAGGCGGAGGGGCTGCCACGGATGCGGTGCAGGACGGGGCCCCCATCCCATGGTGCTGCCCTTGCAATTGCCTCCGGTCCTGGACCGGAGGCGCACCGCCAGCCCTATCGCTGAAACCGGTAGAAGAAGATGAGGGAGGTCCAGGAGGGAGAATTCTTTCTCCTTCCTTGGGGCCGCACGCGTCCCGGCTGCATCCCCGACGAGGCGCCCGCCGCGCCCTGGCCGGGCGGGTCCGCCCATGTTACGGGGCGCTTCCTTTGGTATGCGCGCAGGGCGCGGCGGTCAGGATGCCGTGCGGTTGGGCCCTGTCCGAGGAGGTTGTCCTTGATGCCCAGGCTGCCATGCGTGCCCGCGAAGCGCGCCGTTCCCGGGCGGCACGGGGAGAGGAGCTTCGCATGAAACGGGCCGCCATGCGGATGCTGGACCGCGCCTCGCCCTGGCTGGGGCAGCTGCTGCGGGATGTGTACGGGACCTTGCGCGGCGCACGGATGGCGGAGGTGCTGGCCGAGCTGCAGCGGCTGCGCCATGCGGCCGCCATCCGGCCGCAGGACGGGACGGCGCTTCGGCACTCGCTGGCCCGGCTGGCGGAAGGGCCGCGGCGCGGGGGCATCGCGGTGATATCCGTGATGCCGCCGGCGGAGACGGGGATCGCGACCTTCACGCGCGCGAGCTTCCGCCATGCTGGATACCCGGTGGACATCTACGCGCCCTGCTTCTCCTTCGAGGATTACGCGGACCGGCTGCATGATCCCGCGCTGAAGGATTCCCCGGCGCGGGTGTTCGCACTGCAGGCGCTGGCGATGGGGCGGCAGGCGAATGACTATGCCGCGGAGATCTATGTCCTCGGCAATTCGGATCACAACCTGCCGGTCTATGAGGCGCTGCGGCGCAGCCGGGACTTCCCGCCCGCGGGCAGGCTGTGGGTGCATGTGCACGACCCCGGCCTGATGCATCTGCTCGCCCCCGTTGCCGGGCTGCGGGGCGGGTTGGCTCCCATGCTCCGCGCCCATTACGCGGACCGCCTGGGCGGGCTCGACATGGCGCGGGCGCAGCAAGACCCGGGGCTGCTGGCGGAGCGGGGAATCCTGGGCGTGCGCGCCTTGCTGGACGGGCTGCCGATCGATCGCCTGCTGGTGAATTCGGCGGCGGCGCGGGAGCTGCTGCTGGCGGAGATGCCGTCGCTCCGGCCGGAGCAGGTGCTGCAGCTTTTCCACCCTGTCTTCCCGGAGGCGGATGTTGCGCTGACGGCGGCGCCGCGCGCGGGGAGGCCGGTGATCGGCAGCTTCGGCGTTCCTTCCCCGTACAAGCAGACGGAGGTGGTGCTGGAGGCGATGGCGTTGCTGCGGCAGCGCATGCCGGAGGCGGTGCTGCTGCTGGCCGGGTATGGTGCGGGGGACTATGCGCAGCGGATGGGGCTGGATGGGCTGCCCTATCTGCGGGTGGTGGATGCGCCTTCCGACGGGGCGCTGCTCGGGATGATGCGGTCCGTCGATCTCGCGGTGCAGCTTCGCAGCGGGAACCGGGGCGAGAGCTCCGGCGTGGTGCCGCAGCTTCTCGGCTGTGGCACGCCGGTCGTGGTGTCCGCGACCGGGAGCTTCCTGGAATTCGGGGATGCCGTGCGCGCCGTGCCGCCCGGCATCACGGCGGAGGCGCTGGCGGCCGTGATGGCCGAGGAGATCGCGGGCGGGGCGGACCGGCGGGAGGGGATTGCCCGCTACGTGGCTACGCATGGGCCGGAGGTCTTCTGCGCCCGGATCGGAGCGGCGCTGGGGCTTGGGCCGGCGATGCCGGAGGACGTTCCGGCGGGGCTGGGGGCAGGCGGTTAGCACGGCGCCGGGAGGGGCGGGCGCCCCTCCCGGAACAGGCGGTTCAGCCGATGGCGCGGCCTTCCGAGGCTTCCCGGTCCGCGCGGGGGATCGGCGCCTCGCGCGGGGCGATGCGGAGCACCGCCCAGCCGAGGATTCCCGCGAGAATGGAGCCGCCGAGAATGCCGATCTTCACCTCGTCCTGCAGGGCGGGGTCGTTGGCGAAGGCCAGCATCCCGATGAAGAGGCTCATGGTGAAGCCGATGCCGCAGAGGAGCGAGACGCCCAGCAGCTGGGCGCGGGTGGCGCCCATGGGCAGGTCGGCGAAGCCGAGGCGGATGGTGAGCCAGGCCGTGCCGAAGACGCCGAAGAGCTTGCCCAGCAGCAGGCCCAGGGCGACGCCGAGGGTGAGGTGGTCCAGCAGCGCGTCCATGGTGAGGCCGGAGAAGGACACGCCGGCATTGGCGAAGCCGAAGATCGGGATGATGAGGAAGGCCACCCAGTAGTGCAGCCCGTGCTCCAGCCGGTGGAGCGGGGAGTGCTGCATGTCGTCCGGCCGGGCGGGGGCGGGGAAGATGGGAATGGTGAAGGCGAGGAGCACGCCGGCGATGGTGGCGTGGACGCCCGAGCGCAGGACGAAGAACCAGAGCAGCGCGCCGAGCAGCATGTAGGGCAGCAGGCGCGTGACCCCCATGCGGTTCATCGCGAAGAGCGCGGCCAGCACGGCGGCGGCCAGGCCGAGATCCATGGTGGAGAGATCGCCCGTGTAGAAGAGGGCGATGATGATGACGGCGCCGAGGTCGTCGATGATGGCGAGCGCCGTGAGGAACACCTTCAGCGAGGTGGGGACGCGCGGCCCGAGCAGCGCGAGGACACCCAGCGCGAACGCGATGTCGGTGGCGGCGGGGATGGCCCAGCCGCGCAGCGTGTTCGGATCGTTCCAGTTGAAGGCGGCGAAGATGAGCGCGGGCACGACCATGCCGCCGGCGGCGGCGACGCCGGGCAGCACGCGGCGGCTCCAGGTAGCGAGCTGGCCGTCCAGCACCTCGCGCTTGATCTCAAGCCCGACGAGCAGGAAGAAGACGGCCATCAGCCCGTCGTTGATCCAGTGAAGCAGGCTGAGCGGGCCGACATAGGCGTGGAGCGCGGCGTTGTAGGCGCCACCGAGCGGCGAGTTCGCGATGACCAGCGCGAGGGCGGCGGCGGCCATGAGGACGAGGCCGCCGGAGGCCGAGTTGTCCAGGAAGGCCCGGAACATCGAGACGGGGCGGGGGTTGTCGCTCCTCGCGGGCGCGGCCATGCGGTGTTCTCCGGTTCGTGAAGTCGGGCGCCCGGTGAGGGCGATGCGGCGATGGAACAATTCCCGGCGCCGATGGATGCAAGTTGCTGCTTCATCGGCGCCGGGAGGGGAAAGGGGCCGGGATCAGCCGTCCCGGCGGAGCTGGGCGTCACGCACGAATTGCGAGACGCGGCCGATTTCGCGCGGGTCAGTGCGCAGCGTGGGGGCGGTGCTGGGCCTGGCCTGCATGCCGCGGCCGGCGCTGCGGCCCGCGCTGGGATGGTGGCGGCGCTGGTTGGCGCGCTTCATCTCCAGCGCGCGGCGGGCGATCTCGCCCTGGCTGGGGCCGCGATCAAGGTCGTCCAGCCGGGCGATCTGGCGGTTCAGCCGCTTCAGCGCGGCGGCGAAGACCTGCTTCTTGCGGCTGGTGCCGGCCTCGCTGGGGGCGGGGGTGGTGCCGCGTGGCTCGGCCTTGCCGCGCTGCTCGCGCCGGCGGTGGTGGGTGAGGTCGCGGGCCTTGCCATGGTATTCGCGCAGCCGGCGGGCGAGGCTGACCAGCTCCTCCCGCGGCATGTCGCAGATGGCGGGGTAGTGGCTGGCGGCCACGGTCTCGAACTCGGCATCGGTCAGGATGCGGCGCTCCTGCCGGATGGTGTTGGCCATGCGGCTTCTCCTTCTTCTGTTGTGGGTATGGTGGCTCAGGCGGCCCGGAGCCTGCCGCCGCTGGCGGCCGAGCCCCCGGCGGTGTCGAGCCCGAGCAGCTCCTTCGCGCGGGCGAGGGCGGCGTCGAAGCCATGCGCCTCCACGGCGGCGAGGCCGCGCAGCCGGGCGCAGGCGGCCTCGATCGTGTCGCGCTGGGCGAGGACGGCGCGGGTGATCAGCGGCCAGCTGTCCCGGCGCGCGCGGCGGCGGGCGGCGAGGTTGCGCGCCGCCTGCTCCGGCGGGGTGGCCAGGGCGAGGACGTGCAGCCTGTGCCGCTGGGCCAGCAGGGTGGAGCGGATATGCTCCGCGCTCCAGGCCGAGCCCTCCAGCAGCACGTCATGGCCGGCCGCGGCGCCGCCATCGGCGAGGCGGAAGATCGCTTCCGCCCCGCCATGGGAGGCGGGGATGGTGTCGCAGCCGCCGGAGCGGCGCTCGTAATGGCCGAGCACGAGGAGGGGGCGGCCGCCGCATGGGTGGCGGAGCCGGTAGGCGATGGGCTGGTCCCGCCCGGGGCGGTGGATAGGCTGCACCTGGCCGGGGTTGCCCCAGCCATAGGCGGCGAGGATGCGGCGGGCGAGCTCGGTCTTGCCCGAGCCGCCCGTGCCGCGGGGGTTGATGATGAGTCCCAAGATGCTGCGCCCCTGATCGAGGAATCGTGTCTTCGTCGGAGGCCCAGGGACCATCGATCCCGTGCTGTTTGAAGCAAAGAATCCGGGAGCAGCCTGGCTTGTGGCAGGGCTTTTGCTGCCCGGCCCGGGATTGACATGAAAAAGCCCGGCGCTTGGGGGCGCCGGGCTGCATCGGGACGGTGGTGCGGCCGCTTACGCCGCCAGCGCCGGGGCGACTGGCCGCTTACGCCGCCAGCGCCGGATAATCCGTGTAGCCGTGCTCGTCGCCGCCATAGAGGGTCTCGCGGTCCGGGGTGGCGAGCGGGGCGCCGGCCTTCATGCGCTCCACCAGGTCGGGGTTGGCGATGAAGGGGCGGCCGAAGGCGACGAGATCCGCCCGGCCCTCGCGGATGGCGGCGTCGGCCATGGCGAAGTCATAGCCGTTGTTCGCCATGTAGGGGCCGCGGAAGGCGCGGCGGAGGGCCTGGAAGTCGAAGCCCGGCGCCACGTCACGCGGGCCGCCGGTCGCGCCCTCGATCATGTGGAGATAGGCGAGGCCGAAGCGGTTCAGGCCTTCCACCGCATGGCTGAACAGCGGGAAGGGGTCGCTGTCGTTCGAATCATTCGCGGGGGTGACGGGGGAGAGGCGCAGGCCGGTGCGGTCCCCGCCGATGGCCTGGGAGACAGCCTCCACCACCTCGAAGAGGAAGCGGGTGCGGTTCTCGATGCTGCCGCCATAGAGGTCGGTGCGCTTGTTGGCGCCGTTCCGCAGGAACTGGTCGATCAGGTAGCCATTGGCGCCGTGGATCTCCACGCCGTCGAACCCGGCCTGGCGGGCCATGCTGGCGGCATGGGCGAAATCGGCCACGACCTGGCGGATTTCCTCCAGCTCCAGGGCACGGGGCTCCTCATGGGGCTGGAAGCCGGTCTCGGTGAAGGCCTGGCCCTTGGGCGTGACGGCGGAGGGGGCGAGGGGCCGGGCATTGCCGGGCTGCAGCGAGGGGTGGGAGATGCGGCCCACATGCCAGAGCTGGGTGACGATCCTGCCGCCCCTGGCGTGCACCGCCTCGGTCACCGGGCGCCATGCGGCCACCTGCTCCTCGGTGAAGAGGCCGGGGGTGAAGGCGTAGCCCTTGGCGGTCCAGCTGATCTGGGTGGCCTCGGTGATGATGAGGCCGGCGCTGGCGCGCTGGGCGTAGTAGGTGGTGGCGGAGGGGCGGGGGACATCGCCCTTCAGGGCGCGGCTGCGGGTGAGCGGGGCCATGGCCACCCGGTTGGCGAGTTCGATGGCGCCGACCCGGGTGGGCTGGAAGAGCGGGCTGGAAGCGTTGTCGGGCAAGGGGTTGGTCCTTCGGCCTGGGGCCGGGCCCGGGGCCCGGCGGTTGGGGGCCTATCTGGGACCGGGGCGGCAGGATGCGCGGGTGCGGCGCGGCATGGCTGCCATGTGCGCGGCGGCAACCACGGCGGGAGGCGGGCCGTTCAGGCCGGGATTTCCGAGGAGGATCCCGGCCCATGCCCTTCATCACGACCCAGGACGGCGTGGCCCTTCACTACACGGATTGGGGGAGCGGAAGGCCGATCGTGCTGATCCATGGCTGGCCGCTGAGCGGGGCCATGTGGGAGTACCAGGCGGTTCACCTGGCCGAGAACGGGTTCCGGGTGATCACCTATGACCGGCGGGGCTTCGGGGAGAGCGGGAAGCCGTGGTCCGGCTATGACTACGACACGCTGGCGGATGACCTGGCGGTGCTGATGGATGGGCTGGACCTGCAGGGGGCCATGCTGGTCGGGTTTTCGATGGGTGGGGGGGAGGTGGCGCGCTATCTCCGGCGCCATGGCGCCGCGCGGGTGGCGAAGGCGGTACTGGTGAGCGCCGTGACGCCCTTCCTGCTCAAGACGCCGGACCATGCGGAGGGCGTGCCGCGCGAGACCTTCGACGAGATCGTGCAGGGGCTGCGGAACGACCGGCCCTATTTCCTGACGAGCTTCGTGCGGCAGTTCTTCGGCGCGGGGATGCTGAACTTCACGGTGACGGGCGAGATCCTGCAATGGGCGCATGGGCTGGCCATGCAGGCTTCCCCTAAGGCCACGCTGGATTGCGTGCGCGCCTTCTCCGAGACGGATTTCCGGGACGACATGCGGGCCTTCGCCGTGCCGACGCTGGTGATCCACGGTGATGCCGACAACACGGTGCCGGTGGACGTGACCGGGCGTGCGGCGGCGCGGATGATCCTGGGGGCGCGGCTGAACACCTATGGCGGCGCGCCGCACGGGCTGTTCTTCACCGAAAGGCTTCGGCTGGGCGCGGATCTGCTGGATTTCGCGCGGGAGTGAGCGGCCGCCCCGGGAAGGACGGCCGCGGTTGGGAGGCGGCGTTGGTTCAGCGGCCCGTCAGGGGCTGGTAGCCGGCCGGGACGCGGAAGCGCGCGGGGTCCTGGGCCTCATAGGTGACCTGGGTGGCGACATAGCGCGTGCGGGCCCGGGGGCCGCTGCCGGTGACCAGGCGCAGGGGCACGCCATCCGCCGTGATGCAGGCATGTCCGGCCTCCTCCGGGCTGGCGTCTCCCTCCTCCTCGATGCGCCAGATGGTGCAGGGCTGGCCGGCGATGGTGTCGGTGCCCTCCTTCACACGGGTCTGGCGGGGGCGGACGGGGAGGATCTCCTGCGTCATCACCGAGGCCATCCGGCCGAGGTGGTGGAAGCTGCGGTCGGCATCGACCACGGCGGTCACGCTGCCGCTGCGCGTGTCGATCAGATGCGTCACCCGGTTGATCATGGCGCGGCCCTCGGTGCGGATCAGGCCCTCGGAAGGCTTCCAGGCGACGCTGTCGGTGGAGGGGCGGGTGTTCGGCACCTGGTAGGTCACGGCCACGTCGCGCGTGGGCATGGGCAGGGGCTGTTCCTGGGCTGCGGCGGGCCCGGCGGGGGTGAGTGCCAGGACAAGGATGGCGGGCAGGGCATGGCGCATTCGGCGGTCTCCGGTCGGGGCGGGATGCGGGGGCGGCATCCATTCCCCGGCCAGGGCTTAGAGCAGGGCCGGCGGGCTGGCCCCATCCGTTCGGAGGGGACCACTTGGCGCGGCGTCCTCGGCAGCAAACAATACGGGGTATGACGATGGAACGACGCGCCCGTGGCTGGACCCTGCATCGCGGGGGCGGCCGGGCCACCCAGGCCGAGGTGCTGCGAAAGCTGACCCGGGCGATCATGTCCACCTGCCTGTGGGACCCGCAGGAGGAGGGCACGCTCTGGTCGCTGGGGGATATGCGCTTCCTCACCGTGTCCGCGATGCTGCCGGGGGTGGGGGAGGCGGCCTATGCGCAGGTGTTCTCCGCCCCTTATGCGAGCAGCGCGGTGGAGGTGGCCTCCGGCCGCTTCGCGCCGAAGGGCGTGTTCGCGCGCCTGCCGGTGGCGCCGCGCAAGCGGGCGGGCGTGTTCAAGACACTGGGGCTGACGCTGGCGCCGCAGGGGCGGGAGGACTGGTCCAAGGACCTGCCGCCGCTGGACGAGGCGGGCTGTGCCTCCCTCGCGCGCATGGTGATGGAGGCGCTGACCGAGGGATTCGGATGGGACCCCTCGGTGCCGCTGCAGGCTTCGGTGATCCATGAGACCGCGCTGCGGGAGGCGGAGGCTTTCCTGGATGGGCTGCGGCCGATCCATGTGGAGGGGCTGCTGCGCGAGGCCGGGCTGGAGATCGTGGAAGGGGAGCCGGAGGACGAGGACGAGGCCCCCACCTTCCTGGTGCAGCACGGCGCCCCGCTGCCTTTCCAGGTGGAGCTGATGGACCCGGTGGAGGAGGAGGATCCCCCGGCCATGGCCTGGCATTACGGGACGATCATCTTCTCCCTGGCCATCAATGTGGAGGAGGGGGATGCGCTGGCCCTGGCGCTGGCCCTGCACGCGCTGACCCGCTGGGCGCGGGTGGAGCTGCCGGACGACCGGCGCGTGGTGGTTTCGCGGCTGGACGGCGTGGAGGGCGTCACGCCCGAGGGGCTGCGGGCGATGCTGGACCGCTGGCTGGAGGAACTGACGGCCGTGCGCAGCCGGCTGGAGCGTGGGCCGGGCGAGATCGGCGGAGACGAGGAGGATTGAGGATCAGGGGCGGGCCGCCGGGAACGGCGATCCGCCCCGGGGAGAGGCCCGGGCCACGCCGCGCGGCGGCCTCGGGCGTTCCTGCCTCAGGCGTCGTTGCTGTCGGGGGCGCGCACGCTGTCGCGGAGGATGTCCGTGATGCGCGGGCGCCTTGCGGGTGGCCAGGGGCGGCCGAGCACGAAGGCGACATCGGCCGGCTTCGGCCCGGCGTTGCGGACCGCGATGGCGACATCCAGGTCAGAGACGCCGAACAGCTTCGACCAGTTCCGGACCTCGTAGGGGTCGTCCAGGTTGATGCGGTCCCGGCTGGGCGTGGATTCCAGTGAAGGGCCATATGACATGGCACGCCTCCGACAGCCTGTTCTTATCCACAGACATATAGTGACGGAGCGACCTTCGCGGATTAACCGGAGATAGGTGTTTCGTTCTCATTTGCGTGATCGTGCCCGGGTTCCATCCAGGGGACCATGCGCGGGTGAGCGGGGTGCGGCGGCGTGGGGGGCCGGGGCAGTGCCCCAGCCCCCGGCCCGGTCAGCCGCGGGGCTGCTCGGCCATGGGGGGAACCTCCTCCAGGGCCGGGTTGTTGCGGGTCTTCCACAGTGAGAGGACGACGGAGCCCGCGATGATGGAGGCGGTGAGAGCCAGCGCGTATTCCACCGGCACCGCCTTGCCGCCCGCGAACCAGTTGGCGAGCATCTTCGCGCCCACGATCATCAGCACGATCGAGAGGCCGTGCTTCAGGTACTTGAAGCGGTGGATGATGCCGGCGAGCGCGAAATACATGGCGCGCAGGCCGAGGATGGCGAAGACATTCGCGGTATAGACGATGAACGGGTCGGTCGAGACCGCGAAGATGGCGGGGATGCTGTCCAGCGCGAAGAGAAGGTCCGTCAGCTCCACCAGGATCAGCACGAGGGCAAGCGGCGTGACCATGAGCTTGCCCGCCTCCCGCACGGTGAAGGCGTTGCCGCGGAAGCCATCCGTGACCGGCAGGTGGCGGCGCAGCCAGAGGAGGATGGGGCTGTCGGTCGGGTCCGCCTCCTCATCCGCCGCGCGCAGCATCTTCCAGCCGCTCCAGATCAGGAACAGGCCGAAGACGATCATGATCCAGTCGAACTCGCGCATCAGCGCGGTGCCGACGAGGATCATGATGCCGCGCATCACCAGCGCACCGAGGATGCCCCAGAAGAGCACGCGGTGCTGGTAGGCGGCGGGCACGCCGAATTTCGCGAAGAGCAGGATGAAGACGAAGATGTTGTCGACCGAGAGCGACCATTCGATGACGTAGCCTGTCAGGAATTCGAGGCTCTTGGCGCTGCGTTCCTCGGGCGTTGCGCCATAGCTCATGCGGAGCCAGGCAAAGAAGACGAGGGCGAGGGTGATATAGGCGGCCGACTTGATGATGGCGGTCCTCACCGGCACGGGGGCCGGGTCGCCATTGGCGTCCTTTTTCGCGAAGACGCCGAGGTCGAGCAGCAGCAGGCCGAGCACGGCCGCGTTGAACAAAATCCAGAACGACAGTGATGCTTCCACCGGTACGGCTCCTCAAGGAAGGGGGCCCGGCCGGCAGCGAGACGCAGTGGTGGCTGCGAACATCGCGGAAGGTGCGCACCGGGCCCGATTGCGCGAGAAGACGATCCGACATCGCGGGGCAGCTGCCGTGCCTTGCCACGGGGGCAGGGGCACGGGGCCGCCGGGTCGCCAGAGGGGCCCGGATCAGGAGCGAAGATGGAGAAACCTCCATCTTTCTGCAAGGGGAATTTTGGGCCCTGCCCAGCCGCCATGCGGCGGGGGCCGAGGCGGCGTTCGGCGGTGGCCGGCCGCGCGGGGTTCAGCCCGCCCGCCGCATCCGTTTTTCGATGAAGGCCAGGGCGGCCGCGATCCCGTCCTCCGCCCGGATGCGGGCGCCGAGCGACGCGGCGCGCGCGCGCATGGGCGGGGCGTCCAGGGCGGCGATGGCGGTGGCGAGGCTTTCGGCGGAGAGGGTCCGGCGGTCGAGGGTCGGCGGGCCGACGCCCAGGCCTGTGATCCGGCGGGCCCAGAAGGGCTGGTCGCCGAAGAAGGGGAGGATGGCGCAGGGCTTGCCGGCGCGGAGTGCGGCGGCCGTGGTGCCGGCGCCGCCATGGTGGATGACGGCATGGACCAGCGGGAGGAGCTGGTCATGCGGGGCTTCGTCGATGGCCATGATGCCGGGTGGCAGGGCGGCCGCCCCGATGGCGCCGCCGCCGCGCGCCAGCAGCCCGCGCCGGCCGGTGCGGGACAGGGCTTCGGCGATGATCGCGGTCAGCCTCGCCGGATCGAGGCCGGGCATGCTGCCGAAGCCGATATACACGGGCGGAGGGCCGGCCTGGAGGAAGGCGGCGAGGGCTTCCGGGGGGCGCCAGGCGGGCTCGTCGAGGAACCAGTTGCCGGTGACGCAGACATCCTCCCCCCAGTCGTCAGGCAGGGGGAGGATGTGGCGGCTATAGGCATAGAGCGTGCCGGCGGAGGGGCGTGGGGCCGCGCCGCCCAGCTGTTCGGCCCGCCATGCCCGCAGCAGCCGCGCGAAGAGGGACTGGGCGCCCCGAATGGCCAGCCAGTGGCTCAGCCTGTTGAGGGGGCCGAGCGAGGCGAAGGGCAGGAGCGGGCTGGGGAAGGCGGCGGTGGGGGTGAAGCCCGGCAAGGGCGAGGCAAGGATGTGGGCACAGCCGAGCCGCCCGGCCATGGCCGGCGCGCCGATGCATTTGGGATGGTGGAGGATGAGGTCCGGCGCGAAGGCGCGGGCTGCTTCCCATTCGGCATCCAGCAGGCGCCGCATGAGGGGGCGCAGGGGCTTGAGGAGCTTCAGCCCCGCGCCGAAGCCCTTGCTGCCCGCGATGGCGGCCTTGCCCTCGGGCGTATCCAGCAGGGCGAGAAATTCGCCGGGGAGCGGTGCGAAGGGCACGCCGCGCGCCGCGGCCATGCGCTCGAACTGGGCCGGGGCGGCCAGCTGCACCGCATGGCCGCGCCGCATCAGCCCGAGCGCGAGGGCGATGCAGGGCTGGACGTCGCCGCGCGTGCCGAGCGCGTGGAGGGAGACGCGCATCGGCGCCCCTTCCTCACTCCACCTTCAGGAAGATGAAGCCCACCGCCGCGACGAGGCAGAGCATGGCGGCGAAGTAGTTCCAGCGCAGCGGCTCGCCCAGCACGGCGACGGAGAAGCCGGCGAAGACGAAGAGGGTGATCACCTCCTGCATCACCTTCAGCTGCTGGCCCGTGAAGGTGCCGTAGCCGATGCGGTTGGCGGGCACGGCGAGGCAGTATTCGAGGAAGGCGATACCCCAGGAGACGAGGATGGCGAGCCAGAGTGGCCAGGAGGGCTGCTTGAGGTGCCCGTACCAGGCGAAGGTCATCAGCACGTTCGAGCCGATGAGGAGGAGCGGCGTCCAGAGCAGGGCGTTGCTCATGACTCGGAGTCCGGCGTTTCCACCTGTCCGCGGCGCTGGAGGGTGAGGGCGACGAGCCAGCAGAGCAGCGCCCAGGCGGCGCCGAGGCACCAGCCGGCCAGCACGTCTGTGGGCCAGTGCACGCCGAGATAGACGCGGCTGGCGCCGACCAGGAGGGTGGTGGTGATGGCGAGGAAGAGGACGTAGCCGCGGGTGCGCCAGCGCGCCTCCACCTGCGCGATGATGGCGCCGAGGGTGAGATAGGTGACGGCCGAGAGCATGGCGTGGCCGCTGGGGAAGCTGGCCGTGTAGACCTCCACGGCATGGGGCACGAGGTCCGGCCTTGGGCGCTGGAACAGGACCTTCAGCCCCGCGCTGAGGGCGGTGCCGCCGCCGATGGAGGCGAGGACGAGCAGGGCCGCGGCGCGCTTGCGGACCAGGACGAGGTAGCCCGTGACGGCCAGGGTGAGGCCGATGAGGATGACATGGCTGCCGAGGCCGGTGATGTCGCGCGCCACTTCCTCGAACCAGCGGGGGCCGATGGGTTCGGAAGGGTCGCCGGCGTCGCGCAGGGCGAGGAGGACGGCGCGGTCGAAGGCGAGGGTCTCGCCTTCCAGAACCTCGGCCGCGAGGCCGGCGAAGCCGAGGATGGCGATGGCGGAGAGGAGATAGCCCGCGAGGCGGGCGAAATCCTGCGCCTGCATCCGGCGCGGGGCATGGGCCGCCAGCCAGGCCAGCACGCGCCAGGGGGTGGAGGGGCGGCCGCCGGGTTCCGTCACAGCACGGGTTCCACGGCGCGCGCGGGCTCGGGGGGCGGCAGGCGCCAGAGGAGGAAGACCATGATGGCCATGGCCGGCAGGGCGGCCGCGGTGGTCATCAGGAAGAAGCCGGGCCAGCCCAGGGATTCCGCGAGCCAGCCCGAGGAGGCGCCGAGGGTGCGGAGCGGGACGGCGGCGAGGGAGGAGAGCAGCGCGTATTGCGTGGCGGTGAAGGCGCGGCTGGTGAGGCTGGAGAGATAGGTGACGAAGGCGGCGTCGGCCAATCCATCCGTGAAGTTCTCGATCCCGACCTGGGCCCAGAGCATGGGGTAGTCATGCCCGGCATGGGCCAGCGCCACATACATGAGGTTGGAGAGCATCTGGCCCAGGCCGGTGAAGACCAGGGCCTTCGCCGTGCCGAGGCGGGCGACCACCCAGCCGCCGGCCAGCGCGCCGCCGAGCGTGGCGAAGAGGCCGAAGACGGTGGCGACCGCCGCCACGTCCTCCCGGGTGAAGCCGAGGGAGCGGTAGAAGGGCGTGGTCATGATGCCCGCCAGCGCCTCGCCCAGCTTGAAGAGGGCGATGAAGAGCAGGATGGCCAGCCAGAGCGGGCGCCGCATGAAATCCGCGAAGGGCTGGACGACCGAGGTGTTGAGGCGGGTGGACCAGGGGACGGGCGGCGTGACGGGGGCAGGGGCTTCGCGCGAGGCGAGCGTGGCGGCGACGCCGACGAGCATTAGCGCGGCGGCATAGGCATAGGCGCCGCCCCAGCCGAGGGCGCCCACCAGCCAGAGCGTGCCGCCGCCGCTGGCCAGCAGGGCCAGGCGGTAGCCCCAGATGTAGCAGGCCAGGCCGTAGCCCTGTTCCTCCTCCTCCAGGATCTCGATGCGGTGGGCATCCACCACGATGTCCTGGCTGGCGGAGAGGAATGCGACGAAGGCGGCCAGTGCGGCGGTGCCGAGCGGGCCGGTGGCGGGGTTGCTGAAGCCGGTGGCGAGGATGGCGAGGATCAGCAGGGGCTGGATGAGCAGCAGCCAGCCGCGCCGGCGCCCCAGGCGGGAGAGAAAGGGCGGCGCCACCGTGTCCAGCGCAGGGGACCAGAGGAACTTCAGCGAATAGGCAAGGCCTATGAGGGCGGTGAGGCCGATATCCGTGAGGGAGATACCGCTTTCGGTGAACCACTGGCGCAGCACCTGGCCGGCCACCAGGGGCAGGGGCACGCCGGCGGAGAAGCCGAGGGCGAGGAGGACGAGGAAGCGGCGTTGGCGGAGGAGAGGCATGGCGCGCGAACCTGCCATGGGCGCGGGGGGCGTGCGAGAGGCGGCGGGTGGCCGCCCGGTCCCTTTTCTGTTCCGGAATTTTCACCACAACCCAGGTCCCTTCCCCACGTTTCCCCAGCCGCGGGGCGTCGCGTGGCGTCGCGGCCGAACGGCATTCGAGGAGAGAGACATGGACAGCGATCGCATCATCGGCGCCGGCAACAAGGCGGCGGGCGAGGTTCAGGAGGGCATTGGCGGCCTGATCGGCGACAGCCGGACCCAGGCGCGCGGCCAGAGCCGGCAGCTGCGTGGCGAGGCGCAGAACCAGATCGGGCAGCTGGAGGACTACATCCGCGACCAGCCGCTGACGGCCGCCGCGGTGGCCGTGGGGATCGGCTGGCTGATCGGGCGGCTGCGGATCATCTGATCCGCCGCTCTGTCCTGACAGGCGTTCCGGGCACGCCGGCTCCTCTCGGGGCCGGCGTGGCATCCCTCGGGTAACGGATGGTCTCGGCGCCTGGGCGCCGCCGGGATGTGGCCCCATCTGCGGGGCGATGAACCGCCTGCCCCGTCGTCCCCTGCTCGGCCTTGCCCTCGTCGCGCTGGCACGCCCGGTGCGCGCCGCGCCGCTGGATGCCGTGCTGGCGGAAGCCGCCGGCCTGCCGCGCCTGTACAGCGTGACCCTGGCCCGTGAGGGGCGGGTTCTGGCGGAGCGGCGGTTCCGCGGGCCGGGGCTGGATGTGCCGCAGAACATCAAATCCGCTTCCAAGACCGTTGTCTCCGCCCTGGTGGGCTGCGCGATTTCCCGCGGGGTGCTGCGCGGGGTGGACCAGCCGGTGCTGCCGCTGCTGGGCGGGCGCATGGCGGGGCTGGACCCGCGGGCGGAGCGGATCACCATCGGGCACCTTCTGACCATGCGGGCGGGGCTGGAGCGGACCTCGGGCGTGAATTACAGCGGCTGGGCAGCGGCGCGGGACCCGGTGGCCTATGCGCTCGCGCGGCCCTTCGTGGATGAGCCGGGGGGCGGGATGCAGTATTCCACCGGATCCACGCACATGCTGGGCGCGGCGCTTTCGCGCGCGGCGGGGCGTTCGCTGCTGGAACTGGCGCGGGACTGGCTGGGTGAGCCGCTGGGCATTTCCATCCCGCCCTGGCCGCGCGATCCGCAGGGGCGGTACTATGGCGGGAACGACATGCGGCTGACGCCGAGGGCGCTGCTGCGCCTGGGGGAGTGCTACCGGCTGGGCGGCCTGTGGGACGGGGCGCGGGTGATCCCGGCGGGCTGGATCGCGGAGAGTTGGGTGCCACGCACCCGCTCCTCCTGGAGCGGGCAGCTCTATGGCTATGGCTGGTGGATCGGCGAGGCGCGGGGAATGCCCGTGTATTTCGCCTGGGGCTATGGCGGGCAGATGCTCTACCTGGTGCCGGAGATGGGACTGAGCGTGGTGATGCTGTCGGACCCCGCGGCGCCGCGCGACCCGGTTCACATGGCGTCCCTGCATGCGCTGCTGGCGGAGGGGATCATGCCGGCCCTGGGCGCCCCGGGCGGGGCGGGCACGGAACCGCTGCGGGTGCCGGAACCGGGCGCGGGCTGAGCGGACCGGCGCGAGGGCCGGGCGGGGAAATCCGGTTTTCTCCCGGAACGGCCTGGGAACCGCAGGGGCAAGGGCCCACATTCCCCCTATCGCCTGCCTGCGACCTTTGGCTGCCGGCGACCGAGAGAGACGAGTGCTCCCGCCTCACGTCCAGCGAGGAGCTTGTCCTGGCCCTTTCCCCTCCGGTTTCCTCCACCCGCAACCGCCTGCTCGCGGCGCTGCCGCCCGCTGCCCTGGAACGGCTCCTGCCGAAGCTCTCCCGGGTTCCGCTTCCCCTGCGTCAGGTGCTCTACGAGGCCGAAGGGCCCATCGATGCGGCGTATTTTCCAGAGGACGGCATCATTTCCATGACCTCCGTTCTGGAAGAGGGAACACACGCCGAGGCCGGCATGGTGGGATGGGAAGGCATGATCGGCACGCCTCTTCTTGCCGATGTCGGAACCTCCTTCGTCGAGGCTGTCGCGCAGGTTGCCGGCAGCGGGCTGCGCCTGGAGGCGAAGGCCTTCCGCCAGGAAATGGAGGCCAGTACCCCGTTCCGCTCCCTGCTGTTCCGCTACAACGAGGCGCAGCAGGCGATGCTGATCCAGACGGCGGCGTGCAACGGGAACCACCTGCTGGAGCAGCGGCTGGGCCGCTGGCTGCTGATGGCCCATGACCGGGTGGACGGGGACGAGATCCTGCTGACGCAGGAGTTCATCGCCAACATGCTGTCCGTGCATCGCCCCAGCGTGACGGTCGCGGCCGGCATCCTGCAACGGGCCGGGCTGATCCGCCACGGTGCCGGCCGTGTCACGGTGGTGGACCGCCGCGGCCTCGAGGCCGCCTCCTGCGAATGCTATGGCGCGGTGCGCCGCCGCTTCGCCGAGGTGGTCGGCATCCCGTTTTCCTTGAGCCGGCACAGCGTTGCCCACCGAACCGGAATGTATGGAAGCCGACCGCCAGACCGGCCGTAATCCTTCATAGGCTTCCGACCGGCGACTGAGACACGCGCTCCCGCCAGCTGCTGCGAGGAGTGCCTTTTGATCCTTCTTGCCCGATGATCCACAACCGCCTTCTCGCGGCGCTGCCGCATGACGTGCTGGCGCTGCTCCTGCCGAAGCTCAGCCTGGTCGAACTTCCCATCCGGCAGACCTTGTACCGCGCCGGTGCCGCGATCGACGCGGCCTATTTTCCCGAAGCTGGCATCGTCTCCATGGTCTCGATCCTGTCCGAGGGGGAGCAGGTGGAGGTAGGCATGGTCGGGCGGGAGGGACTCGTCGGCACGCCGCTGCTGGCGGATGTCGAGACCTCCTATGTCGAGGCGATGGTGCAGGCGCCCGGCAGCGCGCTGCGGATGGAGGCGCGCGCCTTCCGCCAGGAGCTGGCTGCGAGTCCTGTCTTCCGGTCGCTCATGCTCCGCTATGGCGAGGCGCATCAGGCGCAGGTGATCCAGACGGCCGCCTGCAACGGGAATCACGGGCTGGAGCAGCGGCTCGCCCGGTGGCTGCTGATGGTGCATGACCGCACGGATGGGGACGAGATCCCGGTCACGCAGGACTTCATCGCGACCATGCTGGGCGTGCACCGCCCCAGCGTTACGGTCACGGCGGGTGCGCTGCAGCGGGCGGGGCTGATCCGCTATTCCGCGGGGCGCGTGACGGTGCTGGACCGCCAGCGCCTGGAGGCGGCGTCCTGCGAGTGTCATGGCGCGGTGCGCCAGCGCTTCGCGGAGGTGATCGGCACGCCGATCTCCTGATGTATGGAAGCCGACAGCCCCGGGGGAAGGGGGGGCCTAGGCTTGAACAGGTGACAACATTTTCCCCTGATCATGCCGCAGCGGCTTCGGCGAGGATCGCGGCCCTTGAGGCCGAGGTGCTGCGCCTGCGCGGACAGGCGGAGCAGGCCAGGCGCATTCTGGAGAGCGCGACCGAGTACGCCATCTTCAGCCTCGACTTCACGGGCGGGATCACGGACTGGAATACCGGGGCCCGCCGGATCCTGGGCTATGATGCGGCCGAGATCCTGGGCCGTTCGGGCGAGGTCTTCTTCACCCATGAGGATCGCGAGCAGGGGGCCTTCGTCGCCGAGCTCTGCAACGCCCTGGAGGAGGGGCGCGCCATCAATGAGCGGTGGCATGTCCGCAAGGATGGGTCGCGCTTCTGGGCCAGCGGGATGATGCTGCCGCTGCTGGACAGGGAGGGAAGGCCGCAGGGCTTCCTGAACATCCTGCGGGACGGAACGGACCTGCATGACAGGATGCAGCGCAAGGCCACGCTGCTGGCCGAGATGCAGCACCGGGTGAAGAACATCCTCACCCTCGCGCAGTCCCTGGCCGTGCAGACGCAGCGCTACGCGAAGACGCCGGCCTCCTTCCAGGCCGATTTCACGGCCCGGCTCGTCGCGCTGGCGCGGTCGCATGACGTGCTGACGGCGAATGAGTGGAGCGGGGCGCCGCTGGACGAGATCCTGCGGCGCAGCCTTGCGCCCCATGGCGGCCCGCCGAGCCGCGTGAGCCTCCATGGCCTGCCCTTCCGCCTGCCCTCCACCACCGCCATCACCCTGGGCCTCGCCTTTCATGAGCTGGCGACCAATGCGACCAAATATGGGGCGCTCTCCACGCCGGAGGGCCAGCTGGAGGTGCGCTGGGACCTGCAGCGCGGGCTGGACGGCCAGCGGGGGCTGAGGATCGCCTGGCGGGAGCGTGGCGGGCCGCCGGTGACGCCGCCGGAGCGCCAGGGCTTCGGTTCCCGGCTGCTGGAGGAGGGGTTGGCCTATCAGCTGGGCGGGACGGTGCGGCTGCGCTTCGCGCCCGAAGGGTTGGAATGCGAGATCTGCTTCCCCCTTCCCCAGCAGGCCATGCCCGATCTGGACCGGCCCCGGTCTTCGCCATGAGCGTGGGCGATGGCAGAATTCGCATGTAACGCTTCCCGCGGCGGCCCTCCGACCCCAAACTAGGGGAATGGCTTCCCCGCTTCCCGCTGTCCACGACACGCCCGACCCCGATTTCGCGGAACTGCTCGCCCGCCGCCCGCAGCTGAAAGCCCATGCGCTGGATGGGCTGCTGATGGACGAGGTGCCGCTGGTGCAGATCGCCCGCGCGGTGGGTACCCCGAGCTGGGTGTATTCCGCCGCCACCCTGCGCCGCCGCTACGGCGCGCTCCGCGATGCGCTGGCCGAGGCCGGGCTCGATGCCTCCATCCATTTCGCGGCCAAGGCGAATGACAGCCTGGCGGTGCTGCGGGTGCTGGCCGCCGAGGGCGCGGGCGCCGATGTGGTGAGCGAGGGCGAGCTGCGCGCGGCGCGCGCGGCCGGGATCCCGGCGGGGCGCATCGTGTTCTCGGGCGTCGGCAAGTCCCACCGGGAGATCGCGCTGGCCCTGGAGGAGGGCATCCTCCAGATCAATGCCGAGAGCGCGGAGGAGGTGGAGCGCATCTCCGAGGTGGCCTCCGCCATCGGGCGGGTGGCGCCGGTTTCGCTGCGCATCAACCCGGATGTGGATGCGCGCACCCACGCGAAGATTTCCACCGGCCTTGCCGAGAACAAGTTCGGCATCGCCTATACCGACGCGGCGGCGCTCTATGCGCGCATGGCGTCCCTGCCCGGCATCCGGCCGATCGGGCTGGCGGTGCATATCGGCAGCCAGATCACCGAGGGCATGGCGGGGTACCGCGCCGCCTATTCGCGCGTGGCGGAGCTGGCGCAGGCGCTGATCGGACGCGGGCTGCCGGTGGAGCGGCTGGATTGCGGCGGCGGGCTGGGCATTCCGTACCGGGACGAGGTGCCGCCTTCCCCCGCCGCGCTGGCCGGGGCCATCAAGGCGACGCTGGGGCCGCTGGGCCTGCCCGTGATGCTGGAGCCTGGGCGCTGGATCGCGGGGCCGGCCGGGGTGCTGCTGGCTTCGGTGGTGCTGCAGAAGCGCGGGCAGAACCGGCGCTTCGTGGTGCTGGACGCCGCGATGAACGACCTGGTGCGGCCCGCCATGTATGATGCCTGGCACGGCATCCTGCCCCTGGCGCCGGACCTGCTGCACGCGCCGCTCTCCCCCGCCGACGTGGTGGGGCCGGTCTGCGAGAGCGGGGACACCTTCACCCGCGGCCGGGCGCTGCCGGACCTGCCGCCGGGGGCGCTGGTGGCCTTCCTGGATGCCGGGGCCTACGGCGCCACCATGTCCTCCACCTACAACGCCCGGCCGCTGGCGGCGGAGGTGCTGGTGGATGGGCACCGATGGGCGGTGACGCGGCCCAGGCAGACGCATGAGGCGCTGCTGGCCAACCAGGTCATGCCCGAGTGGCTGGGGGCTGGGGCTTGACGGGGCAGGACCCCCGCAACCCCTCCTCCCGCCGGGGCGGGGACGGGATGCCGGCCCGCCCCGCGCTCCGCCGGCTCGGGCGCCTGCGCGCCAGGGCCCGGCTCGCCCTTCTCTGGGAATCCATCTGGCCCCGGGCCTGGCCCGTCCTGGCGGTGCTGGGGATCTTCCTGACCCTCGCCCTTTCGGGGGCCTTCCTTCTTCTCTCCCCGCTGTTCCACCTGATCCTGCTCTCGGTGCTGATCGCGGCGCTGGTGGTGGCGCTGATGCGGGCCGTGCGCGGCTTCGCGGTGCCGGGGGACGAGGCGGCGGACCGGCGGCTGGAGCGGGCCTCGGGCCTGCCGCACCGGCCACTGGAAACCCTGCTGGACCGCCCGGCGGGGAATGATCCCACCGCCATGGCGCTGTGGCGCGCGCATCAGGCGCGGGAAGCGGCGCGGATCCGCCGGCTGCGCGTGGGCGTGCCGCGGCCGGGGCTGGCGGCGCGGGACCCGCGGGCGCTGCGGGCCGGGCTGGCCGTGGCGCTGGTGGCCGCCGTCACCATGGCGGGGGCGGAGGCGCCGGAGCGGCTGCGCCGGGCGCTCTGGCCCGTGACGCATGGCGCCCCGCCCGGGCTTTCCACGCGGCTGGAGGCCTGGGTAACGCCGCCTGCCTATACGGGCGCGCCGCCCGTTTTCCTCGACCCCGCCGGGGGCAGGGTGACCGTGCCGGCGGGCAGCCGGCTGCGCGCGGCGCTTTCGGGCGGCAGCGGCACGCCCGAATTGCTGCGGGACGACGTGCCGGCGGGGGTGTTCCAGGCGCTCGGGCCCGGGAGCCACAGCGCGGAGATGGCGCTGGATGCCGGCGGGCGGCTGGTGATCCGCCAGGGCGGGCGCGAGATCGCGGCCTGGTCCATCGCCGTGCAGGCGGATGCGCCGCCGCGCATTGCCTTCGCCGAACCGCCCACCCAATCCGCGCGCGGGTTGGCCACGCGCCTGCCCTGGCGGGCCGAGGATGACTGGGGCGTGGCCGCCGCCGCGGCCGAGATCCGGCTGCAGGCGCGGCCGGGTGCCGCGCCGGTGCCGATCGACCTTCCCGTTCCTGCCGGGCAGGCCAGGGCGCCGCGTGGCGTGGCGCAGCCCGATCTGTCGGCGCATCCCTGGGCGGGGCTTCCGGTGCGCATCCGGCTGATCGCGCGGGATGGCGCGGGGCAGGAGGGGCGTTCCGACGAGGCGGCGATGGTCCTGCCGGAACGGGGCTTCAACCATCCGGTGGCGCGGGGGCTGATCCTGCTGCGCAAGGGGCTTTCGCTGGACCCGGAGGCGCGGCGCCCCGCGATGGAGGGGCTGGACCGGCTGGCGGCCGCCCCGGAGGCATTTGAGGGCGATACGGCCACGGCCCTTGCTCTCCGTTCCGCGCGGGCGCGGCTGGAGGCGGACCAGCGCCCGGAGGCGGTGGGCGAGGCGCAGCAGATCATGTGGGACACGGCCCTGGCCCTGGAGGAAGGGCGTGCCGACCGCACGGCACGCGCCCTGGCCGAGGTGCGGGAGCGGCTGCGCGAGGCCCTGCGCGAGCGCCAGGAGCAGGAACGCCAGCGCGCCGAGGCCGAGCGGCAGGAGGGGAACGAGGCGCAGCGGCAGGACGAAGCGCGGCGCCAGGCGGAGCAGGAGCGGCAGCAGCAGGCGCAGCGGGACGCGGACCCGAACCAGCCGCCCGGCAGCAACCGGAACGAGCAGGCCCGCCAGGAGCAGGCCGAGCGCGAGCGGCAGGAGCAGGCGCAACGCCAGGCCGAGGCGGAGCGGCGCGAGGCCGAGCGCGACGCCGCCCGCGCCGAGACGGACCGGCGCATCCAGGAGCTGCGGGAGGCGGTGCGCCGGCACCTGGACGCGCTGGCCGAGCGGCTGCAGCGCGAGAACGGCGAGACGCCGCCGCCCCAGGGCGCCGCGCGCCCGCAGGACCAGCGCGAGGCCCAGCGGCGGACCGAGCGCATGCGCGAGCAGAACCGCCAGGACCGCCCCGAGGAGGCAGAGCGCGAACTGGCCGAGCTGGAGCGGATGCTGGAGGAGCTGGAGAACGGGCAGATGGCCCAGAACCAGCGCGAGGAGCGCCGCCAGCAGCGCCAGCGCGGCCAGCAGCAGATGGGCGTTGTCCAGGACATGGTGCGCCGGGAATCCAGGCTGCTGGACGGTTCCCACCGCCGCGCCGAGGCCGATGCGGCCCGGCAGGAGCGGGAACGGCGCATGAGCTATCCCTGGAACCGCAACCGCCCGCCCGAGCCGCAGGCGGAGGCGCCGCCCGATCCCGCGGCCGATGCCCGCACCCAGCGCGCCCTGCGCCGGGCCCTGGGCGAGCTGATGCAGCAGCATGGCGACCTGACCGGCGACGTGCCCGCGCCGCTGGGCCGGGCCGACCAGGCCATGCGCGAGAGCGCCGAGGCGCTGGGCCGGGGCGAGGATGCCAGGCCGCACCAGGAGCGCGCGATCCGTGAGCTTTCCGAGGGCGGGCGGCAAATGGCGCAGCGGATGCAGCGCCAGTTCGGCCGGCCCGACCAGGGGCAGGAGGGCGAAGGGCAGGACGGCGAAGGCCAGGGCGATGCCATGGCCGAGGGTGGCGAGCAGGGTGGCGAGGGGCAGGACCAGCTGGCCCAGAACGGCGAGGGACGCGACCCGCTGGGGCGGCGCCTGCGCGAGGGGACCGGCACCTCGGAGGAGGGCGGGGATACCCGCGTGCCGGACGAGGCGGAGATCCTGCGGACGCGGCGCCTCCAGGAGGAGCTGCGGCGGCGGCACGCGGAACGGGAGCGGTCGTCCCAGGAGCTGGAGTATATCGACCGGCTGCTGCGGTTGTTCTGATCCTGCCGGTTTCCGGAGAGGGCGCTGCCCTCTCCGGGCCTCGCCCGCCAAGGGCCTGAGGCCCTTGGAACCCCATCTGGCTGCCGCGGATACGGTGCAACACGGGGTCTCTGCCCCTGCTCCTGCCCTTGCAGTCGCCTCCGGTCATGGACCGGAGGCGCACCACCAGCCGAACCGCTCAAACTGATAGAAAAAGATGATGGTGAGGGGTCCGGGGAGAGGAAGAATTCCTTCTTCCTCTCCCCGGGGCTACGAGCGACGACGGATCAGGAGGCTCACGGCCCCGGTCCGCTTCCATCCGCCGGCGCCGGCCAGGACAGGGCCGGCATGCGGGCCACCGGGATGCGGGCGACCGCGAGGCTGCGGCCTTCCAGGGTGAGGGGCACTTCGAGCTGGGGCGGTTCGCCTTCGGCAGGTGGGCGGGCGAGGAGGGCGACCACGCGGCGGGCCAGGGCGGCGTTGCGGGGCGTGACCAGGCCGGCCTGGGAGAGGGCATCAAGCACCGCCTCGGCGCCGGTGAGCTTCACCGTGCCGGCGCCCATGGGTTGGAGCTGGTCGTCCAGTGCCAGGGTGGCGGTGGCCTGGGCCGTGGCGGGGCCGAAGGTGAGGTCGAGCCGGCGGAGTTCCAGCGTGCCGCCGGCGTCGCGCCAGGTGGCGGCACGGTTGGTCAGGTTGCGGCCGCCGGGGAGGGGGCCGGTGAGGGCGGCATCGAGCCCCAGGCTGCGGATCTGGCGGCCCAGCGGGGTGGCGCCGGGCAGGGTGATGTTTTCCGCCTGGCCTTCCAGGGTGAAGGCGGGCTCGCCTTCGATGGCGGTCATGCGGCTGTCCAGGGCGAGGTTGAGGGCGCCGATCTCCACCCCGCCCGCCGGGGTGCCGATGCGGAGGCGATGGGCCGTGAACTCGCCCCCGCGGGGAATGACATGGGCCTGCAGGGGGAGCTTGGCCGTCAGCCGGTCCGCGGCGAAGGGGATCTCGGTGCGGTCGATCCGGAGCTGCTGGGTGCCGGTGGCGGCGATGCGGAGCTCGCCGGGGCTATGCATGGCCACGCGGAGCACCACGGCGCCTGTGGACCAGTCCAGCCCGCCGGGGATGGTGGCGTTTCCGCCAGAAAGGCGGAAGCCCGGCAGGCGAAGCGTGGCGGAGAAGGGCCAGCCCCCGCGGGTGGGCGGGGCATGCTCGATCCGCCAGCCCTGGGCGCGGCGGGCAGTGGCCCAGGCGTCGTAGCCCGCCTGCAGGCGGGTTCCCATCCAGTGCCACATCGCGCTGTGCGCGGCGGCCAGGAGCAGGAGCAGCAGGCCGGCGGCCAGCAGCAGGCGGCCGGGGCGCAGCCAGGCGCGGGTGGGGCGGGAGATTGGGGGCGGGGTGTCGCTCACGGCTCCGTCATATGGGGCCGCCCGGGGGGGCTTGCCCAGGGCCACCCTTTTCGGGGCGGCGGCAGGGCTGTGCCTGTTGCATGGGCTGCCGGCTGCGCGGGCCGGCTTCTTGCCTTATCTTCTGCGCAGCGCCGCCCATGACCAGCACCGCCCCGCACCCGCCCGTGATCGATCCCGCCGGCCTCGACCCGGCACCGCTGCTGGATGCGGATGGCTGCCTGTACGTGTTCGGCTACGGATCGCTGATTTGGAAGCCGGGCTTTGCCTTCGAATCGGTGCATCCGGCGCTGTTGCGGGGCTTCCACCGGCGCTTCTGCATCCTGTCCCACCGGTATCGCGGCACGCCGGAGGTGCCGGGGTTGGTGCTGGGGCTGGATCGCGGCGGGGCCTGCCGGGGGGTGGCCTTCCGCGTGGCGGCGGGGGCCGCGGCCGAGGTGCTGGCCTATCTGGATGAGCGGGAGATGTCCGGCGGCGTGTATCACCGGCGCCTGCTGCCGGTGCGGCTGCTGGATGGTGGCGGAACGCGGCAGGCCGTGACCTTCGTGGCGGACCGGCGGGCCAGGTCCTATTGCGGTGCACTGCCGCCGGATGCGGCGGCGGCGGCGATCGCGCGCGGCCATGGGGTAATGGGGCCGAACCGCGACTACCTGCTGAACACGGTGGCGCATCTGCGTGCGCTGGGGGTGCGGGATGCGGGGCTGGACCGGATCGCCGCGCTGCTGGAGCCCGCGCCGGGCGGCTGAGAGCGGCTGCCTTCCTTTGGATTCCGCATCATTCCAGGGCCTTAGGGCGGGGCGGCTCGCTGGCCCGGCCACCGGGGTGAGGCTTGGCGGCGACAGGCTGGGGGCGATTGGGTTTTCCCATGGTTTATCCACAGCCCCGGGGATTGACCGGCCTTCCAGGCCTCAGGAGTCCGACGTTTGTTCCCCAGAGTCCCCGGATTCCCATGCAAAATGTTGTAAGCGATTGATATAAAATCAGAAATAACTGTCCACAGGGTATTCGGACTCCTCGAAAACGCTGAGTCCACAACGCCTTGCCCGGGAGTCTTCCGGCGCCGTTGAAAGCAGGGCGTCCCGCTATTCCACCATTTTGTCCACAGCCCCTGTGAGGGCTGCCGAGGCGGCGGCGACGGCGGCCTCGGCGCGCGTGGTCAGCTCCGTGCGGGGCAGGCCCGGGGGGATGGGGGGAAGGACGGCGACGGTGAGGGTGCCCGGGCGCTTGGTGAAGGCGCGCTTGCCCCAGAAGCGGCCGGAATCGGTGGCCACCGGAACAACCGGGAGGCCGGTCGTGGCGGCCATGGCGGCGAAGCCGGGCTGCCAGGGGGCCACTTCCCCCGGGGCGGAGCGGGTGCCCTCGGGGAAGATCACCACTTGGTAGCCGGCGGCGGCGGCGTCCCGCGCGGCGCGGACGAGGCGCTTGAGGGCGGCGCTGCCCCCTTCCCGGTCCACGGGGATGGAGTGGACATGGCGGGCCATGGCTCCCCAGCCCGGGATCCGCATCAGCTCGGCCTTCATCACATAGGCCGGACGGGGCAGCAGGGCGTGCCAGACGACCGTGTCGAAGGCCGATTGGTGCTGGGCGGCGATGAGGGCGGGGCCGTTCACCGGCAGGTGCTCCTTCCCCGTCACCCGCAGGCGGATGCCGCAGATCACACGCAGCAGCCACAGCATCGCCCAGGCCCAGCCGCGGAGATAGCGGTGCATCACCGCGGGCGGGAAGGCGAGCAGGGGCAGGCCGAAGAGCACCGTTAGGGCGGTGGCGCTGAAGAAGAGAAGGTTGAAGAGGGCTGATCGGATGGCGTTCACCGCGTGGCTTGTCCTGTCGCTTCGGGCCGGGTGCGTTCCGTGAGCACGGAAATGCCGAACAGGGCGCCGACAAGTTTCACATATTCCCGCAGCATCGGCATGGGCCGGGCGAGGAAGGGGGAGACGGGGTGCGGGTGCAGCTCCGCCTCCGGCATGCCGCGGCGCAGTTCCAGCAGGGCGCGCGGCATATGGTAGGCGGCGGTGATCACCGTGATCTCCCGCAGCCCGTTCGCCTCCGCCCAGGCCGCGACCTCCCGCGCATTGCCGCGCGTGCTGGTGGCGCCGCGGCCGAGGCTGACGCGGGGGGAGAGGGAGGCCGGATCCAGCCCAGCCTCGGCCGCGCCGGATGCCCGCACGAGATCCGCCAGGGTGGATTCCGGGCCGACGCCGGAGATGAGCAGGCGCGCTTCCGGCCGCCGGGCGAGGAGGGTGAAGCCTTCCTCCACCCTGTCCGGCCCGCCGGTGAGCACGACGATGCCGGGGGTGGGCGGGGCCTCGGGCCAGGGGGTGGCGGCGCGGTGGAGGAACCAGACGAGGCCGCCCGCCCCGCCCAGCACCACCATGGCGAGGGTGGCGGAGAGGAGCGGCAGCCGCCGCCGGCGCGGGGCTGGGGCATCCGTCATGCCTCGCGCCTCATGGAAGGTTCCGGAGCCAGCGGCGAACGGTGGCCTGGGCGGTGCCCCAGCCAATCAGGGCGGCCACGGGCGGCAGGGCGGCGAGCATGACCCAGGGAAGCTGGGCGAGCAGGCCGGCCGCCGGCATCTCCCCCCCGAAGAGCGGCAGGGCGAGGCCGGAGAGGGCGGCCAGGGTGGGCACGGCGAGCGCGGCCCCGCCCAGCGCCCCGAGGCCGGCGAGCAGGGCGACGCGGCGGGCAAAGCGGCCGGCGATGGCGCGGTCGGTCGCGCCGAGGTCGTGCAGGACGCCGATCGCCTCCCGCCGGGCAGCGAGGCCGGCATGGGTGGCCACGGCCACCACGGCGATCGCCACGGCCATGACCAGGGCCAGCACGCCGAGGGCGACGCCCTGGACGGAGCGGGCCAGGGCGGAGAGGCGGGCGACCCAGAGTCCGTGGGATTCCAGCTCGGCGCCCGGGATGGCCTCGGCCAGGCGCTCGGCAAGGCGGGGCAGGGCCTGGGGCGCGGCGGCGAGGCGCAGCTCGATCACGCCGGGGAGGATGAGGGAGGGGGCATCCCCGAGCCAGGGCCGGAGCAGTTCCCCGACCCGTTCCGGGCTGACCTCCGAGGCCTGGGCGACGACCGAATCGGCCCGCAGGAGCTCCAGCACCTGGTCCATCCGGGCGCGGGTGGGGTCCGGCACCTGGACGGTGACGGCGGCGGCGGCGCCGGCCTGCCAGCGATCCGCCAGCCGGTCCGCGCCCCGTGCCCCGGCCAGGGCCAGGGCGGCCAGCAGCGCCATGGCGGCGACAAGGCCGGGGAGGAGGCGGTCCGACAGGGCACGGCGGAGGCCGAGCGGATCCCTGGCGATGCGGCGGCGGCGTTCAGCCATGGTCGGCTTCGGGATAGGGGCGGGTGACCCGGGCGCTGGGCCAGATGCTGCGCCCGGCCGGGCGGGACGGCGCGGGCGGGATGTGGTGCTCCTCGGGCGGGAGGGAAGCGGCGTCCTCCTCGGCTTCTTCGGAGGGGGGAACTTCCTCCACCCAGCCGGCCTCGGGCTCGGGCGCGCTGAGGTCCAGGGCGAAGCCTTCCGGCAGGAGGCCGGCGGCCCCGGCGGGTTCCCAGGCGGTTTCCGCCGGGGCCGGATCCGGGCTTTCCGGGGCGGCTTCCCCGGCCGGGGCATGGGGCCAGGGGGTGAGGGAGACGATCCGGCCGCCTTCCAGATGCATCACATGGCCCGGATGCTGGGCGATCAGCTCATGGGAATGGGTGGCGACCACCACCGTGGCGCCCAGCCGGTTCATCTCGGCCAGCAGGACGATCAGGCGGCGGGCCTGGACGGCATCCAGGTTCCCCGTGGGCTCGTCCGCGACCAGCAGGGCGGGGCGGGTGACCACGGCGCGGGCAATCGCGACGCGCTGCTGCTCGCCGCCCGAGAGCTGCTGCGGGAGGGCATCCGCCCGCCCTTCCAGCCCGACCCAGCGGAGCATTTCCGCCACGTCCGGGCGCAGGCTGGCCTCCGCGCGGCCGGCGAGGCGGAGGGGCAGGGCCACGTTGTCGAAGGCGGTGAGGTAGGGAAGGAGGCGGAATTCCTGGAACACCGCGCCGATGCGGCGGCGTAGCTTCGGCAGGTCCGCCCGCTTCGCGCGGGAGAGGGGGACGCCGAGCACCTCCACCTCGCCCCGCGTGGGGCGGAGGGCGAGCTGCATCAGGCGGAGCAGGGAGGTCTTGCCGGCGCCCGAGGGGCCGGTGAGCCAGGTGAAGGAGCCCTGCGGCAGGAAGAAGGAGAGGTCGCGCAGCGTGTCCCGCTCCCCCGCGGCGCCACGGGTGGGATCGGGGTAGCGCAGCCCGACCTGGCTGAAGCGCACCATGGCCGCGATGTGCCATGCCGGGGCGCCAAGGGATAGCGGCGGCGTGATGTCGATTCCCTTCCGCGTTTTTCGGGCCGCACGGGGCGGCGTGGGAGCGGGATTTTTTACCGTTCCGGGGGCGTTGCCTTAACCGGGGCTGGGCGATCATCCTGTGCCATGCGCGTCGCCTGCCCTGAATGTGCCGCCGAATACCAGCTTCCCCCTGCCCTGGCCTCGCGGCTGGGGGAGGGAAGGACTGTGCGTTGTGCCCGGTGCGGCACTGCCTGGGCGCCCGGCGCGGTGGCGGCCCTGCCCGCCGGGCCGGGCGCTGCCGTGCCGCCCGAGGGGCCGGGCGCCGCTGCCCCGCCTGCGGCGCCTGGCCCGGCCCGCCCGCATGCGGGGCCCGCCCCCGCTGCCACGCCCGAGGAACCCATGCTGGAGGTGCCGCCCCGGCCGGCGCGCAGCTTCGACGCGGCCGAGCCGCCGCCGCGCGCCCGGTGGCCCGAGCTGGACCCGCCCCCGCCCGCTTCGCCCCCGTCACGCGGGGCTGGACTGGGCTGGGCGCTTTCCCTGCTGCTTCTGGCGGGGGTGGCCGCGGCGGCCTGGCACTGGCGGGTGGAGCTGGTGGAGGTCTGGCCACCGGCGGCGCGGGTGTTCCTTGCCTTGGGCGTGGCGGGCTGAGCGTAGCCAGGGGCCGGCGCGAGGATGTGCGCGGCCGGGGCTGGCCTGCATGGCCTCCCCCAGCGTAAGTTGTATGACAAGTTCAACCCGGAGGAACCCTGTCATGCGTCGCCGCGTCCTGCTGCGCCTGCTTCCCGCCCCCGCCATCCTTTCCGCCCTGCCCGGCGCAGGCCCGGCCCTGGCGCAGGAGGAATGGCCCGCGCGCCCCGTGAACGTCATCGTTCCCTTCGCGCCGGGCAGTTCGTCCGACATCGTGGCGCGGTCCCTGGGCGGGCCGATGTCGCAGGCGATCGGCAAGCCCGTGGTGGTGGAGAACCGTCCGGGTGCCACGGGCGAGCTGGGCGCGCGGGCCGTGATCCGCAGCGCGCCCGATGGCCACACGCTGATGCATGCGCCGATCAGCACCTGGGCCATCAATGTCGCGCTGCGCCCGAACCTGGGCTACGACCCCGTGAAGCAGCTGACCGGCATCACCCAGACCGTGCGCACGCCGAACGTGCTGGTGGTGAACCCCGCCCAGGTACCGGCCAATGACCTGCCCTCCCTCGTGGCCTGGCTGAAGGCGAACCGGGCCTCCTATTCCACCTCCGGCGTCGGGTCCTCGGACCATCTGACGATGGAGATGTTCAAGCAGCTGACGGGCACCGACATCACCCATGTGCCCTATGCCGGCGGCGCGCCCGCGACGACGGACCTGATCGCGGGCAATGTGCAGCTCTCCTACCAGAATCTCGGGTCGATCCTGCCGCAGATCTCGGACGGGCGGGTGAAGCCGATCCTGATCACGGCGGAGGGGCGCCACCGCCTGTTGCCGAACGTGCCCACGGGCGCGGAGGCGGGGCTGCAGGACTTCGTGGTCTATTCCTGGCAGGCGCTGGGCGGGCCGGCGGGCATGGCGCCCGCGCTGCTGGAGAAAATCCACGCCCAGGCCGCCGCCGCGCTGCGCTCCCCGGATGTGGCGAAGCGGATGGAGGACCTGGGCTTCGAGGTGGTGGCGAGCACGCCGGCCCAGTTCGCCGCTTTCCAGCAGGGCGAGATCGCGCGCTGGAAGCGCGTGGTGGAGGCGGGGAAGATCACCCCGGCCTGACCGGCCGGTCGGCCCGGGGATGGTTCATCCCGTTCCCGGGCCGCGTTCCACTGATGCGTGCCGATGCAACCAAGCCCGGCGCGCTCCCTTATTCCCGTCCGGTGGGGTGTTCATCGCCCCGGAGGTTCAGAGCCGCTTTTCCCCCCGGTTTACGGCCCGCCCCCTCTTTTCGCCGCGACGGAGCAAGATGCGATGAAGGCGCTTGTATGGCACGGCAAGCAGGACATCCGCTGCGACACGGTCTCGGACCCTGAGATCGAGGATTCGCGCGACGCGATCATCAGGGTGACGAGCTGCGCGATCTGCGGCTCGGACCTGCATCTCTTCCACAACTTCATCCCCGCCATGCTGCCCGGCGACATCATGGGCCATGAATCCATGGGCGAGGTGGTGGAGGTGGGTTCGGCCGCGAAGGGCAAGCTGAAGGTAGGCGACCGGATCGTCGTGCCCTTCACGATCTTCTGCGGCGAGTGCGAGCAGTGCAAGCGCCAGAACTTCTCCGTCTGCGAGCGGTCGAACCGCAAGAAGGAGCTGGCCGAGAAGGTGTTCGGCCATGCCACGGCGGGGCTGTTCGGCTACACGCATCTGACGGGCGGCTATCCCGGCGGGCAGGCCGAGTATCTGCGCGTGCCCTTCGCCGATACGACGCATATCAAGGTGCCGGACAGCCTGACGGACGAGCAGGTGCTGTTCCTCAGCGATATCCTGCCCACGGGCTGGCAGGCTGCGGCGCAGTGCGACATCGAGCCGACGGATACGGTGGCGATCTGGGGCTGCGGCCCCGTGGGCCAGATGGCGATCCGCAGCGCCATCCTGCTGGGCGCGAAGCAGGTGGTGGCGATCGACTGCATCCCCGAGCGCCTCGCGATGGCGGAGGCGGGCGGCGCGATCACCATCAACTTCAAGGAGGACAGCGTCATCGGGCGCCTCGATGACATCACCTCCGGCAAGGGGCCGGAGAAATGCATCGATGCGGTGGGCATGGAGTCGCATGTCTCCATCAGCCAGCCCGACACGCTGCTCGACCGTGCGAAGCAGATGATGATGCTGGAGAACGACCGCCCGCATGTGCTGCGGGAGATGATCTATGTGTGCCGGCCCGCCGGCATCCTCTCCATTCCCGGTGTCTATAGCGGCCTGATCGACAAGGTTCCGATGGGCATGGCCATGAACAAGGGCCTGAGCTTCCGGATGGGCCAGACGCATGTGAACCGCTGGACGGATGAGCTGCTGCGGCTGATCGAGGAGGGGAAGATCGATCCCTCCTTCGTCATCACCCACACGGTCGGCCTCGAGGAGGGGCCGGAGATGTACAAGGTGTTCCGCGACAAGCAGGACAACTGCGTGAAGGTCGTCCTCAAGCCCTGAGGTGATGCGATGAATATGCTGGCGAGAGCTGCCGACATCACCCGTTCCCCGGGTGACCCGAAGGTGTTGTCGAAGGGTGCCTCCAGCTCGCTGGGTGCCTCAGACCGCCTGGCCCGCAACCTGGGCTGGTTCAGCATCGGGCTGGGCGTGGTGGAGCTGGTCGGCGCGCGGCGCCTGGCCAGCCTCCTGGGCATGCGCGGCGCGGAAGGGCTCATCCGGGCCTATGGCGCGCGGGAGATCGCGGCGGGGATGATGTCCCTTTCCGCGAACCCGAACCCGGGTATCAAGAGCCGGATCGTGGGCGATGCGATCGATATCGTGACGCTGCTGGCCGCGCTGCGCCACGGCAATCCCCGCCGGGGCAATGTGGAGGTGGCGCTGCTGGCCGTGGCCGGCATCACCGTGCTCGACCTGATCTGCCAGAAGGGGCTGACCAGCCGCCATGCGCGGGCGCCCGGGCCCTATCGCGACTACCGGGACCGGTCGGGCTTCCCGCAAGGGGTCAACGCGGCGCGCGGCGCGGCGCGCAAGGAGCGGCAGGCGCCCGAGGACAAGGCGGGGTTTTAGGCGGCGTTCAGGGCGGGGCGTATTCGTTCCGGGCCCTGGGTGCCTGTTGTCATGGGGAGGGGCAAAGGGGTTTTCTTCCTCTCCCCGGGGGGGCTTGCGAAGGCAGTGCCCCCAGGGCCCCGTCTTTCCTGGCGGCCGGAGAGGTTCCGCCGAAGCTGGGCCCCGGCGGCTTCCGGATCGGCCCGTTTGCCCGGGTCCTAACCCGGATCCTGGCGGAAATCGCGCCGCGCCACGCGCAACGGCTCGGACGCGCGGTCAAGGCCTTCCAGATCCGTGACGATCCGGGTGCGCCGCCCGCGCCGCCTCATATCCTCGTCGATCCGGCGCGACACGGCCGCGAATTCCGGTGTGTAGACGTTGGGAGCCGCGCTGGGCCGGGTGCCAGTGCCGGTTCCGGTCCGGGTGCGCCGCCCGCGGCTCAGATTCTCGTCGATCCGGCGTGACACGGCCGCAAATTCGGGCGTGTAGATGCTGGGAACCGGGATGGCCTGGATGCCGGCGTCGGCGCCAGGGATCGGCATGGGCATCGGCAGGGTGCCGTAGCGGGCGGAATTCGGCCAGATCGCCATGACCTTGCGCGCGTAGCCGAAGCCGAGATTGGGGGTCTGGGAATGGTAGCCCGCGGCGGCCATGGGCCAGTTCCGCGTGGTCCGGTGAAGGCTGCTCAGGAAACGGGCCGCGTATTTGGTGTTGCTCTGCGGGTCGAAGGCCTCTTCGAGCGAGGCGAAGGCAGACGCGTGGTGCATCAGGTTGATCTGCGCACATCCCACGTCGATGGAGCGTATGCCGCGGGCCTGGAAGCCGCGCACGGCCTCGATGACCTCTTCCTTGGAATCGTAGAAATATCCCCGGCCGCCGACATTGATCGCCCAGGGCCAGGGCACGTTGCGGCCGGTCGCGGGATCGGTGCGCCCGCTCTCGACGAAGGCGATGCTGCGCAGGAGATGCGCGGGAATCCTGTGGTCCCGTTCCGCTGCTGCGATGGCCGGCAGGCAGAGCTCGCCCGCGGCCGGGCTGGGCGGGGCGGGCGGGTCGGCCAGGGCAAGGCCTGGAAGAAGCAGGAGAAGGCCCGTGAGGCTGCGAAAGCGGGAACTCGGGGCGGCACTGGCAGACAATGCCGTGGAGAGCGCATTTCGCGCGAAAGGACCCAGCTTCAATTCTTTCATTCCCAACAGCCACAGGTCGAGTAGCTGTCGCGATCTATGCGCGGCCAATCAAAAATTGGTGCATCGGAAGACGAGAGCAGGATAATGGCCGGAAGAAGGCGTGGGTGAACCCGCCGGTTGGCTTCGTTTCGCTTGGAATGAGCACTCGATTTCGTGAGGGTGAGGGCATTCCGGCCGCCCTGTTACTTGAGCACTTGGGCGGGCGGAGGGCTCGTCTCAGCCGCGCGGCCTGAGCACCCAGACGCGCCCGGTTTCCCGCATGCGGCCGGCGGCAAGGGCGGCGTTCTCTTCCCATCCCCAGAAGAGGTCGGCGCGGGCGGGGCCGCGGATGGCGCCGCCCGTGTCCTGCGCAATGACGAGGCGCTCCAGGCGCTCGCCGGTCAGGGGATGGCGCGTGGCGATCCAGACCGGGGAATTCAGCGGCGTGTGAGCCCGGTCCACGGCGACGGAGCGGCCCGGGGTGAGGGGGGCGCCGAGGGTGCCGGCAGGGCCGCCCGCCAGCGGCAGGTCGTCGCGCCAGCGGAAGAAGACCCAGGAGGGGTTCGCTTCCATCAGGACGCGGGCCTCCCCTGGCGGGGCCGCGTGCAGCCAGGCGCGGATGGACTGCATGGAGACCTGCTCCCGCGCCATGGCGCCGCGTTCGATCAGCAGGCGGCCGATGGGGACATAGGGATGGCCGTTCTTGCCACCATAGCCCAGGCGGCGCTGGGTGCCGTCGGGGAAGACGGCGCGGCCGGAGCCCTGGATCTGCAGGAAGAAGGCATCGACCGGATCGGCCCAGGCGAGGACCTGGCCGGGCCACCGGCCCTGGGCGACGGCGGCCTCGATGCCCGCGCGGTCCAGGTCCGGCGCGCCGGGGGCGGGGGCGAGGAGCGGGGCGGTGAAGCCGGGGGCCGGGGTGGGGGAGACACGGAGAAGGGGTTCGTAATAGCCGGTGACCAGGCCTTCCCCGGCCGGAACGGGCTCAAAATGGCGGTCCAGGAAGGCACGGGCGGCGCGGTCGTCCCCGGGCGGGAGGCGGGCGGCTTCGGCACAGGCGGGGGCGAGGGGGCCGGGGTCGCGCAGGGTGGCACAACCCGTGACGAAGGCGGGGATGGCCTCGGAGACGCGATCCCGTTCCCAGCCTGGCAGGCCGCCGCAGGCGGCGGCCAGCAGGGGAAGAAGAAGGGCGGCCCGCTTCAGGCGGAGCGGGTCCCGACCAGCTTCCAGATCGGGTCGGAGCTGCGGATGTCGCGCTGGAAGGTCCAGATATCCGTCAGCTCGGTGACGGCATCGGTGCCCGCGACCGGCTTGCCGGCGGCATCGGTGGTGAGGTTCACCTGGTCGGAGACGAAGCGGACGGTGACCTCGGCGATGCTGCCGCGCAGGTCCGCGGCGTCGATCACGGCTTCCCGGATCTCGCGGATCTCGGTGCGCTGGACCTCGCCGCGGGATTCACGATCGGTGATCGCGCCCTCGAAGCCGGCATAGGTGTCGTCCGAGAGGAGGTCGCGCAGCAGGGCGCGATTCCCGGCGGCGAAGCCCTCCACGATCATGCGGAAGGCGCCCTCGGCCCCGTTGAGGAAGCTGCTGGGGTCGAAGTTCGGGTCGGCCGAGCGGATGCGGACGAGCGCCTGGCCCGCGGGGCTGCGCGGATCGGGCACGCCGCGATGGACGGGCGCCGGCACGGGGGCCGCGGCCGTGGTGGAGGGCGAGACGGGCGCCGGGGCGCGTTCGCCCGGCGGGCGCTCGAAGCCGGTGCGGCGGCCCAGGACGCTGCGCAGGCGCAGGACCAGGAAGGCCGCCACCATCCCGAACAGGATCAGATCAATCGGGAAGCCGCCGCCCTGCATCATGGTCTCCTTTTATGACATGACAGTTAGGCGCGCGGGGGCGCCGCCGCAACTGGCCCCGCGCCGGTTCCGGGGGCGCGGGCCCATCCGGCACCGCGCGGCGGGCCAGGGCCATTGGATCAACGCGGGGCCAGGATTGTGCGTTTCCGGCCCCGCCGCTACCTGCTGCGGAAGACCGGAGGCCCGCCATGATCCTGCTGCGACACGGCCAGAGCGAATTCAACCTGCATTTCACCGCCACCCGCAAGGACCCGGGGATCGAGGATCCGAAGCTGACCCCGCTGGGGCATGAGCAGGCGGAGGCGGCCGCCGAGGCCCTGGCCGGGGCGGGAATCCGGCAGATCCTGGCCAGCCCCTATACGCGGGCGCTGCAGACGGCGGCTCCTCTCGCCCGCCGGCTGGGCCTGCCGGTGCATGTGCAGCCGCTGGTGCGGGAGCGCTATGCCTTCGCCTGCGACGTGGGGACGCATCGCGATCAGCTGGCCGAGGCTTGGCCGGAGCATGACTTCGCGCATCTGGATGCCGTGTGGTGGCCGCAGGAGGAGGAGCCGGGGGACAGCGTGCTGAGCCGCGCCCGGTTGTTCCGCAGCGAGATGCGCGAGCGGCCGGACTGGGCCCATACCGTGGTGGTGTGCCACTGGGGCTTCATCCTGGCGATGACCGGGCAATCGGTGATGAACGGACAGTGGGTGCAGGTGGATCCCACGGAGGACGGGCCCGAGGAGATCAACTGGCACCATCGCTGAGCCGGAACGGCCGGGCGGGGGGTGGGCCGTGCTTCCGGCCTGACACCCGCCGCGCCCCGTGCTACCCCCGCGCCGCCATCACTGCCGATCAGGGCCCGAACCATGTCCGACCTGCCGCCGCCTTCCGACCAGCCGCCCGCCGGCGCCCCCAATGGCCAGCCCCAGGGGCCGCTGGTGGTGAACCTGCAATATGTGAAGGACCTTTCCTTCGAGGTGCCGGGCGCGCCGGAGATCTACACCTCGCTGCGCGAGCAGCCGCGGATCGACGTGGCGCTGGACGTGCAGGCGCGCGCCCTGCAGGAAGGCGGGAACATGTTCGAGGTGACGCTGCAGATCCGCTGCGACGCCAAGACGAGCGACGGCACCACCGCCTTCATCGCCGAGCTGGCCTATGCCGGGCTGTTCACCGTGAACGTGCAGCCGGATGTGCTGGAGCCGGTGCTGCTCGTGGAATGCCCGCGGCTGCTCTTCCCCTTCGCGCGCAACATCCTCTCCGACGTGACGCGGGATGGCGGCTTCATGCCGGTGGCGCTGACGCCGATCGACTTCGTGGCGCTGTGGCAGTCCCGCCGGCAGCAGCAGGGCGGCGCGCCGCAGGGCTCCATGCTGTCCTGATCGCCTGATCCGGCGGCACTGTTCCCGCCGCGCCGCGTTGCGAAACCCCGGGAGGGGGAGCCCATGGCTCCGCCCTGCCGGGGTTTTTTCATGCCCGGGCGGCGGGGCCGCAGGTTCCGGTGGCGGAGCGGAGATATCTGATATATCGATTCCGGGCAGGACCGCGCCGCCCATGACAGGCGGCCGGCCGGGAGGAGCGTTGTCGCGGACCGCAGGGGACGCGCGGGAAAGGAGCATCGTATGAGCGGCTTTGGCCTGACGAAGCGTCAGCTGCTGTCTACAGGAGCCCTGGCATTGCCGGCCTTGGCCGGGCTTCCCCGCGTGGCGCGCGCGGCGGGTTCCATCACCGTGGTGCTGGAATCCGAGGTGGTGGTGCTGGACCCGCACGCGACCACGGCGGCGATCACGCGCAGCTTCGGCTACCAGATCTTCGACACGCTCTTCGCCCAGGACTCCAACGGCACGATCCGGCCGCAGATGGCCGAGGGGCACACGGTTTCGGCGGATGGGCTGAACTGGCGCTTTACGCTGCGCGACGGGCTGGCCTTCCATGACGGCGCTCCGGTGACGGCGGCGGATTGCGTTGCCTCCCTGCGGCGCTGGGCTTCGCGCGACAGCCTGGGGCGGATGCTGCTGGCGGCGATGCAGGAGATGCGGGCGGAGGATGCGCGCAGCTTCAGCATCGTGCTGAAGGAACCCTTCCCGCTGATGCTGGATGTGCTGGGCAAGCCGAACGCGCCCGTGCCCTTCATCATGCCCGCGCGTATCCTGCCGGAGGGGGATGGGCGCATCACGGAGATCATCGGCTCCGGCCCCTTCACCTTCGTGCGGGACCAGTGGCGCACGGGCGACCGGATGGTGCTGCGGCGGAACGCCCGCTACGTGCCGCGGGCCGAGCCGCCGGACTTCCTGGCGGGCGGCAAGGTGGTGAAGATCGACGAGCTGGTGCTGAAGACCATGCCGGACGACTCCACAGGTGCCAACGCGCTCAGCGTCGGCGAGATCGACTACATGCAGTACCTGCCCTTCGACTTCCTTGGGCCGCTCGGCCGCAACCGCGATGTGCGGCTGATGGGGCTGAAGGGCATCGACATGTTCCAGGGCAATTTCCGCCTGAACCATGCCAGCGGCCCCTTCGCCGATCCTGCCGTGCGCAAGGTGATGTGGAAGCTGGTGGACCAGAAGCAGGTGATGGATGCCATCGGCATCCCCGCCCAGTTCCGCGTGGAGCACTGCCCATCGTTCTGGATGTGCGACACGCCGCTGGAGACGAAGGCGGGCGGCGAGGTGGCGCGGCTGGATATCGAGGGCGCGAAGGCCGAGCTGGCGCGCACGGGCTACAAGGGCGAGCCGGTGATCATGCTGGAGGTGTCCGGCTCCATCTCCCAGACCGCGGCGCATGTGCTGGCCGAGAACATGAAGAAGGCCGGCTTCACCGTGGACGAGCAGGTGATGGACTGGGGCACGGTGCTGGCGCGCCGCGCGCGGCCGGAGGGTTGGGGGCTGTTCCCGGTCTATGCCAATGGCGTGGACATGATGTCGCCGCTCACCCACTTCTATGTGGCGAACAACTGCTCCGACTATCCCGGGCGGAGCTGCGATGCGCGGATCACGACGCTGCTGCAGGAGTTCGTGAAGGCGCCGGATGCGGCCGCGCGCAAGCAGGTGGCCGAGCAGATCCAGGTGGCGGCCTATGACCTGACGCCGAGCGTGATCTGGGGGCAGTTCTCGCGCCCGGCCGGGTACCGGACGCGGCTGAAGAACCTGATCCAGTCCAGCTTCCCCATGTTCTGGCAGGTGGAGGTCTAGCTCGCGCCCATGCTGCTGGGGGGGATCGCGGACGACCTGACAGGGGCGGTGGAGTTCGCGGGCATGCTGGCCGCGGGCGGGATGCGGGTGGCGCTGGTGCTGGACGACGCGCCCATCCCGCACGGGCAGGATGCTGTCGTGGTGGCGCTGCCATCCCGCGTGGCGCCGGTGGGGGACGCTGTCGCTGCCTTCGGGCGGGCGGCGGATGCGCTGCTTGGCGCCGGGGCGGAGCGGCTTTTCTTCAAGTACTGCGCCACCTTCGATTCCACCCCGGCGGGCAATATCGGGCCCTGCGCGGACCTGCTGATGGACCGCGTGGGGGCGGATTTCACCCTTTTCGCGCCGAGCTTTCCCGAAGCCGAGCGGCGGGTGTTCATGGGGCACCTGTTTGTCGGCTCGCAGCTCGTCTCCAACTCGCCCAAGCGCTTCGACCCGCTGACGCCGATGACGGAGCCGGACCTGGTGAAGGTGCTGGCGCCGCAGACATCGCGGCGGGTGGGGCTGCTGCCCCTGCCGGTGATCCTGCGCGGGGCGGAAGCCGTCGCGCGGCACGTGGCGGCACTGCGGGCGGAGGGGATTTCCTATGCCATCGCGGATGCGGGGGAGGAGGAGGACCTCGCCACCCTGGCGCGGGCGAGCTGGGACTGGCGGCTGGCGACGGGTGGTTCCAACCTGGCCTCGCATTACCCGGCGATCTGGCGGGAGAAGGGGTTGCTGGCGCCCGCCGATGCCATGCCGCCGCTGGGCGCGGGCGGGCATGGGGTGGTGCTGGCGGGAAGCTGCGCGGATCGCACGCGCGAGCAGGTGGATTGCTTCGGCGCGCGGCATCCGGTGATGCGGGTCGATCTCGCGCGGATGGAAGCGCCGGAGGCGGCGCTGCGCGAGGCCGTCGAATGGGCCCTGCCGAAGCTGGAGGGCGGGCCGGTCTGCGTGACGACCGCGGGCGATCCGCAGGCGGTTTCCGCGGCGCAGGCGCGCTTCGGGCGCGATGGCGCGGCGCGGGCGGCGGAAGGGCTGCTGGGCGGGCTGGCGAAGGCGCTGGTGGATGCGGGCGCGCGGCGGATCCTGGTGGCGGGCGGCGAGAGCTCGGGGGCGGTGATCCGGTCCCTCGGCATCGCGCGGCTTTCGGTGGCGCCCTATGTCTCGCCGGGGATCGGCTTGTGCGCGGCGGAAGCGCCGGTGCCGCTGGCCCTGTGCCTGAAATCGGGGAAGCTGGGGCCGGTGGACATGTTCGCGACCGTGCTGGAGGGGATGCGCGCGTGATCGATGTGGCACGGGCGCGGGACGAGGTTGCGCAGGGATACCGGGAGCTCGGGCGCCTCGGGCTGAACTTCGGAAGCGCCGGCAATGTGTCCTGCCGCGTGGAGGGCGGGATGGTGATCACCCGCACCGGCACCACCGTGGATGCGACGGCCGAGGGGGACACGGTGTGGATGTCGCTGGACGGCGATGCACGCGACGCGGTGGCGCCTTCCAGCGAATGGCCGATGCATGCGGCCATCCTGAAGGCCTTTCCGCAGGCCGGAAGCGTGGTGCACACCCATGCGGATGCCTGCACGGCGCTGGCCTGCCTGGGCGAGGGGCTGCCGGCCTTCCACTACATGATCGCGGGCTTCGGCGGGGATGATGTGCGCTGCTCGCCCTATGTCACCTTCGGCACGCCGGAACTGGCGGATGTGGCGGTGGAGGCGATGCGCGGGCGCACGGCCTGCCTGCTGGGCAATCACGGCATGATCGTGACCGGGCGCGACGTGAAGGGCGCGGTTTCCGCTGCCCTGCGGTTGGAGACGCTGGCGCGGCAATACCTGCTGGCGCGTTCCGCCGGCACGCCGCGCCTGCTGGACGGGGCCCAGATGGACGCCACGCGGGAGCGCTACAAGACCTATGGCAGCGCGGCGCCTGTGCGCGGCTGATCGTCCTTTCCGCGGGAAGAAGGCGCCGGGGGCCGCGGCGCCGCCTCCCGCGCGCATTCAGCGCACCGGCGGGAAGGCTCCGCCATCGGTCGGCCGCAGCGCCTCGAAAAGCTCGGTCACCTGGGTGTAGTCGCGGTAGCCGCAGCGGGCGATGGTGCCGGCCGCGACCATGTCGAAGCGGCCATCCTTCAGGCAGCGCTCATCGATATGCACGCCGACAACCTGGCCGATGGTGAGAAAGCCGTTGCTCGGGCGTCCGTCCTGGTCCTGCAGTTCCAGCGCATGGACCACCCGGCATTCCAGCGCGGCGGGGCTTCCCGCCACGCGGGGCGGGCGGACCATGCGGCTGGGGGCGGCCGGGATGGCCGCATCCTCGAACTCGCTGACGCCTTCCGGCTGGCTGCCGGAGGAGGCGTTCATCGCATCGAACAGGGCACGGGTGGCGAGGCTGAAGGTGAACTCGCCGGTGGCACGGGCATTGGCCGCCGAATGCTTCAGCCCCTCGCTGCCGAAGGCGATCATCGGCGGCGCGTTATGAACCATGGCGAAGTAGCTGTAGGGGGCGAGGTTCACCCGCCCCCCGGCATCGATGGTGGAGATCCAGCCGATCGGGCGCGGGGCCACGATCGCCTTCATGGGGTCCCAGGGCAGGCCGTGGCCGTTGCGCGGTTCGTAGAACAACCCCTCAGCCCTTGAACACGTCCTTGCCGGCCCGGCGCGCGGCCAGCTCGGCGACATCCTTCGCGCGCAGGAAGGGGTTGGTGGCGCGCTCCTGGTCCAGGGTGGTGGGCAGGGTGGGCTCGCCGGCCTTGCGGAGCTGCCGCACCTCCTCGGCCCGGGCCTGCAGCGCGGCGTTCTCCGGCTCCACCGTCAAGGCGAAGCGGGCGTTGCTCTCGGTGTATTCATGGCCGCAGAGGATGAGGGTGTCGCCGGGCAGGGCGTCCAGCAGCTGCAGGGCGCGGTACATGTCCGCGGGCGTCCCCTCCAGCAGGCGGCCGCAGCCGAGGGAGAAGAGCGTGTCGCCGCAGAGCACGGCATGGGCATCGGCGATGTAGAGGGCGATGTGGCCGATGGTGTGGCCGGGGCTGTCCAGCACCTCGATGCTGCCGCTGCCCAGGGGGATGTGGTCCCCGGGCTGGACGGCGATGTCCAGCTTCGGCAGGCGGTGGGCATCGGCGGCGGCGCCGAGCACCCTGGCGCCGGTGGCCTTCACCACCTCGGCCACGCCGTCGATATGGTCGGGATGATGGTGGGTGAGCAGCACCCAGTCCAGCCGGCCGGGCTCGGGCATGTCCTGCAGGGCGGCGAGGTTCGGCGCGGCCTCGCCGGGATCGCAGAGGGCAACGGTGCCCGTGGCCTCGTCCCGCAGCAGCCAGGCATAGTTGTCCGAGAGGTTGGGCACGGCCCGGATCGTCCAGCTCATCGGCTCTTTCATCCTATCTGGTGTCTTGGCGGCGTCGGACGTCCTATATCCACGGCATGGGCGCCGAGGTCCACTTCACCGCCTGGGGATTGCAGGGCTTCTATGACGCGCCGCTGGGCGCGGTGACCCGGCGCATCCTGCGCGCACGCCTGCGGCAGATCTGGCCGGAGCTGGCGGGGCAGGAGGTGCTGGGGCTGGGCCATGCCGGGCCCTATCTGCGGCTGTGGCGGCGTGGGGCGGCGCGGCTGGTCTCGGCCACGCCCGTGGCGCTCGCGGCCGGGGATGGCATGGCGCCATGGCCGCTGGACGGGAACTGCGCCGCTGCCCTGGTGGAGGAGGAGCGGCTGCCCTTCCCCGACATGTCCTTCGACAACATCCTTCTCGTGCATGGGCTGGAGGCGGCGGAGAACGCCCGGCGCCTGCTGCGCGAGGCCTGGCGCGTGCTGCGGCCCGAGGGCCGGATGCTGGCCGTGGTGCCGAATCGCCGCTCCGTCTGGGCGCATCTGGAGCGCACGCCCTTCGGCCATGGCCATCCCTATTCCCCCGGCCAGCTCGCCCGGTTGCTGGAACGCGCCATGTTCACGGTGGAGCGGCGGGAGGCGGCGCTGTTCATCCCGCCCTTCGGCTACCGCCCCCTGCTGCGCGGCGCGCGGATCTGGGAGGCGGGGGGGAGGATGATCGCGCCGCAGCTGGGCGGCGTGACCGTGATCGAGGCGCGGAAGACGGTGCAGGGTGCCATTCCCGTGCGGGGGCTTCCCGCCCGGTCTCTGGCAACGCGGGCGCGCGTGCGGGTGCCGCAGCCCGGCTGGGCCGTGCGGGATGCAGCCCGCGCGCCGGCCACGCGTTCTTCGAACCCGGCGGGGGCGGCTGGCGAGGCGGGGTGATCTGCCCCTGGTTGCCCCTGCCCGTCAGGCTTCGAGGAACCAAAGCATGATCCGAGCACCCCTGCTGGCCGCCGCCCTGCTGGCCCTGGCCGGCCCCGCCCTGGCCCAGGCGCCCGCCGGTGATCCGGACCGGTCCGGCCCGCCGCCGGTGGTCTATGTGCCGCCCGCGCCGGGCACGCCGATCGCCCAGCCCCAGCCCGTGGCGCCGCCCCAGATGGTGATCGTGCAGCCGCAGGAGCAGCCGCGCGGCAATACCCGGGTGGGGCAGCTGCAATGCGACGTGGCCGGGGGCGTTGGCTGGGTGTTCGGCTCCAGCCGGAGCCTGTCCTGCGAGTTCAAGCCCATCAACGGGCCGGTGGAGCGCTATGTCGGTGAGATCAGGCGCTTCGGCGTGGATATCGGCGTGACCGGGCGCAGCACGATCCTGTGGACGGTGGTGAACACCGGGCCCGATATCCGGCCGGGCAGCCTGGCCGGCGTCTATGCCGGTGCCTCCTCCAACGTCGCGGCCGGGCTTGGCCTGGGCAGTGCGGTGATGATCGGCGGCAGCGGCGACCAGGTGGCGCTGCAGCCGCTCTCGATCGAGAGCAGCACGGGGGTGAACGTGGCGGCGGGGATTGCGGAGCTGAGCCTGCGGCCGGCTGGATAAAGGCTTCGCCTTCCTCCAGGCCGCCCTCCACCGGGGAGCCATCCGGCTCCCCGGACCCCGCTTTCGGGATTTCTGTGCAGATACGACCGTGCTGCGCTTTCCGGTTCAGGCGTATTGCGCAAGGCCGCGGCCAAGGGACCAGTTCTCCTTCGCCACTTCGACAAGGCTCACGAACACGTCTTCTTCACGAAGGCCGGGGCTCTCACCCAGCAGCTGCACCACGCGCCGGAACAGCGCCTTCTTCTGCTCCAGCGTGCGGGTGTTATTAGCGGTGATCTGTATGAAGACGAGATCGTCGCTTCGTGCGATGCCGAGATAGGACCTGCCGTAGCGGAAGCTCGCGGCGTCATGCTCCGTGATGACCATGAACTGGTCGTCCTCCGGCACGTCGAATGTCTCGTGCAGGGCGCGGTAGAGGCCGTCGAAGATCGCCTGCCTGTAGGCTTCCGGCTTGCCGGCTCGCATCGCGATATGGGCCAGGGGCATGGGTGAGCACCTTTCCTTGTCCGCCCCGGAAGATGATTGCCCCGCACGCATATTCGTAGAATATGGTTTCTGATTTCAGAGATAACGTGCCGTTATGACAGAGCGCCCGCTCGACCTGGATGCCGTCTGGGCCTTCATCCTGATCGCCGAATGCGAGAGCTTCACGCGGGCAGCCGAAGCGATGCGGACGACACAGGCCGCGATCAGCCTCAAGCTCAAGCGGCTGGAGGACAGGATGGGCTGCCGGCTGGTGGAGCGCACGCCCCGCCATGTCCGGCTCTCGGCGCAGGGCATGGCCTTCCTTGAGCACGCCCGCGCACTCCGGGCCGTGCATGACCGCGCGCTCACTGCCCTTGGCGGGGCACGGCAGCGGCTGACCATTGGCATCAGCGAGCATGTCGCGGGGCCGGAGCTTCCTGCCCTGATCGCCCGCATGAACGCCCAGGATCCGCACCTGCTGATGGAGATCCGGATCGGGTCCTCGGGCGACCTGCTGCAGAGCTATGACCGGCGCGAACTCGATGCCGCCATCGTCCGGCTGCATGCCGGCCGGGACGATGGGGAGATGATCGCCGAGGAGCGCTTCGGCTGGTTCGCGGCACCCGGCTGGCAGCACCGTGCCGACGAGCCCCTGCCCGTGGCGACGCTGGCTGAGCCCTGCGGCGTGCGGGTCCTGGCCGGCCAGGTGCTCGACGCGGCGGGCATAGCCTGGAGAGAGATCTTCGTGGGCGGCGGGGTGGCCGCGGTGGTGGCTGCGGTGACGGCCGGGATCGGCGTCGCCGCCCTGGCCCCGCGCATGCTCCCGCTCGGCGCAGTGGATGTGGGGGAGAGGCTTGGACTTCCCGCCCTGCCCCGGCTGCCCATCCTGATCCACTCGCGGCTGGCCGGGGACCGGCCGCGTGACGCCTTGGCGGTGCTGTCCGCCGCATTCCGAAGTGCCGTGAGGGGGTAGAAACAGGAGGTGCAGGGAGAGCGGCGCTCCCCCTGCGGGACCCGTTACCGCGTCGGCCGGGGCTGGTCCCCGGAATAGTCGTAGAAGCCGCGCCCGGTCTTCCGGCCGAACCAGCCGGCCTCGACATATTTCACCAGGAGCGGGCAGGGGCGGTACTTGCTGTCGCCCATGCCCTGGTGGAGCACCTGCATGATGGAGAGGCAGGTATCCAGGCCGATAAAATCCGCCAGTTCAAGCGGGCCCATGGGCTGGTTGGTGCCGAGCTTCATGCCCGTGTCGATGGAGACGACGTCGCCCACGCCTTCATGCAGGGCGTAGACGGCCTCGTTGATCATCGGCAGCAGGATGCGGTTGACGATGAAGCCGGGGAAGTCCTCGCTCGTCGCCGTGGTCTTGCCCATGCGGCGGGCCAGCGCCTCGACGGCCTGGTAGGTGGGCTCGTCCGTCGCGATGCCGCGGATCACCTCCACCAGCTTCATCACCGGAACCGGGTTCATGAAGTGCATGCCGATGACGCGCGCCGGGCGGTCGGTCGCGGCGGCGAGGCGGGTGATGGGGATGGAGGAGGTGTTGCTGGCGATGATCGCCGAGGGCTTCAGATGCGGGCAGAGGGACTTGAAGATGGTCTTCTTCAGTTCCTCCCGTTCGGTCGCCGCCTCGATGACGATGTCGGCCTCTCCGAACATCGCCATGTCGGTGCCGGTCCTGATGCGGCCGAGGGCCGCCTCGCGGTCCTCGGCCGAGAGGCTGCCCTTGGAGACCTGGCGGTCCATGTTCTTCGCGATGGTGGCGCGGGCTTTCTCCAGCGCCTCCGGGTTCACGTCGACCATGGTGACGGCGAGGCCGGACTGGGCCGCGACATGCGCGATGCCGTTGCCCATCTGGCCGGCGCCGATGACGCCGACATGGTGAATGGTCGGCGCCGCGTCGCTCACTTGGCGAGCTCCGCCTCAAGCTCGGGGATGATCTTGAAGATGTCGCCGACCAAGCCGTAGTCGGCCACCTGGAAGATCGGCGCCTCCTCGTCCTTGTTCACGGCCACGATCACCTTGCTGTCCTTCATGCCTGCCAGGTGCTGGATCGCGCCGGAGATGCCGAAGGCCATGTACAGTTCGGGGGCGACGATCTTGCCGGTCTGGCCGACCTGCAGGTCGTTCGGGGCATAGCCCGCATCCACCGCGGCGCGGGAGGCGCCGACGGCGGCGCCGAGCTTGTCCGCGATGCCGTCCAGGATCTTGAAGTTCTCGGCCGAGCCGATGGCGCGGCCGCCGGAGACGACGATGCGGGCGGCCGTCAGCTCGGGCCGCTCGCTCTTCACGATCTCGGCGCCGACGAAGGAGGAGACGCCCGGATCGGCCGCGCCCTGGGCGGGCTCGACCGGGGCGGAACCGCCCTCGGCCGCGGCCGGGTCGAAGGAGGCGGCGCGGACGGTCAGCACCTTCTTCGCATCGGAGGACTGCACGGTCGCCAGCGCGTTGCCCGCATAGATCGGGCGCACGAAGGTGTCCGCGTCCACGATGCCGGAGATGTCGCTGATCGGCTGCACGTCGAGCAGCGCGGCGACGCGCGGCATCACGTTCTTGCCGAAGGAGGAGCCCGGGGCGAGGAGGTGGGTGTAGTTGCCGGCCAGGGACTGGATCAGGGCGGCGGCGGGCTCGGCCAGCACATGCTCGGCCGCGGCGTGCAGCACCTTGGCCACGCCCGCGATCTTCGCGCCGGTCTGGGCCACGGCCTCGGGGCCCATCACCAGCAGGTGCACGTCGCCGAGCTTGCCGGCGGCGGCGATCGCGGAGCGGGTGGGCTGGTTGATCGCGCTGCCGTCGTGGTCGGCGAGGACGAGGACGGTCATCTTCAGATCACCTTCGCTTCGTTGCGGAGCTTGGAGACGAGTTCGGCGGCCGAGGCCACCTTCACGCCGGCCTGTCGCTTCGCCGGCTCCTCCACCTTGATGACCTTCAGGCGCGGCGCGGTGTCCACGCCCAGGTCGCCCGGCTTCATCGTCTCGATGGGCTTCTTGCGGGCCTTCATGATGTTCGGAAGGCTGGCATAGCGGGGCTCGTTCAGGCGCAGGTCGGTGGTGACGATGGCCGGGAGGGTGAGCTTCACCGTCTCCAGCCCGCCATCGATCTCGCGCGTCACGTTCACGGCGCCGTCGGCCACCTCGACCTTGCTGGCGAAGGTGCCCTGGCCCCAGCCGAGGAGGGCGGCCAGCATCTGTCCGGTGGCGTTCATGTCGTCATCGATCGCCTGCTTGCCGAGGATGACCATCTGCGGGCCCTCCTTCTCGACAATGGCCTTCAGCAGCTTGGCCACGGCGATCGGCTCGACCGTGCCCTCGGCCTCGACCAGGATGCCGCGGTCGGCGCCCATGGCGAGCGCCGTGCGGATCTGCTCCTGGGCCTGGGACGGGCCGATGGAGACGGCCACGATCTCGGTCGCGACGCCCTTCTCCTTCAGGCGCACGGCCTCCTCGACGGCGATCTCGTCGAAGGGGTTCATGGACATCTTGACGTTCGCGGTCTCGACGCCCGTGCCATCCGGCTTCACCCGGACCTTCACGTTGTAGTCGACAACACGCTTGACGGGGACGAGGAGCTTCATGCCGCGCGACGGGTCCTCTGGAAGGCGCCGGCGCCCTGTTTCAGGCGGGGACCGGCGCGTTTGGGGGACCGATGACGGCCCCGGACAGGCGGGGGCGACCACCCGTTGCCGGGCTTCGCATCCGCGAAATCAAAGGGTCTATAGGCCCCGTCCCCTGGCACGGCAAGCGGGCGGAGGCGGCCTGGGTTCCGTGGCGGGGGGCACCCCGCCACGAAGGCGCGAAGGCGGAAGGCGAACAGTCCTTCGCAGGGGCCTCCGAGTAATCGGAGCGCCCCGGGCGGGGATCAGCCCCGCATCATGAAGAGCAGCAGGGCGAAGAGGGCCAGCGTCACGCCCTGGAGCGTGGTGCGCCAGCGCATCAGGGCATTGGAGCGGTGCAGGTCTTCGCTGCCGCGCACCATGCCGACCATGCCGGCAAAGAGGGTGCCGAGGGTGGCAAGCATCCCAAGGCCGACGAGGATGGTGAGGAAGGTGATCATGATGCGTATCATCTGGTCATTGTCCGGTGGGGCGCAACGCCGCCGCACCCCTGCCCCCGGCATGGCTGTCGCGCGGCCCGGCCATGCCGGTTTTTCTTGAAGATTCAGCTACCTGGGCGGCGTTTTCCCCTGGCCGGAACCTCCGGCACGGGCTCGGGTCCCGTCATTTTGCGCACCACCGCCAGCAGCGCCGCCTTGGTCTGGAAATCGAGGCTCCGGTAGGCCCGCAGCAATGCCTCCTCATCGCCCGCCAGTAGGCCGAGGCTGCCCTGCTCCTCCTCCAGCATCTCGGGCGGGGGGGCGACATCGGGATCCAGCCCCACAAGCCAGGAAACGGAGGTGCCGAGCACTTCGGCCAGGCGCACCAGCCGGGCGCCGCGGGGCACGGGCATGGTGCCATCGCGCAGGCGGAGCAGGAGGTCCGGCGGCAGGCCCGCCTGGCGGAAGGCCTCCTCGGGCGTCAGGTCGAGGCGTTCGAGCCGGGATTCGATCAGCTCGACCATCGGCGGGGGATCATTGTCGAGGGCCATGGGGGGTTCCGGTGGGCGAGGGATGCGGCATTCTGGCGATATGGGGGAACACCCGGGGCGAATGGAGGACGGCATGGTGGAGCAGGCGGACCGGCGGATTCAGGAGCTGTTCGGGATCGCGCTTCCCGTGATCCAGGCGCCGATGGCCGGATCGACCTCCCCGGAGATGGTGATCGCCGTCAGCGAGGCGGGCGGCCTCGGTTCCCTCCCCGCCGCGCAATACACGCCGGACGGGCTGCGCGATGCCATGGCGGCGGTGCGCGCGGGCACGTCCGGGCCGGTGAACATGAACTTCTTCGCCCATCGGGAGCCCGCGCCGGATGCGGCCCGGCAGGCGGCCTGGCTGGCGCGGCTGGCGCCCTATTACGCCGAGGCCGGGCTGGACCCGGCCCAGGCGGGTGCCGCCCCGGCCCGCGCGCCCTTCAACGAGGCCTATTGTGCCGTGGTGGAGGAATTCCGTCCGGAGGTGGTGAGCTTCCATTTCGGCCTGCCGGACGCCGCCCTGCTGGCGCGGGTGCGTGCCACGGGGTGCAAGGTGATCGCCTCCGCCACCACGGTTGCCGAGGCGGCGTGGCTTGAGCGGGCGGGGGTGGATGCCGTGATCGCCCAGGGGCTGGAGGCTGGCGGGCATCGCGGCAACTTCCTCTCGGACAACATGGCCACCCAGGTCGGCACCATGGCGCTGGTGCCGCAGGTGGTGGATGCGGTGAGGGTGCCCGTGATCGCGGCCGGGGGCATCGCGGACCGGCGCGGGGTGCTGGCGGCCTTCGCGCTGGGCGCGGCGGCGGTGCAGGTGGGCACCGCCTTTCTCTTCACGCCCGAGGCGCGGATCCCCGCCGTGCACCGCGCGGCGCTGCGGGAGGCGCGGGACGACAACACGGCCCTGACCAATCTCTTCACCGGGCGGCCGGCCCGGGGCGTGCTGAACCGCGTGATGCGGGAGGTCGGGCCGCTTTCCGAACTGGCCCCGGCCTTCCCGACCGCCGGCGGCGCCCTGGCACCGCTCCGCGCGAAGGCCGAGGCGGCAGGATCGGGCGAGTTTTCCAACCTCTGGTCCGGCCAGGCCGCGGCGCTGGCCGGGGAGGTATCCTCGGCCGAGCTGGTCCGCCGGCTCGCCGGGATCGGATGACCAGGCTCTGCCGGCTGGGCGCGGCCGGCTGGGGGCAGGCCCTTCGGAGGATCAGCCCTCCGCCGGCGCCACCCGGCCGATGGCCCATTGCACATGGCCGGAGCCGGCTTCCGCCGAGACCACGACCTGGGTGGTCGGCTTCGCTTCCCCGAACATCTGCACGCTGTCCTCCACCGCCATGCGGCCGCCGCGGGCGCGCAGGCGCCAGGCGGCGCCCGAGGGCAGGCGGAGCAGGACGGAGCTGCCATCCTCCTGCATCGTGGCGGTCACGGCCGGGTGCAGGTGGAAGCGCACGGTGAAGGACGGGATCTCCTCGGCCTCGACCAGGTCCTCGCCCCGCAGGTCATCCCCGGATTCCGCCAGGTAGAGGCGGCGGCGGTGGATCGCGTTGAAGCCTTTCTTCCAACCGTCATGGGTGGCTTCCAGCCACTGGGCGCCGCTGGCCTCGTGCCGCTCGGCCTCCACATGCTCGGGGCGGCGGCCCAGGCCATCCTCGGTCAGCTCGCTGCTGTTCGTATCGGCGAGGGTCAGGGTGGAATGGGCGGCGGTGGCGCGCAGCGCATCGCGCCAGGCGCCCTCGGCGGCGGGAGCCGAGCCGCAATTGATGATCAGCCGGTCCCTGCCGACCGACATCTCGAAGGAAAGGGTGCCGGCATGGTGCTGGCGGTCCGCGCCGCGGGGCAGGCCGCCGGGGGTGGTGCCGCCGCCCCTGGGCGGGGGCGGGCCACAATCGGCGATGACCAGGGTGCGCCCGGCCTGCAGGCGCTGGAAGCCGGCATCGCCGAGGATGAGGGGCGCGCGCCCGCGGGCCTGGGCCTGGGTGAGGACGAGGTCCAGCAGGCTCGCCGTCTCCTCCCGCGTGCTGTTGAAGCAGGCCAGCCCGCCATCCCCGTGGCGGAACAGGCGCAGCGCGGGGGCGGCGCGGTCCAGCGCATGGGCGAGATGGGGCGGTGCCTCGATCCCGGCGCCATGCAGCAGGTTCCGGATCTCGATCAGGTCCTGCAGGGCCAGGAGCAGGATGCCCGGGCTGCGCTCCACATGGGCGCCATCGGGCAGGATCTGGCGGTCGATCTCGGCTGGCAGGAGCTTGAGGCAGCGGGTGAGCCAGGGCTCCTCCTCCAGCGCCACGGCGGCGGCGAGCGCGCCCTTCAGGGCCACCAGCGCGCCGCGGTGGCGGGATTCGGCGGGAAGGGAGGCCACGAGGTTCCGGGCATCGGCGGCCAGGCGGGCCATCATGGCGCGGCGGAAGCCGTCCTCGGCGGTGGCGGCGACGAAGTCCCAATGGCCGAGCCAGGCGGAGAGGCGGGCGCCGGTCACCTCCGGGGAATGGGCCACGGGATCGGCGCCGGGGGCCTCCATCCAGGCGCGGGTGATGTCCCGCGCATGCATCCGGGCGGTGTCTGTGCCCAGGGCCCGCAGGTCCCGCAGCCAGACGAAGCCGTGCAGGGCGGCGCGCCAGGCCGGGCTGCCGGCGGCGGGGCCGAAGGCGGAGGGGTCGTCCGGCAGGGGGCGCGTGGTGCCGGACACCTCCAGCTCCCCTGTCAGGAGCCGCTGGCCACGCAGCGCATCGCCGGGCCAGAGGTCCCGGAAGGCGCGGGACGGGGATTCCGGCACCCGGACGGGCTTGAGGCCGGACAGGGTGCGGCGGGCGCCGCGCAGCCAGCTCATGCGCCCTGCCCCCCGCGGATGGCGCGGATGGCCGCGGCGCGGTCCGGCGCGCCGAAGACCGCCGTGCCGGCCACCAGGACATCCGCCCCCGCCTCGAGGCAGAGCGGCGCGGTCCTGGCGGTGACGCCACCATCGATCTGCAGGCGGATGTCGCGGCCGCTCTCGTCGATCATGCGGCGAAGGGTGGCCATCTTGGGCAGCTGGCTTTCCAGGAAGGACTGGCCGCCGAAGCCCGGGTTCACGGTCATCACCAGGATCAGGTCCACGAGGTCCAGCACATGGGCGATGCTCTCCACCGGAGTGCCGGGGTTCAGCACCACGCCGGTCTTCTTCCCCAGGCCCCTGATGGTCTGGAGGGAGCGGTGGAGATGCGGCCCGGCTTCGGGATGCAGGGAGATGAGGTCCGCCCCGGCTTCCGCGAAGGCGGCGAGATAGGGGTCTGCCGGCGCGATCATCAGGTGCACGTCGAACGGCATGCGCGTGAGGGGGCGCAGCGCCTTCACGATGGCGGGACCGAAGGAGATGTTGGGCACGAAATGCCCGTCCATGATGTCCAGGTGCAGCCAGTCGGCGCCTGCGGACTCGATGGCGGCCACCTCCTCGGCCAGCCGGGTGAAGTCGGCGGCGAGGAGCGAGGGGGCGATGAGGACGGGGCGAGAGGTTGAGCGTGTCACGCGGCGGTTATGCGGCAGTGGCATTGGGGCATCAACACGGTGCGGCCACCAGAAGGCCACTTGGCGCAAGAAGAATGGCCTTTGCTCGTCACGAAACAGATGTGTTGCCACTGCAACAGCGTGACCGCGATGCATCCCGTTCGAGCTTCGTTCCGGCGTCTGGCTATTGAGATTTAATTGCAACTTCCGAAGATTGGGCCGAAGCCTCCGCCAGGGAACCTTCCGTGCCCGCCAGCCCTGCCCGCCCGTTCGCCGCGACGGGATTCCTCGCCCTTGCCCTGCTTCCCGCCGCGGCCACAGCCCAATCCCCGGCCGTGGCGGTTGATTCCGGCGCGGGCAGCGCGGTGCTGGTTCCGGAGGTGACGGTCACGGCCACCCGCGCCCCACGCCCGATCGAGGAGGTGCCGCAGACCGTCCAGGTGATCGAGCGGGAGGAGATCGATCGCCAGATCACCCTCAGCCCCAGCCCGGCGGATGCCATCGCGCGGCTGGTGCCTGGTTATTCCGTGACCAACGGCACCATCTCCGGCGCGTCCGAGAATTTCCGCGGGCGGGATGCGCTGGTGCTGCTGGACGGCGTGCCGCTGAACACGCCGCTGCGCGACGTCTCCCGGATCCTGGCGCTGCTGGACCTGAACGCGGTGGAGCGGATCGAGACGGTTGCCGGTGCCTCCAGCCTCTATGGGGCGGGCGCCACGGGCGGCACGATCAACATCATCACGCGCCGCCCCACCGAGGACGGGGTGCGCGTGACCACCAATGCCGCCATCCGCGCCTTCACGGCCCGCCCCGGCCGCTCCCTCTCACCGGAGCTTTCCCTGGGGCTGCAGGGGCGGAGCGGGCCCTTCGACGTCAGTGGCGTCATCAGTGGCCGCGCTACCGGGCGTGCCTATGACGGGAACGGGCGTGAATCCCCTTCCGACGCGCTGCTGGGCCAGGGCGGCGCGGACCGGACGGAGACAGGGAACTTCTTCGCCCGCTTCGGCTATAACCTGGATGCTGCGCGGCGCCTGGAGGTGACGGGGACGGCCATCCGGCTGGAGCAGGAGCCGGACTACCTGACCAACTACGCCGGCCGGAAGGCCGTGCCGGACTTCAACCGCCCCTATACGGGGCTGAGCGTGCGCGAGCGCACCGAATCCTTCTCCGCCCGCTACACCGATACGGATTTCGCCCTCGGCAGCCTCTCCGTCGTCGGCTTCTACAACGACGTGGACAAGCGGTTTAACTACACGGAGTTCAGCTACCCGGCGAACAGCATCGTCTATTATTCCGGTAACCCCAATTCCCCCACCAGCCCGGCGAACCAGACCCGGCTGCTCTCCCGCCGCTTCGGCGCCAACATCACCATCGACACGCCGCTGGATGGGCTGGTCGGCGACGTGCTGCCCGGCGCGCGCTTCACCTGGGGCGGCGATGTCGGGCATGAGCGCACGCGGCAGGTGCTGGCCACGGGGCAGGACGTGTTCACGCCGCTGGAGCAGACGACGCTCGCGGCCTTCGGGCAGTTGCAGGTTCCGCTGGGGCCGCTGACCCTGCGCGGCGGGCTGCGCTACGAGCGCTTCGATCTTTCCGTGGATGACTTCATCCGCCCCGCCGCCTACACCGCCCTTCCCGTCGGCGGCGGGCTGCGTGGCTTCGTGCTGCCCGCGCTGCGCGTGACGGGGGGCGATTTCGAATATGACAACGTCACCTTCAACCTGGGCGCCACGCTGAGGCTGGCGGAGGCAACGGAGCTGTATGGCGGCTTCTCCCAGGGTTTCGCGCTGCCGGATGTGGGTTCCTTCACCCGGCGCGCCGGGCTGACCACCAGCTTCACCTGCCCCACCACCGCGCCGAACTGCCTGCGGCCGGGCACGAGCGTCAGCTACGCCTCGATCGGGCCCGACGCGCAGGTGGTGAACAACTACGAGCTGGGCCTCCGCCACCGGGGGGAGCGCTACACGGCCGGGCTGGCGGGCTTTGTCAGCACGTCCGAGCAGGGCGTGACCTTCGAGCCCGCGACCAACACCATCTCCCAGCAGCCCGAGGTCATCTACGGCATCGAGGCGAATGGTTCCTACGAGGTGACGCCGCAGCTGGTGCTGGCCGGGCTGATCGCCTGGCGTGAGGGGCGCTATGATTCGGACGGGAATGGCAGCCGGGACAGCTACCTGCCGAACAACCGCATCGCCTCCCCCATTCGTGGCGTGCTGAGCGCGACCTACCGCTTCGAGGAGGGCACGAGCTTCCGGGTGGAAGGTGTGGGCTTCACCGGCCGCAACCAGCCGATCAACGAGGCCGGCACGCGCTACAAGACCCGCGCCGGGGCGACGATGAACCTGGCCGTTGCCACGCCCCTGCTGGGCGGGGAGCTCTATGCGGCGGCGGAGAACCTGTTCGATGCCGCCTACCAGAACCCCACCGCCACCTCGGTCCGGAACTTGCCCGTGGAGGCCTATGGCCGCACGGTGACGGTCGGCTTCCGGCGGAGCTTCTAGATGGTGGTGCTGGACGAGGCGCCGGACGGCGTCGTCACGCTGCGCTTCGGGCCGCCCGATGCGCCGGACGACGAGGTGGATTATTTCCGCGCACTCGACCGGATCGCGCAGTGGCCCGTGCCCTTCGCCCTCATCACCGTCTTCGCCGCGCGCGGCAAGCTCTCCCCGGAGGCGGACCGGAACCAGGCGCTGTGGTTCAAGGCGACACGGGCGCGGCTGAACGAGACCTGCCGCGCGCTGGCGATCGTGCGGCCCGGCGATCCCGCGCGTTCGGCCCAGGTGTTCGGCAAGCTCTGGTCCTTCCCCGTCGCGGTCTTCGAGGATGAGGCGGAGGCGCAGGCCTTCCTCGCGCCGCATGTCCCGGGAAGGCAGGCTTGAGCGCGGCTGTGCAGGGCCCGGCCCCCGGGCGCATGCGCCTCTTCGCCGTCCTGGCCGGGCTCTATGTCGCGCAGGCCATCCCGAGCTACCTGCTGGTCGCCGCCATCCCGCCGATCATGCGGGAGGCCGGGGTGTCCCGCACCGCCATCGGCTATTTCAGCATTCTCTTCCTGCCGCTGGTGCTGAAGTTCTTCTGGGCACCCTGGGTGGACCGGGTGCGGCCCTTCGCCCGTGCCCATCGTGCGGGATGGGTGATGATCACCCAGGGCGGCACGGTGCTCTGCATCCTGGCGCTGATGCTGGTGCAGCCATCGGATGTGGTGGGGATCGTCTCGATCGGCTTCGTCGCTTCGATGCTGATCTCCACCCAGGACATCGCGACCGATGGCTATGCCGCGAAGCACCTGCCCGAGGCGGATCGCGGCATCGGCAACGCCATCCAGGGCGGGTCCATCGCGGCGGGGGTGGTGATCGGCGGCACGATGGGGCTGGTGATCTACCGCCACTTCGGCTGGCACGCGATGCTGGGGGTGGTGGCCGCCATCTCGGTGCTGCCGCTGTTGGCCGCCTTCGCCATGCGGGAACCGCCACCGGGCAGGCAGGGGGAAGCGCCGCGCCCTTCGCTGCGCGCCTTCCTGCGTCGGCCGGAGGCGCGGGCCATCCTGTGGGTGGCGCTGATCTACCGGGCCAGCGAAGGGCTGGTGAAGGCGATGGAGGGGCCGTACCTGGTGGATGCCGGGGTTCCGCTGGAGATTATCGGCTACATCTCCGGCCTCTCAGCCGCCACGGTGGGGCTGGGTGGATCGGCCATCGCGGCGCTCCTGGTGAAGCGCCAGGGCGTGGCCCACACGCTGTCCCTGCTCGGGGGGCTGCGGACGCTGTGCTTCCTGCTCTTCGCCCTGCATGCGGCGGGGATGGTGACGGGGATGTGGCCGCTTTTCGGGGCCGCCGGCTTCCAGACGCTGATCCGCTACATGGAGATCGTGGCGCTCTACAGCCTGTTCATGGCCGTCTCGTCCTCCGAGCAGCCGGGCACGGATTTCACCGTGCTCTCCTGTGCCCAGCTCATCGTCTATCTCCTCGGCTCGCTTGCCTCTGGGAAGATCGCGGACCTGCTGGGATATCCGGCACTGTTCGGGATCGCGGCGGCGCTTTCGGGGGCGGCGGTGCTGGGGACGGTGGTGCTGCTGCGGCGGGTGGAGGCGCAGGGCGCGCATGGGCGGGCTGCTGCCCTGGGCGGCTGACGCGCTGTCCAGGGAAAAGGCCCCGGGGCGGCGGGTTCAGATCGGCAGCGCCGTGCTGGCCTTCACCCGCTCCATCGCGAAGCGGCTGGTGACGTTGCGCAGCCCGGGCACGGTGGCGGTGAGGCGGCGGTAGAAGGCGTCGTAGGCCGGCATGTCCTCCACGGCGACGCGGAGGAGGTAGTCCACGTCTCCGCCCATGCGCCAGCATTCCAGCACCTCCGGCATCTCCGACACGGTTTTCGCGAAGGCCTCAATCCAGCCGGCGGAGTGGTCGCCGATCTCCAGGGCCACGAAGACGGACAGGGGCAGGCCCACCTTGGCGGGGTCGAGCAGGGTGACCCGGCCGGTGATGATGCCGGCGGTTTCCATCCGGCGGATGCGCTTCCAGCAGGGGGTGGGGGTGAGGCCGACCTCGGCCGCGATGGCGGCGAGGGAGAGGGCGGCGTCCTTCTGGAGCAGGCGGAGAATCGCCCGATCCGTGCTGTCCAACTCCGGGGGGCTCGGCATGGGACAAGTCCTTCTCTGATTCTGGACATGAAAAGCAGGAAAATCTTTCTGTTGCGTCCATACCGGGGAGAGTGGAGAAAAACCATCTCCAACTGCCTCATCCCCGTTCTGGACCGCCCCATGCGCGACCTCTCCCGCCGCCGCCTGCTTGCCCTCGCGGCGGCTTCGCCCCTTCCCCTGGCCATCGGCGCTCGCCCCGCGGCCGCCCGCCCGGCCTTCGCCCAGGGCGAGGCCCCGGCCCAGGCAGCTTGGCCGGACCGCTCGCTGCGCGTGATCGTGCCCGTGGCGCCGGGCGGCAGCCTGGATATTCTGGGCCGCACGGTGGCCAAGGCGCTGACCGGCCCGCTGGGCCAGTCCCTGGTGGTGGAAAACCACACGGGTGCCGGCAGCAACATCGCCTTCGACCTGGTGGCGCGCGCCAAGCCGGATGGGCTGACCCTGCTGATCGGCTCCGACCCGCTGACCATCAACCCCGCGCTCTACGCGAAGATCGGCTTCGATCCCGTGCGCGACTTCGCCCCGATCGCGGAGCTGGTGCGGGCGCCGCAGGTGCTGGTGGTGAAGAACGGGCTGGAGGCGAAGAGCCTGCGCGAGTACCGGCGCCTGGCGCTGGAGACGGCGGGCGCCACCACGCTGGCCAGCCAGGGCAATGGCAGCATCGGCCATCTGGGCGGCATCCTGCTGGGCCAGGCCCTGGGGATCCAGACCACCCATGTGCCCTATCGCGGCGGCGGGCCCGCCGTGGTGGACCTGGTGGCGGGGCATATCGACAGCCTGCTCGTCACGCTGCCGGCCGCGATCGAGTACATCCGGGAGGGGCGGATCCGTGCCCTGGCCGTGACGGGTGCGGCCCGCAGCCCGGCCCTGCCGAATGTGCCGACCGTGGCGGAGAGCGGCCATCCCGGCTTCGAGGTGGTAACCTGGCAGGGCCTTCTGGCCCCGGCAGGCACGCCCGAGCCCATCCTCGGCCGCCTGCATGCCGAGACGCGCACGGCCATGGCCCGGCCGGAGGTGGCGGACAACCTGCGCGCCCAGGGCTTCGAGATGGCCACGGGGAGCCGGGAGGAATTCGCGGCGCTGGTGCGGGCCGAGGCGGCGCGCTGGCCCGCGATCGTGCGGGCCTCCGGCGCGCGGGTGGATTGATCCGGCCCGGACGGGGCGCCTTTCCCGGCGCCTCGTCCCGCCTCAGCCCTGTGCCTGCTCCGCCGCATGGGCCGCGGCGAATTCGGCCATGCTGGTGAAGCGGAAGTCGAAGCGCGGGCGGCCGCCGGGATCCATGGTGGCGCCGAAGCCCTCATCGGCGTGGCGGCGATGGATCCAGCAGCTGGCGAGGCCCATCTCATTCGCCGGCTTGTGGTCATGGAACAGGCTTTCGGCGGTGTGCAGGATCTCGCCCTTCGCGATCCCCATGCTGCCCAGCCGGTCCAGCATGTAGTGGAAGTTCACGAGGCTGGGCTTGTAGTTCCCGGCATCCTCGGCCGTGACCACGGCATCGAAGTCCACGCCCAGCCGCGCATTGCTGAAGGCAAAGGTCTCGTTGTCCACGTTGGAGAGGATCACGAGGCGGTAGAAGCGCTTGAGGTAGCGCAACGCCTCCATGGAATCCGGGAAGGCCGGCCAGTCGCGGACCGAACGGCCATAGGCCACGCATTCCTCATGGCTGGCCACCACGCCCCATTCCTCCGCCAGCCGCTTGTACACGATGGCCAGGAGGTCCCGGTACGGCTTGGCCGGTGTCTGCGCCTGCTGTGCGGATTCGTGCCGCGCATGGGCCTGCAGGATCTCGTTCCGCGTCAGCGGCCGCTCCACGCGCTGTGCCAGGGGGCGCAGCGCGGCGACCATGCCGCTCTCCCAGTCGATCAGCGTGCCGTAGCAGTCGAAGGTGAGAGCCTTGAAATCGGACAGGCGCATGGGGCCGGTTCCTTCTGGTTCAGGCGTTCAGCTCGTTCTTCACGAAGCGCCCGGCCTTCAGGATGGCGGGCATGTGGCGGCCCTGGCCGGTGAGGAGCGAGAGATCGGCGAGCGGGTCGCCATCCACCACCACCAGGTCCGCATGGGCGCCGGGCGCGATGACGCCGAGCCTGCCTTCCTGGCGCACAACCTTCGCGGCGTTCACCGTGGCGGAGCGGATGACCTCCATGGCGGGCAGGACCTGGCCGCGCAGGATGAATTCGTCGGACTGGTGGCGGTGCATCTCGCCCAGCAGGTCGGAGCCATAGGCCATCATCACCCCGGCATCGCGCAGGATCTGCAGGGCCTCCATGCCCTGGCCCCGAACCGCCTCGATCTTCTCGACCGATGCGGGGGGAAGGCCGAGCGAGGCGCCCTCCTTCGCCAGGTAGTCGAAGGTGACGTTGGTGGGTACGACATAGGCGCCGCGTTCCTTCACCAGCCGCGCGGTCTCCGGCGTGATGAGGTTGCCATGCTCCACCGAGATCACGCCGCATTCCACGGCGCGGCGGATCGCCTCATCCGTGTAGAGATGGGCGGAAACATAGGTCTGGGCATTCCGCGCCTCCTCCACCGCCGCGCGCAGCTCGTCATTCGAGAAGCCGAGGAAGGCAATCGGATCGGTGGGGGAGGAAACGCCGCCATTGGCCATGATCTTGATGAACTGCGCGCCGGCCTTGATCTCCTCACGCGCGACGCGGCGGACGGCATCCACCCCATCCACCACGCGGCCGAGCGTGCCGGCCTTGTCGCCGTAATACTCCACGTCCCGGTGGTGGAAGCGGCCGCGGTAATCGGTGTGGCCGCCGGTCTGGGACAGCGCCTTGCCGCAGATGACGAGGCGGGGGGCCTCGATCATTCCTTCCTCGATCGCCATGACCAGGCCGTGATCCGCGCCGCCCAGGTCGCGCACGGTGGTGAAGCCGCGCATCAGCATCTCGCGCATGATCCTCGCCGAGCGAAGCGCGACGAGGGTGTTCGGCAGCTCCGCGTTCGCGCCCAGGTCGGCCATGGTGGCGATCACATGCACATGGCAGTCGATCAGCCCCGGCATCAGGGTGCGGCCGGCCAAATCGACGGCGCGGGCGGAGGCGGCGGTGATCGGGCGGTCGGAGACCTCGCGGATCTCGCCGTTCTCGACGAGCACATGATGGCCGGGAAGCGCGGTGTCGGCGCTGCCGTCCAGCAGGGTGGCGTTCTGGAAGAGGATCATGGTCATGGCTGTGCTCGTCAGGCGCGCTGGGGCAGGGCGGGAAGGAAAGCGGCGCGAAGGCCCGCGCCCGGTGGCCCGGCACCGGGGGATGGGGCACTCAGCACTGCGGTGGCTGGGTGTGCCGGTGGGGTGTGCCGGTGGGGTGTGCCGGTGGCCTCTCCGTCATGTCCCGGCCGCGGCGCGGAGCCTGCCCCCCGGTCCGGCGGAGCGTCAACCCCGCCCTCCTGCCGGCGCGGCGCGATTCCGGCGTGCCGCGGGCTCCCGCTGCGGCGGCGCCGGGCCTAGCATGGGGTGGTGAGGCGGGGCACGGGCGGGGCTGATGGGACAGCGGCGCGCATGAGCAGGACGCAGGACGCCATCGTGGTGGGGGGCGGGCTGGTCGGCACCGCCATCGCCTATGGGCTGCAGAAGCGCGGGCTTTCCACCGTGCTGCTGGACGAGGGCGATGTGGCGCACCGCGCCAGCCGGGGCAATTTCGGGCTGGTCTGGGTGCAGACGAAGGGGCTGGGCGCACCGCATTACCAGCGATGGACGCGCGGCTCGGCCGCGGCATGGCCGGGGCTGGCGGAGGATCTCTCGGCGCGCACCGGCATCGGCACGGGGCTGCACCAGCCCGGCGGGCTTCATCTCTGTCTCTCGGAGGATGAGCTGGAGCGGCGCGCCGCCACCATGGCGCGGATGCAGCGCGAGGCCGGGAATTTCGGCTTCGAATACCGCATGCTCACCCATTCGGAGGTGGCGGAGAGGATGCCGGGCATCGGCCGCTCCGTGGTGGGCGCGAGCTGGACGCCCTATGACGGCCATGCCAGCCCGCTTCACCTCCTGCGCGCCCTGCACACGGCCTTCCGCGAGGCGGGCGGGCTCTATCTTCCGAATGCCGGGGTTGCGGAGGGCACCGCCGCGCCGCACGACTTTTCCGTGGAGGCCGGCGGGCAGCGTCACCATGCGCCGCGCATCGTGCTCGCGGCCGGGCTGGGCAATGCCGCCCTGGCGCCGCTCTTCGGCCTTGCCGCGCCCGTGCGGCCCGAACGCGGGCAGATCCTGGTGACGGAGCGCACGCGCCCGCTGCTGCCCATGCCCACCACGACCATCCGCCAGACCGGGGAGGGTTCCGTGATGATCGGGGACAGCAAGGAGGAGGCGGGCTTCGACACGCAGACCCAGACGCCGGAGATCATGCGCGCGATGGCGCGGCGCGCCGTGCTGTCCTTTCCCTGGATCGCGGAGCTGAACATCGTCCGCGCCTGGTCCGCGCTGCGCGTGATGGCGCCGGATGGGCTGCCGATCTACGACCAGGCCGAGCGCTTTCCCGGCGCCTTCACCGCCAATTGCCATTCGGGCGTGACGCTGGCCGGCGCGCATGCGGAGATCCTCGCCCCGATGATCGTCGCCGGCGAGCTGCCGGCCGAGATGGCCCCCTTCAGCGCAAGGCGCTTCGAGCATGTTCGCAACGCGGCCTGAGGCACGTCCCGCCTCCGTCGAGGTTTTCGTGGAGGATCGCCCGGTGATGGTGCCGGAAGGCGCCTCGGCCGCCGCGGCCGTGCTGCTGGCGGGCATTCCCGCGATCCGCGAGACACCGGTGAGCGGCGCGCCGCGCCTGCCCTATTGCATGATGGGCGTCTGCTTCGATTGCCTGGCGGAGATCGACGGCGTGGCGAACCGCCAGGCCTGCATGGTCATGGTGACGCCCGGGATGCGCATCGCGCCCCAGCGCGGCGCGCGGCAGGCGCGGCCCGGGCTGGCGGGGAAGGGCGCATGAGGCGCTTCGACCTAGCCGTGATCGGCGCCGGGCCGGCGGGCATGGCGGCGGCGGTCGAGGCGGCGCATCTCGGGCTTTCGGTGCTGGTGGTGGATGAGCAGCCCGCGCCGGGCGGGCAGGTCTTCCGCGCGGTGGAGGCGGCGGGTGGCGATCCGGCCCTGACCGAAGAGTTCCCGGAAGCCGGCGGTGCCCTGGTGCGCGCCTTCCGCGCAGCGGAGGACATCGCCTACTGGCCGCGCGCCACGCTCTGGCATGTGGATCTGGCGGGCGGCGTTTTGTCCGTGCTGCGCGACGGCGTGTCGGAGGAGGTGGCGGCCACGCGGCTTCTGCTCGCGACCGGCGCGCAGGAGCGGCCCGTGCCGGTCCCGGGCTGGACGCTGCCGGGCGTGATGGGCGCTGGCGCCGCGCAGATCCTGCTGAAGACGGCGGGCGCGGTGCCCCGGGGGCCGGTGGTGATCGCCGGGCAGGGGCCGCTGGCCTGGCTCCTGGCCGTGCAGCTCCTGCGCGCGGGCGCCGGGCCGATGACGCTGCTGGAAACAGGCGGGAAGGGCGCGCTGTGGGATGCGCTGCGGGCCGGCGGGCTCTGGACCGGGCGGCGCCTCCTCCGCAAGGGGCTTTCCCTGGTGCGGGAGGCGCGGCGGCACGGGCTGCGCGTGGTGCGCCGCGTGCGGAACCTGCAGGCCGGGGGCGAGGGCCGCGTGCGGCGCGTGCGCTGGGATGGCGGCGAGATCGCCTGCGACACGCTGCTGCTGCATGAGGGCGTGATTCCCTCCACCCATATCGGCCGCGCGCTGGGGCTGGAGCATCGCTGGGACGAGGCGCAGCGCTGCTGGCGGCCCGTGCTGGATGAATGGGGCGCCAGCAGCCATGGCTTCGTGGCCGTGGCGGGCGATGGCGGCGGGATTGGCGGTTGGGAGGCGGCGGTGGCCACGGGCCATCTGGCTGCCATCGACGCGGCGCGGCGCATGGACCGGCTGCCCGCCGCGGAATGTGCCCGCCGCGCCCGGCCCTATCAAACGAGGCTGGCTTCAGCCCTGGCCCTGCGGCCTTTCCTGGACCGGCTCTACGCCCCCGCGCCGGAGATGCTGGTGCCGCCCGACGACGCCACCATCATCTGCCGCTGCGAGGAGGTGACAGCGGGGCAGGTGCGGCTCGCCGCGCGGCTGGGCGCCACGGGGCCGAACCAGGTCAAGGCCTATCTGCGCGCGGGCATGGGGCCGTGCCAGGGCCGGATGTGCGGCGGCACCGTCGCGGCCGTGATCGCTGAGGAGCGGGGCATTCCCATCGCGGAAGCGGGCGCGCTGCGGCCCCGCGCGCCCTTCAAGCCGCTGACGGTCGGGGAGCTCGCCGCGCTGCCGCCCGGGGATGTGGCGTGATCCTCGTCTTCGGTTCGATCAATCTCGACCTTGTGGCCCGCGTGCGGGCCATCCCGCGCCCGGGGGAGACGGTGCTCTCCCCGCGCCATGACAGGCTGTTCGGCGGGAAGGGCGCCAACCAGGCCGTGGCGGCGGCACGGGCGCGGCGCGATGCGGCCCTGCCAGTGCGGATGGCCGGCGCGGTCGGCGCCGATGATTTCGGGCATGCCGCGCGGGAGAACCTGCGGGCGAACGGCGTGGAGGTGGGAGCGGTGCGGGAGGTTCCCGAGCCCACGGGTTGCGCCTTCATCACCGTCGGCGCCGATGGGGAGAATGCGATCACGGTCGCCAGCGGGGCGAACCTCTCCGTGCGGGCGGAGGCGCTGCCCGAAGCGGCGCTGGAAGGGCTGCGCCTGCTGGTGCTGCAGATGGAGGTCCCCGCCGCGGAGGCCCTGGCGATGGCGCGCCGTGCCCGGGCGCGCGGTGCGGAGGTGGTGCTGAATCTCGCCCCTGCCCCGGGCGAGGCGGATGCGCCGCTGCTGCCGGCGCTTCTCGCGGCCGCCACCATTCTGGTGGCGAATGAGCACGAGGCGATCGCCACCCTCTCCCTGCTGGGAGAGGATGCCGCCGATCCAGTGGGCGCGATGCGGCGGCTGGCTGAACGGGCCGGGCTGACCGGAATCGTCACCCTCGGCGCTGAAGGCGCCGTGGCCTTCGGCGGCGGTCAGGCCTGGCGCGCACCGGCCATGGCGATCCGGCCGGTGGATACCACCGGGGCGGGCGATACCTTCGTGGGCGTGCTTGCCGCCGCCCTGGCCGAGGGAATGGCCTTGCCTGCCGCGCTGGGCCGAGCCTGCCGCGGTGCCTCGCTGGCCTGCCTGGCACATGGGGCCCAGGCCGGGATGCCCCTTGCCGCGGCCCTGGAAGATGGCGGTGTTGGCCTCGGGCGCGGCCTCAGCGCTCCGTGACGGCGAGCCTGGCCCCGAGCCCGAGAAAGGCCGCGGCGAAGGCCCGGCGCATCCAGGCGAGCACGGCCGGGCGCGAGGTGACATGGTGGCGCACCGCCGCGGCGAAGCAGCCATAGAGGACGAAGACGGCGAAGGTCATCGCCATGAAGGTGAGCGAGAGCTCCAGCATGCGCGGCAAGGGCCGCGCCTCATCCGGCCCGACGAACTGGGGCAGGAAGGCGAAGAAGAAGATCGAGAGCTTGGGGTTGAGCAGGTTCACGAGGATGGCCGAGAGGATCACTTCCCGATCAGGCCGTGCAGGGCCCTCCGCCTCGATCCTCAGGGCGCCCCTCTCCTTCAGGGTCATCCAGGCCATGTAGAGGAGATAGGCCACGCCCGCGTACCTGATCGCCTCGAAGGCGGTGGCGCTGGCGTGGAGGAGTGCCGCCAGGCCGGTGATCGCCGCGAGCATATGCGGCACGATGCCGAGGGTGCAGCCGAGGGCCGCCACGATGGCGGCCCGGCTTCCGCGGGAAAGTCCGGCGGCGAGGGTGATGATGACGCCCGTGCCGGGCGAGGCGACGATGATCAACGAGGTGAGAAGGAACTCGATGGTCATCCCCGGGCTCCGTCCCGCTTCACGGTCCGGAGCCTGTCATGCGGCAGGGGGCGGCGGAAGAGGCTTGGGGCTTAGGTCAGGGGCAGCCGCACCACGAAGCGCGCGCCGGCGATGCTGCCATCGGGGTTGCGCCGGTTCTCCGCCATGATGCGGCCGCCCAGCCCTTCCACGATCTGGCGGGAGATGGAGAGGCCGAGGCCGGAATGCTGGCCGAAGCGCTCCCCGCTCGGGCGCTCGGTGTAGAAGCGGTCGAAGATGCCTTCGAGCTTCGCCTCGGGGATGCCGGGGCCCTCATCCTCGATGGAGATCTCGGCCACGCCGCCGGTAGGCCTGGCGCGCACGCGCACCAAGCCGGCGGGTGGGGAGAAGGAGACGGCGTTGCCGAGCAGGTTGCGGAAGACCTGAACGAGCCGCCCCTCGACCCCGCGGACGACGAGGCGCGCCGGCGCGTCGATCTCCATGCGCGGGTCGCCCTCGCCATGGGTGGTGTTGTGCAGCTCCACCAGCGTGGAGAGGATGGGGCCGATATCCACCGGCTCGGCGACGGAGCGGGAGAGCTCGGCATCGACCCGGGAGCTGTCGGAAATGTCCCCGATCAGCCGGTCCATCCGCACGGCATCCTCGGCGATGATGGCGAGAAGGCGCTTCTGCTGTTCCGGGTTCTCGACCCTGCGCAGGGTTTCGATCGCGGAGCGGACGGAGGTGAGGGGGTTGCGCAGCTCATGCGCCACATCGGCCGCGAAGCGCTCATTCGCGTCCACGCGGGCCCAGAGGGCGTTGGTGCCGCTCTGCAGGGCACGGGCGAGGATGCCGATCTCGTCCTGGCGCTGCATCAGCGGCGCGGGAACCGAGCCGCCGCGCCCCTTGCCCGCCCGCATCGAGGCGGCGGAGGCGGCGAGTTCCAGCATGGGCGAGGCGAGGGTGCGGGCGAGATAGACCGAGAGGGCGACGGTGAGCGCCAGCGCCATGAGGAAGAGGACGAGGACGGAGCCGCGCACCTCCATCACGCGCTGGTCGATCTCCCGCGCCTCGCGTGTCAGGAGCACGATGCCCACGGGCTGGTTCGCGCGGCGGGCCGGCTCGGCGACCGAGACGAGAAGGCGACCATCCCCGGTGCGGCGGACATAGGGGTTCACCCCGCCTTCCAGCGCCAGGCGCAGCTCCTCCCGCCGGTCGGGTCCCAGATCGGGCTGCCAGTCGAAGGAGGGGGCGTCGGGCGCCTCGTCCACGATCACGGCGGGGCCGTGCACGCGAGGCCGGGGGAACCAGTCGAGCACCATTTCATAGGCACGGCCGAGGGTGCCGGCCACGGGGCCGGGCTGGCTGGGCGGGGGCAGGGGCTCGGCCACGATGGCGCCGCCAGGGCCTTCGCGCACGCGGCTATCGGCCACCAGCAGGCCGTTATTGTCGAAGAGCTTCGCCTGGGTGCCCGGGCTCGGCTCCGTCAGCCGGCGGAGCAGGGGGCGGGCGACATCCGGCACGAGCGTGGCGCGGTCGTCCTGGATCCGCACGCCGGCCTCGGCGATGCCGTTGGCGTAGATGCGGGCCTGGGTGCGCAGCCCCTGCACCTCGGCGGCCAGCAGCCCATCCTGGTACTGGTCCAGGTAGAGAAGCGTGGCCGAGAGAAGGAAGGGCGGCAGCATGTTCACCAGCAGGATCCGCCTCAGGAGAGGCGAGATGCGTCGGCTGGTTCCGCGCCGTTCCAGGGGAACGGGCGGGAGGATTTCGGTCGAAACAGGGCCGCTGGCATCCGGCATGGGGACATCCTAGGACGGATTGCGTGCCGGGCGTGAGGCCGTGTGATGGCGATGATGGGGCGAATGGGCCGTGAGGCCGCAAGCCGCGCATGAAAAAGGGCCGCCGGCAGTGCCGGCGGCCCTTTCGGCCAGGGGTGGCGGGCCCCGCGGGGCCCGTGGTTCCTGATTACTGGTGCTGCCCACCATTGCCCGTGGCGCCGGAGCGCTCGAGGAGGTTGAGGGCGGCGTTGCCCTGGGTCGCGGCCGGGCTGGCCAGCGGGGTGCGGCTCCCGGCCTGGGTCCAGAGCGGCTGCGCGGTCGGGCCGGCGACGTAGAAGCCCTCGGCCAGGGAGGGGGTGACGGCGGCGCCCATCAGGGCGGCGGCGAGGGCAAGGGTCTTGAAAGTGGACATTGTTCTATATCCCGTATGAATGCGCCGGCAGCGTGCCGCCGGTGTTGGTGGCTATATGAGCCACGCCTTTCAGGGACTCCACTTGATGTGACGGATTTCTTGCATTCGTCCGGTGAATGGATCCGGACCGACCCGTTGGCGCTGGAGGGGCTTCGCCCCTAGTTCTCCTTGTAGCGGTAGCCGATGCCGTAGAGCGTCTCGATCTGCCCGAAGCTGTCATCCACGGAGCGGAACTTCTTGCGCACCCGCTTCACGTGGCTGTCGATCGTGCGGTCATCGACATAGATGTTCTCGCCATAGGCGGCGTCGATCAGCTGGTCCCGGTTCTTCACCATGCCCGGCCTGATGGCCAGCGCCTTCACCAGCAGGAACTCGGTGACGGTCAGCTGCACCGGCTTACCCTTCCAGCTGCAGGTGTGCTTCGTCTCGTCCAGCACCAGGTCGCCGCGGGCGATCACGCCGCCCTGGGGGGCGCCGGAGCCTTCGGCGCGGCTGGTTTCGTTCCGGCGCAGCAGGGTGCGGATGCGCTCCAGCAGCAGGCGCTGCGAGAAGGGCTTGGTGATGTAGTCATCCGCGCCCAGGCGCAGGCCCATCAGCTCGTCCAGCTCGTCATCCTTGCTGGTGAGGAAGATCACCGGCATGGCGCTGCGCTGGCGGAGGCGCTGCAGCAGCTCCATCCCGTCCATGCGGGGCATCTTGATGTCCAGCACCGCCAGGTCCACCGGCCGGGCCAGGAGGCCCTGCAGCGCACTCTCCCCATCCGTGTAGGTGCGGACGGTGAAGCCCTCCGCCTCCAGCGTCATGGAGACGGAGGTGAGGATGTTGCGGTCGTCATCCACCAGGGCGATGGTATGGGGCATCGGGCGTCCCTAAAGCGTTTGCGGGGGCGGCAGCGCCGGGGCGTCGCACCCGATTATGGCGGGAGGATGCCATGGCCGAGACCGAGGGGGGAGAGCAGCCTTCCGAAGATGCCGCCCTGGCGGAGGCCGGGGCAAGGCGGGCCCGGCTGGCCGCTGAGGCGGGGCGGCTGATGCGCGAGGCTTCCTCGGCCACCCTGGCCACGCTGGGGAAGGACGGGCACCCCCACGCCGCCCTTGTCACCCCCGCCGTCGCGCCGGACGGGGCGGTGCTGCTCTGGCTCTCCACCCTGTCCGAGCACACGCGGCAGCTGGCGCGGGACGGGCGCTGCTCCCTGCTCTTCCTGGGGGCGGCCGAGGATTCGAACCCCCAGACCACCCCGCGCATCAGCCTGGCCGGGCTGGCCGCCCGCAGCGACGATCCGGCGTTGAAGGAGGCCTGGCTGGCGCGCCATCCCTATGCCGCGCCCTATGCCGATTTCGCGGATTTCTCCCTCTGGCGGATCGAGCCCCGCTCGGCGCTGATGGTTCTCGGCTTCGGCCAGGCCCATCGCCTTCGCGCCGCGGATCTCATGCCCGGGGCCGAGGCGCCGGCGTGAACGCCCCCGCCCTCGAAGCTGTCGGGCAGGTGGATGTGGCGGTGGCCGCCCCCATCCTGGTGGGCCCCACCCCGGCCGGGGAGCGCCGCATCATCCCCATCCTCGGCGGCACCGTTTCCGGCCCACGGATGCAGGGGGAAATCCTGCCCGGCGGGGCCGATTTCCAGCTCATCCGCCCCGATGGCGTCGCCGAGATCGAGGCCCGCTACACCATCCGGCTGGCGGATGGCGCGCTGGTCTATGTTGTGAACCGCGGCATCCGCCACGCAGCGCCCGAGGACATGGCCCGGCTGCTGCGTGGGGAGCCCGTGCCGCCGGAACGCGTGTATTTCCGCACCACCCCGGTCTTCGAGACCAGTGCGCCGGATCATGCCTGGCTGCAGCGAAGCCTGTTCGTGGGCTTCGGGGAAAGGCAGCCGGAAGCGGTGCGGGTGCGGATCTTCTCGGTGTGAGCGCGCCAAGGGCCTGAGGCCCCTAGAATCCCGTCTGGCTGCCGCGGATACGATAGAATACGGGATCTCTTGATCCCCATCCTGCCCTTGGCGACCGCCTCAGGCCATGAACCTGAGGCGCGCCATCAGCCGAACCGCTTCAGACTGCTAGAGCGGTTTCCCATAAGTCTGGGTCGTAACCAGCTGCGGCGAAGTAGTTGGTGCATTCGGCTGGGGTGAAGGTTGGGATGAGGCGGCCGATGGTGTTCCAGAGGCCATCGACGGTGCGCT
>NZ_JAGIZB010000015.1 GCF_017813395.1 Pararoseomonas baculiformis | reverse complement strand
GCTTCATGGCTGACAGAATCGCAGGAATACCGCATCGTTCCAACTGAACCCTGCAATTCCAGCATCCCAAATCCCGAACTTTCCTGCTCCAGATCAACAGGTTGCTGGTTATTCAAGGCCGACTACTTATGCGATCACGCCGCACCAAAATTTTGCAAATACAGTCGGGAAGAACGCGTCCGACATTGCTCTCGTGATTGACGCGATGGATCTTCTGCATTCGGGGCGGTTCGGCGGATTTTGCCTTGTATCGTCCGACAGTGATTTCACGCGTCTCGCTGCTCGTATCCGCGAACAGGGGATAGATGTTTATGGATTCGGCGAGCAAAAAACCCCAGCGAGCTTTCGACAAGCTTGTAAGCGGTTCATATACACAGAGAACCTTGTTCCAGTTGTGCCGCGATCTGAACAGGGCGCAGCCGTGCCAAAACCAGAAAAACCCGCCGAGGCGTCACACAAACAACCTCCATCACTTGCGATTCCTTTAATTGAAGCCGCGCTCGCTCAGTTGGAGGATGTGGACGGATGGTATTCTTTGGCAGCAGCCGGAACACGTTTGTTGGCACTCAAGTCGGACTTTGACCCAAGGACTTACGGCTGCGCCAAGCTCGCTTTGCTCGTCGAAAGATCCCAGGCGTTCAAGCTGAGGCGTGACGGTCTCATAGTGCACATCAAGCCCAAGGCCATTGCAGGATCGATCCCGTCCGAACGGTGATTATACGGGCTTCCGCCATAAAGGGGGACATTCGATCTCGATCTCACATCGGAAAGCTCCGCTTTCAGGAACGTCGTTTTCGGCGAAGAAGGTCCGCTACGGGCGCGAAGCAGAAACGTTTTGCATACGGAAGCCTACGACTGCTTCTCCCACATGAACGGGTGCTAGACACCGGGGCCAGAAACGTCAGACATCGGGCTGCCCTGGGATAGCCATTCGCCTGTATGTCCGCCACGGCATGACGCTACTTGTGGACACTACGGCCCCATGTCGGAAGCCCGGCTATGGATTCCGCCGCGCAGCGAAGCCGGCGGCCAGGGCCGCCGCAAGGGCCTGCGAGGCCAGCCACCAGGCCTGCCACACGCCGAAGGACGCGGCGAAGGTGACGGCGGCCGAGGCGAGGACGCCGATCACGACCGGGGCGGCACCCCAGCTCATCGCCACCACCGCAAGAGCGGCGATGCCGAGGCCGATCCAGCCGAGTTCCAGCCAGATCTGCAGCCCACCGTTATGCGGGTGAAGGGAAAGGCGCTGGACGCCGGGGGCGAGAAGCCATGCGCGCTCCCCTTCCGGCGAGACGCCGAGGCGGGCCATGGATTCGCGGGAGGGGTTCTCGACTCCGCCGGGGATGTTGCGGCTCGCCTCCATGCCCCAGCCCAGCAGGGGCTTCTCCGCCGCGCGTTCCAGCGTGAAGTCCCAGATCAGCATGCGGTGCAGCGCCGAGTGCGGCGCCCGGGCAGCCAGGTCCGGGCGCAGCACATGCGGAACGAGCAGCGGGGCGGCGAGCAGGGCTCCGGCGAGCAGCAGGGCGGCCAGGCAGGAGACGAAACGGCCGCCGAGGCTGGCCAGGGCAGCGGCGGCGAAGCCCGCCAATGCGGCGATCTTCGGCGTATCCCCCGGCAGGATCAGGATGGCGACAACGCCGAGGGCCATGAGCAGCCAGCGCCACGCTTCCGCGATGCGGAGCCGCAGCAGCAGCGGCAGCAGCAGCGCCATCACGGAGGCGGCTGGCTTCAGCCCGAATTCCAGCCCGGGGCGGGTACCGGGCAGGCCGCGCACCGTGGCGCGCACCCATTGGCCCGTGGCGTGGTCGATCAGGGCCAGCGCCAGGCCGAGCACGAGGCCGCCCAGGATGCACCAGCCCAGGGTCCGCCGGGCGGGCGGCGCTTCCTCCGCCACCACCACGGCGCCGGCAGCGCCGAGCAGGGCGATCCCGGCCAGCGACCCGGCGGAGGAGAGCGCCCAGCGCGGATCGGGCGCCCAGAGCGCGGAGATGGCCGCCCAGGCCGACAGGGCGAGGAGAAGCGGCAGCACCGGGCCGGCCGGGACGGGCCAGCGCCCTTCCTCCCGCCGATGCGCGATGGCGGCAAGGAGAAGCGCGATCAGCGCGATGGGCGCCATCGCCTTGGATTGCAGCACGGCCGCCGCGGGCGCGATGGCGGCGGCAACCTGGAGGGGCAGGGTGGCGGCGCGGTACCAGGGGCGGAGCTGGCCGCGATGAAGCGCCCCGGGGCCGTGGCGGTCGGCGAACTCGCTGGCCAGGGCCCCGGGCGGGGCGGGGCTGGCCATGGGCTCTGTAGCGGCGGCGCGCGGCACCATGCGGTCCTCGGCGGAATCAGGTTCGGCCGCGGCTTCTAAAGCGGTTTTCCGCGGGGCGGAATCCACAGCCTGTGCGCCAGGGCCGTTCCGTGGCAAGGCGCCAGGGATGCTGGCACCACCTTCCCACCGCATGGCCTGGCCGCTGGCCCTGGCCGCCACGGCGGCCGTTATGGCGGCCGTGCTGCTGGCCATGGGGCGGTTGCCGGTCTGCGAATGCGGCACCGTGAAGCTGTGGCACGGCGCGGTGAACAGCGCGGAGAACTCGCAGCACATCGCGGACTGGTACATGCCGTCCCATGTCGTGCACGGGCTGCTCTTCTACGGGCTGTTCCGCTGGGTGGCGCCGCGGGCCTCGCTCGGCGCGCGGGCGGTGATGGCGGCGCTGCTGGAGGCGGCCTGGGAAATTGCCGAGAACACGCCGGCGGTGATCAACCGCTACCGCGAGGCGACGGCCGCGCTGGGCTATAGCGGGGACAGCGTGGTGAACTCGCTGGCCGATCTGGGATTCATGCTGGCCGGCTTCGCCATCGCCGCCCGCCTGCCCTGGTGGGCCACGCTGCTGTTCGGGCTGGCGCTGGAACTGCTGGCCCTGGCGGTGATCCGGGACAACCTGACGCTGAACGTGCTGATGCTGCTCTGGCCCGTGCCGGCCATCCGGGACTGGCAGGCGGCGCTGCCCGGATAGGCCGGCAGCGCCGCGCCCTGGCTCAGGGGAAGCCCGAGCCGCCGGAGGCGCCCAGGACCTGGCCGGTGGTGTAGCTGGATTCCTGGCTGGCCAGCAGGACATAGGTCCCGGCCAGCTCCACCGGCTGGCCCGGGCGGCCCATGGGGCTTTCGGCGCCGAATTCCGGCAGCTTCTCCGGCTCCTGCCCGCCCGAGGGCTGGAGCGGGGTCCAATAGGGGCCGGGCGCCACGGCGTTCACGCGGATGCCCTTCGGCGCCAGCTGCTTCGCCAGGGACTTGGCGAAAATGACATTGCAGGCCTTGGTCTGGGCGTAGTCGAAGAGCGAGGCGGAGGGCTCATAGGCCTGGACCGAGGCCGTGATGATGATGGAGGCGCCGGGCTTCAGGTGCGGCAGCGCGGCCTTGGTGATCCAGAAGGGCGCATAGACATTCGTCTTGAAGGTCCAGTCGAAGAGCTCGGTGTTCAGCTCCTCGATGGAGGGCAGGGTGTGCTGGCGTGCGGCGTTGTTCACCAGGATGTCCAGCCCGCCCAGCTCGCCCACCGCGGCGTCCACCATGCGGCGGCAGAAGGCCTCGTCCCGGATGTCGCCGGGCAGGGCGATGGCCTTGCGGCCCTCCTTGCGGATCAGGTCCAGCACCTGCTCGGCGTCCCGCTGCTCCTGCGGCAGGTAGCCGATGGCGACATCCGCGCCCTCCCGCGCGAAGGCGATGGCCGCGGCGCGGCCGATGCCGGAATCGCCGCCGGTGACCAGCGCCTTGCGCCCGGCCAGGCGGCCGGAACCGCGATAGCTCGTCTCGCCATGGTCGGGGCGGGGATCCATCTCGCTCGCCAGGCCGGGCCATTCCTGCTGCTGCCGGGGGAAGGGCGGGCGGGGATAGGCGTTCTGCGGGTCGCGCGGGGCCACCAGCGGTGCGGGCTGGCCAGAGGATGGCGCCGCGGCATTCTGGGCGGCGGCGGGCGCGGCGGTCGTCGCCAGGGCGGCTGCCCCCAGGGCGGCGCTGCCCATGATCTGGCGGCGCGAGGACGGGGCGTCGTTCTTCGGGTCCATGGGCGGGGGCTCCTCTGGGGAAGGCGGGCGGAAGGCAGGGATGGAAGGAGGCGCCGCGCGCGGCCACGCGCCGGCTCGGCCCGTGGCATTCCCTGTTGTCGTGGATGGCGGAAAAACGCCCCCGGCATGGGGCGGTTGCGCAGGGAAGGATGCCTTCGGGTTTGCCCATGCGGCCCGGCCGTCGCATCCTGGCGGGCATGACCGAGATCAAGCCGCATGCCGCCCACTGGGGCTATTTCGATGCCGTGGTGGAGAACGGGCGCGTTGTCGCGGCGCGGCCCTTCGGGCGGGATCCCTTTCCCGGCACGCTGATCGAGGGAATGCCGGACCTGGTGCATGCCCCCTGCCGGATCGACCGGCCCTATATCCGCGAGGGCTGGCTGGCGGGGCGCCGCCAGGGCGTGCAGCGCGGGCAGGACCGCTTCGTGCCGGCCTCCTGGGACCAGGTGACGCGGCTGGTGGCGGAGGAGGTGGCGCGGGTCCGGGCGGAGCACGGCCATGCCTCGATCCTCGGCGGCTCCTATGGCTGGGCGTCGGCCGGGCGCTTCCACCACGCCCGCAGCCAGCTGCAGCGCTTCCTCGGGCTGGGCGGCGGCTACACGGCGCAGGTGACGAACTACTCCTATGGCGCGGGCATGACGCTGATGCCCCATATCCTCGGCACCAATGACCCGGTGACCGGGCCCGCCACGGATTGGCGCAGCATCGTGAAGCATGCGCGGCTGATGCTGTGCTTCGGCGGGTTGCCGCTGAAGAACGGGCTGGTGACCGCGGGCGGCGGCGGCGCGCATGAATACGTGCCGATGATGAAGGCCGCCGTGGAGGCGGGGCTGCGCTTCGTGAATATCGGGCCGGATCGCGGCGCGGCCGCGGATTTCCTCGGCGCCGAATGGGTGCCGATCCGGCCGGGCGGCGATGCGGCCATGGTGCTGGCGATGATCCATGCCATCGTCGCGGCGGGGCTCGAGGATCGCGACTTCCTCGCGCGTTGCACGGAGGGCTGGGAAAAGCTGCGCGCCTATGTGATGGGCGAGGCGGAGGACGGCGTGGCGAAGACGCCGGAATGGGCGGAGCCGCTCTGCGAGATCCCGGCCGCCACCATCCGCGCCCTGGCGCTGGAGGCTGCCGCGAAGCCGACCATGGTGACGGCCACCTGGTCCGTCCAGCGCGCCGAGCATGGCGAGCAGCCCTGGTGGGCGCTGGTGGGGCTGGCGAGCGTGCTGGGCGGTATCGGCAAGCCGGGCCTTGGCATCGCCTTCGGCTATGGCAGCATCAACGGCATGGGCACCTCGCGGCGCGAGCTGCCGAGCGTGAGCCTGCCGGCCACGCGCAACCCGGCCGGCGCCTTCATCCCGGTCGCCCGCGTGACCGAGCTGCTGGAGCGGCCGGGCGAGGTGCTGCGCTACAACGGCCGCGACATCCTCCTTCCCGACACACGCCTGGTGTTCTGGAGCGGCGGCAACCCCTTCCACCACCATCAGGACCTGAACCGCCTCTCGCGCGCCCTGGCGCGGACGGAGACGATCGTGGTTTCCGAGCCCTGGTGGACGGCGATCGCGCGCCAGGCCGATATCGTGCTGCCGGCGACGACGACGCTGGAGCGGAACGACATCGCCAGCTCCTCCCGCGACCGCTTCGTGCGCGCGATGCACCAGGCCGTGCCGCCGCAGGGCATGGCGCGGAACGACCACGACATCTTCGCCGACATCGCCGATGCGCTAGGCTACCGCGAGCGCTTCACCGAGCAGCGCGACGAAGGCGCCTGGCTGCGCCACCTGTATGACCGCTTCCGCCGGGCCTGCGCGGCGCTGGGGGAGGAGGTGCCGGAGTTCGACCGCTTCTGGGCGGAGGGGCATATCGAGTTCGCCCGGCCCGAGCAGGATTTCGTCTCCTTCGAGGACTTCGCGCGGGACCCGCAGGCGGCACCGCTGGCCACCCCCTCGGGCAAGGTGGAGCTGTATTCGGAAACCATCGCGGGCTTCGGGGATGAAGGCGTGCCGGGGCATCCGGTGTGGAAGGCCCCGCGGGAATGGCTGGGGGGAGATCTCTCCCGCCATCCGCTGCACCTGCTCTCGGACCAGCCCGCGACGCGGCTGCACGGCCAGCTCGACCCGGCCCGCGTGGCGCGGGCCAGCAAGATCCAGGGGCGCGAGCCGATCCGGATGAACCCGGCCGATGCCGCCGCGCGCGGGCTGGCCGGTGGCGACATCGTGCGCGTGTTCAACGATCGCGGCGCCTGCCTGGCCGGGGTGGTGGTGACGGAGAACCTGCGGCCCGGGGTGGTGGCCATGTCCACCGGCGCCTGGTGGGACCCGCAGGAGACCGAGGCCGGGCCGCTCTGCGTGCATGGGAACCCGAATGTGCTGACACAGGATGTCGGCACCTCGCCGCTCGGGCAGGGATGCGCGGCGCAGTCCTGCCTGGTGCAGGTGGAGGCCTGGCGCGGGCCGCTGCCGGAAGTTCGCGTGCACCGGCCGCCGGAGATCGCCGAAGCGGGCTGAGGGACGGGCTGAGAAGAGGATCATCGATCCGTCATCGTCGCGTCATCCGGGCATCGCGCGGCGGGCCTATGAGCGCGCCGTCGAGCCGGGGGGCGGGTATGTCGGTGGGTGATCCACAGCAGCATGAGGCGCTGACCCAGCAAGAGCTGGAGGACCAGGGCAGCAACCCGGCGCCGCTTGATCCGATCGGGGCGGTGCTCGGGCGGCGCATGGCGCGCCGCGCGGCGCTGCGCGGCCTGTTCGGCGGCGCGGCCGTGGCGGCGCTGCCGCGCATGGCCGAGGCGCAGGCGGGTCCCGTGTCCAGCCTGGGATTCCAGGCGCTGCCCCATGGCGTGGGCACGCGCGACGCGGTGCCCGAGGGCTATGAGGTGCAGGTGCTGATGCGCTGGGGCGACCCGGTGCTGCCCGGCGCCCCCGCCTTCGACCCCGCGAACCAGAGCGCCGAGGCCCAGGCGCAGCAATTCGGCTACAACAACGACTACCTGGACTTCTTTCCGTTGCCCCCGGGTGATGCCACGAGCGAGCACGGGCTGCTCGTGGTGAACCACGAATACACCAACCCCGAGCTGATGTTCGCGGGCTTCCCCGATGCGCGCGCGGCGCGGCGGGGCACGAGCGAGGCGCAGTTCCGCGTGGAGCTGATGGCCCATGGCGCCAGCGTGGTGGAGATCCGGCGCGAGAACGGGCGCTGGCTGCCGGTGGAGGGGAGCGCGCGCAACCGCCGCATCACCGGCGAGACCGAAATGCGCATCAGCGGCCCGGCAGCCGGGCATGAGCGGCTCCGCACCTCACAGGACCCGGACGGCACGCGGGTGCGCGGCACGCTGAACAACTGCGCCGGCGGCAACACGCCCTGGGGCACGGTCCTGATCGCCGAGGAGAACTTCAACTACTATTTCGGCGGGCAGGGCGTGGGGACAGGCCCGCAGGCCGCGGCCTGGAAGCGCTACGGCTTCGTGGGAACCCCCATGTACAGCTGGCACCGCTTCGATCCGCGCTTCGACCTGGCGCGCGAACCGAACGAGCCGAACCGCTTCGGCTGGGTGGTGGAATTCGACCCCTATGACCCGCAGGCCGTGCCGGTGAAGCGCACCGCGCTCGGCCGCTTCAAGCATGAGGGCTGCACCCACGCCGTTTCCGCCGATGGCCGCGTGGTCCTCTACATGGGCGACGACGAGCGGTTCGACTACGTTTACAAATTCGTCACGGCGCGCCCCTGGAACCGCGAGGACCGCGCCGCGAACCGGGACCTGCTGGACGAGGGCACGCTCCTTGTCGCGCGCTTCCACGACGATGGCAGCATGGAATGGCTGCCGCTGCTTCATGGGCAGGGGCCGCTGACGGAGGCGAACGGCTTCCGCTCCCAGGGGGATGTCGTGATCGAGGCGCGGCGGGCGGCCGACCTGCTGGGCGCGACGCCGATGGACCGGCCGGAGGATGTGGAGGCGAACCCGGTGAACGGGCGCGTCTATGTCATGCTGACGAACAACGGCAACCGGCGCGAGGGAAGCACCGATGCCGTGAACCCGCGCGCCGCCAACGCGCATGGCCATGTGATCGAGATGATCCCGCCGCGCGGCCCTGGCGGGGTGGACCATGCGGCGCTCACGGGGCGGTGGGAGCTGTTCCTGATGGCCGGGCAACCCGGCGTGACCCCGGGCGCGTCCTATCATCGCGGCGTGGGCGGGGATTCGGGCTGGCTCTCCTGCCCCGACAACTGCGCCTTCGACAGCAAGGGGCGGATCTGGATCTCCACCGACGGCGCGCAGGCCGCGGCGAAGGTGGCGGATGGGCTCTATGCCGCGGATACGGCGGGTGAGGGGCGGGCGCTGACGCGGCGCTTCTATGCCGCGCCGACCGGGGCGGAGGTGTGCGGGCCCTTGATCGGCCCCGGGGACCGCACCGTGTTCCTGGCCATCCAGCACCCGGCGGAGGAGCGGGGCAGCAGCTTCGACACGCCTTCCACCCGCTGGCCGGATTTCCAGGATGGCATGCCGCCGCGCCCCGCGGTCATCGCCATCGTGAAGACGGACGGCGGCGTGATCGGAAGCTGAGCCGCCGCGCGCGCCCCTGCCGCGTTGACCTCCCGCATCGGGAACGGGAGAGGCGCATGCTGGGGCTGGGCGGGCCGGAGCGGCCGGAGGTGGTTGCCTTCGACATCATCGAGACGGTGTTTCCCCTGGAGCCGCTGCGGCCCGTGATCACGGAGCTCGGCCTTCCCCCGGCAGGGCTGGAGGGCTGGTTCGCGGCCGGGCTGCGGGATGCCTTCGCGCTTTCCGCCACCGGGGATTTCCGGCCATTCCCGGAGGTGCTGCGCGCCGCGCTGGACCAGGTGCTGGCCGAGCAGGGCCTGGCCCCGCCCGAGGAGGCCAGGGCGCTGCTCGCCGCGCGCATGAAGGCCCTTCCGGCGCGGCAGGATGCGCGGGAGGCCTTCGGGATGATCGCGCGGGCGGGGATGCGGATCATGGCGCTGAGCAACGGCGCCGCCGCCTCCACCCGCGGCCTGCTGGAACAGGCCGGGCTGGAAGACCTGGTGGAGCATGTCGTCTCGGTGGAGGAGGTGGGGACCTTCAAGCCGAGGCGCGAGGTGTATGAGCATGCGGCACGGATCGCGCAGGCCGAGCCCGGGCGGATGGCACTGGTCGCGGTGCATCCCTGGGATATCCAGGGGGCGAAGGCGGCGGGCATGACCACCGCCTATGTCTCGGTGGAAAGGCCCTTCCCGCCGGTGATGCGGAAACCGGACCTGGAGGCGCCCTCCCTCAGCGGCGCGGCCGAGGCGCTGGTCGCGCTCTAGGCACCGCGCGGATCAGCCCCGGGCGCGCAGCCCATCCGCCACCAGCATCGCGCCCGCCACGGCGAGCGCGATGGCCAGGCCGGGCCAGAGGGCCGCCATGGGGGCGCTGAAGACGAGATCCTGGGCATTGGCCAGCATGTTGCCCCATGAGGAGGCGGGCGGCTGGATGCCGAGGCCGAGGAAGGAGAGGGTGCTCTCCGCCAGGATGGCCCCCGCCACCGCGAGCGATGCGGCGACGGTGAGAGGCGCGGCGAGGGCCGGGGCGACATGCCGCCGGAGCAGCCGGGCCTCGCTGACGCCGAGGGCGCGTGCGGCGCGGACATGGTCGCGCGCAAGCACGGAAATGGCCGCGGCGCGGCAGAGGCGGGCGACGCCGACCCAGCCGAAAAGCGCGAGGATCAGCACGATCCGCAGCACGTCCGAAAGGGCGCCGCCCCGCGGCAGGCCGATGGCCGCCGGGTCCATGGCGGCCAGCAGCACGAGCAGGGGCAGGGCGGGCAGCGCAAGCAGCCCGTCCGCGATGCGCATCAGCAGAGCATCCACCCACCCGCCCCGCCATGCGGCCAGCAACCCGGCGGCGAGTCCGATGAAGGTGGAGGCGAGGGCGGCGGCGAGGCCGACCGCGAGGGAAATGCGGGCGCCGTAGAGCAGGCGGGCCAGGATGTCGCGCCCCAGCTCGTCCGTGCCCAGCGGGTGATCCGCGCTGGGGCCGGACTGTCGGGCGAGAAGGTCCGGCATCTCCGGGTCCACGCCAAGCCAGGCGGCGGCCCAGGGGGCGGCGATGGCGGCCAGCGCCAGCAGGCCGAGGATGGCGAGGCCGAGGCGCAGGCGCGTCATCCTAGCGCCCCGCCCCGATGCGCGGGTCCAGCGCGCGCTGGGCGAGGTCTGCGGCCAGGGTGGCCAACAGCGTGGTGGTTGCGACCAGCAGCAGGGCGAGGAGCGCGAGGTTGTGGTCGTTGCCCATCACCGCATCGGTCAGCAGCTTGCCCATGCCGGGGCGGGCAAAGACGGTCTCCGTGATGAGCGCACCGGAGACGAGGACGCCGGCATCGAGCGCGAGGATGGCGAGAAGCGGTACGGCGGCATTCGGCAGGGCATGGACCATGGCGATGCGCCGCTCCGGCGCGCCGCGGGCGCGGGCGGCGGTGATCCAGGGCGCGCGCAGCACCTCGGCCATGGAAGCGGCGGTGTGGCGGGCATAGGCGGCCAGATGGGCGATGGCGAGGGTGGCGGTGGGCAGGACGAGGAAGCGGGCGGCCTCCGCCATTCCGGGTTCCTCGGGCGCGCCGCCGGCGGGCAGCCAGCCCAGGGTGACGGCGAAGAGGATGATCAGGAGGATGCCGAGCCAGAAGGCAGGCAGGGCCTGGGAAAGCAGGGCCAGGCCATCCACCGCGCCCCTCCAGGCCGGGCGCAGGGCGGCGAGCACCCCCGCCGCCGTGCCGAGGATGGCCGCGAGCGCGAGGGCGGTGCCGAGCAGCAGAAGGCTGCCGCGGAGCGCGGGCCAGAGGATCTCGGCGGCCGGGCGGGCGAAGAGGCGGGAATAGCCGAATTCCCCGCGCAGCACGCCGGTGAGCCAGGCCCACCACCGGGCCAGCAGCGGCTGGTCCAGCCCGTGCAGGGCGCGCATGCGCTCGACATCGGCGGGGCCGAGGCGCGGGTCGGACATCATGGCCATGGAGATCGGGTCTCCGGGCATGGCACCGATGGCGAGATAGGCGGCGAGGGAGAGGAGGATCAGCGTGACCGCGATCTGGGGGATGCGCCAGGCGATGATGCCGAGCATCAGCGCGCCCGCCAGTCCGTCACCCAGAGGGAGGAGGGGGACATGTTGCCGGTGGGGCGGATGCCCTGCAGCCATTGCGGCCAGACATGGGCATCGGCCCGGTGCCAGAGCGGAAGCGCGGGCAGGTCCCGGTGGATCATGGCCTGCAGGCGGGACCACATCGGGCGGCGCTTCTCCGCGTCCAGCTCCTGCGGCAGGGCTTCGAGAAGGGCGTCCATCTCGGGGTTGGCATAGCCGGGATAGTTCTGCCCGGACCAGTTGCGGGCGGCGTTGGGGATTTCATCCGAATGCAGGGTCGTGCGGGGCACGTTCTCCGGGCTGCTGATCCAGGCGAAGAGCACGGCGCCGTTGAACTGGCGCTTGGACAGCGTCTCCCCGAACAGCACGCGCGGGGGCTGGTTGGCGATGCGGGCCTCGATGCCCAGGGCCCGCCACTGGCCCTGGATGACCTGCAGCACCGTCTCGCGGGAGCGGTTGCCGGCGGTGGTTTGGAGATCGATGGACAGGCGCTCTCCGGCGGCGTTGCGCCGGATGCCGTCTGGCCCGGGGCGCCAGCCGGCTTCCTCCAGCAGGGCGGCGGCGCGGACAGGGTCGTGCGGCCAGGGAACGAGGCCCGGGTCGCGCATCGGGTCATCCGGGTGGATCGAGGTGGCGGCGATCGGCTGGCGGCCGTCGAAAAGGCTCTGCACGATGCGGGGGCGGTCGATCCCCATCATCAGCGCCTGGCGCACGCGCGCATCCTGCAGGACCGGGTTGTCCAGGCGCAGGTCCAGATGTTCCCAGACCAGGCCGGGCCGGTATTCGAAGCGGAAGCGCCCGCGCACCCGGCGTTCCAGCGCGATGGCCTGGTCGAGGGAAAGGCCGAGCTCGCCCGCGATCATGTCGATCTGCCCGGCGAGAAGCTGCGCCTCCATCGCGGCGGAGTTCTCCACCACGCGGATGTTGATGCGGCGGAAGGCGGGGGCGGGGCCGGCCCAGGCCTCGTTGCGCTCCAGCGTCACACCGGCGCCGGGCTGGACGGCGGTGATCCGGTAGGGGCCGTTCCAGAGGCCGGGGTTGGTGGTGCTGGTGTCGTAGGCGGTGCGGGAGCGGTAGTTGCGGCGATCGGCCTCCCAGATCGGGCGCTCGATATGCGCGGGCAGGGGCTGGAAGCTGCCCGCGCTGCCGGCGTCGAAGCTCACGCGGTCGAAGCGAAGTGTGACGCTGCGCGGGTCGGTGGAGATGAACTCATAGGCCTGCCGGTAGAACTCGGCGCCGCCGAAGCCCGTCTCGAAGGCGCGGCCGGCTTCCCAGGCGAAGCGCATGTCCTCCGCCGTTACCGGGCGGCCATCGCCCCAGCGCAGATCCTCCCGCAGGCGCCAGGTGACGCGCATGCCGGGCTTGCCGTCCGGCGTGTTCTCCAGCGTGACCTGCCCGTTCTCCAGCGTGGGGAAGGTGTCGCAGGCCAGGCAGAGAGGCTTCCAGTCCGGGCCATGGCCGGTGAGGGGGCGCATCGCGAAGCCCAGGATGTAGGACTTCGCAAGCATGCTCTCGATATTCGGGTGGAAGGTGCCCGTGGCCTGGGAAAGCCCGATGGTCAGGGTGTCGCGCGGCTGGGCACCGGCATGGCCCGGCAGCACCGGTGCGGCGAGGAGGGCGAGGGCCAGGGTGGCCGCGCGGCGGGGCAACGCTTCGGTCATTCCCCCGATGATGGTGGGCTTTGCGGGGCGCCGGTAGGGGGGAAGGCCTCGCGGCGCGGCGCCCCGGAAATCCGGGAGGGAGAACGCCGCGGCGCCCCTATCGCGCGAACGTGCGATGTTCCAGGCTGTTTGAATACGGGGCGGCACCAGAACTCTGGGGCTGTTGAAGAGGAAGGCTGATGTTGAGAACCGTGACGATGGCGGCCCTTGCCCTGGCCGCGCTGCCGGCGCTGGCGCAGACCGGGCCCGCCCATCTCCGGCCGACGCGGGACGTCGCCGTGACCTACCGCATGGAAGGCGGGTCCCCGCAGCAGCCAAAGGAGATGCGGATGGCCTGGGACGTATCGACGGAGCGCCAGCGCATCGAGGCGCCGGGTGCGCCGGGCTGGATGCTGATCGACCGCAAGGCCAACACGGCGGTGATGGTGATGGATGCGCAGCGCATGCTGATGCAGATCCCGTCCTCCGCCGCCGCGGCGATGATGCAGGACCCGCCCGCGGACACGGTCTTCACCCCCAGGGGAACGGACCGGATTGCCGGCACGGCCTGCAATCTGTGGGAGACGACCATCACCGCGGGTAAGAGCACGGTCTGCCTGACCGAGGATGGCGTGATGCTGCGCGCGGTGACGGAACTGTCCGCGCGGCCCGGCCTGCCCCAGGGCGGGACGATGCGCATGGAGGCAACGGAGCTCCGCTACGGCACGGTGGACCCGTCCCACTTCACGCTGCCGGAGGGCTACCAGACCATGCAGGCGCCTCCGCCGAACCAGCCTGGCGGGCAGCCGCCCGCCCGCTGAGGCATGCAGGGCTGGGGCCGGCGCATGGCGCGCCGGCCCTCCCGGCCTCAGGCCGTGATGCCCTTCGAAGCCGCCTCCTCATGGCTGCCGATGCCGCCGCGGGCCTTGGACCAGGCCATCGGGTCCTCCAGGAAGCGGCGCACCTCCCGCAGGGCCTCCTCGCTGAAATAGGGGCGCTCGCGGCAGACCTCGAGCACGTCCCACCAGGTGCAGAGATGCAGCAGGTTGAGGTTCATGGCCTTCATCGTGTCGAAGGCGCCGGGGAAGACGCCGTAGAAGAAGACGACGAAGGTGTCGTTGCAGATGGCGCCGGCATCGCGCAGGGCCTGGGCGAAGCGGATCTTGGAGCCACCATCGGTGGTCAGGTCCTCCACCAGCAGGGTGCGCTTGCCCTCCGGCACGTCGCCCTCGATCTGGGCGTTGCGGCCGAAGCCCTTGGGCTTCTTCCGGACATAGGCCATGGGGGTCATCATCCGGTCGGCGATCCATGCCGCGAAGGGGATGCCCGCCGTCTCGCCGCCCGCCACGGCCTCGATGGTCTCGTAGCCGATATGGCGGCCGATCTTGTCCGCGGCCAGGTCGCAGATCGTCTTGCGGGCGCGGGGAAAGTAGATGATGCGGCGGCAGTCGATATAGACGGGGCTCTTCCAGCCCGATGTGAAGGTGTAGGGCTCCTCCGGGCGGAAGTTCACCGCCTTGATCTCAAGGAGGATGCGGGCCGTGGTGAGCGCCGCGTCGCGGTCCCATTCGGAGGCGTGCTGGAGGGCCATGATGTCTTTCCCGATGCTCTGGGGCGGCGCTGGAGGATGGCGTTTCCCTAGCCGCGCGGCGCGGCGGCGTAAATGAGCGGCCCGGGCGGGATCTGGGTTCTCGCCGATCCCAGGGCGGGGACGGCGGCGCAGGCGCTGGGTATCGCGGAGCGGCTGGGGCAGCCCTTCCGGACCCTGCCCCTGGAATGGGGGCCGCTTGCGGCGCTGCCCTGGCCCTGGCCCGGGCTGGCGGGGCTTTCCCCGGCCGCCCGCGGGCGGATCGCGGCGCCCTGGCCGGGGCTGGTGATCTCTGCCGGGCGGCGCTCCGTGCCCGTGGCGCGCTGGCTGGGGCGGCGCGGCGCGCGGCTGGTGCATTGCATGCGGCCCGGTGCCGGCGCAGGCGAGTTCGGGCTGCTCGTGGTCGGGCGGCACGACAACCCGCGTCCGGCGCCCAACGTGATGCCCATCCTGGGCGCCACCCACCGGATCTCCCCCGCCGTGCTGGACGCCGCGCGGCGGGACTGGGCAGCGCTGCTGGCGCTTCCGCGCCCCCGCGTGGCGGTGATGCTGGGCGGCGCCGTGCGCGGCCAGGGCATGCCGCCGGAGGAAGCGCTGGAGATCCTGGACCGGGTCCTGCCTCATGCGGGGAGCGTGCTGGCCACCACCAGCCGCCGCACGGGGGAGGCGGCGGCGGAGGCCCTGGCGGGGCGGCTGGCCGGGGTGCCGGGCATGCTGCATCGCTGGGGCTCGGCCGGGCCCAACCCCTATGCCGGCTTCCTGGCCGCTGCCGATTCAGTGGTGGTGACGGGGGATTCGGTTTCCATGCTGTCCGAGGCGCTGGCGAGCCCGGCATCGGTCTTCGTGGCGGGGGCGCCGCCGGATGCACCGCGCCACCGGGCGCTGCACCAGGCCCTGTTCCAGGCAGGGCAGGCGGTGCCCTTCGGCAACTTTCCGGCGGCGCCGCCCCGCGTGCCGCTCGACGAAACCGGTCGCGTGGCGGAGGCGGTGAGGGCGCGCCTGCAGGCGGGTGAAGCCGCGCTGGTCAGCGCCGCTCGGGGATGAGCGGGCCGGGTGCCGTCCTGGCGCTGTAGCCCTGCGGAATGCGGAACCGCGCCGCGTCCTGCGCGCCATAGCGGACGGAGACGGCCTCCAGCCGGTTCTCCCCGCCATGGGGAAGAGGCGAGACGGAGCGGAGGAGCAGGCCGTCGGCGGTGACGCAAAGCCTTGCCCGGCCATGGGCACGCCCGGCCTGCCAGATCGTGCAGGGCTGGCCGGCCACGCGATCCTCCCCCGCACGGGCCAGCTCCGCCCCGGCCGGAAGGTCCAGCGCCATGCCGGCGGCAAGATGGGGTGGCAGGCGCATGAAGGTGAGCTGGCTGTCCACGACCATGGTTGCCCGCGCGGGCTGGCGCTCCACAAGGATCCAGCCCGGGGCGCCCGGTGGCTCCATGCGCGACAGGCCGGCCGAGGCGAGCCAGGCGACGCGCATCTCCCGCGCTTCCGGCCCGGCGCCTGAAACGCGGTAGGTCACGGCCACGTCGCGGCTGGGCTGGAGGGAGGGCATCTCCGGCCTGGCGGGCGCCTGGGCCGAGGCGGCGCTGGAGAGGAGGACTAGCGGGAGCAGCAGGGCGGCCGGAGCACGCATCCGGGAACCTTCGGCAGGAGAACGAATCGGACCGGATGGGCCAGCCGGACCCCAGCCCAGCAACCCGGGATAGCTTCTTTGAGTTTATTCTAATTAACGATGCAACGATGTACACATCTCTGCGATCTGTGATGGCCGGGATGTCATTGCACCGGTCTGAAGGAGACAGCTTGCACGGATCAGAGGCCGGAGAGGAAGAATCCGGGAATGCCGGGCCAATGGAAGGCGGCACGGACTTTCTCCGTGGCGCCGGCCACGCAGGGGAACTGATCCGGCAGCCCCGCGTCGCGGAGGGACCGCTTGGCCACCCGGCGAAGTGGTCGGCCACGCTGCGCTGCATCATGGGCATCATCCTGCCCTCGCGCGCGCAGATCGGCGTCTTCTGGGGGAGGGACTACGTCGCCCTGTACAATGACGCCTTCGCGCCCGCGATCGGCGAGAAGCACCCGCGCGCCATGGGGCGGCCCGCGCGGGAGAATTGGGCGGAGATGTGGGACACGCTCGAGCCCCTGCTCCGGCGGGTCCGCGAAACCGGCGGGACGGTGGAGGCCCGCGACCATCCCTTCCTGATCGACCGCCACGGCTATCTGGAAGAGGTGTTCTTCGACATCTCCTATTCCCCCATCCATGAGGATGGCCGGGTGGCCGGGGTGATGTGCGTGGTGGCCGAGACCACGGGGCGCGTGCAGGCGGATCGCCGGCTGCGGGCCTTGCGGGCGGTCGGGCTCGCCCTGCGCGCCGCCGCCGGGCCGGGGGATGCATGTGCCCGCGGCCTGGCCGCCATGGCCGCGGAGAACCCGGCCGACCTTCCCTGGGCGCGCATCCTGCTGGCCGGGAAGGAAGGGTTCTCGGTTGTCGCGGACCATGGGGAAGTGCCGGCCTGGGCGACGGCCGAGGCGATGCGGGCCTTGGTGGAACGGGCCGATCCGCAGCCGATGTCCGGTGCACTGGCTGTGCCGCTGACGGCCGCCGGTCAGGCGGTGGGCGTGTTCCTGGCCGGGCTGCACCCAAATCTCCGCCTGGATGGAGACTATTCCAGCTATCTCGGCCTCGCGGCCGAGCAGTTCTCCCACACGATCGGGCGGATCCGCCGGGAGGAGGAGGAGCGCCGCGCCGCGGTCGTGCTGCGCGAGAGCGAGGCCAGGTTCCGCAACCTGGCCGACCATGCGCCCGTGATGATCTGGATGACGCGCCGGGACGGGACCTGTACCTATCTCAACCAGCGCTGGTACAGCTTCACTGGGCAGACGCCCGAGACCGGCCTCGGCCATGGCTGGCTGAACGCCGTGCATCCCGAGGACCGGAGCCATGCCGGGCAGGTCTTCGCCCAGGCCACGGCCGAAGCCGCCGCCTTCCAGATCGAGTACCGGCTGCGAGGGGCCGATGGGCGCTATACCTGGATGATCGATGCCGCCGCGCCGCGATGGGATGGGGACGGGCAGTTCGCCGGCTACATCGGCTCGGTGCTCGACATCTCGGAGCGGCGGCGGGCTGAGGAGGTGCGGGACCTGCTGGCGCGGGAGCTGTCGCACCGGATCAAGAACATCTTCATGATCACCGGCGGGCTGGCGGCGCTCACCGCCCGTGGCGATCCGGAGGCGGAGGATTTCGCGGCGCGGCTGCAGGCCCGGCTGCGCGCCCTTTCCGTGGCGCATGACCTGGTGCAGCCGGATCTGCCCGGCCGCCAGGGCGGGGCGCCCGCGCCTACAGTGCTCACGCTTCACGGCCTGCTGCGCGCGCTCCTCGCACCTTATGCGGATACCGGGGGCGGGCGGGTCACCGTGCAAGGGGAGGACAGGCCGCTGGGCTACTCGGCGGCCAATGCTGTGGCGCTTGTGCTGCATGAGCAGGCCACGAATGCGGTGAAATACGGCGCGCTTTCCCTTCCGGCGGGGCGGGTGACGATCACCACCCGCGTGGCGGAGGGCGTGCTGCACCTGGAATGGCGGGAAACGGGCGGGCCGCCCCTGTCGGGCCCGCCGACGCGGCGGGGCTTCGGCACCGCTCTGGCGGCGCGCAGCATGGGCGGGCAGGTGCGGGGCCGGCTTTCCCATGAATGGCGGCCCGAGGGGCTGGTCCTGCGGCTGGAGGTCCCCGAGGCCAGCCTCACGCGCTGAGTGGCGGGGGCTTGTCCCGCGCCGGCATCGGGGGCACCACCACGAACAGGCGGCGGAGGGAGAAGTCCATGGCGCGCAAGCACAGGATCGCGGTGATTCCCGGCGACGGGATCGGCAAGGAGACGACCCCGGAGGGGCTGCGCGTGCTGGATGCCGCCGCGCGCCGCTTCGGCTTCGAGCTGGAGCTGAAGCATTACGGCTGGTCCTGCGAGACCTACGCCCAGACCGGCAAGATGATGCCGGATGACGGGCTGGAGCAGCTGCGCCAGCATGACAGCGTGTTCCTGGGCGCGGTGGGCTGGCCGGGGGTTCCGGACAATGTCTCCCTCTGGGGGCTGCTGATCCCGATGCGGCGGGACTTCGACCAGTACATCTCGCTTCGCCCCTGCCGGCTGATGCCCGGCGTGCGCAGCCCGCTGGCCGACCGCGCGCCGGAGGACATCGATTTCGTCGTCGTCCGCGAGAACACGGAGGGTGAGTATTCCTCCTCCGGCGGGCGGATGTTCCGCGGCACCGCGCGGGAATTCGTCACGCAGGAAAGCGTGTTCACGCGCCATGGCTGCGACCGGGTGATGAAGTACGCCTTCGAGCTGGCGATGAAGCGGCCGCGGAAGAAGCTGACCTCCGCGACCAAGTCCAACGGCATCACCTTCACCATGCCGTTCTGGGACGAGCGCTTCGCGGAGATCGCGAAGAGCTACCCGGAGATCAAGACGGACCAGTTCCACATCGACATTCTCTGCGCCCATTTCGTGCAGCACCCGGACTGGTTCGACGTGGTGGTGGCCTCCAACCTCTTCGGCGACATCCTGAGCGATCTCGGGCCCGCGGTCGCCGGTTCCATCGGAATCGCGCCCTCGGCCAACATCAACCCGGAGCGCGAGCATCCCTCCATGTTCGAGCCGGTGCATGGCAGCGCGCCGGACATCGCGGGGAAGGGCATCGCGAACCCGATCGCGCAGATCTGGTCCGGCGCGCTGATGCTGGAGCACCTGGGCGAGGCGGAGGCGGCCCTGGCCATCACCAACGCGATCGAATCGCTGCTGGCGGAGGGCGGGCCGCGCACGCGGGACCTGGGCGGCAATGCGGGCACCCTGGATGTCGGCAGGGCCCTGGCGGAGGTGGTGGCGCGGGGCTAGGCTCCCCGCACCCCGGGGCCGGCGCTGCCACGCGCGGGCCGGGCCCCGGGGTTCCCGATGCACTGCATCAATCGACACTTGAACGCTTGTTCATATGTCGGTATAAACTGCTCAGGTGTTGCGAGTTATTCTCAACGGCATCGCAACACGGGAATGGGGTTCGATCGGATGGGGCACGACTACAGCTACATCGCCCGCAACTGCGAGCGCGCCGTGGTGACGGCGTATCGCGAGCTGCGCGATTCGGGCACGAATGATTTCAGCGCCTTCGGTGCCTGCACGTCGCTCTACCGCATCCACCATCCCGAAGCCTCCGTGACCGAGGCGCGGCGCCTTGTGGCCGAATGGATCGACCACCATGTCGTGCGCGTCGCGAGCGGCCCCACGCCGGGCTGCGAGTGCGACTGATGCCTGCGGGCCAGGCCTGATGGCCTGACCTGCCCGCCGGGGACGACCCCGGCGCCATACCCGATCACGCCGGGACGGCCCGGCCCCAATACGAGGGGCCGTCACATGGCCTGGATTCTCCTTGTCTTCGCCGGTCTTCTCGAAGTCGTCTGGGCCTTCGGCATGAAGGCATCCCACGGCTTCACGCGCCTGGGCTGGAGCGCCATCACCCTGGCCGCGATGGTGGCGAGCGTGGGGCTGCTCGCCCTGGCCATGCGCAGCCTGCCCCTTGGCACCGCCTATGCCATCTGGACCGGTATCGGGGCGCTCGGCGCCTTCATCGTCGGGATCGTCGTGCTGGGCGAGGCTGCCACGCCGATGCGCCTGGCCAGCGCGGCGCTGATCCTGGCGGGACTCGTGGGGCTGAAGCTTTCCGCCGGCGATTGAGGCGCGGCGCCAGGCCGCGCGCGGTCCCTAGTGGCCGGGCCGGGTAACGGGAGTGATGCGGATCGCGGCCCGCAGCCCGGCGGGCTCGAACAGCAGTTCCACCTTGCTCCCGGGCCCGAGGTCCTGGGCGAGCCCGCGCTCGAGAAGCCGGGTTCCGAAGCCGCGGCGGTCTGGGGGGCGGACCACGGGGGGGCCTCCCCGCTCCTGCCAGCGCAGCACGACCTCCTTCCCCTCGGCAGCCTCGCAACGGATCGTGACGGACCCTTCCGGCACGGAAAGCGCGCCATATTTCGTCGCGTTCGTGCCCAGCTCATGGAAGGCCAGCACCAGGGCCTGCGCCTGCCTCGGAGAGACCTCCGCCTCATCCGTGCCATCGGGCATCTCGATCCGGATCGCGCGGCCATTCTCCAGCCAGGGGGCCAGGGCCGCGCGCAGCGTGACCTCGATTCCCGCCGGTTCCCAGCCCTGGGCGGTCAGGAGGTCATGCGCCCGCGCAAGCGTCCGCAGCCGCGCGCCGAAATGCCCCGCGAAGCGGCGCGGATCCCCGCCCACGCCCTTCAGCGTCTGGGCGGCCAGCCCCTGCACCGTGGCGAGGATGTTCTTCACGCGGTGGTTCAGCTCCATGAGCATCAGCTCATGCTGCCGCTCTCCCCGCGCGCGCTCAGCCGCCGCCCAGACGCGCTCGGCCACGCCGCGCACGAAGGCGATCTCCTCCTCGGTCCAGCGCCGTGGCGCGGCGGAGTGGACATAGAGCAGGGAGGAGACCTGCCCGGCCTCGGTCCAGGGTGCGTGCAGGCAGGCGCGAACGCCCAATGCCATGAACTTGGCGGCGCTGGCCCCGATCCGGTGATCCGTGAGCACGTCCTCGATCACGACGACCTCTCGGCGCCGGAGGATCTCGGCGAAGCCCTCCCAGTACAACGGCAGCGAAAATATGCCACTCAGGTTCGGGAGCGCGGCGCCCGCCCAGTCCCGGTCGATCCTGATGGTCTGCGCGGCATTGTTCACCATGCCATAACCCGCGCGGTCCGCCCCGAGGGTGCGCCCCACGATCTCCGCCGCCACATAGGCGATCCCCGCGGGATCGCCGGTCTCGCGAAGGCGGTCGCCGAGTTCCACCAGCGCCGCCAGGCGCCCCTCCGAGGCCTTCCGCGCCGAGATGTCGTGCACGATGAGCACGCCACCCCTCGTCCTGCCCTCCGTGACGATGGCGGCGTTGGAGCAGGCCACGGGGATGGCGGAGCCGTCCCGCCGGAAAAACACATCCTCATGCGCGTGCAGGGTCTCGCCGGTCGCGAAGACATGGCCGAGCGGACACTCCGCCATGGGGTAGGGCCGGCCATCCGGGCGGTGGTGATGGACCCGGTCGTGCAGGAGCTCGCCCAGCATCTCCTCCCGGCGCCAGCCGAACATCCGCTCCGCCGCCGGGTTCATGAAGGTGACGCGGCCGTGCTCGTCCAGCAGGAACATGGCCTCGGCAGCGTTGTCGGTAATGGTGGAGAGCAGGTCGGATCGCGCGCGGAGCGCGTCACGGCTCGCAGCCAGCTCGGCCTGCACGGCACCGCCATCTGCGGAGGGCGCCGGATCGGGCGCGCCCTCGGCCCGCCGCGGGACCAGGGCTGGGGAGCCCGTGATGCTGCTCACGCCCGGCTCGGCACCGGGGCGGCAAGGCGGCCGCCGGACCCGGGCGAAGTCGGACGACGAAAGGCTTGGCACCAGCGCATGGCCGAGAATGACAAAAAGGCGCCGCGGAAGGAAGCCGCATGGGCCGGCACGATGTGTTCCCCGGCCTCAGGCCCCGGCCAGGGCCGCGCGGGGGGAGGGGGCATCGTCGAGCCCGGTTTCGCCATACAGCCAGTTGATCGCGTCGTACCACGCCTCCCGGGACTTCGCGGCCATGATGCTGTTTCGCAGCGCCGCATGGGCCCCGGCGGGGTGGTAGATATGCTCCCCCACCTGGCGGGACTGCAGCTGAACCCGGGCGGTGCGCAGCAGGCGCCGGCGCCGATAGGCCTCCAGCGCCGCCTCGGGCGCCTCCGGGCGGGCGGCCATCTCCTGGGCCAGCACCACCCCGTCCTCCATCGCCATGCAGGCGCCCTGCGCCAGGTACTGCAGCGTGGGATGCGCCGCATCGCCCAGCAGCGCCACGCGGCCATCGACCCAGCGCTCCACCGGGTCCCGGTCGCAGAGCACCCAGAGCTTCCAGTCCCGCCCATGGCGGATGATGCTCTGCGCACGGGGATGGACGTGGTGAAAGCCGGCCATCACCTCCTCCTCGCCCACGGGCTGCCCGGCCACCGGCTCCGGCGCGTCGTTGTGGTAGGTGACGACGAGGTTGAACTGCTTCCAGCCCGAGAGTGGGTAATGGACGATGTGGCATTTCGGCCCGGCCCAGAGCGTGGCCGCGTTCCAGCGCAGATCTTCCGGCATCTGCTCCGTCGGGATCACGGACCGGTAGGTCGTGTGCCCCGTCACGCGCGGCGGCCCATCCCCCACCACGCGCTGCCGGATGCGGGACCACAGGCCATCCGCGCCGATCAGGACTGCGCCCCGCACGGACTCGCCGGATTGCAGGAGCGCCGTGACCGAGGCGCCGTCCTGCTCATAGCCCGTCACCATGCTTGATGTGCGGAGCGTGACGCGCGGCTCCGCCTGGCAGGCGCGCAGCATGACCCCATGCAGGTCCCCCCGATGCACCACGGCATAGGGATTGCCGAAGCGCCGGCGAAAGGGCTCGGTCAGGTCGATGCTGGCGATGTCCTCGGCCGTCAGCGCGTCCATCAGCCGCAGCCGGTCCACATACACCGCCAGAGCCCGGGCCTCGTCGCCGATGCCCAGGTGGTCGAAGGCCTGGAAGGCATTGGGGCCGAGCTGGATGCCGGCGCCGATCTCGGCCAGCGCCGGGGCCCGTTCGAGCACCGTGACCGTGAAGCCCGCGCGCGCCAGGCCGAGCGCGGCCGCCAGCCCGCCGATGCCGCCGCCGGCCACGAGGATCGGCCTGTCCTGGGCCATCGCGCTGCTCCCGCAAACCCCCGCCGCCACGCCCCGGCCTTCGCGCCGGGACCGGCTTCGGAAGGTTTGACACAATGCATATATTCAGCATACGGTCAATTCCGTAGAACGGAGGAAGCCATGGCCGCCGAACCCCGCATCCCACCCGCCCAGGAAGCGGCACGCCAGGCCTTCTACGAACGCATCGGCCAGCAGAACCTGACGCCGCTCTGGCTCTCCCTTGCCGAGCTGGTGACGCCGGAGCCGCGCAGCGCCTGCCGGCCGGCCAGCTGGCGCTTCGACGAGATCCGCGCCGCGATGATGGAGGCCGGCGGCCTGATCACCGCGAAGGAAGCCGAGCGGCGCGTGCTGGTGCTGGAGAACCCCGGCCTTCGCGGCCAGTCCCGCATCACCACCAGCCTCTATGCCGGCGTGCAGCTCGTCCTGCCCGGGGAGGTGGCGCCCGCGCATCGCCATACCCAGACCGCGCTGCGCTTCGTGCTGGAGGGAAGCGGCGCCTACACGGCCGTGAATGGCGAGCGCACGATGATGGAGGAAGGCGATTTCATCATCACGCCCCCCATGGCCTGGCACGACCATGGGAATGACAGCGACAGGCCCATCTTCTGGCTCGATGGGCTGGACATCCCGGTGGTGCAGTTCCTGGACGCCTCCTTCGCCGAGCATCTTGGCCAGGACGAGCAGCCCATCTCCCGTCCCCTGGGTGACAGCGATGCCCGCTTCGGCGCGAACCTGCTGCCAGTGGACCACCGCGGCGGGGCCGGCAGCTCGCCCGTCTTCAACTACCCCTATGCCCGCACGCGCGAGGCGCTTGAGAGAATGCGGCGCGCGGAGGCCTGGGACCCCTGCCACGGGTTGAAGATGCGCTACACGAACCCCGTGACCGGCGGCCATGCCATGGCCACCATGGGCACCTTCATCCAGCTCCTGCCCAAGGGCTTCTCCAGCGCCGCCTACCGCTCCACGGACGCGACGATCTTTGTGCCGATCGAGGGGCGCGGCCGCAGCGTCATCGGCGATGACTTCGTCGTGGACTGGGGCCGGCGCGACATCTTCGTCGTCCCCTCCTGGAAGAAGGTCCGCCACGAGGCGTCGGAGGACAGCGTGCTCTTCTCCTTCTCAGACCGGCCGATCCAGGAAGCGCTGCACCTCTTCCGCGAGGATCGCGGCGGGGCCTGACGGCCAGCCCGCCCCGGCACCTTCCCGCCAGCGCAACCATCCCCGTGATTTTCTGTTACATTTCCATGACGTCAGCGCGAGGGACGTCTGGAAAAAGCAGGAGGTTACATGCGCCAACACCGGACCAAGACGCTTGCCCTGGCAGCGGCTGCCGCGTGCATGCTCAGCAGTGCCGCCATCGCCCAGACAACCGGAACAACGCCAGGAACCGGCACGACCGCGGGAACCGGCACGGCCTCGACGACTGCCATGACAGGCGCCCGCGACGATCGCGACGGTTTCAACTGGGGATGGCTGGGCCTCATCGGCCTTGCTGGCCTCGCCGGCCTGTCCGGGCGGAACCGCAACACCCACACATCCACGCTTAACCGGTAGTCCATAGAGAGCCGCAGAAGGGCGCTCTCCCGATCGGCGATGCGCCTTCACGAATGGCCCGGCTGCAGCCACCTCCCCGCAGCCGGGCTTTTCAATTGCGAAGCTTGCACATCGTCCGGCCGGCCTCCCGGCGCGGCTCCTGCGGGCTTCGGCCTATTCCGGCTGGATGCCCGCGAGCTGCGCGATGCGCGCATTGCGTTCCGCCTCGGCCTCGATGAAGCGGGCGAAATCGGAACGGCTCTCGGAAACCGGTTCCGCGCCCTGGTCCGCGATCCGCGCACGGATCTCCGGCTCCCGCGCGATGGAGCGGATGGCCGCGTTCAGCCGCTCCGCCTCCGCCTCCGGCAGACCCTTCGGTGCCCAAAGCGCGTACCACAGCGTGAAGTCCAGCCCCGGCATGCCCTGCTCGGCAATGCTGGGAATGTCCGGCGCGCGGGAGGAACGGCGCGGGCCCATGATGGCATAGGCGCGCAGCCGCCCGCCCTCGATATGCGGCAGGGCCGAACCGAGCGGCGCGACCATCAGCGCGGCATTGCCCGAGATGACGTCTGTCAGCGCCGGGGCGGTGCCGCGATAGGAGACGACGAGCGTATCGGCGCCCACCTCGCGCTTGAAGCTCTCCGTCGCCAGATGCCCCATCGCACCCAGCGCGGAATTGGCGAAGGGCAGCTTCTCCGGCTGCGCCTTCATCGCCGCGGCCAGCGCGGCCACGCCGCCCTCCGGTGTCAGCCGCGGGTTGCCCACCAGCACCATCGGCGCGGTGGCCAGCCTCGCAATGGGCGTGAAGTCCGCGATGGGATCATAGGGCACGCTGCGCATCACGCGCCTGGCCATCAGGTGGATATCGGCATTCACCAGGAATGTCTGGCCATCGGGCGCCGAGCGCGCCACCTCGGCGGCGCCGAGCGTGTTGTTCGCGCCCGAGCGGTTCTCCACCACCCAGGCGGCATCCGTCACCTCCCCGAGGCGAGCGGCATAGAGGCGCCCGATCACGTCGATGGCGCCACCCGGGGCGGCGGGCACCACCAGGCGCACGCTGCGGCGCTGGGCCATGGCGCCCGCGGGGAGGGTGGCGAGGAGTGTGGCGGCGGCAAAGGCGCGGCGGCTGAACGGCATGGCCGGGATCCTCCTCAAATGCCGCCGAAGCCGGCGCGGGCGCGCCAGCAGGACCAGGCGCGGTCCAGCGGGCGCTCGCCCATCAGCATCTCCGCCGTCAGCCGCGCCTCGCCCTCGCTGAGATAGCGCGGCGTGCCCATGGCCATGGCGCGGGATTGCAGCTCCGCATTGTCCTTCATCCGCACGCAGATGAAGACCACGGCGGGCAGGGAATGCGCGGCGCAGGTGGCGCCGTGGTTGCGCAGCAGCACCGAGGTCCCGCCGCCCAGCGCGCGTGCCAGGCTGTCGGCGCGTGGCACGTCGTCAATCAGCATGTTGGTGTCGCCGAACTCGTCGCGACTGTCCCAGACCGGCACGGGCCCGCCCAGCACCGAGGCCATGTGGAAGATCGGCCGCAGCGGCACCTCCGTCACCGTATAGGGCAGCACCGCGGGGCAGTGGTGATGCACCGTGGCCTGCACATCCGGTCGCGCGGCGAAGATGCGCGCATGCAGCACGCTTTCCAGATAAGGGCGCATGCCCTTGGGATCGACCGGCACGCCATCCAGCGTGAATTCCAGCAGATCCTCCCGCGTCACCAGCTCGGGTGAGCGGGAGCGGGAGACGAAGAACCGGTCCGGCCGCCCGGGATGGCGCAGCGCCACATGGCCGAAATCATCCAGCACCCCCTCATGGGCCAGGATTCGGTTGGCGATCACCAGATCGCCCAGAAGGGCGTGCAGGTCCGATGTCATGCGGCGTCCGTCCCTATGGACCAGCGGATGGCGCGCGGGCCGGCGCCTCCCCGGCCTCTCCCGTGGGGAAGTGGTTGAAAAGACCGTATGCGGTCAATAAGCATGCGGTCAATCTGTTCCGATGCCGTGCAACATCGCCCGGATCAGGGTGAGCGGCTATGAGGGAGGCGATCAAGGGAACCACGGCACCCCGATGCAGCATCTCTACGCAATGCCGGGCCATCTCATCCGGCGGGCCCACCAGATCTCCGGCGCCCTTTTCGCCGAGGAACTGGATGGGTTCGACCTTACCTCGGTGCAGTTCGGTGCCCTCTACGCCATCCGGGCCCATCCCGGCGTGGACGCCACCCGCCTGTCCTCGCTGATCGCCTTCGACCGCTCCACCCTGGGCGGCGTGATCGAACGGCTGGAGGCGAAAGGTTGGATCCGGCGCGATCCGGCTCCTGGCGACCGCCGGGCGAAGCGGCTGCACCTGACCGCAGAGGGCGAGAAGCTGCTGCGCGACGTCGAGGAACCCGTTCGGCGGGTGCAGGAAAGACTCCTCGCCCCACTGCCGCCCGGTGACCGCGCCACCTTCCTGCGCCTCCTGGCGCAACTCACCCAACTGCATGCCGGAACTCCGGGAATGGATGACTGCCCCGAATAGGTCCGCTGCACCTATTCCCGGGGAGAGGAAGAAGGAATTCTTCCTCTCCCCGGACCCCTCACCATCATCTTTTTCTGTCCGTTTGAGAGGTTCGGCTGACGGTGCGCCTCGGGTCCATGACCCGAGGCGACTGCAAGGGCAGGAGCAGGGGCAGAGACCCCGTGTTGCACCGTATCCGCGGTAGCCAGACGGGGTTCCAAGGGCCTCAGGCCCTTGGCGGGTGAGGTCCGGAGAGGGCAGAGCCCTCTCCGGGAACCGACAGGTCCGGAAGATACCCGACCCTGCCCGACACGCAGCCCGAGCGCGCCGCAGGGAGCTCAGGCGCCCTCTCGCTCCGCCCGTTCCAGCAAGGGCAGGTCTTCCGGCCGGTTTGCGTTGATGAATGGATCGCCCGGCCATTCCACCGGCGCACAGCCCTGCGCCATGGCCCAGCGGCTGACCTTGCCCTCGCCAGCCGTGATCGCGGCGCGCAGTTCCTCCCGCAGCCCCACGGGCCAGAGCGCGATCGGCGGATGCGTCCGCCCGGCCGATGCCGCGCAGGCGATGGGCGAAGAGGCCGCGCGGAGCCGAGCGGCGAGATCGGGAGGGATGAGGGGCGTGTCCCCGGGCACGGAGAGAACCCAGCAGAGCCCGAGCCGCGCCGCGTGATCCATCCCGGCCAGGATGCCGGCCAGCGGCCCGGGGAAGCCGGGCAGGGGATCCGCCAGCACCGGCACGCCCGGCGCAACCGCCCCGAAGCGCGCGCCGTCACCATTGGCGCTGATCGAGATGGCCGAGACCTGCGGCGCCAGCCGTTCCAGCAGGATGGAAAGCATGGGCCGCCCGTTCAGCGGCAGCAGCGTCTTGTCCCCGCCACCCATCCGCCGTGCCAGCCCGCCGGCCAGCACGACGCCAAGGATGGCCGGTTCAGCCACGCCCACGCAGCGAGAGCGGCCGCATGAGGAAGGTCGCACCCCAGCCCCAGGCCGCTCCTACAAGGGGCAGCACCCAGGGTGGCGTGCTCCGGGGCAGGTATTGCGGCACCAGGTAAGCCGCGCCGACGCCGAGCACCGCGCCGGTCAGCAGGTCCGGCACCGGAAGCCAGCGCAGCGCCAGCCCGATGATGAAGCCGCCGGCCGCGCCGAGCAGGCAGAACCACCAGACATAGGGCAGCCCATAGGGGCCGATCGTCTGCACATAGGCCGCCAGCGGCATCACCTTGAACAGGTGATGCAGCAGGAACAGCGTCGAATCCCGGAAGACGATGACCGCGGCGGCCCCGCAGGGCGCGCCGAACAGCAGCGCCCTGCGGATATCCTCCTTCACGGGCGAAGCCTCAGCCCGCGCTGCGCTCGGCCACGCATTCGCGCAGCGCCTCGCCCAGCATGTCCATGCCCTCGTTCACCAGCGCGTCGCTGGTGGTCAGCGGGCAGAGGAAGCGGATGACATTCGCGCGCACGCCGCAGGAGAGAAGGATCAGACCCTTCTCGGCCGCGCGCGCCACCAGCGCGCGGGTCAGGTCCGGGTCCGGCTTGCTGGCATCGCCATCCGCCACCATCTCCATCGCCACCATGCCGCCGACCTGGCGGATATCGCCGATGATGCCGGTGAGCGTGTTGCTCGCCTGCAGCTCCTTGATGCGCGCCACCAGCAGGTCGCCGATGACATTGGCGCGCTCGATGAGGCCTTCCTCCTCGATCACGTCCAGCACCGCATTGCCCGCCGCGCAGCCCAGCGGCGAGCCGCCATAGGTGCCGCCGAGGCCACCGACATTCGGCGCGTCCATGATGGAGGCGGTGCCGGAAACCGCGGAGAGCGGGAAGCCGCCGGCGAGGGACTTCGCCATGGTGACGAGGTCGGCCTTCACGCCGGTGTGCTCCATCGCGAACATCTTGCCCGTGCGGGCGAAGCCGGTCTGCACCTCGTCCGCGATCAGCAGGATGCCGTACTTGTCCGCAATGGCGCGCAGGCCCTGCATCAGCTCCGGCTGCGCCTGGTAGAAGCCGCCCTCGCCCTGCACGGGCTCGATGATGAAGGCGGCGATGCGGTTCGGGTCGATGTCGGACTTGAACAGCGTCTCGATGGCTTCGAGCGTGTCCGCCACCTCCTTGCCGTGATACGCCACGGGGAAGGGCAGGTGGTAGATGTCGGCCGGCATCGGGCCGAAACCCACCTTGTACGGCACCACCTTGCCGGTCAGCGCCATGCCGAGCAGCGTGCGGCCGTGGAAGGCGCCGGAGAAGGCGATCACGCCCGGGCGGCCCGTATGGGCGCGGGCGATCTTCACCGCGTTCTCCACCGCCTCGGCGCCGGTGGTGAGGAAGATGGTCTTGGCCGGGCCGCGAACCGGCGCGATGGCGTTCAGCCGCTCCGCAAGGCGGATATAGCTCTCATAGGGCGTCACCTGGATGCAGGTGTGGGAGAAGTTCTCCAGCTGCGCCTGCACCGCGGCCTTCACCTTCGGGTGCAGGTGGCCGGTGTTGAGCACGGCGATGCCGCCGCCGAAATCGATGTAGCGCTTGCCCTCGACATCCGTGACCTCGGAGCCCTTCGCCTTCGCGGCGAAGACGGGGAGGGAAATGCCCAGGCCACGCGGCACGGCCGCCTCGCGGCGTGCCTGCAGCGCCGCATTGGTCGGCCCTTCCTGGATCGGGGCGGTGGTCTCGCCGGAAATCGTCGTGCCCATGAATACAAATCCCTATGCGCGCGGAGGCCGGAAATTGCGCCGGCTCGCGCGCGCCGGCAAGGCCAAAGCGGGAGGCTTCGCCGCGCCTGCGTGGCGCCCGCCCCCTCAGCGGGATGATGGCATGGTCGTCGCGGTGCTTCCTGCCGCGCGCAGCCGCCTGGCCAGCAGTTCCGCACCGTGAACGGGGTTGTTCAGGTAGAATTCGTCCCGCGGGAAGATATCGGTGAGAGTCGCCTCCCCACGAGGCATCCCCGGCTCCCACACCACCGGCACGTCGCGGAACATCGCGGCATAATCGCGCATCTCCGCATTGCCGCGCAGCAGGCGGGCCTGCACGCCTTCCTCACGGAAGCGCGCCGCCAGCGCCGGGAGATCCAGCGGAAGCGGGTCGTTGCTGCCGATCAGCACGCTCGCCGGCATCAGCAGCACGGCATGGGGAAAGCTCGCCGCGAAGGTCTCCGCCACCCGCACGGTCGGCGCCCATTGCACATAGAGTCCGCCCGGTGCCAGGCGCCGCCGCACGGTCTGCAGGAACTCCGCCGAATAGAGCAGCCCGGAATGCGAGCCCTCCGGCAGGATCGCGTCGGCCTGGATCACGTCCCACAGCTGCTGGTCCATCGCCAGGGCGCGGCGGCCATCGCCATATTCCAGCCTGTAGCGGGGATCGGAGAGCAGCGCGGCCACGGCCCCGCCGGGATGGCGCCGCGCCACCCCTTCCAGCGCCGGCAGCACCGGCCCCACCAGCTCCACCGCCCGGATCTCCCGCGTCTCCGGCCGCACCCCGGCGGCCCAGGGCGTGCCGCCGGAGCCGATGCCCACCACCATCACCCGCCGCGGCTCCGGATGCACCAGCGGCCCCAGCGCGCCGAGGAACTGGTGGATGGGCAGGAAGGGCAGCCGCCCCTGGCTGAAGCCCTGGATGAAGAACGGCCCCTCCGGGCCCGCACCAGGCCGGTTCTCATCCCGGAAGAAGGCGATGCCGGACCGGTCCTCCGCCCAGGAGACGGCGTGGCCATCCCGCTCCGCATGCAGCCGCGACCAGAAGCGCGCATTGCCCGGGATGGCCAGGGTCAGCGCCGCGCAGGCCGCCCCCATTCCCAGCGCCATGCCCCGGCCCCGCGCGCGGAACAGCCAAAGCCCCGCCAGCCCCACCGAGAGCGCCCCGAGCAGGTGCAGCGTGCCGGCCGTGCCGAGCAGGTGGAAGGAGACGAGCCCCGTCCCCACCGAGCCCGCCGCATTCCCCAGGATATTGGCCAGCTGCACCCAGCCCACCCGAGCCCCGATGCTCGTCATGTCCTGCTGCACCGCCCGCTGCACAAAGGGGAAGGTCATCCCGATGAGGAAGGAGGGCGGCCCGACCACAAGGAGGGTAAGGGCGACGGTGGTGGCCAGCCCCGCGCCGTGCAGCCGGTGCCGGTCCGCGCCCAGCACCTGGTCCAGCGGCCAGTGCGGCAAAGCCCACCACAGCCCGAGGATGAGCAGCGCCGCCAGGGCGAAGCCGCCGGCCTGGGCGGCGAAGAAGGCCGGGCGCGGATCCCGGATCCGCCGCAGCATCCGCGATGCCACCTCCATCCCCAGCCCATCCGCCAGCAGGAAGATGCCGAGCACCGTGGGGAACAGATAGGCGTGGTACTGCCCGACCTGCCCGAGCAGCCGCACCCAGACGATTTCCAGCGCGACGATCACATAGCCCGAGACGAAGACCAGGGCGCACCAGAGCGGCAGCCCGCCGAAAGGTGCGGCCGCCGGGCCCACGCTCGCCGCAGCCACCGGCACGGCCTGCCGCCGCATCCCGGGCAGGAGGGTGAGGGCGAGCAGCCCCGCAACCAGGTCCAGCCCCGCCGCGAGCCAGAGCGCACCGACAAAGCCCAGATTCCCCGCCAGGAGCCAGCCCCCCAGCAGCGCCCCCAGCCCCGCGCCCAGCGTGTTCAGCCCGTAAAGCCGCCCCACACGCTCCGCCACCGTGTCCAGCGAGGTGGCGACCGCCCGCGCGAGCAGGGGCAGCGATGCCCCCATGAGCGTCGTGGGCAGCACCAGCCCGGCAAAGCACAGGGCGAAGATCGCTGCGGGGCTGTCCACCACCCCGGCCAGGTCGATCGCGAGGAGGTCGTAGAGGAAGGGCTTGGAGAGCAGGGCGAAACTGCTCACCCCCGTCTCCGCCACCACGAAGCCCAGCAGCGCCCGCGCCGGGGAGAGCCTGTCAGCCAGCTTCGCCCCGAGAATCGAACCCAGCCCCAGCCCGGCCAGGAAGGCGCCGACCACCAGCGCCGCCGAGACGCTGTCCGAGCCCGCGAAGATGCCCAGCATGCGCTGCCAGACGATCTGGCAGAGCAGGGCACCGAAGCCCGAGAGGAAGAAGGCCACTGAAAGGCGCAGCATGGCAGGTTTCCCCGTCTCGGCCGTTTCGCTGGCCGTACGGTTACTATTCGTTCATCTCTCGATTCTGTGAAGCGAATTGATTGCCCCTCGCGGCCTTGCGGCGCGAAGCCCCCGCGCGCAACGTGCGGCGCCTTTTTTCCGGGAGAGTCGAACGCCGTGAACGGTGCCCATAGCCTCGTCCACACCCTGCTCAAGTCAGGGGTGGACACCTGCTTCGCCAACCCGGGCACGAGCGAGATGCACTTCGTCGCCGCCCTGGACCAGATCCCGGGCATGCGCTGCGTGCTCGGGCTGCAGGAGAACGTCGTCACCGGCATGGCCGATGGCTACTGGCGCCTCGCCGGCAAGCCCGCCTGCACCCTGCTGCACTGCGGCCCCGGCCTGGCGAACGGGCTGGGCAACCTGCACAACGCCCGCCGCGCACGCTCCGGCATCGTCAACATCGTCGGCGACCACGCCACCTACCACCGCCCCTACGACGCCCCACTGACCGCGGACACCGAGGGCTGGGCCCGCCCGGTCTCCGCCTGGGTCCGCACCAGCGCCTCCTCGGCCGATGTCGGGCGCGACGCCGCGGTGGCCGTCCAGGCCGCCCGCACCGCCCCGGGCGGCATCGCCAGCCTCATCCTCCCCTCCGATGCCTCCTGGAACGAGGGCGGCGAGGTGGCCGAGGCCCTGCCCGTGCCCCAGGCCCAGGCGCCCGACCCAGCGGCCGTCCGCACCGCCGCCCGCATCCTGCGCGAGGGCAAGAACGTCCTCATCCTGCTCGGCGGCCCGGCCGTGCGGGAGAACGGCCAGGCCCTCGCCTGGCGCATCGCCCAGCACACCGGCGCCAGGCTGCTGGCGGAAGGCTCCAACGCCCGCGTCGCCCGCGGCCGGGGCCGCGTGCAGCTCGAGCGCGTGCCCTATGTCGCCGACGTTGCCATCAAGGCGCTCGCCGATGTCGAGCACCTCATCCTGGTGAACGCCAAGGCCCCGGTCGGCTTCTTCGCCTATCCGAACAAGCCCTCCATCCACTACCCGGCATCCGCCCAGGTCCACGTCCTCTCCCGCTTCGAGCAGGATGCCGAGGCCGCCCTCCAGGCCCTGGTGGACGAGCTGGGCGCCCCCCAGGCCGCCATCCCCGATCCTGGCCCGCGCCCCGAGCCCGTGCGCGGCGCCCCCACGCCGGAAGGCCTGGCGCGCACCGTCGCGGCGCTGATGCCGGAAAACGCCATCATCTCCGACGAGAGCGTCTCCTACGGCCGCGGCTTCTATCCCGAGACCCACGCCGCCCCGCCGCATGACTGGCTGCACCTCACCGGCGGCGCGATCGGCGACGGCCTGCCCGTCGCCACCGGCGCCGCCATCGGCGCGGGCGGCCAGCGCCGCGTCATCAGCCTTCAGGCGGATGGCTCGGCCATGTACTCGCTCCAGAGCCTCTGGACCCAGGCGCGCGAGAAGCTGCCGGTCACGACCATCATCATCTCGAACCGCAAGTACCAGATCCTCATCGGCGAATATGCCGGCGTGGGCGCCAATCCCGGCCCGACCGCGATGAACATGCTTGATCTGGGCAATCCGGACCTCAACTGGGTGAAGCTCGCCGAGGGCATGGGGGTGGAGGCCGCGCGCGCCGAAAGCCTCGACACGCTGGGCGACCTCCTGTCCCAGAGCGTGAGCCGGACCGGTCCCTTCCTCATCGAACTCGTCGTCTGACGGAGATTCACGACATCATGGCGAACTACCCCAAGGTTCAGCTTCACATCGACGGCGAGTGGCGCGACGCGCGCTCGGGCAAGACGATCGAGGTGATCAACCCCGCGACGGAAGAGGTCATCGGCACCGTCGCCCATGCCGAGAAGGCCGATCTCGACGAGGCGCTGGAGGCGGCCGAGCGCGGCTTCGCGATCTGGCGCAAGACCTCGGTCTTCGATCGCTACAAGCTCATGCGCAAGGCGGCCGACATCCTCCGCAGCCGCGCCGACGCCATCGCCGCGATGATGACGGCCGAGCAGGGCAAGCCCCTGCCCGAGGCGAAGATGGAGACGCTGGCCGGCGCCGACATCATCGAGTGGATGGCCGAGGAAGGCCGCCGCGCCTATGGCCGCGTCATCCCCGCGCGCGCCGAGGGCATCTACCAGCTCGTGGTGCGCGAGCCCGTCGGCCCCGTCGCCGCATTCACGCCCTGGAACTTCCCCATCAACCAGGTCGTCCGCAAGCTCTCGGCGGCGCTGGCCACGGGCAACTCCATCATCGTCAAGGCGCCCGAGGAAACCCCGGCCTCCCCGGCCGAGCTGATCCGCGCCTTCATCGATGCGGGCCTGCCGAAGGGCGTCGTGCAGCTGGTCTATGGCGTGCCGGCGGAGATCTCCTCCTACCTCATCCCGCACCCGACCATCCGCAAGATCACCTTCACCGGCTCCACCCCGGTCGGGAAGCTGCTCGCGGGCCTCGCCGGGCAGCACATGAAGCGCGCCACCATGGAACTGGGCGGCCACGCCCCGGCCATCGTCTTCGACGACGCCGACATCCAGAAGGCCGCCAAGACCCTCGCCACCTCGAAGTTCCGCAACGCCGGCCAGGTCTGCGTCTCGCCCACGCGCTTCCTGATCCAGGAGCGCAGCTTCGACGAGTTCCTCGAGACCTTCACCAGCTATGCCAAGTCCCTGAAGGTCGGCAACGGCATGGAGGAGGGGGTGCAGATGGGCCCGCTCGCCAATGACCGCCGCGTGCCCACCATCGAGACGCTGGTGCAGGATGCGGTCGGCCGCGGCGCGAAGCTCCAGGCCGGCGGCAGCCGCATCGGCAACAAGGGCTATTTCTACGAGCCGACGGTCATCTCCGACCTGCCGCTCGATGCCCGCGCCATGAACGAGGAGCCCTTTGGCCCGCTCGCCCTGGTGAACCGCTTCTCCGACTTCGACGAGGTGGTGCAGGAATCCAACCGCCTGCCCTTCGGCCTGGCCGCCTATGCCTTCACCGGCTCGGCCACCACGGCCCAGCGCATCGCCGCCAGCGTCGAGACCGGGATGATGACCATCAACCATCTCGGCCTCGCCCTGCCGGAAGTGCCGTTCGGCGGCGTGAAGGACAGCGGCTACGGCTCCGAGGGCGGCTCCGAGGCTCTGGAGCCCTATCTGGTGACCAAGTTCGTCACCCAGGCCGGGCTGTAGGCTCCACTGGCCCCGGGGGAAGCGGCGCTTCCCCCGGACCTCCCGCGCCGCGTTCCCGGGAAACCCCATCGCGCGCAGCGGGGCCTGGCTGGTGACACCCCCTGGGGGCACCAGCCCCTAGATCGGCCACTCCAGCCCCGGCTCATACCGCACCGAGACGAAACACAGCCCCTCCGCCGGCGCCGTCTGCCCCGCGTGCCGCCGGTCCCGCGCGTCCAGCACCTGCCGCGGCCAGGAAACCGGCCGCAGACCGCGCCCCACCTGGGCCAGCGTGCCCACCATGTTGCGGACCTGATGGTGCAAGAAGGACCGCGCCTCCACCCGCACCACGATCTCCTCGCCCTGCCGGCTCACATCCAGCCGGTCCAGCGTCCGTAGAGCATCCCGCGCCTGGCAGGATGAGGCGCGAAAGGCCGAGAAGTCGTGATGCCCAAGCAGCCCCTGCGCCGCCTCATGCATCGCCTCGGCATCCAGGCGCTGCGGCACGTGCCACACGCGCCCCATATCCAGCCCGGGGCGGGCGCGCCGGTTCAGGATGCGGTAGCGGTAGGCCCGGTGCACCGCGGAAAAACGCGCACTCCATTCCTCGTCGGGCCGGGCCACCGAGAGCACGGATACCGGATAGGGCCGGCTCCGGGTGTTCAGCGCCTCGCGCACCCGCTCCACCGGCAACTCCGCCCCCAGGTCCACCTGGGCAACCTGCCCCTCGGCATGCACGCCGGCATCGGTGCGCCCGGCGGCGCCCACCACGGGCTCAACCCCGCCATTCAGCGGCGCCGCGGCTTCCTCCAGGACCTGCTGGACGGACATCCCGTCCCGCTGCCGCTGCCAGCCGACGAAAGGGGCTCCGTCATATTCGACCAGCAGCGCGTAGCGCGGCATCTCAGCCCAGCACCGTGCCCGCCGGCACGGGCGAGCCGCGCAGGAAGGCATCCGCATCCATGGCCGCCCGCCCGGCCCGCTGCACCCGCGCCAGCCGCAGCGCCGTGCCACCGCCGCAGGCCACCAGCAGCGCATCGTCCAGCACCGTCCCCGGCGCCGCCTCGCGCCCGGGCTCCGGCGCCGCCGAGATCACCCGGAGCATCTCCCCGTTCCAGCCCGTATAGGCACCGGGCCAGGGATTCATCGCGCGCACCCGCCGGTCCAGCGCCCCGGCCGGCTGGGTCCAGTCCAGGCGTCCGTCCTCCTTGCCCAGCTTGGGGGCATAGGTCGCACCCTCCTCGGGCTGCGGCACGGCCGGAGGATCCTCCTCCAGCGCGCGCAGGATCAGCCGCGCCCCCATTTCCGAAAGCCGGTCATGCACCGCCACCACCGTGTCGCGCGGCCCGATCGGCGTGGCCTCGCGCAGCAGCATCGGGCCGGTATCCAGCCCCTCATCCATCCGCATGATGGTGATGCCCGTCTCTGCATCCCCGGCCAGCACCGCCGCATGGATCGGCGCCGCCCCGCGCCAGCGCGGCAGCAGGCTGGCATGGATGTTCAGGCAGCCCCGCCGCGGCGCATCCAGCATCGGCTTCGGCAGGATCAGGCCATAGGCCACCACCACCGCGGCATCCAGATCCAGCGCCGCGAAGGCCTCGTGCTCCGCCGCATCCTTGCGCAGGCGCGCCGGGGTCCGCACCGGCAGTCCCAGCTCCAGCGCCGCCTGGTGGACGGGGCAGGGGGTTTCGCGCTGCCCGCGCCCGGCGGGGCGCGGCGGCTGGGCATAGACCATCGCGATCTCATGCCCGGCCCCATGCAGCGCCTGCAGGGCCGGCACCGAGAAGGCCGGGCTGCCCATGAAGGCCAGCCGCAGCTTGCGCGCGGTCACATTGCCTCCCGCGACTTCAGCTTCTGCTCCTTGAGGAACTTCTTCAGCAGCATGTTCCGCTTCAGCGGACTCAGCAGGTCCGTGAACATCACGCCGTCCAGGTGGTCGATCTCGTGCTGCAGGCAGGTGGCCAGCAGGTCATCGGCCTCCATCTCCCGCCGCGTGCCGTCCAGCTCCCGCCAGCGCACCTTCACCCGCGCCGGCCGCTCCACATCCGCGTACTGGCCAGGGATGGAAAGGCAGCCTTCCTCCCGCACCGCGCGCTCCTCGCTCACCGCCACGATCTCGGGGTTCACCAGCACCATCGGGCTGGGCTGGTCATCCTTCTGGATGTCGATCACCACCAGCCGCAGGCTTTCCCCCACCTGGGGCGCCGCCAGCCCGATGCCGGGCGCCTTGTACATGGTGGCCAGCATGCGTGGCGCCAGCGCGCGCACCCGGTCGCCATCGCCCTCGGCGACCGCGCGGGCCTTGGCGCGCAGCACGGGCGCGGGGTGAAGCAGGATGGGGAGGAGAGGAACGTCGTTCATGGCCTTGCCCGCCGCATGTAGGGCAGAACGCGCCCCGGCGGAATGCGGCATGCCACGTGGATGTTAACGCCCTGCAATGCACGGGCTTGCAACCCCGGTCGCGATCGCCAATATCCCCACCCGTGGGCCGGTGCCTGATGGGCCGGTCCGCGTGGCCTCGCTTCCTGAAGGATGCCGCTTCCATGTCGCGTTCCCCGGTCTTCGGATCGCCGCTTTTCCTTGGCTTCGACCATCTGGAGCAGATGCTCGACCGCGTGCAGAAGAGCGCCGACGGATACCCGCCCTACAACATCGAGCAGATCGCCGCCGACCGGCTCCGCATCACCCTGGCCGTGGCGGGCTTCGCCATGGACGACCTCCAGATCACCCAGGAGGACAACCAGCTCGTGATCCGCGGCCGCCAGAAGGACGATGGCGAGGGCCGGGTCTTCCTGCACCGCGGCATCGCCGCCCGGCAGTTCCAGCGCGCCTTCGTCATCGCCGAGGGCATCGAGATCGAGGGCGCCTGGTTGGACAACGGGCTGCTGCATGTGGAACTGCGCCGCCCCCAGCCCGAGGTCCGCGTCCGCACCATCCAGATCAACGGCCGAACCCGACCCCTGGTGGACGGCGAGGCCTGAATCCTTCCCCCGCCCTGAACGCTTCGCCGAACCGGGGAGCGAAACGGGCGTTACCAGTCCGCAGGCCATTCCGGCTGCGGGCGAGGAGAGACCGATGAACCCGAACCCGATCACCACGCTCCGCAACCTGTCCGCGCTCGACTGGGCGCGCTTCGGGGCACAGGAGATGGCCTATATCCGTCCGGTGACCGTCAACGGAACCCAGGCCGTGGCCATCCATGCCGCCGATGGCACCCCGATCGGCGCCGCCCCGAACGAGGCCCTGGCCATCGCGGCCATCCTCCAGCACGAGATGGCGCCGGTCCTGGTACACTAGGGCCGCGCGCCCCGGCCCAAGGGGGGCAGCCGCCCCCTTGGATGAGGTCCCCCCGGCGTCAGGCCCGCTGCGGGTCAACCCATCCCACATGCCCGTCCGCGCGGCGGTACACCACGTTCAGCACCCCCGTGTCGCGGTTGCGGAACATCAGCACCGGCTCCTGCGCCAGGTCCAGCCGCATCACCGCTTCCTGGACGGACAGCCGGCTGATCTCGGTCGGGCGTTCCGCCACCACCGCACCATTGATGTAGCCCTCGGGCGTGACGACGGGCTCGGCCTCCTCCTGCCCCTCCGCGGTATCCTCCTCGCCCCGCAGCACCACATCCCGCGCCGGCTCGGGCGGCGGCTCCCGGCTGTCGGCCAGGCTGCGGGCATGCTCGTTCACGCGGCGGCGATAGCGGCGCAGCCGCTTGCCGATATGCTCGGCGGCATCCGCGAAGGCCCGGTGCGCATCCGTGCCCTCGCCCTCCGCCCGCATGTTCAGGCCTCGCCCGGCACGCAGGTTGATGTCGCAGGCAAAGAAGGCCCGGTCCTTCCGGAATGTGACATGCGCGTCGATCGCATGGTCGAAATACTTCCGGGTGATCAGGGCCAGTCCGTCCCGGACATGGGTCTTCAGCGCCTCGCCGGTATCCACTCCCTTGCCGGCGACCGTGATCTGCATGGATCGGCTCCCCTGTCTCGCGCCTGTAACATAGGTCAACTGAGGACCGCCGGGCAGCTTTAAAGGGGAGCGTTCAGAGCGCCGGAACCGATTTTTCCCGTTTGCGCTGCACCGAGGATGGGATGCGCAGCGCGTCCCGGTACTTGGCCACGGTGCGGCGGGCGATATCCACGCCCTCCGCGCGCAGCCGCTCCACGATGGCGTCGTCCGAGAGGATGTCCTCCGCCGTTTCCGCATCCACCATGTCGCGGATGCGGTGGCGGATCGCCTCGGCCGAGAAGCTCTCGCCGCCACGCATGCCCGCGATTGCGGTGGTGAAGAAGTACTTCAGCTCCAGCGTCCCGCGCGGGGTCGCGATGTACTTGTTCGCCGTCACGCGGGAGACGGTGCTTTCATGCATCCCCAGCTCATCCGCCACGTCGCGCAGGATCAGCGGCCGCAGATGCCCGACGCCATGGCGGAAGAAGCCCTCCTGCCGCCGCACGATCTCGGCGGCCACGCGCAGGATGGTGTTGGCCCGCTGCTCCAGGCTCCGCACCAGCCAGTTCGCCGCCTGCAGCTTCTCGGCCAGGAAGGCCTTGTCCTCCTTGTTGCGCGTGCCGGTCTGGGCGGTGGCATGAAAACCGCGGTTCACCAGCACACGGGGCAAGGTCTCCGGGTTCAGCTCCAGCTGCCAGGTCCCATCCGGCAGGCGGCGCATCAGCACGTCCGGCACCACCATGGGCGCCGGCTCCGCATCGGCCAGCGCGCCGGGCTTCGGATTCAGGCGGCGAATCTCGGCCACCATCTCCGCCAGGTCCTCGGCATCAACCCCGCAAACACGGAGCAGCCCTGCCATATCCCGCCGCGCGAGCAGGTGCAGGTTGTCCAGCAGGGCCTCCATCGCCGGGTCCAGCCGGTTCAGTTCCGCCAGCTGCACCGCCAGGCATTCCCGCAGATCGGCGCAGAACAGCCCGGTAGGCTCGAAGCGCTGCATCCGCCGGCGGATGGAGGTCACCAGCGCCTCGTCGCAGCCCAGCGCGGCCGCGAAGGCGGCATCGGGAACGGTCAGCCGCCCGGCCGGGTCTAGCAGCGCGATCATCTGCCCCGCGATCAACCGCTCCCGAGCATCGCCGAAGGCCAGGCTCACCTGCTCCGCCAGCAGCTCGCGCAGGGAGCGCGGGCGCTCGCCGGCGATCTCCTCAAGGCTGCGCCCATCCTCGTCCCAGGCATCCGCCCGGCCCCCGCGGGAGGGATAGAGGGCCTCGCCGCTCTCATACTGGCCGGACCAGTCCGCCTCGGTCGGCGCGGCGTTCTCCGCCGGCATGGTCGCGGAAGAAGCCGCCTCGAAGCAATCCGGCTCCACCGTTGCCGCGGGGGCAGGGGCGCTGCTCTCCTCCCGCTCCAGCAGCGGGTTCCGCTCCAACTCCTCCTCGACGAAGGCGGTCACCTCCATGTTGCTCGACTGCAGCAGCTTGATGGCCTGCCGCAGCTGCGGCGTCATCACCAGCTGCTGCGTCTGCCGGAAGTCCAGCCGCGGCCCGAGGGACATGGTCAGCGCCTATCCCGGCCAGGGGAAAGAATGGTTGGGCCACAGAGGATGCCCCCGCGCCGTCGGCCCGGCGCCGGTCCCCCGATGCGGAAGGCCCCGGCTTCGTTCACCAGCTGAAGGTCTCGCCCAGATAGACGCGCCGCACGCCCTCATGCGCCACCACTTCCTCGGGCGTTCCCTCCATCAGCACCTGGCCGTCATGGAGGATGTAGGCGCGGTCGATGATGGCCAGCGTCTCGCGCACATTGTGCTCGGTGATCAGCACGCCGATCCCGCGGTTCTTCAGGTGCTTCACCAGGTCGCGGATCTCGCCCACCGCGATCGGGTCGATGCCCGCCAGCGGCTCGTCCAGCAGGATATAGGCGGGATGCGTCGCCAGCGCGCGCGCGATCTCGCAGCGCCGCCGCTCGCCGCCCGAAAGCGCCAGGGCAGGGGAGCGCCGCAGATGCGCGATGCCGAACTCCGCCAGCAGCGAATCCAGCATCTGGTCGCGCCGCTCGCGATGCGGCTCCACCACCTCCAGCGCCGCGCGGATGTTGTCCTCCACCGAGAGGCCCCGGAAGATCGAGGCCTCCTGCGGCAGGTAGCCCAGCCCCAGCCGCGCGCGGCGGTACATGGGCAGCATGGTCACGTCATGCCCGTCGAGGAAGACCTGACCCTCATCCGGCCGCACGAGGCCCGTCATCATGTAGAAGGTGGTCGTCTTGCCCGCGCCATTCGGCCCGAGCAGCCCGACCGCCTCGCCACGCTTGAGGCTCAGCGACACGCCGCGCACCACCGGGCGCTTCTTGTAGCGCTTGCCCAGGCTTCGGGCGACAAGGCCGGAATCCGCGGGCAGGGCGCGCTGCGCCTCGCTCATCGCGCGCGTCCCTGCGGCTGGCCCGGCCGCGCCGCGCCAGCCCCGGCCGCCGCACCCTCCTGGCCGGAGGAGGGCAGCACCAGCCCCTGCACCCGCTGCCCGGGCGCCGAGACAAGGCGCGAGACGCCGCTGCGGAGGTTCACGATGGCTTCCTGCCCCTGCAACTGGTTCTGCCCGCGCGTGATGCGGACATTGCCGAGTATCCGCGCCATGCCGCTCACCGGGCTGTAGACGGCCCGGTCCCCGCGCACGACCTCGGCCTCCGTGCGGATCTCGACATTCCCGAACACCTCGACCCGGTCGAGCTTCGAGCCCTCGCCCGGCACGCGGGCCGGGGCAGGGCCGCCGCGGGCCGGCGCCGGCCGCGCCGCCGCAGTCTGCACGGGCGGCGCCTGTTCAAGGAAATAACCCACCAGCGTGTCGGCCGTGATCTGGCGGTTCTCGCCCGTCACCACCTTCGCCGCGCCCCGCGCCACCGCCATGCGGCGCTGGGACCAGTATTCCAGGCTGTCCCGCGCCGTGATCGTGTCGTTCGGCGTCGCCAGGCGCAGGTCCCGGCCCGTCAGCACCATCACGGCCTGGTCCATGTCATAGACCGCGCGGTCACCCTGCGCCTTGTCCGTCTCCGTGCTGATCCGGACATTCCCCTCGGCTTCCAGGCGCCAGATCTCGCCGCCGGAAAGCGGGCTCGCGCCCTCCGCCTGGCCCGCCGGCTGCGCCGGTGCGGGCTGCCCGCCCGCGCGGGGCCGGTAGCGCGCGATCAGCCGCGTCGCCTCGATGGTCACGCCGTCGCGCACGGCGCGCGCATTGCCGCGCGCCACCACCACCTGCTCGTTCTGGCGCCACTCGATGCCTTCGGTCGCCGTGACCTCGACCGGCCCGCCGCCGGACAGGTCGATCGGCTGCGAGAGGGCAGGGCCCGCCAGCAGGGGCAGGGCGAGGAAGGCCGCAAGGCCCAAGCGAGGCATCATCACTTGCCACCCTCCAGCACGGCGCGGGCATTGCCGGTGAACACCACCACAGCCCCGCGCTCCCGAAGCCGGAAGCCATCACCCGTGATGGTCCCGAATGTTCCCTGGGCCGCGATGGGCCGGTCGCCCTCCGCATTCCCGCCCTTCACATCCACCCGCGCCTCCTGGGTCTCGATCAAGGTCCCGTCGTCCTGCCAGATCGTCACGTCGCCCCGCAGGTCCAGGATGTTCGCATCGCGGTCATACCGCCCGTTCCGGCTCTCCAGCAGCATCCATCCATCGCCGGACAGCATCAGGTCGCCGCGCGGCGCCTCCAGATCCACCACATTCGTGCTTCCCTGTTGCGAAGCGGTGAAGGCGGTGACGTTGAAGGGACGGCCCTGCTCATCCACCCCCTGGTAACGCGGGTCCACCACCCGAACGGATTCGGGCGTGGCGCGGCCGATGCGGCGGAAGGAAAGCCGCGCATTCTCCCCCGCATTCTCGAATTCCGGCCAGAGCACGATGGCGCTGAGCAGCGCCAGGGCGCCGAGCGGCAGCAGGAACTTGAGCGCCCGCACGAGGATGCGCCGGCGTAGGATGGCCCCGCGCGTGTAGTTCCGCCGCGCGCGCGAAGGCACCATGCGCTGCCGCCAATCCGCGATCGCGGCGGCGGGCGCGCGCTCGCCCGGCGCGGGGCCGGAGGAAGGGGAGGCTGCAACGCCGCCATCATGGCCCTCAGGGCCGTTCGGCACGGCTTCGGCAGGCGATGGGGCGCGGGCGGTCACCCCCTTTGTATGGAGCCGCCCGCAGGCGCGGTCAACGCGCTGGACAACATTAGCTAATCAAGAATCGTGCCAAGCATTTCCGGACCGTAACCCGATCAGTGGGCGAACAGGTCCGGCTCCTGGTAGCCCAGCAGGTCCAGCGCCGCCCGGGTGGGCAGGAAGCGGAAGCAGGCCTCCGCGAGGTCCAGCCGCTCCTCGCGCAGCAGCATGCCCTCCAGCCGCTCCCACAAAGCATGCAGGTGCAGCACATCCGAGGCCGCATAGGCCAGCTGCTCCGGCGTCAACTCCGCCGCACCCCAGTCGCTGCTCTGCTGCTGCTTTGAGATGTCCACGCCGAGCAGTTCCCGGCACAGGTCCCGCAGCCCATGGCGGTCCGTATAGGTCCGGACGAGCTTCGAGGCGATCTTCGTGCAGCGCACCGGCGCCACCTCCACCCCGAGCTCCCGGCGCAGGATCCCCACATCAAAGCGCGCGAAGTGGAACAGCTTTACCCGCGCGGGATCGGCCAGCAACGCCTTCAGGTTCGGGCAATCCGCCCCACGCCCGCCCAGACGTGCGGGGCGGATCTGGACGCAATGCGCAACGCCATCCCCGCCGCTGAGCTGGACAAGGCAAAGCCGGTCGCGATGAGGATTGAGACCCATGGTCTCCGTGTCGATCGCCACGACAGGGCCGAGCGACAGCCCATCCGGGAGATCGTCCCGGTGCAGATGGATCGTGGCATTCGGCATGAAAAGGGTGGTTCCCATCAGGGGATCTGCCACCCGCTCTGTCCTCCCGGCAACTGGCCGGGAGATGGTGCCCAGGAAAGGACTCGAACCTTCACAACCTTGCGGTCACAGGTACCTGAAACCTGCGCGTCTACCAATTCCGCCACCTGGGCAAGGGGGCCGGGCGCCTCTGCATCGCAGCGGCGTGGGCGGGCTTCTATGGCCGGCCGGAGAACCCGTCAAGGCACCTTCCGACAGAATTCCGCAATCATTCCCGCCCCGCCCTTTTGCGCGCGCCGCAACGGGCCCTAGATGCATTGCAGGCCCATAGCGGAAGGACGGAACATGGCGCGTCGCGTGGCAGTGGTTTTCGGGGGCACGGGCTTTATCGGGCGCCATGTCGTCCAGCGCCTGGCGCAGCGCGACTATGTCGTCCGCGTCGTCACCCGCGCGCCCGAAGCGGCCCGCCCGCTGATGACCCAGGGCCTCGTCGGCCAGATCGTGCCGCTCGCCGCCGGGCCGCTCGATGACGGCCATGTGGCCCGCGCCGTGGCGGGGGCGAATGTCGCGGTGAACCTCGTCGGCATCCTGGCGGAAAAGCGGGAAGGGGATTTCGCCCGGATTCACGGCGCGCTGCCCGGCCGCGTCGCGCGCCACGCCACGGCGGCCGGCGTGGGCCATCTCGTGCATCTCTCGGCCATCGGTGCCGATTCCGCAGCGGAAAGCCTCTATGCGCGCAGCAAGGCGCAAGGGGAGGCGGAGGTGCTCGCGGCCTTCCCCACCGCGACGATTCTCCGCCCCTCCATTGTCTTCGGGCCGGGGGACAGCTTCTTCAACCGCTTCGCCGGAATGGCGCGCTTCCTGCCCGTTCTCCCGGTCGTGGGGGGCGAGACACGGTTCCAGCCCGTCTATGTCGGCGACGTGGCAGACGCCATCATGGCCGCGCTGGAACGGCCGGACGCCGCCGCCCGGGTCTATGAGCTCGGCGGGCCGCGCGCCGCCAGCTTCCGCGCGCTGATGGAATACATGCTCGGCGTGATCCGCCGCCGCCGCCGGGTGGTGGAGCTTCCCGAAGGACTCGCGCGCTTCCAGGCCGGCCTCACGGGCTGGATGCCAAACCCGCCGCTCACGCGCGACCAGCTTCTGCTGCTGAAGAAGGACAATGTGGTCGCCGCGGACCGGCCCGGGCTGCGCGATCTGGGTATCGAGCCCAAGGCAATGGAAACCATCCTGCCGGGCTATCTGGCCCGCTTCCGGCGGGGTGGCGGCCAGTAGGACCGAATCGGACCTTAGTGCGGGAACTGAGAGCGTTTCTCAATTCCGAAGGACGGAACTCCCCACTAAAAAGGACACTCATTCTGCCATAACCGCCATTTTCAACTCGCGGGACCCGTTCCGGCATGGCAAGACGCCGCCGAAACGGGCCCGAACGGCCCGCCCTTAGGCGCCGGGCCCCTATGGCCCGGGCCTGTTCCGTAAGGATCGCGCCATGGCCGAGCGCATGCTCCAATTCGTCCGCCTCTCGCAGCAGACGCCCGAAAAGCGTCCGGCGACGATCCGCCGCGAGGATTTCGACGAGATCTACAAGCGCTTCGAGCCGTCGAAAGCCGCCGAGCAAGCCAGCCGCTGCTCCCAGTGCGGCGTGCCCTTCTGCTCCGTCCACTGCCCTCTGCAGCAGAACATCCCGGACTGGCTGAAGCTGACGGCCGAGGGACGGCTGGAAGAGGCCTACGAGGTCAACTCCGCGACCAACACCTTCCCCGAGATCTGTGGCCGCGTCTGCCCGCAGGACCGGCTCTGCGAGGGGAACTGCGTCATCGAGAAGGGCTTCGAGAGCGTCACCATCGGCGCCGTCGAGCGCTACATCAATGACACCGCCTGGGAGAAGGGCTGGGTCAAGCCGCCGAAGCCGGTGCGGGAACTGGACCTTTCCGTCGGCATCATCGGCGCCGGCCCCGCCGGCCTCTCCGCGGCCGAGCGCCTGCGCAGCCAGGGCTGGCAGGTCCATGTCTATGACCGCTACGACCGCGCGGGCGGGCTGATGATCTACGGCATCCCCAACTTCAAGCTGGAGAAGGATGTCATCACCCGCCGCACCGCCCAGTTCGCCGAAGGCGGCATCCGGTTCCACATGAACTGCGAGATCGGCCGTGACGTGACCATGGAGGAGCTGCGCTCCCGCCACGACGCCGTCCTCATCGCCACCGGCGTCTACAAGGCGCGCGACATCGAGGTGCCGGGCTCCCATCTCGAGGGAGTCGTCCCCGCCATGGATTTCCTCACCGCCTCCAACCGCAAGGGCCTGGGCGATTCCGTGCCGGAATTCGACAGCGGCGCGCTGAACGCCAAGGGCAAGCGCGTGGTGGTGATCGGCGGCGGCGACACGGCGATGGACTGCCTCCGCACCTCCATCCGCCAGGACGCCGCCTCCGTCACCTGCCTCTACCGGCGCGACAAGGCGAACATGCCCGGCTCGATGCGGGAGGTGCACAATGCCGAGGAGGAAGGCGTGCGCTTCTCCTGGCTGACGGCGCCGGAAGGCTTCGAGGGAGAGGGCAGCGTCACCGGCGTTCGCGTCACCCGCATGCATCTCGGCCTGCCCGACGCCACCGGCCGCCAGCAGGTCGAGCCCATCCCCGGCTCTTCCTTCATCGAATCCGCCGATCTCGTCATCAAGGCCCTGGGCTTCGACCCGGAGGACCTGCCCGTCATGTTCAACGAGCCCGGCCTGAAGGTCTCCCGCTGGGGTACCCTCGCCGTGGACCGCAGGACCATGATGACCAGCCTCCCCGGCGTCTTCGCCGCCGGCGACATCGTGCGCGGCGCCTCCCTCGTCGTCTGGGGCATCCGCGACGGGCGCGATGTCGCGGACCGGATCGCCGAATACGTGATGGCGCGCGACAGCGTCGCCCAGGCCGCCGAGTGAGCGGAGAGCAGACCATGACCGACTACGTCTCCCAGCACCTCCGCAACGCCGCCGCGCTCCGCGACGAGGCGCATGTCGACATCGCCGAGCACGATGCCTGCGGGGTCGGCCTCGTCGCCGCGCTCGATGGCGTCGCGCGCCGCGACGTGGTGGAAGCCGGCATCAACGCGCTGAAGGCCGTCTGGCACCGCGGCGCCGTGGACGCGGATGGCAAGACCGGCGACGGCGCCGGCATCCATCTCGAGATCCCGCAGGACTTCTTCGCCGAAGCCGTGGCGCGCGGCGGCGACAAGCTGCGCCCGGGCCGCATCGGCGTCGGCATGGTCTTCATGCCCAAGACCGACCTGGGCGCGCAGGAGCGCTGCCGCTCCATCGTCGAGACCGAGATCCTGAACGCCGGCTACGGCATCTATGGCTGGCGCCAGGTGCCCATCGACGTCACCTGCATCGGCGAGAAGGCCAACGCCACCCGCCCCGAGATCGAGCAGATCCTCATCTACGACCCGGAGCAGCGGGACGAGAATCTCTTCGAGCGCGACCTCTACGTGATCCGCCGCCGGATCGAGAAGCAGGCCATCGCCGCGCAAATCCCCGACCTCTATCTCTGCACGCTCTCCTGCCGCTCCATCATCTACAAGGGCATGTTCCTGGCCGAGAGCCTCTCGGTCTTCTATCCGGACCTGGTGGATCCGCGCTTCGTCTCGCGCTTCGCCATCTACCACCAGCGCTACAGCACCAACACCTTCCCCACCTGGCGCCTGGCCCAGCCCTTCCGCACCCTCGCCCATAACGGCGAGATCAACACGGTGCATGGCAATGTGAACTGGATGAAGAGCCACGAGACCCGGCTCTCCCATCCCTCGCTCGACCCGTTCATGGAGGATGTGAAGCCTGTCGTTCAGGCCGGCAACTCCGACACGGCGAGCCTGGACAATGTCTTCGAGTTGCTGGTCCGCGCCGGCCGCGACGCGCCCATGGCCAAGGCGATGCTGATCCCCGAGAGCATCGGCAGCAACGCCACCATGCCCAAGGCGCACCAGGACCTCTTCATGTACTGCAACGCGGTCATGGAGCCCTGGGACGGCCCCGCGGCCATCGCCGCCACCGATGGCCGCTGGGTCGTCGCCGGCCTGGACCGCAACGGGCTGCGCCCCATGCGCTACACCATCACCGCGGACCGTATGCTCGTGGTGGGCAGCGAGACCGGCATGGTGCGCGTGCCAGAGGACCTGATCCTCGCCCGCGGCCGCCTCGGCCCGGGCCAGTGCATCGGCGTGGACCTGAACGAGGCCCGCTTCTACGACGACGGCCAGCTCAAGGACATGCTGGCCAACCGCAAGCCCTGGGGCGATTGGACCGCGCGCACCACCCGCATCGACGAGATCGTCAAGGCCGATGCGCGTGAGGCCGCTCTGCTCGAAGGCGAAACCCTCCGCCGGCGCCAGCTCTCCATGGGCTACACGCTCGAGGATCTGGAAGCGATCCTGCACCCGATGGTGGAGGAAGGCGCCGAGGCCGTCGGCTCCATGGGCGACGACACCCCCATCGCCGTGCTCTCCCGCCAGTATCGCGGGCTGCACCACTATTTCCGCCAGGCCTTCGCCCAGGTCACCAACCCGCCCATCGACAGCCTGCGCGAGACACGGGTGATGACGATCAAGACGCGCCTCGGCAATCTCGGGAACATCCTCGACGAGGACCCGACCCAGTGCGACATGCTCATGCTGGACAGCCCCGTGCTCTCCAACGCCGAGTTCGCCGCCATGCGCGCCTATATGGGCGACACGGCCTGCGAGGTGGACGCGACCTTCCCCGTGGCGGAGGGCGAGCCAGGCCTGCGCCGCGCGCTGGAGCGCATCCGGCGCGAGGCGGAGGAGGGTGTCCGCTCCGGCTGCTCCCATGTCATCCTCTCGGATGAGGGCCAGAACGCCGAGCGCGCCTGCATCCCGATGATCCTCGCGGTCGGCGCGGTGCACACCCATCTCGTGCGCCACAGCCTCCGCACCTTCACCAGCCTCAACATCCGCTCGGCCGAGTGCATGGATGTGCACTACTTCGCGGTGCTGATCGGGGCCGGCGCCACCACGGTGAACGCCTATCTCGCGCAGGAAAGCATCGCGGACCGCCACCGCCGCGGCCTCTTCCCCGGCATGACGCTGGACGAGAGCGTGGCCAGGTACCGCAAGGCCATCGACAAGGGCCTGCTGAAGACCATGTCGAAGATCGGCATCGGCGTGCTCTCCTCCTATCGCGGCGGCATGAATTTCGAGGCGATCGGCCTCTCCCGCGCGCTGGTGGCGGAGTTCTTCCCGGGCACCCAGTCCCGCATCTCCGGCATCGGCCTCTCGGGCATCGCCCGCCGCGTGCTGGACATGCACAAGGCCGCCTGGGACCAGGCGAAGGTCACGCTTCCCGTCGGCGGCCTCTACAAGCTCCGCCGCCGCGGCGAGGCCCATGCCTTCGAGGGCAGCCTGATCCACCTGCTGCAGAAGGCGGTGGACACGGACAGCTACGAGACCTTCCGCCGCTACAGCCACGCCGTGCGCCAGCAGCCCCCCGTGGCACTGCGCGACCTGCTGGATTTCCGTGGGGAGGCCGCGAAGCCCATCCCGCTGGAGGAAGTCGAGAGCATCACCGAGATCCGCAAGCGCCTGCTCGCGCCCGGCATCTCCCTCGGCGCCCTCAGCCCGGAGGCGCATGAGACGCTCTCCATCGCCATGAACCGCATCGGCGCCCGCAGCGACAGCGGCGAGGGCGGCGAGGATCCCTCGCGCGCGAAGCCGCGCGCGAATGGCGACAACGCGAACTCCGCCATCAAGCAGATCGCCTCCGGCCGCTTCGGCGTCACGGCGGAGTATCTGAACAATTGCCGCGAGATCGAGATCAAGGTCGCCCAGGGCGCCAAGCCCGGTGAGGGCGGCCAGCTCCCGGGCTTCAAGGTCACGGGCCTCATCGCGAAGCTCCGCCACTCCACCCCCGGCGTGACGCTGATCTCGCCCCCGCCGCACCACGACATCTACTCGATCGAGGATCTCGCCCAGCTCATCTACGACCTGAAGCAGATCAACCCCGATGCGACCGTCTGCGTGAAGCTCGTCTCGCGCTCCGGCATCGGCACGATCGCGGCGGGCGTGGCCAAGGCGAAGGCGGATGCCATCCTTGTCTCCGGCCATTCCGGCGGCACGGGTGCATCCCCCGTCACCTCGATCAAGTATGCGGGCCTCCCCTGGGAAATGGGCCTCTCCGAGACCCATCAGGTGCTGCTGCTCAACCGCCTGCGCCACCGCGTGAAGCTGCGCACGGATGGCGGCATCAAGACGGGCCGCGACGTGGTGATCGCCGCCATGCTCGGCGCCGAGGAATTCGGCATCGGCACGGCCTCGCTCGTCGCCATGGGCTGCATCATGGTCCGCCAGTGCCACTCCAACACCTGCCCCGTCGGCGTCTGCACGCAGGATGAGGATCTGCGGAAGAAGTTCGAGGGCAGCCCGGAGAAGGTGATCTCCCTCTTCTCCTTCGTGGCGGAGGAGGTGCGCGAGATCCTGGCCTCGCTCGGCTTCCGCAAGCTGGAGGACATCATCGGCCGTACCGACCTGCTGAAGCAGGTCTCCCGCGGCGCCGACGACCTCGACGACCTCGACCTGAACCCGCTGCTGGTCCAGGCCGATGCCGGCGGCCATCCCTCCCACTGCACGCTGGAGGGCCGCAACGAGGTGCCGGAGACGCTGGACGCGGACATGATCCGCGACGCCCAGGCCCTCTTCTCGCGCGGCGAGAAGATGCAGCTGCAATACAACATCCAGAACACGCACCGCGCCATCGGCACCAAGACCAGCTCGATGATCGTGCGCCAGTTCGGGATGACCGGCCTGCAGCCCGGTCATCTCACCGTCCGCCTGCGCGGCTCCGCCGGCCAGTCCCTCGGCGCCTTCGGCGTGCGCGGCCTGAAGCTGGAGGTGCTGGGCGATGCCAACGACTATGTCGGCAAGGGCCTGTCCGGCGCCACCATCACGGTCCGCCCCGGTCCCTCCGCCAACTTCGTCTGGGAGGAGAACACCATCCTCGGCAACACCGTGCTCTACGGTGCGACGGCGGGTGAGCTCTTCGCGGCAGGGCAGGGCGGCGAGCGCTTCGCCGTCCGCAACTCCGGCGCCACGGCGGTGGTCGAGGGCATCGGCGCCAATGGCTGCGAATACATGACCGGCGGCACGGTCGTCATCCTCGGCGCGGTCGGCGACAATTTCGGCGCCGGCTTCACCGGCGGCCACGCCTTCATCTGGGATTCGGACAACACCTTCGAGCGCCGTCTGAACCCGGACACGCTGCTCTGGGCACGCCTCGGCTCCGCCCATTGGGAAGGCGTGCTGCGCGGCCTCATCGCGCGCCACGCGCGGGAAACGGGCTCGCGCCTCGCCGCCCGCATCCTGAACGACTGGAACGAGGAGCGTGGCTCCTTCTGGCACGTCGTGCCGAAGGACTATGCGAAGCTCCTCCCGCAGCCGATGAGCGACCAGCTCATGGCCGCGGAGTAGCCCGCTCCGCCGGGCCGGCCAGCCTGGCCGGCCCGGCCGCGTGACGTTCCTGTCACGCAAAGCACAAACAGAATGGCAACAAGGATTTGGGCGGCTTCCTTCAACCGCCCTCTATCTTGCCGAAGCGGCGCACGGGTGGCAGAAGAACCGCACCGTGCGCATCCTCCATCACCTCCCGCTCTCCCCGGCCTGCCGAAAGGTGCGCCTCGCGCTCCATGAGAAGCGCATTCCCTTCGAGCTGCGCGCCGAACGGATCTGGGAGCGGCGCGAGGAATTCCTGGCGATGAACCCCGCCGGCACCGTGCCGGTGCTGGAGGAGGAGAACGGCCTCGTCGTCGCGGACAGCTACGCCATCTGCGAGTATCTCGACGAAGCCTATCCCGACACGCCGCTGCTCGGCCGCACCCATGCCGAGCGCGCCGAAGTGCGCCGCCTCGTCGCCTGGTTCGACGACAAGTTCACGCGCGAGGTCACGCGCAACCTGTATTTCGAGAAGCAGCTGAAGCGCCAGCTTGGCCGCGGCAACCCGGATGCCGGCGCGCTGCGCGCGGGATACGCGAATCTGCGCCCGCATATCGAATATCTCGGCTGGCTCGCGGAAACCCGCGCCTGGCTCGCCGGCAACCAGCTCTCCCTGGCCGACCTGGCCGCCGCCGCCCATCTCTCCTGCCTGGACTATATCGGCGACATCGACTGGTCCCTGAACGACGCGATGAAGGACTGGTATGCCCGCGTGAAGTCCCGCCCGGCCTTCCGCCCCATCCTGGCAGACCGCGTCAGCGGCCTCACCCCACCCGCGCACTACGCCGACCTGGATTTCTGAACGGCGCTAGCGCCGCGCCGGCCCCGCCGCGTTCAGCGCCAGGTTCTGCTCCGCCAGGTCTGCCGCCGGGCTGTCCGGGCTGTTCGCGATCACCGCCTCCCAGTCCCGGCGCGCTCCCGCCGTGTCCCCCTGCAACTGCCGCAGGATCCCGCGCTCCAGCAGCGCCTCCGGGCTTCCCGGCTCGATCGCCAGCGCCCGTTCGATGTCCTGCAGCGCCTCCTGCGCCCGGTCCAGGTGCCGCAGCGCGGCCGCCCGGTAGATCCAGGCCTCGGCGCGCCGCGCATCCTGCGCCACCGCACGGTCCGTATCCGCCAGCGAGTCACTGAAGCGCCCCAGCGTGCCGGCGGCGACGGCCCGGTCCACCAGCAACTCCGCATCGTTCGGTGCCAGCGCCAGTGCCATGGTGAAGGCGCCATAGGCCCGCACCGGCTGGCCCGCTACCATCCAGGCCTGCCCGGCCTGGCCGAACAGTGCCGCACGCGCCGCGGGTGCGGCGGTCGCGCGGGCCGCCAGCGCCTCCAGCCGCGCGGCCGCGCGCTCCGGCTCGCCCAGCCCCAGCAGCGCCAGGGCCGAGCAATGCCGCGCCCCATCCGCGCCCCCGCGCGCCTCCCAGGTCTCGGCGAAACTCAACGCGCCCTGGGCATCGTTCCGAAGCTGCCCCAGGCAGGCCTCGTATTCCGCGCTGTCCGCCACACGGGGCGGTTCCGGGGGCAGGGGAAGCACCTCCTCGGCCGCCTCGGGCACGGCGGGCGGCGTCGGCCCGGGCGTGGTCCACCACAGGCCGCCCGCCAGACCAGCCGCCACCAGAAGGGTGGCAGCACCCATGAGCGCATGGCGGAAGGTGATTCGCATCACCGCCAATCTAGCGGGCGAAGCCGCCAGCCGCCATGGATGGCGGATGACGCCTGACCTGCTCATCATCGGCCTCGGCTACAGCGGCACGGCCATCGCCCGCGCCGCGCGGGCAGCCGGCTGGCGCGTCCGCGCCACCGCCCGCAACCCGGACACCGCGGAGGCGCCGGAGGGCGTGGCCCTGCTCCCCTTCGGCGCCGCCGGGCCGGCCCTCGCCACCGCCACCCATCTCGTCGTCACCGCACCGCCGGGGGAGGGGGGCGACCCGGCCCTCGCCGCCCATGGGCCGGCCCTTCGCCAGGCCCCGCTCCGCTGGATCGGCTATCTCTCCACCACAGGCGTCTACGGGGATCGCGGTGGCGCCTGGGTGGATGAGGGAACCGCGCCGGCCCCCACCCAGCCCCGCTCCATCCGCCGCCGCGCCGCGGAGGCGCAATGGGAAGCCTTCGCCCCCGGCGCCGCGGTGGACCTGTTCCGCTGCGCCGGCATCTACGGGCCGGGCCGCAGCGTGCTCGACGACCTCCGCGCCGGCCGCGCCCGCCGCGTGCTCAAACCCGGCCATGCCTTCGGCCGCATCCACCGCGACGATATCGCCCGCGCCGTGCTCGCCGCCGCCACGGCGCCACCGCCGCCCGGCATCCGCGTCCTGCATCTCGCCGATGACGAACCGGCCGAAAGCGCCGTGGTCACCGAGGGGGCCGCCCGCCTGCTCGGCCGGGACCCGCCCCCCGCCATCCCCTTCGCGGAGGCGCGCAACACCATGTCCCCCATGGCGCTCTCCTTCTGGTCGGAGAACCGCCGCATCGCCAATACCCGCACCAAGGCCGCGCTGGGCATCACCTGGCGCTATCCCGGCTGGCGGGAAGGCCTGGCCGCCATCCTCGCGGAAGGCGGCTGAGCCCCGCCTCAGCCGGCGCCGCTCGTCTCCAGGGCGCGCCGCAGCCGCTCCACCTCCTCCCGCAGACGGGTCGCCTCCTGCGCCTCAAGGCCGCTCGCCTGCAGGATGCAGCCCGGAATCGCCTCGGCCCCCTCGCGCAAGCCGCGCCCGGCCGGGGTCAGGCGCACCCGAACCACGCGCTCGTCCCGCGCATCCCGCGCGCGCGCGACCAGCCCGGCCGCCTCCAGCCGCTTCAGCAGCGGCGTCAGCGTGTTGGATTCGAGAAAGAGCCGGTCCCCGATCTGCCCCACCGTCAGCCCATCCTCGGCCCAGAGGCTGAGCATCACCAGGAACTGCGGATAGGTCAGGCCCAGGGGTTCCAGCAGCGGCTTGTACACGCGGGTCAGCGCGTGATTGGCGGCATAGAGGGAAAAGCAGAGCATCTCGGCCGGCCGGGGCAGCACGTCAGACATGGAAGGGGGCCTCCGGAATCCTTCAAGGAATTAGGGCGCGCGCGATCCCGCCACACAGCCTTTCCCATCATGGCAGCCATGCGCGCGATTATATCGCGCGCGACGGAGTGGCGTGACATGAAGGCCCCGGCGCCGGTTCCCTGCTGACCAGGCCGGCCACACCCCGAAAGGACCGACCATGTCCGTGAACGTCCTCTACCGTACCTCCGCCACCGCCACGGGTGGCCGCGAGGGCCATGCCCGCACCGCCGATGGCGCGTTCGATGTTCGACTCTCCACGCCGAAGGAACTCGGCGGCGCCGGCGGCACCGGCAACAACCCCGAGCAGCTCTTCGCCGCCGGCTACTCCGCCTGCTTCCTCGGCGCCATGAAGGCCGTCGCGTCCCAGGGCGGCCCCAAGGTCCCGGCCGACACCACCGTCACCGCCGAGATCGGCATCGGCCCGCGCAGCGAAGGCGGGTTCGGCATCACCGCCGCCCTCACCATCTCCCTTCCCGGCCTCACCCGTGAGGACGCCCAGGCCCTGGTCGAGAAGGCGCACCAGGTGTGCCCCTATTCGAACGCCACGCGCGGCAATGTGGACGTGCAGCTGACCGTCGCCTGAACCAACCCGAAACCCTGGCTCGCGGGCGGGCGTTCGCCCTCCGCCCGCAACCAGGGAGACGGATCGCCATGCGCCTCGACGGACCCGAGAGCCAGAATGTCGAGGACCGCCGCGGCCGCGGCGGCTTCGGTGGAGGCTTCGGCGGGCGCCGGGGCGGCGGCGTTGCGGTGGGAGGCATCGGCGGCGTTGTGCTGCTCGTGGTCTCCCTGCTGCTGGGGATCGATCCCTCCGTGATCCTCGGTGGCGGCGGGATGGGCCCCGAACCCCAGCCCGCCCCGCAGGAACGCCGCTTCGATCCCGGCCCCTACGCGGATGGCCGTGGCCAGGCCGCTCCCCGCCCCGCACAGGGCGGCCAGGAGGATTCCGGACGCCGCTTCGTCGCCCAGGTCCTGGGCGAGACCGAGCGCGTCTGGAACCAGCAATTCTCATCCCTCGGCCGCCGCTACGAGGAGCCCGTCCTCGTGCTCTTCTCCGGCGCCACCCAGTCCGGCTGCGGCTTCGCCCAGGCGCAGACCGGGCCCTTCTACTGCCCCGCGGACAAGCGCGTTTACATCGACCTCGAATTCATGGACCGGCTGCAGCGCCAGCTCGGTGCCACCGGCGATTTCGCCGCCGCCTACATCATCGCGCATGAGGTCGGGCACCACGTCCAAAATCTCCTGGGCGTTCTCCCCCGCGTGCAGCAGGCCCAGGCAAGGCTCTCCGATGTGGAGCGCAACCAGCTCCAGGTCCGGGTGGAACTCCAGGCCGATTGCCTGGCCGGGATGTGGGCCAACCAGGCCCAGCGCTCCCGCAACATCCTGGAACAGGGCGACATCGAGGAAGGCCTCCGCGCCGCCGCCGCCGTCGGCGATGACCGCGTGGGCGGCGGACGCATCCGCCCGGAAAGCTTCACCCATGGCAGCGCCCAGCAGCGCACCCGCTGGTTCCGCCGTGGGCTCGAGAGCGGCAATATCCGGGACTGCGACACCTTCCAGGGCTGATCACGGCCCGCGCTGCCTGGCCCACCTTTCAAGGCGATGCAGGTCCCTGATGCTTCAGGACCGACGCGTGGGCGCGTCGAGTTCGAAGATCACCTCGTCGCTGCAGGCGAGAGCAAGGATGCGGCCGATCTCACCCGCCTGCCCGGCATCGGCGAGAGATCGCCGAAGATTTCCCCCGCCATTGCCAATGCCTCACTGACTGCTCGTCCGTCTGAACATTGCACTCCCCGCAATTGCGGGAGGTCCCGCTCATGCAGGAGTTCCGGTACCGACAGGACCCGAACCGCCGGAGGAAGACGCCGGATCGAAGGAACTGCCTTCGACGGGCCGGGGAAGAGAAGGGCGCTCCTTCTCCGCCCGCAGTGCAACAGCGCGGGATCAGACGATCAGCACCGCCGGACCCGCCGTCAGTAGCGGTAGTAATAGCCCGGCGGAGGCGGCGGCGGCGCGTAGTAGGCAGGCGCCGGCGGCGCATAATAAGCCGGCGCGGGCGGCGCGTAGTAGGTGGGGGCGGGTGGCGCGTAGCCATAGGCCGGCGGGGCCGGCTGCGGCGTCGTCGCCGCGCCGGTGATGGCGCCCACCGCGCCGCCGGCCACGGCACCGATCGCGGCGCCACGCCCTCCACCGGCAATCGCACCCAGCGCCGCGCCGCTGCCCGCGCCGATCGCGGCACCGCCCACCGCGCGCTGGCCCGGGTCGTAGGGGTTGGTGCAGGCCGTCAGGCTCGCTGCCAGTGCCACGGCCACAAGCCCGGTTGTCGCCAAACGCGTCATCGTCGTCTCCCTTGAACAGGTTCCGGTCACGGGAAGGAACACCCGGGCCCGGCTTTCGTTCCTTGCCAGCCTGGGAGGGGAAGCGGGCCTTATCGTGGCTGCCACCGCCGCAATTGCGGCACCACGGCCGCTGGCCCATCGCATGCCTGCCAGGGCACACTCCCGGCCATGCCAAGAATCGCCGTCGCCCGCCTCTGGTTCGAGGGGAATTCCTTCACCCCCGTCCCCACCGGAATGGAGGCCTTCCGCTCCCGCGAATGGGTGGAAGGCGAGGAAGCCCTCGCCCGCTATGCCGGCACTTCCATGGAGCTCGGCGCCGTCGCTGCCTTCCTCACGGCCCGGCCGGACTGGTCCGGGCAGGTCCTCCGCTGCGCCAGCGCCCAGCCCGGCGGCCCCATGGAGGATGCGGTTCTCCAGGCATGGCTGGACGAGGTACTCCCGCCCCTCCGCGCCGGCGGCTTCGACGGAGTCTACCTCTCCCTCCACGGCGCCTGCGTCACCGCATCGGACCCCGAGGCGGACCTGACCATCCTCCGCGCCGTCCGTGCCGCCATTGGCCCGGATGTGCCGCTTACCGCCTCCTTCGACTTCCACGCCGACATGGCCGAGGAAGCCGCCACTCTGCTCGACGGCGCCAGCGCCTATCGCAGCTACCCGCATACCGACATGGACATCGCCGCCGCCCGTGCCCTGGCCATGCTGGAGCGCCGCATCCTCGGCGGCCCGCGCCTGCACGGCGCCGTGGTGAAGCGGCCCTTCGTCCTCCACTCCTTCCACATGCGCTCCGCCGAAGGCCCGATGGCCGAGGTCTGGGCGCTGGCCGCCGAACTGGAGGAAGGCCCGGTCTGCGAGGCCTTCCCCTTCGGCGGCTTCGCCTGGGGAGACAGCCCCCATGCCGGTCCCTCCGGCATGGCCTGGGCCGAGGACCCTGCCGCGGCCCGCGCCGCCGCCACCCGCATCGCCGAGGCCATCGAGGCCCGCCGCCCCCGCTTCTCCGTCACCCTCCCAACACCGGAAGAAGGCCTTGCCCGGGCACTGTCCGGCCCCCCAGGCCTCGTCGCCCTGCTCGACCCCGCCGACAACCCCTTCTCGGGCGGCATCGCCGACACGCCGGAACTCCTCCGCGTGCTGCTCGGGAAGCCGCCGGGCGTGCCCACCGTCTTCGCCTTCCTGCACGATCCGGTCACTGTCGAAGCAGCGCGCGCGGCAGGGGAGGGAGGGCAGATCACCCGCCCGCTCGCCGCCCAGCTCACCAGCGCATTCGGCCCGCCCGTTCCCTTCTCCGGCATCGTCGAGCGCCTCACCGAGGGCCGCTTCACCAATGAGGGCCCGATGGAGCGCGGCTCTCCCGTCGATCTCGGCCCCACCGCCGTGCTGCGCGACGGCGATCTCCGAATTATCGTCACCACCCGCAAGGAAGCGGCAGTGGATCCCGCCTTCTTCGCACTGCACGGCATCGACCTCGCGGCCACCCGGCTGATGGCGAACAAGGGCAAGAACCATTTCCGTGCCGCCTTCGCCGCGCGCTGCTCGCTGATCGTCGAATGCGACTGCCCCGGCCCGGCCTCGCTGGACTTGGCCGCCCTGCCGTTCCGCCACGTCCCGCGCGCTTGGCTCTGACGTACCGGAGGAAGGCCTTGCCTTCCCCCAGCCCCGGTGGACTCAGCGCCGCGCGGCCGCCACACGCCACACCGTGTTTCCGGTGTCATCCGCCACCAGCAGCGCCCCACGCCCATCCACCGCCACCCCGACCGGGCGGCCATAGACCTCTCCCGTGCCGGCATCAGCCATGAAGCCCGTCAGGAAGTCGCGCGCCTGCCCGTTCGGCCGCCCGTTCTCGAAGGGCACGAAGACCACGCGGTACCCGCTATAGGTCGAGCGGTTCCAGGACCCGCGCTGCCCGATGAAGGCGCCCTCGCGCCAGCCCTGCGGGAAGGCATCCCCGGTGTAGAAGGCAAGCCCGAGCGAGGCCGTGTGCGGCCCCAGCGCGTAATCCGGCACCACGGCCCGCGCCACCAGCTCCGGCGCCTTCCCCGCCATCCGCGGATCCTCGTGCTGCCCGAAATAGCTGTACGGCCATCCGTAGAAGGCGCCCTGCTGCACGCGCGTGATGTAGTCGGGCACGAGGTCGTCGCCGATCTTGTCGCGCTCGTTCACCGCGGCCCAGAGCTGGCCGCTGCGCGGCTCGAAGCCCAGCCCCACCGGGTTCCGCAGCCCCGAGGCATGGATCTCTTCGTTCCGCCCATCCAGGTCCACGCGCAGGATCGCGGCCCGCCGGTGCTCCTGCTCCATCCCGTATTCGCCGGCATTGCTGGCCGATCCGACGGCGATGAGCAGATGGCTCCCATCCGGGGTGGCGCGCAGCGTGCGCGTCCAGTGGTTGTTGTAGCCCCCGGCCGGCAGCTCCAGGATCTTCTCGCCCCGCCCCTCGATCCGCTGCTGCCCGGGACGGAAGGGAAAGCGCATGACCCCACCCGTGTTGGCGACGAACAGCCGCTCCCCGATCACCGCCATCCCGAAGGGCTGGTTCAACCCCTCCAGCAGCACCGAGCGGGTCTCGGCCAGGCCATCGCCATCCGCGTCGCGCAGCAGGGTGATCCGGTCCGCGCTCTCGCGCACCGTGCCGGAACGGCGCTGCTCCTCCTGCTTGCGCCGTTCCTCCTCGGTCTCGGCCGGCTTGGGCTTCGTGGCCGCCTCCGCCACCAGCACATCGCCGTTCGGCAGCACCTCCAGCCAGCGCGGATTCTCCAGCCCGCCCGCGAAGCGCGTCACGGCGAAGCCCTCCGCCGCCCGGGGCATCCGGCCTTCCGGCCAGCCGATCGCACGCGGGTGCTTCGTCACCTCATGGCTCATATCGGGCGGCGGCAGCCGCGGATCCGTCCCCATGCCCGGTAGCTCGGCCGGCCCCTGCTGGGCAAGGGCGGGGCTGGATGCAAGCGCGGCGAGAAGAAGCGAGCGTCGCGAAAGCGTCATCTGCAAGGGGCTCCGTCTTGGCGCCCGCACAACTCCACGCCTGCCCGCGCGATGCACCGACCGCCCTTCACGTTACACGCGGCAACCAGGCGCCTTCAGAACGGCAGGATCGCGTCCAGCACCTGCTGCCCATAGCGGGGCTGCTGCACATCGCTCACTGTCCCGCGCCCGCCATAGGCGATCCGCGCCTCGGCCAGCCGGTCATGCTGCACCGTGTTGTCGCTGGCGATGTCCTGCGGCCGGATGATTCCCGCGATGCTCAGGTCCCGCATCTCGTGGTTCACCCGCACCTGCTGCCGCCCCGCCACCACCAGGTTCCCGTTCGGCAGCACCTGCGTCACCGTGGCCGCGATCCGCATCGTCACCGCCTCGTTCCGCTGCACCCGCCCCGCCCCGGTGGATGAGTTGGCGGAAGCCGCCTCCACGAGCTTCGAGGGATCGACACCGTTCGGCAGGAAGCGCGCATAGGAAGCATCCAGCCCCAGCAGCCGCGGCATTCCCATGCTCTCCGAATTGTCCCGGCTCCGCTCGGTGGTGTTGGAAAGCGCCGCCGCATCCTTGATGGAAACCAGCACGGTGATCAGGTCCCCCGTATTCGCCGCCCGCTGGTCCCGCAGGAAGGTCCGGCTTCCCGGCCGCCAAAGGCTGTTCGCCACCAGGTGGCGTGCATCGCCGGGCGGCGGCATCGGCATGGAAACGGGCTGGTAGCCCGGCCCCTGCGTCGGATCGCTGATCGGCGCCATCTCCGGGGCCCGCCCCACCCGCGAAAGCCGCTCCGCCGTCCCGCACCCGGCGAGAAGCAGCGGAGCCAGCAGCAGCCCCCGCTTCGCCACGCCCCGCATCACCGCACCCCACATCATCGCACCACCGGGCTGCTGCCGAAGGCCACGCGCACGCGCCCCGGCCCGATCACCTCGCCTTCGACCACCGCGCGGGAGGCAAGGTTCATCACCGGCACCACCTCGCCCCGCGCCGCCGCCGCCATGGCGCGCCCCTGCGCCGTCATGCTCATCCCGGGCCCCTCCATCACCAGCGTCACCATCGCGTTCTTCGCGATCACCTGAGGCAGTGCGAGATCCGCCACCGCGAAGCCGGCCCCCTCCGCCACCGGCCGCCGCAGCGCCCTGCCCACCACCTGGCCCGGATCGCTCGCCAGCCCCGGTCGCACGCGCTCCACCCGCATCCGCACCGGCCGCAGGTCATCCGGCCCCACCACATCGCCCAGCGCCAGGCGCCGCGCCGCCACCACCACCGCCGCCGTCGCCACGGCCCGCCCGGTCAGCCTCTGCCGCAGCACCGGCATACCCTCCGCCACCACCACCAGCGTGGCCGAGAAGCGATTGCTCGCCACTTCGAAGGAGGGCTGCTCCAGCGCGATCTGCGTGAAGGCCGCCAGCGGCACCATCGGCGCCTGGAACCCCGGCAGTTCCAGCTCCGCCTGCCCGTCCAGCCCCATCCGGACCAGCTCCGCCCGCAGAAGGTCCAGCACCTCATCCCGCGGCACCGCGCGCCCGGGCCGCTCCACCACCACCGCATCGGCCGAGGTCAGCGGCCGCCAGGCCACCCTATGCGCCCGCGCGATGGCGAGAAGCTGCGCGGGCTCCACCACCACGCGCCGTCCTGGCGCGGGGGCGGGCCCGACCACGCGGCCGGCATTCTGCCCAGCCCCGTCGAACAGGTCGGAAAGGCGGATTACCGCATCCTCCACCACCGCATGCGGCCGCAGCACCGCCAGGTCGGCGCGCGCAGGCAGGGAGAGGAGCAGCAGGAGAAAGACGAGCCCTCTCATGCCGCTCACCGCAACCGCGCGACGGTGTTCAGCATCTCGTCGCTTGCCGTGATGACCTTGCTGTTCATCTCATAGGCGCGCTGCGCCGTGATCAGGCTCGTGATCTCCTGCACCACGTTCACGTTGGAGGTCTCGATGAAGCCCTGCATCACATTGCCGAAGCCCGGCCCTCCCGGCGCCCCCTGCTGCGGCGCGCCGGAGGAGGCCGACGCCATCAGCAGATTGTCCCCCACCGCCTCCAGCCCGCCCTCATTCGCGAAGATCGCCAGCTGGAACTGCCCCACATTCTGCGCCGCCGTCTGGCCGGCCAGCTTCACCAGAACCTCGCCATTCCCGTTGATCGTCACATCCGTCGCATTCGCCGGAATGGTGATCCCCGGCAGCACCGGGTAACCCTCCGCGGTCACGATCACCCCCTCCGGCGAAAGCCCCAGCGTCCCGTCGCGCGTATAGGCCGTCTCGCCCGAAGGCAGCGTCACCTGCAGGAAGCCATTGCCCCGGATCGCGATGTCGAACCGGTTCTCCGTCTGTTGCAGGCTGCCCTGCTCATGGATGCGGTACACGCCCGCCGTTCGCACGCCCAGCCCGACCTGCGCGCCCGAGGGCAGGGTGGTCCCCGTGTCGGAGGACTGCGAGCCGACCCGCCGCATGTTCTGGTACATCAGGTCCTGGAACTCCGCGCGCCGCCGCTTGAAGCCCGTCGTGCTCATATTCGCGATGTTGTTGGAGATGACCTCGACATTCGTCTGCTGGGCCATCATGCCCGTGCCGGCCGTCCAGAGCGCGCGCATGGCTCAACCTCTCCCCGCCGGCGCGGGCCGGCCCTGTTTCCCATTCCCCGCCACGGCCTGTGCCGCGCCGGAACCGAAAGCCACCGCCCGCATCACCGCTTCCGGAGGATGCGTTCCACGGCACCGGAGAGCCGCTCGCCCTCCTTCTCCGCGAACTGCGCCATGAACTGGAACTCGCGCATCTCCGCGGTCAGCCGCGTCATCTCCAGCACGGGCCGCACATTGCTGCCCTCCAGCGCCCCCTGCACCAGCGCGGGCCGTTCCATCGCCTCGAGCGCCTGGCCCGCCCCGGCCGCCAGAAGCCGGTCACCCTCCGCCACCAGCCGCTGCGGTTCCGCGAAGCGCACCACACGGATGCGGCCGATCTCGCCATTCTCGCTGGACAGCGTGCCGTCGCCCTTGATGGTCAGCCGCGTGTCCCCCGGCGCCACGCGCAGCGGGTTGCCACCGGCGTCCAGCAGCGCGTGCCCCTCCATGTCCACGATCCAGCCATCGGGCCCCAGCGAGAAGCGACCGGCGCGGCTGTAGCGCTCCCCGCGCGGCGTCTGCACGGCGAACAGGCCCTCGCCGGAAATCGCGACATCCAGTGGATTTCCCGTCACCTGCACCGTGCCCGGCGCCTCGTCGCGCCAGGTCGCCCGGTCCTGCGAGAAATGCAACGCCTCGCCGCCCGGCGCCGTCCGCAGCCCGCGCTGGCGTTCCAGATGCTCGGCGAAGACCGGGCGCGCGGCACGGAATCCCGGCGTCTCCACATTCGCAAGGTTGTGGGCCAGCACGGCGGTCGCGCGGTTCTGCGCCACCAGCCGGGAGAGCGCGATGTAGCCGGGATTGTCCATCCGTGCCGCCAGCCTCCTGCCATCCGGGCCCCCAGCATGGGGCCGCCATGGTTGCCGAAGCCTTTGCGCAACCCGCATGCCAGCCCGCGCGCCGCATTCGCCCGGCCCGGACTGCCCGGCCCCGGCAAGCCTTGCCGCCCAGCCGGCGCATCCAGCCGCCCGGAAACCCGGCGTTAAGCGAATCCCCGCGACCATGCGCCATCGGAAAGGCAGGAAGCACCCGGTCCACATGGCGCAAGCGGCGGCAGCGGAAGGAAGCCAGGAAAGCTCGGCCAAAGGCGGGCGGAAGAAGCTCGTCCTCCTCGCGCTGCCGCTGGTCGCCGCCGCTGTCGGGGCGGGGCTCTGGTTCACCGGCCTGCTGCCCTTCGGCGGTCCCGCCTCCCCGGCCGCGCCCCACGCGGAAGCGCAAGGCACCACGCCCTCCGGGCCCGGCACCGCCACGCCCCAGCCCAGCCGCCCGCCTGTCTTCTTCGACATGCCGGAGATCCTGACCAACCTGAACGTCGCCGGCCGCCGCGCCACCTTCATCCGCCTGAAGGCGAAGCTCGAACTCTCCCCCGATGCGGACACGGCCGCCGTCCAGGCCGCCATGCCGCGCCTGCTGGACCTCTTCCAGACCTATCTGCGCGAGATGCGGCCAGAGGAGCTTCGCGGCAGCCAGGGCACCTACCGCCTGCGCGAGGAACTGCGGAACCGCGCCTCCCTCGCCGTCAGCCCGGCCAGGGTGCAGGACATCCTCTTCCTGGAACTCATCATCCAATGAGCACGGAGGAGGAGGACCTCGCCGCCGCCTGGGGCGCCTCCCTCGATGAGGAGGCCGCATCCCCCGCCGGCGCGGACGCCACCCGGGTCCTGAACCAGGCGGAGATCGACAGCCTTCTCGGCTTCGACGGCGAGGAGGCCGCCGAGGCGAAATCGGCCATCGAGCAGATCATCAGCAGCGGCCTCGTCTCCTATGAACGCCTGCCGATGCTCGAGATCGTGTTCGACCGCCTCGTGCGGCTGATGAGCACGACGCTGCGCAACTTCACCTCCGACAATGTGGAGGTCTCGATCGACGCCATCACCTCGCTCCGCTTCGGCGACTACCTGAACTCCATCCCGCTCCCCGCCATGCTGGCCGTCGCGAAGGTGCGCGAATGGGACAACTACGGACTCATGGTGGTGGATTCCGCCATGATCTACTCGGTCGTCGACGTGCTCCTGGGCGGCCGCCGCGGCACCGCCGCCATGCGGATCGAAGGCCGCCCCTACACCACCATCGAGCGCACCCTCGTCGAACGCCTGATCGGTGTCGTGCTGCGGGACGTCTCCACTGCCTTCGAACCCCTCTGCCCCGTCGAGTTCCAGTTCGAGCGGCTGGAGGTGAACCCGCGCTTCGCCGCCATCTCCCGCCTCTCCAATGCCTGCATCCTCGTGAAGCTGCGCGTGGAGATGGAGGATCGCGGTGGCCGCATGGACCTGCTCCTTCCCTATGCCACGCTCGAACCGGTGCGCGAGCTGCTGCTGCAGCAGTTCATGGGCGAGAAGTTCGGCCGGGACTCCATCTGGGAAAACCACCTCGCCGATGAGCTGCGCCATACCGAGGTGGCGCTGGACATCGTCCTGGACGAACAGCCGCTCCCCCTTTCCACCGTCGTCAATCTCCGCCCGGGCGACAGGCTGACGTTGAATGTCGGCCCCGGCGCCCCGGTCCGCCTGCGCTGCGGCGAGGTCGCCTTGTTCGAAGCGGTGCTGGGCCGGCGCGAGAACCGCCTCGCCGTCAGGATCGAGCGGGAGCTGAAACGCATCGGCACGGAGGCAGCGGCATGAGCTCCCTGGAATGGGCCTTTCAGGGCCTGTTGCTGCTGCTCCTCCTCGCCGCGCTGCCCTATGCCATGCGCCTCGAACGCGGGCTGGCCGCGCTCCGCAAGGACCGGGCCGCCCTGGCCGAAGGCGCCGCCGGATTCGAGGCCGCGACGCGCGAGGCACATCTCGCCCTCTCCGGCTTGCGCGCCGCGCTGGAAACCCAGGCCCGCCAATCCGCGAGTGCCGAGGCGCTGCGGGACGATCTCCGCTTCCTGCTGGAACGCGCGGAGCCCCTGGCGGACCGGCTGGAGATCCTTGTCCGCCAGGGCCGCAACGCCTCCGCCCCGCCAACACCCGAAGCCTCGGAGCCCTCACCCCGCAGCCAGGCCGAGCGCGACCTGCTGCGCGCCCTGCGGATGGCCCGCTGATGCGCCTTCCCCTTCGCCTCGCGCGCCCGAGGCTTCTCCCCGTCATTCTCTGCGGCCTCGCGGGCCTGGCCCTGGTGAAGGCGCATTCGCTCTGGCAGGCCGCGCCGGGGCAGGGGGGCCTCGTCGCCAGCGCAGCCGCCTCGTCGCCGCCGGCGCCGCAGCCCGCCCCGCGCCCGCCGGCACCGCCCGCCCCGGAGCCGGCGCCCGATCCCGTTGACGCCGCCGAGCGCGCCCTCCTTGGCCGGCTTCGGGAACGCCGCACCGAGATCGAGGCGCGCGAGGCCGCGCTGGCCGCGCGCGAGGCCGTCATGGCCGCCGCCGAGCGCCGCCTCACCGCGCGGCTGGAGGAACTGGCCGCCATCCAGTCCCGCCTCGAAGCCCTGGACCGCAACCGGGGCGAGCGGGAGGAGGCGGGATGGCGCGGCCTGGTCAAGACCTATGAGGCGATGCGCCCGCGCGACGCCGCCACGGTCTTCGACGATTTGGAAATGCCTGTGCTCGTACAGATCGTGAATCGGATGCGGGAGGCGAAGGCCGCCCCGGTCATCGGGGCCATGCGCCCCGACCGGGCCCGCAGCCTGACGGCGGAGCTGGCCCGCCTCCGCGCCAACGGAAACCGGACGGACTGAAAGGAGAGTCATGGCGATGGACAAGAACACCAACGTGCTGATCGTCGACGACTACAAGACGATGCTGCGCATCATCAGGAACCTGCTGAAGCAGCTCGACTTCAACAATGTGGAGGAGGCGACGGACGGGCAGGAGGCTCTCTCCAAGCTCCGCGCGGGCAATTTCGGCCTCGTCATCTCGGACTGGAACATGGAGCCGATGACCGGGCTGGACCTGCTGAAGGAGGTGCGCGCCGACGCGAAGCTGAAATCCACGCCCTTCATCATGATCACCGCCGAGAGCAAGACCGAGAATGTCGTCGCCGCCCGCGCCGCCGGCGTCTCCAACTACATCGTCAAGCCCTTCAACGCCGAAACCCTGCGCGAGAAGATCGAGAAGGTGATGGCGCATGCCTAAGGTGGACCGCGCGGAGATCGCCCTCCAGGTCATGTCCGGCCTCAACCGAACCGAGGCCGCCCTCCTGGCCGAACTCGAATCCCTGGGCCGCATGGTCGCCGCCGCGAAGGAGGAAATCGCAGCGATGCGCGTGGAGAATGTGGACGCCACCCATCTCCCCGCCGCGACCGACGAGCTGGACGAGGTGGTAAGAAGCACCGCCGACGCGGCCAACGAAATCCTCGATGTCTGCGAGACGCTGGAGAACCTCCAGCCCAGCCTCGCAGCCGAGGCCGCCGAGACCGTCGGCAACTGCGTCACCCGCATCTACGAAGCCTGCGCCTTCCAGGACATCACGGGCCAGCGGATCGGCAAGGTGGTGAACGCGCTCAAGCAGATCGAGCACCGCGTGCGGGAGACCACCGGCCGCTACGCGCCATCGGCCATCCTCCCGGCGCGCACCGCCCCGCCCCGCACGGAAGGGGAGCGCCTGGCGAACGGCCCCCAGCCCGCGGCCGCCGCATCCTCCCAGGCGGAAATCGACGCCCTCCTCGCGAGCTTCGACTGATGCGCGGCGCGGCGGGCCTGGCATTCTGCGCCACCATCCTCCTCGTGCCCCAGGCCCTGGCGGAGCGGGCGGGCGTGCGCCTCGGCGAGCACCCGACCCATGGACGCATCGTGCTGGACCTCGCCGCGCCCGACATCCCCTACACGATCCGGGAAGAAGGGGAGGCGACGCTGCTGCGCCTCGCCCCCGGCACCGTCGCGGAACTCCCCGCCACCCGCCGCCTTCCCCGCAACATCCTCTCCCTCGGCCCGGCGCCGGACGGGTTGCGCTTCACCACGCGCCCGGGCACGCGGCTTCGCCACTTTCGCCTGGGCAACCGCCTCGTGCTCGATGTCATGGACAGCGGGCCGCCCAGCCCGCCACGCGCAGGCGAGCCGCGCCGTCCGCCCGCGCCGCGCCAGGCCGCGCCGGCGCCCACCGCCCCGCTCCCCGTCACGTCCCCCATCCCACCCCTGGCCGATCCCCCGCGTCCCGCCGAAGCCGCAGCCCCCCGGCCTGCCGCCATTCCCGCCCAGCCCGCGCCGGCAGGCCTCCCGCTCCGCACCCTGGCCTCCGAACAGGGGCCGGCTCTCCTCCTGCCCCTGCCCGAGGAAACAGGCCTCGCCATCTTCCGGCGCGGCGAGCTGATCCTGGCCGTGCTCGACGGGCCAAGGCCGTTCAACCTCGATGGCATCAGGTCGGATCCCGTCTTCGGCAGGATCGAGGCCGAGACGCTGCCCGAAGCCACGATCCTGCGCCTGCCCATCGCAGCACCCGCCGCCCTGCAGGCGCAGCGGCAGGGTCATCACTGGCTTCTCACCCTCTCGCCCGCCGGTGCGAGGGAAGCCACGATCCTCCCCGAACCAGGGGAGGGAAGGGTGCAACTCCGCGCCACCGCCCCGGGGCGCCCCATCCCGGTCGCCGACCCCGAGACGGGCCTGCCCATCCTGGTCGGCACGGTCCACCAGGGCGGCCAGGCCGTCTCCTCGGCGCGCAGCCTCGCCCAGGTGGATCTGCTTCCCACCCAGCTCGGCGTCGCCGCGCTCGCGCGGGCCGATACGGTCGCTCTCCGCCGCAGTGGGGACCACTTCCTCCTCCTCGGCGTGAGCGGGGCGATCCGGCCAGGCCCCGACCCCGCCGGCACCGAAATGAGCCGGCTGATGGAGCTGCCACGCCTGGATCCCGCCGCGGGGCAGGAACGCCTGCGCGCCCAGCACGCCAGCCTCGCCGCCGCCCCGCCTCTCACCCGCATGCCGCTCCGCCGCGCCGCGGCGGAAGGCATGCTGGCGCTGGGCCTGGCGCAGGAAGCCCAGGCCATGATCCGCCTCGCCTTCCAGGAGGATCCACGGGCCTCCTCGGACCCTCGCAGCATCCTCCTGAACGCCGCTGCCGCCCTGCTGGCCAACCGCCTGCCCGAGGCACGCCCCCTCGCCACCGCAGAGATGCCCGCCAATGACGAGGTAACGCTCTGGCGCGCCCTCCTCGCAGCCATGGAAGGCGATGCCAGCGCCGCCGCGCCGGGCCTCGCCAGGACCCTGCCGCTCCTGCTCGGCTACCCCGAGCCGATGCGGGCACGCCTGCTTCCCCTGGCCGCCGAGGCATTGCAGGAGGCCGGCGATGCAGGGGCGGCCCGGCAACTCCTCCAGTCCGCCGGGGATCTCCCCTTCCTGGCCCTCGCCCGCGCCCGTATGGCCGAAGCCGAGGGGCGGGCGGAGGAAGCGCTGTCCCTCTACGCCACCCTCGCGAGTGGAAGGGACCGCCTCGTCCGGGCCCGTGCGCTGCGCCGCGCCGCCGAGCTGCGCCTCGCCTCCGGTACGCTGGATGCCGCTGGTGCCGCCGCCGCCCTGGAAGCCGCCCTCTTCGCCTGGCGGGGCGATGCGGAGGAACTCGGCCTGCGCCTCCGCATCGCCGCCCTGCGCGGCGCGGCGGGCAATGCCCGCGCTGCCCTCGATCTCCTGAAGGACACGGCGGCCATCTACCCAGACCAGGGCGACCGGATCCGCCCTGCCCAGGAAGCCGCATTCCTCCAGGCTATCGGCCAGGAACCGCCGCTGACCGCGGCCGCGCTCTGGGAATCCCAGCCCGCGCTCCTGCCCAAGGACCAGCGCGGGGCCACCGCCCTCGCCAGCCTCGCAGACCGCCTCGCCGCCATGGAACTGCCCGATCGCGGCGTGGCCCTGATGGAGCAGGCGCTGGATCGCGCGGCACCAGCCCAGCGCCCCGCCCTGGCCATGCGGCTGGCGGAGCTACGCCTCGCGGCCGGCAAGCCCGCCGCCGCGCTGCACGCCCTGGAAGCCGTGCCGGACGATCCGGAAAACGCCCTGTCGCGCGGCCTCGTCGCAGCCCGCGCCAGATCCGCCCTCGGCGCGGGGGCGGAGGCTGTCTCGATCCTGCGCGGCCTCGGCGCCCCGGCTCTCCCCGCGCTCGCGGCCCTGCTGGCGGAGCGCCAGGACTGGATCGGCGCCTCGGATGCCTTCATCGCGCTCTCCGCCTCGCGGCCCGAGGATCCCGCCACCCCGCAGCATGTGCTACGCGCCGCCGCCTTCGCCGCCCTGGGCGGGGATGCGGCCCGGCTCGCCGCCATCCGCGCCGCATGGCTGCAGCGGATCGGCCAGGGCTCCCTGGCGGAAGCACTGGCCCTTCTCACGGCCGACCCGGCGCGTGGCCTGTCGGACCTGCCCCGCCTCCAGCGCGAACTGGACCTTTTCCGGGGATTTCCCAACAAGCTGGAGGCCTTCCGGACAGCGGACGCAAGTTCAAGATGAGCCACGCGTCAGGCGCGGGGGGGAGCCGCGTTTTTTTCGGCCTGGTGGGTCTCAATTTCACTTGCGATGGGGGGCCGGGTGCCTCATATGCCGCCTCCGTTGACCTGATCGAATTTCCGATCGCCCTGGTCATCTGCCGGTCGAGGAATGGGGGCCCAAATGGACTTTCACGTTGCTCAACTGGGGATGGTCTCGGATGAAAGCCCGAGCGAAGCCCAGTTCACTGAAGAGGCGAAGGATTACTTCGTCGAGAAGAACGGCGTTCGCTTCGCCGGGACTCACCTGATTATCGATCTGTGGGGGGCGACGAATCTCGACGACCCCGCGCATATCGACGAAGTGCTGCGCGAAGCAGCCATCGAGACGGGGGCGACGATCCTCCACGGTCACTTCCACCACTTCCAGCCGAATGGCGGAGTGAGCGGCGTGCTCGTGCTGGCCGAGAGCCATGTCTCGATCCACACCTGGCCGGAGAAGAACTACGCTGCTCTGGACATCTTCGTCTGCGGGGTCTGCGACCCCTATCTGGCGATCCCGGTCCTGAAGCGCGGCTTCCTGCCGGAGCGCGTGCAGCTCGCGGAACACCGCCGCGGCATGCAGGCCTGACGCCAAGACGTCACGAGACGAGACCGGGGGCGGGCCCTAGGGTCCGCCCCCTTTCTTCTGTCCGGAGGATGAGATGACCACTGATTCCTGGGTGAACGAAACGCTTTATCCGTCCTGGGGCCAGCGCTTCCGCGTGGTCCGGGAACTCGCGCGGGTGAAGTCCGAGTTCCAGGACATCATGGTCTTCGAATCCGAGACCCATGGCCGCGTCATGCTGCTCGATGGAGTCGTGCAGATCACCGAGATGGACGAGTTCGTCTATCAGGAGATGCTGACCCATGTGCCTCTGCTGGCGCATGGCGATGCCAGGCGCGTGCTCATCATCGGCGCCGGCGATGGCGGCGTGCTCCGTCGCGTGCTTGAGCACAAGAATGTCGAGAAGGCCGTTATGGTCGAGATCGACGGCGAGGTGATCCGCCTTGCCAAGGAGCACATGCCCAAGATCGCCGGCGATGCCTGGAACGACCCGCGCGCGGAAGTCCTCGTCGCCGATGGCATCGACTACGTCCGCAAGGCTGCGGATGGCAGCTTCGATGTCGTGATCGTGGACAGCACCGATCCCATCGGCGTGGGCGAGGTGCTCTTCACCGATGAGTTCTACGCCAATGCGGCGCGCCTGCTCTCGGATCGCGGCCTGATCGTGAACCAGTGCGGCGTTCCCGCCATGCAGGCCGAGGAGCTCGCCGAGACCTCGGTCCGCCGTGGCAAGGCCTTCCCGGATATCTGGGCCTATGTCGCTGCCGTCCCGACCTATGTCGGCGGCTACATGACCCTGGGCTGGGCCGCGAAGGACGCGTCCATGCGCGCCGTGCCCGCCGAGGAGATCCGTGCCCGCGCCGAACGCGCCGGCATCCTCGGCAAGACCGGCTACTGGACGCCGGAGATCCATGTCGGGGCCTTCAACCTGCCCCCCTATATCGCGAAGCACCTGCCCGCCAAGTAGGGCAGGGGCGGCTACGGCCGCCGCGTCTCACCGGTTCCCCTCTCTGGCCGTCGCCCGCCTGCAAAGGCGCGCGGTGATGGATTGGGAACGCGGCAGCGCGGCGGCCGTCTCCAGCTTCGGCCGCCATGCTCCACCGGCCCCCCGGTTTGGCCGTCGCCCGTCGCCCATCCAAGGATGGCGGCGTGCGGTGACGGATTGGGGGCGCGGGGGCATGGCGGCCGTTCTTCGTTGAGGCGCGCGGCACTACGCCGTCAGCTCCCGGCGAAGCCCTGCACCAGGCTGCCCGAGACCAGCCGCCATCCATCGACCATCACGAAGAAGATGATCTTGAAGGGCAGGGCCACCACGCTCGGCGGCAGCATCATCATGCCCAGCGACATCAGCAGCGATGCCGCCACCAGGTCGATGACCAGGAAGGGCAGGAACATCAGGAAGCCGATCTCGAAGGCCCGCTTCAGCTCGCTCACCATGAAGGCCGGAACCAGCGCCCGCCAGGGTGTCTGATCCGCGCTCTCCGGCGCGGGCAGCCTTGCCAGCTCCACGAACAAGGCCAGGTCCGAGTCACGCGCATTCGCGGCCATGAAGCGGCGGAAGGGCTCCGCCGCCGCGGCCAGCCCGTCCAATTCCCCCATCTGCCCCGCCAACATCGGCTGCATCCCCTGCGCCCAGGAAGCCTCCATCACCGGCTGCATGACGAAGAAGGTCAGGAACAGGGCCAGCCCGATCACCACCGGATTCGGCGGAATACCCTGCGCCCCGATCGCGCTCCGCAGCAGCGAGAGAACGATGACGATGCGGGCGAAGGCCGTGGCCATCACCAGCAGCGAAGGGGCGAGCGAAAGAAGCCCGATCAGCGCCGTCAGCTGCACAAGCCGCGCCGTGCTCCCCGCCCCCGAGCCGCCCAGGTCGAGCGAGACCGACTGCCCGTGCGCCGCGCCCCAGGGCAGTAGCGGCAGCAGCAGCAGCAGCAGCAGCGCCGCGGTCAGAGCCAGCCGATGAAGCTGTCCTGCGGCCCTCCCGTCACGATCAGGGCCTCCCGCCCATCCACGCGCAGGATCACCGCGCGTCGCCGCGAATCGATCGGCGTCGTCTCCACCAGGCGGATGCGCCGCGCGCCCTGCGCGGCCAACCCGCTCCGCCGCGCCAGCCGCGCGGCACCCCAGAGCAACCCCAGCACCACCGCCAGCGCCCCGGCCACCGTGGCCCACTGGCCCAACCCGCCGCCCATCCTCCGCGTCCCTCATGCCCGGTTGCCGGAAAGGCTGGCCTGCAGCCCCTCCACCTGCCGCAGCAGCGCGGACAACGCGGCCCGCAGCCCGCGTCCTTCCTCCGGAGGCAGGCCGGCGGCGGCGGCGCAGATCGCCGATACCTCCGCCTCAAGCCCGATCAGATCCAGTTCCCGCCCGGTCAGGAGCAGGGCCTCGGCGAGGCTCAGCACGCCATGCAGTTCATCCACGGCGGCGAGCACGGCATTTTGCGGCGTGCGGTCCATGCGGCCGATCCTGCCGCACAGTCCCTGATGATTCCCTAACGCCCGGCCATGCGCCATCAACCAAGTCTTAGCCATTCCCCGCGCAAGCTTCCCGGCATGAACTCTTCAGGCGCCACCGCGCGGAACCCGATCGAACTGGCCGAGGCACGCCTGCGCTGGCTCGATCGCCGCCAGGAAGTGCTCGCACGGAACATCGCGCAGGCGGACACGCCCGGTTACCGCACGCGGGACATCGCGCCCTTCGCGCAGCATCTCCGGCAGGCCGGGGGAGCGCAAAGCCTCGCCCGCACGGATCCGGCGCATCGCGCCGGAACGGGCCGCGCGGCCGGCACCGTCGCAGCACCGGCCGGGGAGATCTCGCCCGATGGCAACACCGTCTCCCTCGATGAGCAGGCGATCAAGGTTGCCGAAACCGATTCTGCCCATGCCCTCGCCATGGGCCTGCACCGCCGCTGGCTCGCGCTCTACCGCACGGCGCTCGGGCGCAACGGGTAACAGGAGCTTCGCATGGAACTCGACAAGGCGCTCCGCATCTCCGCCGCCGGCATGGCGGCGCAGTCCACGCGCCTCCGCATCGTCGCGGAGAACCTCGCAAACCGCGACAGCACCGGCGACACCCCTGGTGCCGATCCCTATCGCCGCCGCACCGTCACCTTCGCCGAGAAGCTGGACCGCGAGACCGGCGCGCGCGCCGTCCGTGTCTCGCGTGTCGGCCAGGCCGCGGGCGAGTTCCCGCGCCGCTTCGATCCCGCCCATCCCGCGGCCGATGCCCAGGGCTATGTGAAAACCCCGAACATCGACAGCCTGATTGAAGTGATGGACATGCGGGAGGCGCAGCGTTCCTACAGCGCCAACCTCTCGGTGCTGGAAACCACGCGCGGCATGCTCTCCCGCACCATCGAGGCGCTGCGCTGATGCCCGCCGCGATCGGCGCGGCCGGTGCCGCCGCCGCCTACCGCAACGCCACTTCCCCCGCCGCCGCCAGCGCGGAAGGCTTCGGTGGCGCCCTGAAGCGGGCGCTGGAGGGCGCGGTGGAATCCGGCCGCCAGGCCGACCAGGCCGCCGCCGGTGCCCTGTTGGGCCAGGCCAGCGTCACGGAAACCGTCCTCGCCGTCAGCCGCGCCGAACTCGCCCTGCAAACCGCCGTGGCGGTGCGGGACCGCGTCGTCTCCGCCTATCAGGACGTGATGCGGATGCCGATCTAGCGCGGAGCAAGCCGGGGATGGAAAACGACATCGTTGCGCAATCGCTTCGCGACTCGCTGTGGATCACCCTGCAGCTCGGCGCGCCCTTGCTGGTCGCGCTCCTCGCCGTGGGCCTGGCCGTCTCGGTCGTCCAGGCGCTCACCCAGGTGCAGGAGGCCTCGCTGGCCTTCCTGCCCAAGCTTGCCGTCGCGGGCGGCGGGCTGATGCTTCTCGGGCCCTTCATGGCGGGCGCGCTGCGGGACTGGACCATCACCCTCTTCGACCGGATGGTCACGCTGGGCGGCCTCCCATGAGCGAGGCCATGCTGCTTCAGGCCCTGCCCGACCTCGCCTTCGGCGCGGTGCTGCTGCTCGCCCGCCTCGGCGCTGCCGCGATGATCCTTCCGGGGCTGGGGGAGGGGGATGTGCCCGCATCCGTCCGCCTCGGTTTCGCCCTTGCCCTCGTGCCCCTCCTGCTCCCGCTCCTCGCGCCCGGCCTGCCCGCCACGCCCGACATGCCCGCCGAGGCCCTGTGGCTGCTTGCCCTGGAAGTCCTGACCGGCCTCTGGATCGGGGGGCTGGCACGCCTCCTCGCCCTGTCGCTCTCGGTCGCGCTGCAGGCCGCCGCCCTGCTGCTCGGCCTCTCCGCCCTGCTCGTGCCCGATGCACAGCTTGGCGGAGGCGCATCCGCCCTCGGCCGCCTCGGCACGCTCGCGGCGGCCGTCCTCATCCTCTCCACCGGGCTGCACGGCCTCCCGCTCAGGGCCCTGGCCGAATCCTACGCCCTGATGCCCCCCGGCGCACCCTGGCCAGCCGGCGATGCCGCCTCCGAGATCGCCGCATCCGGGGCTGCCATGCTGGCCCTCGCGCTCCGCCTCGCCGCTCCCTTCATCATCGCCGCGGTCACCATCAACCTGGCCATGGCGCTGATCGCGCGCGTGGCGCCATCGGTGCAGGTCTTCTTCATCGCGGCCCCGGGCCAGATCCTCGCAGGCCTTGCCTTGCTCGCGCTGCTCGGCCCCGCAATCCTGGCCAGCTTCCACCAGACCCTCCAGGCCGGCTGGTCCAACCTCCCCGGGCTGCGCTGAAGCATGGCCGAAGAGGGCAGCGACGAATCCGAGGACCGGACCGAAGCCCCCAGCGCCCGGCGCCTCCAGAAAGCCCGGGAAGAGGGCCAGGCTCCCAACTCGCGCGAACTCTCCGGCTTTGTGGCGCTCGCCGCCGCCGTGCTCGCCGCCGGCTTGGCGCTGCCCACCCTCGGCCGAGATCTGTTGCGCGCCCTGCGACGCATCCTGGAGCACGCGCATCAGCTCACCCCGGAACAGGCCTGGGCAGTCCTGCTTCCCTCCACCCATGTGCTGCTGCCCGTGCTCTCGGCCGCCGCCCTCGGCGCGCTCGCCACCACCCTTCTGCAGACAGGCGGCCTCGTCTCCGGAAAAGGGCTCGCGCCGCAGCTCTCGCGCATCTCCCCCCTGGCCGGCCTCAAGCGCCTGCTGGGGATGGACGCCGTCATCGAGTTCCTGAAGACCCTGCTCAAGATGGCCCTCGTCGCTGGCGCGATCTGGCATGTCGGCGGCGCTCCGGAACGGCTGGAATCCCTGCTTCACCAGCCCCCCGCCGCGCTCCTCTCCGCCATCACCGATGAAGCGATGCGCCTCGTCGCCGCAACCCTCGCGGCCTTTGCCCTCATCGCCGCGGCGGACCTCTTCCTCACCCGCTTCCGCCACCTCCGCCGCCTGCGCATGAGCCGCCAGGACATGAAGGAGGAAGCGAAGGACAGCGAGGGCGATCCCCATGTGAAGGCGAAGCAGAAGGCCATCCGGCAGAAGCAGGCCCGGCAGCGCATGCTCGCCGCCGTTCCACGCGCTGCCGTCGTCATCACCAACCCCACCCATTACGCCGTCGCCCTCGGCTATGAGGAAGGCTCCAGCGCCGCCCCGAAGATCCTGGCCAAGGGCGCCGACGAGGTGGCCGCCCGAATCCGCGAAAAGGCGCGCGAGGCCGGCGTCCCGCTCGTCTCCAACCCACCCCTGGCGCGCGCCCTCTTCAAGCTGGAACTCGACACCGAAATCCCCGCCGAGCACTACCAGGCCGTCGCCGAGATCATCGCCTTCATCTGGCGCGCCCGCCGCCGCCCGCCCGCCTGATGCGCCGCCGGGCGCTTCGTTCTAGGCTCCGCGCCATGGCCGATGGCGTCCGGACAATCCTGGGTTTCCCGCGCAAGAAAGGCGCCGCCGAGCCACCCGTGGATCCCACCCTGCACGCCCTGCTCGAAGCCCTGCCGCAAGGCGCCGCCCTCCTCGATTCCGCCGCCTCCATCCTCCGCACCAACGCGGCGCTGCGGGACATGCTCGGCCCCTCCCTCCCGCTCCGCCCCGGCACCCCCGCCCTCTCCCTCTTCGACCCCCAGGCCCGCGCCACCCTGCGCCCATGGCTCGAACAGGGCGGCACCACCCCGCTGGAAGCCCCCCTGGCCGCCCCGGAAGGCCGCCCCCCTATCCTCGCCCTCCTGCGCCTCGCCCCGCTTCCCGCCGGCCGCCATCTCCTCCTCGCCGAGGACCTCTCCGAACGCAGCCGCCGCCGCGAGGAAGCCGAGGCCGGCGAACGCCTCCGCGCCATCGGCCAGCTCGCCGGCGGCATCGCGCATGATGTGAACAACCTCCTCGCCATCATCCTCGGCGCCATGGACGCCGCCATCCTCGCCGCCCCCGCCGCCGCCCCGGAACTCCGCCCCGCCCAGGATGCCGCCGCCCGCGGCGCCGCCCTCGTCCGCCGCCTCCTCGCCTTCGCGCGCCGCCAGCAACTCGAACCCCGCGTGCTCGACCTCGACGAAGCCGTCGCCGCCGCCATCCCCATGCTGCGCAGCCTCCTCGGCCCGCGCATCGCCCTGGAATTCCGCCCCGCCGCCCTCGGCCGCCGCGTCCGCGTGGACCCCGTCCAGCTCGATCAGGTCCTCCTCAACCTCGCCACCAATGCGCGGGACGCCATGGCAGGGCAGGGGACCCTCACCATCGCCACGGACACCGCCATCTCCCTCCAGGAAGAACCCGGCTTCCCGGACCCGCTTCCTCCGGGCCGCTGGGCCGTCCTCGACATCACCGACACAGGCCCCGGCATCCGGCCGGACATCCTCCCCCGCATCCTCGAACCCTTCTTCACCACCCGCGCCAACCAAGGCGGCACCGGCCTCGGCCTCGCCACCATCCACGGCATCCTCCGCCAGTCCGGCGGGGCCCTGCAGATCACCTCCCGCCCGGGCCACACCCGCTTCCGCATCCACCTGCCGCGCCACGAAGCCCCCGCCGAACATCCCGCCGAACACCCCGCCACCCCCGCGCCCACACCCCTCGCCACAACCCCGCCCCAGGCCCATATCCTCCTGGTGGACGACGAAGCCCCCCTCCGCCGCCTCGCCGCCACCGCCCTCGAACGCGCCGGCCACCAGGTCACCCAGGCCGAGGACGGCGAAGCCGCCCTCGAACTCCTCGAATCCGGCCTCCACCCCGCCGCCATGATCTCCGATATCGCCATGCCCGGCCTGGACGGCATGGCGCTCGCCCGTGCCGCCCGAACCCACCTCCCAACCCTCCCCATCATCCTCACCAGCGGCTACGCCGAAGCCGCCCTCGGCGCCGACATGACGCGGGAAGGCATCAACTTCCTCCCCAAGCCCTACCGCCCGGCCCAGCTCGTCGAAATCGTCGCCAGCCTCCCCCAGACCGCCGACGGAGCTTGAACTTTCACCCCAGGAACGTAATATGAACATCCCGGACCGGAGTCGTCGCCACCGCTTGTGCGCGATCACTTCGGCTGGTTAACAAGCGCGTGAGGTCGCGGCGTGAAACCCCGCCCCCTCATCCGCCGGTGGCACGCCGGAAAGCGTCCACCGATCGCAAAGGGCACTTCCCAAAATGGATAAGAACAAGGCTCTCGAAGCCGCTCTCTCCCAGATCGAGCGCTCCTTCGGGAAGGGCTCCATCATGCGGATGGGGGGCAAGCAGATGAACGAGGAGGTGGAGGTCATCTCCACCGGCTCCCTCGGCCTCGACCTCGCCCTCGGCATCGGCGGCCTCCCCAAGGGCCGCATCATCGAGATCTACGGGCCGGAATCCTCGGGCAAGACCACCCTGGCCCTCCAGGCCGTCGCCGAAGCCCAGAAGAAGGGCGGCACCTGCGCCTTCATCGACGCGGAACACGCCCTCGACCCCGGCTACGCCCGCAAGCTCGGCGTGGATGTGGACAACCTTCTCATCTCCCAGCCCGATGCCGGTGAGCAGGCCCTGGAAATCGCCGATACGCTGGTCCGCTCCGGCGCCATCGACGTGCTCGTCATCGACTCCGTCGCCGCCCTCGTGCCGCGCGCGGAACTCGAAGGCGAAATGGGCGACAGCCATGTCGGCCTCCACGCCCGCCTCATGTCCCAGGCACTGCGTAAGCTGACCGGCTCCATCAGCCGCTCCAACTGCATGATGATCTTCCTCAACCAGATCCGGTTGAAGATCGGCGTCATGTTCGGCAACCCGGAGACCACCACGGGCGGCAACGCGCTGAAGTTCTACGCCTCCATCCGCATGGAAATCCGCCGCATCGGCCAGATCAAGGATCGGGAAGAAGTCGTCGGCAACCAGACCCGCGTGAAGGTGGTGAAGAACAAGATGGCCCCGCCCTTCCGGCAGGTCGAGTTCGACATCATGTACGGCGAAGGCGTCTCCAAGGTCGGTGAGCTCATCGACCTCGGCGTGAAGGCCGGCGTGGTCGAGAAGTCCGGCGCCTGGTTCTCGGCCGACAGCCAGCGCATCGGCCAGGGCCGCGAGAACGCCAAGCAGTTCCTGCGGGACAACCCCACCCTGGCGGACAGCATCGAGCGCCGCATCCGCGAACAGGCGGGCGTCGTGGCCAACGCCATGATGACCACCCCGGACGCCGAGGAAGCCGCCGCGGCGGAGTGATCCGCGCGACAGCGCTGAACGACGAAGGGCCACACCTCACGGGGTGCGGCCCTTTTCGTTGCTGCTGACCGGCACTGGGGCAGGGGCCTCTACGCCGCCTCCAGCAGCATCGTCGTGTGCCCGTCATGCCCGCAGGCGTGCATCGTGCCCCTAGTCGTGGAGGCGTGCGGCAGCCCCGTCACCTCCTTTATCGCCAGCGCGTCCATGTCCGCCCGATCGCCCGCTGGCCGGGCAGTCACCCCTTGCGCGTCGCTACCACCCCGAACTTCCTAACGCCCTCCGTCACCTCCAGCCACCTCCAGCCGCAAGCCCCGCAGGGTGTCGGCCACCAGCCTGGAGGTCAGCACCTCCTCCATCCCCATCTCCGGATTGGCAAGGATGTCGCGGCGGATGGCGATCAGCTCGGGCTGGAGTGCCTTGATCGCGGCGCGGGCGGTGTTGGCCATGGGGGAGAGGTCCGTCTACAATGCTACCTACGCACTTCGATCCTCCCCAATGGGTCTGCCTAGATCACCATTGCTCCCAGCCTAAAAGGTTGATTGCAAGCAGCGCTGGTCGCTAGGTTGCGGGTGCGGTTCCAACTTGTTCATTATCGGATTTGGATGCTGTTTCTACAAGATCGGAAACGTAATCTCTTAAGGAACTTACGAATTCTGGTGAGTTTTTTACTATGTACCGAAGCAGATGCAGCGAGTCTTTGTTCTTGGCGAACGGTGCTCTATTTGAGGAAATTTCACTGCATGCTGCTTTGATTAGATTGGCTCCGTCTACTCGAGCCAGCCACTCCGTATCACGCAAGTCGCCAGACCATTCCCGGATTAAAAATGGGCGTGCACTCGCTAGCCTTACTAATATCTCTTGAACCTGAGCCGGGTTGACTGTCTCTGCCGTCTGACGCAACTTTGTATTAATGAAATCTGCAATTGCTTCTGCATTCAGTAAATAGCATTCGAGATGTCTCCTTGGAAGGAAGTGGAGTCGATTTCTCGACGCTCGGCGCATTTCGTTTTTTTCGATTTCGGTCAATTTCTCTGTATCAAAGCTGAAAATCACCGAGGCCACCAAGGGGGCAGTTGCGCTCGCTAGACGGTTATAAACATCGAATACAATCGCGGGATCTCTCTTGTTGGAGTTGAAGTCACCAGTTGCCGCAACGGAGCTGATAATCAGACCCCGTGGTAGCGGACCAACAAGCTCTCTGTACAAGTATAGAAAGCAGATTTCCTCTGTGGGTCCTTCTACCCAAATGACACGATCGGCGGCGAATACATCGGACATAGAGACACCAAGGTGTTGAGCTACATCTTGAAAATTTCCGACTTCCGAGAGATTTAGGAGTTCCACCGAGGAACTGTAGCCGCGCCGTTTTACAAGGTGGACAGTTGTGGTGTTGCTGTAACTAATAACTTCCGGCGAATGAGTCGAGATAATATACTGGTGATTTGAGTAATTCGTTTGCAAAATTCGAAGGAGAGCTTTGACTGCTGCAGGATGCAAGAAGCTATTTACCTCGTCGATGATGATTGTCGCGCTCTCCCGTGTCATGATGGCGGCGAGGATGGCGACAACCTGTGACACTCCAGTTCCGCTGGAGTTGAGAGGAAAGCTTAATTCTACCCGTTCCATATCTTCGGTGGGCCACACACGAACCTCAATATTGTTGTTTTCTGGTCGTATGCGAACGCTGAGGTTGCCAACTGTCGAGAACACATCTTTCACGTGCCCGACAAGGCGTTGGAAAACATTCCAACGTTCTGTGTAGAGCGTGTGTAGAACGTTGGGGAGATTTCCTGCATTAGGCAGCAGACGAGTGGCATATCCGTAAGATGATTCACCAATCGTCATGCGCTCGGCGGTGAAGTGGAACATATCCTGTTCCCATGCATGTCCGATAAGGCCAGCTAGCGTGTCGCCGCTCTTGTCATTCATTTGGATGATAACGTCGCCATTCTGCGGGTACAGAGTAACGCCGTACTGAGGTGATTCGGGTGCATGATAAAAAAGACCGTGGGTTGGATAGGAGCTGGTGAATTGCTGGCCGGCGGCCCTCCTCAGAGTTATCTCAAGGCTTTTCATCTGCAGGAAATTTTGTACAAATCCTACTCCATCGAATAACTGGTCTTGCGCTATCGGAATAACCTGGGGTGAGTTGCTCTGCAAGATTGCTGACCGGATTTCTGCACCGTTTACCGATAAGGTCAAGTTTACCTCAGGTAGTGGTAGTCGAAACGCCTCCCAACGCTCAGGAGTACGATGTCGATCGTCACTAAAATGGGAAGTTAACGACCGTAGGAGCGCACTTTTTCCGGCATTGTTTTGGCCAACAATTAAGTTGGTCCGATCTTGGAAAAATATCTCTCCAGAATCTTCGAAGGACTGATAACCCTTCACTTTAGCTTTCAGCAGTCGCATGGGAGTTCCTTCTTGAGACAGCTCTTTATATTCGAATGTCGGAGCTCTGGCGCGAGATCGTCGAGCGACGACATGACAAACTTGACAGAAGGCGGAAATTCCTAATAAATCGCTGAAGTAGGAGTTGTGTCCATGTCCCGCCTCACTCTACCCCGCCCCTTCGCCCCCCTCACCGATCTCCAGTGGCACGCCCTCCTCCCCTACGTCCTGCCCCGCTCCCCCCAGGGCCGCCGCATCGCCGATCTCCGCTCCCGCATGAACGCCATCTTCCACCTCGCCCACACCCCGGGCGAACCCTGGAAGAACCTCCCCAGCCACTACGGCAAACCCGATACCGTCGCCCGCTTCTTCCGCCGCCTCACCCACGCCGGCCTCTGGCACCGCCTGCTCGAAGCCCTGGCCGATGCCGCCCCCAACCACCCCCTGCGTCAGATCGAATACGCCATCTGCCGCGCCACACGCCGCGCCGCACGCCTCGGCGGCATGCCTCTCCTTCTCCTCATCCGTAAACTCGGCCTCCGCACGGCGCTGAACGGCCCACCCTGGCTCCTGCCGGATCCCCATTTGTCCGAAACCCTCGCCCGCCTCCCGCCACCCCCGGTGCCGCGCACGAAACGCCAGTTCCAAACCGCGAAGGACCACTTCCGAAGCCTCGCCGCCCTGGCCAGGGCCGCCCTCGGCCGCACCCGTATCCCCCGCACCGTGCGCCTCGCCTGGCCATGAACCCCACGCCCCCGCGCACCCTCGACGCACCGGCCCCCTCCGCGGTAAACGCCCCGGTCGCGTTCCCGCGAGGAATCGGAAGTAAAACCGCACCATGACCAGCAGCAACGACGTTCGCGCCACCTTCCTGGACTACTTCGCCCGCAACGGTCACTCCGTTGTGGACAGCAGCCCCCTGGTCCCGCGCAACGATCCCACGCTGCTCTTCACCAACTCCGGCATGGTGCAGTTCAAGAACGTCTTCACCGGCGCCGAAAAGCGCCCCTACACCCGCGCTACCACCGCCCAGAAGTGTGTCCGCGCCGGCGGCAAGCACAATGATCTGGATAACGTCGGCTACACCGCCCGCCACCACACCTTCTTCGAAATGCTGGGGAACTTCTCCTTCGGCGACTACTTCAAGGAACAGGCCATCACCCATGCCTGGACCCTGCTGACCAAGGACTTCGCCCTCCCCAAGGAAAAGCTCCTCGTCACGGTGTTCCATGAGGATGAGGAAGCCGCGACCCTCTGGAAGAAGATCGCAAACCTTCCGGAAGAAAAGATCATCCGCATCGCCACGTCAGATAACTTCTGGCGCATGGGCGATACCGGCCCCTGCGGCCCCTGCTCGGAAATCTTCTACGACCACGGCGAAAAGATCCCTGGCGGCCCCCCCGGCTCCCCGGATGAGGACGGTGACCGCTTCATCGAGATCTGGAACCTCGTCTTCATGCAGTTCCTCGAGGAACCGGCCGGGGTCCGCAACCCGCTGCCCCGCCCCTCGATCGACACGGGCATGGGGATGGAACGCTTCACCGCCATCCTCCAGGGCGTCCACGACAACTACGACACGGACACCTTCCGCGCGATCATCCTCGCCAGCGCCGAGGCCACCGGCCAGGACCCCGACGGCCCCTTCCGCGCCAGCCACCGCGTCGTGGCGGATCACCTCCGCTCCGGCGCCTTCCTCATCGCCGAAGGCGTGCTCCCCTCCAATGAAGGTCGCGGCTATGTCCTCCGCCGCATCCTCCGCCGTGCCATGCGCCACGCCCACATGATGGGCGCGCGGGACCCGCTGCTCCCCCGCCTGGTCCCGGTGCTGATCCGCCAGATGGGCGCCGCCTATCCGGAACTGGTCCGCGCGGAATCCCTCATCACCGAAACCCTCCGCCTTGAGGAAACCCGCTTCCGCTCGCTGCTGGAACGCGGCCTCGGCCTCCTCGCCGAGGAAACCGCCCGGCTCGGAGACAAGCAGCCCCTCCCGGGCGATGTCGCCTTCAAGCTCTACGACACCTACGGCTTCCCCCTGGACCTCACCCAGGACGCCCTCCGCGCCGAGGGCCGCCCCGTGGACACCGCCGGCTTCGAAACCGCCATGGCCGAGCAGCGCCGCCGCGCCCGCGCCGCCTGGTCCGGCACCGGTGAGGCCGCCACCGAAACCCTCTGGTTCGACCTGAAGGAAAAGCTCGGCACCGGCACCGAATTCCAGGGCTACACCACCGAACGCGCCGAGGCCTCGATCCTCGCCATCGTCGCCAACGGCCAGGAGGTCCAGTCGGCCCCCGAGGGCACGGAAGTCTCCGTCATCCTCAACCAGACGCCCTTCTACGCCGAAAGCGGCGGCCAGGTCGGCGATGCCGGCCTCATCACCGGCCCCGAAGGCCTCCAGATCGCCATCCGCGACACTCAGAAGAAGCTCGGCCTCCACATCCATATCGGCATCGTCCAGCACGGCACCGCGAATGTCGGCGCCCCCGTGCTGGCCGAGGTCGCGCATCACCGCCGCAGCGCCATCCGCGCCCATCACAGCGCCACCCACCTGCTGCACGAAGCCCTGCGCCGCCGCATGGGTGAGCATGTGGCCCAGAAGGGCAGCCTCAACGCCCCGGACCGCCTGCGCTTCGACGTCTCCCAGCCCACCCCCATGTCCCCCGAGGACCTGGCCTGGGTCGAGCAGGAGGTGAACGCCCGCATCCGCCAGAACACCGAGGTCACCACCCGCCTCATGACTCCCGACGAGGCGGTCAAGGCCGGCGCCATGGCCCTCTTCGGTGAGAAATACGGCGACGAGGTCCGCGTGGTCGGCATGGGTGAGGACCCCGAGGCCACCTCGAAGCACGGCGTCTATTCGCTGGAACTCTGCGGCGGCACCCATGTCGCCCGCACCGGCGATATCGGCCTCTTCAAGATCGTCGGTGAAAGCGCCGTCGCCGCCGGCGTCCGCCGCGTGGAAGCCGTCACCGGCCCCGCCGCCCTCGCCGTGATCGAGGAGGAGGGGCGCCTCCTCACCGAGGCCGCCGCCACCCTCAAGGTCTCCGCCACCGAGCTCCCCGCCCGCGTCGCCGCCCTGCTCGAGGACCGCCGCAAGCTGGAGCGCGAAGTGGCCGACCTCCGCCGCAAGCTCGCCACCGGCGGCGCCGCGTCCGAGGTGGAAACCATCGCCGAACTCCGGGTCGCCCTCCGCGACCTCGGGGAGGTGCCGCCCCGCGACCTGAAATCCCTCGCCGAGGCCATCCTCAAGGGCGGCACCGCCGATGTCGTAGCCCTCGTCTCCTCCGCGGAAGGCAAGGCCAGCATCGTCGTCGCGGTAGGTGAGGCCGGGAAGGGCAAGGCCGACGCCGTCGCCCTCGTCCGCGCCGCCTCCGCCGCCGTCGGCGGCAAGGGCGGCGGCGGCCGCCCCGACATGGCCCAGGCCGGCGGCCCCGAGGGCGAGAAATCCGCGGAAGCCCTCGCGGCCATCCGCGCCGCCCTGGCCGCCTGAGAGGCGGTGGGCCTAGCCCACCATCTCCGGCCTGAGCGGTCCGCTCGCCTGCTGGGCGAGGCCGCGCAGCACCTCCGCCAGCGAATCCTCCAGCTGGCGGATGAGAGTCGCGGCCTCGGCCGCATCGAATTCGGAGACGACGACCTGGTCCGGCATGTCATGAACCAGGACGACACGGCCAGCGATGGCCTGGGTGCGGAAGCTGCTCATGGGAGAAGCCTAGCTTCAGAATTGCCGGCATTCACAGTCTCGTGATGATTCCTTTCAATCCTGTGACCCAGCCGACACACCGCCCCCAGTTGCCGGGCGGCAGCCCTCCTCGCCGAGCAGCCTTCCTGCGTCGCAGATCTCGACACGGCGCACCGCGCGCCTGCATCCGTGAACCATGCGCGGAAGCGGGCCTCGGAACTCTGGTCCGGCTTCCCGGCGGCGTGTCCGGGCTGCCCCATGCACCGAATGGCATGGCTGAGGACCTGCCGATCTAAGCGGCACCGGACGGGAGAGCAGGCCGCCCTCCCGCCGCCTAACTCAGCCGATGAGGAAGCACTTCCCGATCGAGGCGCCGAGCCGCCCGTTGCCGGCGATGATCTCGTCGATCACCGTTTTCAGCCCGCCATCCATCAGGCGGGCCGGCGTGTGCTCCACGCAGCGGCCGCGCAGGGCCGCGGCAAGCCGCCGGCAGGCCACGCGGTCCTCGCCATCGGACATGGCGAGCACGCCGAGGATATCGTTAACCTCCTCGTAGCAGGCGCTGACGGATCGCGGGTGCTCCGGCCGCATCAGCAGCAGTTCCACCACCCGCGCGGCCCGCAGCCGCTCTCGGAACAGGTGCTGGTAGGCGCGCAGCGCCGCCACGGAGCGGAGCAACGCCTGCCACTGGGCGTGGTTCGAGGCGTCCTCATCCGCCGCCACGCCGAAGGCCGAGATGCGGGAGGCGAGAAGGCGGGCTGTGTTGTCCGCCCGTTCCAGCATCACGCCCAACCGCACGAAGCGCCAGGCATCGTCCCGCAGCATGGTGTCCATGGCCGCGCCGTTGAACAGGACGGTGCGGGCCATGACCCAGTCATTGAAGCCCATGAGCCGGTCGCCGCCGGCCTCGCCCGGGTCGAGCTTGCGGAGGTCGATCCAGGTATCGTTCACCGCTTCCCACATATCCACGGTCAGCGCGGTGCGAACGGCCCGGGCGTTGCGGCGCGCTGACTCGAAGCAGGAGGCAATGGAGGAGAGGTTCAGCGTGTCCAGGGTAAGCCAGCGGGCGGCCTGGTCGGGCGTGGGATCGCCATAGAGCTCCTGGTAGTGGCCCCTGGTGCCGGTGGCATCGAGGAAGCCGGCCCATTCCGCGGTCTCCGTCCCGCGCGGGGCGGCAAGGGAGGCCATGCGGAGCGTGGCGTTGAGGCCGCGCGCGACATTGCCGGCGCGTTCCATGTAGCGGCCAAGCCAGAAGAGGCTGTCTGCGGTGCGCGCGAGCATCAGCCCTGGCTCCCGCCCAGGCTCTGGGTCATCCCGCCCATGCTCTGGCTCATGCCCTTGCTGCCCATGGATTGTGTCATGGGCGGGGGATCCTCCTCCAGCACCCAGGTGTCTTTCGTGCCGCCGCCCTGGGAGGAGTTCACGACGAGCGAGCCCTCCCGCAGCGCGACGCGGGTGAGCCCGCCAGGCACCATGCGGACCTGCTCGCGTCCGAAGAGGATGAAGGGGCGCAGATCCACGTGGCGCGGCGCCATGCCGGCCTCGCAGAGGGTCGGCACGGTGGAGAGCGCGAGGGTGGGCTGGGCGATGTAGTCGGCCGGCTTCTCACGGATGCGGGCGGCGAAGGTCTCGCGCTGCTCCGCGGTGCTGTGCGGGCCCACCAGCATGCCGTAGCCGCCCGAGCCGCGGGCAAGCTTCACCACCAACTCATGCAGATGGTCCAGCACATAGGCGCGGTCTTCGTCGCGCTCGCACATATAGGTCGGCACGTTCCGCAGGATCGGTTCCTCGGAGAGGTAGAAGCGGATCATGTCCGGCACGAAGGGATAGACGGCCTTGTCATCCGCCACGCCCGCACCGGGCGCATTGGCCAGGGTGACTCGGCCCTTGAGATAGGCGGAGATCAGCCCGGGCACGCCAAGCATGGAATCCGGGCGGAAGGCCTGCGGGTCCAGGAACTCGTCATCCACGCGGCGGTAGATCACGTCCACGCGGCGCGGGCCGGCGGTGGTGCGCATGAACACGGTGTCATCGCGCACGAAAAGGTCGGCGCCCTCGACCAGCTCCACGCCCATCTCATCGGCGAGGAAGGAGTGCTCGTAATAGGCGGAGTTGAAGGGGCCAGGCGTGAGCACCGCCACGGTGGGCTCGCCCTGGCAGGCCGGAGGGGCGAGCGACTTCAGGGTTTCGAGCAGCTCCTCGGGGTAGTGGCTCACCGGGGCGATGCGGTGGGAAGCACAGAGATTGGGCAGGAGGCGCATCATCGCCTCCCTGTTCTCCAGCATGTAGGAGACGCCGGAGGGGACGCGGCAGTTATCCTCGAGCACGAAGAACTCCTCGGCGCCGGTGCGGACGAGGTCGATGCCCGAGACGACCGTGTAAACCCCACCCGGCGGGGTGAAGCCCTCCATGACGCTCCGGTAGCCCTCGTTCTTGAGGACCAGCTCGGCCGGGACCAGGCCTTCCCGCAGGATGCGGCGGGGGCCGTAGATATCGGCGAGGAAGAAGTTCAGGGCGCGGACACGCTGCTCCAGCCCGCGGCGGAGGTGTTCCCATTCCTGCCGGGCGATGATGCGGGGTATCACGTCGAAGGGGATCAGGCGCTCGGGATCGCCGCCCTGGTCATAGACGGCGAAGGTGACGCCGATCCGGCGGAAAAGCACCTCGGCCTCCCGCCTCTTGGCTTCCAGTGCCGCGCTGCCCGCGGCATCGAGATAGCGGGCGATTTCCGCATAGGGGGAGCGGATCCGGCTCCCCTCACTCATTTCGTCGAAGGCCGGCACCCTGTCCTCCGTTATGCGTGGCCGGGATGGGCCGCCGCGCCATGGTTGCAGCAAGTCGCGTGCCGGGGCGAGAGGCTGCGGCGATCTTCCGCCCGGGGCATGCGCCTCGGGTGAAAGACGCCCGGCGCTGCACCAGGGTTTCGGAGGGCGGAGCGGAGTGATGCGGCCAGGCCACGGGGGGCGGCCCGCGCGACTCATGGCGGCGGTCTTTGCTTGCCAAGGTTGTTCATGTTTTGTTCATTGCTGCCCATGCGATACCTCCATGCCGCGACACGCCCGATCGTCCCGAATGATACGATCCGCGAAGCCATGCTGGCCTTCGTCATCACCTTTCCCTCCCTTTGGCTGCTGGGCGAGGTGGCGGTGGCGCTGGGTTATTGAGGGCTCAGGGAAGCCAGGGCAGTCCGTCCTGGAGGAAGGACTGGATCTCCAGCCGGTAGCCCTCCGGATCCCGGAAGAAGGCGCTGCGGACCGTGCCGCCCATGCCGAGGCTCACCGGGCCCTCGAAGCGCACGCCGCGGGCGGAGAGCGCCGCATGGGCGGCGTCCAGATCCTCAACGGCGAAGCTGACCAGCACCCCGTCCGTACCCCTGGGCCGACCGGGGATGTCGCAGATGCCGATCAGGGCGGTCGGGCTGGCGCGCAGGATCCGGCAGCGTCCCTGGTCCACCACGCAGGCGAGCCCGAGCACCTCCTCGTAGAAGCGGGAGAGGCGGGGCAGGTCGTCCGTGTAGAGGAAGGTGATGGTGCGGCCGCCGGTGAGGTCGGGTGGGTTCATGTCAGCCGTCATCCTCTGGATCCGCGCCGGGGCGGCCGGTGGCGTGCCGCCAGTTGTGCCAGAGCAGGCGGGCGGCGAGGGACCGATAGGGGCGCCATTCCGCCGCGAGCGCGGTGAGGGCCTTCGGGGCGGGACGCGCGGGAAGTTCGCGCAGATGGGCGAGGGAGGCGGCAAGGGCGATGTCGCCTTCGGGGAAGATATCCGGCCGGTCCTCCGCGAAGAGGAGATGGACCTGGGCGGTCCAGCGGCCGAGGCCACGGATGGTGCAGAGATGGGCCACCGCTTCCTCGTCCGGCATGTCCGGTAGAGCCTCCAGGCGCAGCCTTCCCTCCAGGATGGCTGTGGCGAGGCTGCGGGCATGGGCGGCCTTGGGGCGGGAAAGCCCCGCGGCCCCGCAGAGGGTGGCGTCGTCCAGAAGCAGCAGGGTGGCGGGTTCCAGCGCGCCGGGGATGGCGCTGAGCCTTGCCCAGATGGCGCCCGCGGCGCGGTTGCTGATCTGCTGGCCGCAGATGGTCCGGAGCAAGCCCGGGAAGCCGCGCGGGCGCCGCCGCCAGGGCAGGGGGCCGCAGCGCGCCAGGACGCAGTGAAGCGCGGGATCCAGCCCGGCAAGGGCCGCCAGGCCGCGCTCGGCCCATTCCGGAGGAGGATGCATGGGGAAGGTGGTGGACGGCGGCGGGGGCCGCGACAAGGGGGGATGCGAATCCACCCGCCGCCGTTGCGTGCAAGGCCCCGGGGGATAGGGGGGCGAGGGGCCCTGGCACGCCCCCTAACTGGTGGCTGCGGGGCGCAGATCCAAGGACCCGGGCGCGCCGGTGAAACGCCAGGCAACGGGAAGCCCTTCAGACATGGAATGTAACAACGGCCCCCGCGACATGGCGCCCGGGCGCGCTATGTAACAGCGCATGGAACCCGCCCCGCACATCCTGGTCGTCGATGATGACCGCGAGATCCGCGAGCTTCTGGCCCGCTTCCTGGAGAAGCAGGGCTTCCGCGTGACCACGGCGCGCGAGGCGCGGGAGGCACGCAGGGCCTGGCCGCTGGGCCGGTACCACATCGTGATCCTGGACCTGATGATGCCCGGGGAGTCCGGCCTGGACTTCGCCCGCTGGCTGCGCGGCCAGTCCGACGTGCCGATCGTGATGCTCACCGCCATGGGGGAGGAGACGGACCGGATCGTCGGGCTGGAGCTGGGCGCGGACGACTATGTGGCGAAGCCCTTCAACCCACGTGAGCTGCTGGCGCGCATCCGCGCCGTGATGCGCCGCGCCCATGGCGAGGGGGCCCGGCGCGACCCGCTGCCCAGCGCCATCCGCTTCGGTGGCTGGACGCTGGAGCCGCAACGCCGGCGGCTGCTGAACCCTGACGGCGCGGAGGTTCCGCTGACCGGCGGCGAGTACGAGCTGCTGACCGTGCTAGTGGAGCGGCCCAACCGCGTGCTGACGCGCGACATGCTCATGGACCTGCTGCGGGGCCGCCAGGCCGGGCCTTTCGACCGTGCAATCGATGTCGCCGTCTCCCGCCTCCGCCGCAAGCTGGAGGATGACGGGCGCAATCCGAGCCTGATCAAGACCGTGCGCGGCGGCGGCTATGTGCTGGCCGCCGATGTGGAGCGGGCCGCCTGATGCGCGCCTTCCTGTGAAGGGGCGCGCACGCTCGGTGCTCCGCCGCATCCTGCCGCCGAGCCTCGCGGGGCGGACGGCGCTGTTCCTGCTGCTGGCCCTGATGGCGGTGCAGGCGGCGGGGCTGACCATCCATGCGCTGGATCGCGTGGACCTGCAGCGCGCCGCGACGGAGCGCGAGATGTCCGCCCGGCTCTTCGGGCTGTGGCGGGCCATCGTGGTGGCGCCGCCGGAGCGGCGCAGCTCCATTCTCTCCGATATTGAGCTGCCGCAGGGGCTTGAGGCGACGCTGGACGACCAGCCGGTCGTGCGGGTGGGAATGCTGCCGGCGCCGCCGCCCGTGCTGCGCATGGTGCGCCCGGATTTCATGATGGGCGGGCCGCCGCGGCTGCGCCCGCGGGAGGTCCAGGCAGGAATGCGCTTCGGCCGGATCTACCTGGCCATCCAGCTGCCGGATGGGACGGGGTGGCTGAACATCAGCGTGCACATGCCGACGCCACGCCCCTGGCATTCCGAAACCTTCCTGATGGCCTTCCTGCTGATGACGGCGGCGGCAGCGCTGCTGATCGTCTGGGCGACGCGGCGGCTGACGCGGCCGGTGCGCGACCTGGCGCGCGCCGCCAATGCGCTGGGGCGGGACGTGAACGCGCCGCCGATGCCGGAGGACGGCCCGCTGGAGGTCGCGACCGCGGCGCATGCCTTCAACACCATGGCGGAGCGGATCCGCCGCTTCGTGGGCGACCGGACGCAGATGCTGGCCGCGATCGGCCATGACCTGCGCACGCCCATCACGCGGCTGAAGCTGCGCGCCGAGTTCATGGAGGATGACGAGCAGCGCGCGAAGATGCTGGCCGATCTGGAGGAGATGGAGGCGATGGTGAACGCCACCCTCGCCTTCGCGCGGGACGACGCGGCAGCGGAGCCTTCCGTGCCGCTGGACATCGCGGCGCTGTGCCGGACCGTGCTCGACGAGGCGGCGGATGCCCGGCCAGATGTGGATCCGGAGGCCTTCACCTATTCCGGGCCGGAGCGGCTGACGCTGCGTGGCCGGCCGATCGCGCTCAAGCGCGCCCTCGCCAATCTGGTGGCGAACGCGGCCAATTACGGTGGCGGCGCGCGGGTGATCCTTTCCCCGCCCTCGGGCGGGCAGATCCATCTGCGGGTGGTGGATGATGGGCCGGGCATTCCCGTGGAGAGCCAGGAGGCGGTGTTCCAGCCCTTCCGGCGGCTGGAGGTGAGCCGGAACCGCGAGACGGGCGGGGTCGGGCTCGGCCTGCCCATCGCGCGCAACATCCTGCGCGCCCATGGGGGCGACGTGGTGCTGCAGAACAGGCCGGAGGGCGGGCTGGCCGCGCTGGTGAACCTGCCGGCCTGACCAGGGTCATTTCCAGACGGCTCATCCCCAGAGCGGCAGGCCGATCAGCGCGGCGAGCGCGATGAGCAGGAAGCAGACGCGGCGGAAGCTGGCCTCGCTGGCCAGGCCGAAGAGGCGGCTGCCGCACCACAGCCCCAGCCCGTAGGTGGGCGCGACGAGGGCGGAGAGCAGCACGACCTCCGCCGTGAGGAGGCCGCTGACGAGGTAGGTGGCGGCGCTGATGAGCCCGCTGGCGGCGAAGAAGAGGACGATGTTCGCGCGCACCCGCGCCGCGGGGATGGCGCCGCCCAGCCAGTAGGCGACCACGGGCGGGCCGCCCATCTGCGCCGCGCCCGAGAACAGGCCGGAGCTGGCGCCGACAGCGAGGGAGAGGGGAAGGGCGGGGCGCCCGTGATAGCGCCAGCCCGAGGCGAGCAGGGCCAGCATGGCGATGGCGAGGAGGCACATGCCCCAGCGGAGCGCCCCGGGGTCCAGGTGGAGCAGCAACCAGGCGCCGGCCGGCGCGCCCAGCAGGGCGCCGGCAGTGAGGGAGGCGACCTCGCTCCGCTCCGCCCCGCGCCAGGCACCGGGCACCAGCGGAAGCGCGGTGATGTTGTCCACCAGCATCAGCAAGGGCGCGGCGACGCGTGGGCCGAGGGTGGCGCTGGCGAGCGGGATGAAGATCAGCGCGGCGCCGAAGCCCGAGAAGCCGCGCGCCAGCCCCGCGACCAGGGCGGTGGCCAGGGTCGCGGCCAGGATGGGGGCGGGCGGCAGGTCCATGGCGGCTCAGCCCGGCGCAGGATCGTGCCGTCGGATCCGGAAAGGCGAGGGGCCGTGCCTGGGGGCTGTCAGCCGGATGGGGGGCGGGTCATCCGGCATGACAGGGTCAGCGTGCGGTGCAGCGCTTCAGCGGGCTGGGGAATTCGGCGCAGTCGGGAAAGACGATCTCGTTCGGCCCGCGCCGCTCCACCCGAAGGTTGTTCGGATTGGCACAGCCGAAGGCGCTGTCAGGAGGCAGGCGGCCGCCCAGCGGGGGCACGGAGGCAGCGGCCGGGGCCAGGCGGAACTCCACGGCATCCGGCCCGCCCGCGACGGTTTCGATCAGGCGCTGCCGGTAGGGAACTTCCAGCAGGGACACGCGCATGATGACGTCCCGCGTGAAGATGACGGTGGGTTGGGCGGCGCAGGTCGCGCCTTCCGTCTCCGTCGCCGGGAAGATGCCGCCGGTCCAGGATCCGAAGAGCCAGGCATGGGGCGCCGCCTGGGCCTGGGGCTGCTGCGCATCCGCCGCGGCCAGGGGCGCCGTCAGCGCCGCGACCAAAATCCACTTCGCCCAGCTGTGCCGCATGCCACGCTCCTCGACCAGATAGCCGGCCGCAGAAAAGGGGAGGACGGGCCGCCTGTCCACCCCGCCGCCGATTTGTTTCAGCCCGCGCCACCGGCGACGCGGCGGCAGGTGCCCCTCACGCCGTTGCCGGCTTCACGGCCGGGGCGGGCTCGCGGACCGGGAGGTGGATGAGGGCCGCGAAGATGCCGGCGGCGATCGAAATGTACCACATGGCGTCGTAGGTGCCGGTGCGGTCGAAGATGAGGCCGGGCAGCCAGGCGCCGATGAAGCCGCCGATCTGGTGGCCGAGGAAGACGAGGCCGAAGATGGTGGCAAGCCAGCGCGTGCCGAAGAGCCGGGCGCAGAGCGCGACCGTGGGCGGGACGGTGGAGAGCCAGAGCACGCCCATGAAGGCCGAGAAGACGAGGACGGAGCCGGTGGTCTTCTCCATGCCGAGGAAGAACACGGCCATCACGAGGGCCCGGAGCCCGTAGATCGCCACCAGCAGCTCCCGCCGGCGCCAGCGCTGGGTGAGCTCGCCCGCGCCGAGCGAGCCGACGATGTTGAAGAGGCCGATGAGGGAGATGGACCAGGCGCCGACCTGCAGGGGCAGGTGGCAGGAGGCCACGAAGCCCGGCATGTGGACCGCCAGGAAGGAGACATGCAGGCCGCAGACGAAGAAGCCGAAGAAGAGGCACCAGAACAGGCGCGAGCCCAGGGCGCGGGACAGGGCCTCGCGCGCGGATTCCTCCGGTGCTTCGGAAGCGGGCTTCGGCGCGGGCCTGCCGGCGAGCGGCAGGGCCAGGGGCACCATGAGCAGGGCGGCCACGGCCATGGCGAGGAGGGCCATCTGCCAGCCGAAGCCGGACAGGGCGGCGCCGGAGAGCGGGACGACGAGGAACTGGCCCATGGAGGAGCCCGCCGTGCCCAGGGCCGCCGCGCGGCCGCGCATGGAATCCGGCAGCTGGCGGGTGAGGGAGGCCACGATGATGGGCATGCCGGCAGCCGAGACGGCCACGCCGAGCACCAAACCCGCGAAGAAGGTGAAGGTGCCGAGGCCGGGCGAGAGGGCCATTCCGGCGATGCCCGCCGCGTAGAGCAGCGCGCCCCCGATAACGACGACTCGCCCGCCGTAGCGGTCCGCCAGCTGGCCGACGATGGGCTGGCTGAAGCCGTTCACCAGCACCTGGATGGCGATGGCCAGGGCAAAGCCGCTGGTGGACCATCCGAGGGCGGTGGTCATGGGGGCGAGATAGAGGCCGAAGGACTGGCGCAGCCCCATGGCGAGGGCGGCGCAGGCGACGGCGAGCATGAGGAGAATGGCGAGTGGCCGGCCCTGCATGACGTCCCGCTCCCGTCCCTGTTTAAGGGAAGGCTAGCGGGGGCGTGGAAAGGGGTCCATCGCGCCGCGCGCTGGGCAGGGGCGCGCGCAGCGGAGGTGCCTTCTCCCCGCCCGGCCCAACCGGCTCAGGCCGCCTTGAGCAGAAGGGCGGCGTGCTCGGCCGGCTTCACCTTGCGCCAGATGGCCTCGACCGTGCCGTCCGCGCCGACGAGGAAGGTGCTGCGCTCCATGCCCATATATGTCCGGCCATACATGGATTTCTCCACCCAGGCGTCATAGGCGTTGGCGAGGGACTGGTCGGCATCCGAGGCGAGGGGGAAGGTCAGCCCGAACTTCTTCGCGAAGGCGTCCAGCTTCTTCACCGGGTCCGGCGAGACGCCGATCACGGTGATGCCCGCCTTTTCCAGCGCCGCCAGGTTTTCCTGCACGCCCTGGGCCTGCACGGTGCAGCCGGAGGTATCGGCCTTGGGATAGAAATACAGCGCGTAGCGCCTGCCCCGCAGCAGCGCGGCGCTGACGCGCCCGCCGCCCGCGGCCGGAAGGTCGAATTCCGGCGCCTTGTCCCCGACAGCGATCATGCGGCCCCCCTGACCGGCAATGGGCCGAGGTGGCGCTCGAAGGAGTCGCGCACCCCGGCCGCGATCTCCTGCATCTGTCCCTGGAGTGCGGGGAGGTCAACGGGCGGTGATCCGCAGGCCGGGGCGAGGCCGTGGAGAAGGGCATGGGCGGAGGCGGGGGGAAGCTCCTCCGCCCGCATCCTTCCGACCGTGAGGCGCAGCAGGGACTGCAGGCTGCGCCAGAAGCGCTCCGCCCGGATGAGGCGCGCAGCCTCCGCCTCCTGCATCAGGCCGGCGCGGGCGAGGTTGGCCAGCGCATCGCGCGTGGTGGGGGCGACGATGCGCGGATGCTCGGCGGCATGAGCGCATTGCAGCGCCTGGGCGATGAATTCCACCTCCACAAGTCCGCCGGGGATCGCCTTCACGTCCCAGGGGCCGTCGGGTGGAAGGTCGCGCAGCATGCGGATGCGCATGGCCCGCGCGTCCTCGATGGCCTGTGGGCCGGCATGGATGGCCAGGGCCTGGCGGCAGCATTCGGCGATGCGCTTGCGGAGCGCGGGCGGGCCGGCAACCGGGCGGGCGCGGGTGAGGGCCATGCGCTCCCAGGTCCAGGCCTGGCCGCCGTTCTCCTTCGGGCCGTTGTAGCGCTCGAAGGCCGCGATGCTGGCGGCGACCGGCCCTTTGTTGCCCGATGGGCGGAGCCGCATGTCCACCTCATAGGGCTTGCCCTCAGCACCTGGGGCGGTGAGGGCGGCGACGAACTGGTGCGCGAGGCGGGAGAAGTAGGTGGGGACGGGCAGCGGCTTCGGGCCGTCGCTCTCGGTCGCGTCCTCCGCGTGGTCGTAGATGAGGACCAGGTCGAGGTCGGAGCCCGGCAGCATCTCCCGCCCGCCCAGCTTGCCCATGGCGACGACGGCCATGGCGCCGCCCGGGATCTTGCCGTGGCGCGTGGCGAAGTCCTTCGAGACCTGGGGAAGCAGGCAGGTGATCGCCGCATCCGCCAGTTCGCTGCGAGCGATACCGGCGGCGTCCACGTCCAGCTTGCCCTCGAGCGCGGCGACATCCACCTCGAACTTGCCCTCCGTGACCATGCGGCGGACCGACTCCAGCGCCTCCTCGTAATGTCGGGCGGCGCCGACGAGGGCGGGGAGGGAGGCGGCGGCCATGCCGCTGCCGCCGGCCAGCAGGCCTTCGAGCGCGCCCGGATCCCGCGCGAGGTGATCGGCAAGCGCCGGGGCGGCGCCGAGGACGCCGGCCACGCGGTCCAGCAGGACGGGGTTGCGGTGGAAAAGGCTCAGCACCTGCACGCCGGCGGGCAGGCGTTCCAGGAGCTGGTCGAAGCGGCTGAGCGCGAGATCCGGTTCGCGCTGCCGCGCGAAGGCGGCCAGGAGGGATGGCATGAGGGCGGTGAGCAGTTCGCGTGCGCGCTCGGTGCGCGTGGCGCGGCGATGGCCGTGATGCCAGGCGCGCACCATGCCCGACGCGGCCGCGGGATTGCCGTAGCCCATGGTTTTCAGCGTCTCGAGCGTCGCCGCGTCGTTCTCCGGGCCGGTGAAGACGAGGTTGCCGCCCTCGAACCCGTCGCCGCCCGCTAGGCTGAGGGGGGGCGCGGATTCGAATTGCCGGGAATACTGGCTGGCGACGCGGCGAAGATGCGCTGAGAGGGTGGAGGCGAAGGAATCCGGATCGGAGAAGCCCATGAAGGAGGCGATTCGGGCGAGTCCCTCCGGGTCCTCGGGCAGCCGGTGCGTCTGGCGGTCCGCCACCATCTGCAACCGGTGCTCGACATCGCGCAGGAAGACATAGGCATCCGCCAGATCCGCAGCGGCGCGGCGGTCCATCCGCCCCGCGGCGGCGAGGGCGACGAGGGCGCCGAGGGTGGTGGGGTCGCGCAGCGCCGGCTCGCGCCCGCCCCAGATGAGCTGGGCCACCTGTGCCGTGAACTCGATTTCGCGTATGCCGCCCCGGCCGAGCTTCACGTCGTGGCCGGCGAGCTTGTCGAGATGGGGGATCTCGGCGCTTGCGCCGCGCTTGGTGCCGTGCACCGCGTGGATCTGGCGCTTGATGGAATGGATGTCCGCGATCATCGCGAAATCGAGGTGGCGGCGCCACACGAAGGGCCGGATCTCCGCCAGGAAGCCCTCGCCCAGCGCCCTGTCCCCGGCCACGGGGCGGGCTTTCAGCATCGCCGCGCGCTCCCAGTTCTGGCCGAAGCTCTCGTAGTAGGAAATGGCGGCGGGGATGGAGACGGCGAGCGGCGTGGCCGCGGGATCGGGGCGGAGGCGGAGATCGGTGCGGAAGACATATCCCTCCGCCGTGCGTTCCTCGAGCAGCCGTACGAGGTCGCGGGCGAGGCGCACGAAGATGGCCTGCGCCCGGTCGGGATCGATGGCGGCCGCCGGATCGAAGAGGACCATCAGATCGACATCGGACGAGTAGTTCAGCTCGCGCCCGCCGAGCTTGCCCATGCCGAGGATCACGAGGCCCGAGCCCTTGCCGGCGCCGCGTGGGTCCCGCTTGGCCGCGTTGGGCATGTGGATCTCGCCGCGCCCGGCGGACTCCCGCAGGAGATGAACGCAGGCCAGGTCGATGCAGGTATCGGCGAGGGAGGAGAGGGCGCCCGTCACCTGATCCAGCGCCCATTCGCCGGACAGGTCGGCGGCGGCAATGATAAGGGCGGCCTGGCGCTTGGCCAGGCGGAGCGCGGCGCCGAGCTGGGCGAAGCTGGCGGCCGGATCCGCGCGGCCGAGCGGGTCCAGCGCCGCGGCGAAGGCGGCATCCGCCCCGCGCTCGGCGAAGCGCAGCAGGGTGGTCGCCTCGCGCAGGGCGAGATCGGCCAGGAAGGGGCTGTGGCCGCCCAGCGCGGCCAGCAGGGCGGCGCCGGCGGGGGCCTCGGCGAAGGCCGCCTCTGCCGCGCCCTTCGCGGCGAAATCCTCCGCCAGCCGGCTGGCCGCGGCGGCATCATAGGGGGCTGGCGGGCTTCGGCGGGGGGGCTCGGCGTCGGGCATGCGCGGGAAGGCAACGCGTGAGGCGCCTGTCAGGTCAAGTGGCAGGGCTGCTGCTGCAGGGCGTTTCCTTCCTGCTGCGGGTCGCGATGCTGCTGGTCCTGGCGGGTGGGGTGGGGATTGCCGCGCTGGGATGGCGGTTGGCGCAGGGCCCGTTGCCGCTGCCTTCCATCACCGCGCTGAACGAGGCGGTGGCGGCGCGCCTGGCCATTCTCGCGCCGGGGCTGAACATCCATTTCGGCCAGGCCTGGGTGGCCTGGGACGGCTGGAAGGACGGGGCGCCGGAGCCTCTTTTCCTGCGACTGGAGGATCTGCGGGCGGTGGATGGCGCCGGCAGCACCCGGGCCTCGCTCCGGTCGGCCGAGGTCTCCATCGCGGTGCCGCCGCTGCTGCGCGGGGTGGTGGCGCCGGTGGCGGTGGTTCTGCAGGAGCCTGTGGCGCTGCTGCGGCGGGATGCCGCGGGCGATCTCTCCATCGATCTCGGCATCTCCTCCGGCGCGGTGCCGGATAGCGGCACCGAACCCGCACCCGAGACCGAGCCGGATGCCACGGCGGAGACGATCGCGCGGCTGCTGCGCCGCCCCGATCCGGATTCGCCGCTGACCGCCCTGCGGGAGATCCGGGTGGACGGGGCGGTGTTGCAGGTGCGGGACGAGCTGATCCCCCTGGCCTGGGCGATCCACGGGGCCGCCCTGTCCGTAACCCGGGCGGAGGATGGCAGCACCCGGCTTGCGGGGGCGGGGAAGCTGCGGCTTGGGGCGGACGAGATCCCTGTCCGTATCGCGGGCCGGGCCGGCGGAGAGCCGCCCGTCGCCGAGATTTCGCTGGCGATCGAGGCGGTGACCCCGCCCGCCCTGGCGATGGCGCTGCCCTCGCTCCGCCCGCTGGCGATGCTGGAATCCGAGTTGGCGGCGCGGTTCTCGGCGCTCTACGACTTCAGCTCCGGCGAGTTCAACGGGCGGGCGGAGCTGAATGCCTCCCCCGGCCGGATCGTGACGGGGGAGGCGCGCACGCCGTTCCAGGGTGCGCGGGCCGTGCTGACCGGGGATGGGCGGCGGCTGGAGCTTGAGCAGCTGGAGCTGAACCTACCGCCCGGGCGGCCCGGCCATCCGTCGCCCCGGATAACGGCGCGCGCGCATGCGGACCGTCAGGACATGATGTGGAAGGGGCGGCTGGAGCTTGGGCTGAGCGCGATCGCCGTGCCCGACCTTTCCCTCTACTGGCCGCCCGGCGTGGCGGAGGGCGCGCGGAGCTGGATTGTCGAGAACCTGACGGCCGGGCGGGCGCGGGATGGGCGCTGGGTGATCGAGGGCGAGACGCCGGTCGATTTCTCCGGCGGCCGGATAACCGCCGCGAGCGGCACGCTGCAGGCCGAGGGGCTGACGGTGCACTGGCTGCGCCCGATCGCGCCGATGGAGGGGGTGGATGGGACCGTCACCTTCTCGGTGGATGAGGTGCGGATCCAGGCCCGCGCTGCGCGGCAGGCGGGGACGGGGCTTTCCGTCCCGGAAGCCCGGATCCGGATCTATGACCTCGCCGCGCCCCGGCCCGAGGTGGAGAAGCTGGAGGTGGACGGGCAGGTCAAGGGGCCGCTGAACGACGTGCTGACGCTGATCCGCCATCCGCGCCTGCACCTGTTCGACCGGCGGCCCCTGGAGCTGGGACCCGCATCCGGCACGGTGGATGCGCGGCTTTCGGTGGGGCTGCCACTTGTGAAGGACCTGCCGGTCGAGGCGCTGCGGATCAGTGCGCGGGGCAAGGTGATCGATGGCCGCGTCGCCAATGCGGTGGCGGGGCACATGATCGAGCGGGCGCAGATGGATGTGGAGGTGGACCCGAACGGCATGCGCCTCTCCGGCACGGCGGAGCTGGCCTCCATTCCCGGGCGGGTGCAGGCGGAGCTGGATTTCACAAGCGGCCCGCCGGGCCAGGTGACGGAGCGGGTGCGGGCCGAGGGGCGGACCCCGGCGGCGAACCTGGCGCGGATCGGGGTGGAGGCGGCGCCCTATGTGCAGGGGCCGCTCAACTACAACATCCTGGTGGAGCGGCGCCGTTCCGGGGAGACGCGGATATCGGGGCGCGTGGACATGCGGGATGCGCGCATCGCGCTGGCGCCGCTGGCCTATTCCAAGGCGCCAGGGGCGCCTGCGCAGGCCGAGGGAACCGTGGTGTTCCGTGGCGACGACCTGAGCGCGCTGAAGGATGTGCGGATCGAGGGGCCGGGGCTTTCGGCGCGCGGGGGGGTGGATTTCCGCGGCGGCAGCGACTTCTCCCGGGCGGAGGTGCTGGAAGCCCGTGTCGGGGCCAGCCGCTTCACGGGGCGGGTGGCGGCGCCTTCATCGCGCGGCGGCCCATGGGAGGTCGAGGCACGGGGCGCGGTGCTGGATGCGCGCGGCATCATGCGCGAGCTGGGGCTGGACGGGGAGGGCGACGGGCCGGGCAATGGGCGCTCCACCCCGATGCGGGTGCGCGCGACCTTCGACCGCGTGGTGCTCTCCGGCGGCCGGGAGCTGGCGCCGGCCATGGCGGAGCTGTTCGTGGATGCCCAGGGCGTGCTGCGCGAACTGCGCGCGAGCGGGCGCGGCGTGCGGGGCGGGGGCTTCGACGCGGTGGTGGTGCCCCGGGGCGCCGGCCGGGCCATGGAGGTGAAGTCAGAGAATTTCGGGGGGCTGCTGCGCGGGCTGGACCTGTTCGACGCCCTGGATGGCGGGAGCTTCCATGCCTCTGGAGAATGGCCGGGGAATGGCCCCAACGCGCCCTTGCGGGGCGTGGCGGAATTGCGGGATTTCGGGGTGCGGGAGGCGGCCTCGATCGGCAAGCTGCTTCAGGCGCTCTCGATCTACGGCATCGCCGAGGCGATGCGCGGCCCGGGGCTGCGCTTCACCCTGGCGAACGCGCCTTTCACCCTCACGCCCCAGGCCCTGACGCTGACCGATGCGCGGGCCGTGTCCGCCTCACTGGGGGTCACTGTGCAGGGGCGCATCCTGCGGCAGGCGGAACGCTATGACCTGCGTGGAACCATCGTGCCGTCCTATGCGGTGAACAGCGCCTTGGGGCGGCTTCCCGGCATCGGGCAGCTGTTCACATCCGAGCGGAACGGAGGGCTGTTCGCGGCGAATTTCCGCATGACGGGCAAGCTGGACGATCCGGACATCCAGATCGACCCGCTTTCGATCCTTGTCCCCGGTGCGTTGCGGGGGCTGTTCGGCGGAACGGACAGGCGCTGAAGCCTGCTTGACCGATCGGAAGCGGCGCCGCAAACCCGGCGGAACGCAATCCGGAGGGCGCAAGATGGCCTCGCGACGCAATTTCCTGACTCTGTCCCTTGCCGGCCCGGCCGCGGCGGCCCTGCCGTTCCCGGCGGTCCGCACGGCGCGGGCGCAGGCGGCGGCGGTGATGCGGCTGTCGCACCAGTATCCGCCCTCCCATCATATCGCCGGGGTGCTGAACGCCTTCGCGCAGGATGTGAAGGCGCGCAGCAACGGCGCGGTCGATGTGCAGGTCTTCCCGGCGGAGCAGCTGGCGAAGGTGGCCGAGAACTTCCCCGGCGTGGCCCGCGGCGCCTTCGAGGCGGCGGTGGCGACGAACTTCACCTGGGGCAACACCATCCCCGAGATGTCGGCGCCGACCATCCCCTATTTCTTCTCGGACCTGGAGAAGAACCGCCGCTTCCCGCAATCGGAGGCGCGGCGGTTCCTGGACCAGCTGACCGCCCGGCGCGCCGTGCGTTCGGTGGGCTGGCTGTTCACCACGAACCGGGCGATCTTCACCTCCTCCCGCAAGCCGCTGCTGGCCACCGAGGATTTCCGCGGCGTGAAGATCCGCGGCATCAACAGCCTGATCGACAACGCGCTGACCGCCGTGGGCGCCGCGCCGGCCGCGACGCCCGCGCCGGAGGTTGTGGGCGCGCTGCAGTCGGGCGTGCTGGATGCGGGGCTGACGGATGTCTCCGCCGCCGTGTCCCGGCGCTTCTATGAGGTGCAGAAGTTCGGCACGGTGTCGCCCTTCTTCAGCGTCTCCACGCAGGTCTATGTGAATCCGCGCTGGTGGGACGGGCTGCGGCCCGAGGCGCGGCAGGCGATCGAGGCCGCGCTGGCGAAGGCCGAGACGGATGCGGTGGAGGCCACGGTCCGCACGGCCAATGCGGCCGTGGGCGAGCTGCGCGAGAAGGGCATGACCGTGCATGAGCAGTCCCCCGAGGAGGTGGCGCGCTGGCGCGACGCCATGCAGAAGCCGGTGATGGACGCCTTCCTGCGGCTGGCCCCTGAAGGCGGCCCCCGCGTGCTCGAGCTGCTGCGGGCGGTGTGACAATGCAGCGCGCCATCGCCCTCCTGTCCCGCTTCGCCTGTGGCCTGGCCTCGGTTTCGACAGTGGTCTGCCTCGTGCTGATCGGGGCATCGGTGGTGGCGCGCTACCTTTTCCATACGCCGCAGCCCTGGATCGACAAGGTGGCGGGCTGGCTGGTGGTGGCGCTGGTGCTGCTGGCGGCGCCCGAGGCGCAGCGGCGCTTCGAGCATATCGGGGTGGATGTCGCGGTGGGCCGGATGGGGCCTGGCCTGGCGCGGGCGGCCCATCTGCTGGGCGCCGCCTCGGTGGCGGCGGTGGCGGCCATCCTGCTCTGGGCTGGGTGGGAGGCCGTGGAGTTCTCCCGCATGGTCGGGCTGATGACCGAGATCGAGGGCGTGCCGGAGTGGTGGATCCAGCTGCTGCTGCCGGTGGGGTCGGCGGTGCTGCTGCTGGTCGCGCTGGCGCAATGCATCGTGCTGGCAACGGGCGGGCGGCCGGAGAACCTGCCCAGCGGCGATGAGGAATTGCCGCGCGATACGCTGGCGCACGGCGAGTAGGGCCGGCGGCCGCCCGGACTGGCGGCCTGGCCGGCTTCTCCAACGGGGATCCCGATGTCTTTCCTGATCCTGATGGCCGTGCTGATCGGCCTGCTCTATCTCGGCCTGCCGATGTTCGCGGCGTTGTTCCTGCTGCCGCTGGGCGTGCTGCTCTATGTCGAGGGCGGCGTTCCCGCGCTGGGCGAGATCGTCATCGGGAACATCAACGGCTATCTGCTGGTCGCCATCCCGCTCTTCATGATGATGGCCCATGTGATGGTCCGCGGGCGGGTGGTGGACGACCTTTACGGTGCGGCCTTCGCGCTGCTGCGCGGCATCCGCGGCGGGGTGGGGATCGCGACCGTGCTGGCCTGCACCGTGTTCGCGGCCATTTCCGGCTCCTCGGTCGCGACCGCGCTGACGATCGGCAAGATCGCCATCCCGCAGATGCTGCGCTACGGCATGTCGCGCCGCGGGGCCTTCGGCGTGGTGGCGGGGGGCGGCACGCTTGGGATCCTGATCCCGCCCTCGGCGCCGATGGTGCTCTATGCCTTCGTGACCGAGACGAGCGTGGGCGCGCTTTTCCTTGCGGGGCTGCTGCCCGGGCTGCTGATGGCCTTCCTGTTCGCCGCCTATGTGTTCCTTACCGAGGGCAAGGCAGTGGCGCCGGCGGATGAGCCACCGCCGGAAAGCATCGGAACCTCCATGCGCCGCGCGGGCTGGTCCATGACACTGCCCATCTTCGTGCTGGGCGGCATCTATATGGGCGTGTTCACCGCGACCGAGGCGGCGGGGACGGGCACGCTCTATGCCATCGCCATCGCCGCCCTGATCTACCGCACCCTGACCTGGCGTGACCTGTGGGACGGGGTGCAGGATGCCACGCGCACCAGCGCGATGCTGTTGATGATCATCGCCGGCGCGGCCGTGTATGGCTACATGCTGACCAAGCTGCGCATCCCGCAGGAGCTGGCGGCGCTGGTGACGGATATGGGGCTTTCGCGCACCGGCTTCCTTGTGGCGATGATGGTGCTGCTCTTCGTGCTGGGGCTTGTGCTGGAGAGCTTCAGCATCATCCTGCTGACCATGCCGGCGATCCTGCCAGCCATGGGCGTGCTGGAGATCGACAAGGTCTGGTACGGCGTGCTGCTGACGCTTTCGCTCGAAATGGCGCTGATCAGCCCGCCCGTCGCGATGAACCTGGTGGTGATCAAGGCCATCACGGGCGCGCCGCTGAGCGAGGTGAACCGCTCCATCATCCCTTATATGCTGATGATGGCGTTCGGGACGGGCCTGCTGATCGCCTTTCCCGGGATCGCGCTCTGGCTGCCGCGGCTGGCCGGCTACGGGAACTGAGCCCGGCTGCGGTTCCCGGAGAGGGCTCTGCCCTCTCCGGACCTCGCCCGCCAAGGGCCTGAGGCCCTTGGAACCCCGGCTGGCTGCCGCGGATGCGATGCAAGCAGGGGTTTCTGCCCCTCATCCTGCCCTTGGCAGTCGCCTCCGGTCATGGACCGGAGGCGCACCACCAGCCGAGCCGCCCCAACTGATAGAAAAAGATGATGGTGAGGGGGCCGGGGAGAGGAAGAATTCCTTCTTCCTCTCCCCGGGGCCACAAGCGACGCAGGCCAGGATCATGCGGAAAGGACGGGATCGCCTTTCCGCCACTCGCTCGGGCAGATCTCGCCGCTCTGCAGCGCGTCGAGCACGCGCAGTACTTCCTGCGGATTACGGCCCACCGAGAAGTCGTTCACAGAGACGAAGCGGATGATTCCGTCAGGGTCCAGGATGAAGGTCGCGCGCATTGGCACGCCCTCGTTGCGGTCGAGGATGCCGCAGGCTTGGGAGAGTTCGCGGCGGATATCGGAGAGCATGACGAAGGGCAGGTCGCGCAGGTCGGCGTGGTGGATGCGCCAGTTCATATGGGCGAGTTCGCTTTCGACCGAGACGCCGTAGAGGGCGGCATTCCGGGCCTGGAAGTCGTCCGTCAGCCTGCCGAAGGAGGTGATCTCGGTGGGGCAGAGCACCGTGAAGTCCTTCGGCCAGAAGAAGACCACCTTCCAAAGGGCGGGGTCATCGGCATCCGTGACCGTGGTGAAGGCGGTTTTCGGATCGAGGCCTTTCGGGCCGCCCACCACGCCGGTCAGCCGGAAGGTCGGGAACTGGTCGCCGATGGTGAGCATGCAGTTGGTTCTCCCGCTCGGGTTGGGGCGGGAGAGCGCGGCCCGCGACGCGCGGGACTATGCCGGCTGCGCTGCGGGTGCTCCAATGAACTGTTCTCCAGCGCGCGGATGTACTCAGGCCCGGAAGTGCTCGATGCCGCCGACATGGGTGGAGAGCACCCGGGTGCCTGCGATGGCGGTGGGATCGCAGGTGAGGATATCGGTGTCGAGGATGGCGAAATCGGCCAGCAGGCCGGGGGCAATGCGGCCTTTCTCGTCTTCCTCGCGCTGCGCGAAGGCGCCGAGGGTGGTGTAGGCCGCCAGGGCCTCGCGCGGGGTGATGGCCTGCCGCGCATCCAGGTCAGCACCGCTGGCGCTGCGGCGTGTGACCATGGCCGCGATCGCGGTGAAGGGGTTCGCGCGGCACACCGCGAAGTCCGAATGGCCCGGGGCGGGGATGCCGGCATCGATCAGGGAGCGGTGGGGCCACATATTCACCATCTCCTCCTGCCCGCGATGGGCGACATAGGCCTCGCCCAGCTCGTCCATGAAGCCCGTGGCGGAGCTGTCGATGAAGCCGCCGCGCCTGAGGCGGGCCAGGATGTCCGGCGTGACGTTGCAGCAATGCTCCACGCGCATCCGGTGGTCGGGCACGGGATGGGCGGCGAGGGCGGCCTCCATCACGTCCAGCGCGAAATCGATGCCGCGGTCGCCCACGCCCTCGATCATCAGCTGCAACCCGGCCCTGTGGGCGGCGGTGGCGCGCCGGGTGAGGTCTTCCTTGTCGTAGAGAAGCATGCCGGTGTTCGGCACGGGCTCGCCCTCGGCAGGCCTGCCGCGATAGGGCGCGTAGTAGGCGGCGGTGCGGCCGGAGGTAGAGCAGTCCGGGCACCACTCCACGCCGATGAGCCGCAGCGTCGCATCGCCGAAGCCGGACTGGATTCCGGCGGCGATCAGCGCTTCCACCAGCCCATCCTCGCGGCCCGAGGCCATGATGCCCATCCGCATGCGGAAGCGGCCCTGGCGCCGCATCATCTGGTAGGCGCGGATGGCCTTGGAGGGGCAGAGCGCATTCGAGACGGAGGTGATGCCGTGGGAGAGGCAGGTATCCTGCACCATCTCCATGCCCTCGATAATGTCCTCCTCGGTGTCCTGGCCATGGATGGCGTTGAGGAAGACATGGGCAGCTGTTTCGCGCACCAGGCCGGTCAGCCTGCCATCCGCCCGGTCGAATCGGCCGAAGGGCGGGTCGGGGGTTTCGGGCGTGATGCCGCAGGCGGCGAAGGCCGCGGAATTGGCGAGGCCCATATGCGCGTCGGTGCGCAGGATGAAGGCGGGGCGGTCGCCGGTGGCCTCGTCCAGCTCCGCAAGGCTGGGATAGCCGCCGATCGCGCGCTCGTTCAGCCGGTGGCCGGCGAACCAGCGGCCCGGCGGCAGGGCGGCACAGCGGGCGCGGATGGCCGCCAGCAGCTCGGTGCGGTCGCCCACCTGCTCGGGCGAGAGAAGAGTCCAGCCTCGCAGCCGGACGGCGTATGTGTCCGGATGGGCATGGCTGTCGATGATGCCGGGAATCACGCGGCGGCCTTCGGCATTCAGCACGCGCGTGCCGGGGCCGGCGAGGGCGCGGATGGCCTGGTCATCTCCTGTTGCGATGAACTTGCCATCCAGCACGGCAAAGGCCGTGCAGTCCCCGGAATCTGCCATCGTGGCCACGCGGCCATTCAGCAGGATCAGCTCCGGGACGGCGCCTGACGGCCGCGCTTCCGGGGTGAGAGGTGGGTGGCTCATCGCGGCGGCGCCCCGGCTGGTATCAAAATTGCTGGCATCCTTCTCAGGACATGGCAGGGTTGCGCCGCGCCGGCGTTTCGGCAAGGGGCGCGAAGCCGAGGGGAGAGCACCGATGTTGCAGAGCTTCCACGAGGACTGCGTCGAGCGCGCGCAGCATGCCTTCGGCCGAGGCGGGCTGGACCGCCGCGGCGCGCTCCGCCTGCTGGGCGCGCTCGGCCTCGCGCCGCTCGCGGCCGGCGGCTCCGCTCAGGCGCAGGGCACCCGGGAGCTGGTGATGGTGAACTGGGGCGGCATCGCGAATGAGGGCTTCGCCCGCGCCTATGGCGCGCCCTTCGAGGCGGCGAATCCGGGCTTCAAGGTGGTGCAGAACAGCACGGGCCCTTCGGCCGGGCGCATCAAGAGCATGGTGGATAGCGGCTCCGTCACCTGGGATATCTGCGACAGTTCAGCGACCTCCGCGCGGCTCCTGGGCAAGCAGAACCTGGTTGCGAAGATCAACTATGACATCGTGAAGAAGAGCGACGTGATCTCGGAGGCCTTTGCCCTCGAGCATGGTGCGGCGCCTTATTCCTTCTCCTCCGTGCTCGCGTATGACAGCAGCAAATTCCCGAATGGCGGGCCGCAAAACTGGGCGGATTTCTACGACCTGCGGAAGTTCCCGGGTACGCGGCTGATGCGGCGCGACGCGCTCGCGGTGCTGGATGCGGCGCAGATGGCACTGGGGAAGGACCCGAAGAACCTCTACCCGCTGGATACGCGTGCCTCCCTGAACAAGCTGAAGGAGATTCGCCGGAACGCGGTGTTCTGGGCGAATGGCTCGGAAAGCGAGCAGTTCATGCGCACGGGCGAGGCGGTGATGGGCCAGATCTGGCACACGCGCGCGAAGGTGCTGGAGCAGGAGACGAATGGCCGGATCAAGTTCATCTGGAACCAGGGACTGCTGCAGGCCGGCATCTTCGTGATCCCGCGCGGCGCGCCGGGCGGTGAGGCTTCGCAACGGCTGCTCGCGAGCATGCTGGCCCATCCGGAGCCGCAGGTGGAGCTGCTGAAGTTCCTGGGCAACGGTCCGACCAATCCGCGCGCGGCCGCGCTGGTGCCGGAGGAGTTCAAGCGCTTCAACCCCACCGATCCGGCCAATGCCGCGCAGCAGGTGACGCTGGACGGGAATTGGTGGGGTGACAATTACGCCCAGCTGAACCAGGACGTGATCGACATCATCACGGGTTGATTCATGCTTCTGGTGAAGGCTGAGGGCGCGCGTGTGCGCCAGAGTTGGTGCGACCTGCTCGCGGAGTTCCGCCCGGGGCTGGTGGCCAGGCCCTATGACGCGCCGGGTATCCGGGTGGAAGACGCGACCTATGCGCTGGCCTGGGAGCCGGAGCCGGGCTGGCTTGCCAGCATGCCGAAGCTGCGGGTGATCTTCTCGCTGGGCGCGGGGGTGGACCACATCACCCGCGACCCGAGCTGGCCGCGCGGCGTGCCGCTGGTCCGGATGGGCGGCGAGGAGACGGGGCAGCGCATGGGCGAGTACATCGCCTGGGCCTGCCTCACCCTTCTGCGCGACGGGCGCGACCACGCGATCGCCCAGGCCGAGCGCCGCTGGGCCTACAAGGTCGGCGAGGACACGGCGCGCGACCTGACCGTGGGCATCATGGGCATGGGCACGCTGGGCGCGGCGGCCGTGCCGATGCTGCGCGGGCTGGGCTACGGCGTGGTTGGCTGGTCGCGCACCCGCAAGACGGTGGAGGGGGCGGAGAGCTTCGCCGGGCCCGAGGAGCTGGATGCCTTCCTGGCGCGCAGCCAGGTGCTGGTCTGCCTGCTGCCTTCCACGCCCGAGACGATGGGCATCGTGGATGCGGCCCTGCTTGCGAAGCTGCCGCGGGGCGCTTCCCTGGTGAATGCCGCGCGCGGGCCGCATGTGGTGCTGCCCGACCTGCTGGAGGCACTGGATTCGGGGCAGCTTTCCGGCGCCGTGCTGGATGTGTTCGATCCCGAGCCGCTGCCCGTGGACAGCCCGCTTTGGGCCCATCCGAAGGTCACGGTCACCCCTCATGTGGCGAGCGTGGCGCGGCGCCGGGAACGGGCGCGCTACGTGGCCGATGCGATCGCCGCCTTCGAGGCGGGCGGGCCTCTTCCCAACCTGTATGATCCCGAGCGGGGTTACTGACGTGCCACTTCCCCCGCCGCCCCGGCGTCCCGATCCGAACCATGTGCCGACGGAGGCGGAGCTGCGGCGCGACCTCGCGGCGGCCTATCGGCTCATCGCGCTGTTCGGCATGACAGACCTCGTCTTCACCCATCTCTCGGTGCGCGTGCCGGGGGAGGGGCACCGGTTCCTCGTCAATCCCTACGGGTTGCTCTTCGAGGAGATCACGGCCTCGTCCCTCGTGCTGGTGGACGCGGCCGGGGCGCCGGCGCAGGAGACGGCCTGGCCGGTGAACCCGGCGGGCTTCGTCATTCATTCCGCGCTGCATCTGGGCGCGCCGCAGGCGCATTGCGTGATGCATACCCATACGCTGGCCGGCATGGCCGTGGCCGCGCAGAAGGGTGGGCTGCTGCCGCTCAACCAGATCAGCACCGAGTTCCATGGGCGCGTCGCGGTGCATGAGTATGAGGGGATCGCCGCGGACGACAATCTGGGGGAGCGGGAGCGGCTGGTGCGGGACATGGGCGACAAGCCCTGCATGATCCTGCGGCACCATGGGCTGCTGACGGTGGGCCGCACCGTCGCCGAGGCCTTCTACTGGATGTATTACCTGGAGCAGTCCTGCCGCATCCAGATCGCGGCGCAGTCCAGCGGCGCGCCGCTGGATATCCCGCCGGAGGATGTGGTGGTCCGGGCGCGCGACCAGATGGGCGACAGCCCCGTGAAGGGCTGGCTGCCCTGGCAGGCGCTGCGCCGCAAGCTGGACCGCGAGCAGCCGGACTACGCCGAATGAGCGCCGTGGCCGGGCATGCGCTTTCCCTGCAGGGTGTCGCGAAGCGTTATGGCGACTTCACCGCCGTGCAGGGCGCCACGCTGGAGGTGGGGAATGGCGAGTTCCTGACGCTGCTCGGTCCTTCCGGTTCGGGCAAGACCACCATCCTGATGATGATCGCGGGCTTCGTGGAGCCGAGCGCGGGGCGGATCCTTCTGGATGGGCGCGACATCACGGCGCTTCCGCCGGAGCGACGCGACTTCGGCATGGTGTTCCAGGGCTATGCCTTGTTCCCGCACATGACGGTGGCGGAGAACGTGGCCTTTCCCCTGCGCGTGCGGCGGATGAGCCGGGGGGATCGAGAGGCGAAGGTGCGGGCGGCGCTGGACCTGGTGCAGCTGGACCGCTTCGCGGACCGCCGTCCGGCGCAGCTTTCGGGCGGGCAGCAGCAGCGCGTGGCGCTGGCGCGCGCGCTCGTCTTCGATCCCGCCCTGCTTCTGCTGGACGAGCCGCTTTCCGCGCTGGACAAGAAGCTGCGCGCGGAGCTGCAGGAGGAGCTGAAGGCGCTGCACCGGCGCGTGGGCCGCACCTTCATCAACGTGACGCATGACCAGGAGGAGGCGCTCAGCCTTTCCGACCGGATCGCCATCCTCAACCATGGCAATGTGGTGCAGGTCGGCTCGCCGGAAGGGCTGTATGAGCGCCCGGCCACCCGTTTCGTGGCGGATTTCCTCGGCAAGTCCAACTTCATCGAGGGCGAGGCCGCGCCGGATGCGGGTGGCATGGCGCTGCGGCGCGGCGGCACGGTGGTGCTGGCGCGCGGCACGGCGCCGGCGGGCAAGGCCCTGCTCTCCCTCCGGCCGGAAAAGATCGCGCTGCTGCCAGGGGGCGGGGTGGAGGACAATGTGGTGGAGGGGCGGATCGCGGCCTGGTCCTATCTCGGCACGGGCTATGCCGTGACGGTGGCGACGCAGGACCTGGGAGAGCTTCGCGTGCATCTGCCGGCCTGGCGGATCCCGGTGGCGCCTTCGGAAGGGCTTGCGGTGCGGCTGGGCTGGTCGCGCGATGCGGCCGTGGCCGTGGCGGAGGACGCGGCTTGAACCCGCGGGGCCGGCACGCGCTGGGCTGGTGGGCCCTCATCATGCCTGCCTTCCTGCTGATGACGGCCTTCTATGTCGCACCCATTCTGCAGGTGCTGGCGATCAGCGTGACGGAGCCGCAGCCCGGCCTGGGCAATTACGAGCGGCTTTTCACCAGCGAGAGCGTGCAGCGCGTGATCGGCACCACGCTGCGGATCGGCTTCATCACCACCGTGATCTCGCTTCTGCTGGGCTATGTGCTGGCCTATCGCATCGCGCTGGCCGGGCCGCGCGCGCAGCGCTGGTGGCTGCTGGCGGTGCTGGTTCCGCTCTGGATCTCGGTGCTGGTGCGCGCCTTCGCCTGGGTCACTCTGCTGCGGCGGCAGGGGCTGGTGAATGAGGGGCTGCTGGCCGCGGGCGTGATTGAGGAGCCGCTCGCCCTGGTTTGGAACGAGCTCGGCATCGTCATTGGCATGGTGCACTACATGGTGCCCTACGCGGTGCTGCCCATGCTCTCGGCGATGCGGGAGATCGACCCGCGCGTGCTGGCGGCGGCCCGGGGGCTGGGGGCCAGCCGGGCAGGGGCCTTCCTGCGCGTGTTCCTGCCGCTCTCCCTTCCGGGGGTGATCGCGGCGGGCGTGCTGGTCTTCATCTTCTCGCTGGGCTTCTACATCACCCCGGCCATCCTGGGCGGCGGCAAGACGCTGATGGCGGCGGAATGGATCAAGCTTCAGATCCTGGACCTCATCCGCTGGGGGCTGGGCGCCATGTTGGCGACGATGCTGGTGGTGGCGATCCTGGCCACCCTCGCGGTGTTCTCGCGGCTGGTGAATCTGCGGCGGCTCTTCGGGGCGGGGGGCTGAGGCGATGGGCGGATACCGGCCGGGCTGGCTGAACGGCACCATCGCCTGGGCGACGGTGATCTACCTGATCCTGCCCATCACCATCATCCTGCCGGTCTCCCTGACCGACCAGCGCTTCCTCTCCCTGCCGCAGCACGCGCTTTCGGGCGAGCATTATGCCCGCTTGCTGACCACGCCGGCCTGGATCAACGCCATCCTGCAATCCGCCTACATCGCCACGGCTTCCACCCTGGTGGCCGTGGTGCTGGGCACGCTCTGCGCCATCGGTTGCTGGCGGCTGTCCCGCCGCAGCACGGAGCTGGTGCGGGCGCTGATGCTGCTGCCGATCATCATCCCCAGCATCGCCTATGCAATCGGGCTCTACCGGTATTTCGCCGGGCTGGGGCTTCTGGACAGCTTCACCGGGGTGGTGATCGCCCATGGGGTGACGGGCATACCTTATGTGGTCATCACCGTTTCCACTGCGCTCGCGGCCTTCGATCCCCGGCTGGAGAGCGCCGCGCGGGGGATGGGGGCCTCGCTGGGGCAGACACTCCGCTGGGTGATCCTGCCCCGGATCATGCCCGGCATTGTCTCGGGCGCGATCTTCGCCTTCATCCATTCCTGGGATGAGCTGGTGGTGGTGCTGTTCATCGCCTCCCGCCGGGTTTTCACCCTTCCCCGGAAGATCTGGGACGGGATCAACGAGAACCTGGATCCCGCCATGGCGGCGGTTGCCGTGCTGCTGGTGGGGATGACCGTGCTGCTCCTGCTGCTCGACCTCGCTCTTCGCCAGCAGCGCAGGGATTAACGCGGCGCCGCAGATGCGGCATGAATCCCAATTCTGCTCATCCGTCGCGCGCTGCGGGCTTCGTGGCGGGCACCGGGCATGAGCCGCCGAGGGGCCAGGAATGACTGAGAAGCACCCCGTTACCGCCAGGAAGGGCATGGTGGTGACCAACCATCCCCTGGCCTCCGCCGCCGGGTCGGAGATGCTGCTGGCCGGCGGGAACGCGGTGGATGCGGCGATCGCTGCCCTTTTCGCCCTCACGGTGGTCGAGCCGATGATGGTGGGCATCCTGGGGGGCGGGGTGGCGCATCTGCGCCTCCCCGACGGGCGGCACGCGGTGGTGGACGGGCTGTCCACCGCCCCCGGCGCGGCGCGGCCGGACATGTACCGGACCGTCTCGGAGGTGCTGCCGGACTACCAGGAGACGGAGGGGCGCCAGAACCATTTCGGGGTGCTGGCCATGGCGGTGCCCGGTGCGCTGCGGGCCTGGTGCCACACGCTGGAACGCTACGGCACCATGCCGCTGGGCGATGTGCTGCAGCCCGCCATACGCTGTGCCGCCCGGGGCTGGCGGGCCACGCCCTATCTGGCGGATTGCGTGGCGGATAATGCCAGGGAGCTGGCGACGGATGAGGGGCTGGCGGCCGTGTTCCTGCCGCACGGGGCCCCGTTACGCGCCGGGGACCGCGTGCTGCGGCCCGACTATGCCGATGCCCTGCGCCTGATCGCCTCGGTCGGGCCCGATGCGCTGCATGACGGACAGCTCGGTGATGCGCTGGTGGCCCATATGGAGGCACGAGGCGGGCTGATCACGGCGGAGGACCTGCGCGGCGTCTCCCCGATCGAGCGGGAGCCTGTGCGGGCCAGCTATCGCGGGCATGAGGTGATCGGGCCGCCGCCGCCTTCCTCGGCGGGGGTTCATATCGCGCAGATGCTGGCGGTGCTGGAGGGCTTCGACCTGCGCGCCATGGGGTCCGGCACGCCGGAGACGGTGCATCTGCTGGCCGAGGTGCTGAAAATTGCCTTCGCGGACCGGGCGGTGGCGACGGCGGATCCCGCCTTCGTCAAGGTGCCGGTCGGGCGCCTGATCTCGCGCGACTATGCCGCGGCGCGCCGGGCCGAGATCGACCCCGCCCGTGCCCGGGACTGGGCGCCGGGGGCCGGGCTGCTGGAATCCCCCAACACCACGCATGTGACCGTGGCGGATGGGCAGGGCACCATCATCACCACCACCCAGACCATCAACAGCCTGTTCGGTGCCCGGTTCACCGTGCCCGGCACGGGGATGGTGGCCAACAACTACATGTACAACTTCGATCCGCACCCGGGTAAGGCACTGTCCATCGCGCCGGGCAAGCGGGTCTTCACCTCCATGGCGCCGATGATCGTGATGAGGGATGGCGTGCCGGTCGTGGCGCTCGGGCTGCCGGGCGGGTTGCGGATCTTCGGCTCGGCCATGCAGGCCATCATCAACCTGCTGGATCACAGGATGAGCCTGCAGGAGGCGGTGGAGGCGCCGCGGGTCTGGACCCAGGGCCACCGGCTGGAGCTGGAGCCCGGGATCAGCGCCGAGACGGAGGCGGCCCTCATCGCCCGTGGCCATGCGATCCTGCGCGTGCCGACGGTGGGTGGCGGGATGGGTGCGGTGGCCTTCGGGGCGGAAGGGATGATGACGGGCGCGGCCTGCTGGCGCGCCGATGGCACGCCGGTCGGGATCGGCGGCGGGCTGGCGCGGCCGGGCGTGCGCTTCGTGCCGGACCAGCGGTTCTAGCGGGCATCCGGTTCTTCCGTTCCGGGTTGTTCGCCTTGCCGGCTCCTGCGGGAGAGTGGGCGGGATGCCGCGGCGGCGTGGCCGCCCGGGGGCGCCGGCGGTCAGGTCACCAGCAGGGGCGCCACGGCGTCCCGCAGGGCCTGGGGCAGGGGGGTGGGCCGGGCCTGGGTTTCGCGGTCCACATAGACGTGGATGAAGTGCCCCTCGGCGCTGGCCTGCTCCTCCGCGTTGCGGAAGATGCCGATCTCGTAGCGGATGGAGGTGTTGCCGATCCGGGTCACGCGCAGGCCGGCGGTGACGAGGTCGGGGAAGGAAATGGGGGCCAGGTAGCGGCAGCCCGTTTCCACCACCACGCCGATCACGGCGGAGGTCTTCAGGTCGATGGCGCCGGAGGCCAGCAGGAACCGCGAGACGACCGTGTCGAAGAAGGAATAGTACACGGTGTTGTTGAGGTGGGCATAGGCGTCGTTGTCGCCCCATCGCGTGGGGATCTCCAGGAAATGCCGGTAATCGGCCCGGGTCGGGCGCTTCCTCTCGCTCATCCTGCCTCGCCTGCGTGGTCTGCTGTGGCCTGGGTGCCGCGGCGCAGGGTCTGCGGACCGGAGCAGGTGCGCAAGGCTTCGCCTGCCGGACACTTCCCTGTAATGTGAGGCAAAGAACCCGCCATAGGATCACCCCCCGGCCGATGTCCTCCCCCGCGTCCGAAGCCCGATTGGAGCCGTTCCGGCTGCGCGGGGCCAATTTCAACCTGCTGGTGCTCCGGCTGCTGGACCCGCGGGTGGAGGTGATCGTGCCGGCCCTGGCGGACCAGTTCCGGCGGGCGCCTGGCTTCCTGCGGAACGCGCCGATCGTGCTGGGGCTGGACGACCTGGACCCGGCGGCGGCGCCGGATTTCGCCCATCTGACGAGCCAGCTGCGGAGCGTCCATATTGCCCCGATCGGCACCACGGGCGGTGGGCCGGAGATCCGTGCCGCCGCGCAGGCCGCCGGGCTGCCGCCGCTGCGCGCCGCCGGGGGGGACCAGCCGGTGCAGGCGGCGCCTGCCCCCGCGCCGGAGCCGATGCCCATGCCCGAGCCGCCGCCGCCTTCGGGCTGGCAGCCGACCATGGTGGTGGACCAGGCCGTGCGGGCGGGGCAGCGCATTTGGGCCCAGGGCTGCGACCTGATCGTGCGCGGCACGGTGAATCCCGGGGCCGAGGTGATCGCGGACGGGAATGTCCACGTTTACGGCACCTTGCGTGGCCGGGCGATCGCCGGGGGGGCGGAAAATCTCTCCGCCCGCATCTTCGCGCTGAACTTCGAGCCGGAACTCGTCTCGATCGCGGGCTATTATGCCGTGCGGGACGGGCTGGGGGATGCGCCGCTCGGGCGGGCCGTGCAGGTCTGCCTGATCGGCGAGAGCATGCGGTTCGACAAGCTGGGCTGAGCGAGCCGGGCCGGCCGAGCGGGGCTGAGCCTGTCCATCCGGCGGATTCCCCCTTTGCAGGGGCGGCGCCGGACATGCGATGGAGTGAATATACGTCCCGCTGCCCGGACAGGGGCGGGTGGCGGGTTGAGGGGGCTGGAGAGAGCGCATGGCGCAGGTGATCGTGGTAACGTCAGGCAAGGGGGGAGTGGGCAAGACCACCTCATCCGCCGCCTTCGCGACCGGGCTGGCGCAGTCCGGCAAGAAGACCGTGGTGATCGACTTCGATGTCGGCCTCCGCAATCTCGACCTCATCATGGGGGTCGAGCGCCGGGTGGTGTTCGACATCGTGAACGTCATCAATGGCGAGGCGAAGCTGAACCAGGCCCTCATCCGCGACAAGCGGGTGGAGACCCTCTCGATCCTTCCGGCCAGCCAGACCCGCGACAAGGACGCGCTGACGCGGGAAGGCGTGCAGACCATCATCGAGGAGCTGTCGAAGGATTTCGACTATATCCTCTGCGACAGCCCCGCTGGCATTGAGAAGGGCGCCCTGCTGGCGCTGTACTTCGCCGACCAGGCCGTGGTGGTGACGAACCCCGAGGTCTCCTCGGTGCGCGACAGCGACCGGATCCTGGGCGTGCTCCAGTCCAAGTCCAAGCGGGCGGAGGAGAAGCGCGACCCGGTGAAGGAGCATCTGCTCGTCACCCGCTACGACCCGGCGCGGGTCGAGAGGGGCGAGATGCTGAAGCTGGAGGACATCCAGGAAATCCTGCGCATCCCCCTGCTCGGCGTCATTCCCGAGAGCGAGAGCGTGCTGAAGGCGTCCAACACGGGCAATCCCGTGATCCTCGACCAGGAATCCCAGGCCGGCCACGCCTACAAGGATGCCGTGGCGCGCTTCCTCGGGCAGGACCGGCCGATGCGCTTCATCGATGCGGAGAAGAAGGGCTTCCTCTCCCGGCTGTTCGGTGGGAGGGCCGCATGAGCTGGCTGAAGTTCTTCCGGGGCAAGCAGGAAGAAGCGCCGCCGACGGCCTCCGCCGCCAAGGAACGCCTGCAGATCGTGCTCGCGCATGAGCGGATCTCCCGCAAGGGCGAGGATTTCCTGCCCAAGCTGCAAAAGGAGATCATCGAGCTGGTGGCCAAGCATGTCTCGATCGATCCGGGGCGGGTGAATGTCTCGCTGGAGCGGGGCGGGGATCTTTCCACCCTGGCCATCGCGGTCGAGATCCCGGGGCCGGAACCGGTTCGCCGCGCTTCCTGATTTGGCATCCGCCCCGCCCTCCGGGCCGGGGCGGACAGCTTCCGCCGCCCAGCTTAAGGATCGGGCAAGGGCACGGACCGCACCATCCCACCGGAATGACGTGGGAATCGGTGCATGGCGGGGCGGATTTTCCCCTGGCGGGGCTTGCGGTCGCGGCTGATTCTTCTCTCCGCCGCGCCCTCTCTCCTCTGCCTCCTGGCCATGGCGCTGAGCGTGGGCTGGCTCGCGCGCGAGCAGCAGAAGGACATGGACCGGCAGGCCATCCAGGCGGCCGGCACCCGCATCGAGATGAGGATCGGGGAGCTGCGCGGCCGGCTCGATGGCCTGGCGCGCCTGATGCTGCGCGACGAGCGCATCACGCGGAGCTTCACCCCTGACGAGCCGGTGCCGGATGATCTTCCCGGCCGTGTCCTCGCCGCCTTGCAGGTGGGGGAGCCGCTAATCGGCGCGCTGGAGGTCTGGGCCGAGTGGCCCGGCCATTCCGGACGCGGCGGTTCCTGGTCCGATCGCTGCGATCATGGCGCCGGGGCGCATTGCCCTGGCCCGGCCCTTCCCGTCGTGACCAGCCTGACCAGCCATGCCCTGCCGGACGGGGGCAGGCTGCATGCCCGGATTTCCGCCTTCCTGGGCCATGAGGCGGCCGAGGGGCTGGCGGTGGCGGAGCAGGGGGCGCTCGCCCTGCTGGTGGATGGGTGGGTGGTGGTCAGCACCATCGCCATGCCGGCCGGCCCGCTGGCGGGATGGGCGCCGGACTGGCTCCAGCAGGCCGTGGTGGCGGACCAGGCCTCGACCGGGATGCTGGAGATCGCCGGGCGCCGCTGGCTTGCCCGCCTCTCACCGCTGCCGGGGACGACCACGGGAAGGGCGTCGGCGCCATCGCCCGCGATCCTGCTGCTGCTGCCGCCGCGCGCGGGCATCCTGGCCATCAATGAAACATTGGCGGTGATGCTGCCGGCGGCGGTGCTGATCCTGGGCCTGGGCGTTGCCCTCGCAACGGGGGCCGCGCGGCGGCTGGGCGCGATGCTGACGGCGCTGAGCGAGGCGCTGCGGCGGCTCGGGCGCGGCGATCTGGCCGTTCCCATCCCGCCCGCTCCCCGGGGCGCCCCGCGGGAGGTGATCGAACTGACCGATGCCTGCATCCAGTTCCGGGATGCCGCGGCGGAGCGGAGCCGCCTTTCCGAGCGGCTGCGATGGCTGGCGAATTTCGACGGGCTGACGGGACTGCCCAACCGCGCCCTCCTGGGGGACCGGCTGGACCTGGCCTTCGCGGCCGCGCAGCGGGACCGCACCGGGCTTGTCGTGCTCGCCCTCGACCTCGATCACTTCAAGGAGGTGAATGACAGCCTGGGCCATGCGGCCGGGGACGAGGTGCTGCGCGAGGTGGCCGGGCGGCTGCGCGGCTGCCTGAGGGCGACCGACACGCTGGCGCGGACAGGGGGCGACGAGTTCGTGCTAGTGGCGCCGGGGCTGGACGGGCCCGAGCAGCTGGCCACCTTCGCGGGCCGTCTGCTCGCTGCCATGGAGGAGCCGGTGCCGGTCGCCTCGGATCACCGGTTGGTCGGGCTTTCGATCGGCGCGGCGATCATGCCGCCGGGCCGCTTTGACGGGCGGCCGGAGGGGCTGCTGCAGGACGCCGATCTCGCGCTCTACCAGGCCAAGGCGGAAGGAGGGTCCTGCCTGCGCGTCTTCGAGCCGGAGATGGACGAAAGGCTGCGCACCCGCCGCGCGCTGGTGGCGGATCTCCGCAATGCCATGGCGAGGCAGGAGCTGACGATCCTGTTCCAGCCGCAGGTTTCCACGGCCACCCGCCGGATCACGGGGGCCGAGGCACTGCTGCGCTGGCACCACCCGACCCGTGGGCTGATCAGCCCGGATGTGTTCATCCCGCTGGCCGAGGAGACCGGGCTGATCGTGCCCATCGGCGCCTGGGTGCTGGAGCAGGCCTGCCACGTGGCACGGGGCTGGGGCGAGCTGCATCTGGCCGTGAACGTCTCCGCGCAGCAGGTGCGGCAGGCGAGCTTCGTCACCACGGTGGAGCAGGCGCTGGCGCGCTCCGGCCTTCCCCCGCAGCGCCTGGAGCTGGAGATCACCGAGGCCGCGATGCTGGCCAACAGCGCGGAGACGCTGGGCATCCTCTCCCGCCTGCGCTCACTGGGGGTGCGGCTTGCCATGGATGATTTCGGGACGGGCTACTCCTCCCTCGCGACCCTCCAGCGCTTCCGCTTCGACAAGATCAAGGTGGACCGCTCCTTCATCCGGCACCTGTCCCGGGATGCGAAGGCGGTGGCGCTGCTGCGCGCGGTGATCGCGCTGGGCAGCGCCCTGGACGTGACCACCAACGCCGAAGGGGTGGAAGATGAGGGGCAGCTCTCCCTGCTTCGCGCGGAAGGGTGCGACGAGGCGCAGGGCTACCTGTTCGGGCGCCCCATGTCCGCGGCGGAGTTCCAGGCGCAGGTCGGCCGGCAGGACAGCCGCGCGGCCTGAGCCGCCTGCCTATCGCCCGAAGCGGAGATCCAGCCCCGCGGCCTTCCAGGCCGCCTCGGTCGCCGCCATGTCGATCACCCCCGAGGGATTCGCCTTGCGGGGCTGGCGATCGAGATAGGGCGCCCGGTCCCGTCGCCAGATGCCGAGCAGGCGCGTGAGTTCCTTCAGGGGTTCGGGATGGTCGTCCACCCGGATATCGAGATCGGGGAAGTCCTCGGTGGTGACGAGGCGGATTGCCGCGGACTGGCGGCCGCGCCTGTCCCCGCCCGCCGCCTCTCCGGCTTCGAGGGCCATGGCAAGGCGTTCGGGGAGTGGCTGGTTGGCCCCCACGGTGAAGGCCGCCAACGTGTCATGCACCACCTGTGGGCCGGCCAGCATGTTGCCGGCGACCGAGAAGCCCTGCGCCGTCTGCTCGCCCGCCCATTCCACGCAGTTCTGGCCGGTGAAGGCGGCGCTGCGGCCGAAGCGGTCCACCGCATGGATCTGGCGGAGGTGCCGGCCCTCATCCCCGGCCAGCGCACCCTCGATCGCCGCCGCCGGTGAGAGGCCGCGGGCCATGGCGTCGAGCACGGCGGGGCCAAGATAGCGGTTGGTGAAGGACTGGGTGGAGACCGCCCCCACCCCTGCCCGGACATGGGGACAGGACGCGCCCACGGCGAAGCTGCAGGTGGTGACGGCCACGGCGAAGGCGCCGCTCTCGGGGTCATGGGCCACGATGGACCAGGTCATGGACCGGCTCGTTCTCTCTGGTGAGACGCAGGAGACTACACCGGTCCGCCAGCCGCGCCAGCCGCGTGCCTCAGCCCTTCCGCGCGAGGAAGAGCAGCCAGGCGGCGTGCCGGGGCCCGGCGGCCTCGCCCGCCTCCTCCATGAGCGCCGCGGCAGGGGCGGAAGGCGCCAGACCGGCTGGCGGCTGGTCGCCGCTCGCACGCCAGGCGTCCAGGGAGTGGCCCTCCAGCCGCAGCGGCGACAGGGAAGCGGCATGCAGGGCGCCCCGGATGGCTGCGGCCGAGAGACCCGCGCTATCCGCCGGGCGGCCGAGCGCCGCGGCCAGGCGCCGGCCGAGCGATTCCGCGTTCTCGGCCACCACCAGTGCCACGCCGCCGGAGCGCAGGAGGCGGGAGGCGGAAGCGAGGTCCGGCGCCAGGGAGGTGGCGTCGGGCAGCAGCAGCACGGCGTCGAAGCAGTTCTCGGGCTGGGGTTCCGCCGCGTCGGCCAGGAGGGCGGCGGGGCCCATGGCGGCCGCAGCCAGTTCCATGGAGCCGGTGCCGAGAGCCGCCAGGCGCCGCCCGGGGCCAGGGCCGAGCAGGGCGGCGATGCGGGAGGGAAGTGTGCCCCAGCCTGTATCGCGCCGTGCCACGGGCGCCGGGGGCCCGGCGGCCGGGGCAGGCGGGGGTGGCGCCGGGGCGAGGCTGGGGGGAAGTGCGGCCGGAAGAGGAGCCGCGGCCGGGGGCGCGGCAGCCGGCGAAGGCTCGGGCCGGGCTGGCGGGGCGGGGACCCGAAGGGCAAGGGCCTCGGGCGGCAGGGTGGCGCGGGGGATGCCGGGCGCCTTGGGGGGAGTGAGGGGGGTGATGGAGGCCTCGGGCGGCTGCCCTGCCTTGGGCAGGCTTGCCTCGATCAGGGTCGGGCCGGGGGCGGCTGCGGGCTTGGGCTCCGCCTCGGCTCGCGTCCGGTCTGCCAGGGCGCGCACAGGGGGGGCGTTCCGCATGTCGGCCAGGCCGAAAGTCGGCCGGCGGGCGAAGACCACATAGCCGTCATTGGCATAGACGGCCGTGGTTTCGGCGAGCAGGCGCCGGACCAGGGCGCCGGGGAAGGCGGCGGCACCGCCGGTGGGTACCACGGCCCAGTCCGGGAGCGGATCGGGTTCCGGCGCGGCGACCTCGCCCAGGACGGGCGTGAAGCTCCCGGGTGCGACGACCCGCTGGCCCTGTGGCACGCGGCCTTCGAGGAAACGGGCAGCTCCGGCCCAGGCGGGATCGTTGGCGGGATTCTCGCCAGGATTCAGGTGCGGCATGGCGCCAGGGTCGCGGGGTTGGCGCGCGCGATCAAGCGGGTGCAGCAACCAGGCCATAGCCGGGGCCGGAATGTTCCGATAATGTAACTCAAGCCCGCCCTGCCGTCACGCGGCGTTCTGAAAGGCGTGCAGGCTGCCCCGCCGGGATAGGGGAAGGGTGTTGCGCCGCTCTTCGGCGCCACCACAACATCGCGTTCCAAAACGTATGGCCCGCCCCGCCCGCAAGAGCTTTCACGACCTGGTCTGATCAGTCTACGCCAACGTATCCGGCACCGGAGGCAAGCTCCCTGCCAAGATGGAGATCCGCGCGCCCCGGTCCTC